>NZ_JACCGK010000022.1 GCF_013416325.1 Vreelandella sedimenti
ACAGCGCCGACGCTGCGCGTGACTACGGCGTGGATGTAGCCCCAGAGGCTGCGGGTGGACAAGTAACAGGTGAGGAAGACACCGCTTTAGTATTGAAATGGAGTGACTTTAATATCACTGACGATTCACCTGCTGCTGAACAGGGAATTGTGATTACTAATTTGCCAGCCTCTGGAACATTGGAGTTCCAAGATGTCAGTGGTCAGTGGCAGAGTGTGGCTGAGGATGCAAGCTTCTCCAGAGCGGAAATAGATGCTGGGCAACTGCGCTTTAAGCCAACCACTAATGAATCAGGCTTCGACAGCTATGGTGGTGAAGGGGTAGGGAACCAGGAAGCTGACTATGCTCAGTTGCAGTTCCTACCCACTGATGCGCACAACGAAGGAACTGAAGCTACTCTCACCATCGATATCAAGCCTGTTGCCGATGCACCCGCTATCTCAGTGTCGCTGGGTGACACGCTTGAGTCTGTACGTGCCTCAGTCATCACGGTTGAGCATAACGGCTCTACTATCACTATTGAGGGCTCTGACATCAGTGCTGAAGGAATCACTGGCGAGGTTATCAAACCACCGTTTAGTGATGGCAACCTAAACCCTGGTAGTGACAATAATACTAACGGTGTTGATGTTATTGCGCTCATCGGTGACTTCAATAAGCTGGTGAATGGTAACCAAGCAGTCAACTCGATCAACGGTGATGACAAAGACTATATCTACTTAAACAAGCCGTTAACGAGCTATGCCGTTAATCTAGGCGAACAGCACCAAAACTCTGGGTATGACGGAACCATCACCGATTTAGCAACGGGTGTGACCATTAGCGTCAACAACATTCGTGGGATTATATTTGGCGATGGTTCCACTAGGTTGCCCAGTGATGCGACTACCACTATTGCCCAGACAGGCTATGACATTATCGAGGTCGAACTCTCTGCCCTGTTAACTGATACTGATGGCAGTGAGGTACTTTCGGATATTATTTTGACGGACATCCCAGCTGGAGTTGAACTGACCGGTGAGGGTGTCGTTATGCAGCCGGATGGCAGTTGGCTGGTGGCTAATCCTACTGGGGATAGCATCGATCAGTTGATGTTGACGATGAAAGTGCCGGTGAGTGTCGGAGCTTTTGATATCACGGCTACGGTAACTTCCAGCGAGATATACGAAGATGCTACTGGAGACCAGCAAGTCATCGACAGTGAAACAAGCACTGATACCACCGCAGTAGAGCAATATAATATCGTGGTGGGTTCACCCGGTGGTGATACCATCACGGGTACCAGTGCAAATGACATCATTATTGGTGATGTTGCTGGTCTGCAGTTAGTACCAGGTGAAAACTACAATTTGGCGTTCATGGTAGACACATCGGGCAGTATGTCGAATGCCGATATTGCCAATGCTAAGGCATCGCTAACCAAAGTGTTCAATACTCTTAAAGAGAGTGTAGGCGAGGATAACGCCGGCACAGTAAACATCTTCTTGGTAGAGTTCGATACCCAGGCAGGGAGAAATGTCAGTGTTGATCTGTCGGATCCACAAGCGCTGTCGAAACTGCAGACAGTGTTAGATGGATTCCAGCAAGGTGGTGGTACTAACTACGAAGATGCATTTAAAACTACTGCCAACTGGTTCGCTACGGATACTGTCCAAGCTAATGCCGGCACTAACCTGACCTACTTTATTACCGATGGTTTGCCAACATATTATCAGGCTCATGAACAGGAGAGTGTTGTTGTCGCTTCGAGGGGAGACAGCCGCTGGAACTTGAACATCGATGATATTGATTATGTACCTGGTCAAGCTTATTCGATGAACATTGATGGTGAAGACAGGGAAGTCATCGACGTAAACGGTAATGTATCTAATTGGAATTTTAACTCTGGGATATGGCTACCCTTCGTAGGTTGGGTTGGTCGTGGTTGGACGAGTGGTGAAGTCATCGGGCAGGTCAATCCAGATGGGGTAGGTGGCTATGAGATTTCTGTACTTGGTGGTAATGGCAATAGCACCACACATACGGTAGTCCAGAACTCATCGGAAGCGTTTGCGCTGCTAGAGGATATGTCCTCGGTCAATGCAATCGGTTTAGGCAACGAACTGAATGAAAATAGCCTTCAGTCATATGACTCTGATGGCATAGTTCAGTCGAATATCGATCCGGAGCAACTTGCTGATGCCATACTTGGTGAAAATGTCCAATTGCCTTCCGGCGATGACACAATTTCCGGAGGTGAGGGAAATGATATCTTGTTTGGAGATCAGGTTACCTTCGCGGGAATAGAAGGTAACGGCTTGCCGGCTATGAAGGCTTATATTGCAGGCCAACTGGGTATCGCAGATCCTAACCAAGTTTCTGCCGAGCAAATCCATCAGTACATCAGCGAAAATCATGAAGAGTTTAATAACGCTACAGGGACGGGCGGTAACGATCTTCTGATGGGAGGGGATGGCGATGATATCGTGTTTGGGCAAGGTGGGAATGACACGCTAATTGGCGGTTCTGGCGATGATATCCTGGTTGGTGGGCTTGGTGCCGATACCTTCAAGTGGGAGTTTGGGGATCAGGGCACCACTGACACGCCGGCTACAGATCAGGTAATGGACTTCACTCAGGGAGAGTTCGGTAAGGACGACAATGCTGACAGACTCGACCTCTCTGATCTTCTGAAGGGGGAGGATAGTAGCGAGTACATCTTTGCCGAGGAAGATGGTGCAGGCAATGTCGTCCTTAATATCAGCGCTCAAGGTAGTACGAGCGGTGCTGATCAGCAGATAGCGCTTGAAGGTAAATCTTTTAGTGACTTTGGGGTCAATAATGGAGAGGATTTGATCGCTAAGCTGATCGCGGATGGTCAACTGAAAATCGACCAATAATCTATAATTGTTCTACTGATTAGCTTGATGGCCGCCCTGAAAAGGGCGGCTTTCTTGATTGCGAACCGTTTCATTTAGGGGGTTATCATGCTCTACACCAAACGCAATACATCCGGCGAGATCCTGATGCTCAGCAAAGAGCCAACGTCAGAGTGCAACGAAACGATTGACCCTGATTCACCTGAGGTACTGGCATTCCTTGCTGATCAGCCAGGATCCTCCGCACACTTTATAGCGTCTGACTTAGCGTTTGTGAGGGTGGTAGAAGATATTCTTGAGGTGTTACTAAACAAGGGAGTCATCACTTTCACTGACCTGCCTGAAGCTGCACAGGCGAAAGTGATGGAACGTAAGTCTTTGCGGGTTAAAAATGATGTAGGCTTGCTAAGCGACGACGACACTATCTAGAGTCGTCGTCGATTGCGGTTATGCGTTAAAGACGTACGCCTGGTCCGGTGGCTCCATCGACACCCACACGGAACAGGCAGGCTATTTCCTCATCGTCTGCGACGCCTTCTCCTATCACCTGAATGCCCAGTGAATGGCAGAGCGTGGCCATGCCGCGGACGATGGTTTGCTGCTCATTTGAAGCATGCAGTTGGTGAATTAGACTGCTATCCATTTTTAAGTAAGCAAGTCCCACATCGTGTAAGTCTGCAAGTTTGGTGAATTCTGCCCCTACATGCTCTATACCAAACGTACAACCAAGGGGACGTAAGGCGGTACAAAGACCCCGTAAGCTGCCAATCGCGTGCGTGCTAAGCGTGGCGGGCACTTCAAAGCAGAGCTGCTTTGCCAATAGTGGGTGTGCTGCCAACAGAGTCCGTAGCTCGTTAACAAACTGTGTATTAGTGATCGATGCCGCAGAGAGGTTAATGCCTACCGGTTTTAGATCATCTTCTAGATTAGCAAGCGCTTTTTTGACTACGGCTAAATCAAGCGCTGGCTCCATCTCAAAACGAGTTATCCAGGGAATAAAGACACCGGCGGTTTGCCACTCCCCACCTAGCAGTAAGCGAGCCGGGCATTCGTAATGGATGATGTCTCCGTGAGCGTCTACTACCGGGAAGTATGCTAACTCAGGGCCAACCAGGATTGCTGCTTCCAGTGCATTTCGCCATTCGGCATGGCTGCTGTAGAGTGAAATACGCTTGCGCTGACGCACGACTACCTGTTCAAAGGACGTTAGGCTTTCGGCTTGTGCCAAAGCGTCATCCAGAGTGGCTAACAGTGTGCCGCGATCATCATGTGGAGCATAAGGTACAATCGCCGTTGGTAGATAAACCTCCACGTCGGGCTGCGTGGCGGCTACCTCGGCTAAAGCTGCCATCACCTGAATTCGAAGTTCCTCAACATCATCCATAAGCGGCAGCATAAAGATAAAATCACTGCCGTTAAGGCGGCCTACCATTGGTTCTGCCGACGCACTATCCAATTGCCCCAACTGGGTAACTAGCGTATTTAATAGTTGGTCGGTGGCAGCGTAGCCGAGCTGCTCGTTGAGTGACTCTAATGCCTGGACGCGAACCATGATCAACATGCCTGTTGCGCGGGCATCTTCACTGCCCAATTGAGACGAAAGCTTACCCATAAACACATCGCGATTCAGCGCACCGGTGACTCGGTCATGCTGCAAATGGCGGCGTAACTCGTCCAACTTATGGCTTTCATGACTGAGCATCTGATGGACATTGGCAGACAGCACGTTCATTGCTTGAGTGACTTGGCGTAACTCCAGCGTGCGTGGCTCTTTAATAGTGGTAAACCGCCGCGCACTGATATCCTGAGCTTGAGTGACGACGCGGGAAAGGGGGTGCTTAATACCACGAACGATCACGGTAGCAATTGCTAAACTAATCACTCCGGCAAGTAAAAACCAGGCAGCGAGTTCCAGCATGCTGCGCCATAAAGAGGCGTAGGCAAAACTGTGTTGGCTCTCAAGCTCCAACGTACCGTACTGTCGCCAGCCATCTTGAATCGTCGCGGTGCCGTTGGGCACATCAAACTCAATAAGCTGACGAAACCAGGCGGGCACATCGCCACTGTACTCTTCGGCTGAGCGCTCAATAAGCACGCTATCGTCCGTATTGCGCAGGGTGATTCGGCGGTAGTAGCCGGTGTCAAATTGAGCTGCGATTAACAGTTCGAGGGTGACAAGGTCTTTATCGAGCTGGCTCATTGAAAGCGCCAGAGCGGTAGCATTGTCTGCGTTCTTAATGCGCACTTCCTGTTCGATATAATCGCGGCTAGTGGTAATACTAATGGCGAGACTACCAATGAACGACAGCAGCAGCAGGGCGATAATGGCAATCCAAAGTTGTTTGATAAGTGACATCGTGCCAATTCCTCTTAAATGAAACCCTGGGTTTGCATACGTTCGATGACGCTGCGCCAGCGTGATAGCCGAGCCAATGGGTCAGCGCGTGATTCAGAAGAACCACCTGCCCAAAGTCCATCGCTATTAAAACTAAACAGTGGGTCGAGATCCGTACGCTGAGAGGCAGGGGTGATAGACGGTACAATATTGTCTAGCACCAACGGTTCTGCATCTGGGGACGAGTAGTAGCCTAGCACCATGTGGGCTTGGGTAATTTGACTACGCCCAATGCGCGCACGGACATAAATCATGCGTAGGTACTGGCTAGTAACGCCTAATTGTTTAAGGGTAATGTACTTGGCAATGGAGTAATCCTCGCAATCTCCCTGGCCTTTACCCATTGCTTCCAAAGGCGTAGCCCAATAATCCTCTTGCCCCCACACCTGGATATCGTCAATCCACCGGATGCGGCGATTAAAGAAGTCATTAACCCCACGCAGCTTGGCTTGAACGTCTTGGTTTTGTAGCTGTTGAAGCAGGTTAAACCACTCCTCTAATACGGACAAACCAGCCTGCCCATACTGTTGCTGCATGCTTTGGCGTAGGCGTTGCGGATCAAACGCTGCGGCAGGCGTTGGATGAATGCCAAGACCTGCGCCTAACCAAAGCGCGCCGACTGTTGCTAAGAACTGTCGACGCGAGAATGTAGGAGTGTGATGCGAGGATGCAGGCATGAGTCGCCGTTAGTAACCGCCAAATAGGGCTTAAGATTACAAGCTGACGGGTGGAAGTGCTACACCTCTCAGTCAAAAGGCTGGGGTTATTGAATCGTTGCCTGATGCGTTGTTTCTAATAGGGAATCAAGTAGCGGCTCAAGTTCGGGCCATACATTGTCGAGGATAATCGGCTGAGCATCGGCGGTAGGGTGAATGCCATCGCTCTGCATTAACGCCTCGTTCAGGGCGATATCTTCCAATAAAAAAGGCACTAGGGAAACGTCATACTCTTCCGCCAGCGAGTGGAAAACCCCGGTGAAGGCGTCTCGGTATGCTTGGCCATAGTTAGGCGGGATATCGATCCCCAGCAGCAGCACCTGAGCACCAGCGTCTTGACTCTGCTCAATCATACTGGCTAGGTTTGCCTGCATTTGATTGGGTGATAAGCCGCGTAGACCATCGTTGCCGCCCAGCTCAATGAGAACAATATCCGGCTCCCGCTGTCCGAGAAGGTCAGTGAACCTTTGTAATCCTCCGGACGTCGTTTCACCACTAATGCTGGCGTTAATGACTTGGGCATCACCTGCCAAGCGTTCTTCCAGTAGGCTCACCCAGCCCTCATCACGCTCTATGCCGTAAGCGGCGCTTAAGCTATCACCCATCACAAGCAGAGTGGGGCCTGGGTTTATGTCTGCGTTGACAGGCTCTGCGTTGATAGACGATGAGGCAAAGGTGACTATCAGCAGCACTAGCCATCCGGTTACCATGCGGTTCAGTCCATGCCATGCCATAGGGATGCCACGCTTCATGTCTTATTCCTCAAGTTCAAGCTCTTCAAGTTCAAGTTCCTCAGATAAAGCTGCCAATGCTGCTACGGATATATCCATGTCGAGCGAGGCATCCCAAGGTGAGCGCCAAGCTACTACCGACAATCAAGCGGTAGCCGATGTTCCCCGCGGCGCTGTTAGGCAAGCCGTGCTGCACGCTGACAAACTTTCTAAAAAAGTCACCAGCGGTGAACGCTCGCTCACCATCTTACACGACCTGTCGCTGAGCGTAGCGGCGGGAGAGAGTGTAGCGATTCTGGGTAAGAGCGGTGCGGGTAAATCAACGCTTTTGGGGCTATTAGCGGGTCTTGATACGCCGAGCGACGGTGAGCTAACGCTGTTTGGGCACGCATTAAGCCGTTTGGATGAAGATGGTCGAGCAGCGCTGCGTGCCGGACGAGTAGGCTTTGTATTCCAGAACTTTCAATTGTTGCCCACTTTGAGCGCGCTTGAAAACGTCATGTTGCCCCTTGAATTATCGCCCCGCGCCGGGGAAACGCAAACCGCTGCTCAGTGGTTGGAGCGTGTTGGGCTTGGTGAGCGAGTGAATCACTTACCCAAACAGCTTTCTGGTGGCGAGCAGCAGCGCGTTGCCGTGGCTCGTGCTTTCGTGACCGACCCCGAGCTGGTATTTGCTGATGAACCCACCGGCAATCTGGATCCGGATACCGGTGCGCAAGTCATTGATCTGCTCTTCCAGCTCAACCGTGAGGCGGGCACTACGCTTATACTGGTTACTCACGACCACGCCTTGGCGCGGCGCTGTGATCGCTGCTTGCGACTAGATCATGGCAAGTTAGAAGCCGTACTTGAAAACATCGTGCCAACTGCCGCTTCGATTGATGAGGGCGCGCAATGAGTGATGTGAATTGGCGTTTGGCGATGCGCAGCCTCAAGCGGGATCTGCGCGCAGCTGATGTGCGTGCGCTATTTATTGCCCTGGTATTGGCTGTCGCGGCCTCCACCATGATTGCGTTTTTTCTTGATCGGTTAGAGCGCGGTCTGGAGCGCCAGGCAGGGCAGATGTTGGGCGGTGATTTGGTGCTAGAGCAGCGTGACCCTTTTTCAGCGGAGCTGAGAGAGCGCTTGGAAAACGCTGGTTTTGTGCTTAGCGACCAAGTGGACTTGGTGTCGATGATTAGCCGCGAGGGGCGCTTTCAGCCTGCCAGCTTAAAAGCCGTGGATGAAGTCTACCCTCACTACGGTGTCTCCTACGTAGACTTTGGCGATGGCACCGAGCAAATTGCTTCTGGTCCTCCGCCAGGAGAGGCGTGGGCGGATCCACGCTTGATGGAACTGGTCGAAATCGAGCTGGGTGATCGAGTACAGGTGGGTCAAACTGAACTGGCAGTAACGGGGATCATCGAGCGCGAAGCGGATCAATCCGGTGGTTTTGGTAGTTTTAACCCGCGCTTGATGCTCAATACGGCAGATGTCGAGGCAACGGGCCTGGTTCAAGAGGGCTCGCGGATTGAGTTTGAAATTCTAGCCGCAGGCCCGCCGGAGGCGCTCGATCAAGTGCAAAGCTTGCTTGCTGAGTTACGCCGCAACGGAGTAGAGGTGCGGGATGTTCGCGTTGACCGCCCCCAGCTTGGCAATGCGTTACAGCGGGCAGAAAGCTACCTGGGATTAGCCGGGTTAGCGGCGGTATTACTCGCGGGTGTGGCCGTGGCAATGTCTACCCGGCGTTATGTCGAGCGCCATTTGGATACCGCTGCGCTACTGCGCTGTTTTGGTGCCAGCCAGCGTCAGTTAGTGACGATTTTCACCCTTCAGTTACTCGGCTTGGCACTGGTCGCGGCAGTCATCGGAGCGCTGCTTGGCCTTCTTGGTCAAGCGGTGCTGATTTGGCTGTTGGTGAGTTTTCTACCCATGACACTTCCGCCACCGGGGCTGATGCCACTTGGGTTGGGGGTCTTTACCGCGCTTGCCGTGCTCGTTGGATTTGCCGGGCCAACGCTGTTACGTATCAAGCAAGTCAGCGCACTAAAAGTACTGCGTCGTGAGCTAGATCCACTGCCTCCATCGGCCTGGCTGGTCGTCGGCGTAGCGAGCATCGTGTTTGGTGGGTTGCTTTGGCTCTACTCGGGTAGCCTGCCACTGGCGATTGGACTGTTGATCGGCGGTGCGCTGCTGCTTGGCGTGCTTTGGATGATTAGCGCCTTGTTGCTTAGCGGCCTATTGCGTGCTGTGCAGCGGTTCTCGGGACGCAGTGAGTGGTCACAGGCACTTCGCTTAGGCGGACGTCAATTGGCACGGCGTCGCCAAGCGGGCCTAGGCCAGTTGCTGGCCTTCTCGGTGACCTTCTTTGCCATGGCGATGATTGTCTTGGTACGTGGCGATTTGCTAAGCACCTGGCAGGATCAACTGCCTGAAAATACGCCCAACTACTTTGCCATCAATATTCAGCCCTCCGAGCGTGACCCTTTTGAAGCGGCGGTTTCGCCGCGCGTGGAAACCCAAAGCACCCTCTACCCGATGGTGCGTGGGCGAGTGATCGCGATCAATGATCAGCCACCCAGAGAGGCCGTGCCGCCGGATGCCCGTGGCGACAACTCGCTACGCCGCGAACTCAACCTTACTTGGCAATCTGAAGTGCCAGAAGGCAACCAAGTGGTGGCTGGCGAGTGGTTCACGCCGGCGCAGCTGGGTAGCAACTCAGGCAGTGAGAGCAGCGATGAAAGCCAAGGTTGGATGAGTGCCGTGGAGACAGCGCCACAGTTGGAGCCAGTACCCATCTCAATGGAGGATGGGCTCGCCGAAAGGCTTGGACTAAGCATTGGTGATGAGATGACCTTCTCGGTGGGTAGCGACGAGATCACTACCCAAATTACCAGCCTGCGCAGTCTGAATTGGGATAGCTTCCAGCCTAATTTCTTCGTCATCTTCCCGCCGGACGTGCTGGAGCAGTTTGGCCATAGTTACATTACCGCTTTTCACCTGCCAGAGGCGGAACAGGAACTGATTCGTGAATTGATCACCGACTTTCCTGGCGTCTCGTTGCTTAATGTGGACGCGATTTTAGGTCAGGTGCGGGATGTGCTTGCCCAGGTCACCCGGGCAGTGGAGTTGGTGCTCGCCTTGGTGCTACTGGCAGGGATTAGCGTGCTGTATGCCGCGCTGACCGCAAGCCGCCCGGTGCGTGCCCATGAAAGCGGCCTGCTGCGCGTATTTGGCGCAGGCAGCAGAATGATTTCACGGGTACAGGGAGCTGAGTACGCGCTGTTGGGTTTTGCCAGTGGTTTGATGGGCGCAGTACTTGCGGAGCTAACCTCAGCCGTACTGTATATTTACCTGCTGGATCTTACCCCGCGTTTGCACCTGGGACTATGGGTTTTCCTTCCCGTTGGCGGGGCGCTATTGATCGGTGTCATTGGGCATGCGCTTTCGCGGGGTTTGCGTCGTCAGGCGCCGGCAGCCAGCCTGGGCCTACTGGGTGAAGCTTAATTCGATGAGGCTTTGACGACTTATGAATCAGCGGGCCAGCCAAAAACCGACAACGGTGGCGCTGATGACAGCAACAAAAAAGACCATATTACGGGCGCGGGTATCACGACGTGGTTTCATAACGGCACCAACACTATGTTGAGGTGAAATATTCCTAGCATGGTAACGTTTGTCGCCTACGCCGTCATCTTGCTGGCCCAGTGACGCGACCGTTTGTTTAGGATTATTAGCTGTTTATTCAGGACTTTTACTTATGCCCCACACCACCCCGGCAGCGCTCTCTGTTGCGCCAAAGCTGCTTTCGCTTGCCCAAGGTCGCTTAGCGGCGCTGAGCTGGGGCCATGCTGACGCCCCAACTTGGTTAGCCTTACACGGCTGGTTGGATAATGCGGCCAGCTTTACCCGGTTAGCCCCGCTGTTGGTAGAGGCGTTGGATATTCGCATTGTGGCGCTGGATTTTCGCGGCCATGGTCATTCGGCACACGCACCACAGGGCGGTGACTATGCCCTTTGGGACTATTGCCATGACGTGTTGGATGCCATGGAGTCCTTGGGTCTGGAGCAAACCAGCTTACTGGCCCATTCCATGGGGGCGGCAGTGGCCTGCTTGCTCGCCGCTTCGTTACCTGAGCGTGTCGAGCGGCTAACGCTAATTGATGGACTTGGGGCGCTCAATACGCCCATTGAAGAGACTGCCAACCAGCTGCGTAAGGGACTTACAGCCTACCGTCGGCCGCTATCACGAGCGCCGCGTTACCCCGATATCGAGAGTGCTGTCGCTGCGCGTGTTGCTGGTGGAGTTACACCGATGGATAGCATCACGGCAACACCGTTAGTAGAGCGTAACACCCAGCCTACTGCCGACGGGCATGTGCAAATGCGCACCGACAGCCGGCTACTTAAGCCGTCCCTGGTGCGTTTTACTCCGCAGCAAGTGCTATCGCTACTGGCGGAAATTAACGCTCCGCTGCTATTGATAGAAGGCGAGCAGGGGATTTTAGGCGAGCGAAAATGGGCTCAAGAGGCACGGCAAGCGGCCAAAGGATTAACCCGCAAGGTGCTCAAGGGGGGGCATCATTTACACTTGGAGCCTAGAGCAGTGGCGCAAGTCGCCTCGGCTATCGGCGTTCATTGGGGTAACACTGGTGCCGTTTAGGAAAGGAAAGCAGCATGAATGAATTGGCTCACGTGAGCAGTGGTAATAAAGTCGCTCTGGTATTGGGCAGCGGTGGCGCCCGTGGCTACGCGCATATCGGCGTGATCGAGGCGCTGGAGGCGCGGGGGTTTGAAATTATTGCCGTATCAGGGTGTTCAATGGGCGCAGTGATTGGCGGTATTTATGCCGCAGGTAAGCTGCCTGAATACCGTGACTGGGTATGTCAACTTGACTACCTGGATGTGCTCAAGCTGGTTGACGTAACCTGGAGCTCGATGGGGGCGATGCGTGCCAGCAAAGTCATGAGCAAACTGGAAGCGCTGGTCGGCGATATTCTGATTGAAGACCTAGCGATCCCCGTTACCACGGTAGCGACAGACTTAGTGCGGCAACGGGAAGTGTGGTTTCAAAGTGGCCCATTGCTGCAGGCGATTCGTGCCTCAATGGCCGTGCCGGGTGTTATAACCCCTGTTCATCTGGGCGAGCAGGTGCTGGTGGATGGCGGGCTGCTCAACCCGCTGCCGATTATGCCCATGGTAGCCGCGCACCAAGCAGACTTTGTGGTCGCAGTTAATGTGACTGCCCATAGCCCATTGCCGGTGACCTTAGAGGAGTTACTGCCCAAAGAGGAGGAAGCCGCCGATAGTCGCACCCAAAGCGAGATCGACCGCGATCAACGCATGGGCAGTTGGATAGGCGAGGTGCGTGCTGCTACCCAAAAACTGTGGGCTGGGCTGGGCGGCAATGGTGATGGCGCAAACGGGGAGAACGACGACAAAGAGCTAGAAGAAACCACTGAAGCGCGCGGCAAGCGCGAGTGGAGCAAGCTCGATATGATTTTGGAGTCATTCGATATTACCCAGGCGGCGTTGGCAAAGTACAAAGTGGCGGGGTATCCACCCGATGTGCTGATCGAAATCCCCAAAACAGTGTGTAGTACTTACGAATTTTACCGGGGCCGAGATTTGATTCGTCTTGGCCGCCATTTGGCAGATGAAGCGCTGGAACGCCGGATGCCCGGTATCGCTTCCGATGCTACCGAGTAACGGCTACTGACTCCGCTTGCGCAGTAGGATGTACACTGCCCCAGTGCCACCGTCGATATCGATGGCCGAGCAGAACGCCAACACCCCCGGCCACTCTCGTAGCCAGGTATTGGTATGGCTTTTGAGTACAGGAAAGTCAGAGGTGGTACCCCACGCTTTGCCATGCACCACCAGCACACAGCGCAGACCTTGCCCCGCTGAATCACGCAGAAAACTCTCCAACTCCGCGCGGGCCTCCTCCAGCGTATAACCATGCAGATCAAGCCCCGCCTGCCATGCGGTTTGGCCGCGCTTTAGCTGGCTAAACGTACGCCATGGCAAGTCGGGCACGCTGAACTCGAGGTACTCTGAGGGGCGCACGGCTTCCACCCGGCCATCCGAAGTGCGCCCGCTGGATTGAGGGGCGCTGCTCTCGACTGCCGCGTTGCGCCGTGCTTCATGGGCCTTAACGTCGCGCTTGGGTTTGCCTGGGTCGGCCTGATTGGTGGCGATAGGGCGTACCCCCGCCGCCTTCAAGGCGTCGCGGAAGGCACTGATATCGTCATCATTCGGCAGGTGGCGGTGTCGCGTCATGTCAGGCTCGGGTGGCAGAAAAATGGGGTAGCACAGGTGAAACAGTTAAAGAAGCACAGTATAGCGGGCTGAGCGTTGCTGTGAACCGGGCGGCGTGAAAGGTACAATCTTTTATTCGTCATATGGCTCAGCTTCTATTGCCTGCAGTCATGATTATCGTTAACCAGGAGCCGCTGTGACCACGCATTTAAACGTTGAGCATTCTCACTCAACCCTTTCCCTGTCGGAGTCGTTGCTGGTGAGCCAGCTCTTTACGCTGCGCGACTACCTGCGCTGGGTCTCCAGCGAGTTTTATCTGGCGGGCCTGCACTACGGCCATGGTACCGATTCTGCCTGGGATGAGGCGGTGGCACTCTGCTTGGGTGCGCTGCACCTGCCGTGGAATATCGACCCCAGTGTGCTAGAAGCGCGGCTGCTGCCCGTGGAGCGCCAGCGGATTATTGCCTTGGCGCGGGAACGTGTTACCACCCGCCGCCCGCTGCCTTATCTGCTCGGCGAAAGCTTCTTTGCCGGTCACCCGTTTAGCGTTGACGAGCGCGTGCTGATTCCGCGCTCGCCGATTGCCGAGCTGATTGAAGACGGCTTTGCCGCCTGGTTTCCCGAAGAGCCACCCGCTAGCGTACTGGATCTATGCACTGGCTCCGGTTGTATCGGCATTGCTACGGCACTCTATTTGCCCACCTGCGAAGTGGCGCTTGCTGATATCAGCCAGGATGCCCTGGCCGTGGCACGGCAAAATATTACCCGCCATGATGTGGGAGACCGGGTGCGAGCGGTGGAGTCGGATGTATTCAGCGGCTTGGAAGGTCGACGTTTTGATCTCATCGTCTCCAACCCGCCCTATGTTGATGCCCGTGACCTGGCCACCATGCCTGCTGAGTTCCGCCATGAGCCCTCCTTGGCACTGGGGGCAGGCAACGATGGCTTGGATATTGTCCGGCGCATACTGCGTGAAGCGCGGGAACACCTAACCGATGAGGGCTGGCTGATTGTAGAAGTCGGCAACTCTGATCGCCATGTGGAAGCGGCGTTTCCCGACGTGACTTTCCTATGGCTTGAATTCGAGCGTGGCGGCCAGGGCGTATTTGCCTTGAGCGCCGCTGAACTCGACGCCCATGCGGCGTCTTTCCAGTGAGGAACTAACCGCCATGTCTGGCAATACGTTTGGCAAACTATTTACCGTCACTACTTTCGGTGAGAGCCACGGCCCTGCGCTCGGCGCGATCGTTGATGGCTGTCCGCCTGGGTTACCGTTAAGCGAAGCAGATTTGCAGCACGATCTGGATCGCCGTCGGCCGGGCAGTTCACGGCATACCACCCAACGTAAAGAGCCTGATCAGGTGCGCATCCTGTCAGGGGTGTTTGAAGGCAAGACCACCGGTACCTCTATTGGCCTGTTAATCGAAAATACCGACCAGCGCTCTAACGACTACTCAAAAATCAAAGAGCAGTTTCGGCCAGCGCATGCGGATTACACCTATCACCATAAATATGGCCACCGCGACTACCGCGGCGGCGGGCGCTCCAGCGCCCGTGAAACTGCTATGCGAGTAGCCGCAGGGGCGATTGCCAAGAAATATTTGGCCACCCAAGGTGTTCAGATTCGCGGTTATATGAGCCAGCTAGGCCCCATTAAGATTGATTTTAAACAGTGGGAGTCGGTGGATAAAAATGCCTTTTTCTGCCCCGATCCAGAGCGCGTCGCCGAACTGGAAGCCTATATGGATCAGCTGCGCCGCGATCAGGATTCGGTAGGTGCCGAGATCACCGTGATTGCCGAAGGGGTGCCGGTAGGGCTGGGCGAACCGGTGTTTGACCGCCTGGATGCTGACCTAGCGCATGGTTTGATGAGTATTAATGCGGTAAAAGGTGTGGAGATAGGCGCAGGGTTTGGTTGTGTGGCCCAGCGGGGCAGTGAACACCGTGACGAGATGACGCCTGAAGGCTTTCACTCCAATCATGCTGGAGGCGTACTGGGTGGTATTTCCAGCGGCCAACCCATTGTGGCTCGCTTAGCGCTAAAACCGACGTCCAGCATTACCACACCTGGCCGCTCTATCGATATCCATGGACAGGCCGTCGAAGTGATTACCAAAGGGCGTCACGACCCCTGCGTGGGTATTCGCGCAACGCCCATTGCTGAGGCGATGATGGCGATTACGTTGCTGGATCACTGGCTGCGTCATCGCGGCCAGAATAGTGAGGTGAGCGTTGATACGCCGCGTTTATCCCAGCGCTAACGCAATACGGTGAGGTTTGCAGTTCACTGCTACACTCAAACAAAACAGTGCAGGAGCCGCCTATGAAGATTAACGTTGAGTTTGATCTTACCCCGGACGAGTTTCGCCAATCTCTGGGGTTGCCGGATGTCGAAGCCTTCCAGAAAAATCTGCTGGAAAATATCCAGCGGCAAATGGAGTCTGGGGTAGAGGGCTACGACCCCATGAGTCTTATGAGGCCCTTTCTCCAGCAGCCGATGATGCAGCAAGGGCTCTCTCAAGGGCTATCTGAAGGGCTGTCTCAAGGGCTAGCCAACTTCGGCACTTATCAGCAAATGATGTTGGATATGTTGCGCCAAGCGGGCAGTGCCAGCACTAATTCCACTAGTACCTCTTCGGCTAACGGCAGTGCGTCTGAGCAGGGTGGTAACACCAGCACTAAAAGCAGTGCGGCGAGTTCCAGGGCGAGCAGTACTAATAATAGTGCCAATAAAAGTACCAGTAGTGGTGGTAAGGCCAAGTCAACAGCGTCGTCGCGCTCACGTTCCGGCTCAAGCACACGCTCAACATCCAAGCGCAGTGATTCATAAATCAGTAACGATAGACTGGCAAAAATAGATTGTGGGGAAGTGAGAAAGCGCTTGGTAAAGATCGCTAATGGCGATATGAGAGAGGCAATGCAGAGACGTTTTTGCAGCGTTACTGAATGCAGCTACTTAAAACAGTGTCGCTGTTGCAATGCAGCATGCCAAGGACTACTCTTTTTGCAGTGCAGCAAATCAAGGTAAGGCAAGATCAGTTAGATCACTATGAGTCACTCCAAGGCTCATGCCAAGGAACTAAACAGGAGCAGACACTATGCAAGATAATATGATGGACGCCTTCAACGCCCAAACTAAGCAAATGTTTGAGCCCATGCGTAAAATTAATTCGCTGATGCTCAACAACATGGAAAAAATGACCCAGTATCAGCTGGAAGCCATGAAGCGCTACAGCCAGATGGGTACAGAGCGCATCCGTAGCGCCACTGAAATTCAAGACGCAGAAAGCCTGCGTGATTTTGGCACCAAGCAAGCTGAAATGATGAACGAGCTTTCCCAGCAGATGCAGGAAGACGCGCGTGTCATGAGCGAAATGAGCCTGCAGTTTAAGTCTGAAATGGAAAAAATGTTCAGCGAAGCCGGTCAGCAAATGTCCGAGCAAGCCAAGGCTGCTACTAAAAGCGAGCAACCTGCCAAAGCCTCTAGTCAGTCATCGCGCAAAAGCTGATTAGTGACTTCATCGCGGCGCTCAAGGGCGCCGCGATGCATTTATAAGCTTAAATTTATATATGCTTACATAGCCAAAGTGGTCGGTGCGCCCGAAGATAGGCGTAGGGAGAATGAGTATGCAGTCAGCGTGGCACAATCCGTTCCAGGCAATATCACAAGGGCTATCTGACAGCCTGTCTCAAGGACTTTCTCAAAGACTCTCTCAAGGACTGCCTGAAGGGTTATCTCCAGCGGAGATAGAAGCCTGGAATAATCAGCTTAAAGAGATTAGCGAACAGTACCAAGGATTGATGCAGGATCTGCTTTCCCGTATTGCGCCCAGTGAAGCCGCCGACTCAATTTACAGTGATATGCGTGAAAGCTTTGAAGCGGGTGCGCAGTCATTAATGCAAAACCCTACGCTGCTGTGGGAAACCCAGAACCGTTTGCTTCAAGACCAGTGGCTATTGTGGCAGCAAGCCCTGCGTGGCATGGCTGGCGAGCAAATAACGCCGCTGATTACCCCGGCTAAAAGTGACCGTCGCTTCAAAGATGAAGCATGGACTCAAGACCCTCACTACATGGCCATTATGCAGCAGTACTTACTGTTCTCGCAGATGGTAGAAGAGCTGGTTGAAAGCTTAAGTGGGTTGGATGAAACCCAGAAGCGTAACTTGATGTTTTACGCCCGCCAGTTGGTCAATGCGATGGCGCCAACTAACTTTATGACCACCAACCCAGAGGTTATGCGCCGCACTATTGAGACCCGTGGTCAAAACCTAGTGGATGGTTTAGCCCGTTTACGTGAAGATTTAGGTAACTCTGGTGAAGGTATCAACGTCCGCATGACAGACCGCGCTGCCTTTGGCGTGGGCGAAAACATTGCGGTAACGCCCGGTTCGGTGGTGTATGAAAATGAACTGATCCAGTTGATCCAATATACGCCAACGACGGAAAAGACCTTTAAAACGCCGTTGCTAATGGTGCCGCCGTGGATCAATAAGTATTACATTCTCGATCTGCGCGAAGATAACTCAATGGTGAAGTGGCTGGTGGATCAAGGCCATACGGTATTCTTGATCTCTTGGCGTAATCCTGGCCCGGAGCATCGCGATATCACCTGGGCTGACTATATGCAGATGGGGCCGATCAGCGCGATAGAAGCTATCGAGCAGGCCTGTGGCGAGAAATCGGTTAATCTACTCAGCTACTGTGTCGGCGGCACGTTAACGGCATCGACGGTAGCGTACCTCACCAGCACTCGGCGTGGGCGCAAAGTAAAGTCGGTGACCTATATGGCCACGCTGCAGGATTTCCGTGATCCTGGCGATATCGGTGTATTTCTCAATGAGCGGGTGGTTGAAGGGATTGAACAAACGCTAGAAGCGAAGGGCTACCTTGATGGCCGCTCGATGGCTTACACCTTCAACTTGTTGCGTGAGAATGACCTGTTTTGGTCGTTCTACATTAATAACTACTTGAAGGGTGAGACGCCTGCCGCCTTTGATCTACTCTACTGGAATACCGATGGTACCAATTTAACCGCAGGTACCCATGCCTGGTATTTACGCCATATGTACTTAGAGAACCGCTTGGTTGAGCCCGGCGGCATTGAGCTGGATGGCGTGAAAATTGATCTGCGCAAGGTGTCGGCTCCCAGCTATTTCGTTTCCACCAAAGAAGACCACATCGCCAAATGGAACAGTACTTACTATGGGGCGTTGCTACCCAAAGGGCCGGTTACCTTTGTGCTAGGCGGCTCGGGTCATATCGCAGGTATCGTCAACCCGCCTAATAAAAATAAGTATGGCTACTGGACTAACGACACACTACCTGAAAACCATGAGGAGTGGCTTGCAAGTGCTACGGCTCAGGAGGGCTCCTGGTGGCCTCACTGGCAGGCGTGGATGACCGACAATGGCTATGCCGATAGCGAAAAAATGGTGCCTGTACGTCAACCCGGTGACGGCGAGCTCAAGGTGATCGAGCCTGCGCCAGGGCGTTATGTGAAAACCACCATTCCCGAAGTGCTGGGAGAAGTCCCGTCTAAGTCTTAATGGCGTGTCTTAATGGCGTCGTCGCTGATGTCAAAACCCAAAAAGCCCGCTGAAAATCAGCGGGCTTCGTTTTATCATGGTTCAATTACGAATTAAGTAGTCGAAAGCGCCCAGCGACGCTTTGGCGCCTTCGCCCATGGCGATGATGATCTGCTTGTAGGGCACGGTAGTTACATCGCCTGCAGCGAAGACGCCGGGCACCGATGTCATACCGTGAGCATCGACGATGATCTCACCGCGGGGCGTCATTTCTATTGGAGAACCTTTCAACCACTCGGTGTTAGGCACCAGACCAATCTGAACAAAAATACCTTCCAGCGCGATGGATTTGCTCTCATCGGTGGTGCGGTCTTTATAGTTCAAGCCATTCACACGGCTGCCATCGCCCGTTACTTCGGTGGTTTGTGCGTTGAGGATAATATCGACGTTAGGCAGACTCTTGAGCTTTTTCTGCAGCACCGCGTCGGCGCGCATCTCACCCATAAACTCTACGAGCGTGACATGGCCGACAATACCCGCCAGATCAATCGCCGCTTCAACGCCAGAGTTACCTCCGCCAATCACCGCTACCCGCTTACCTTTGAACAGCGGGCCGTCACAGTGAGGGCAGTAAGCCACCCCTTTGTTGCGGTACTGCTGTTCGCCGGGCACATTCATTTCGCGCCAGCGGGCACCCGTCGCCAGTACCAGGGTTTTGCTCTTAAGCGTCGCACCCGACTCCAAAGTAATTTCGTGCAGCCCACCTTCAGCCTCGGCTGCTTTAAATGCTGTGGCAAGCTGCAGGTTCATGACATCGACTTCGTAATCTTTTACGTGCTCTTCAAGCGCGCTAACCAGCTTGGGGCCTTCGGTATGGGAAATGGAGATAAAGTTTTCAATTCCCATGGTGTCAGCCACCTGACCACCGAAACGCTCAGCGGCAATGCCGGTGTTAATGCCTTTGCGTGCTGAGTAAATAGCGGCTGCCGCGCCTGCCGGGCCACCACCAATGACAAGCGTATCGAAAGCGGCTTTCTCGTTTAGCTTTTTGGCATCGCGTTCTGCGGCACCTGTATCAACTTTGACCAAAATTTGCTCAAGGGTCATGCGGCCTTGATCGAACGGCTTACCGTTCAGATAGATGCTTGGCACTGACATGATTTCCCGCGACTCAACTTCGTCCTGAAACAGAGCCCCGTCAATAGCGACGTGACGAACGTTCGGGTTGAAGATAGCCATGAGGTTAAGCGCTTGAACCACGTCAGGGCAGTTCTGGCACGAGAGCGAGTAGTAAGTCTCGAAAAGCATCTCACCGTCGAGGGCTTTGATTTGGTCGAGTAGCTCAGTAGACGTTTTAGGTGGATGGCCGCCGACTTGCAGCAGTGCCAACACCAGCGACGTGAACTCGTGGCCCATGGGGATACCGGCAAACACCACGCCAGTCTCTTCACCAGGGCGGTTGATCGCAAACGATGGCGTGCGGGCGTCCTGACCATCGCTGTGTAGGGTAATCTTATCGCTCAGGCTGCTGATGTCCTCAAGCAGGCCGAGAAGTTCTTGTGACTTGGCACCGTCATCGAGGGAGGCAACGATCTCGAACGGCTGAGTCACTTTTTCCAGATACGCTTTTAACTGGGATTTTAAATTGGCGTCCAGCATGACGATCGCTTCCTCGCAGTAAACATGTCGGTGTTTGATCACAGGACACACAGTAAAAACGTGCCCTTAAAAAAACACCCGAGCTGGTGCCCGGGTGTCGCGCTGCCAAATAGAGCTACTAGAGGCTTAAAAAATGTCCGTTTGGCAGCCGTGGGCAGTTTAGATTTTGCCTACGAGATCCAGCGAGGGCGCGAGTGTTTCTTCGCCTTCTTTCCATTTAGCCGGGCACACTTCGTTCGGGTTGGCACGAACGTATTGAGCAGCTTTCACTTTACGCAGCAGCTCTTCGGCGTTACGGCCAATGTTGCCAGCGTTGATTTCGACAATTTGGATTTTACCGTCGGGGTCGACAACGAAAGTGCCACGCTCAGCGAGCCCCGCTTCTTCAATCAACACTTCGAAGTTACGTGAAATCTGTAGTGTGGGATCGGCGATCATTGGGTACTGCAGCTTGCCGATAGTCTCTGAGCTGTCATGCCACGCTTTGTGAGTAAAGTGGGTGTCGGTTGAAACGCTGTAGATTTCAACGCCCAGCTTCTTGAACTCGGCATAGTTATCGGCCAAATCGCCCAGCTCAGTGGGGCAAACAAAGGTAAAGTCGGCCGGGTAGAAGAAGAAAATAGACCACTTGCCTTGTAGATCCGCTTCAGTCACATCGACAAATTCGCCATTCAGGTAAGCAGTGGCTTTAAACGGTTTTACTTCAGTGTTGATCAAGGACATTCAGATAATCTCCAGTTGTCATGAGTGTAGGGTTTATAAAGTAGTGCTAATGCTAACGGCTAACGACTAATGTCTAAAATTAAAAAAAGCCATCCAGCTAATAGCATTACCCTATTGGCGAATCAAAGGTCGCTGTTTTGCTAGACAATTAATGGGGGCGTTAGACAAAAATACAAGAATTTTTCACATTGGCTTGCGGTAGGCGTCACTGCACCGCAAAATTCGCACGGTCAGCATTATGGCCTACGCTATTGTTAGCCGCTGACGGCTGTTTCCGACAGCGGTAGGGCACATTTGGTAAAAAAATTGGCAAAACATTTGGCTGAATTGTTTAGTGAATGGCTAAGACAACAGGAGCAGTGATAATGGGGAACATCCACAAACTTTCCGCGGCCGTTGCGGCTATCTCATTCGCCGCAGCGGCTAGCGCTGCCCACGCCGAAGAGGTGCGGGTGTTTAACTGGTCAGACTACATTGCTCCGGAAACGCTGGAAAAATTTACCGAGCGAACCGGCATTGAAGTGACTTATGACGTTTATGACAGCAATGAAATTTTGGATGCCGCACTGCTCGCCGGACGTTCCGGCTACGATGTAGTGGTTCCTTCTACCTACTACTTCACCCGCCAAGTGAAGGCAGGTGTTTTTCAGCCGCTCAATCATGAATTGCTGCCCAATTTAGACAACCTTAACCCCGAACTGATGGCCAACCTGGAAACCATCGATGCCGGTAGCGAATACTCGGTTCCCTATATGTGGGGTACTAATGGGATCGGCTATAACGTTGACCGGGTAAAAGAAATTTTGGGTGACGACGCACCGGTAGATAGCTGGGCACTGCTGTTTGATCCTGAAATAACCGCTGCATTGAGCGAAGCAGGCTGCGGCTTGTCGATGCTGGATTCTGCCGATGAAATGCTCTCGCCCGCCATGGCGTACCTGGGTTTTGATCCCCTGAGTGAAAATCTGGACGATATTGAAGCCGCTGGTGAACTGATTGCCGGCGTTCGCGACGACATGACCTATTTTCACTCCTCCCGCTATGTGTCCGATCTGGCGAATGGTGATATCTGCGTAGCCGCTGGCTACTCGGGTGATATTTTCCAGGCCGCCGATCGTGCCGAAGAAGCAGGGCGTGATTTCACCATCGCCTACAGCATTCCTAAAGAAGGCGCCGCGCTCTGGTTCGATATGATGGCAGTACCTGCCGATGCACCTAACACTGAAAACGCTCACGCCTTTATTAACTTTATCCTCGACCCGGAAATCGCCGCTGAAATTACCGAGTACGTGCGTTATGCCAATCCTAACGCGGCGGCCAATGAATATCTCTCTGAAGAGATCATCAATGACCTGGCTATCTACCCAGAAACCGAGGTCATGCAAAACCTATACGTGCAGGCTGAAAAGCCTCAAGATGTGCTGCGTGCTCGTACGCGCATTTGGAACCGCGTAAAGTCTGGTCGTTAAACCGACATTTATCCGACGGCGGGCCTGGGGTTAATTCTCTCTGGCTCGCTGCTCGTCTTTTTTAATGCCCGGATTGCCGGGCCTTTTGATGGGAGTGGCGAATGGTCACTACGCCCCTGTCGAACGAGCCTTCATCTGCTTCGCCAATCACGCCTTCTTCGTCGCGCCCCCAGGGTAAAACCCCGCGGTTTGCTGAAGATGTGGTGCTGGAAGTAAAACGCTTAAGCAAGCGGTTTGATGATGCGCTGGCGGTGGATGATGTCAATTTGCAGGTTAAGCGCGGAGAAATTTTCGCGCTATTAGGTGGTTCCGGGTCAGGTAAATCAACCCTGCTGCGCATGTTGGCGGGCTTTGAGACGCCCTCCGAAGGGCGTATTTTATTAGACGGTGAAAATATCACCGCTATGCCTCCGCACAAGCGGCCTATCAATATGATGTTCCAGTCCTATGCGTTGTTTCCGCATATGACGGTGGCGCAGAATATTGCCTTTGGTTTAAAGCAGGACAAGCTCCCCAAAGCGGATATCGACGCTCGCGTCGCGCAAATGTTGAAACTGGTGCATATGGAGCGCTTTGCCAAACGCAAACCGCATCAACTCTCTGGCGGCCAGCGCCAGCGTGTAGCACTGGCGCGTTCGCTGGCCAAGCGGCCTAAGCTGTTACTATTAGACGAGCCCATGGGCGCACTGGATAAAAAACTGCGCACTGAAATGCAGCTTGAAGTGGTCGAGATCATCGAACAGGTGGGCGTTACCTGCATTATGGTCACTCACGACCAGGAAGAGGCGATGACCATGGCCGATCGTGTGGCGATCATGGCCGATGGCTGGATTGAGCAGATAGGCTCGCCGATCGATATTTATGAAAGCCCGGTGAGCCGTATGGTGGCGGAATTCGTCGGTACGGTGAATCTGTTTGAAGGCGAGATTAGCGAAGATGCTGCTGACCACTGCCGCATCGTCGCTCCCGCGCTCGAGCGGCCCATCTATATTGACCACGGTATTACTACCCAGGCGGTAGATCGGCGGGTTTGGGTCGCGCTGCGCCCTGAGAAAATTTGGCTCACCCGTGAAAAGCCCACTACGGAGTACAACTGGGCGGCTGGCAAGGTGGATGATATTGCCTATTTAGGCGGTTTCTCGCTCTACTACGTGCGCACCCAGTCGGGCCAAATCATTAAAGTCAGTATGGCCAATACAGAGCGTCGCGGTGATCGACCTACCTGGGAAGACAGTGTGTATGTCTACTGGGAAGATCACAGTACGATTGTTTTGAACCGCTAGCGTCTTGAGCTGCTAACGCTTTGAATTGCGATAGTGGCGCATTCCTTACCGCGAGGAGACTGCCTTTAATGAAGTTATCTCGTTCTTCAGCACTGCTCAAACGCTTGCAGCTGGGGCGCCGAGCAGTGATCGCGTTTCCGCTCGTGTGGCTGACGCTGTTTTTTTTACTGCCCTTTGCGCTGGTGCTCAAAATCAGCCTCTCCGAAGCGGCGATTGCGATTCCGCCCTATGGCCCGCTGCTTGAGTACGCCGATCAGACGCTGCATGTCTTTCTTAATCTGGGCAATTATCTCTTTCTGCTCTCAGATTCGTTGTACATCGCCGCCTATTGGGGCTCGGTGAAAACGGCGTTTATTGCCACGCTGGCCTGTTTGTTGCTCGGTTACCCGATGGCGTATGCCATGGCCCGAGCCCCGGCACGCTGGCAGCTGCTGTTACTGCTGCTGGTCATGTTGCCGTCATGGACGTCGTTTTTGATTCGTGTCTATGCCTGGATGGGAATTCTAAGCAACAGTGGGTTAATCAATAACCTGTTGATAGGGATTGGTCTGATTGATTCGCCGCTGCGCATGATGAATACCCAGTTTTCAGTGACCATCGGCATCGTATACGCCTACTTGCCGTTCATGGTGTTGCCGCTATATGCCCACTTAACGCGCATGGATAACTCGTTGCTAGAGGCCGCTGCAGATCTTGGCTCGCGCAAGCTCAATACCTTTATCAAAGTCACCTTGCCGCTCTCTACAGGAGGTATTGTGGCCGGTTCGATGCTGGTGTTCATTCCTGCGGTAGGGGAGTTTGTGATTCCTGAACTGCTTGGTGGCCCTGATACGTTAATGATTGGCAAAGTGCTGTGGGAGGAGTTCTTCCTCAACCGTGACTGGCCGGTGGCGTCGGCGCTGGCCATGGTGATGCTACTGCTGTTACTGGTGCCGATTGTCTGGTTTCATCGCTATCAGTCCAAGGAGCTTGAATAATGAGCATGCGACGGCCGAACTTCTCGACGGTCATGCTGGTGCTTGGTCTGCTGTTTCTTTACCTGCCGATGTTTGTGCTGGTGGTGTATTCGTTTAACGCATCGAAACTGGTCACGGTGTGGGCGGGGTTTTCCACTCAGTGGTACGGCGAGCTGTTTCGAGATCAGCAGATTTTGTCGGCGGTATGGACGAGCCTGCGCATCGCATTTTTCGCGGCCAGCATGGCGGTTTGCCTGGGCACCGTGGCAGCCTTTGTAATGACGCGCTATGGCCACTTCCGAGGCAAAACGGCACTGTCGAGTATGGTCACAGCGCCGCTGGTGATGCCTGAAGTCATCACGGGTCTTTCGCTGCTGCTGCTATTTGTGCAGATGGCGCAGATTACCGGTTGGCCAGCCGATCGGGGCATGGCAACCATTTGGATTGCTCACACCACCTTTTGCAGTGCCTATGTGGCGGTCGTGGTGGCTGCGCGGCTGCGGGAAGTGGATCACTCCATTGAAGAGGCCGCCATGGATTTGGGCTCACCTCCAGTGAAAACCTTTTTTTCTATCACGTTGCCGATCATTACCCCCGCGCTGGCTGCAGGCTGGCTGCTGGCGTTTACCCTCTCTCTGGATGACCTGGTGATCGCCAGCTTTGTTTCAGGCCCAGGGGCCAATACGCTGCCGATGGTGGTGTTTTCGTCTGTGCGTATGGGGGTGTCGCCGAAGATCAATGCGCTTGCTACATTGATCATCCTAACGGTATCGCTGGCGACGCTGTTAGCGTGGTTTTTTATGCGGCGTAATGAGACCCGGCGGAAGGCTGCTCTACGAGACGTTTAGATCAAGCTATAGAACGTCGTCGTCGCGCCCGGCGACGACGCTATCGAGTTCTCCGGTCATCGGTGAGACGATGATCTGTAGCTGGATGGGCGCGCAGCATTGATGGCAATCCTCCCAGGTATCATGGCTGCCCTGTGACGTATCAATCAGGAAGGTCAGCGGCGAATCGCAGTAGGGGCAGTGGAAGTCATAATTGACCAGGGCGTCGTCTTGCATTGTTGGCTACCTTGTATAGCGGATGCGCTAAATCAGTTTCTTACCCAATGAGTGTAGCAGTGTGGTCGTCGGGTAGGGCATCGTGGGATTGAATCAGGTAGGATATCCCAGGATTTAAGTTCCCAAAGCAACGCAGCGAGAGTAGCGATGATGTTACGTAACATGGCAGTAGCGGCCCTAGTGGCCTTTCCGATGGTCGCGTTGGCTGAAACCCCCAATGTCACCGCTGGTGAGTGGGAGTTTGTGAGCAAAACCAGCGTCACCGGCGAAATGGAAATTCCGGATCAAACGGAAACCGAGCGACAGTGTATTAGTCAGGAAGAGCTTGAGGGAGCTGAATTTGGCTTCATCGAGGAAGAAGAAGGCTGCGAACTGCTCGACCAGGAGCTGAATGCGGACGGTCTAAGCTACAGCATGGTGTGTCGCGCTGAGGGTGGCGAAGCCACCATCGATGGCGAAATGCGTTTTATGGGCGAGCGTATCGAAGGCAGCGTCGATATTCTTACCCAGTCCCCCATGGGTGAGC
This sequence comes from Vreelandella sedimenti, assembly GCF_013416325.1. Classification (GTDB taxonomy): domain Bacteria; phylum Pseudomonadota; class Gammaproteobacteria; order Pseudomonadales; family Halomonadaceae; genus Vreelandella; species Vreelandella sedimenti. The sequence goes on from NZ_JACCGK010000022.1 coordinate 26,147, forward strand.
TGAGCATGAATACCGTGATTGAAGGCGAGTATCTTGGCGAGTGTGAGTAATCGCTAGCTCTCTTTTCAAAGGGTGCCAACAGGCACCCTTTTTCATTGAGGTCGTCATTGCGAGGAGCGCAGCGACGCGGCAATCTCAAGCGTGCGGTAGCCTCTAAAAACTAGGTTGCTTCGCTGCGTTGACAATGACATCAGTCAGATGGCGCATTAGCAATTTCCTCCTCTAACCGCCTTTTCACTGCCCCGGGCGAACCGGTGTGGCGTGCCAATAAGTCGTAAGCCACAGGCACGACAAACAGCGTAAACAGCGTTGCCGAGCCGACCCCCGCCATAATCACGGTGCCGATGACCAAGCGAGACTCAGACCCCGGCCCTGTCGAGATAATCAGCGGAATGGCGCCGGCCATGGTGGTCACAGCGGTCATTAATATGGGCCTTAAACGCGTCACAGAGGCTTCAATCAACGCCGCACGAAACGCTTTACCCTCATCGCGCAACTGGTTGGCAAACTCGACAATTAAGATGCCGTTTTTAGCCGCCAGTCCAATCAACAGCACCAAGCCAACTTGGCTATAGATATTAAGCGACTGACCGCTTAGCAGCAGGGCGAGGAGTGCGCCGCTCATCGCGAGCGGTACCGTTAGCATTATCACAAAGGGATGAATCAGGCTCTCGAACTGCGCTGCTAACACCAAAAAGACCACAAGCGCGCCCAGTATTAGCAGGAACGCGGTAGCGCCGCTGGCCTGCTGGAAGTCCCTTGAGGCGCCTGCCACATTGGTTTGCGCCTCTTCCGGCAGTAGCTCCGCTGCGCTCTGCTCTAAATAGGCCAAGGCTTCGCCCAGGGGATAGCCATCCGCCAGATTGGCTTCAATGGTGATCGCTCGTATTCGGTCAAAGCGGTTCAGGGTGCTGGCGCCAGCAAAGTCGGAGAGGGTGACCAGGCTGGCCAGGGGGATCAGTTCACCTGTGCGAGCAGATCGAACCTGAATGTTATCCAACGTCCTCGGGCTGTTTTGACTGCCGCGGTCACCTTCCAAAATGACGTCGTACTCTTCACCATCATCAACATAGCGAGTGACGTTACGGCCACCTAACAGCACTTCAAGCGTTCTGCCGATCTCGGTCACCGTAACGCCCAACGAAGCGGCACGCTCGTAGTCAATATCGACTCTTAGCTGCGGCTGGGTTTCGTTGTAGTTGCTCTCTAATGCCATTAAGCGCGGGTTGTTTTCGCGCACATGATCGATCAGCGTATCGCGCCAGCGGGCAAGCTCTTCGTAAGTCCCACCGCCCAGCACAAACTGCACCGGCTTTTGGGTACGCTGCCCAAACCCTTGGCGCATCACCGGGAAGGCTTGTACCCCCGGCAACGTACGCAGCTTTTCGCGTACTTCGCCCATGATCTCCCAGGCACTGCGTCGACTGCCCCAGTCGGCCATATTGACGATAATAAAGCCGCTATTGAAATTCTCTATGTTGCCGTAGCCACGAGGGGCGCGAACGACTACGCGCTCCAGCTCACCGCTCTCCACCAGTGGTGTCATCCGCGCTTCGATCTCATCCATATAGTCCATCATGTAGTCAAAGGTGGCACCTTCAGGGCCATTCACTAATACGATAAAGTTACCGCGATCCTCCTGAGGTGTGTATTCGTTGGGCAGTACCGTGGCCAGCCAGGCGGTGGCGGTAATCAACAATACAAACGCCGCGACCACCAGCCAGCGCATTTTGAGCATACACTCTAACATGGCCTGATAGCGGCGCTGTGTGCCGCTGAGCAGCCACTGCACAGCCTTGCCAATCCGGCTGTCGTGCATGCCCGGCTTAAGAATTTTAGACGCCATCATCGGCGTAAGCGTCAGTGCCAGCAGAGTAGAGACCACTACCGCAGCGGCCATGGTTAGCGCGAACTCGGAAAATAGTCGGCCAATATCGCCTTGCAACATACTGAGTGGCAAGAAAACCGCCACCAACACCAGGGTGGTGGCAATGACAGCAAAGGCGATTTGCCGGGTACCGCGAAAGGCGGCGACTAGCGGTGTCTCGCCGTAGTCGTGCATACGCCGGTTAATATTTTCAAGCACGACGATGGCATCATCGACAATCAGACCGATCGCCAGCACCAGCGCCAGCAGGGTTAGCAGGTTGATGGAGAAATTCATCGCTGCCAGAGCAGTAAAGGCGCCAATAACGGCAATCGGAACGGTCACCGCGGGTACCAGGGTGGTGCGCAAATTGCCCAAAAACATAAAGATCACCACCACCACCAAGCCCATGGCGATAAACAGCGTCATAACGACCTGCTCAATCGCCCCGGAGACGAACAGCGAGGCGTCGTAGTTCAGGCTCAGTGACATCCCTTCAGGCAGCGTACCTTGTAGGCGTTCAAGTTCGACCTGAACGGCTTCAGAGAGCTCTATCACATTGGCCGTCGACTGCATGATCATACCCAGGCCGACCATGGGGATGCCGTTAGAGCGGAAGACAGAACGATCCTCCACCGCGCCGACCTCTACTCTTGCTACGTCAGCAAGGCGCACCAGATAGCCGTTTTCCTCCTGGTTTTGAGGAGAGCTGAGGGCGAGGCGCTGAAAATCTTCGGCGCTGGCAAAACTACGGGGGAGGCGGACAATAAACTGGCGATCTTCGGATTCAAGCGAGCCTGCCGGTAGCTCTACGTTCTCTGCCCGCAGTGCGTCTTCGATATCGCTAACGGTGAGTCCGCGTGCGGCCAAGGCATTGCGATCCAACCACACGCGCATGGCGTAGTCACTGCCGCCGCCGACACGCACCCGTGCCACCCCCGGCTGAACGGAGAGGCTGTCGACCAGAAAGCGGTTAGCGTAGTCGGTTAGCTCGGTGATGGAGTAGTCTTCGCCAGAAAGGCTTAGCCACACCACTATCTCTTCGCTGCTATCGGCTTTGGTAACCTCTGGGTTGTCAGCGTCGTCGGGTAGGTTGCGCAACGCGCCGGAGATGCGGTCGCGAATATCATTAGCGGCGGCATTGATATCCATATCGATGCCAAACTCGATCTCGATCTGAGAGCGACCATCCTCGCTTTGCGAGGTAATCAGTTCAATGCCTTCAACGCCAGCAATGCGGTCTTCTAACACTTGGGTAATACGTGTTTCGACGACGCTGGCCGAGGCACCGGGGTAGCGAGTATCGATGGTGACCACTGGCGGGTCGATGGTGGGGTACTCTTGCAGCGGCAGACGATTGAGCGCCAGCAGACCAAAGGCAATAATCAGCGCCGCGATCACCATCGCTAATACCGGTCGCTGAACAGAGATATCCGATAAACGCATTAGCGGTCGGCCTCCAACAGCGCTCGTATACCGGTCTCGTCATCGGCGATCCCGATTAACCTGGCTTCTTGTCCATCACGGGCCAGTTGTAGGCCATGAAAGACAATTAAATCGTTGGCGGAGAGTCCCTCAAGAATTTCCACCTCGCCATTGCGACGCTCGCCAATCATCACTTCGCGACGTGCCAAGCGTGTGCTGCCTTCATTCTGTTCAATTAACATCACGAAGTGACGGTCACCGCTAGGCTCTATGGCAGCCTCAGGGATAACAACCGTATCGCGTACGCGCTGTTGAACGATCACTTCCATCAGCATGCCAGGCCGCAGGCGGCCATCGGTATTCTCGAGATCAGCGCGGACGCTTACGCTGCGCGTCACTGGATCCACTCGTGTGCCGATGGTGGCAACTTCACCGCTAAAGAGGGCGTCAGGGTAGGCGGCAGTTGTGGCATTTAGCATCAAGCCTGGCGACAGGCGGCCGAGAAATACTTCGGGGACACTGAAATCGAGCTGCATAACATCCAATTTATCGAGCGTCACCAGATCCATGCCTGGGGTGACCAGGGCGCCAACACTGATATTGCGAAAGCCGACACGGCCACTAAAGGGTGCTTTTATCTGGTAATTAGCCAATTCAGCCTCAATCGCTTGAATATCGGCATCTGCCTGGCGCAGCCGTGATTGGCTGTCTTCTACATCGGCCCGGGCCGCCAGGTTGCGCTCTTGTAACTGAGAAGCGCGATTAGACGCATTACGTCGTTCTTCGCGTAGTGCCTGGGACGCTCTCAGCTGCGCCTGCTCTTCCGCATCCTCCAAGCGAATAAGCAACTGACCCTCTTCGACCTGCTCGCCGTCACGGAAATTGATCTCGGCAACGATATCCGTGACGGTAGCCGATAGTGTGACGCTCTCATCGGCACGAAGGGTGCCCAAGGCTTCTAGTGGATCCGACCAGGTAGTCACGATCGCTCGGGTGCCTATGACTGATGGCGCCGATTGGGCGAACGTCACGCTGGAAAGCAGAAGGGTGATAGGCACGAGTGTGAGTCGCAACAGCCGTCGTCGATGAAAGGGAAAAAGCATAGTGTTCTCAGCGTTAGATAATATTTATACAATTATTGTATAGGGTAATTTGGTCATATAATAATTTTTAAGTGCGACCCTGTTAGAATGCCTGCCTTTTACGACGGGAGTCGCCCTTAATATGAGCTGTCCATTATGATCTATGACGTTGTCATCATCGGTGCTGGCGCCGCAGGTTTAATGTGCGCAGCGCAAGCGGGTTATGCCGGAAAGCGAGTCTTAGTGCTTGATCATGCTAACAAAGCGGGCAAGAAGATTCTCATGTCCGGGGGTGGCCGCTGCAACTTTACCAATCTTGGCACAACGCCACAGCACTTTTACTCTTCAAATCCTTACTTTTGTATTTCGGCGCTCAAACGTTACCGCCCTGAGCACTTTGTTGAGCTGGTAGAGCGCCATGGTGTTGAACATGTTGAGAAAACGCCGGGCCAGTTATTCTGTGCCACTACGGCCAAAGAGATTGTCCGTACGCTACTGACAGAGTGTGAGTGGGCAGGGGCTGAAATCAGGCTCAGCACACAGGTTACCCGCGTGGAGCAGCAGGGCAGTGCCATGCGGCTAACAACCTCGATAGGTAAAATCGATGCGGGTGTGTTAGTGGTCGCGAGCGGTGGGCTTTCCATTCCGAGTATGGGTGCGACGGGTTTTGGCTACGACGTTGCCCGTCAATTTGGCCTGGAGGTATTCGCTACTCGACCTGGGCTGGTGCCGTTTACCTTAAGCGATAGCTGGAAAGCGCGCGCAGCAGCGCTTTCAGGTGTGAGCGTGCCCGTAGCGGTTAGTGCTGGCAGTCGCCGCTTTGTGGACCCCATGCTGTTTACCCATCGCGGCTTGTCTGGGCCGGCGATGCTGCAGATATCCAGCGTTTGGCAGCCAGCGGAGAGCATTAGTATTGATCTGCTGCCCAACGAAAACGTGGCGGAATCCCTGCGTGATGCACGCCAAGAGACGCCTAAGCGTCAGCTCTCGACCTGGCTTGGCGAACGCTTCCCGAAACGCTTTGCGCAAGCACTGCTTGAGTGGTATCCCGACAATGACTTGGTGAGACCTCTGGCCCAGTATGCTAATGCTACATTGGATGAGTGGGCGCAAAGACTCAACGCTTGGCAACTGAAGCCAGCAGGAACAGAAGGTTGGCGTACCGCAGAGGTAACCATGGGCGGGGTCAATACCGACGCGCTTTCGTCTAAAACCTTTGAGGTCAAAGGATTGCCGCAATTGCGCTTTATCGGAGAAGTGTTAGATGTAACGGGAGAGCTAGGCGGGTATAACTTTCAGTGGGCGTGGGCGAGTGGCGTAGCCTGCGGGCAATCCTGCTAGGCAACGCCACAAACCCAGGCAATAGCATCAGAATTAACTAGCCACTTTGGCTAATAATTTAAGTTTTTTGAGCAGCATATAGCCAGCAAGGACTTTTCTGCCTGCCGCCATTGCTCCACCTGGGTGGCGCATCAGCTTGAATGCAGCAAAGCCGCCAACCGCGTAGAGCGGCAGCTTGAAGCTTTGCCAGTTTCTATCCAGTGGTGAGGCGGCTTGCTGTAAAAATTCGCTATCAACCAAAATATCCACGCGCTGCTGCTCTAGCTCGGCTAGCAAAAGCGCTTTGCGCTCAGCGCGACTAAGCGGTTTTGTTGGTGGCTTAGCGGTGTCTGCGGATGGTTTCATCACTTGGCTCCTCAAGCAGTGCTCGATCAGCAGCAAGCTGTTTGAGTGTTTCTTTTAACAGAGAGTGTTGCTTGGACTGGCGAATCGCAATAACCGCAAGTAGCAAACTGGCGCCGATCAACACACCTGCGCTGATGGCAATGGCGGTTAAGCGATAGGTATCCCAGAACAGAACGACAACCAGTGCCGTCAGCGTGGCAATACCCAATAAGAGCAGCAGTAAGCTTGCTCCTGCAAGAAGAAGTAAAACCAGTAAGCGAGCACGCTCTTCTTCTAACTCAAACACCGCCAAACGTAGACGGGTTTCGCTATTAGCAATCAGCGATTTCAGCAAGCGTTTGGCGGCAGAGAAGACGCGTTGGGTGGGGCCCAAAGCCATTAGCGACGACCGAGCAGCATACCTACAACCATGCCTACTGCGGCACCAATGCCAATACTCGTCCAGGGATTTTCATGGACGTAGCGATCACACGCATCTGCCTGGTGAGTCAGCGAGTCGCGGGTTTCATCATAAATACGCTCACCGCGAGCTTCGAGGCGCGCACGGGTGTCTTTCAAGCGACGTTCGGCGCGAGTACGTAAATCGTTCATCTCTCCGCTGGCATCTTTAGCGGTCGCATTGACCAGCTCTTCAACGGTTTCACTCAAGTGGCGCAGATCATCTTTGAGTTGATCGGCTTGAGTAGAGTAAGTGGGTTGACGTTTAGCCATGGAGTCTTCCTTTGACGAGTGAATGATTGGGCTACTAACTATGAGTCACTGTGTTTAGTCACTGACTACAAGCACAAGCATAGCAGCCACCTGATAACAGACAAGCCAATGCGTCTATCGGTTCAGCCCTGTCGCACTAAATAAGGGATTTAAACTAAACCCAAGGCTCAAGCGGTGCACGCGATGATCATAATCGATCATGCTTTCACCATATCCGTAGTAGTACTGTACATGCGCTCGCAAGCTGTTGAAAGCGGGCCAGCTGTAATCAATCTGGGTGCCGATATTGCCAGCGCTGGGATTGCCGCGTAACTGACCACTCACTTCATGGTTATTATTGAGACGCTTGGCGAGGCGAATATCGCCGTATCCCATGTAGCGTTCGATATCCGGGTTGTCGTCATCCTCTGAGGATTCCGGTACCCGCCAGTGGGGTGCCAGGGTGAACGCCCAGTCGCCGCGCTGGAAGGTGCTTTCAAGGTATACCCGGTTCCAGCTGCGTGAGAGAGGAGCTGAACGACCATTAGACTGGTGATTGAGGGATACTCGGTTGCGGGTATTCACCCAGCCAAGCGCTTCCCAGGCGTTGTCAAAGTCGATAAACACTTCCGGCTCGTAGTTGGTTTCTCTAAAGGGCGATGAGGCGTCGGTGTTATAAGCCTGCCACCAACTGCGCTGGGTGTAGCCAAAGTAGACGTCACCGTAGTTACCGAATACCTGTTCAGCCAGATTAACCTTGGCACTGAACTGGAATTTCAACTCCACGTTATCTGCGGGGGTGCCGTTAGCCACCGTGCGGAAGCTTTCACGATTTTGGTTAGCATTGTAACTAACAGGAAACAGATAGTTGGTGCGGTGGGTAGTGATTGAAAATGGATTTCGGCTTGATTCCTGCTCAAGTTCACGGCGATCGCTTAAATCTTCCCTTGCAGCCTCTTCAGGCAACTGTTCAAACGGTATGTCTAGCGCGGCGTCTTCGGGATTTTCTATCTGCTGCAACTGTTGATGCAGGTCATACAGTTCAGCGTTGAGGGCACGGATACGCGCCTCAATCTCTTGCTGAGACTCGGCAACGGCATTCAAACTAAACGTAGCAAGGCTCAGCAGAACAATAAGTTTCGTCAACGGCAATTTTCGGGTGACCATCAAGGTGACTCGCAAAATGAAGGAATAAGTAAATGCCAAGCTTGTTTCTATCACGCCGCCTGCGGAAGTCAACACCTCTGATTGCGCTGGCTATCAGAACGCCTGACAATAACCCTATTATCCGTGTCTGCGGAGCTTTTGATGTCAACGAGGCATAAGTAACGTGGTGAGATGCGCCTGTAAGTGGAGTATAACCTGTTTGTTCCTGCTGCTCGTCATGAGCAGTGTCGCTATTAATCCAGCCTACTCTGCGCTTCAGACCAATATGCTGGAGCGGGTGCCTGAGCAGGCTGAATTGGCATCAAGGCTTGCTCAGTTAGAAGCCCTTGAAGAACCCTTGACCGCCCAGCAGGCCAACGATAAAGAGGCCCTGGAAGCGGCCCTTGAAGCTTATGAGCGGCTGGCCTCTGTGGACGAGCGTCTTGCTGCGCTAGATACCCGGGTAGAACAAGCCCCTGAAATGTTAGCACGCCTGCAGCGCGAGTTGAGCGAAGCGGAAGAGGCTTCGCAGCAGCTAACGATTGCCGACTTGAGTGACCGTTCCCTAGACGAGCTGGAAACGTTGCAAACTAACGCCGTGGTCGAGCTGCAGCAGTTGCAAAGCCAATTGGCAGAAGTGAACTCGCAACTGTTAGCCGCTCAAACACTCCCTGAGCGGGCCCAGCAATCCATTGCGGAAACCCTCCAGCGCGCGGAGAGTTTACGCCGACAGCACGATGAGCGCGAGGCTTTGCTGGCGGATCGTCAACTTTCTGCCCTTAGCGATGCGCAACTGATCCAATTACGCCTTGAACGAGCGGTGGCCGAGCGCGAAGTAAGCTTTTATCAGCGCGAGCTAAGCGCTAACAGCCGCCTGCGCGAATTAGCCCAGGAGCGGCGCGATGTGCTGTTATTGCAGATCGATTACCAAGAGCAGCAGCTAACGATGTTACAAGGGGTGATTGATCGGCAGCGTCGGTTGGCCTCTGAACAAGCCATTGCCGACGCCGCCAGGGATAACCCGTTGATCGCCGCGGGACATCCGGTGGTGGTGCAAGCGCAGCAAACCAACCAGACCCTAAGCCTGGAGCTGCTACGGGCAACCGACCGTGCTAACACTGTTGTGCGTGACAATATTGAAGCCCAGCGGCAGTTGGAGAACGTGCGTCAGCTACAGCGTAGCCTTAATGAGCAAATCGAGGCCATTCGCGGCAGCCAACTGCTGTCGCGAATTCTGCGCGAACAGCGCAAGTCGCTGCCTCTTTTGTCTGCACCCCGAGATTTGCAGGACGAAATTGCCGACCTGCGCTTAAAGCAGTTTGATTTAGTACGCCAGCGCGATCAGCTACGCCAAAGTGAACAGTATGCTGCTACGCGGCTGTCCGAGGTGGGTATTGAGGCGACGCCAGGACTGATCGATTCCCTTTCGCAGCTTTATCAATCCCGCCGTGAACTGGTCGAGCAGTTGGAGCAGTCGTACGGTAGCTTATTAAGTGCGGCGATTGAGCTTCAGCTCAACCAGCAGCAGCTAGTCACAACGACCAGTGAGCTGCGTAAAACCATCGATGAGCAGCTGTTTTGGGTCGCTAATAGTCGCCCTTTGGATATCAATTGGCTTCGTCAATTACCCCGCAACCTCCAACTGGAGTGGCAGGAAGGGGAGTGGCGAGCCATTTTACCCACTCGCTGGAAAGGGCTCTCTTGGGAGGTGCTCAGAGGGGCGCCCCTGATGGTGTTAAGCCTGGTATTAATCGGGTCACGACGCCAGATTAAAGCCCGGTTGGACAAACTGCACTCGCAGATTGGTCGGTTAAAAAGCGATACCCAGCTGCATACCCCCAAAGCGGTGCTGCTGAATGCGCTGCTGGCGCTCTCCGGCCCGCTGGCCTTGGCGGGGGTTGGGGTTGGGCTCTTGGGGGCAACTGGGCCATTGGCTAATAGCGTTGCCCCTGCGCTGCTTCAGTTGGCATTAAGTTGGGCGGTGGTCGCCTGGGGCCGCAGACTGCTGGTCGCCGATGGCGTCGCCGAGCGCCACTTTACCTGGTCGCCGCACTACAACGCTCGGTTACGTCGGCTGTTAGGTGGGTTCGGCATTTCCTTGATGCCCGTCATAGCCATTGCAGCGATGTCCGGGGAGATGGAAACCCCGCTGGCACTGCGTCCCGTTGCGTTGGGGTTGCTGTCGCTTGGGTTGTTGGCGATGAGTTGGTGGCTGGCGCAGTTGATACTGGCGCATATCCCCGTTTTTGGTGTGCGCCTGTTTCGCTTGCTGCTGGGGCTAGCGATGGCCTCGGTGCCGCTGATGCTGTTGGGATTGGTTGTCTGGGGCTACGAATACACCGCGTTGCGACTAGTGGGGCGATTCGCGATCACGCTTTACTTGCTGGGGTTATGGGTTGTGGTGGAGGCTACCTTGGTAAGAAGCCTTGCGGTGGCTGCAAGGCGGCTTGCCTATCGCCGTGCTCTGGCGCGCCGTCGTGCTCAAGTGCAGGAAGGGGCGGAAGGTGGCCTCGAAGTCGTGGAAGAGCCGCCGCTGGATATGGAGCAGATCAATAGCCAGTCCCTGCGGCTTTCCAAGCTGATAGTGTTGATTGGCTTTAGTGCGCTGCTCTACTTGGTCTGGTCAGATTTGCTGTCAGTGCTTGGCTATTTGGACAATGTATCGCTGTGGGAGTCTCAGGATGGAGATTTAGTCGACAATGCGCTGTCGATCTCCGACGTGTTTGCTGCTCTGCTGATTGTTGCGATTACCTTTATCATGGCAGGCAATCTACCCGGCCTGTTGGAAGTGATGGTGCTGTCCCGACTGTCCTTGAAGCAGGGCAGCGCCTATGCCATTAGCTCGCTGCTCTCCTACACCATTGTGGGCACGGGGGTTGTCATGGGGCTGTCGACCCTGGGCGTTTCCTGGGACAAGCTGCAGTGGCTGGTGGCCGCCTTGAGTGTGGGGTTGGGGTTTGGCTTGCAGGAAATTTTTGCCAACTTTATTTCGGGCTTGATCATCCTGTTTGAGCGTCCGATTCGGATTGGCGATACGATTACCCTGGGAAATTTGCACGGCACCGTCAGCCGTATCCGTATCCGCGCGACCACCGTCACCGATTTCGACCGTAAAGAGATTATTATCCCCAATAAGACCTTTGTGACCGACCAACTAATCAACTGGTCATTGTCGGATAATATCACCCGCGTTGTGCTCACCTACGGTGTGGCCCACGGCTCCGACATGGCCAAGGTGCATCAGCTATTGCGTAAAGTGGCGGACGAAAACCCCCGCGTGCTAACCGATCCTGAGCCTCAGGTTTTCTGTTTAAGCTATGGGCAGCACAGCCTTAACTTTGAACTGCGTATTTTCGTCAACGATCTGCTCGACCGGCTGTTTGCTGCCGATGAAATCAACTGCCGGGTAGATGCACTGTTTCGCGAAGCGGGCGTACGCGTGGCGTTTGAGCAAATGGATGTGTGGCTACATCCTGAGCAAGGCGAGGCGGTTAAAGTGCAGTCGGCGAATCAGTTGCCCCCAGCATCGACGTAATGCACTTTTAAGCTCTCTTTTTTTAAGGCTCTTTTACTGCATGCAGGAGAAATTCGCGGTTGCCGTCGCCACCGGTGATTGGGCTCTCCTGCCAGTGTTGAATGGTAAGTCCACAGCCGTCGCAGGCGCTGCGAATATTGGCTTCTACTTCTGCAAAACGTTTAGCGTCGCGTACTACGCCGCGTTTATCCAGGGCGCCAGGGCTTAGCTCAAACTGCGGTTTCACCAGCGAAATCAACTGACCGCCCGATGGCAGCAGGGCGGCGATCTCGGGCAGAATCAGCGTTTGTGATATAAACGATACATCCATGATGGCACTATCAATGGGGAAAGCGGCAAGCGCGTTATTGAGGGCGCCGCTACTACTCATCGAGCGCGCATTTACCCCTTCCAGACAGGTGACGCGTGGGTCGCCGCGCAACTCAGGTGCAAGCTGTCCGTGGCCAACCTCTACACCAATCACATGGCGGGCGCCAAAGTGCAGCGCACAGTCGCTAAATCCGCCGGTTGATTGACCAATATCGAGCACAACCGCGTTGTTAAAACGCAGCTCAAGCGCTGTGAGCACCGCCTCTAATTTCAACCCCGCTCGGGACACATAGCGCTCTTCGGGATCGTCTTCTACTTCAAACCGGGTATCGTCGGGCCATTTTTCGGACGCTTTGGTTAACGGTTTACCGTTCTCGGTAAGCCGTATCCGCCCGTGCCGAATAAGTCTTTGGGCGCGGGTACGCGAGTTGGCCAGCCCCTGGCTGACCAACAGTTGATCGAGTCGCATCATAGTGATTGAAAGTGTCGCTAAGCGTGCTTGTTACCCTTCGTCGTGAGGCGTTTCGGGTAGCGGTGAATGAGGGAGGGTTGAGTTGGAACCTTGATCCGCCTGCAGTTCAGTAGGTGGAAGGCGCGAGGCTCCCCAGCTCCGATGCAGGAAGTGTTTAACATTTTCCACCTCTTCGCTGGTGACATCGGCGATGTCAACGCGCTCCAGGGGATCGTAGTGGTAAATATACAGCCGCGATGCAAAGCGCTCAAAAGGCAGCGAGGCTTCGCCAAAACGTTCACCATTGCCCGATGTACTCACAATGACGCCATCGCCCCAATCTTGGCCGCTATCATTGTTGGGATTATAGAAGTAAATCCGCATAACATCAGAGGGGTCGAGGGAGGCCCGCAAAATGGTAATCGCGTGCCAGCCGATAAAGCGCGCTGCGCTATCGGTGACTGCAATGCCCGCTGGTTGGGGGTGAATCAGCGGTTGGTTGCCATTGTAATAGGGGTGGTAATAGGCGAAGAAGTGGCGAATAAAGTCATCCACATCGTTGAGTTGACCGGTGGCAACATCGACATTAATGCGAAAGCCACGGCCCGACCACCAACCGTGAAATTCAGGATTTACCCAGCGGTGAGGGTCCCCTTCGCGACCAATGCAGCGCCGGCCCATTTCGGCATAAATTCGATCCAGGTGTGGCACGACAATCAGCGAAACCGGGTCGAGGTCTATGGGTAACTGGGTCGCCACACCGGAGAGGCTCGCCATGGATGAAATGGCTTGCCCTTCAAAATGCATAATGATTTCGTCATCCCGGGCTGCCCAGGCCACCATCTGCAGCAGATAATCTGGGTCGTTATAGGCCCACATGGAGAGTGCCCGTGCCGACTGGCAGGTAGGATTGTTGCCCTGACCAACGCCTAGCGGTAGTCCCAACATGCAGAGCACGCCTTCAATCAAGCGTGCCCGGGGAGAAACAGTGTCTCCATAGGCCATGGTGAGTCGTGACTGCGCCCACTCTGATAGAGGTAGATTAAGCTGACGCCACATTGCCGGTGCTACCGGCGGCTGATAGAGAATGCCGCGTTCAAGCATCAACGCCAGGCCGTAAACCGCTTGTGCGGTGGCTGGATAAACGCCGCCCCGAATCAGCGCTTGAACCAGCTCGCGATAGCAGAGTAGGCAGTCGCGGCCGGTAGATGAAAGGCCCAGCGCCTCGGAGAGTAAGTGATCCCCCTCTTCGAGTAGATGACGCAGTAACACGGCGTGATATGGCGATACCAGGCCGGTGTCGTGCATCGCCCGGGCGAAACCAGTGGATTCCGCCTGCAAAGCAGCCTGATCCATATGTTCTAACCGATCACGGTAAATGTCGACCCCAGGGTCTTCACGACAGGCTTGAGTTGGGCCGTAAAGCGAACTCACCAAACGGTCGGCACCCTGGCCGCTGGCGCCAAGATCAATTTCCGGGTTGGCCTGACACAGCGCAATTTGGGTGATCATCTGTTTGATCGAATCAACCTGAATAGGGCGCTGTTTTAAAATGCGCCAAATCTCATCAATCAGACGATCAACAATGTGCTCGTAGCCGATCCGCTCGGCTAAATGCTGGAAAAGCTGGCGGGGAATAGTGGCCAAGCGCCCCTGGGTTTCCCGCTCAGCTTCGCTGGGCGGTAAAAACAGTAGCCACAAATTGATCGCCATTACCTGAGTCAGGTAATGGTGTGCATGCTCTGTGGACACCAGTGGATGCTCAAAATTGCCTTTAGCCACAGCGAGGAGTCGAAGCTCGCTTAGCGCCTCGATGACGACCACATTGGCATCCGCGCTTTTCAGCGAGAAGGTTGTCAGGGTCGGCACCAAATATTGAGGTGTTTCCCAATCGGAGCCCAAAAATACACCGGAGTCCTCAAACGCTTGCGCGCGGGACTCCAGTGCTGCACAACCGCCATCCTGAAGCAGTACTCGCCGCGCAGTGTCCATCACACGAGGCAACTTGGCGGGCTTTGAGAAGGCGGGCGCCTGGGTAAGCAGGCGCACGGCGTCATCAAATTTGCTCAACAATCCATTGAGCTTGCTATCTTCTTGAGAAGACGTTACTTGATCTGTCTCCACGGTGACTCCTTATCCCAGCGTTAGCGGGGATTATACATAGAAGTCGAGGTCTTCTTGGCGTTTTAGCAGATCGCGAATCGTATGCGCATCCTCGCCTTTGAAGTAGACCAGACCCCAATGGGTACCAAACGCGGTGCGTTTAGTAACGGTTTCTTCTACTGGTGAGGTTAGCTCATGAGACTCAAAGTAGGGGTGATCTTCGGTCTCTTCGGGAATTTCCAAGCGGCTGACCACACGGCGGCGGGGGTAAACGCCAAAGCAACCGGCGAAGCCATTGGCATCGACCACTTCTTTCGGGAAAAATGTGGTCACTTCTTCTTTCGTGGTTTTCGGATCGAAGACTAGCATGGAAGCTTGGTAGGCATTGAAGCCGTAAACGCGCTCTAGCAGCTCGAAAACCTTGAAGCCGGGCGGACGGTAAGCTACTTCGCCAAAGTACATCTCACCATCGCTGGTGACAAAGTATTCCGGATGGATCAAGCCAAATTCAATGTCGAACGCTTTAATTAACTTCTCGATCTGTTGGGTGATCTGCTCGCGGTAAATCTCAAGCTCAGGTGACGCTGGCACAAACACTGAGTAACCCAACGTCACGTACTCAGAGATGTTCAAGAAAGCGATTTTGCCATCATGCACCCACGCTTCAACGGCAAATTCCCAGCCATCCAGGTGCGATTCCATCAGCACCGGGAACTCCTCTTCCGGGATGGTATCGACTTCATCTGGCGTACGAATGACGCGGTGACCGAGACAGCCTGCTTTATCAAATGCTTTAAGGTGAATCGGGTCGTTGGGGTCGCCGTCCAACTTCAGCAGTGTCTGGTTAACGCGCTTTAGGAAGCGCACTACATCTTCTTTATCGTGGGCTTCTTCAAAAATACCCACGCGAATGCCGCCAAGTTGGGCACGACGTTTCATCAACGCTTTATCGCGTAGCAGCAACGACTGACCGTAAAGGCGCGGGTTATCCAGTAGCACAGAGTTGATGGCCCCGGCCCACTCAACGGTCTCTTCGTAGAGCGGAATGGCGACATCGACGCCTTTCTCTTTAAGCGTCTCGGCAATTTCCATCGAGCGGTCATTGAGTCGCTCGAAATTCCAAGGCACGTAGGGAATGTCGTGTTTTTGGCAATACTCTTCCGCCCAATCAGGTGCAACGACAATGTAGCGACGGTCAAAATTTTCGGCCGCTTCAATCGCATTGAGGCTCCAGCCTAACAGAGCGATATAGCCCTTATTTGGATCCTTCTGCATGTTGATGACTCCTTCTTGGTGAAAAAATATTATTGCCAAACCACGCTAACTACCATACACGAGGGGGGCATGCCGGGCTAATGAGCGCTTTGTCCGTCGCATTAACGCTAAGCTTGCTAAGGGTTAAGCCTAAAGGCGTGGCGATGGGAATATGGTAAGCTAGGCGGTTCAACTTTTAATGTACGAATGGCAAGAGGATTAGGCCAAGATGGCGGCCAAGCCGATCTACCGTGTGGTGGTTCACCAGCAGGGTGAAATTTGGGATTTATACGTCCGAGAAATCTTTCAAAGCGAACTCTGGGGCTTTATTGAAGTCGAGGAGTTTGTCTTTGACGATGCTTCACGGGTAGTGGTTGACCCTGCGACTGAAAAATTGCAACGAACCTTCGATGGCGTCAAGCGTAGCTACCTACCGTTAAATGCTATTGTGCGCATTGATGAAGTAGAGCGCGAAGGGCCATTGAAAGCGGTCAAAACCGATGCCCGAGTAGCGGAGTTCCCCCGTCCCTTTCCGTTGCCCCCGCGCGGAGAAGGGTAAGCGTATGAGACAAGCGCACCGCTAAGTTAGGCGATAAGCGCTGTTGGCTTCGTCCGCCTTGCAGCGTTTTTAATCAGGACATGATGTCATGCTAGTAAACAGAACTCGTTATCGAAATTACGCCGCTGCTGCTGGAATTTTGCTTAGTGTAACCAGCCTCAATGCCACTGCCCAATCTGCTAACCAAGCCTGGATAACTGATGAACTGAGCACTTATGTGCGCAGCGGCCCAACCGATGGTTATCGCATTATTGGCACGCTCAACGCAGGCGAGCAGGTAGAGGTGCTGGAGACCAGCGGTGACTACACCCGAGTGCGTAACAGTGATGGCAATGCTGTCTGGGTGTTGAGCAATGAGCTTCAAGAAACACCCAGTGCGGTTGAACAGCTGCCTGCGTTAGAAACCCAGGTAGAGGAGCTCACCGCTGAGCTTGAGAGTATCAATGAAACCTGGGAACAGCGTACGGCCTCAATGACTGAGACTCTAGAGTTGCGCGAGAGTCGCATTGCCGAGCTTGAGGCCAGCAACCAAGAGTTGGATGCGCAAGCGGAGCAGTCCCGCCGGCAAGTTAGGGCGCTCCAAGCACGGCTGGAAACCCAGGAAGAAGACCTGCTGATGCGTTACTTCATGTATGGCGGCGGTGTGGCTGGCGCAGGTTTGTTGGTGGGGCTGATTGTGCCGCACCTTCCGCGTCGACGTAAAAAGCGTGACCGCTGGTTTTAACGGCGCGATAAGCCTCCTCTTCGATAGTGCAATCGACTTCACGGTGGCCAAATAATGAGCGATCAATGGCGCAAGCGCTGGCAAGAAGGGCGTATTGGCTTTCACCTGCAGCAGGCGCACCCGGCGTTGCTGCGTCATTGGGCGTCGCTTGGTGTTGCTAAAGGCACCAAGGTATTGGTGCCGCTGTGCGGTAAAAGCCTTGATATGCGCTGGTTGGCAGACGAGGGTTATCCCGTTCTGGGAATTGAGTTTGCCCCGGAAGCCATTGAGCAGTTTTTGGCTCAGCGTAGCACATCGGTATCTCGCTACCGTCAGGCAGGTTTTACGATTTCCCGCCAAGGCAGCGTGGAGCTATGGTGCGGGGACTTTTTTCACCTGCATATCCAGCAAGCCGCCGAGATCGGGGCGTTTTATGATCGCGCCTCGCTGATAGCGTTGCCACCTGCAACAAGGCAGCGCTATGCGTTTCACCTTGCTCAGTTGGTGCCGCCTGGTGCCAAGGGTTTGCTGATTAGTTTGTCGCATTCTGATGGCAGTGCTGGGCCGCCTTATAGCGTGCCCAAAAGTGAAATCGAAAGCCTATTCACCCCCAACTTCACGCTGACGTTTCTGGAAGAGGGCAGCCCTGATGAGCGTGGCCGAACGGAAAGCGTATGGGCACTGGAACGACGCGGGCCGCGGCTCTAGAAGTAAAGAGGCGCAGCCCGTGTTAAAGGTGTTTCTATAAAGGTGTATCTTAGCGTGCGAGTAAATTGCCCAGTTCTGGATCGCTAAAGGCGCGGTTCATGCCATCGCTAAGTAGATCGCTAAGCATCCGTGCGTTGCTGTCGGCATCGGGCTTAAGGGCGTAGCCCTGCGTACGGCGCGAGGTGTAGGTGCCCGTATAGGTAGTGCCCTTATTTTTAGCAATAGCGCGGAAAACGCCTTCAAGACGCGCTTCATCGACCAGCGGCTGACCACTATCGCCTCGGGCGTAGTTCAGACTAGCAAGCTCCAGCGTTAAGCTCGGGCGGCCCTCGGCCTGCTCGGTGGTGGGGCTAAAGCCCATATCGCGTACCGCGCGCTCAGCTTCTTCTTGTAGGCGCGGAATTAGCTCGTGGCTGCTCACGGTAATATGCGCCGTTGACATGCCGCCGCCTGCTCGGTTGCCAATGATGTCGCTATCGCGTCCATCCTGGGCAATCACAGTCACCTGCTGGCCTGAGCCAACTTGCGGCACCTGGGCACTGCGTTCAGGGCTGAGCTGTAAATATTGAGGGCTGGTGCAACCGGCAAGCCAAGCACTGGCAAGTAGTACACCCGAAATCCGTAAAAAGTGACGCCGAAGCATGGTCTTCCTCCGCTATGGCTAAAACGCCAGTATAACGCGGGTAGCGCGTTGGCGGTATGTTCTGGCGATGCGGCTTTGCTCAATCACTTCCGATGTCTCACTCTATATTGCCTTTGCACACTGTTGTGAATGCGAAAGCAGTGAAACAAGCTAGCTCGTTAGGCTGTTTTTCTGAGAATCGGGACTCACGATTAGCCAAACGGAAAGTAAAATGATCAAAGAGCCAAGTAAGAATCCGCTGGAAATCGTTTCATCAAGGATTAAAAAGCCCCATAACACAGCGAAGGGTGGCACCAAGAATGTAACGGTGAGCGACCGTAACGGCCCAATGTCGGCGATCAATCTAAAATAAAGGATATAAGCGAGGGAGGTGCATAAAAAGCCGACTGCGAACAGGCTGATCCACACATCACCTTGAAGCCAGTCAATGCTGGGGCCAGATGAAATATTCCAAAGCAAAAAAGGGCTGAGAAAAGCGGTAGCGCCTATTTGACTGCCAAACGCAACCAGCGTTGAATCCAGGCCACCCTGTTGGGTTATCCACTTGCGGGTAAGAAAGCCAGCAAAGCCGTAACCAATAGTGGCTATCATGCAGGCAGCCACGCCAATATAGATGTTGCCAACGATACTTGAGTCACCCACAGTGGTGATAACAGTGATGCCAACAATTCCTAGCGTTACGCCCAGCCATTTTTTTATAGTTAAACTCTCGCTAAAGATAAAAAAGCCAATCATGGCACCTGTTAAAGGCGTTGTCGCATTTAGAATCGCTGAATAGCCAGTAGGTAGTAGTGTTGCTGCTATGCTGTACATAAGAAATGGGATGCCTGAATTTATAGCACCCAAAATCAAAATTTTGCCTAGTTTGCCTCTGAACGCCAGACTTTTACGTATGATAACGATGATAAAAGCCAAACCAATAAGGCCAAAAAAGACTCTAAAAAATGCTGTGTTGATTGGGCCTATCGCCGGTGAGGCGATTCTCATAAAAAGGAAGCTTGCTCCCCAGATAGCGGCTAGCGACAGCAGTCGTATATAGTCTATTGCTCTCATTTTATGTCCCTTTTCAAGATTTTCTCTTAGCCTCAAGCCGCTAAGTGATGGTTGGCTTTTTTAAGTTTTTTACCTGGAGTGGTCAGGGTGTTTCTTGGTTTTTTGCTCCATGGCAATGCAGTATTGGCTTTTGATAGCATCGAAAAAAACCCGTTTCTTGCTCTTGTTGCGTGTTTTTAAACCGGAATGTGAAGGCTTATGGTTTGAGGCGTCGGGGTTGGCTTCGTGCCACGGGGCGGCTAGCGCCGCTTTCCGCGGCTTCGCGCATTAGAGGGGGTAAAATGGATCTGTTTGAAAACGACGAGATGAAGTTGATTAATCTGCTTCCAAGGGATGGTGAGGTTTACTACCACGGAAAAGTCTTGGATACAGTTACCGCCGATATGTATCTGGATAAGTGCCTAAGCGAATTAACCTGGGAGCATGATCGTGCGTTTATTTACGGCAAAGAGATCGTTACAAAGAGGAAAATAGCCTAGTATGCGGATAAGCCGGTTTCCTATACATACTCAGGATATACAAAGATGGCGTTAGTATGGCCTGATTTTTTACGAGAGATTAAGCAGGTGGTGGAGAGCCACTGCGGGGAGATGTTTAATTCGTGTCTGGGTAATTTTTATAGCTCAGGCGATGAGGGCATGAGCTGGCACAGTGACGCCGAAAAAGACCTTGTTGAGAGTGGATCAATCGGGGCGTTGAGCCTAGGCGGCGCAAGGAAATTCTCGTTTAAACATAAGCCAACAGGGGAGAGCGTGTCGCTTAATCTAGAGCACGGCAGTCTGTTAATTATGAAAGGCACCACACAGAAAAATTGGCTACATAGCCTGCCTAAAACCAAGAAAGATGTTGAGCCACGGGTGAGCCTGACCTTTAGGCAAATGCGTTTTTGAGCTAATGCGATGAAACGTCAACGCTAGCTGCTCCATTTAGGGCAGCTAGCGCTTCCGCAGCGTTATGCCACGCGGCTTTGCTCCGTCGCTTTCGACTCAGCTTTGGGAAAGCGTCGCCAGTGGCGGGGGTGGGCGAATAAGCGTTGCCCTCGGCGTAGCGCCAAGTGCTCAAAGTCAGTATGGCGCACGGTAGCAAGCCAAGGCTGGGCGAGCCAATCCGCCTCTAGCTCTACGCGCACTTCTGCGCCCACCGGCGAAATCGCCGTGATAGTGACCGGTAAATGGCTTTCAGAGGTGGGTTGCTCGGTGAGGCGCACTTCATGGGGGCGTAGCAGCAGCTCTTCATGGCCATCAGGCAGATCCACGTGCCAATAGGCGTCGCCACAGGTAAGTACGCCGTTGGTCACTTTGCCTTCCAGATGGTTTACATCGCCTAGAAACTCAAACACAAAGCGGTTTTTGGGCTCCCGGTAGAGCTCATCGGGAGTATCAATTTGCTCAATACGGCCGTTACTCATGACTACGACGCGGTCGGAAAGCTCCAGCGCCTCTTCCTGGTCGTGGGTGACAAAGACGCTGGTGAAATTGAACTCGTCATGCAGGTGGCGCAGCCAGCGGCGTAACTCTTGGCGCACTTTGGCATCAAGTGCACCAAAAGGCTCGTCCAACAGCAGTACTTCCGGCTCCACTGCCAAGGCGCGGGCTAGCGATACTCGCTGCTGCTGGCCGCCGGAAAGTTGGGCAGGGTAGCGGTTGGCGAGGTGCTCCAGCTTGACCATTTCAAGTAGCCTAAACACTCGGGCGCGAATCTCACCGCTGCTGGGGCGGCGTTTACGCGACAACACCGTCAGGCCAAAGGCCACGTTGTCGTAGACACTCATATGGCGAAACAGCGCGTAGTGCTGGAAAACAAAACCAATCCGCCGATCGCGCACATGTACATTAGTCACGTCGCGGTCACCGAACAAAATCTTGCTGGGCTGTGCGGTGCGGTCGGCATTTTCCAAGCCAGCAATAATCCGCAGCAGCGTCGTTTTGCCCGAGCCCGAAGGGCCAAGCAGGCCGACCAGCTCACCTTCGTGAATATCCAGGTTGATTGGCTCTAACGCCTGGGTTGTGCCGAAGTGCTTAGCAATGTTGTGTAAGTGAATGCTCATGCAAATGCCTCCCGGCGCGCTGCGCGCCATTCCAGCCCGGCCTTGGCGGCGAGCGTCAGTAGGGCAATAAAGGCGAGTAAGGCCGCGCAGGCAAATGCCCCCACGGCATTATAATCCTGATACAGCTGCTCAAGGTGCAGTGGTAGCGTATTGGTCTTGCCGCGTATAGCGCCGGAGACCACTGAAACAGCCCCAAATTCCCCTACCGCACGGGCGTTGGTAAGGATAACGCCGTACAGCAGTGCCCAGCGGATGTTGGGCAGCGTGACGCGCCGGAAGGTCGTCCAGCCGGTAGCGCCAAGCGTTACGGCTGCTTCTTCTTCACGGGAGCCTTGGGCCTGCATCAACGGGATCAATTCCCGGGCCACAAAGGGGCAGGTAACAAAAATAGTCACCATGAGGATGCCCGGCCAAGAAAACATAAGCTGAATATCATGGCCGTCCAGCCAAGTGCCGATCCAGCCGTTGCGGCCATACAGCAGCAAGTAAATCAGACCCGCGACAACGGGAGAGACCGCAAAGGGGATATCGATCAACGTTTGCAGAATGCGACGCCCAGGGAAGCTGAAGCGCGTGACCAGCCACGCTAGGGCAACGCCAAATACTAGGCACACAGGAATGGTTAGTAGCGCAATCATCAGCGTCAGACCAATCGCGTGCAGGGTGAAGGTGTTACTGACGTTCGACCAGAAAACCATAACGCCCTGGGAGAACGCCTGGGCAAAAATGGCCACCAGCGGCAGCAGTAAAAACAGTGCTGACAGCACCAGAGCGGCACCTATCAGCAGGCGCCGGATAAGCGGCGCATCACCAATTCGACGCATTACCCCTTACCTCCATGCAGGCGGCGCACAAAGCGGCCCTGCCAAATATTAATGGCCAGTAGCAGTGCCAGCGAGACAAACAGTACCACTGAAGCAATCGCCGAGGCCCCCGCATAGTCATACTCTTGCAGTTTAACGAAAATCATCAACGCGGTGATTTCCGTTTCATAAGGCATATTACCGGCGATAAAAATGATTGCTCCGAACTCTCCTAGCGAACGAACAAACGCCAGCCCCGTTCCAGTCACCAAGGCAGGCCAGATATGCGGCAAGATCACGCGGCGAAAGGCCACGCCGTCGGTAGCACCCAATGACATAGCTGCTTCATCGACTTCCACTGGCATATCTTCCAGCACCGGCTGCACTGTGCGCACTACAAACGGGATACTGGTAAAGGCCATGGCCAGGGCGATACCCACCCAGGTGTAAGCGACTTGAAACCCTAGCGGCTCCAGCAATCCACCCATCCAGCCGCTACTGGCATAAAGGGTTGCCAGCGTAATGCCTGCCACCGCGGTGGGTAGCGCGAAGGGGAGATCCATTAAGGCATCGAGTAAGCGCTTGCCAGGGAAGTCGTAGCGAACCAATACCCACGCCAGCAATAAGCCAAATATGGCGTTGATAATCGCCGCAACGGCTGCCGCGCCAATGGTGACCATATAGCTGGCAACTACGCGCCCTTCGGTGATGATTGCCCAGTATTCGGCAAAGCTAAGCTCCGCTAACTGACCGAACAGACCCGTAATCGGGAGCAGCAGCACCAGCGAGATAAACAGCACGCTGATACCCATAGAAAGGCCAAAACCCGGCAGCACACGGGTGCTGCCGGTTCGCCAGGAGGCAAGTTGACTCATAGTTCAGGCTGGCTCATGAGTGAATATTAGCGGCGCTGTAACTGGTCGAGAAGGCCACCACCCTCAAAGTGGGTCTCCATGGCTTCATCCCAGCTACCAAATACCTCGTCTACTTCAAGCAGCTCGGTTTCCGGGAACTGGTCGGCGAACTCTTCGACCACGGTTTCGTTATGCACTCGGTAGTTGAAGCCTGCCAGCAGGCGCTGAGTCTCTTCTGTGTAGAGGTACTCAAGGTAGCTCTGGGCCAAATCGCTGTTACCGTTGCGCTCAGCATTTTCACCAACAACGGCAACGGGGAACTCGGCCAGGATGCTAACGGGTGGCACGATGACTTCGTAGTCGTCACTGCCATACTCTTTGCGAATGTTGTTGACTTCAGACTCGAAACTAATCAGTACATCGCCAATTTCACGCTCGATAAAGCTGGTGGTTGCGCCACGACCGCCGGTATCGAATACCGCCACATTGGCTAGGAAAGTGCGCATAAACTCTTCGATTTGCTCTTCATCGCCATCGAACTCGTTCTCGGCAAAGCCCCAGGCGGCTAAGTAGGTATAGCGGCCGTTACCCGAGGTTTTCGGGTTGGGGAAGACCATTTGTACATCTTCTTTAACTAAGTCGTCCCAGCTCTCAATTCCTTTAGGATTGCCTTTGCGCACTAGGAAAGCAGTGGTGGAGTAGTAGGGGGAGGCATTGTTCTCAAACGCATCCTGCCAATCTTCGGCCACCAGCCCCGCATCGGCGAGTACCTGCACGTCGGTCACCTGGTTAAAGGTCACCACATCGGCACGTAGACCCTGAAGGATGGCACGGGCTTGTGCGGACGAGCCGCCGTGAGACTGGCTAATGGCAATCTCTTCCCCGTGCTCTTCCTGCCACCAGGCTTGAAACTCAGGGTTGATCGCAGCAAACAGCTCGCGAGCGATATCGTAAGACGAGTTGAGTAGTTCACGCTCTTGGGCGGCGGCGGTTCCACTTACCGTAACGCCTAACGCAATGGCAATCAGGCTGCGGCGGAAAATTGTTGGCAGTGCCATAAAGAAACTCCTTAAAAGCAGTAAGCGCTTAATGTCGCGATATTGGCAAGGTTAAATCTATCAATGTGGAATTACAATCATGTTTTATATTCTATTTAAGAATATGTGTGTGATGAGATGCGAGACGCGGATACGTGGTTCTGCTAAGCGGCTCTGATAAGATAGCGGCTTTGCTCCCTTGCCTGCACACCCGCGGGTATATCGAGTGTCTACACTTCACTTCGTCTACTGATTGATAAGCAGGAATGTAATATGACCGCTGCGCAGAACTTCTTGATTGCCCCCTCTATTTTATCAGCTGACTTTGCCAGGCTGGGTGAGGAGGTGGATAACGTGCTGGCTGCTGGCGCGGATGTGGTGCACTTCGATGTTATGGATAATCATTATGTGCCCAACCTGACCATTGGGCCAATGGTGTGTAAGGCCCTGCGTAAGCATGGCGTCACGGCGCCCATCGACGTGCATCTCATGGTTAAACCGGTAGACCGCATGATCAGCGACTTTATTGAGGCGGGCGCCAGCTATATCACCTTTCATCCGGAAGCGTCTGAGCACGTTGATCGCTCGCTGCAGCTGATCCGTGATGGTGGCTGTAAAGCCGGCCTGGTATTTAACCCGGCCACGCCGCTCTCCTATCTTGACTATGTGATGGATAAAGTTGATATGGTGCTGCTGATGAGCGTCAACCCAGGTTTTGGTGGGCAATCCTTTATCCCCGGCACGCTGGACAAGCTGCGTGAAGCACGGGCGCGCATTGATGCCTCAAAATTTGATATGCGCTTGGAAATCGACGGTGGGGTGAAAGTGGATAACATCGCCGAGATCGCCGCAGCGGGCGCCGATACCTTTGTGGCGGGTTCCGCCATTTTCAGCGCCCATCAGGCCACCGACCCGCACGGCTATGACACGGTGATCAAGCAGATGCGAGCGGCGCTGGCTAAGTAATAAGTAAGTGTCGTTTAGTGCAATTTCATGCGCGGTTTTAAGTAACGATTAAGCTTGTCGACCAGCCAGGCCAGCCCCGTTTTCGGCGCCCCATGAATAGATAGCTGGTGCATGCGGTAGAGCGATGCATAGGCTTGGCGAGCCAGCCAGCCCTCTAAAAACAGGCCGCGGGAGGCAGAGCTTCGCATCAAATTACCTACCGCATCGTAGCGGGCCAGCGATACCAGTGAGCCGTGATCGCGATAGCGGAAATCGGCTAGCGGTTTGCCTTCCAGTTTATTGACCAGGTTTTTGGCGAGCAGCTTAGCCTGCTGGTGAGCCGCCTGGGCGCGAGGAGGCACCGTGCCGCTTTCACCCATCGGACAACTGGCGCAGTCGCCTAGAGCAAAAATTTTCTCATCATCGACGCTTTGTAGGGTGCTTTTTACTTCAATTTGGTTTTTCTTATTTGTTGTCAGGCCTAGCTCCGCCAAAAACGGCGGCGCTTTGATACCCGCTGCCCACACGTTGATATCGGTCTTGATCACTTCATCGTCACCGGTGACCAACTGATGCGCCTGAGCTTCTTTAACGGCGGTATCGGTATGGACGGTTACGCCCATGCTCTCAAGCTCTGTTTTGACAGTTTGGCTGACCCGCTCGGAAAGCCCTGGAAGCAAGCGCGGTGCCGCTTCCAGTAGGTGTACGCTGATTTGCTGGTGATCAACGGACGTCACCCCATAGGCATTGAGCATGCGCGAAGCGTCAAATAATTCGGCCGCAAGTTCTACCCCTGTTGCACCGCCGCCGACGATGCCAATGGTTAACTGAGTATGTTGGCGTAGGTTGGGGTCGGTATAGCGCAGAAAGGTGTTGATCATATCGCGCTGGAACGCCTTGGCCTGCTGGGGCGAATCAATAAAGTGGCAGTGCTCCGCCACGCCGGGCGTACCGAAATCGTTGGAAACGCTGCCTATGGCCATGACCAGATAGTCATAGGCAAGCTCGCGGGCGGGTAGCACCTCTTGGCCATCTTCATCATGAATCGGCGCTAATTGCAGCGTCTGCTGCTCGCGATTAATGCCGGTTAGCGAACCACGCTGATAACGGTAGAAGTGAGCCGATGAATGCCCGCGAAGATCCACCTCGTCCATGCTGGAGTTCAGTACACCGGTAGCCAGTTCGTGGAGCAGCGGTTTCCATACGTGGGTGGTATTGCGATCCAGCAGCACAATTTCTGCGCGTTTGCGCTTACCCAAGGTGCGACCTAATCGTGTGGCAAGGGCTAAGCCGCCAGCACCGGCGCCGACAATCACGATTCTGGGAGTGGGCATATGACTACCTCTTTAACTAAATTAGCCCCAGCATAGAAGGTTCTGACGCGTCTGACTAATGCGAACGTGTGCTTTGAGCAGGTAAAATGGTTTTTAAATCAAAATGGGGCAGAGCGCATTGAAAATACATCCAAGTCACTACTCAGAACGACACCCCGTGCTACAGGGAAAACGGTTAATTGCCTTCGACTTGGACGGAACGCTGATCGATTCAGTGCCCGACCTTGCCGCCGCCGTGGCACGCACGTTAAGCGAGCTGGATTTACCCGAGCCGAATGAGACAAAGGTGCGGGATTGGGTTGGCAATGGCGCGCCGGTATTAGTGGAAAGAGCCCTGACCTGGGCGTTAAAAGCAGCGCCTGAGCCAGCGCTTCTTGAACGCGGTTATGATGTGTTTATGGCACACTACGGCGCTGCGCCCAATACCCTGACAACGCTCTACCCGGGAGTAAAACAAGCCCTACAGGCGCTGCACCAGCAAGGCCTCACACTGGTGCTGATTACCAATAAGCCCGAACGCTTCATTGTGCCGCTGTTAAATCACTTCGAGCTGCTGAACTATTTTACCCTATGGATCGGCGGTGATTCTTTGGCCGAAAAGAAGCCCCATCCATTGCCGCTGCTCCACGCTGCGCACCATTGTCAAGTACCGCCAGCTGAATGTGTAATGGTCGGCGATTCACGTCACGATATGGCAGCTGGAAAGGCGGCAGGCTTTACTACTCTGGCGCTGCCCTATGGTTATAACCATGGGGAGCCGATAGAGAATAGCCATCCCGACCTAGTGCTCAGTTCGTTAACTGAGTTGCTGTTGAGGACACCTCGGCCGACAAAGGTAATTGATTAGTTTTGGCCAGCCGCTTATTCAGCCGTGGCGCCTCCTAGTGCGGTATGCATCACTTCAGCGTTATGGTGCAACATGTCCGAGTAGTTGGCAGCAGGGCCATCTTCACCGCTCAGCGAGTCGACATACAGCGGGCCGGCTAGTGGCAGTGAAGCTTCCCGAGACAGGGCGTCCATATGGATACTAGGTGTGGTGCTTTCAAAAAACAGCGCAGGGGGGCGTTTTTCGGTAAGCTGTTCGCTGATCTTGGCCATTGCCTGGGCACTGCCTTGGGTCTCGTGGTTAACGCCCCACACCCCTTGAGCATCAAAGGCATAGGTGCGGGCAAAGTAACCAAAACCTGCCTCGCTGGTCAATAATGTGCGGTTAGTTTGTGGAATACCTTCAAGCCGCTCTTTTACCGCTTGGTTAAGATTATTCAGCGCCTTGCGCGCCTCGTCAGCACGGGCATAAAACGCAGCGGCTTGATCGGGTAAGTGCTCGGCCAGGGTCTCAGCAATGACATCGATGTAGGCTGCAGCGCCCTCTGGATCCATCCACATGTGCGGGTCTGGCTCGCCTTTATACTGCCCGGTGGAAATCGTCAGCGGCGTATAGTCGGCCTTTTTAGCCACTTCCACTAGCGTTAGCTGGTCGTCAGACATCGCCTCAACATGGCGTATCCAAGGCTCTAGTCCAAGCCCGTTATAAAACACAACATGTGTCTCTTCTAACGCCAGCACGTTGGGAGGTGTTAGCTCCCAGCGGTGAACATCTTCTCCCCGTGGCACGATGACATTGACGCTGACAGCGTCGCCCGCCACTCGTTTGACCAGCTCCTCCATGACTGAAAAGGAGGCAATTACGCGCAGTGTTGTGTTGGCATAAGCTGGCGCAGCGCTTATCAACGCGATGAATAAGAGCGCCCACGCCCAGGTAAACCACTTTGACATCCCACGCTCCTAACTAGCTAAAAAACTATCGAAAAAGACGGCAGATAATAAAGACTGCGGTGGCCCGTTGCCAGTTCCACTGCAATGCCAGGCCGCAAGAAGTATTGCCCAAGGAAGGATTCCCTCAATGGATAAGTGCCACTATGCTGAACACTAATACACCCCTAAGCATAGCGTGCCTTATGACTGACCGAACGGTTTCTTCTTTGCGGCGTCGCCATGGCCCTCCCCAAGGCTGTGATCTATCGCACTAGTGCTGTTGGTCTAAAGGGGGGCCTGGGTGACACTTAACCCCTGCAAGGGAGTGCTCGGTTGCGGTATCATCACCTTATTAGTGGTTTTATCCCTGGTCGAACTGACGCAATGGAGTAAGTGGGGCAATGGCGCAAGCTCAGTCGGTGCACAAACAGCCAGCACAGGAACAGTCAGTGCCGAAAGTGGTGATGATCGATAATTACGACAGCTTCACGTTCAACATTGTCCAGTACCTGGGTGAGCTTGGAGCGCAGGTGAACACTCACCTCAATGACGATATCACCATTGAGCAGATCGAAACGCTGGCGCCGACGCACCTGGTGGTGTCACCTGGGCCCTGCACCCCCAATGTAGCGGGCATTTCCATGGCTGCCATCAAACACTTTGCAGGCAAGCTGCCTATTTTAGGCGTCTGCCTGGGCCATCAGGCGATTGGCCAAGTGTATGGTGGCAAGGTTGTGCGCGCGCCGCAGGTGATGCACGGCAAAACTTCTGCCGTGCATCACGCTAACCAAGGCGTGTTTGAAGGACTGGATAACCCGGTTGAGGTTACCCGCTATCACTCCCTGGTGGTCGATAAAGCGAGCCTGCCCGACTGTTTACAAATCACTGCCTGGACAGGCGATGACGACGTAACCCCCGGTTTAGTCATGGGGTTTCGTCACCGCGAGCTGGATATTGAAGGGGTGCAGTTTCACCCCGAGTCGATTCTTACCCGCCAAGGCCATGAGCTGTTGGCCAACTTTTTAAAACGCGGCTAATGGCCGGTTTCACACGCTTTTAGGGGCCCCTCTGCTCATGCAAATGCGAGATGCGATTAATGCGGTGATGCGCCGCGAAGACCTTTCTTTCGATGCCATGCACGCTTTGATGCGTCAGATCATGACCGGCGATGCAAGCGATGCGCAAATTGGTGGCCTGCTGGTAGGCCTTGCCATGAAGGGCGAAAGTGCCGTTGAAATCAGCGCTGCCGCCCAGGTAATGCGCGAGCTGATGAAGCGCGTTGAGCTGCATGCTGAAAACGTTGTCGATATTGTCGGCACCGGTGGCGACGGCGCCAACCTGTTTAACGTTTCCACCGCCGCCAGTTTTGTCGCCGCTGCCGCTGGTGCCCATGTGGCCAAACATGGCAACCGAAGCGTTTCGTCTTCATCGGGCAGTGCGGACCTGTTTGATGTGGCGGGTATCTACCTGGATCTTAAGCCTGACCAGGTAGCGCGCTGTATCGAGCAGGTGGGTGTAGGCTTTATGTTTGCGCCCAACCATCATCCGGCCATGCGCTATGCCATTGGCCCGCGTCGTGAAATGGGCGTGCGCACGCTGTTTAATATTTTGGGCCCGTTGACCAATCCTGCTGGTGCTCCCAATCAAGTACTTGGTGTTTACGCCCCAGCGTTAGTGCCATTAATGGCGGAAGTGTTGAGAACCTTGGGCAGCCGCCACGTGATGGTCGTTCACTCCGAGGATGGCCTGGATGAGATATCTCTGGCCAGCCCCACCTTGGTAGCCGAGCTAAAAGAGGGTGAGATTATCCAGTACACCATTACGCCTGAAGAGCTGGGTATAGAGCGCCAGAGCCTGGCAACGCTGAAAGCCGCCAGCGCCGAAGACAGCCTGCGTTTGGTCAAGGCCGCGCTTTCCGGTGAAGGTGCCGCTGCCGATATGGTCGCGCTAAATGCAGGGGCCGCGCTCTACTGTTCGGGCGTCGCGGATACGTTAAAAGAGGGTGTGATGGTAGCCCAGGACGCGCAAGCGTCTAAACTGCCGCTCGAGAAGCTTAGAGAGCTTTCTCACTTCACCAGCGTGTTTAAGCAATAAGTTTTTCAGCGTAAGTTCTTAAATAAGAAGAGATCAACATGACCCAACAGGCAACGCCGACTATTTTAACGCGTATTCTTGCTCGCAAAGACCAAGAAGTGGCTGAGCGCCGTCAGGCTGTTTCAGAGGCGGATTTGCTCGCGTTAGGAGAGCAGCAGAGCTCCCCGCGTGGCTTTATTGAGGCGCTTAATACGTGCATCGCAACAGGTGATCCGGCGATTATCGCCGAGGTGAAAAAAGCCTCACCTTCAAAAGGCGTTATTCGCGAAGAATTTCACCCCTCGGATATCGCCAAAAGCTACGCCCAGGGCGGCGCTGCCTGTCTCTCCGTGCTTACCGACGCCGATTTTTTCCAAGGCCATGAAGACTATCTAATTGCCGCTCGGGACGTCTGCACATTGCCGGTGATTCGCAAGGACTTTATCACCCATGGCTACCAGGTCTGTGAAGCGCGGGCGATTGGTTCGGACTGTATTCTGCTGATTGTTGCCGCCTTGGACGATGCACAGCTGCGCGACCTGCATCAGCAGGCCATTCAGTTGGGTATGGATGTGCTGGTCGAGGTGCACGACGCCAACGAGCTTGAGCGTGCGCTGGCGCTGGATCTAAAGCTGGTCGGCATCAACAACCGTAATCTGCATACCTTTGAAACCAGCCTGAATACCACCCTGGATCTGCTGCCGCGCATTCCAGAGGGTGTTACGGTGATTACCGAGTCGGGTATTCATACCCGCGATGACGTTGAGCTAATGCGCGACCATAACGTTAATGGTTTTTTGGTTGGCGAAGCCTTTATGCGCGAAAGTGATCCAGGGTTGGCACTTAAACGGCTCTTCTTTTAGACAACGTTTAGGCAGCTTGCCTTTTGGTTTTCCAACTCAGCACGGCAACGGTAAGCGCTGGCAAGAAGGTGACAGTGACGATCGCCGTGCCGAGCAGCCCGAATAGCACAATGGCCCCAACGCCGCGGTAAAGCTCGGTGCCTTCTCCAGGCAGAAACACCAGCGGCGAAAGGCCGCAAAGGGTAGTGAGAGTCGTCATGGCGATAGGCCTTAAACGGCTCTCCACCGCCTCTTGAACGGCTTCACGAACCCCCATGCTCGCCGTGCGCAGATTCTCTCTCGCCTGATGAACAACCAATATCGGGTTGTTAACCACTGTCCCCATCAGAATCAAAAAGCCCAGCATGGTGATCATATCAAACGGCTGGCTGATGGCATTTAAGCCAATTTTTGGCAGCTGAGCTCCCACGGTATTCATTAGCCATAGCCCCACAATTCCCCCAGCGGCGCCTAATGGAATAGTGGCGAGGATAAGCAGCGGATAACCCCAGTGGGCAAAAATTGCCACCAGCAGCAGATACACAATAGCTAATGCAATTAATGCATTGCCGGTAAGCGCTTGGCGTGTGGCGTCTAACTGATCCCCCGCGCCGGTCACGCTGACGTTAATGTTGGCAGGGATTGCGCCCTCATTTCGCAGTGGTTCAATCACCTCGCGCTGCATACGCTCGATACCGGCTTCCAGCGCCACGCTGCGAGGTGGGATGACGTCTAGCGTAACACTGCGGCGACCATCTACCCGGCGTAGCGTAGCCGTACCCACCGTCTCGCGAATTTCGGCGAGGGTATTGAGCGGAACGCTTACCCCTGAGGGCGTATGGATAGGTAGGGTGGCGAGGGCATCCAGGTCTATATCGCCTGCCTCGGGGCCGTAGCCGTAAAGGTCGATTTTCTCGTCGTCGAGATAGAAGTCATCCAGGTAGGCGCCGTTGGTGAGCACCGCGACGGTGGTGCCCAATTCGCTGGTATCCAGGCCGACTTCTGCCGCGCGCTCCCAATTGGGATATACCTCGATCAGCGGCTGGCCGAGCTCCAGGGCGGAGGGCCGCGACTGAATGCGTGGGTTGTCGAACACTGTCGCGGCGCGCTGATAAATCGCATTGGCGGTGGTGTAGAGTTCGTTTAGATCGTTGCCGGCAATATCCAGCGTGATGCTGCGCGTTCCGCCGTCGTTGCTGGAGATAATCGAGCCACGGGCGGCAAAGGCGCGCATATCCGGGTACCTTTCAAAGCGCTGGGTGAGGGCGTCCATCAAGGCTTCAATATGGCTGGGGTCGATGGTTTCTGCAATGATCCGCAGGCTTTGAGCTTCGGCTTGAATGCCCATGGTGCGAATCGGCGGGATGTCGGTGTCGCCGCGCTCGAAGCGCTCCGGCTCAGCGCCCACATGGTGCTCCAACTCCTGTTGCAGGGTTTGGGCAATCGCATCCATGGTAGCTAGGTTGTAACTCGCCGGTGCGTTCATGCTGGCAAAGGTTTTGGCTTCTTCGCCTTCGGGCAGGTACTCCGCCGGGGGCGTCAGCCAGGCAAAAATACCGATACCCCCCAAGATGCCCAGTACGATGGCGAGAAAGCGCCGGGAAGTGGTGCGAATCATGCCATCAACCACCCACAGGCAGCCGCGTATCCAGCGTGGCGATGACTTTGAAGTGCTTTCCTTGCCGCGAAAATCGATATGCGCGCCCAGGGTGGGAATAACGGTAATGGCGACCACCATGGAGACAATAATCGAGGTTGAGATGGCCACCGCAATATCGGAGTAGAGCTGCCCGGCTTCTTGCTGAATAAAGAAGATGGGCACAAAGACTAAAATAGTGGTCAGCGTTGAAGCGAGCACTGCAGGCCATACTTGCTTAACGCCCTCAAGAGCCGCTTCAAAGCGCGCCAAGCCTCGGCGGCGCTGGGTCTCAATGCTCTCCAGCACCACGATGGTGTTGTCTATCGTCATGCCAATGGCGAAAGCAACACCCGCCAGCGAAATGACGTTGAGCGTGCGCCCTGCCAGCAGCAGACCTAGAAAGGCGGCGATGGTGCAGATAGGAATGCCGATGACCCCGGCCAGGGTGGCGCGGGCAGAGCGCAGGAAGGCATACATCACCAGAGTAGCAAACAGCGCACCCAGGCCCAGGTTGACCCAGACATTGGCAATCGATGACTCCACGTAGCGCACGTCGTCGCTGGAGAGGGTCATGCGCATGCCCTGCTCGGCTAGCAGACCTTCATTAAGCGCCGCGACTTCGTCGAGCATGGCGCGCTTGATATCGATCACATTGGCGCCCGGTTCACGGCGCACCTGCACGCTCAGTACCGGCTGTCCATCTGAGCTGTAAGCACGGGAGGTGAGTTCGGCGTAGGATTGGCGCATCACGGCAACATCGCTCAGCCGGGTAACCGCGTCGCCGTCGCGGATGAGAATCAACGCTTCAAGGCTCTCAACATCCTCAAAGCGGCCCACGGTGCGCAGCAGGTAGCGGCGTTTGCCGCTCTCTAGGTTGCCACCGGAGACATCCTGATTGCGGGCCTGAAGGGCGGCCTGAATATCAGCGATACTCAGTTCACGGGCGGCTAGCGCTTCGGGGTCGATCAGCAGCTGCATTTGTCGCTCTGCACCACCGGAAACCGTGACTTCCGATACGCCGGCAACGCTCTCCAGGCGCGGACGGACGTTAACTTCCAGGTAGTCGCGCATGGCGGGCATATCAAGCTGGCGCGGGTTGCCCTCCCGAGGGCCAACGTTAAAGTACATGAAGGCGTTGGCGGAAAAGGAGTTGGCGACGATGCGCGGCTGGTCGACGTTGTTGGGGTAGGAGGGCACCTGGCTGAGCGCGTTGTTAACCCGAATCAAGGTTTCGGTGAGATCGACGCCAAACGGGAACTCCAGCTCGATTTCGGCGCTACCGCTGCTGGCGGTGGACTCCATGCGCTGGAGGTTGGGCACATTACGCAGGAACTCCTCCTGCTCGATCAGGATATCCTTTTCAATATCCTGCGGCGTCGCTCCCGGCCATTGGGTCTCGATACCCACCACGCGGGTTTCCAGGTCGGGAATCATCTGTACAGGGATGCGCCAGATGGCGGCGATACCCAGAATCAACAGGATCAGCGTAATAACGCTAACCAAGATGCCGTGACGAATAATGGCGGCAAACATAGGTGGGGCGGGCTCCTTTAGTCGTCGCTCAGGGACACGGTTTGCCCCTCTTCAAGCCGCTCATTACCGACGACGATAACGCGGTCTCCTGCTGATAGGCCCACATTAACGGCGACCTTTCCTTGGTAGCTGTCGCCGATCTCAACCCGCTGTTCGAACGCCTGCCAAGTATCATCGCTCTGGCGAGCTAGCCAAACGCTGACGCTGCCATCCGGGCGTCGAACGAGTGCATCCCGCGGCACGCTGGGGCCGCTTTCGCCGTTAAGTTGCAAACGGCCTTCCACGGCCATACCCGGCAGCATCTCCAGTGGCGTTTCCGGCGCCGCACGAAGCAGAAACTGCCTTGAACTGGCATCGAGGGGAATACGCGCGAGGGTGCGCGCCGGGTGCCAACGATCGCTGCCTTCTAAGCGAACCTCTAATTGAGAGCCTTCAAAGCGTTGGTAGGCAGAGAGCGGCACCGAGAAATCTAAACGAAGTGAGGCTAAATCGACCAGGGTGAGCAGGGTGTCACCGGGGTTGACCCATTCACCGACATTGCTCTCCCGGTGGGTGACCATGCCGTCAAAGGGCGCGCGTATCTGGTGACGCTCAAGCTGTAGCTGGGCCAGCTCGTAATCCGCTCGGCGCGCTTCAAGGGTGGCCTGGGCCGCTGCTAAAGCGCTTTCACGCTGGCGGCGTTCACTGGCGGCAAAGTTCTGCGCTGAGAGCTGGTTGGCTTCCCTCACCAAGCGTTGCGCTTCGTCTCGCTCGGCTTCGGCTTGGGATAGATCGGCGCGGGCGCGCTGACTTTCCAGGCTAATATCGCGGGTATCAAGCGATAAAAGAGGCTGGCCTTGAGTGACGGTGTCGCCCATCTCAACCGTGAGCTCGCTGACCTGGCCTGCTTCAGTACTCGATAGCAGCGAGGTGCGTGGGGCGCTAACGCTGCCGGTCAACGGCAGCACCTCTATCCGTGGAGAGTCGGCCACCACCTGCGTCTCAACACGGTTTTCCTGAGCGACAGCCATGGCCCCCATACTCAGGGTTAAAACAGCGCTTGCGCCTAGGCGAGTCAGGGAGGGAAGTAGAGATAACAAGGCAGCTCCTGAAAAATAACAGTCAATAAACAGCGTGACAGCTTTCTGCACCGCACGCTGTTAGCTCTCTCAACGTTATACAAGCTTTAGTGTTTGTACAAACTTTAGCTGCGCTTTAGGGCAACGAGTAGCGCCTGCAAAGGATGTAGCAGAACTTGTTCAGAGTAGCGTTTTACCTGGCTGCGGCAGGAATAGCCCGTGGCTAATAGTTTGCCTGCGTTCTCCACTGCCTCCACCTGGGGCTGCCACGACTGGGCGTAGATAGTTTTGGATGTGGTGGTGTTGCGGGTTTCATGACCGTAGGTGCCCGACATGCCGCAGCAGCCGGTGGCCATCAGCTCAAGCTCTAACCCAAAGGCCGCGAACACTTGCTGCCATGCTTTAGGGCTACCTGGCGCGTTGGTTTTCTCGGTGCAGTGGGAGAGCAGCTTAAAGCCTGGGTCGGTTGGCTTGAACTGGTTGGGCGCTAGCGTGTTTATACGGGTCGCCAGCCACTCCTGCAGCATCAGCACCTCAGGTACGGCTTCATTGCCTAACGCTTTGACGTACTCTTGGCGATAGGTGAGCGTCATCGCCGGATCAATGCCCACCATGGGGATATCAAAGCGGGCCAGGGTGCGTAGCCGTTCGGCCTGTTTGGCGGCGGTGCGCTCGAAGGCGCCCAGAAAGCCCTGCACCTGGAGCGGTTTGCCGTTAACCGAATAGGGCATCACGAACACGCGTAGATTGAGGCGTGATAGCAGTTCCACCACGTCCATCACCAGCTTGGCTTCAAAGTGGGTGGTGAAGGCGTCCTGAACAATAATCACGCTGTTGGCGCGCTGTTGATCGGTTAACAGGGCCAGTGAGAGCGGTGTTGCCTCGGCGACGCCCCAGGCGTTCAACTGCTTTTTAACACTGGCCCGCGAAAGCGCTGGTGAATCGCTCATGCCCAAGGTGCGGCGCATTAGTTGCTCTACCCAGCGCTGGCCAATCACGGCGTTATACAGCGGTGCGGCTTTGGCCAGGGTAGGCAGCATAAACTCAGTGCCGCCAATCACGTAATCGCGAATCGGGCGCAGGTAGCGGCCGTGGTAGACCTCCAAGAACTGCGAGCGGAACTGGGGAACGTTGACCTTGATCGGGCACTGACTCGCGCAGGACTTACACGCCAGGCAACCCGCCATGGCATCATAAACTTCATGGGAGTAGTCGTGGTGCTGCTTGCGGCTGAGAGTGTTCGCTGCCCGCAGCGGAAAGCGTTTAATAAAGCCCCAGCCGCCTTCGGCTTTCTTCTTACGCGACTCCTCAACAACATCGATTCCCGCCTGGGTCTGCAGGCGCAGCCATTCGCGGATCAGGCTGGCGCGGCCTTTGGGCGAGTGGCGGCGATCACGCGTCGCCTTCCAGGAGGGGCACATGGGGTCATCGAGGTCGTAGTTGTAACAGGCTCCGTTGCCGTTGCAGTACACCGCAGCGTCATAGGCTTGCCAGGCACGCTCGTCGATGGTGCGGTCAAACTGACCGCGCATGGGCACGCCATCGACCGTCAACAGATCGGGGTCGCTATCCTTGGCGATTAGCTCGTTGCTTTGAGGCTTACCCGCGGCCCTGGGCGGGTTAGAGAGAGGCGAGGCGATCTTGCCAGGGTTAAGTTGGTTATAGGGGTCGAAGGCGGCTTTTACCCGCTGTAGGCTGGGGTAGAGTTCGCCAAAGAATTTAGGTGAGTACTCCGAGCGCACGCCCTTACCGTGTTCGCCCCACAGCAGGCCACCATATTTCTGGGTAAGCGCCGCCACTTCATCGGACACCGCGCGAATCAGTTTTTCCTGTTCGGGATCCTTCATATCGATGGCGGGGCGCACGTGCAGTACACCGGCGTCTACATGGCCAAACATTCCGTAGGCGAGGCCTCGGGCATCCAGCGCGGCGCGGAACTCGGCGATATAGTCCGCCAAGTGCTCCGGCGGTACGGCGGTATCTTCCACAAACGGAATGGGCCGTTTCTCGCCCTGCACATTACCGAGTAAACCCACCGAGCGCTTGCGCATGGCGTAGACTTTCTGGATCTGCCCACGCCCCTCTGCCAGGGTGTAACCCAGCCGCTCTACGGTGGTGTCTTGGCTTAAGTGCTCGGTGAAAGCGCGCACCCGCTCGGCGAGGGCGCTCTCATCATCGTCATTAAATTCGATCAGGTTAATGCCACGAATCGCCGTGTTAGCGGTCGCCGGGAAGAACTCCGCCACGCTGTCCCAGACGAAGTCCTCCATGGCCAACTGCAGCACGGTGTCGTCGATGGTCTCTATGGAAGTAGGGCGCAGCGCCTGCGGCTGGGGTTGTAGCGCCTGCGGCTGGGGTTGTGAAGTGCTAGCGGCCATCAGCGCTTTGGCATCCCGCAACGCATCCATAAAACTGGTGTAGCGCACATTGACCAGAGTGGAGTGCTTGGGAATCGGCAGCACATTCAACACCGCTTCGTTCAGAAAGCCCAGCGAACCTTCCGAGCCGCACAGCAGGCTGTTGAGGTTGAGCTGCCCCTCGTCGTCGCGCAGGTGGGCTAAATCGTAACCGGTCAAGCAGCGGTTGAGCGGCGGGAACTTGGCTGCAATCAAGTCGTGCTGCTGGTCGATAATCTCGGCGGCGGTGGTATGTACGCGGCCAAGAATGCCTTCCAGCAGGCACTCCGCCTGCTCTTCTTCCGATGTTAAAGCGCGGCTGTGAAGGTGCTTTCCACCGATCAGAATAGTATCGAGCTCCAGCACGTGATCACGGGTTTTGCCGTATTCGCAGCTGCCCTGGCCGCTGGCATCGGTAGAGATCATGCCGCCTATGGTGGCGCGGTTGGAGGTCGAAAGCTCCGGGGCGAAAAACAGCCCATGGGGTTTGAGCGCGGCGTTTAATTGATCCTTTACCACGCCCGCCTGAACGCGCACCCGCCGCGCGTCCACATCGATCTCTAGGATCTGATTCATATGGCGGGAGACATCCACCACGATGCCATCGGTGAGTGACTGGCCGTTGGTGCCGGTGCCGCCGCCTCTGGGCGTTAATACAATGCTGCGATGAGTGGTTTGCGCGGCCAGCCGGGTAAGGCGCTCTAGGTCTTCGGCATGCTTGGGGTAGACCGCCGCCTGGGGCAGGCGCTGGTAAATCGAGTTATCCGTTGCCAGCACCGTACGGTTGGCATAGTCGGGGGCGATTTCGCCTTCAAAACCGCGCGTTTTAAGAGCCTGTAAAAAACGTACATACTCATTGCCCAAGCGTGCGAACGGGGCGGTACGGGTGTCCAAGGATGCAATCATAGTTGATCAAGCCGTCAGTGCCGGGGGCGCATTAAAAGAAGACCGTTACTTTACCGCAGCGGCTGCCCCGCTGCATCTCACTGTCGCGCTTTACACTGCATCTTACTCTGCTCCCAGGGCCTCTTTTACCAGCGCTAATGAGGCATTCGACATCGGTAGCTTCAAGGCTAGTGCATGGGCGCGGGGTGACATTTTGCGCCAGGTCATCTGCACAATGCGCACCATATGGTCGTGCTCGATCTTGCGCGAGAAATCGGCAAAGTAGTTCTCTAGAAATACCAGGCAGGCGCAATCTTCCAGCGCTTGTACATCGGGATCGCGACCCAGGCCTTTCTTGCCGATTATCGTTGCGGCTCGGATGGCATCTTCGTCTGCATAGCCTGCGTCGCGCATTAGCTGAGCGGTGGTATCGCCTGCGCGCTTGCCCTGGTCGCGCCGCCAGGTTAAGTAGCCTACGCGCCCTTCGGGGTACTCCTCACGCGGCACTAACCAGCGCTGTAAGTGCTGGGCGCGTACGGCTAAGCGCAGCACCTCATCTGGGTTGTCATGCACGCGGTCTAGCCAGTCGCTCATGCGCTGAGCATAGGCCAGTTCCTGGGGCATGGACGTGCCGTCGGCAAGCGTCGTGGAGCGTGGATCCTCAGCATGCAGGGCATCGATGGCGTCGAGCGTTTGATCAAAAGCGGTGGGCATAGCTGCGTTGCTCGTCTAGAAATGATGCTAATAGGTTGCCGAGAAACCGTGCGAATCACAACTGCTGTATGGCAGGGGAAGGCTATGAAGGGAGCGCGCAGAGCCCGCTGCTAAGCACAGCGGGCATCGAATATAGCTAAATAGTAGCGCCAGGATCAGCGGCGGTTGTAGATCTCTTCGTTGAGCTCACCCTCGCTTTTACCTACCAGGGTTGTCACCATTAAATCACCGGCGACGTTGACGCTGGTGCGTGCCATATCAAGGATACGATCAATCCCTGCGACCACAGCGATGGCTTCCAGCGGCAGGCCAACCTGTGCCATGACAATCGAGAGCATAATCAAGCCCGCGCCCGGTACGCCCGCCGTGCCAATGGAAGCCAGCGTGCCGGTGGCAACGATCATGCCGTAATCCATCATGCTCAAATCAGTGCCGGTCATTTGGGCGATGAATAGCACCACCACGCCCTGGTAAAGCGCGGTACCGTCCATGTTAATGGTGGCGCCCACGGGCAGCACAAACCCGGATACCCCCTCGGAAACGCCCAGGTTTTTCTGCGCACAACGTATAGATACTGGCAGGGTGCCTGCAGAAGACGCCGACGAGAACGCCACTACAATAGCGTCCAGGCTGCCCTGCAAATAGCGCATGGGGTTTAGCCGCCCCAATAGCGAGATCAAGCCCGAGTAGATCACTAGCACGTGAAGAATGCTGGCCAAGTACGCCACGCCAATCAACTTGGCCAGCGGCAGCAATATTTCTAAACCGTACTGTCCGGAGACGTGGGCGATTAAGCCAAATACACCGAAGGGCGCAAACGCCATCACAATGCCGGTGAGCTTGTACATTGCCTCGGCAAAGCTATCGAAGACCTTCATGACCGGCTCGCCTTTATCGCCGATCAACGTCAGCGAAATACCCAAACCAATGGCAAACACAATGATCTGCATAATGTTGCCGTTGGCCAGGGCGTCCAGCGGGTTACGCGGTACTAAGTTAACCAGGATAGAGACCAGCGATGGCGCTTCGTTAGCGGCCACTTCAGAGTCAAAACTTAAATCAACGCCCACGCCCGGCTGCAGCAGGGTGGAAAGTACCATACCGATCGAGATCGCAAAGGCGGTGGTGACCAAATAGAGTGTAATGGTACGCGCGCCAATACGACCCATTTTCTGGGGGTCGCGCATAGAGGTAATCCCCACCACCAGAGTGGAGAACACTAGTGGCACAATGAGCATCATAATGGCGTTAATAAAAATATCGCCCAGCGGTTTAAACACGCTGGCGGTGTCACCTAACAGCGCACCTGCCAAAATACCCAACGCCAAGCCAGCGAGAATCTTCTTCCATAGGGCAATTCGTCGCCACCAGGCAAACTTTCCTTGCTGTGCTGTCTCCTGCACTGCGCTTCTCCTGTCAAAAGTGTTAAAACCTATTATTTATCGATTCGCCAGACGAATCGGGGGCACTCTATCACTTTTGGCTAATGGGTTGGGATGGGTATGCCGAGTGGTCATAGCACATACAGTCGATTCGATAACTGAACCTTGCTTAGCGATAGTGCAAACTTATTACGTGCCGCTACCTTCTAGCAGCGCTATGCGCTGCATTCGCGGGTGCGCCGTAGGCTTACCCAATGGG
>NZ_JACCGK010000023.1 GCF_013416325.1 Vreelandella sedimenti
ATTAGTTCATGCCCATGCTGGGCGTACACAATCGCAACAGCGGATCAATTTCCCGCTGCCGCTACAAATTGCCCGCTATTGCGGGCTTTGTAAAGTACTAGCTCCGTTTGATATCACGATAAAAGTTTTCGTGTGACCCCAGAGCCAACAATTCGAGAACAAGGGCGCCATCATCAAAGCTGTATCCGAGCAACGTTAGTTGCTTGTTCATTTTAAATTTATATACACGCAAGAATGATAGATCACCCTTCTTCTGTTCTCCCAAAGCGGGCTCGTCCATTAGCTTTTTGACAGCTGCGTCGAGATCTTTTTTCTGATTGGCTTGAAGCTTCTTTACTGCTTTTTTAAAGCTCGGGGACTGTAAGACACTGATGGCTTTAGCCAAAATCGTAGGTCTCCAGCTTCCCTGCTTCACGTTCTGCTTTTGCAATAATAGCTTGCTTCACAAATTCATAAGGCAAATCAGGATTATCTTCCATCATTTCGCCGATTTTTGCCCAATGCTCGATTTGTTTAGGAGTCGTTCGATCAAGCGCTTTAGCTATAATCGTAGCTTTTTCAATAAGTTGCTGATCCAAGCGGATGCTATTAGTGGCCATTTTAATGCCCTCATAAAAACTGGCTTAATTGTAGCAAGGCGCCACAAATGAGGCAATTCGCATTCAAACTGGCTTTACGTTAGCGCTGCAAACCAGCGCACTTAGCCCCCAAATATCTGCTGCAAATCCGGTACATTCTCCACCTCTTCAACCATCGATAGCGACGCTTCGATAGCTTTTAGGTGGCGGCCCATAAAGGCTTTGGCGCGCTCGCCGTTGCCTGCTTCCAGGTAGCCGATCAGATCATCGTGGTCGTGGGATTCGCAGCCTAAATGGCCGCGGTGGCCGTAGACAGCGAGTATTAGCGATGAGCGGGAGCAGAGTCGCTCGACAAACTCGGCCAGGGTGGCATTGCCCGAAAGCTGTGCTAAACGCACATGGAAGTCGGCCGATAGGCGAATAGCCACGCTTTGTTGGCCGCTTCGCAGTGCTTGGCGCTCTTGGCGGGCCATTTCGCGCAGCTCCGCTGCTTCTTTTTCGCTCATTCGCCGAGCTACGTCGGGCATTAATCCGCACTCGATTAACTGACGGGCATCGAAAACGTCTTTGGCTTCATCGGCGGTGGGCCGGGTAACACTGGCGCCACGGCGCGGTGTTAGCGTGACTAACTGCTCCAGCGCCAGGCGCTGCAGGATTTTACGAATACCGGTGCGGCTAATGCCAAAGACATCCGCCAGCGCATCTTCGCGCAACCGTGCGCCGGGCTTTAAGCGCTGCTCGACAATGGCATCGCTCACGGAACGATAGATAGCATCGTGGCGCTCATCGCCCTCTTTGCTATTTTTCGTTTCGTTAGCAGGAGCGCGCCGTTTTTCCGGCGCCTGCGCATCACTCATAGCTATCCTCTCAAGGCCTTAGGGTTTGTACGAAAAGTCGGCGAGCGAAGACTAGACAAGGCTAAAATCGACGAGAAAAGGACCGGGCTCGCGCTCGAGTTTACGGGGTGTAAATGAGCATTTCGATCGGACTCGCGCACGAGGCGATTTTTAACGCAGTATTGTCGAGCGTAGTCAGTGTTCGTACAAAGCCTGATCATTCCTCCCAAGCGGCAATGATATCGCGCTCGTCATCGCTCATGTTGGTCATATTGCCTAACGGCATATAGCGGCTGGCCACTACTTGCTGAATTTGTGCCTTTTGCCCGAGGATTTCATCCCAGCTATCGAAAGCAATCCCGGCGGGCGGTGCTGAAAAACCAGCATGCTCAGGGTTGCGAGCATGACACTGAACACAGTGCTGCTCAATCAAACCGGTGATTTGTGCCTGATCTGGCCCTTGCGCGCCTTCGTTACCACTAGGCGACGATGAACTTGGTGCAGCCACCCAAACCGCTAACAGAATAAGCCCTACCCCAAAGGCGGGATACGCTGGCTGGGTTTTGCCTGCATGCATCAAGACAAAGAATTGACGGATCAAGGCACCGGCAAAGATAAACAGCACCATCACGACCCAGGCAAGCCCGTGGGAGTAGATAAAGGAGTAGTGATTACTCACCATCAACAACACGACCGGTAGCGTGAAGTAGGTGTTATGCACCGAGCGCTGCTTGCCGCGTTTGCCATCCAAAGGATTAGGCGCATCGCCTGCCTTCATGGCTTTTACCATGCGGCGCTGGCCGGGAATGATCCAGAAGAAGACGTTGGCCGACATTGCCGTCGCCATCACCGCCCCCGTGAGCAGGAAGGCGGCGCGACCGGTGAACATCTGCGTACTGAGGTAGGCAACCACGATCATCATTACGGCAACCGCGATGCTGAGCAGACCATCACGATCCATATTAGGGCTAATGCGTTTACACAGCTCGTTATAAACCACCCAACCGCCGAGCAAAAATGCCAGCGCCAGCACGTTGGCCTGCCAGCCTGTCATGTTGGCTGCCCACTCCCAGGGGCTGTTGGGGTTTACCAGATAGAAGCCCGGATTGACCATGTAAAGAATCACAAACAGCGCAAAGCCGGAAAGCCAGGTGGTGTAAGCTTTCCAGAATGACCAGTGCAGATCATTGGGTAACTTGGCAGGTGCGGTAGCGTACTTCTGGTTGTGGTAAAAACCACCGCCATGCACCGACCACATTTCGCCAAACACGCCCTTCTCGCGGTCTTCTTCAGCCTTCGGCGAGCGCAGGCTATTATCCAGCATTACAAAGTAGATCGACTCGCCGATCCAGGCAATGGCCGCAATCACATGCAGCCAGCGCAGTAGCAGATTAACAAAATCGATTAGATACGCTTGCATAAAATAAATCCCGTTAGGTTTGCCTGAAAACTCAGCGAGCGAAGGTCAGGCTAGGCAAAAATCGGCGAGAAGACGGAGTTTACAAAGTGTAAATGAGTACTTTGAGCCGATTTTTAACAACGCATGGCCGAGCGCAGCCAGTTTTCAGACAAAGCTTCAGCTACCGCGGTAAGTCGAGTACCCATAGGGCGAGAGGAGTAGCGGCACATGGTAGTGCTGGCTGGCATCCGCAACGCCAAAGCGCAGCGGGATTACATCTAGAAAGCGCGGCTCGGCCGCTTCAACGCCTTGGGCACGCAGGTAGTCACCGGCATGAAACACCAGTTCGTACTCGCCTGGCGTGAGCGCATCACCCTCTAAAATGGGCGCATCGCAACGCCCGTCACTGTTGGTGATCACGGTACTCAGATGCTGGCGCTCACTGACGGTAAGGCAAAACACCTCAATGGTAATCCCCTGACCGGGCTGACCTTTGGCGGTATCCAGTACGTGGGTGGTTAAACGTCCCATAGCCGCTCCTTGTTGATTATTGATGACGTTGCTTGACCTGTTGGTCAAAGAGTACCGTTCCTGATATTTATTGTATACAGTAATTCCAACCCTGCACATTTAGATCCACGTTTGCTTTGAATCACGTATGTTGTAAAAACTTACACCACTTAGGAGAGTTCCAGTGCCCACACTGCAGCCGTTACTGCTTTCACCCGCGCCTAGCAAGTGCAGCCTTGAAATGCTGACTCATCACTATGGGGATGTTTATGAGCACTCCCCCTGGGTGGCTGAAGCTGCCTGGCAGCACGGCCTGACTGAAGCCCATGATACACCCGACGCACTGGCCGAGCTGATGGGGCTTATGTTGCAGCAGGCGAGCAACGAACAGCAAATTAAGGTGATTCAGGCGCACCCTGATCTGGCAGGCAAAGCCGCTATGGCAGGTGAATTAACCCAAGACTCAACCCGCGAACAAGCCGGCGCTGGGCTTGATCAGTGCAGCCCTGAGGAGTTTGCGCGCTTTGAATACCTTAATGCGGCGTACAAGGAAAAATTTGGCTTTCCTTTTGTGATTGCCGTTAAAGGGCTGGATCGACATGCCATATTAGCAGCCTTCGAGGAGCGCCTGAACAACGATGCGGCTACCGAGCGCCAAACGGCGATTGAGCAAATT
Source organism: Vreelandella sedimenti (assembly GCF_013416325.1). Classification (GTDB taxonomy): domain Bacteria; phylum Pseudomonadota; class Gammaproteobacteria; order Pseudomonadales; family Halomonadaceae; genus Vreelandella; species Vreelandella sedimenti. Next base: position 4,000 of record NZ_JACCGK010000023.1, read on the forward strand.
ATTCGCATTGCGCGCTTTCGGTTAAGGGCGCGGGCCAAGCAATAAAACGAAGCGTTGAAGACTATTCGTTGATTGGGCTATTGCATTTATTTTTTGTATACATTTTTATTAGTTAATGGATGCAAGAAGAAAACAATGTCACCCACAGCAAATAAAGGCTCTCTATGTCCACACCGCCCGATGCCAAAACGCGGCCTTCGCGTACCATTAATCAGAACCCCGATGCGATGCCGCCGTTATCAAAAGCGATCCCGCTAGGCCTCCAGCACATCATGGCTATGTTCGCTGGCAACGTGACACCGCCGATTATTATTGCTGGCGTGATCGGCGCTAATCCGGCGGAGCAGATCTTTTTAATTCAGGTGGCGCTGTTTGTTGCGGGGGTATCCACGCTGGTACAAACCATCGGCATCGGCCCGATAGGCGCACGCCTGCCGATTGTGCAGGGCACCAGCTTTGGCTTCTTGCCGGTGGCGCTGCCGCTGGCGAAAGCGTTTGGCCTACCCGCCGTTCTGGGCGCTTCCTTTGTAGCAGGACTACTGCAAATTGTGCTCGGTGCGTTTTTAAAGAAGATTCGCCACTGGTTCTCTCCAGTAGTCACAGGCATTGTGGTGCTATTGATCGGGATTACATTGATGCCGGTCGGCCTCAATTACGCCGCAGGCGGTGTGGGGGCGGATGACTTTGCGTCACCCAGCAACTTGCTGCTGGCGCTCTTTGTACTCAGCGTGACGATTGCTGTTCATCAATATGGGCGGGGCTTTATCAAAGCATCCTCTATTCTATTTGGCTTATTGGCTGGCTACATAGTGGCCATTGCCCTTGGAATAGTTGATTTTACGTCCCTTAGTAACGCTGCATGGTTTGCGTTCCCCAAGCCGCTGGAATACGGCATGACGTTTTCGGGCACCGCAATCATTGGCATGACGCTGATTATGTTCGTGGTTGGATTAGAAACGATCGGCAATATCTCCGCAATTACGACCACAGGGGCTGGCCGCCCGGCGAAGGATCGCGAGCTTTCCGGCGGTGTAATGGCCGATGGTGTGGCCACTTCATTTGCAGCGGTTTTCAATACCCTGCCCAACACCGCTTACGCTCAGAATGTTGGTTTAATTACCCTCACCGGCGTGGTGAGTCGCCACGTGGTAACTATTGGTGGGCTGCTATTAATCGCCATGGGGCTATTTCCCAAGCTGGGAGGGCTGGTGGCCGCCATGCCGCCTGCGGTTCTTGGCGGTGCGGGCGTCGTCATGTTCGGCATGATCGCATCGGCGGGTCTTAAAATTATCAAAGAGTGCGAGTTGGATCAGCGCAACATGCTGATTATTGCCGTCTCGCTAAGCCTGGGTATCGGTCTGCCAGCCGTCGAGGCAATTTCAGAAACCATGCCGGGGCAGCTAGGGCTGCTGCTTAAGTCGGGCTTAGTGCCTGCAGCCCTCGCCGCTTTATTACTAGACGCCATTTTACCGGGCAAACCTGACAGGCGTGCCAAACTGGCCAAGGCCGAAGCGGAGTATCAAAACCGTTAACCATGCGGTGATGAGCGGGGGCAAATAAAAACGCCGCACCCTCGGGGGGCGGCGTTTTAAAGCGGTGGTATAGTTAAATTACTGCTTGGCGGTCTCTACCGCTTTCTTAGTGGTCTCTTCTGCCATTTTTTGGCTGTCTTGAGCGAAGCTTTGTCCGATGGAAGTTACTTTTTCCGTATCGCCCTTCACTCGTTCCATAAATTCTCCAGCCGTTTTTTGCTGGGTTTCCATGGCTTTTTTGAAGCTGTCGGGGTCTTTGACATCAAGCCAAGTGCGCGCTTGCGCAATAGCCATGTCCGAGTAGGCGCGGGCTGCATCTAACTGTGCACTAACCAGCTGATCATAGTAATCGAGCGCTGTCAGCGTGTAAGAACGCATCGGTGAAACAAAAACGGACTCAAACTGTTGCGTGGTTTTCTCAGTCGCTTTATTCATAGTAATACCTCCAAGAGTGAGCTAGCACGTAAACACGCCTTGATTAGACGGTTCTTAGCCAGGCTTTTGCCTCTGCTGTCTTTAAAGCTAGCAGTGCTTTTTGTGCATCGCAACATGATTTTTCCTCATGTTGCACATGCTCACTCGCAGATCGTTAGGATGGCTGACGGTAGCCTGCTACTAACGGTTACCGAACAAGTGCTTACGCGCCTGCTCATCCATTTCCACGCCGGCCTGAGGGTTAACGTCTTCGACCAATGCATAGGCTCGACGTACGGCCGGGCGTTCTTTGATCATGTCAAACCAGCGCTCCAAGTCGGGAAACTCTTCCAAGGTTTGACGCTGTTTTTCCCAGGGAACAATCCAGGGGTAGATCGCCATGTCAGCGATTGAGTAATCATCGCCACCGACATAAGTGTGATGCGCCAGACGTTGGTCTAGCACGCTATAAAGCCGATTGGTTTCGCGCACGTAGCGCTCAATGGCATAGTCGATCTTTTGCGGCGCATAGTGGCAAAAGTGATGGTTTTGGCCTGCCATGGGCCCTAGCCCGCCCATTTGCCAGTGCAACCACTGCAAGACGATATAGCGCTCGCGGCCTGCAGAGGGTAAGAAGAGGCCACTCTTATCGGCCAGGTACTCGAGGATGGCGCCCGACTCAAACATCGACAGCGGCTGGCCACCATCCTGCGGGGAGTGATCGACAATGGCAGGAATTCGGTTATTGGGAGCGATAGTGAGAAATTCAGGATCAAACTGCTCGCCTCGGCCAATGTTAATCGGCTTCACTCGGTACGCCAGATTGGCTTCTTCGAGCATAATGGAGATTTTATGGCCGTTAGGTGTTGTCCAATAATACAGGTCAATCATTGCCATCTCCTTGATGAAAAACTTGATTCACTCGCCAAGCTTTCAAAATTTATCGTGCGGTACCTTAGCGTACCGCCCTGTAAGCCATATCGCGCCGTTGGCGTTATATATCGCGAACGGTCAGAGCATTACTGGCAGCCCCATTGTGCACGTTGAGCATCCGCTTAAACCACTCCTCCACCGGGTCGCCAGGCTCTACTACCGCCTGTGTCGATACGACGTGAGCCCACATCATACTGCCAAACAGCAGGTAATCTGAGCCGCTGGGTGCGTCACCGTCTAAAAAGGTGCTCTCCCGCAGCAGGTCACGTACTGGTGCCAGCGCCTGCTTGAGCTGCTGCTTACCCTGCTCGGGCTGGTGGAACTCTTCCAGCGTGCAGCCAAACCGCGCTTCGCGAGTGTCGCGGAAATAGCTACGGTCGTCTGGGTGGACGGCTGCAAATAAATCCATCGCGATAATGCGGAATAGCGCAGGGTTTACGCTGCGCTCAACAAAGTATTTGAACAGTAATACCCGCTGATAGCTGACGCCCTCCCCCAACACGGGTGCCTCGGGATACGCCTTATCCAGGTAGCGCATAATCTCGAAACTGTCTGTAACGACCTGATCACCGTCACACAGCACCGGTACTTTGTCGTAGTCGGCAAACGCCAGCGCTTTCTTATCGAGGAATCGCCACGCTACGGAGGTGAATTCCAGCCCTTTGTGGGTGAGTGCCATACGTACGCGCCAGCAGTAAGGTGAGAAGCGGAGCCGCTCGTCCCGGCCGCACAGATCATAAAGAGTCATTGCCACTGCCATAACCTCCGTGTGGTTGATCATAGTGAGTTCACAGCATTTCAGCCGCTAACAATGAGCGTAAGCCATCTACGACGCAACTAGCGAGTTCTGTACTCATCCTTTCGCTGGCAACTGTACTGTCTATTAGTCTAATGACTCAGCACCTTGAGACTTACCCCCATCCACCAAAAAACCTTTTAAAAACATATTCATAAAGAAATATAGGCTGTGCAAAACCAGCTATCAAATACGCACTTAAGTGGTAAGACCAATTTTCCAATGTAGTCATATGGTTAGCCTAATCGTATCTTTCACCTACACCCGACTGGCGGTACAACGGCCAGACGGTTATTGCGGAGCATACCAAATCAATAACAAGGGGCAGTTCCTTCCATGAATGAAACGATACTTGCACTTCTGGCCTTTCTGCCGCTGTTGCTGGCCGGTATTTTGCTCATAGGGTTTAAAATACCTGCCAAGATAGCGATGCCGATTGTTTTCCTGACCGCGGCCATTATTGGCTTAACCGCTTGGGATATGTCCTTTAGCCGCGTGGCGGCGTCGACCATCCAAGGCCTGATTCAAACTGCAGGTCTCCTATGGATCATCTTTGGCGCCATACTGCTGCTTAACACCCTTAAGCACTCCGGCGGTATTACGGCTATCCGTAATGGTTTTTCAGATATTAGTCCTGACCGCCGCGTACAGGCGTTGATTGTTGCCTGGCTGTTCGGCTGTTTTATCGAAGGGGCTTCGGGCTTCGGTACGCCCGCTGCGGTAGCTGCACCGCTAATGGTCGCTCTTGGCTTTCCGGCGCTTGCGGCGGTGGTCGTGGGCATGATGATTCAATCAACGCCGGTCTCGTTTGGCGCTGTGGGCACGCCTATTGTGGTCGGCGTGGGCAGCGGCCTGGATCGCGCAGGTATTAGCGCCGAACTCGACTCGGTAGGCTCCAGCTGGGATGTGTTCTTCCAGCTAGTCACCAGCGAAGTGGCGATTACTCACGGTATCGTGGGCATTTTGATGCCGCTAATTCTCGTCACGGTAATGGTGCGCTTCTTCGGTGCCAACCGCTCCTGGAAAGAGGGGCTATCGATTACCCCTTTCGCTATCTTTACCGGCGTTTGCTTTGTGGTGCCTTACATGCTGGTAGGCGTACTACTGGGCCCTGAGTTCCCGTCAATGATCGGCGCCATGGTCGGCTTGGCGATTGTGGTACCTGCCGCCAAACGTGGTTTCCTGCTGCCTAAAGACACCTGGGACTTCCCCGAGTCTTCCTCTTGGCCAGACGAGTGGATCGGCAACCTGCAAATCAAGCTTGATGACGTTGTCGGCAGAGCGCCAATGTCCACCTTTAAAGGCTGGGTACCCTATGTGCTGCTCGCTCTGTTCTTGGTGGCCTCTCGCACCATCGAGCCGCTGCGTAACGCCCTGACCTCAATTAACCTCAGTTGGAACAATATCCTTGGCGAAGCGGGTGTTAGCGGTGGTGTTCAGCCGCTCTACCTGCCGGGCGGTATTATTATTGCCGTAGTGATCGTCACTTATTTCTTGCATCGCATGAACCCACAAAAGATTAGCGCGGCCATGTCTGAATCAACCAAAACGATTTTTGGTGCCGGCTTCGTGTTGATCTTTACCGTGCCAATGGTGCGCATCCTGATCAACTCCGGCGTTAACGGTGCGGATCTTGTCTCGATGCCGGTAATGATGGCTCAAGCAGTGGCCGATAGCGTGGGCGGTATTTACCCCTTCTTTGCCCCGGCGGTCGGGGCGATGGGCGCCTTCATTGCAGGCTCTAACACGGTATCCAACCTGATGCTGGCGGAGTTCCAGTTCAGCGTTGCGGAAACTCTAGGGCTTTCCACGGCCATGATGGTAGCGCTGCAGGCAGTGGGTGCAGCGGCAGGTAATATGATCGCCATCCATAACGTGGTCGCAGCATCTGCAACGGTCGGTTTGCTAGGCCGTGAAGGCGCTACGATCCGTAAGACGATTCTGCCCACCATCTACTACCTCATCTTTACCGGTATTATCGCGCTGGTTGCGTTCTACGTTATTGGCGTCACGGATCCATTGATGTGATGTAGTTATCGTATGTGAATTAGCGGCCGTAAACGCTACGCTAGAAACGCAAACCCCCAGGCCTAAGCCTGGGGGTTTTGTCGTTTTGGCGAGATCAATCTAGCCAGTTAGCGTCAGTCTATTCGCTTTAGCTCCTGGCTGTGGCGTTTACCGCGCTCGACATAGCCCTGAGCATTCTTTTTCATACCCGCAACGGCCTCATCAGAAAGCTCCCGCACCACCCTGGCAGGCGAGCCAACGATTAACGAGTTAGGCGGAAACACCGCGCCCTCCTTAATAAAGGCACCAGCACCCACCAGGCTATTCTCACCAATCACCGCACCATTGAGTACTACTGCCTGTATACCGATTAAGCAGCCATCGCCCACGGTACAGCCATGTAGCATGGCCTGATGCCCGACCGTCACCCCTTTGCCTACTTTAAGCGGAAAGCCTGGATCAGCATGGAGAACCGCACCATCCTGGATATTACTCTCTTCGCCTATTTCAAGATGATCGCTGTCACCCCGCAACACGGCCTGATACCAGACGCTTGAGCGGGATTTTAAAGTAACCTGGCCGATAACATCCGCCGTTTCCGCAATATATACGTCGTCCTGAATATCTGGCCGATACTCGCCGTATTGATAAATGGCCATGTTGAACTCCTGGGTTGTTATTGGTGCCTAGCCTTCAGGCTAGCGCTTGTTCGAGGAGCCGGGCAACATGTATTGCTTCGCGACCGCTGCCATCGTGAATCTGATGGCGACAGCTCGTGCCATCGGCCACCACTACAGCGTATTGATCCGCCTGACGAATAGCAGGCAGTAGTGAAAGCTCCGCCATTTTCATAGAGGCATCGTAGTGCTCCGCTTCATAGCCAAAGCTGCCCGCCATGCCGCAACAGGAGGACTCGATAGTCTCGACTGTGAGTTCAGGAATCCAGCCCAGCACTTGCTCAACGGGACGCAACGCATCAAACGCCTTTTGATGGCAGTGACCGTGCAGCATCGCCCGATCATAATGCAGTGGCTTCAGTTCGAGGGGGAGCAGGTCTTCGGCACGCGCCTTGACCAGAAACTCTTCAAACAGATAGGCCGATGACGACAGTGCTTTTGCCTCTTCGCCAAAGCCGTACTGAAGGAATTCATCACGCATGCTGAGCAGGCAGGAGGGTTCCAACCCCACTATCGCCACGCCGCGTTCGACAAACGGCATCAGGTGCTCAAGGGTGCGTTTGGCTTCCGCTTTGGCTTTATCAAACTGGCCCGACGATAAGTAGGTTCGACCACAGCAGAGTGGCCGTTGGTCTTTGGTAATATTGAGATGCACGCGATACCCCGCGGCTTCCAGCACCCGCTTGGCTGCCTTGGCATTGTCACCCTCCATATAGTTATTGAAAGTATCCACAAACAGCAGCACTTCTCGCTCCGAGGCAAATGACGATTGCGACGCCTCGGCACTGGCGAGAAAATTACCGTTAAACAGCGGCAACGAGCGCTGGGGCGTCAGCTTCAACGCCTGTTTGATCCGTTTGGCCAGGAACGGCATGCGCTCAACGCTATTAATCAATATAGAAAACTTACTGGCCCAGGGCGCGTAGCGCGGCATCTCGCCGACCATGCGATCACGCAGTGATAACCCATTGGCACGAGCGCGTGCGGTACGGGCTTCTATCTTGAACTTCGCCATATCGACGCCGGTGGGGCAATCCCGCTTGCAGCCCTTGCACGACACGCAAAGATCCAGCGCTTCTTTTACATCGTCGCTGGCGAGCCCCGCCTCACCCAACTGACCTGAGAGCACCAAACGCAGCGTATTGGCTCGGCCACGGGTCAGGTGCTGCTCGTCTCTCGTGATACGGAAGCTCGGACACATGGTGCCCGCATCAAACTTGCGGCAGTGGCCGTTGTTGTTGCACATCTCTACCGCCATGGCCAAGCCATGGGTTGCGTCGCTGCCGGAGCCCGGAGGTGATTGCTCGCCGGTGAGCGGGTCGCGTTTCACGTTCCAGGCGGACCAATCGAATACCGGGGTTAGCGGAATAGTGGTGTAGGACGTGGGAAAACGAAAATAGCGCTCGTCGTCCATTTTAGGGGTATCGACGATTTTACCCGGATTAAACAGATTTTCCGGGTCAAACAGCTGTTTGACATCATGGAAGGCGTTATTGACCGTTTCTCCGAACTGCCACGCCACCCACTCGCCACGGCAGATGCCGTCGCCATGCTCGCCAGAGTAGGCGCCTTTGTATTCGCGCACTAGCGCGGAGGCCAGCTCGGCGATTTCACGCATTTTTTCCGCGCCATCGCGGCGCATATCGAGAATCGGCCGAACGTGTAGCGTGCCGACGCCTGCGTGGGCGTACCAAGTGCCCTCGGTGCCGTAGCGGTTGAAAGCGTCGGTGAGCTTGTCGGTGTACTCAGCCAGGTGCTCTAGCGGCACTGCACAATCTTCAATAAAAGAGACCGGTTTGCCGTCGCCCTTCATGCTCATCATGATGTTGAGCCCGGCTTTGCGCACGTTCCACAGCGCTTTCTGCTCTGCCGCTTCAGGCATATCCACCACGCTGCCCGGCAGACCTAAATCGCCCATCAATTCATTAAGCCCACGCAGCGCTTCAAGCTGCGTTGCATGGTCGTGACCGGCAAACTCCACCAGCAAAATGGCTTCCGGCTTGCCAATCAGCGCCTTCTCAATGACCGGGCGGAACGCTGGGTTCTCCAGCGACAGCTCGATCATGGTGCGGTCTACCAGTTCGACCGCCGTGGGACCAAGCTTGACGATATGCTGAGTGAAATCCATCGCCTGATAAAAGGTCGGGAAATTCACCACGCCCAGCACCTTCTGCTCGGGCAGCGGTGAAAGCCTGAGCTTAATACGCTGGCTTACCCCTAACGTGCCTTCCGAGCCCACCAGCAGGTGGGCCAGGTTGGCGCGACTGTCAGGGTCGTAAGGCATCGGGTTCTGGCAATCGAACAGATCCAGATTGTAGCCACCCACCCGACGCAATACTTTGGGAAAGTGATCGCGAATTTCCGGGGCCACACGCTCCGCAATCGCCCTCACCTGTTGGGCAAGGCGCTGCTCCCGCGAATTTTCCGCGAAGCTGTCAACGAAACCAAAACTCGCCGCGCTGCCGTCAGCCAATAGCGCGTCCACGCCCAGCACGTTGTGCACCATATTGCCGTAGTAGATCGAACGCGACCCGCAGGAGTTATTGCCCGCCATGCCGCCAATGGTGCACTGTGCGCTGGTGGAAACATCTACCGGATACCAGAGCCCATAGGGCTTTAGCCACGCGTTGAGATGGTCAAGCACGACACCCGGCTCGACCACGACGGTGCGCGCCTCGGCGTCAAACTCAATCACTTCGTTGAGCCAACGCGTGGTGTCGATCACCAGCGCTTCACCGACAGTCTGGCCGCACTGGCTGGTGCCCGCGCCCCGGGCCAAGATTGGCACCTTGGCATCACGGGCAATATCCAGAGCAATTTTCAGGTCTTCCTGATGGCGGGGTATGACCACCCCCACCGGTGTCACCTGATAGATAGAGGCGTCGGTTGAATAGCGTCCTCGGGTTGCCCGGTCAAACAGTACCTCACCGGTCATTTCGCGGTGTAAGCGCTCGGCTAACTCACCGAGCGGTTTAAACTTGGCATCGCGGGACGGGGTTTGATTCGTTAGAGACGTCATGTGGCTCTCCCGCCGTTTAGCGCTTGCCTGCGTCAAGTGGGTTGGTGGCGAAGTAGTCCATCGCCGCTATCACGCCACTTCCCTTAAGGTTAACGCCCGCCAATTTCATGCCCGCTTCGCAGCCGCCCAGGGTGGCAATCAGCGTCAGGTCGTTGCAGTCGCCCAAATGGCCGATCCGGAACATCTTGCCCTTGGCCTTACCCAACCCCGTGCCCAGTGAAAGGTCAAAACGCTCATAGATAATTTTGCGCACGTCATCCGCATCGATACCCTCGGGCATCACCACGCCCGTCAATACCGGCGAGTAAACCGACGGATCCAGACACTGGATTTCCAGCCCCCACGCCTCGACTGCGGCGCGTACCCCAGCGGCCCAGCGCTGGTGGCGAGCCAGGACGTGATCGATACCTTCATCAAGCAACATATCTAGCGCTTCATTCAGGCCATAAAGCAAATTGGTGCTGGGGGTATAGGGCCAGTAGCCATTTTGGTTGGCTTCGAGAATTTCATCCCAGGCCCAGAAGCTTTTGGGCAGTTTCGCCTGCTTGCTGGTCTCGATGGCTTTTGACGAGAGCGCGTTAAAACTGATGCCTGGGGGCAGCATCAGGCCTTTCTGCGAGCCGGATACGGTGACATCGACACCCCATTCATCGTGGCGGTAGTCAGCGCTTGCCAGGCCGGAAATGGTATCGACAATCAGCAGTGCGGGATGGCCTGCAGCGTCGATCGCCTTACGCACGGCAGCGATGTCACTGGTCACCCCCGTCGAGGTTTCGTTATGCACCACGCAGACGGCCTTAAGCTCGTGGCCCGTATCTTCTTTAAGGCGCGCTTCGATCATGTCGGCCTGCACGCCATGTCGCCAACCGTCATAGCCTGGCAGGCCCAAGAACTCAGGCTGCAGATCCAAGCGTAGCGCCATTTTGTGCCACAACGTGGCGAAGTGGCCGGTTTCAAACATCAGCACACGATCACCCGGCGACAGGGTATTGATCAGCGCCGCTTCCCAGGCGCCGGTGCCCGAGGCCGGGTAGATGATCACCGGGCTCTCAGTTTTGAAGACTTTTTTAACTTTGCTCAGCAGCTCAAGCCCTAAAGCGCCGAACTCGGGACCGCGATGGTCGATGGTCGGCAGGCTCATGGCGCGCAAGATACGATCCGGCACCGGCGACGGGCCGGGTATCTGCAGGAAGTGGCGGCCGGACGGATGAAAATCGAGCTTCAACATGGTGATCTCTCCAGAGGCAATTTTGTACTTTTCATAATGAATTCAAAATGCATAAAAAAATTTACTTGATGCAGCCTTCGGCCCGCAGCGTTTCCAACTGCTCTGACGAGATGCCCAGCGTATCGAGCACTTCATCGGTATGCTGGCCGAACAGCGGGGCCGGGCTGCGGATCTGCGACGGGGTGCGCGAGAACTTGCTTGGAAAGCCGATGGTCTTCATCTTACCGATCACCGGGTGATCCATTTCCTGCACCATGCCGCGTGCCAGGTAATGCTCGTCCTGCATGGCCTGGGCGAAATTGTTGATCGGACCGGCCGGTACGCCTGCCTTGTCGCAAAGCTCGAGCCAATGATTCATGCCTAGGTCAACCATGATCGCCTCCAACACCGCCTCGAGTTCCTCTACGTTCTGGCCACGGTCGGAATTGGTCAGGAACCGAGGATCCTCCATCAGGTCTTCGCGCGCGAGCACGTCCTGACAGAATCGCTCCCAGGTACGCTGGTTAGCGCAGCCCAGCATGATATAGCCGTCGCTGGCCTTGACCGCTTGATAGGGCGCCGACACACGATGTCGCCAGCCAGTGGGCTCGGGTAGCGTACCTTCACCGAAGTAGGCCGCCGCCTCCCAGGCGAACCAGGGCAAGCCACACTCGGTGATGGCGATATCGATGTGCTGGCCTTCACCGCTGTTGGTCTTGTGGATATAGGCCGCGAGAATCGAGTACACCGCGGTGATGCCGGCGCCGATATCATAGACGGCGATGCCGGTCTTGAGCGGACGCCTACCCTTCTCGCCAGTCATCGACATCAACCCGGTCATGCCCTGGGCTACCAGGTCGAAACCACCGCGATGGCTGTAGGGGCCGGTCTGACCGTAGCCGGAAATCGAGCAGTAGATGATCCCCGGATTGATCGCCTTGATGGTGTCGTAGTCTATCTGCAGCGACTTGGTGACGCCGGTGCGGTAGTTCTCGACGATGACATCGGCATCCTTGGCCAGGCGATAGAAGATCTCCCTGGCCCGCTCATCCTTCAGGTTGAGCGAGATGCTCTTCTTGTTGCGATTGATCTGCGAAAAGCAGGTCGACTCGTCGTTGATGTAGGGGCCCATCTGGCGGCTGTCATCACCGCCCTGGATCTTCTCTACCTTGGTGACATCCGCCCCCATGTCGGCCAGTACCATCGTGCAGTAGGGCCCGGCCATGATCTGCGAGATGTCCAGCACTTTCACGTTCTGTAGTGGCAGCATTGGCTGAATTCCTCTCTGGATGACTTAACGACCCGACCATTCGAAAGATGTCTTGTTGACGAACTTGTCGACGGCTGCCTTGAAGTCATCGCTCATGTAGCAGGTGGTGACCCAGTCATCACCCGCCTCGAGTGACGCCCGACGCTGGGCCTGTACGCGCCCCACCAGCGACTTGCTGGCCTGAAGCGTCAGCGGTGCACACCTCGAGAATTCATGGGCGATCGCCGTGACCTCGGTGGCAATGGTGTCGGGCGAAAAGACGTTGTTGACCAACCCCGCCTGATAGGCTTCGTCGGCGGACAATAGCTTCGCCTGCATCAAGATTTCCTTGGTGCGCGCGACACCCACCATGTCGATCAGCCGCGAAACATTGGTGATCGACAGCGTGTTGCCCAGGGTCTTGGCGATTGGCACACCGAATTTCAGCGACGGCGTGCAGTAGCGAAAATCGCAGGCCATAGCCATCGCCGCGCCACCGCCGACACAAAAACCCTCGATCATGGCGATCGTCGGCTTGTTAAGCGTCTCAAGGCCACTCACCACCCGCTCGATGCGTCGCTCGTAATCGAGGGCATCCTGGGGTTTGTTAAAGTGAGCGAACTGGGTGATATCGGTCCCCGCCACGAAAGCCTCGCCACCGACACCATGCAGCACCACTGCATGTACGCTGTCGTCCTCGGCCAACTGCGCGCAGCTGGCTTCCAGAGCGTTGTACATTTCCCACGTCATGGCATTGCGACTCGCGGGTCGGTTGAAACCGATCCATGCGAGGCCTTCCTCGCGCCGGAAAATTACTGATTCATCTGACATAAACATTTCCTTCTGAACGCTATCGGGCTCACCGGTAGAAAAGCTCCACCAGGCCCAATGGGAAGATCGGCACGTAGGTCACCAGCATCAACAGTACAAACAACAGGGCGACGAACGGCAGATTGGCCTTGGACACATCCCAGATATCCGCCTTGGCCACCGAACAAGCGGTCATCAGTACACTTGCCACCGGTGGTGTCTGCTGGCCTATCGCCAGGTTCAGCGTCACGATCATGCCGAAGTGGACGGGATCGATGCCGACCATCATCACCAATGGCATGACAATGGGTACGGTAAGGATGATCGCCGCCGCCGAGTGCAGGATCATGCCGATCAACAGCAGGAAGATGTTAAGCAATGCAAGCACCGCGTACTTGTTGCTGGTGAAGTCGCCGATCATCGCCGCCAGCATCTGCGGCAGCTGAGCGCGGGTGAGGAAATCCCCGAGCAGTGCAGAACTTGCCACCAACAGCATGACCACGGCGGTCTGTACGCCACCCTCGACCATGGCCGCGCGTAGCTTCTTCCAGCGCAGTTCGCCGTAGCGGAAACTGATCAATAACGCCGCCAGTACCGCCAGCGCAGCTCCCTCGGTGGCCGTCATGAAGCCACCAAAGATGCCACCCAGGATGATCAACGGAAGCAAGAAGGCAAGGCTCGCCGCTTTGAAGGTGGTCCACACCCTGCTCAGCTTGAAGGTCTGCTCCACGGGAAAGTTATAGCGGACCGCGAAGTACCAGGCGAGCGCCATCATCGACAACCCACCGACAATGCCCGGTACGATGCCAGCGACGAAGAGCTGCACGACCGAGGTGTCGGCCATGGCGGCATAGAGGATCATCGGGATCGAAGGCGGTATGATGATGGCAAGCGATGCCGAGGAAGACGTGATGGCCGCGGCAAACGGAGCCGGATATCCCTTGCGCTTCATTTCCGGAATCAGGATGGAGCCAAGGGCCGCCACGTCAGCCACGGCAGACCCGGAGATCTCGGCGAAGAACAGCGAGGTGCCGACGTTCACCATGGCCAGGCCGCCACGAACAAAGCCAAGCAATGCCGAAGCGAAGTCGATCAGCCGTCGGGAGATGCCACCGGTGTTCATGATGGCGCCGGCCAGGACGAACAACGGAATAGCGATCAGCGGAAACTTAGTCGCCCCTTCAAACAGCACCAGCGGGAAGCCGAGCAGACTGTTCGTGCCTTGCAGCACCAGCATGGCGACGATGGACACCGCACCCAGGGCCACCGCTATGGGGATATTGATGAAGATCATGGCCAGGCCGGCCAGCAGGATCAAAGCCGTCGTCATTGCATTTCCTCCACAATATCCTGTTCCGAGGGTGGTTTACGCCCTTCCCAGGCTTCACGCAGGATGTCCGGTAGGTTAAGCAGCTCGGCGATGACATAAAGCGCCGCGCCAATGGGAATGGTGGACTGGGTCACGGCGATGGGGATGGGCACACTGACCAGGGTAGAACCGCCGAGGACGCCGATAATGTAGACGCCGTAGATGGCGAGCAGCACAAAGAAGGCGATGGTGATGACTTCACCGATCACTACCAGCGCCATACGCACGGCCCGTGGCTGCGAATAAACGAAACCGGGGACGCTGATGTGCGCGCGCTTGAGGGCGGCAAGGGCGGCACCGTAGTAGGTCACCCACGCCAACATCACGGCGGCGACCTCGTCATACCACCCCAGGGAATTGCCGGTATAGCGGAAGCTGACACCGAGCAGCACGACCACCGTTAGTGCCACCACCAGAAACATGGTAATGACCTCGAGCAGCCACTCGAAGCCGGATCGAAGTTTCAAAAGGGACATTGAAGCCACTCCGTCGAGCAGAGGAAGAACCGCCCGGCCAGGGCGGTCCATGGGTTGGTTCAGAGAGATTGAGACTGCAGTGAAATTCAGCCTTCCTCACCAAGCTCCAACACGCGGTCGACCAGGTCGCCACCGCCTTCCACTTCCTCGTCGAAGCGTTCGTAGACTGGGCCACTGGCATCGATGAAGGCCTGCTTGTCAGCCTCGTTGATTTCCATGCCGGCCTCTTCCATCGCGCCTAGGAGTTCCTCATCCTGCTCGGCGGCTGTCTCGTAGACGAAATCCTGGATCCCCTGGGCAGTTTCCTCTAGCACGTCACGCACGTCTTCCGGCAGGTCCTCCCAGTGGCTCTTGGATACCACCACATAGGCAGGCGTGTAGACGTGATTGGTCATGGAGAGATAGTCCTGCACCTCCTGGAACTTCTGGGAATGGATCTGCACCAAAGGGTTTTCCTGTCCGTCCATGGTGCCGGTTTGCAGCGCGGTAAAGACTTCCGAGAGTGCCATGGGTGAAGGGTTAGCACCGTATTCCTCGAACATGCGCACCCGCCACGCGCCCGCAGGGGTCCGCAGCTTCAAACCATCCAGATCTTCCGGGGTATTGATGGGCCGCTCGTTGTTGGTGATCTGGCGGAAGCCATTCTCCCAGACGGCGAGGATCTTGTAGCCTTCCTCCTCCACCAGCGGATAGAGATCGGGTTCGATGACCTCCTCGATGACGCGCTTCATGTGGTCGCGATTCTGGATCAGATAGGGCATCTCGAACAGACCGAATTCATCCACCACTGAGGACATCACCGTGGAGGGCAGCGTAAAGGTCAGTTGGCCGAGCTTGAGCTTCTGCATCATGGAGTTGTCGCCACCTAGCTGGCTCGAACCATAGGCCTGCACCTTGTAGTCGTCACCCAGTTGCTCATTGGCCCGTTTGGCGAATTCATTCACGGACGTATCGAACAACGAACCGGGATTACCTACGTGGCCGAACTGCAGCTCGGTCTGGGCCATGCCGAGCCCCGGCGTCAGGCTCAGTGCCAGTGAGGCGCTCACGAATGCTGTCTTGATATTTTTCATTGGATACTCCAGTGCTGGCTTGTTGTTGTTGTGCGCGTGCTGCCCAGGTCGGCGCTCCTTTAAGGTTACCTGGGTATCGGTGCGGTCGCCTGGGCGCGTGACGACGAACCAACCCACCACTACTCGTCTGGCGAAGCGGCAAGTCAGACCGTCATGCATTCAATTTGAATTCAAAATTCAGAATTAGGTATTAAACTTTAGTCGTCGGGTTATGAGTAAAAATGAATAATCCATTCCACTCAATGGCTTGTCGAAAACAACGAAACAAAATCGGCAATGCTGGAGACGCTTTATTCGGGCTCAAGCCCCCACTTGAGTCCGGCAGCTTCTATTCCCGCGATAACGACCTGCTGGTCTTCTTCCGACGAAGCGCCGCTAGCACCCATTGCTCCAATCACGCAATCCTGCGCGTCTAGCACTGGAACACCTCCTGCAACCGCGACAAAATGGCCCTGGGATGCCGCCGAAACGCTGGATACAAACGCGGGTCGCTCCGCATTGCGCTCCCCAACAACACCGCTGGCAACACCGATACCCAGTGCGGCATACGCTTTGCCTTGTGCCACCGGGTGGCGAAGCGGGGCGCAGCCGTCTTCACGTTCTGCAGCCACCAGATTGCCCCCCCCGTCCAGCACCACCAGCGTTAATGGGGGTAAGTTCAGCGCTCGCGCCTTCATAATTGCGGCATCGATCATCTGACGAGCCTGCTTCCGCGTGAGCTGCACGCTACACTTAAATACTTGGCCAGCCATATTCTGCTCCGTTTGTGTTGAGTGAATGATTGCTAAATTGCTGATAGACATGAACTGCCGGAGAATAGAAATAGCAACTGTGTCAACTGACCACAACTAAAGAATATTGAATTCATAATCTATTTTGGAGATCATTCCCACTATCGTCATGACGCAAACCCGAATCTCCATATACACATACGGTTCCGGTAATATTGGGTAGCCAAGGGATAGGTGACGAGCCGAATGGCCCTCAGGTAAAGAGAAACGAATATGACCAAGATTTTGCAGCGCAATTTATATCGTGAAGTAGCCGATAGAATTGGCGACCTAATTGAGCACGGCGAACTTTTGCCTGGCGAGCGTATCTCTGAAAAACAGCTTTGCGATCGTTTTGGGGTATCGCGCACGCCTTTGCGCGAAGCGCTGAAAGTGCTCGCCACTGAAGGGCTCATCGAGCTGCTACCCAATCGGGGTGCACGGGTGGTGCGGCTGACCTTAAAAAACGTTAAAGACACCTATGACCTGATGGCCGCACTGGAGGGATTATCGGGGGAGCTTGCCTGTCAGTACATCAGCGACGCTGAAATTGCCGCCATTCGTCAGCTACACGATACAATGTTGGAACACTACCGCAACCGGGATCTAATGCCCTATTTCCAGGTGAATCGGCAGATTCACGAAAGCATTCTGGCAGCGTCTAATAACGATGTACTACAGGAAATGTATAGCAATTTAAGCCAGCGCGTAAAGCGGGTTCGTTACTCGAAGCAGATGACCGAACGCTACTGGAGTCAAGCGGTAAAAGATCATGAAAATATGATGGCGGCACTTGAAAAGCGCGACAGCCAATCACTCGGGCAAATTCTACGTGACCACCTTTGCAACAAGATTGAAGTAGCCACCTTAGCGGGCGTGATTGACACTGAAGATGATAAAAGTGTGGCCAATAGCTAATAAGTTACTGCCACTCTTCAAGGCGCATGGAGGAACGTTCTAGCCGTTCGTGCTCCTCTTCTAAATCACGCAGCAGTTGGCTAATGCTGGAGAGGTGCTCTAGTGCCACCTGTTCGGCCTGCTCCGCCTCGCCGTTGACTACGGCCTCATGCAACTGCGCATGCTGCTGATTGATCATTGTCCTGGGTGCTGGCAAGTGATAAAGGTGCTTGACCGAGGCAAACACCGAGCTGAGTAGTAAATCGGTCAGGCTCTGCAGTGTATGCACCAACACCGGGTTGTGGGACGCCTGGGAGACCGCCAGGTGAAAGGCGTGATCCAGCCTGGCTAGACGCTCGACATCAATGCTTTCTGCGCTTTCCGCGTAGTCGGCCATTTCACGATAGCGTCGGGTGATCAGCACCCGGTCGGCGGATGTGCCACGGCTTGCCGCTAACCGCGCCGACTCCCCTTCCAGCAGGGCGCGCACTTCTAACAGATCAAACAGCGTGCGCGGATGATCTTTAAACAGATGCATCAATGGGCTTTGGTTACCCACTGGCAAAAGTGTCGCGACCGTCGAGCCGTGGCCCTGGCGGGTATCGATAATTCCTTTACTGCGCAGAATTCTCAACCCCTCACGCAGCGAAGCACGGGAGACACCCAGCCGATCACACAGCCGCCGCTCAGAAGGAAGCAACTGGCCGGGCCGAAAAACACCATCAAGAATTAAACGCTCAAGCCGGGTAGCCACCTGTTCCGGCATTCGCAGCCCGGGTGACAAGGCTTGATTCTCCTCTGGCATGTTAACTCTCCTGATCGGCTATATGTCCAGCTTGCCAGTACTAAACTCAGTACTAAACAAAGAAGACATCACTGTCGACTAATTACTGGTCAGACCAATGCACCACGACCTAGACAGGCCGGCAAAAAAAGCCCAAATTGAGGCCATGATAACTACAGAACGTTTTAGCATTTACTTTTAACGATAATAAGCATGGGATGTCGTAATGAATATCCTTTTTGATGAGCGCCTGGACGGCGAACTGGTTCGGCGCGATAAAAGCGAGGTCTTAACCGACCTGCAGCAAGCCGTTCCCGATATGACGCTGCTGCATCGCGAAGAAGACCTGCGCCCCTTTGAGTGCGATGGACTGGCGGCCTATCGCGTGCTACCGATGCTGGTGGCGCTACCTGAAACCTTTGATCAGGTGAAAGAGCTACTCAAGCGCTGCCATGCCCTTAGCGTACCAGTAGTCACCCGCGGCGCAGGTACTGGGCTTTCCGGCGGCGCGCTGCCGCTGGAACGGGGCGTGCTTTTAGTGATGTCGCGCTTTAGCCAGATTCTCAAAGTCGACCCTGATGCCCGCCTGGCGCGGGTTCAGCCCGGCGTGCGCAATCTGGCAATTTCTGAAGCCGCTGCGCCTTACGGCCTCTACTACGCGCCGGACCCATCTTCGCAAATTGCCTGCTCCATTGGCGGTAACGTGGCCGAAAATGCCGGCGGCGTGCACTGCTTAAAATATGGCCTGACGGTGCATAACGTCATGCGCGTCGATGTGCTCACGATTGAGGGCGAGCACATGACGCTGGGCGCGGAGTCTTTTGATGCGCCAGGCTTCGATCTACTGGCATTGATGAACGGCTCGGAGGGCATGCTAGGCGTCGTTACAGAGATCACTGTCAAGCTACTGCCCAAGCCGGAAACCGCCAAAGTGCTGATGGCGAGCTTCGACGATGTCGAGAAAGCCGGTCGTGCCGTCGGCGATATCATTGCCGCAGGCATTATTCCTGGTGGCCTGGAGATGATGGACAAACTCGCCATCAAAGCTGCCGAGGATTTTGTCAAAGCCGGCTATCCCCTCGATGCCGAGGCGATTCTGCTCTGCGAACTGGATGGCGTTGAAGCCGACGTGGACGACGACTGCGATACCGTACGCCGGGTGCTAGAGAAAGCTGGGGCCACCAATATTCAGCAGGCCCACGATGAAGCCGAGCGCGCCAAGTTCTGGGCTGGGCGTAAAAATGCCTTCCCTGCAGTGGGCCGTATGTCACCGGATTACTACTGCATGGATGGCACTATCCCCCGCCGAGAGCTCCCCCGCGTACTGAAAGGTATTGCCGCGCTTTCCGAAGAGAGCGGCCTGGCAGTGGCCAACGTGTTCCACGCCGGCGATGGCAATATGCACCCGCTGATCCTATTTGATGCCAATAAAGAAGGCCAACTGGCACTTGCCGAAGAGGTGGGCGGCAAGATTCTGGAACTCTGCGTGGCCGCGGGTGGTTCGATCACCGGTGAGCATGGCGTTGGGCGCGAAAAAATCAATCAAATGTGCAGCCAATTCCAGGCGGATGAAATCAGTGTTTTTCATGCCTTGAAAGCCGCCTTTGATCCACAGCGACTGCTCAACCCCGGCAAGAATATTCCGACGCTGGCGCGCTGCGCCGAGTTTGGTGCCATGCATGTGCATAACAACGAACTACCGCACCCGGAGCTACCGCGCTTCTAGCAGTGAGCCAAGCCGAAGCTAAGACAATAAATTAGCCAAGATTAATAGTGGGAAAGACCATGACCGAACGAGCGATTGCTGACCGCGATATCGCTGATGCCCTGTGTGAACAGGTGCGCAGCGCCTATGACGCACGCACACCGCTTCGCATTGTAGGCGGAGATACCCGCGCATTTTATGGCCGACCGGTAGAAGGCCAAGCACTACAGATGGCCGAACATAGTGGCATTGTGAGCTATGACCCGGTGGAGCTGGTAGTGACCGTGCGCGCTGGCACTCGGCTTAGCGACCTGCAGGAAGTACTGGCGGAGAAGCACCAAATGCTGGGCTTTGAGCCGCCCATGTTTGGTGAAGCGTCTACCATTGGTGGCGCCGTGGCCACCGGCCTCTCCGGCCCACGCCGCCCCTGGGCAGGCGCAGCCCGTGACTTTGTGCTGGGCACGCGAATAATCACCCAAGAGGGTAAACTCCTCCGCTTTGGCGGCGAAGTGATGAAAAATGTCGCCGGTTACGACCTGTCGCGCCTGATGGCAGGCGCCCAGGGCACGCTCGGCGTATTGACCGACATCTCCTTTAAAGTGCTGCCTATTCCTACCGCGACTCACAGCCTGCGCTTAACCATTGAGCTGGATGAGGCACTTAAAAAACTCGCCGAACTGGGCCGAAAACCGCTACCGATTACCGCCGCCGCTTGGCACCACGGCGAACTGTTTTTGCGCTTGGAAGGCGGCAAAAGCTCTGTGGCCGCAACCCAGGCAAGTCTAGGTGGCAAGCCACTGGATGCCAGCTTCTGGCAAGAGCTACGCGACCATGCTCACGCATTTTTCACCTGTAGCGCCGACCAATCGCTGTGGCGGTTGTCACTACCGCCCAACACCGCACCGCTGGTGCTGGATATTCCCGAGGCCGATATTTTTTACGACTGGGCGGGCAGCCAGCGCTGGGTGAAAACCACACTGGATGCCAGTACCCTACGCGATGCCTGTAGCGCAGTAGGCGGCCACGCCACTTGCTACACACCTCAGCTTCAGGGCGGCGCCGCAGATCCGTTCACACCGCTCAATACAGTGGTGGAGAAATATCATCGCAATCTAAAGGCGGAGCTGGATGCCCATGGCATTTTTAACCCCGGTCGTCTTTATGCGGCGTTTTAATCAGGAGAGCTGACATGCAGACGCACTTTACCGATGCCGACCTTCAGAAGCCGCATATTCAAGAAGCAGATCGCATACTGCGCACCTGCGTGCACTGCGGTTTCTGTAACGCCACCTGCCCGACGTACCAGTTGTTAGGCGATGAGCGTGATGGCCCTCGTGGGCGTATCTATCTAATGAAAGAGCTGCTGGAGAGCCGCGACGATGACGATCAGGTCACCGATGAGACGCGCCTGCATCTCGATCGCTGCCTGACCTGTCTTAACTGTGAAACCACTTGCCCCTCGGGGGTGGAGTACCACAAGCTGCTCAACATTGGCCGTGCTGAAATCGAACGCCGCGTGCCCCGGCCAGCGGCCGAACGTGCCCAGCGCTATGCACTACGCAAGATGCTGGTCGACCCCAAGCGCTTTCAGGCGCTGCTTAAGCTAGGGCAAACCTTTAAGCCGTTGGTGCCTAGCAAGCTACGCAGTAAAATGCCTGCCGCCCCAGTGGATGCTGGCGCGCGCCCTGATACCAACCGCCATACCCGGCAGGTGTTAATTTTGGAAGGCTGCGTACAGCCGGGGCTTTCACCCAATACCAATGCTGCCACCGCGCGGATTCTTGACCGGCTTGGCATTAGCATAACGCCAGTGGCTGAAGCAGGCTGCTGCGGCGCCGTTGATTTCCACCTCAACGCCCAGGACGACGGGCGTGCTCGCATGCGCGCCAATATTGATGCCTGGTGGCCGTACATTGAACAAGGCGCCGAAGCCATTGTGCAAACCGCCAGCGGCTGCGGCGCTTTCGTCAAAGAGTATGGCGACATGCTCAAAGATGATCCCGATTACGCTGCAAAAGCACAAAAGGTCAGCATCCTGGCTAAGGATATTGTTGAAATTCTGCGCGATGAGCCGCTTGACGCCTTGAACGTAAAAGCGTCAAAGCGACTAGCGTTCCACTGCCCCTGTACGCTGCAGCACGCCCAGAAGCTTAACGGTGCGGTCGAAGGCGTGCTGAGCAAGCTTGGCTTCGCGCTAACCCCGGTGCAGGATGCGCATCTTTGCTGCGGTTCGGCGGGTACCTATTCGATCACCCAACCCGAACTGGCCACCCAACTGCGCGACAATAAGCTCAATGCGCTGGAGGCCGGTGACCCAGAGGTGATTGTGACGGCTAATATCGGTTGTCAGACCCACTTGGCGGGCGCCAATCGCACCCCGGTACGCCACTGGGTTGAGATCGTCGATGCAGCGCTCACTTAACGCTTCACTACTAACGCTTTACCCTTAACCCCAAGCCGCGCAGATTTTTAACAGCGCGGCTATTTTCACTCCTCCCTTAACAAGGATTTAAACATGCAAACAAAAGCCATTCTCGCTCAGAGCGATGTGATCAACGTACTCGATGCCGCGCAGAAAGAGGCTGACAGCAACAGCTGGCCGGTGACCATCGCAGTAACCGACGACGGAGGCCACCTGCTGGCGCTGCGGCGTTTGGATGGCGCAGCCCCTTTCAGCGCCGAAGTCGCTACGCAAAAAGCGCGCAGTGCGGCGCTAGGCCGTAAAGAGACCCAGGTGTTTGAAGAGATGATTAATGGCGGCCGCACTGCATTTGTCACCGCACCGCTGCAAGGCCTGCTTTCAGGTGGCGTGCCGATTACTGTTGACGGTCATGTAGTAGGTGCCGTGGGCATTTCCGGCGTAAAACCCGACCAGGATGTGCAAGTTGCCAAAGCAGGTGTTGCCGCGATTACGGGCTAAAGACTGCAAATTAATACGCAGACATACGAAAAAGCCCGGATCAATGATCCGGGCTTTTTTGGATTCGTTCGGCTAATGCCGATAAATTGCTACCAACTCAAATGACTAACAAGACAAATGCTTAATGGCGGACCGGACGAGACTCGAACTCGCGACCTCCGGCGTGACAGGCCGGCATTCTAACCGACTGAACTACCGGTCCACGTTAAAGCACTTTTACAACAACCATCAAAGCTAACATTTATAAGCGGTTCAGAAGCGCTTCTAAGAGATAGTCGATGGTGGGTGGTACTGGGTTCGAACCAGTGACCCCCAGCTTGTAAGGCTGGTGCTCTCCCAACTGAGCTAACCACCCAATCTATTGGTAAGTATTTGCTGTGCTTACCAACCCAGCTTAGCAGTTATCGTGGCGGACCGGACGAGACTCGAACTCGCGACCTCCGGCGTGACAGGCCGGCATTCTAACCGACTGAACTACCGGTCCGAATAGCGATAACAACTATTAGCACACTGTGACTTGATGATGGCGGACCGGACGAGACTCGAACTCGCGACCTCCGGCGTGACAGGCCGGCATTCTAACCGACTGAACTACCGGTCCACGTTAAAGCACTTTTACAACAACCATCAAAGCTAACATTTATAAGCGGTTCAGAAGCGCTTCTAAGAGATAGTCGATGGTGGGTGGTACTGGGTTCGAACCAGTGACCCCCAGCTTGTAAGGCTGGTGCTCTCCCAACTGAGCTAACCACCCAATCTATTGGTAAGTATTTGCTGTGCTTACCAACCCAGCTTAGCAGTTATCGTGGCGGACCGGACGAGACTCGAACTCGCGACCTCCGGCGTGACAGGCCGGCATTCTAACCGACTGAACTACCGGTCCGTTATGCACATCAAATACAGGTCTTACTAGTTACTGCTTTTACATTTCCAGACCATCTTTCAACCGCTTAAGATGGTGGGTGGTACTGGGTTCGAACCAGTGACCCCCAGCTTGTAAGGCTGGTGCTCTCCCAACTGAGCTAACCACCCGCTGGTCACGTGGCGCTGCATTCTACAGAAAGCTTACCGAATGTCAATNGCTGGTCACGTGGCGCTGCATTCTACAGAAAGCTTACCGAATGTCAATATGCTGCATTTAAAAACCGTATTCTAAACTAGGATTTAAAACAGCGCGTTACTCTCTTCCGTAAGGCCTGTGCCATGAGCGCGGACGAAGGATGCCGCAACTTGGGTAGCCTCGTCAATCAAAACCGTTTGGGTCAGGCCAGAAAATCGTCGTGGCTTAAAGTCATGGTCACCATCTTTCAGCCAAGCAAGCTGCGCGTTTGGCGGTAGTGTATAGCCAACCACCTCTTCTCGAGTACCGAAAGGATCACGCTCGCCCTGTAAAATCAGCATGGGGCAGGCTATCTTGGGCCAGTGATCCAGACGAAGCTTGTCAGGCGCTTTAGTAGGATGAAACGGGTAACCTGCTACCACTACACCCGGCACAGCGCCCTTGCATGGCTGTTCATTGGCTAGCTGGTTACTGGTTGACTGTTTACTGGCAAATAGTGTCGCCACGCGGCCGCCCATCGATTTCCCACCTACCCATAGTGGTCCATCTAACAGAGAAACAAGGAGTGCGTACCACTCGGTAAACTGAGCAAGGGTTTGGGCAATAGGTGGCGGTGGTCGTCGTTTACCGGTTTCCTGCATCTGCTGCATATAGGGAAAGTCAATACATAGAACTTGAACACCCCGGGCAGCCAGCGAGGTGACAAATTGACGCATGAAAGGAGACTGCTGCCCCGCCCCTGCGCCATGGGCAAACAGCAACCGACCTAGCCTGGCGTGACCATGAACGGTCAACGGCCCCATGCCCTGCACCAGAAAGGCGCCATTTGGCTGGCGCCTAAGTGCCTCTTTTAATCCCTTGGGAGCCACCTCGATATATCCAGACAAAGAGTAATGTGACACCTATCGCTCCTGATAATTCAGTCTTTAACCAATTGGTGTGTTCAGGTTAAGCCCTGGCTGCGCTAGAATCTTGGTCGGATCTTGACCTGCATCATCAAGCGGGTGGTCGCACCCGTGCAAAATGCCACGGGTTACCCCCTAACCGCGTTCGATGGGAACATGACATGAGCACAGCATTTGAACACCCGACCTACAACTACAAGGTAGTTCGGCAGTTCGCGATTATGACCGTTGTGTGGGGCATTGTGGGAATGACAGTGGGTGTCATCCTCGCCTCGCAACTGGTTTGGCCGCAACTGAACCTTGGCATACCTTGGACTAGCTTTGGGCGCCTGCGTCCGTTACACACTAACGCCGTAATTTTCGCCTTTGGCGGTTCGGCGCTCTTTGCCACGTCGTACTACGTTGTCCAGCGTACCTGTCAGACACGGCTTTTCTCTGACAAGTTAGCGGCCTTTACGTTTTGGGGCTGGCAAGCGGTCATTATTTCAGCCGTAGTGTCGCTGCCCATGGGCTACACCACGACCAAGGAGTACGCTGAGCTTGAGTGGCCGATCAATATTTTGATCGCGGTCGTATGGATCAGCTACGCCATTGTGTTCCTAATGACGATCAAAAAACGCACCACGTCGCATATTTATGTGGCGAACTGGTTCTTCGCGGCGTTTATTTTGACCGTTGCGGTGCTGCATATCGTCAACAACGCGGCCATCCCAGTGACCCCCATGTACTCCACCTCAATCTATGCCGGTGCAGTGGATGCGATGGTGCAGTGGTGGTACGGACACAACGCGGTAGGCTTCTTTCTGACTGCAGGCTTCCTGGGCATGATGTACTACTTCGTGCCGAAGCAGGCTGAACGTCCAATCTACTCCTACCGCCTTTCAATCGTCCACTTCTGGGCATTGATCATGATCTACATGTGGGCAGGCCCTCACCACCTGCACTACACAGCGCTGCCGAACTGGGCACAGTCGTTGGGTATGATTATGTCGATCATCCTGCTGGCTCCCTCCTGGGGTGGCATGATCAACGGCATGATGACCCTGTCAGGGGCTTGGCATAAGCTGCGCACGGATCCCACGCTACGCTTCTTGGTGGTTGCTCTGTCGTTCTATGGCATGTCTACCTTTGAAGGCCCGATGATGGCGATTAAGACCGTCAACGCGCTTTCGCACTACACTGATTGGACCATTGGTCACGTTCACTCCGGTGCGCTTGGCTGGGTAGCGATGATCACCATCGGCTCGATGTATCACCTGATCCCGCGCGTCTTTGGTCGCACTGAAATGTACTCGGTCAACCTGATCGCCGTGCACTTCTGGCTAGCCACGATCGGCACCGTGCTGTACATCGCCTCCATGTGGGTTAACGGTATTCTGCAAGGCTTGATGTGGCGTGCGATCAACCCTGACGGCACCTTGATGTACACCTTTGTTGAAGCCGTTGAAGCCAGCGCACCGGGCTACTTTGTTCGCTTAATCGGCGGCCTCTTCTGGGTCACCGGCATGCTGATAATGGCGTTCAACGTTTACATGACCGTTAAGCGTCGTGAGGCCATCAGCCATTCAGCGCCACAAGCTGCTTAAACCGGGGAAGTTGAGACCAATGAAACACGAGATTGTCGAAAAGAACGTTGGCCTGCTTGCCGTGTTGATCCTTGTCGTGATCAGTTTCGGCGGCTTGGCTGAGGTGGTTCCACTGTTTTTCCAGAAGCAGACCACCGAGCCGGTTGAAGGCCTGGAGCCGCTGTCAGCCCTGGAGCTGGAAGGCCGTGATATCTATCGCCGCGAAGGTTGCGTGGGCTGTCACTCGCAAATGGTGCGCCCGTTCCGTGCGGAAACCGAGCGCTATGGTCACTACAATGTGGCGGGCGAGCAGGTGTATGAGCACAACTTCCTATGGGGCTCCAAGCGCACCGGGCCAGACTTGGCGCGTGTTGGCGGCCGCTATAGCGACGACTGGCACCGTGCTCACCTCTACAACCCCCGGGATGTAGTCCCTGAATCGGTAATGCCGGCTTACCCCTGGCTGTTTGAAAACACCCTCGATGGTGATGCCACTCCCCAAAAGATGCGTACGCTGCGTCAACTGGGTGTGCCCTATACCGACGAAGATATTGCCAACGCTACTGACGACGTACGTGGCACCCAGGAAATCACGGCCCTGGTCGCGTACTTACAGCAGCTCGGAACCGTGCTCGAGGGTACTCGCTAAGTTATGGATACGGGAACTTTTCGCGGTCTCATCACGCTAATCTTGATTTTCGCGTTTATCGGCATTGCCCTCTGGGCGTACTCCAAGCGACGCAAGCCAGATTTCGACGAAGCGGCTAATTTGCCCTTTGCAGACGACGATGAGCAACCGACCAGTGACAAGCACGCTTCGCGTGAACGCGACAGCGAAGCGCATTCCCGCGACGACAGGGGAGATAAGAATATATGAGTAATCTATGGGGTGACTCCCTATCCGGCTTCTGGAGCGCCTGGATAATTATCATTACGCTGGGCACGATTGCGCTGAGCGTATGGATACTGCTGGCCAACCGCCGTACCGATAAAACGCCTGACGCGGACGGTAACGTTGAAACCACCGGCCACGCCGCCGATGGCATCGAAGAATATGACAACCCGCTGCCAAAGTGGTGGTTCCAGCTATTCGTTTTAACAGTGGTCTTTGCACTGGGTTACTTGGTGCTTTATCCCGGCCTGGGCAACTACGCGGGGATATTGGGCTGGTCGCAAGAGGGGCAATGGGAAGAGGAAGTGGCTCAAGCCGAAGAGCGCTTCACGCCGATTTTTGCCCAGTATCAGGAGGTGCCCATTCCTGAGCTTGCCGAAGATCCGGAGGCGATGCAGGTCGCCGAGCGGGTTTACCAGAACAACTGTGCGGTGTGTCACGGCTCCAACGCTCAGGGCGGTTATGGCTTTCCCAACCTGACCGACGACGACTGGCTATACGGCGGTGAACCAGAAAATATCCTGACCACCCTCAACCAAGGTCGCAACGGCAACATGCCTGCTTGGCAACAGTTGGGGCAGGAGAATATTGAGAACCTGACGCAGTATGTTTTGTCGCTTTCTGAAGAAGAGCACGATGCTGAGCGCGCGGCGAGTGGCGAAAGCACCTTCGGGGCGGTATGCGCAGCTTGCCACGGCCCCAGCGGCACGGGTAACACGGCACTTGGCGCACCCAACCTGACCGATAACACTTGGCTTTATCTGGCACCCGGCCAGGAAGTCGGTGACTCTATCCGTCAAACGCTGCGTAACGGTCGTAACGGTCATATGCCTGCGCAAGCGGCCTATATTGGTGAAGAGCGAGTTCACCTGGTTGCCGCCTATGTGTATAGCCTGCGCTTAGCGGACTGATTGACCGCTGACAGATAGCTGTTACCGTCAGCAACGCTAGCCAAGCAAGGGTGCGGCCCCAAACCGCACCCTTTCTTTATACCCAACCCGATACAATATTAACGAAACACCTAGACCGCGACTAAGCATCATATTTAACAAAGCACATGATTTAACTGAGCATTTCGTTTAGCTGAAGAAAGGTGTCACCTCTCCTGCCTTCTGAGCCGGGAATATCGCCATGGAAAAGATACCAAGCCAAGATGTCACGCCGAACCCGGTGGGGCATCACGTCCCCTCTGAAACGGTTACCCAGGAAATGTACGCCAAGCGGCGACACATTTACGTACGCGAAATTAAAGGCGTTTTCCAGAAGCTACGGCGCAGTACCAACTGGGCGTTAATGCTGGCATTTTTTCTCTTACCGTGGATTAACATCGGTGGTCGGCCGTTAATTCTATTCGACCTGCCTAACCGTGAATTCCATATTTTTAGCGCCACTTTTTACCCGCAGGAGTTCATTCTGCTGTCATGGCTGCTGATTATCTGCGCCTTTGGGCTTTTTTTTATTACCGTTTTTGCGGGCCGGGTCTGGTGTGGTTACACCTGCCCGCAAAGCGTTTGGACGTTTCTATTCATTTGGCTTGAACACCGTATCGAGGGCTCACGCAATCGGCGCATCAAGCTCGATAATCAACCGATGACCGCCGATAAAGCGTGGCGCAAGGTGGCTAAACACACGGCCTGGCTACTCATTGCCCTCGCCACCGGTATCACCTTTGTAGGTTACTTCACGCCGATTCGCGATTTAGTGACAGAGCTCCCCACCTTTGAAGCCCACGGCTGGTCTTACTTCTGGGTCGGCTTTTTTCTGGTATTTACTTACCTCAACGCTGGCTGGCTGCGCGAGCAGGTGTGCATCTACATGTGTCCCTATGCGCGTTTCCAATCGGTCATGTTTGACCGCGACACATTGATCGTCTCCTACGATGAATCACGTGGTGAGCCCCGTGGTCATCGCAAAAAAAGCCTGAGCCATTTAGAAGCCCGCGAGGCAGGCTATGGCGACTGTATCGACTGTGATCTTTGCGTGCAGGTCTGCCCCACCGGTATCGATATCCGCGATGGACTGCAGTACGAGTGTATTACCTGCGCCGCCTGTATCGATGCCTGCGATAGCGTGATGGATAAAATGGGCTACCCGCGGGGCTTGGTGCGCTACACCACCGAAAACGCCCTAGAGGGTAAAAAGACCCATATCATGCGCCCACGCCTGCTCGGCTATTTCGCTGCCCTGGTACTGATGGTGGGCACCTTTGCCTGGGCCATTAACGACCGCATGCCACTCAATTTTGATGCTGAGCGCGAGCGCACCCAACTCTACCAAGTGACCCGCGACGGTCAGATTAGCAATGTATTTAGCCTGACCATTCGTAACCTGGATGATCAAGACCACACCTACCAGCTCAGCGTGGCTGGATTGCCCAGCCTCACTCTAGACAGCAGTACTATTAGCGTACCCGCTGGGGAGGCGCGCTTCGAAGCCGTCACCGTGACCGCCGATCCCGACGATTTACAGCTACCCAGCCACCCCATTGTATTCACGTTGCAGGCTCAACAGGATACGGAGATTCGCGTCGAGCGCGAAACCAGCTTCCTGGGCAACATTAGGAGATAATTAACTATGTCATCCCTACCCTCTGGCGATAAGGTGACGCCTTGGTATAAGCAGTTTTGGCCGTGGTTTTTAATCGGCATTCTGCTCTCATCCATTATGTTTAGTATTACCTTTGCCGTTATGTCGGTTAAGAGCTTCGATGGCATGGTTGTTCAGGAAGATTATTACAAGCATGGCAAAGCCATCAATATGGTGCTTGCCAAGCAGGATCGTGCCCGTGAACTGAACCTGAGCGCGGATTTGCGCCTTGACCCACTCACCAGCGATATTGTGATTGATTTAAGCGGCGATGCTCGCCCCGACGTGCTCTACCTAGACCTTATCTTCCCCACCGAAGATGATCGTGACCAGTCGTTCGTACTCGAGCATGTCCGCGATGGTCGCTACGTTACTCAAGGGCCCGACAACCTGCGTTACCGCTGGTATCTGCAGATTCAGCCCGCGCAGGAAAATGCCGATTGGCGCCTTACCGGTGAGGCCACATTCCCCGATGAAAACAGCGTCACACTACTGCCGGGAGGACGCAAAGCAAGCGAATGAGCAACGCCGCGCCCTGCTATCACTGTGGTAACCCGGTGCCCGCTGGGGCTCCCTGGTCGCTTACCCTTGATGATCATGCCCACCCGCTTTGCTGCCCTGGCTGCGAAGCGGTGGCCCATGCCATCGTCGATGGGGGCCTTGAAAGCTACTACCGCTACCGCACCGAACTACCCGAACGCCCTGATGAACGCCAGGCTGCCAAGGCCGATACCTGGTCGGTGTTTGACGACCCCGGCCTGCAGGCACAGTTTGTTCACCCCGACGGAGATGAGGGCAACGTCAAAGCAACCCTCGCCATCGAAGGCATTACCTGTGCTGCTTGCGCCTGGCTGATCGAGCACCGCCTGAATGCCTTAACGGGAATTGCCTCCAGCGCAGTGAACTTAACTCACCACCGCCTGCGGGTGAGCTGGGATCCTCAGCAGTTGAAGCTCTCGCAACTGCTGGCCGAACTCGCCGCCATTGGCTACGAGGCCCAGCCCTACGAGCCCGATCAAGCCCAGGCACGCCTGCAACATGAAGAGCGCATGAACGTACGTCGGCTGATTATTGCCGCCGTCGGCATGATGCAGGTGATGATGTTCTCGATCCCGACCTATGTCTCTGGGCCCGGTGAAATCAGCGACGACTTCTACGCGCTATTCCACTGGCTCTCCTTTGCCCTGGCCACGCCGGTGGTGTTTTTCTCCGCCCAGCCGTTTTTCCGCAACGCCCTGCGCGACCTGCGCACCGGCGTACTGGGCATGGATGTGCCGGTGTCACTGGCAATCGGCGGGGCTTATCTTGCCAGCAGCTATGCGGTGCTGTTTGACATGGGCGAGGTCTATTTTGACTCGGTGACCATGTTCACCTTCTTCTTACTGTTTGGCCGCTACGTCGAGAGTCGCGCCAGGCGCCGCAGCGGGCATAGCGGCAATGCGCTGAGCGGCGTGCTGCCGATTTCGGCCACACGGCTGGAAACCGACGGCAGCGAGCGCATTCTGCCCGCCAGCGAACTCACTTACGGCGATCGCGTATTGATCAAGCCCGGCCATGGCGTGCCTGCCGATGGCATCATCGAGGAGGGTGAATCGAGCCTGGATGAATCAATGCTGACCGGCGAATACCTACCAGTAACCCGCCGAGTGGGCGACCGCATTACCGGCGGTAGCCAAAACATGGAAAACCCGCTGGTGATAAGGGTTACCCACGCCGGGCGCGATGCCCGTGTGGCGGGTATCGTCGATCTTACCGACCGTGCCTTTGCCAGTCGCCCACGGCTGGCCCAGATGGCTGCGCGCATGGCGCACCTATTCGTGCTGCGCCTGCTGGTAGTAACGGCTTGCGTAACCCTCGCCTGGTGGTTTATCGACCCTTCACGGATGCTCTGGGTGCTACTTTCGGTGCTAGTGGTGACCTGCCCCTGTGCCTTGGCGTTGGCCACTCCCGCGGCACTGGCAGCTGGCCATGGCCAACTGCGAAAGCGCGGCGTCTTGATCACCCGCGCTGATGCCATGGAGACGCTCTCTAACGTTACCCAGGTGATTTTTGATAAAACCGGCACCCTGACCCGCGGCGAAATGCACCTTACCCAAACCCAGCCCTTTGGTGAATTAACCGCCGAGCGTGCACGGGCCATTGCCGCCGCCCTTGAGGCCCACTCGGAACACCCGATCGCCCGCGCCTTTCGACCATTCCGCGATGCAACACTGCAAGCCAAAGATATTCACAGCCACACAGGGCAAGGGCTCGAAGGGAGCCTAAACGGCGCTCGTTGGCGGTTGGGCAAGCCCAGGTTTGCAATAAATGGCGCAATGGATAGCGCAATGGATAGCGCCGTGGATAACGTCATGGCGGCGCCTGCCAAAGGCCAATGGCTGCTGCTTAGTGAAAACGGTGCACCCCGCGCCTGGTTTGGCCTGCACGACGGCGTTCGCGACGACGCTGCAGCCACGATCAAAGCCCTCCAGGCTCTGGGCTTAAGCGTGGAGCTGCTATCTGGTGACACCGAAGATGCCGTGGAAAGCCTAGCCGATCAGCTCAATATTGCCATCTGGCATGCAGGCACCAGCCCGGAAGGCAAGCTTGCCCGAATGAAAGAGCTTCAAGCTGCAGGCGAAACCGTGGTGATGATTGGTGACGGCATTAACGACGTGCCGGTGTTAGCCGGTGCCGATGTGGCGATTGCCATGAATGGCGCGACGGATCTAGCCCGCACCCGTGCCGACGCGGTGCTACTCAGCCCACGCCTGATGCGGATTTTTGAGGCCATCGAGATTTCCCGCGCCACCCGGCGTATCATGCGCCAGAACATGATTTGGTCAGTGTGCTACAACTTTTCGGCGCTGCCGCTGGCGGCGATGGGGCTGGTGCCACCCTGGCTAGCCGCGATTGGAATGTCGCTTAGCTCGCTAGTAGTGGTGGGTAATGCCCTGCGACTGTCGCGCTGGCGACCTCAGCCCGCGACAACGCTCGACACTTCAACACCGGTGACCGCATGACGATTCTTTATCTGCTGATCCCGCTTTCCCTGATTTTGCTGGGCCTCGCCGTCTGGGCATTTTTCTGGGCGGTGAAAAATGATCAGTTCGACGACCTAGAAGGTCCAGCGCACCGTATTCTATTTGATGAGGATGAAAACGATCTCAGCCCTGAGCAGCGCCGCCAGCGT
Organism: Vreelandella sedimenti; assembly: GCF_013416325.1. Lineage (GTDB taxonomy): Bacteria > Pseudomonadota > Gammaproteobacteria > Pseudomonadales > Halomonadaceae > Vreelandella > Vreelandella sedimenti. The sequence goes on from NZ_JACCGK010000023.1 coordinate 36,818, forward strand.
CAGCAGGCGAAGCCAAGACCTTCCGAACCATCCACGGTAGACACACCCGACGACCAAGAGCCTCGGCCATGAATCCAACGGGGCTTGATCTGCCGCCGCTAATGGCGGCGTTTGTGTTTGGCTTGATGGGCGGCGCCCACTGCATTGGTATGTGTGGCGGTATTATGAGCGCGCTTACCTTTGCAGTCCCCCCCAGCATGCGTCATCCGGCGCGCATGGGAGGCCTGCTACTCAGCTACAATACAGGCCGCATTGTTAGCTATATGAGCGCAGGCGCGCTGGTGGCACTGCTAGGCACGCTGTTTTCCCTTTCTGCTACAGCACGCCTGCTACTCCAGGTATTCGCCGCGCTGATGCTGATCTTAATGGCGCTATATATTGCCAACTGGTGGAAAGGGCTGCTCAAAGTGGAGGCCGTTGGCCGGCGACTATGGCGCTTTATCGAACCCGTGGGGCGTCGCTTGATGCCCGTGGTGTATATTCCTCAAGCCTTTGCCCTGGGAACACTCTGGGGCTGGCTCCCTTGCGGGTTGGTCTACTCCATGTTGGCCTGGAGCTTAGCGATTGCCGACCCGCTTCAGGGCGCTCTACTCATGGGCGCCTTTGGGCTTGGTACCCTTCCTGCGCTGCTTGCTACTGGCCTCGCTGCCCGCCAGCTCAGCCATTTGATACGTCACCCCGCGACCCGCAGCGTGGCAGCGCTGACAATTATCGCTTTTGCGCTGTGGCAGCTTTGGACACTTTCGGCACACAACCTCTAATAGCATGACGTAGCGCAACATTTACCTCTTCACCACGGGTTAGGCTAGCGGCATTTCCTAACGTCGGAGCGCCCCTTCATGCCCGTTCATGCCCCTGCTGCCTTGCCTCTTGCACCCGCTGCTGCCGCAGCCCCTATGCAGCCGGTGTGGGATGAAGCGTTACTGCGTCGCTACGACACCAGCGGCCCACGCTACACCTCCTACCCAACGGCGCTATCGTTCCACGATCAATTTACCCCTAGCGACCTAACCCAGGCACTGGAGCGTAGCAATGCCAGAAAGCGACCGCTCTCGCTGTACGTTCATGTGCCCTTCTGCCGCAAAATCTGCTTCTACTGCGCGTGTAATAAAATCGCTACCAAAAACACTGCCCTTGCCGAGCCCTATATAGCCCGGCTTGACCGTGAAATGGTGCTGACCGCACGCCACTTGGATACGTCACGACCGGTGGAGCAGTTGCATTGGGGCGGTGGCACGCCAACATTTCTCAGTTTGAACCAGATGGGCGACCTGATTGACCGGCTGGATGCACGTTTTGGCCTTTCATCGTCTGCTGATCGCGATTACGCAATTGAAATAGATCCTCGCGAAGCGGATGTGTTTACTCTGCGCCACCTGCAGTCGCTCGGCTTTAATCGCATTAGTTTGGGGGTGCAGGATTTGAGCCCGCTGGTGCAGAAAGCGATTAACCGCATTCAGCCTCGGGTACTCACCGAGACGCTGATGGAGGAGGCGCATCGCCTGGGCTTTCGCTCGCTCAATCTCGATCTAATTTATGGTTTGCCATTTCAGACTGCAAAGAGCTTTGCCGACACCCTACGCCAAGTGATCGAGCTCAACCCGGCGCGCCTTTCTGTGTTTAATTACGCGCATATGCCCGAGCGTTTTGCCCCGCAGCGGCGCATTAATGTCGATGACTTGCCGGGTGGCGAAGAGAAGCTGGCGATTCTGCGCACCACCATTGAGATGCTCACCGCCGCTGGCTATGTGCATATTGGCATGGATCACTTTGCCCGTCCTGACGATAGCCTGGCTATTGCTCAGCGCGAAGGCTCGCTGCAGCGCAACTTCCAGGGCTATTCCAGCCATGCTCAGTGTGACTTAATCGGGCTTGGCGTATCGGCGATTTCCCGTATTGATGACGTCTATGCACAGAATCATTGCGATCTGGCCGGCTACGAAGCGGCGCTGGATCAAGGGCAGATTGCCACCGTGCGTGGCATGCGCTTAAGTGATGACGACCTGATCCGCAGGGATGTGATTGAGCGGTTGATGTGCGATATGAGCATTGACCTGACCGCTGTTAGCCAACGCTGGAACATTGATGCCCCCCGCTACTTTGCGTCAGCGCTTGAGCGCCTGCAGAGCGCCGAGCAGGATGGCCTGCTGGCGCGCAGCGGGGATCAGCTTAACGCCACGCCGATGGGGCGGCTGCTGATTCGCCATATAGCGATGGCGTTTGACGCCCACCTGCAACAGCAAACGGGCCAGCACTATTCAAAGATTGTTTAATCACCTATTGGCTATTGGCTATTGGCAGGCATGCTAAAGCTATTACAATAAATAAGGCTTTATAATTGATAAGCGTGAACCACTCAAGGAGCACCGCATGTTGGAACCCATAAGCCGTCGTCGCTCGCTACTCCACGAAGCTCGCTGCCAAACCTGCAGTTTGAGTTCTCTGTGCTTGCCGCTTGCCCTTGAGCTGGATGATATAAGGCAGTTCGACGCCATTATTCGTCGCCGTGCGCCACTCAAAAAAGGCGAGCCGCTGTTTCGTCAGGGCGACACCTTTACAAGCGTTTACGCAGTCCGTTCGGGCAGTTTGAAACAGATCACCGCCGAAGGTAACGGCAGCGAGCAGCTGACCAATTTCTACCTGCCCAGCGAATTGGTGGGATTGGATGGCATTGACGAAGAGCATTACCCCGGTAGCGTGATCGCGTTGGAAACGACGACCGTTTGCGAGATTCCTTTTGACCGCCTGGACTTACTCTCGGAGGAGCTGCCCGAATTGCGTGGTCAGCTTTATCGCAGCATGAGCAAAGAGTTACGCGATGACCGGCGCATGATGCGGCTACTTTCGCGTAAAACCGCTGATCAGCGGCTGGCGAGCTTTTTGATTACTCTTTCGGATCGTTTTCGTCGCCGGGGCTACTCGCCTTACAGCTTTCGCCTCTCAATGCCCAGGGCTGATATCGGCAACTACCTGGGCTTAGCGGTGGAAACGGTCAGCCGCATACTGAGCCGCTTCCAGCAGCAGAGCGTGGTGGCTGTCTCAGGGCGAGAGGTCAACATTCTCGATATGCCGCGCTTGATTACCCTCGCCGAAGAGGAAGAGCAAACGCTTAGCTGACGTTAAAGGCTTGGATGCGCCCCGCTAGTAGCTCTGCTTGCTTGGCCTCAAGACCTTCAAAATCGAACAGACTGCGGTCTGCCAACTGGGAAGGAGCAATGTTGGTGACGGCTTTGAACATGCTCTCCAGTCGACCCGGAAACTTTTTGTCCCACTCGGCAAGCATCTCTTTAACCACCTGGCGCTGCATATTAGGCTGTGAACCGCAAAGGTTGCAGGGAATAATCGGAAACGCCATCAGCCGCGAAAACTCGGCGATATCTGCCTCTTTGCAGTAGGCCAACGGCCGAATAACGATATTCTTCCCATCATCGGATAGCAGCTTTGGCGGCATTGCCTTCAGGTTGCCGCCAAAAAACATATTGAGAAACAGCGTTTCGAGAATATCTTCCCGGTGATGACCCAGGGCTATCTTATTGGCGCCAATCTCTTCGGCAAAGCCATACAACGAGCCGCGGCGCAGCCGTGAACAAAGCGCACAGGTGGTTTTACCTTCTGGGGTTTTCTCTTTTACCACCGAGTAAGTATCGCGCTCGACAATGTGGTACTCCACGCCCTGCTTATCCAGATACGCGGGCAATACGTGCTCAGGAAAACCCGGCTGTTTTTGATCCAGATTGACCGCTACCAGCGAAAAATTAACCGGCGCATTGCGCTGTAAATTGCGCAAAATCTCCAGCATCGTGTAGCTGTCCTTTCCACCAGAGAGGCAGACCATTACGCGATCGCCTTCATTGATCATTTGGTAATCAATGATCGCATTGCCCACTTCTCGGCGCAGACGCTTTTGCAGCTTGTTAAATTCACGCTTCTGCTTCGCATCAGCCAGCTCAGGCTGGTCGTGCTCAGCGTCAGCTGGGGTGGCTCCAACCGTATCAAGGTGAGCAGGATCAAAGTGATCAAGAGATTGCATGGTATAAGCACTGCCGAGGGTATGGTGAAGAGAAGAGGCGCTACAAAGAAATAATTGGGCACTATTCTAACAACACTCTTCGCCTTGACCCAACTACTCGTCGCTGCTCCCTAAGCAGCCTGCGCCATAATACGCTGCAGGCGCATATACAGCAGTGCGCTGGCGGTGGCCTCTCCAAGCACACTCTGCATGCCCGTGACGGGTACTTGCCAGCATGCCAACGCCTGGTCGAAGCTGCTGGGCGCTTCGACCTCCGGGTGCAAACGGCGCAGTTGGCGCTGATGCAGTTTTGCCACATCGACCTGGGCGTTGGGCAGAGCAAAATTCAGCCGCTTACTGAGCAGTGCATTCAATGCTCCAATGCTCTGCTCTAGCTGCCAGCCAACGATGGGGCGATTGCCGATAAATTCTACTAGCGCGCTCAAGTTATCACTATTGGGTGGCAGTATCTCCCCCGCCTCGCACAGCAAGTGATGACGGCGCAGCGTTGCGCTCTCGGGCTGCTTCGCGCTGCCAAGGGTGATCACAAAAGCGCGGCTGGTATGCACCTGCTGATGGCTCAGCACCACTGCCGCCACGCTGATCACAGGCGATGATTGCGAGGGCGTTGAGGTGCAGGCGAGCGCCACCAGCTCTTCGCCCATATAGGGCTGAAACAGCCAGGCATAGGGGGAGTCTGCACAGCGACGCCGGTCGCTTTCACGCCTTAACAAGGTGCGCAGCGAGCCGCTAAATAGCGTCACATGTCGATCTAACAGCCGCATTCCGCTCACGAATACTCCAAATGGTAACGATGGGAAAGCCGCTGCTTAAAGTCTTTGACAATATGCATCGCTTCGCGCAGTAGATCGCGCTCCAGGGAAGAGAGGTTCTGCACCACGACACGGTTAGCACGGCTGCTGCTTTGGGCGTTAGTTTCTTTCGCATCTGCAGAGGTTTCCAGCGTACTTAGCTGCTGTTTAAGGCGCAGCTCAGAAAAGAGCGCCAACGCTTCGCCCAGGTCATCGGCAAAACGGCGATCCAACCGCCCGTCAGCAGCCAGGGCATCCAAGCGATCAAACGTCGAGGTGGCTTTGATGCGCCGCTCAAGCGCCATGGTGCGCACGCCGTGAACGATAGGGAAAATACCGCCTTTCTTAATATCGATACCGTGCTGAGGCTTTTTCAGCGAACCAAATAGCGTCAGTGGCGTCGAGAAACGCAGCGCCGTGCGAGCAAAATAGGAGAGCAGCAGCTCATCGCCCGAGCAGCGTTCAAACAGCTCATCGCGGACGCTCTCAAGTAAGCTCGGGTTGCCCGCCACGCCATGAGCATCGAGCATAATGGCCAGCTTCATCAGGCTATCGCCATCACGCTCCCTGGCCCACTTGGCAATATTGCCTTTCCATTGGGATACTGTGGCCACCCACTCGTGGTTAGACACCATAATGTTGCCGGGGCACGGCGGATAACCAAGCTGAACCAGGGTATCGGTGAGCGCTTGCATATGGCTGGCAAGGTCAGGCCACTGGGTTTCATCGGCAAGAATCAAGCCGTTATCCTGATCCGTTTTTAGAATCTGTTCACCACGCCCTTCGCTGCCCATCACCATCATGCAGCTCTGCTCGTGATAGCGCTTATCGACAGTGAAATCCCAGGCCTTGCTAATAATACGGCCGTTTAGTGCCGCAAGCAGATCCATCGCAAAGCGTAGCTTAACGCCCTGGGCCATCAGCGCTTTGACCAGCTCCGGGGTACGCTGACTGGCAGCCGTAAGCGCCTCTAAGTTGGTCGCCTGCTCGACCTGCAGGCTCACCACGTAGCTACGGCTTGAGAAGTAGCTAAGCACGTCGGTGAGCTCTACAACGCCTTTCAAGACGTTTTTCTCCATCACTACTACCCGCGCCACTTTATGGCGGGTCATCAGCACCAATACTTCAAATAAGTACTGCTCCGGTGCGACGGTCACCAAGTTAAAGTGGGCGATCTCATCCACCGATGCCGTTACCGCGCTGCCCTTTAGCACTAAGGCGTTGAGCAGATCGGTTTTGGTCACCATGCCGAGGGTGTCGTCTTGGGTCGACACCAGTAGGCTGTCGGCGTGACTTTCGTTGAGCTGTTTTACAGCGCTAGCGATATCGGTCGTCGCTGCCATCAGCAGCGGTGCACGCATGCACTCGCTCACCTTGGCCAACATAAAGCCCGCCATGGTGACGCCGCCTTGGGCACGTTTTTCGGTCAGCAGGCGCGCCTTATGGGTCAGCGATTGGCGAAAAAAATTGCTAAAATCGGGATAGTGGCGACACAGCTGCTGAAACAGTGCTTTAGGCATTAGGTAGCACAGGCACTCCTGCTCAGCCTTAAAGCGGTAGCGGCTTTTACCGTTGAGAATACTGATCGCGCCAAACAAATCCCCTGCCGTGTAGTGGCCAATACGCGCGGTAGATGAGGGCAATGTCGGGTCGATTTCCGCCACTTCGCCTTTATGGATCAGATAAACAAACTCACCTGCTTGGCCAGTCTCTAAAATGATTTCGTCACGATCAAAATAGGCCAGATCAATGCCACGACGAATGTGGTCACGCCCCTCTTCGTCAAGGAGCGTAAACGGCAGTTGGGATAAATCCACATCGACCATAGGTGTGACCTCATTAAACGGGGCTGCGACTAACCGGGTTATGTCTTAACGCGAGCTAACAGACATAAGAAAAAATAAATAAACATCGTGACTCGATACTGATCCACATGAACTGACCCACTACAATGCTTCAAAAGAAGTTATCAATTATTATATGAAGGTGGATGTACGGGTATAAAGGATTCACTTCCCAAGTAGCAAGTAGAACCTTATTATACCTTTAGCTATCACGCTAAAGTCGAAGCGACTTTTGATACGCGACCAAAGTATTGATACTTACTAACCATGCTTCCAGTAAAATCCAGGACATGTATTTAAAGTAGCCAACAACTGCTTTTATTTGCTCACTAGACTATCGTCCTATAGCTCTGCAAACGCCTACAAAATTCGCTTAAACCGCTTCTAAAAACTCGCATTTTCAACAACATGCCTTTTACAAAAAGCCGCTTCGCCGTTTATTGATACCAAAGTCTGGGATTTATTTTTTGACGTTTATTGCCCAGTATTAACAATGAGTCATGCAGGGTAATCGCACGTCACTAACTAACTCGACATTTCATATCGAATAATAAGGTGACGTGCTAATAGAAGCTGACTCACCACTCCTATCGATAGGGTGGCTTTAGACGTGCGATTGCCCTGATGGGTCACACGCTATTCCTCGTGAACTTTCCCAACCTTAAAAATCACAAGTGGAGAGCAACACAATGGCAGATGACAAAACCAATGCTGCTGAATACTGGAAAGCAAACGTCCGCTTAATTTTCGGGTGCCTGGCTGTTTGGGCATTTGTTTCTTACGGATGCGCTATCCTCTTTCGCCCGCTGCTCGCCGGTATTCCGGTTGGTGGTACTGATCTTGGCTTCTGGTTTGCACAACAGGGCTCAATCCTAACGTTTATCGTGCTGATTTTCTTCTACGCCTGGAAGATGAACAAGCTCGATCAAAAATTTGGCCTTGGGGAGTAAGCCGGTATGAGCCAGTTTGCAATTAACTTACTGTTCGTCGGCGCCTCCTTTGCCTTGTATATAGGCATTGCGATTTGGGCGCGCGCCGGCTCAACGAAAGACTTCTATGTCGCGGGGGGCGGGGTTCACCCGATCACCAACGGCATGGCCACCGCAGCGGACTGGATGTCAGCTGCATCGTTCATTTCCATGGCGGGTCTGCTGGCCTCAGGCGGCTACGCCAACTCTACGTTCCTGATGGGCTGGACCGGTGGCTACGTTATCCTCGCGATGCTGTTAGCCCCTTACCTGCGTAAGTTTGGTAAGTTCACCGTGCCTGACTTTATCGGCGACCGCTTCTACAGCAACACCGCTCGCTTAGTGGCTATCGTCTGCTTGATTGTAGCGTCGGTCACCTACGTTATCGGTCAAATGACCGGTGCGGGCGTAGCGTTCTCGCGCTTCCTTGAAGTCAGTAACACCTGGGGTATCTGGTTAGCCGCGCTGATCGTTTTCCTCTACGCCGTATTTGGTGGTATGAAAGGCATTACCTATACCCAGGTAGCTCAGTACATCGTGCTAATCATCGCTTACACCATTCCTGCGGTGTTTATTGCCTTCCAACTAACCGGCAACCCGATTCCGATGTTCGGTATGTTCAGCACGCATACTGAATCCGGCATTCCGCTGCTGGCTAAATTGGATGACGTGGTTAGCGCACTTGGCTTCCGCGACTACACAGCCGATGTGGACAACAAACTCAACATGGTGCTGTTTACCCTGTCGCTGATGGTAGGTACTGCCGGTCTACCCCACGTTATCATTCGCTTCTTTACCGTCCCGAAAGTAGCCGATGCTCGCTGGTCTGCTGGTTGGGCTCTGGTGTTCATTGCTCTGCTTTACCTTACTGCTCCTGCGGTCGGTTCAATGGCACGTCTGAATCTGGCGACTACCGTATACCCAGAGATGGCGGGGCAGGTTGAAAACTACGAAGAGGCTGCGCAAAACCCGATTCTGTACGAAGAACGCCCTGATTGGGTTCGCACATGGGAAGAAACAGGCCTCATCACCTTCAACGATCTCAACAATGACGGCCGTATCCAAATGTATAATGATGCTGCCGACTACTCTGATCGGGGCTGGGAGGGCAACGAGCTAACCGTTAATAATGACATACTGGTACTCGCCAACCCGGAAATTGCCAATCTTCCCGGCTGGGTTATTGGTTTGATTGCAGCGGGTGGTATCGCCGCAGCACTCTCGACAGCTGCAGGCTTGCTGCTGGCGATCTCGTCGGCGATCAGTCACGACTTGATCAAAACCATGATCAATCCCAAGATCACCGAGAAAGGCGAGATGTTGGCGGCGCGAATCTCCATGGGTGGTGCCATTCTGTTGGCCACCTACCTGGGGCTTAATCCGCCGGGGTTTGCAGCACAAACGGTGGCGTTGGCCTTTGGTATCGCCGGTGCATCACTGTTCCCCGCGCTGATGATGGGTATCTTCTCCAAGCGGATGAACAACTCAGGGGCGATTGCCGGCATGCTGGCGGGCTTGATTTGCACCCTGCTTTACATCTTTACCTACCTGGGCTGGTTCTTCGTACCAGGCACCAATATGCTGGCAAACACGCCGGATAACTGGATCTTGGGCATCTCGCCGCTCTCCTTCGGTGCCGTAGGCGCGATGATCAACTTCGCCGTTGCCTTTGCGGTCTCCAGAGTGACAGCTGCACCGCCGCAGGAAATTCAGGATCTGGTGGAAAGCGTTCGCTATCCGAAAGGTGCTGGCATGGCGATAGATCACTAAGTCATACTCCTTCCTGATGCGTTATCGCCATACGGCGATAACGCTTTGGAATCGACCTCATCATCGGGCTTCCTTAGGGAGGCCCGATGGCTTTTATAGATAGCTTTTATAGACGGCTTTTTGAAAGGATAATTTATGATTTGGCATTTGATCGCCGCCGTTTTTGCAGGCCTTGCGGCCGCCGGGATTGGCCTGATACTGCGCAATTTGAGCGGCAAACGTTTGCCCAAGTGGATAGTGCCGGTGTGTGGCGGGCTGGGTATGCTGGGCTATCAAGTTCAGGTGGAGTACAGCTGGTTTGATCACAAGCAAGCACAACTACCCGAGACCGCCACGGTCATTTCAACCGAAAGCAGCACGGCGGTATGGCGCCCATGGACTTTTGCCATTCCGATGATCACCAAATTCAGCATGGTGGACAGCGAGAACATCCGTATTACCGAGCAGAATGACACCCGTTTAGCGGAATTTATCCTTTATCAGTTTGAGCGCCATCACACCGATATTTTGATCACCCAGCCCTATCTACTCAACTGCGAGAGCCGTGAGCTAGTGCCCCTGGATAAAGACTCCCGCGACCCTATCCTCGAAGAGATACGCACGCTGCGCGAAACATCACCGCTACTCAACAACGTATGCGCCTAGACAAATAAACAGCCCGTGGTACAAACGGTCGTACACGACCCACTGTTTCGCCTAGAATGAAGCCTTTTTATTAGCGCACGTTTAGTGGGTCGCACACTCTGGCGGGGAGAAAGGCATGTTTCACGGCGGGCTACTGGTAGCGGTTTCGTTACTCTACATTGCCGTTCTATTCGGCATCGCATGGTACGGTGACCGCCGCGCACGTACCCATGGCGCCACCCGTCGGCGTCCGATCATCTATAGCTTGGCGCTGGCTATTTACTGTACCTCGTGGACGTTTTACGGCGCGGTTGGCCAAGCAGCCACCGCGGGATGGTCGTTTGCAAGCATCTTCGTCGGGCCGATTTTAACGTTTTTACTCTTCTGGCCGGTGCTGGCCAAGATGATCCGCGTTGCCAAACATCAAAACGTCACCTCGATTGCCGATTTTATTGCCTCCCGTTACGGCAAAACCCAGTCGCTGGCCGCCTTTGCCAGTCTGGTAGCTCTCGTCGGCACCCTGCCCTATATTGCCCTGCAGCTAAAAGCAGTTTCCACTACTTTTAGCGTTCTTACCGATGCCACCGATGTGACCCATACGCCACTGTTTGGTGATACGGCCTTCTATGTGGCCATTGTGATGGCGATTTTCGCAGTTCTATTCGGCACCCGCCACACCGATGCCACCGAACACCACGAAGGATTAATCCACGCCGTGGCGTTTGAATCGCTGGTCAAGCTGTTGGCCTTTGTGGTGCTCGGTGCCTTTGTTACCTGGGGAATGTTTGATGGCCTGGGTGAGCTAATGGGCCACGCCGAAAGCCAGCTTGAACTCCAGCGCCAGCTGGCCAATCAGGATTTCGGTCAGAGCTTCTGGGCGCAAACCTTGCTCGCCATGTTGGCGATACTGTGCCTGCCACGCCAGTTCCATGTGGCAGTGGTGGAGAACATTCATCCTGATGATGCCACCAAGGCTCGCTGGCTGTTTCCGCTCTACCTGTTGGCAATTGCATTCTTTGTGGTGCCGTTGGCCGCCGCCGGGCTGCTGCTGTTTTCCGAAAGCAGCGTTGAACCCGATACCTACGTGCTGGCGCTATCAATGGCCTCGGGCCACCAGTGGCTGACGCTACTCACCTTTATCGGCGGTTTCTCGGCGGCCACCGGCATGGTGATTGTCGCTGCGGTAGCGGTGTCGATCATGATCTCCAATGAAATTGTTATTCCGGCGCTGTTCAGGCTGCGCTGGTTTGATACCAAGGCACGGGATTATGGTCGCTTGGTGCTGCGTGCGCGGCGTTTAACCATTGTCGCCGTACTGGCTATGGCCTACGGTTTCTACCAACTGATAGCCGAATTCACCTCGCTGGCCTCGATCGGCATGCTGTCGTTTGCCGCCGCCGCACAGTTTGCCCCCGCGGTGATTGGTGGGCTTTACTGGAAGCGCGGTAATCGCCTCGGGGTCATTGTCGGCATGAACGCTGGCTTTACCATCTGGGTATACAGCCTATTGATGCCCGCCATGATCAATGCTGGTGTGCTACCGACAATATGGCTAGAGGGTGGTCCGCTGGGGCTTAACTGGCTATCACCCACGGCACTATTCGGGCTCAACTTGGGCGACAGTTTTACTCACGGCGTGATGCTCTCACTCGGGGTCAACCTGTTCTGCTATATTTTTGTCTCTCAGGTCACTTCGCAGCGGGTGGTTGAGCGTATTCAGGCCTCGCTGTTCGTGGATAGCGTGGAAACACGCCAGACATCGGTCAACCGCCCCTGGACCGGGGCGACCACCGTGGGCGATTTAAAAGTTCTTTGTGAACGTTTTCTAGGGGCGGGACAGGTCGATCGCGCCTTTGAAGACTATGCTCGCCGGGTGGGTAAACCGCTGGACGACGGCACTCGCGCCTCAATCGATATTATTCAGTTCACCGAACGCTTTCTGGCTTCCGTGCTGGGTGCTTCATCGGCACGCATTGTAGTCAACTCGGCGCTTCAGGGGCGCGGTATCGGCATCTCGGATGTAATTTCGATTGTCGATGAAGCCTCCCAAGTTCTGGAGTTCAACCGGGCGCTGCTCCAGGCCACCATTGAAAACATTAACCAGGGCATCAGCGTGGTCGATCAGAACCTTCGCTTGGTGGTGTGGAACCAGCGCTATCTTGAGCTCTTCCGTTTCCCTGACCACCTGATTCGTGTTGGCGCCCCCATAGACCGTATCTTCCGCTACAACGCCCACAACGGCGAGTATGGCCCGGGTGATCCGGAAGAGCATGTCCAGCTACTGCTCGACAATATTCGCGAAGGCCAGCCCCACCGCTATGTGCGCTACCGCCAGGACGGCAGCGTGCTGGAAGTGCAGGGTAACCCAATGCCTGGCGGCGGCTTTGTGTATACCTATCAGGATATTACCCAGCAAAAGCGCATCGAAGAGGCGCTGATTCGCTCGGAAAACAATATCCGTATCTATACCGACAACGTGCCCGCGTTGATTGCCTACTTCGACAAAGAGTGCCGCTACCTATTTACCAACCGCGCCTACGAGCAAGCGTTCAATATTGACCGCAATGCGGTCATTGGTCGGCGCTTTGAAGACGTGCTGCCAATTAAGCAGGCGGAGGAGCGCGCGCCATGGGTCGCACGAGCCTTGAATGGCGAACGGGTCAGCTTTGAAGTCTCGCTGCAGGTGAATGAAGCCATGCGCTATATGCTGGTCACTTACACGCCGCACTTTGGTGACAGCCAGGCGATCCTGGGCTTCTTTGCGCTCTATCAGGATATTACCGAACGCCGTCAGGCTGAAATTGCCCTTAAAGAGACCAATGAAACCCTGGAAGAGCGCGTGCGTGAGCGTACCCAGGCGCTCTCTGAAGCCAACGCGGCGTTGCGCCAGGAGAACCGGGTACGTGCCGAGGCAGAGCTCGCCCTGCGCCAGGCTAAGCAGCTCGCGGAAGATGCTAACGCTTCCAAAACGCGCTTTTTGGCCGCGGCCAGCCACGACTTGCTGCAGCCGCTTAACGCGGCACGGCTATTTACCTCCGCGCTGATGCAGAACGTGACTACGACCGACACCCAACGCATCGTTGGCCATATCGATAACTCGCTGCAGGCCGCCGAGGAACTGCTAAGCACCCTGCTGGATATCTCCAAGCTGGACGCAGGCGCCCTAACGCCCCGCCGCAGTCACTTTGCCCTAGCGGATATCTTCCGCCCGTTACGCGCCGAATTTGAGGTGATGGCGGACGATCGCGGATTAGATTTAGAAGTCGTGCCTACCCAGCTTTGGGTCGACTCAGATCCTCAAATGCTGCGCCGTATCGTACAAAACTTCTTATCCAATGCGATTCGCTACACTCAAGAGGGGCGCGTGCTGTTGGGCTGCCGTCGCCAAAATGGCTGGCTCTCTATTGAAGTGTGGGACAGCGGCCCCGGCATTCCCGAGTCTAAATTGAGCGAAATTTTTCAGGAATTCCGCCGATTGGATCAGGTCTCCCGCCACAAAGAGAGCGAGAAAGGGCTGGGGCTAGGGCTCTCCATTGCCGACCGTATGAGCCGGGTGCTGGATCATCCTATCAAGGTACGCTCGACGGTAGGCAAAGGCGCGGTTTTCTCAGTCAGCGTACCGATTGTCACCGCCCACGAGTCAACCAGCACCGAGCTTGAGCCGCATGCGCGGCGCGGCAGCCATAAGCTGAGCGGTACGCGGATTGTATGCATCGATAACGAGACGCTAATTCTGGAAGGCATGACCGCCATGCTTAGCGGCTGGGGCTGCGAGGTGTTTACCGCCACCAGTATCGGCGGGGCCAAATCGATCCTACGCAATATGGATGGCGACCCTGACGCTATTCTGGCGGACTACCACCTGGATAACGAAGTCACCGGCTTAATGGCGCTGGAAGCACTCAGCGAACGTTTTAAGGGGGCGGTACCAGGGATTGTGATTACCGCTGACCGTACCGAAGCGGTGGCTGAAGAGATCAAGCGGGCGGGCTATCAACTGCTGCTGAAGCCCGTTAAACCGGCGGCACTACGGGCGCTACTGACGCGCACGCTGCAGGCCAATCGGGCGGCGCGCTAAGCGCGCCGCGGTTAACACAGTCGTTGCTTGCTACTTGCTTAGGAAACGACTTTCGGCGGCTCGACTTCAAGCTTCTGAGCCGCGATAACCGCCTGGGTACGTGAGTGTACGCCCAGCTTGCGTAGAATCGCGGTCACGTGGGCTTTGATCGTGGCTTCAGAGACGCTCAGTTCATAAGCGATCTGTTTATTCAGCAGGCCTTCGGTCAGCATATTCAAGACGCGGAATTGCTGGGGCGTTAGCGAAGCAATCGCCTCGGCAAAACGCGACTCCTCTTCGCTGGTCTCTTCCAGCACGTTGGCCAACGCCTCAGGTAACCACACCTCGCCCTGCAGAATTTCGCCGACGGCTTCAGCAATTAGTTGTAGAGACGATGATTTAGGGATAAAACCCGAAGCGCCGTAGTCAATAGCACGACGAACCACGTAGGGTTCATCACTACCAGACACTACCGCAACGGGGATATCAGGCATTTGACCACGCAGTTGGATCAAACCAGAGAAGCCATGGGCTCCCGGCATATGCAGATCCAGCAGAATCAAATCGGCATCTGGGTGGCGATTCACCACGTCAGTGGTGGCTTCCATGGTGTCCGCTTCGACAATTTCCGCCTGGGGGGCCAACTGGCGTAACGCTTGGGTCAGCGCTGCACGAAACAGCGGGTGATCGTCAGCGACGATAAACTTATGAGCTACTGCCATGGATATTCCTCCGGTTCCTCGAGCAGCGGGGTTGTCTGCCGCCGCGACGCTAGGCTCTTACGGTTGTGAAGCATGGTACCCCATGGGCTTCATCATGCCCAAGCATCACATGCACAATTTATAATAGATCGTTCACACAAGTGAAACACGTGTCTATAAACACGACCGTGCCGACCTACTCAGGTCGGCACGGCTTTGAGTCGGCAAACAAGCTTTATTAGGCTAAACAGCCTATACCGTTGTCGCCATTATTGGTTGGCGCGATGCTCAATCAGCTCATCGACCACCGACGGGTCGGCCAGCGTACTGGTATCACCCAAACCATCACACTCATTGGCGGCAATCTTGCGCAAAATGCGGCGCATGATTTTACCCGAGCGGGTTTTCGGCAAACCTGGCGCCCACTGGATGACATCCGGCGAAGCAATCGGGCCAATATCTTTGCGCACCCACTGGGTCAGCTCTTTTTTGAGTTCGTCTGTCGCCTCGATACCGTCACTCAGGGTGACATAGATATAGATGCCTTGTCCCTTAATATCGTGCGGAAAACCAACAACGGCTGCTTCCGCAACGGCGCTGTGCGCTACCAGAGAGGACTCAATCTCAGCGGTGCCCATGCGGTGACCCGAAACGTTCAGCACGTCATCCACACGCCCGGTGATCCAGTAGTAGCCATCCTCATCGCGGCGACAGCCGTCACCCGTGAAGTACATACCGTCGTAGGTCGAGAAGTAAGTCTGAACATAGCGCTCGTGGTCACCCCAAATAGAGCGCGCCTGACCCGGCCAGGCGTCAAGGATCACCAGGTTGCCTTCAGTGGCGCCTTCCAGTTTATTGCCTTCGTTATCGACCAGCGCGGGCTTCACACCGAAGAACGGTACGGTCGCAGAGCCAGGTTTAAGCGGCGTAGCGCCCGGCAGCGGCGCAATCATGATGCCGCCGGTTTCGGTTTGCCACCAGGTATCCACAATCGGGCATTTTTCGTTGCCGATAACGCGGTAGAACCACTCCCAGGCTTCCGGGTTAATCGGTTCGCCCACGGAGCCCAACAGCCGCAGGCTATCGCGCTTGCTGGAGTCCATGACGTTTTCGCCATGGGCCATCAGGGCACGCACCGCGGTGGGCGCAGTATAGAGAATATTAACGTTGTGCTTATCAACGATATCCCCCATACGGCCATGGGTGGGATAGCTGGGAACACCCTCAAACATCAGGGTAGTCGCACCGTTAGCCAAGGGGCCATAAACGATATAGCTGTGCCCGGTGACCCAGCCAACGTCCGCGGTGCACCAGTAGATTTCACCCTCTTGATAGTCAAACACGTACTGGTGGGTCATGGCGGCGTATGTCAGGTAGCCGCCGGTGGTGTGCTTCAAGCCTTTAGGCGCACCGGTAGAACCCGAGGTATAGAGAATAAACAGCGGGTCTTCGGCGCCCATGGCTTCCGGTTCACACTCGCTGGACTGCTTGTCGACCAGCTCATCAAACCAGACATCGCGGCCCTCTTTCCACTCAATCTCACCGCCGGTGCGCTTCACCACCAGGACGTTTTTACACACACCCGTACCGTCACGGGTTAGCGCGGCGTCCACGTTCTCTTTCAGCGGTACGTGCTTGCCACCGCGCACCGACTCATCGGCAGTAATCACCAGTTTGGAGTCGGCACCAATGACCCGCTGGGCAACGGCGTCCGGCGAGAAGCCACCAAAGACAACCGAGTGAATGGCCCCGATGCGCGAACAGGCAAGCATCGCCATGGCGGCTTCGGGAATCATCGGCATATACAGCGTGACGGTATCGCCTTTACCGATACCCAGCTCTTTCAGCGCGTTGGCCAGCTGGTTCGTGCGTGCATAGAGTTCGCGATAAGTAATGTGTTTGGACTCATCCGGGTTGTCGCCTTCCCAAATGATCGCTGTCTGATCACCGCGCTTATCCAGATGGCGGTCAAGACAGTTGGCGCTGACGTTAAGCAGACCATCCTCAAACCAACGAATATCGACATTGTCACGCGCAAAGGAGGTATTTTTGATTTTGCTGGGTGCTTTAATCCAGTCGAGGCGTTTGGCTTGCTCAGCCCAGAAGCCCTCCGGGTCGTCTATCGACTGCTGATACATGGCCTCATATTTGGCTTTATCGGCCCAGGCATTGGCGGCGAAATCTTCGCGCACCGGATAGACATTCTGTTGATCGCTCATAAAATTGCCTCTGTCCGTGAAAATGCACTCTCTAAGAAACTGTAGTCGATACGATTATTTATGGGCTTATTGGTCATTATTGGGAGTATCGACTGCCATTAATGTTCCCCTAGCATAAACCTCCTCGCGCGGGCTTCCCTTTAGACATTGGTATTATCATTTTTTAGTTAAAAAACAAACATTTATAAACAAATCACGAGACAACTTCCGGCCTGTAGACCAAGGTCTTAGCGCAGTGTCGGCAGCGATAATGGCGCCCATTTACCACTAAAGCATGACGTCTCGGGGTAAATTGGTGAAAGCGGCAATCGCATTGGTAACGATAAGGTGCGGACTGCGCCTGCTTAATATCAAACCGATGGGTAACACTGGGAACTAAACCAAAAAGGTCGCGCATAACCGTTTTCCACTCGCGGCCGTGGGGTTTTAAACGCGGACCATTGTCCAAATGAAACACCAGCCAGTGAGCCATTTCGTGAGGAATCACCTCATCAAAAAACGCCGTACGGTTCTCGCTCAGCAACACCGGGTTCAAGCGCAGCCCCCCATGACCAAGGTGCGCCTGGCCGGCCGAAGCGCCGCGCAGGTTAAACCACACATTTGGGGCTGGCAGCGCTGGGCACACTTCACAGCAACGCTGCCACGCCTGTTCAACGCGAACTTGCACGGCCCGGTGCAACTCTGTTTCCGACATGGCCGCCAATTCAGTCGCAGGCCAAGGAGGCAGTGGTGACGTCTTCATTAGTGATAAACTAGCCGTTATAGGTAGACAGTAATTTAGATAACTTGACCGATGGTTACCGATTCGCATTAACGAGGCTTTACTCATGGCAGAGCGCAGCGATACGCCTGAAACGAACACGCCACCGCAGCCACTGCTCGAGGATGAGCAGTTGGATAGATTGGACGACTTCCTTGACTCGGATCAAGTGGATGAAGACGCCCTGGATCTTATTTCCGCCCATGGCTTTTTAGTGGCCCTTGCCGTGGCACCCAGCGAAGTGCCGCCGACCCAGTGGCTGACCGAGCTGTTTCAGGGTGAGCCTCGCTACACCGATGACGCCGAGCGTGATGAGATTATTACTCTGCTCACACTGTTGCGCGACAACGCGGTGGCGGTACTCGAGCAAGGCGGCTTACCAGAACTGCCGTTTGAGCTAACGCTGGGAGGAGAACCCGCCGAGGAAACCCCCATCGGCGACTGGTGTGCGGGCTTTATGGAGGGCGCCTTCAGCGACGAGAGCGCCTGGTTCCAGGACGATGAAGAGACCGCCGCCGCCCTGCTGCTGCCGTTTATGCTGCTCTCCGGACTGTTCGACGATGAGCCGGACTTGGCCGAGCTGGCTAAAGATCAAGAACGCCAGGAGTCGCTGGTAGTGCAGTTGCCGGAACTGGTTTTGGATCTTTACCTGCACTACCGCGTGCCGCCGGAAACGCCTAAACCAAAACCGCGTAAAAAAACGCCTGCCAAGGGCAAAAAGCGCTAGGCACTTAGGCTAAATACTTAGCGTCGACACTATTTAAATCGCGTTACTATTATTTAAGCCGCGTTACCATGGCATCCAGCACGCCATAGACCCACTCACGGGCGCGCTGCCTCCAGGGGCGCGCTGCCCAAGCCGCGGCGTCTACCTCCTGGCTGGCGGCAAAGTTCCGCTCAAACAGTTCTCGTACGCCCGTCGCGAGCTTCGGATCCATTGCTTCCTGGTTTGCCTCTAGGTTCCAGTGCAGATTCCAGTGGTCAAAGTTACACGAACCAATGCTCACCCACTCATCGGCGAGCACAAACTTGGCGTGGATAAAGGTCGGCTGAAACTCAAAAATGCGCACCCCAGCCTTGAGCATGGTGTGATAAAAGCGCTGACCGGCAAAGCGAACGCTGGGATGGTCATGCTTTGCCCCCGGCAGCAATAAGCGTACGTCTATCCCTCTGCGAGCCGCCCGAACCAAGCGCCGACGCAGGGCAAAGGTGGGCACAAAATAGGGTGTGCATAACCAGAGTCGTTCATTTACCTGGCTGACCCGATAATGCAATGAGTGGCGAATCGCTTGATAACGATAGCCACGCGCCGACATCGCCCGCCCAGGCATGCCATTGGCAAACGCCTGAGGCTCACGACGCTCTGGGAGAGCCGCCGCGCGTCTCTCGCCCTTCTCGACTCGGGTCAGCCGCGAATGCCATAGGCGCCGAAACAGCAACTCCCAATCGGCCACCACTGGCCCTTCAATACGCAGGGCAATTTCGTACCAGGCATTCAAAAACTCATCCACCGCGCCAAAGCCACCGGTGAACGCCAGCTCGCCGTCAATAACCATTATTTTGCGATGGTCACGGCTCAGGTTCAGCGCTAAAGAGTGGAAGCCGATGGGGTTAAAAAAGCGCAGCTGAACATCGCCTTGCTTCAGGCGCTGGCGATCACTCCCGGAGAGGCCCATCGAGCCATAGCCATCCAGCAGTAAACAGACGCGAACACCGCGCTGCGCTGCATCAGTCAACACCTCGATTACTTGATCTGCAAGCTCCCCTGATTCCATCAAGTAGAGCTCTACCAGCACATAGTGCCGCGCGTTATGCACCGCTTCAAACATAGCGGGCAGAAAGCGCGAGGCCTCCGGCAGCAGCGTAAATCGATTACCTTCTCGCCACGCGTTCTGCATGGATGCTCCTTACTTAGCCACTGATAAGTACACTAACGAGCTACCGTGCTAATGAGCGATGTACATACAGATCGTAGCGGCTGGTTTTACCCTCAAGGGTATGTTGCGGCACTGGGCCCGCAATAGGCGGCGCCTTACGGGGGCGCTTAACCACCACGCGATGAGTGGCCACATCCAACGCTGCTTCTAGTAATCGAGGGGCATCGTTATCATCACCGGCCAACTCGCGGAACAGACGCATCTCTTTTTTCACCAACGCTGATTTCTCACGATGAGGAAACATCGGATCCAGGTGTATTACCTGCGGTGAAAAGTGAGCGCTGGCCACCAGCTCAGCCAGGGATTGAGCCGCATCGCCATGACGCAGTGTCATGCGAGCAACAATATCCGCTGTATCGCTATGACTTACAGCACGTTTCAGACCATCCTCCAGCAGCGCCGCAATCGCTGCAACCCGCTCAATTAACAATACCTGGGCGCCTAGGCTAGCCAACACAAACGCATCCCGCCCCAACCCTGCCGTAGCATCAACGATGCAGGGGGCCACGCCCTTGGAAAGCCCACATGCCTTTGCGACTAGCTGGCCGCGCCCTCCGCCAAAGCGGCGTCGATGGGCCGCTTTGCCCGCCACGAAGTCAACGCTGAGCGGCTTGCCGTAGCGTTTTTCATCACCGACCAGCGCCAACCCCTCTTCGCCCTGCACCAAGCGCAGGCCGTCAGGCAGAACGATGCTCTCAACATCGGTCCCAACGTCGCTCTCGACAGAGCTCTCCACACAGCTCTTCACATAGCTCATGCGGGCTTTTTCCAGGCAACGTCGTTGCGCAGGTAAACCGGCTGAACCAAGTGCGCAGCCTGCCCCAACCCAGCGGCAAAATCACGCGCCGCTAGCCACGCCATATCTTCGGCGCGGGGCTCTAAATCATCCAAATGCTGGGGCATGCTGAGCTGCAAACCGACAGTGAAGCGCTCCCACAGCGTAAAGCCACTGCCTACGCCTACCCAGTCGGTTTCGTCGCCCGGCAGGCGCAGTGCTTCAGGGGCCAGCACGGCCTCGGTGCTCATCGGCGTGATGGTATCTTTAAGACAGTGCCACGTCGCGGCGTATACCTCGCCCATGCGGGCATCTAAGGCAGTCACCACGTGGCGGAGGTGATAGCGTCGATGGGCCTGAAGGGCCAGCGCCTCCAAAGTAGACACACCCAGCAACGGGCAGTCCAAGCCAAACGCTAACCCCTGAGCAGCCCCCGCCGCGATACGCAGTCCGGTAAACGAACCCGGCCCCCGTCCAAACGCTACGGCATCAAGCTGGGAAGGGGTTACCTGCGCTTCGGCAAGCACTTCATCCACCATCGGCAGCAGCCGGCGGGTATGGGCACGCGGCGTCATCTCGAAGCGCGCCAGGCACTCAGTGCCCGAATCACCCTGGCGCAGTAAGGCTGCAGAGCAGGCGCTTGAAGAGGCATCCAGGGCAAGCAGATGTAACGGCATAGCAAGTGGCCACTCGAAAGAAAGATTGCGGCATTATACCTTTGTCACGCTAATACGACGATGACCCGCATTAGGCGGGCCATCTTCAAAGGCGTAAAATCGGCTGAGGGTTATTACCAGTTGAGGGCTCTTATCAGCTAAGGGCTTCTTTAACCTGGCGGGTGATATCCGTCACGCTGCCGACGCCTTCAATGCGGTGGTACTGGGGCGCGCTCTGAGGGTCTTGCTTGGCCCACTGCTGATAGTAATCGACCAGCGGTGCCGTTTGATCGTGGTAAACGGATAGCCGATTACGCACCGTGGACTCTTGGTCGTCTTCACGCTGAATAAGCGTTTCACCGGTAACATCATCTTTGCCTGGCTCTTTGGGCGGATTGTGCTCAACGTGATAAACCCGGCCCGATGCCTGATGCACACGGCGTCCCGCCAAACGACTGACGATCTCTTCATCGGGTACGGCAATTTCCACCACGTGATCCAGCTTAACGCCGCCCTCTTTCATGGCGTCGGCCTGAGGGATCGTGCGTGGGAAACCATCGAACAGAAAGCCATTTTCGCAGTCAGGCTGACTGATGCGCTCTTTGACCAAGTCAATGATGATGTCGTCAGACACCAGACCACCACTGTTCATGATCTCTTTTACTTTCAAGCCCAGCTCAGTGCCATCTTTAATGGCCGTGCGCAGCATATCCCCGGTGGAAATCTGAGGAATCTTAAATTGCTCACAAATAAACTGAGCTTGAGTCCCCTTCCCCGCGCCGGGGGCACCCAACAGGATTAAACGCATGGCACTGCTCCTTGAAGTTCTTGGTATGAAAAAAGAGTTCGAAAAATGAGTATGAAAAATCTGTTAACTGACAATAACCGTGCCTCTCAAGCGACACAACTCCCCAAAAGCCTGAGAGACCCGCTTTTATTTCATTTTTTTAAAGTTAAAACAGTCAGGTGACGCAAAACTACCACTTTGGTCGCCCTGCTATAGGTTTAGCAGGCATATAGGCTTAGCAAACACAAGCGGCGCCCCGAGGGGCGCCGCTTGTGAAAGCACGTCGCTACCAATTACAGCAGTAAGCGACGAATGTCGGTGAGCACATCGGCCAGGAAGGCGGTAA
>NZ_JACCGK010000024.1 GCF_013416325.1 Vreelandella sedimenti
GACGCGTTTCACCGCGACGAGTACTTTCATATGGCGTGCTCCTGGCGATTAAAAATATTTAATCTTGCTTAAATTTTGCATAGCGGAATATTATTTCACTTTATAACAAGAACAATAAAAAAGCACAGCACAAAGGTCAAGCGCTTCCGCATTCTTGCCAGATCTAGTGCAGTTGGTCACTACCTTTACAAATATCCGATAACGCGTGAGAGGGTAGGTAGAAGCGAGGGTCTTTTGCCATGGATGGCAAAAGTAGCTCCCAAGGACGGGTTTACAGCGCCCTCGCGTAGACCTAGCCTCACTACTAAGGCGTGCGATATTTAAAAGGGTGACCATACAAACCACGCTGCCAATAGCGGAATCGAGGCGACCAGAAATCTGCCGTTCCAGCGGTAACCGATACGTGTGGCGGGTACACCAGTAAATCGGGATAAAATCAACATAGATGCGGTCATGGGTGACGACATTAGCGCCAGCGCCCAGCCCACCATCAGCGATGCACCTACCAGAGCCGGTGTTAGCCCCTCAATGGCTAACTGCGGTAGCAGCCCCACCAGCAGCGTTACCGTCACGATAGGATTAACGCCTACCTGGGCCAGCCCCACCACCATCAGCATCGCCAGTACGGCATTGAAGGCGCCCCACTGGTTCAACACCGTTAATAGCGGCGCCAGTTGCTGAGTGTCAACCAGCCCAACGCATAAGTGCCCCAAGTAGCCCGCCGCCCCTAGCACCACGATTTCATTAGCACTGGGCGAAAGCAGCCATGGCAACTGACGATGCACCGCGCTAACCGCGGCGGGCAGCCCACAGAAGCCAAGCCTGCGCCGCTGCCAGGCAAGCCAAATCAGCGCCCCTGTGGGTGCACCTAACAACGCGGCAATGGGTAAGCGCAGCTCTAATAGCCAGGCAAGGCTAAACACCAGCGCTACAATCCCAAGCAGCAACACACTGAACTGGGCCAACGGGCGTAACGAAGGAGCATTTACCTGGGCTTTATTGGCAGGGGGATGTGGCCCGGTGAGAAAATCCACTGCCCAACCCGCCAGAAAAATTAGCACTGCGGCACCCAAAATATACGGCGCAAGCGCCAGCCAGGTAACCTGAGGAAGGCTCGACAGCACCACCGCCACTCCAATACCCATAGGGGAGATCAGCGGCGCCAGGGAAAACCCGCGTAGCAACGCCAACATCATGCGCCGTTGACGAGCCTCTTGCACCCAGGCACGCCCTTGGGCCGCCCCTAGGGTGTTACTCTTCTCAATCATGGCGGCAAATAAGTTAAGCACGCCGATATTAAGAATAATGCCAAACAACGCTGAACCGAGCGATAAAATCGGGTAGCGGCGACTAGGCGGTTGAAGCAGCATGCTTTGCCCACAGCGGCGCACCAAGCGTGAACGGTAGGCAGGCAAACGCAGCATGCTCAACGCCACCACAAAGGTAGCAAAAAACGCAAAACGTCCACTGGCGTCAAACAGTAGCTGGCCTGGGTTCGACGAGTGCCAGAGCGCTAACAGCGACACTATTCCCGCGACTAGCAGTAACCCTTTGGCCATCCGCGTTAGCTTGCCAGCAAGCGTTAATAGATAGAGTAGCAGCGCGGCAATGCCGACAGCCTGCCAAAACAGGCTGCCGACCACCAGATGAAACAGCGTTGCCAAGGTGACCAGCAGCAACAGAGAAACCCGCAGGCGGGCTGGGCTCACTCAGCCTTCTCCCTGGGTATTTTTGTCTGGGAAGCCTTCGGACGATTCACTGCCACTGCGGCGCCGAAAGGAGCCTTCTCCTATGGCCACTAAATTGCCTTTCTCATCGACGATCTCACCGCTGCTCATATAGGTTTTCTGTCCGCCGCCGCGCACCGTGCCTATTGCCTTCAGCACACCTTCCCGTGCGGGGCCCACAAAGGTCGTGGTTAATGAGAGCGTCATTCCCCGGCGAATATTGCCCTGTACGTCGCAGTGCAAACCGGCAAGGCTTAAAGCGCTATCCAGCATCGAAGCCAATACACCACCGTGAACATTACCGCTGCGGTTTAGGTGTTTAGGCTCGATAGTGAGCTCAACCACGACACGGTCTTGCTGCCACTCAGCCACCTGCATACCTAACAATTCGTGATAGCCCATGAGCGCTTTTTGAGGCGTATCGGGTGTAGGTATTTTCGCAGAACTCATGAGGCACTCTCCTGCTGGGCTAAATCCCGCAGCCGCCCTTTTAGTATTTTCCCGCTGGCGGTGGAAGGTAGCGTATCCATTAAAACAATTTGAGTAGGGCGTTTGTAAGGTGCCAAGCGTTCGGCGATAAACGCCTTTAGCTCCGCCACATCAACGTCAACGCCCGGCTCACACTGCACAAACGCCACGATTTCTTCATTACCGGCGATTTGACGCCCAACGACGGCGGCTAGCGTTACCGCTGGGTGTTCATTAATCACCGCTTCCACATCCGGCGGGTAGATATTAAACCCCGAGCGAATAATTAGCTCTTTGCTACGCCCTACAATATAGAGTTGATCCTGGTGATCGAGTTTGGCGATATCGCCGGTATTTAGCCACCCCTCTTCGGTTAGCGTGGCGCGGGTAGCTTCCGGCTGGCGGAAGTAGCCGTTCATAACATTAGGCCCGCGCACCCATAGCTCCCCCACTTCGTCTCCAGGCTGCTCGGCAGTTCCGCTGTCGCTAAGCGGCTCCAGACGGTACTCAAGCAAAGGTAATACCCGGCCAACGGTGCTAGTTGCATGGCGGTCATCGATACGGGTCTGGCTGATGGTAGGGCTGGCCTCTGTTAAACCGTAGCCGTTATGCAGCGTCAGCCCAAAGGCTGCCTCTACACGCACTTTGGTGTCGCTATCTAACGGCGAACCACCCGCCGAAATATAAATTAGGTCAGGCGCTTCTAAAGGGCGCTGCTCGCGTTTTAAAAACTCTAACGCCCGGGCATACATCGCCGGCACGCCCTGGAGAACGGTAATTCGCTCCTGCTTTAGCGTCGCCAGCATATGGGCAGCATCGAAGCGCGGCACGGTATAGAGACAGGCGCCGTTATAGAGCGACCCCATGCATACTGACGAGAGGCCAAACACATGAGACATGGGTAGCACGCCGTACACCCGCTGGCCTTCGCTTAAATGGCGCATGCCGCCTGAAATCGAGGCGATATAGAGAATGCCACGATGGGTCAGCATGACGCCTTTAGGTGTGCCAGTGGTGCCTGAGGTGTAGATCATCGCCGCCACCTGCTCGGCGCCGCTCGCGCAGACAGGCTCGGGCTCACTGTCATACAGCGGCGAAATGGCCAGCCCACCCAACTGAGGGTGCTGGTAGCGGTCAGCCGCGTGGCGCTCAGCGTGCTGACACGCCTCTGGGGATGCTTCACAGGTATAAAAGACTCGCCGGGGCAGGCAGTTGCCCTGAACCAGATCAACTTCCTGTGCTGAGAGGCGTGAGTTCACAATCGCTACCCAGACATCCAATTCGCTGGCGGCCAGCAGCAGCACGACCAGAGCGCGACAGTTTTCACTCACCGTCATAATCCGGTCACCAGGGCGAATGCCCAAGGCACTTAACCAGTCACAAGCGGCATGTATTTCGTGGCCGAGCTCGGCATAACTCCAGCGCAGATTGCCATCCACGATAGCCGTGTGCTCGCCAAGCAGCTTGGCATTTTCAAGCACGCGGGTACTGAGGCGCTCGGGAAGCTCGGCCACCAGCTCGCTGGCAAGGCGGCCAAAAATAGGCTCGTCCGGCGCTTGGTAGGAAACCGATAAAGCCATTAGGACGCCTCCCGCACCATGTTGCGAGCAATGACGATTTGTTGAATCTGGGTAGTCCCTTCGTAGATACGAAATAGCCGCACATCACGGTAGAAACGCTCAACTGCGTATTCCGACATGTAGCCTGCCCCACCGTGAACCTGCACTGCGCGGTCTGCGACACGGCCAACCATTTCGGCGCAGAACAATTTGCAGCAGGAAGCCAGTGTCGAAACGTTTTCACCATCGTCTTTGCGCCGTGCGGCATCCATCACCATGGTTTTGCCTGCATAGGCTTCGGTTTTACTATCCGCCAGCATGGCTTGGATCAGTTGGTGCTCGGCAAGCGCCGCGCCAAACTGCTTACGCTCCATGGTGTAGTGCAGCGACTCTTCCACTAAGCGCTCGGCCACGCCTACACAGACCGCCGAAATATGCAGTCGCCCGCGGTCTAGCACCTTCATGGCCGTTTTAAAGCCTTGCCCCTCTTTTCCGCCAATAATATTTTCAGCGGGCACCCGGCAGTTGTCGAAAATAATATCGCAGGTGTGGGCGCCCTTCTGGCCCATCTTGTTATCCGCAGGCCCGCGTACTAACCCTGGCGTGTTGCCTTCGACGATAAAGGCTGAAATACCGCCTGCGCCCTTATTCTCCGGATTGGTGCGCGCCATTACGGTGAACAGATCGGCTTCTGGGCCGTTGGTGATATAGCGTTTGGTGCCGTTCAAGATATAGTGATCGCCATCCCGCACCGCCGTAGTGCGCAGGCTGGCGGCGTCGGAGCCGGAATCGGGTTCGGTGAGGCAGAACGAGCTAAGAATCTCGCCCGTGGCCAAGCGTGGCACATACTTGGCTTTCTGCTCATCGGTGCCATCAATCAAAATACCCTGGGCGCCAATGCCATTATTGGTGCCAAACACCGAGCGAAAGGCAGGCGATGTTTTACCAATTTCCATCGCCACCAGCGCTTCCTCCTCCATCGTCAGGCCTAGACCGCCGTACTCTTCAGGGATCGATAGCCCGAAAAGCCCCATATCTTTCATTTCCGCAAGAATTTCCGGGGGAACTGCATCTTCCTCGGCTAGGCGTGCCTCATTAGGAATTAAGCGCTCACGGACAAAGCGGGCGATGGTATCGACAAGCTGGTTAATCAATTCGGGATCGCGAATCATGACGGCTCCTGGTGGCAACGGGTTTTATAGTTAGCGTTATCATTCGAAGTAGCGCTGGCGTGGACAGCGTATGCGTTTTGCATAGCAAAACTATTGTCCACTATTCTTGTCAGGCACTTTTGCATAGCCTAGGATGGCAGTCAATAATTGAAACACTATTTTGCAATGCAGAATCATAATACTAAAAAGCCTCTGATTAACGTAATGAGCGAAGGCCAGACAAGGCAAAAATCGACGAAAAAGCGGAGTTTACGGGTTATAAATGAGCATTTTGATCGGACTCGCGCACGAGGCGATTTTTAACGCCGTATGGTCAAGCGCAATAGTTAATCAGAGGTTTCTTANGGTCAAGCGCAATAGTTAATCAGAGGTTTCTTAAATAAGTACCCATTTGCAGAGAGGATTTAGCGTATGGCTAGCGAATCAACACCTCCCCCCTTTACCACGCTTGGCATCGTCGGCACCGGCGCCATGGGGCGTGGCATCGCACAGTTGGCTGCCCAGGCCGGTCTAGACGTCATGCTCTACGACGTTAAAGAGGGTGCCGTACACGAAGCTAAAGCTTTTATTAATGGTTTATGGCAGAGAAGTGTCGAAAAGCAGCGCATTACCGCAGAGCAGGCGCAGCACTATAGTAAACGGTTGATTGAAGCCCGCGAGCTTGCCGCGCTCGATCCCTGCGATATTGTGGTAGAAGCCATTGTCGAGAAGCTGGAGGCCAAGCAGGGGCTGTTTAGCGATTTAGAAGCAATCCTCAGCCAGCAGGCTGTGTTGGCGACCAATACCTCTTCACTCTCCGTCACGGCCATTGCCGCCGCCTGCCAGCACCCTGAACGGGTTATTGGCTTTCACTTCTTTAATCCCGTGCCGCTGATGAAGATTGCCGAGGTCATCCCTGGCCTGCGAACCACCGATGAGGTGACTCAGCGGGTCAATGCTCTAGGTCAAGCCATGGGCCACTTTACGGCCCAGGCCACCGATACACCTGGATTTCTGGTTAACCATGCCGGGCGTGCCTTCGGTACTGAAGCGCTGCGACTGTTAGGTGAAAGCGTGGCAGACCCGGCGACCATTGATCGTATTATGGTTGATCAGGGCGGATTCCGGATGGGGCCCTTTACCCTGCTTGACCTTACCGGGCTAGATGTTTCCCACGCTGTGATGGAGTCGGTATATCACCAGTACTATGAAGAAGCACGTTTTCGCCCTTCCCCGTTAACCCGACAACGCTTGGCCGCGGGCTTGCTGGGGCGTAAAACCGGAGAAGGTTTTTACCGCTATGTGGAAGGCAAACAGCAGATGCCGGATGAGCCTGCCATCGCTACTGTTTCTCCATGCCCGGTATGGATTAGCCAGGATGACCCCGAAAGCGCTAAAGCGCTCACGGCGCTGGTGACTGCGGCTGGCTGGTCGTTAGAAACCGGCACGCAGCCCACTGAACAGGCGCTCTGTCTGCTTACCCCTTTCGGTGAAGATGCCACCAGCTGTTCGCTGCGCCAGGGTCTAGACGCCAAGCAGTGCGTGGCGGTGGATATGCTCGCAGGGCTTGATAAACGCCGTAGCCTGATGGCCACGCCCATTACCCGCTCCGCTTTCATTCAAGCAGCGCAAAGCCTGCTCAATCAAGACGGTACGCCGGTAAGCACGCTTCAAGACAGCAACGGCTTTGTTCTTCAGCGCATTATTGCCTGCATCGTCAACGTCGGTGCCGATATTGCCCAGCAAGGCGTGGCAGAACCCACGACTATCGACCGAGCGGTTGAGCTGGGTTTGGGCTACCCATTCGGCCCATTGCGCATGGGTGACCATTACGGCGCCACGCGCATCATGACGATATTGACCAACCTGCTTGAGGCCACCGGCGACCCACGCTATCGGCCAAGCCCCTGGCTGCGCCGCCGCGCCGCGCTGCAAATGTCGTTAACCGCCGCTTAACGGCCCTACCAACAACAAGGAGCACCACCATGCAAGACGCCTATATTTACGACGGTTTACGCACCCCTTTTGGTCGCCACGGTGGCAGCTTAGCGGCTATTCGCCCAGATGAGCTGCTGGGGCTGACGCTTAAAACACTGGTTGCCCGCAATCCATTCGCGCCAGAAAGCTATGAAGAGGTGCTGGCAGGCTGCACCAACCAGGCGGGGGAAGACTCCCGAAACGTGGCCCGTCACGGCGCATTACTGGCAGGCCTGCCTATTGAAGTGGCGGGACAAACCGTCAACCGGCTTTGCGGCAGTGGCTTGGCAGCGATGATGGATGCCGCCCGGGCGGCACGGCTAGGCGAAGGCGAGCTGTTTTTAGCGGGCGGCGTTGAGTCCATGTCCCGTGCACCTTATGTTTTGGGTAAAGCGGACTCCCCCTATGCGCGCAACCAGCCGCTGTACGACACGGTGATTGGCTCACGCTTTCCCAACCCCTGGATTGCTAAAGAGTACGGCAGCCACAGCATGCCGGAAACTGCTGACAACATTGCCCACGACCTGAATATTGGCCGCGATGAAAGCGATGCCTTTGCCGCCCGCTCTCAGGCCCGCTACGCCCAAGCGCTGGCCTCAGGTTTCTACGACGGCGAGATGTTTGGCGTAGAGGTGCCCCAAGGACGTAAACAGCCGCCACTGTTGGTGGAGAAAGACGAACACCCCCGCCCTCAAAGCACCCAAGACAAACTGGCCCAACTGGGTGCGCTATTCGAGGGTGGCGTTGTCACCGCCGGAAATGCCTCGGGTCTGAATGACGGCGCCGCTGCCATGATTGTCGGCACCAAGGTCGCCGGTGAACGTGTGGGTCTAGCACCACGCGCGCGCATTGTCGCCAGCGCCATTGCCGGTGTGGCTCCGCGGGTTATGGGGTTAGGGCCAGTACCCGCTTCACAAAAGGCATTGGCGCGTGCAGGGTTTACCCTTGAGCAGATGGATGTGATTGAAATTAACGAAGCGTTTGCCGTTCAGGTGCTTGGCTGCGTGCAGCAGTTGGGGCTCTCCGTTGATGATCCGCGTTTGAACGCCAACGGAGGCGCTATCGCCATTGGTCATCCCCTGGGGGCTTCCGGAGCACGCTTGGCGCTTACGGCTCTCCGCCAGCTTGAAGTGACCGGTGGGCGCTATGCGTTGGTTACCATGTGCATCGGCGTCGGTCAGGGCATTGCTACGATTATCGAGCGTCTGGACGGCTGATTTAGTGTCAAACAGCCGCTTTTTCGTTGATGGGTATGAACGCTGCGTCTAAGTAGATATGCGATACTGGGCGCCATAAGCCACCTATTGTTGGGATATTGAATGCACCCCACCGACACTGATGCTGACGACTCGCAGCTGCCTGGAAAAGATCGTAACTTTGTGACCGCCCTCGCGCGCGGTTTAGAGTTGCTGCGCGCCTTTGGCGCAGGTGAAGAGTATTTAGGCAATGCTGAGCTCTCCAACCGTACGAGTATCCCTCGCCCGACGGTGTCACGTTTAACCTATACCCTGACGCAGTTGGGCTATCTCCAACACAATACCCACCTGGAAAAGTACCGCCTTGGGCCAGGTGTCTTAGCCTTGGGGTATCGCTTTCTCGCCAATATGGGCATTCGCGAAATTGCCCGTCCGCATCTGCAGAAATTTGCTGATGCCACCGACTGCAACGTTAGCCTGGGCGGAGCCGACCGCAGTGACATGGTCTATCTGGAAACCTGCCACGGCCATGGGCCGCTAATCATTCGCCTGGACACGGGCTCCCGCCTGCCCATAGCCACTTCCGCCATTGGTCGTGCCTGGCTATGCGGTTTAACAGACGAACGGCGCCAGCCGGTGCTCCAAGAGTTGGCCAGCGAGTATGGTAGCGACTGGCCGCGTTATGAAGCGGGCATACAACAGAGCTTTAAAGACTATGCGCAGTACGGTTTTTGCCTCTCTGAGCAGGATTGGCAGCGCGATATTAGTGCGGTGGCGATGCCGCTGATTTTGGAAGATGGCGCCGAGGTCATGGCGATTAACTGCGGTGGCTCCAGCCTGCGCTTGGATCACGACCGCTTGGTTAATAACTTAGGCCCACGTCTCAAAGAAGTCGCTAATCAGATTAAGCAGGAACTAGCGCCAAGAAACCGCTCGGCAAGGTAAATTCAAGCTTAGGGAGACTTTAACTAACGCTCGTTTGAATGCATCATAGACTTCTAAACAAGCGCATCGATACCAAGAGCGCCAAGGAGTGGAGATGCCAAGCGAGTGGATAGCGCGTCATGATCAAACAGTCGCCCTTAAAGGCGAGTGGACGCTTGCCAATTACCGCCATATCAAAGCGGCGCTTAATCACAATGAAACTCGAGCCGAGCTTGGCAAGCCAACGGATGCGACGGTTTCACTAGACGCAATAACTCGCCTTGATACCGCCGGCGCCATACTCATTGTGGAACTGATTGGCGTTGAGAAAGCGCAGGCGGTAGCGGATTGGGCAGGAGAACTGCCGAAAGAGCAGCAGGCGCTGCTGGTGCGTATTGCCGAAGCCATGGAAGCGCCGCTTGACGTTGACCCCCCTTCCTATTCACGTATTAGCCAAGCGCTTGCCAGCGTGGGCCAGCACATGGCGGGGCTTTGCTCTCAGCAGCGCCAGCTGCTGGCCTTTATTGGTCTCGTCATGGCCACCCTCTTCCATCTGGTATTGCAGCCACGCCACTGGCGCCCAACGGCGACCGTTGCCCATATTCAGCAGAGCGGTCTTAATGCCGTACCCATCGTCGCGCTACTCACCTTTATGGTGGGTGCCGTCGTGGCTTTCCTTGGCGCTACCGTTTTGCAGGATTTTGGCGCCACGATTTATACCATTGACCTTGTTGCGTTCTCATTCTTGCGAGAGTTCGGCGTTCTGCTGGCAGCAATTTTATTAGCGGGACGAACCGCCAGCGCCTTTACCGCCCAAATTGGCGCGATGAAATCCAATGAAGAGATTGATGCCCTGCAGGCCCAAGGGCTAGATCCTATCGAGCTTTTGGTGCTTCCACGGGTAATGGCGATGTTAATTAGCCTGCCCATGCTCGCCTTTGTGGGTATGCTCAGCGGCTTAGCGGGTGGCGCTATGGTCGCCCACCTGTCACTGGATATTTCACTCACCCAGTTTTTGACCACGCTGCAAAAAGACGTGTCGGTAATGCACTTTTTGGTAGGGCTCAGCAAAGCACCGGTGTTTGCCTTTGTGATCGCCGTTATCGGCTGCCTGGAAGGCTTTAAGGTCAGCGGCAGCGCGCAGTCGGTAGGAGAACACACCACGTCAAGTGTCGTTCAGTCGATTTTTATGGTGATTCTGATTGATGCCGTCGCCGCGCTATTCTTTATGGAGATGGGCTGGTGATCGCTTCAGATAAACCGACAGGGCAAAGTAACCAACCGGTCATTAAGGTTCGAGGCTTAGTGAATCGCTTTGGCGCTCATGTGGTTCACGAAAACTTAGACCTAACCCTTGAACGTGGAGAAATCCTCGGCGTTGTAGGCGGTTCTGGTACCGGTAAATCAGTGCTGTTACGCAGCATCGTCGGTTTAAAGCGCCCCAATGACGGCACGGTTGAAGTCCTAGGTACAACCCTTAACGAGCTTAACGAAACACAGCGCAGCCAAATAGAGCGGCGCTTTGGCGTACTGTTTCAGCGCGGCGCATTATTTAGCTCGTTGAACCTGCAAGAGAATATTGCCTTACCGCTAATTGAACACGCCAAGCTACCCCGTGAAGACGCCGAGCATCTTGCCAGGGTCAAGCTATCGTTGGTCGGGCTTCCGCCACAGGCCGCACTGCAGTTTCCTGAGTCGCTGTCTGGCGGCATGGTCAAGCGCGCCGCCCTTGCCCGTGCCTTAGCGCTTGACCCTGACATCCTGTTTCTTGATGAGCCCACGGCGGGGCTTGACCCTATCGGCGCTGCGGCCTTCGATCAGTTGCTGGTCACCCTTCGCGATGCGCTGGGTTTCAGTGTATTCCTGGTCACCCATGACTTGGATACGCTCTACGCCGCCTGCGACCGGGTAGCGGTGCTCTCACAAAAACGCGTATTAGTCGTAGATATCATTGATAAAGTGGCGGGCACTGACGACGAGTGGATTCAAGACTACTTTCACGGCCCGCGTGGTCGAGCCGCACAGCGTGCTCATACCGGCTCTTCAAATAACGCTAACGTCCAGGAGTGACTGCACATGGAAACACGGGCGCATCACGTTTTAATCGGTCTCTTCACGCTGGCCACTGCCGCTGGCGCGTTGCTGTTTGCACTATGGATGAGCTATGCAGCAGGCGAGCGTAGCTACCAACCTTACCGCATTCTATTTGAGCGCAGCGTTAGCGGCTTATCGGTCAGCAGCCGAGTGCAATATAACGGCATTGAGGTGGGGGATGTCACCGAGCTCAACCTTAATCCTGATGACCCTCGGCAAGTGATTGCCCATATCCGCGTCTACGATGACACACCAATTAAGACAGACACCCGGGCAAAACTTGCCTTTGCCAGCATCACCGGCAGCATGTCCGTGCAACTCCACGGCGGCACCCCCGAAGCCCCGCTGCTGATTGATCAAACCGATATCGACGCGCCGTTTATACGAGCAGACCCTTCGCCCATCGCTACACTGTTCGATGAAGGCGAAGATGTGATCGAGAACATCAACTCAATCCTGAAAAACGTTAACGAACTGTTTGACGATAATAACCGTGATCAGGCAGGCAATATTTTAACCAACATTGCTCAGATTACCGAAATGATTGCCGCCCAGCAGAATGCCCTAGATCAAAATATGGCGCTTTTCGGCGAAGCCACTCGCCAGGCAACTAACACGCTTAGCAGCATCGACGAACTTAGCCAGGAAGCGACACAGCTGCTGCGTCAAGATGGCCGGCTGGTAATGGAGAGCGCCGCCGATGCGAGTCACGATGTCGCCCGGGCAGCTCAACGCATAGAGCAATTAGTGGAGACTAACGCTGGCGCCATCGAAGGCAGCCTGCAGGGCGCGCAAGATATTGCTCCGGCACTCTCTTCGCTACGCTCCACACTCGATACACTGGATCGTATTACCCGCCAGCTAGAGGAGAGCCCAACAGACTTTTTCCTGGGCCGTGATCAGGTAGAGGAGTTCCGCCCATGACGTTACGCCCCACTGCTATCGTTT
The DNA here is from genome assembly GCF_013416325.1 of Vreelandella sedimenti. GTDB lineage: Bacteria > Pseudomonadota > Gammaproteobacteria > Pseudomonadales > Halomonadaceae > Vreelandella > Vreelandella sedimenti. The sequence goes on from NZ_JACCGK010000024.1 coordinate 12,045, forward strand.
CAGTTTGCGCTGCGCTGCTACTCAGCAGTGGCTGCTCGATTCTGCCCGAAAGTAAGCCAGCGACGCTGTATCGTTTGCCCAGTGCCGATGTACAGCCCGTTACCCCCTCATCCAATTCGCTGACGACCAGACAACGCCTCGCGGTGGCTGCCCCACAAGCGGGCCATTTACTCAGCAGCAACCGCATTGTGGTCTACCCAGAGGGCAATACCGTTAATGTATATGAAGGCGCCCGCTGGCAGGAGAATGCTCCCGACTTACTCCAGACGCGTTTGATCACAGGGATACAGCAGAGTCGCCTCTTTGCCAGTGTGGGAAGCGACAGCCTGCCTTCCGAGCTTCTGCTACTCAGCGAACTACGCCACTTCCAGAGCGATTATGTGACCCAGCCGCCCACGGTGAAAGTACAGCTCGATGTACAGCTCGTCAGCGCTCAAAACCGCACGTCTATTGACACTCAGAGCTTCACCACCAGTGTTCAAGCGAGCAGCGTCGCTATTACCAACGTGGTGGATGCGTTTGGCAGCGCCAGCGACGAGCTCACTGAACAGCTGACAGCGTGGTTGGCGGATGCAATTAACAGCTCAGAGCAGAAATAGAGGGTGCTTTTACTGTTCTGTTAATTTTTTCGCATACTCTCTTGGGTCGCGGGGGTAATAGCGCTCTGGCTGGCTTTCCAGGTGGGCAAAGTAGCGAGTGTCCTTGTACGGCATTTTCATGTAGCCCGAGACGCCTAGGCCCTCGATTTGGTCTACCGAGGCGAGAATGCGCGCCAGCAGCGTGCGGAACTCGCCCTCTCGAGCCGGATCCAGTAGACGGTAATAGCTATGTATTTTGAGGTGCTGTGGCAGCGCTTCAAAAATGATCATGCCAGTATGGTGAATGTCATTGAGCTGCTGCAGCGCATGCATAATCGCCTCGGGCAGCACCAATAGCTCTTCTGGGTCGGGGCCATCTTCGAAGTAGCTGTGCTGACGGGTACGATCCTCGAGCTCCGGTACTGCGCTCAACTCGTAGCCTATCGCCATGCTGGGTTCGCTAACGAAAGTTTCATCCACGGAAGTACGTTCTAAGTGCAGTGTTTGGCGGGCATTAAACAAGCAGCTTTTAAACACGCCCTGACGATGAATCGCCCGCGCCAAATGCACCATATTATTGACCGCTTCAATAAAGGCAGGCTTCAGCGTAGGGTCGTGTAAATTTAACGACGAATCGATATACACACCCTCACGCTCCCAGCGCACCGCCAATCCCCCTACCACCGGATACTTGCCCAGGCGGCTCACCGACGCCAAAAAGGCCTTTTCGGTTTCACCCATACCCTGCATAAACTGCTTGTAGTAGCGATCTAACTGCACATCATTGACATCATTCAGGGTTTCTTGAGCATGCTCTTCCTGTGAAAAGACTTCGCGTAGAAAGGCTTTGCGCGAGCTGTACACCACGGTATCGATCTCCTGATGCGCAGGGCGCGCCCATACCGGTACCAGCGGTACATTGAGCGATGTGGGCAGATCGATCATTACTACCCTGGCCATTCGCGGCATGTTGTTTAAAAAGTAGTCGCCCGCTTTGCGCCGCACCTGAGGGTCAGGGTCGAGCATGCCATCCAGGGTACGTGCAAACTCCATCGGCAAACCCAGCGAACTGGCGGGAATCGCCCGATGGCCAAATCGACACGACTGCGCTGACGCCAGCGCATATAGGGTTCCCGCCGCTCCCTGCTCATCGAACCGCGGCGATGACAGTGCGCCGTTTAACTGCTCTTCGCCAATAAAGTAAACATCGCCCAGGCGGGCATTGGTTTGCTGCAGATTGTCCGACATCAGCTCCATGACGTTGGCGCCTACAAACTGCAGCTGTGCGTCTAGTTGGGCAAATACCGATGAGCCCCAGTCGATTAGCGCAATAGACTCCTGCTCGGCGTCATACACCAAGTTAGAGGGCTTAATATCGCCATGCACCACCGACCGTGCCTGGGGCCCTGACTCCCGCCGCAGGGCAAGCAGGATGTCGGCCAACTGCGCCGCAATGCGCACAATCAAGCGTGGAGAGAGGCGCCCCTGCTTAAGCGATACCTGCTCTAAATTCCAGCCGGGTGCGCGCTCCATTACCAAAATGGACTGCCCCCGGGAGCGCTGGTAAGCAATAAGACCTGGAATGCGTGGATGGGACACCTGTTCCAGCATAAACGCCTCTTCTTCGAGGCGCTCCTGCAAGCGCGCGGGTAGGGTAATGCGGGAGAATTTAAACACATAATGCGCTTTAGCGCCTTGGTGAACAGTGCTGCCAGCAAATACAAAACCGTAGGCGCCCTTGCCAATGAGCTCAATGCCCTGATAGCCCAACTGGGAGAGCTGCGCCTGGCACAGCGCCACCCAGTCTTTAAGCTTACGGGCATCGTGATGGCTCAGCAGATAGACCGACTGCTCTTCAGGTATATAAAACTGCTGAAGCGGTGCCTGGGACATAAGTCGCCTTGCTAGCCCAAGTGAAGCAGCATGGTTTCAGGGGCTTCGAGAAAGCCCTTCCAGGCATTACAGAAACGCGCAATGGTACCACCGTCAATAAAACGGTGATCGCCCGCCCAGGTGATGGTCATGATCGCCCGGCGCTGCACCGCACCCTGCTCATCAAAGCGCGGTAACCATTGGGTTTTACCAATTGCCACAATGGCGGCCTCTGGCGCGTTAATGATAGGTGCTGCGTAGGTGCCTCCCAACGCCCCAATATTGGAAATACTAATGGTACCGCCTTTTAGATCCGCCTGATCAACCCGCCCATCCCGCGCCGAGGTGGTTAGCCGCCCGACTTCCCGGGCAACTTCCAACAGAGTTAAGCGTTCAACGTTTTTAACATTGGGCACCATCAGGCCCGTCTTGCTATCCACCGCCATACCGATGTTGCACTGAGGGTAGTAATACAGCTCATCTCCAGCCGCATTTAACTGGGCATTAACGATGGGCTCTTCAGCGACGGCTAACGCCATGGCTTTCATAAAAAATGGCATTAGCGTCAGCCGTTCGCCCTGGGCCTCGGCCAGCGGCTTTAAGCGCTCCCGCAGCGCCAGCAGAGCAGTAACGTCGATCTCTTCACCGTAGTGAAAATGGGGAATCGTGCTGGCTGCCTCGACCATGCGCTTGGCCATGACCGCCCGCACGCCGCGGAGAGGTTCCACTCTGGGCGCCTGAGTTTCAGCTTGGTTCTTATAAGTTTGGTTGTTAACAACAGTTTGGCTAGATGAAGCTGAAGCTGGGGGGGCTTGATCCAGATGCGCCAACACGTCCTCTTTTAGCACCCGACCATCTTTGCCGCTGCCCGCGATCTCCGTGAGCTGTAGAGAGTGTTCACGCACTAGACGTCTAACGGCGGGGCTGGCTGGCACCTTGCCATATAAGCGGCCAGCAGCCGGAATACCTGTAGGGTTGGACGGTTCTGTCGTCTGTGCCATTGGCTTTTCACTGGCGGCCGATTGCGCACCGTCTAGCTCGGCCTCACTATTATTGTTACTAGCCCCATCCACTTGATAGGCATACAGCGGCGCATGCACTTTGGCAATTTGGCCCTGGGCCACATACAGTTTGGTCACGACACCGGCTTCGGGGGCGGTAATCTCCACCAGCGCCTTGTCGGTCATGACTTCAACGATAGGCTGGTCTTCTTCAATTTGATCGCCTTCAGCGACACGCCATTCGACGACTTCGCACTCGACGATACCTTCGCCAATATCAGGCAGTAAAAAATCGCTCATTGTTTTTCTCCCCATGCGTACTTAGGCATTAATAGCCACTAAAAGTTGACGCTTTCGCGAATCGCTTCAAAAATCTTCAGATGATCAGGCAGATACTCTTTTTCCAGCACCAGTGGAAAAGGCGTATCCAGACCTGTCACCCGGGCAATGGGCGATTCCAGGTAGAGAAAACAACGCTCTTGAATAGTGGCAGCGATTTCACCGGCAAAGCCGCCAGTTAAGGGGGCTTCATGGCTCACCACCAGTCGGCCGGTTTTTAACACCGACTCAGCCACCGTATCCGCATCCCAGGGCAGCAGTGAGCGCAGGTCGATCACTTCACAGGCAATGCCCTGCTCTTCGGCTAACTCAACCGCTTTGCCGATTACCTCCATCTGCGCGCCCCAGCCCACCACGGTAATATCCGTGCCCTCTTTGGTGATTTCGGCTTCGCCAATGGGAAGCTGGTAATCCTCTTCGGGCACTTCACCGACTGAAGCGCGATAAAGACGCTTAGGCTCCAGAAAAAGCACCGGATCCGGGTCGCGAATAGCGGCGAGCAGTAGCCCTTTGGCCTGATAGGGGTTGCGCGGCAGCACCACCTTCAATCCAGGTGTATGAGTGAAATAAGCTTCCGGTGATTGAGAGTGATAGAGGCCACCGGCGATGCCGCCGCCGTAAGGGGTGCGAATGGTCAAACCACCAACGTTAAACAGATCGCCTGAGCGATAACGGAACTTGGCAGTTTCGTTGACAATCTGGTCAAACGCCGGAAAGATATAATCGGCAAACTGTATTTCTGCCACAGGCACCGAGCCCTGGGCCGCCAAGCCATTGGCAAAGCCGATAATGCCCTGTTCGACAAGTGGCGTGTTGAAGCAGCGCGCTTTACCGTACTTCTCCTGAAGGTGACTGGTGGCCCGAAATACACCGCCAAAAATACCCACGTCTTCACCAAAGCAGATGACTTTTTCATCCTCTGCCATGGCGATATCCAGTGCATTATTAATTGCCTGGAGCATGTTCATGGTAGCCATGTTACGCCTCTCCCTGAGTATCAGTCTCGGTGCCCACGTCTAAATCCAACGACTGCGCCCCGCGGGGATAAGTCTCTGGGTAGCGACGAATATGGCGTTTTAACTGATCGAATTGGCGCTGCAGCGATGGGGTTATATCGGCATACACATCGCTGATCAGGCTCTCTAGCGGCGGTGATGAGCGCTTCTCAGCCCGTTTCATGGTTTCCAGCACTTCACGGCGCAGGGTTTCCTGCTGGGAAGTCTCCTCCTCTTCGCTCCACCAATGCTTCTTCAAGAGCCATTTTTGCAGCCGCAGCAGTGGGTCTTTGGCGCGCCACACCTCCTCCTCATCTTTCGAGCGATAGCCAGAGGGGTCGTCGGAAGAGGAGTGCGCGGCAAGTCGATAGCTCATGGCCTCGATCAATACCGGCTGATTTTTCTCAACGGCGATCTTGCGTGCCTGCCGCGTCGCTTCATAGACCGCCAGCACATCGTTACCATCTACCCGGATTACATGCATATGGTAGCCAAAGGCACGCGGGGCGATACCGTCGGCAGCAAACTGCTCGACGGCAGGAGTGGAAATGGCATAGCCATTGTTACGGCAGAAGAATATCACCGGCACCTGATGCACTGAGGCCATATTCAGCGCGGCGTGGAAGTCTCCCTCGGAGGCGGCGCCTTCACCAAAAAACGTTAACGTGCAGTGACCGTTACCAGCCAGTTTTTGGCCGTAAGCGTAGCCCGTGGCCTGAGGAATCTGAGTCGCTAAGGGAGATGAGATGGTCATGTAGTGTAGCTTGCGCGACCCATAGTGAATCGGCATTTGGCGGCCTTTGCCGTAGTCCAGCTCGTTGCCGAACAGCTGATTCATGAATTCTTCGATCGAGAAGCCGCGATACATTAAAGCGCCCTGCTCGCGGTACTGCGCCATAATCATATCGGCGTCATTTAGCGCAGCAGTGGCACCCACTACGGCGGCCTCTTCCCCGGTACACTGCATATAAAAGCTCAACCGCCCCTGGCGCTGAGCCGCCATCATGCGTTCATCGAGAATACGCGTGGCTAGCATTGCCTGATAGATACGCCGGGCGTGATCACGTTCAAGTGCGGGCTCATCAGCGTCGCTATGCAGCTCACCTTCTGGGTTAAGCAGGCTGAAAGTAGGAATTGAAAATTCGTCGCCGGTCATGAAGTCCGGCTGGTGTACGTACTGTGTCATCATTTTTGTCCTTGTTTTACCCCTTTTGAGGGCAGTGTTGTTGGTATTAACCGTTTATGCCAGTGGATTTATCTGTCATAGGTTAACGCAACATCTAGCTACCACAACGTTTAGGACAATAACGCAGCGCAAGGACTTTAGGGATGCTACTTAAGACGCAGAGAGGTTAAAACGCAGACAAATTAGGCACTAGAGATACGCGCACGTAGTTGACGCTGAAGCACTTCGAACAAGCTATCAATCGTCAGGGCTAACAATGCAATGGTCAGCGCCCCTTGAACCACATAGGCCATATTGCCGTTCACGATGCCGGAGATAATCGGGTCGCCAAGGTTACTGGCTCCCACGGTAGCCCCTAACGCGGCAGTGGCAATATTGATGGTCACCGAGGTTCGGATGCCCGCCAGAATGACCGGGGCTGCCAGAGGCAGCTCAACTTGACACAAGATTTGCGTTGGCTTCATGCCCATAGCGTGAGCAGCCGTTTTAATATCGCCTTCGACGCCCTGCAAACCAGCAAGGGTATTGCGCACGATAGGCAATAGCCCGTAGAGCATTAAAGCGACAATAATGGGCAAGGTACCAAACCCCAGAACGGGTACCGCTAGCGCCAGAACCGCCACTGGAGGAAACGTTTGCCCTAGCGATGCCAATTGGGCCACCAGCGGTAGAAAATCACACCCCCACCTGCGGGTAACGGCGATGCCCGCCGCGACTCCCACGATAATGGTCACCACCGCTGCAATGCCGACTACAAAGAGGTGGCGGCCTAGCAAAGTGACAAAACCAGCGCGATCGTAGATGACTTGCCGGGCATCGGGCTCAATCCAGCGAAATAAAGACTCGGCAGCCGACATGGCAAAGACGCTCATCATCAGCAGCGCCCCCCAAAGCAGTGGCCATAGCCATTGCGGGGCTTTTTTGTGGGTCTGGGCGGCGCTTAGCGAGTTACTCACGCGGGTTTCCATTGTCCAGTTGGGCCTCCTTGATAATTCTCCGCAACGATAGCTCACCGACAGGCACATCATGTTGGTCAACAACGGTCAACCGGTCGCTATGATCGCGCAGCATCATGGAAAGCGCCTGACGTAGCGAGAAAGTCCCTGGGATGCGCGACTGAGCGGGCAAGGTAGGCCCCATAGAGGTCATGTGATCTTTCACACGGGTTAACGCGGCTTGTTTAAGGCCTCTTTCCAGCCCACCTAAAAGCGACTCGACAAAAGGGTCGGCAGGGCTTTGTAATAGCGCCAGCGGTGAACCTTGCTGCACGATTCGACCTTCGCGCATTACCACTAAGTGATCCGCCAGTTTAAGCGCTTCATCCATATCATGGGTCACAAACACCACGGTTTTATGCAGCCGCGCTTGGAGCTTGGCCAGCTCATCCTGTAGCTTTTCACGAGTAATAGGATCAAGCGCGCCGAAGGGTTCATCCATCAACAAAATATCTGGGTCTGCCGCCAGGGCACGTGCAACACCCACTCGCTGCGCCTGCCCCCCTGAAAGCTGATGGGGATATTTATGCCCAAACTCATCGACCGGCAAACCGAGCAAATGCATTAGCTCGGCCACCCGTGACTGGACGTCCGTTGCTGACCACTTCAATAAACGTGGCACCAGGCCGATGTTGCGCGCAACGTTCCAGTGGGGAAACAGCCCGGTGTGCTGTATCACATAGCCAATCCGGCGACGTAGTTTTACAGGGTCATACGCGTCTATCGCCTGTCCATCGAGGATGATGTCGCCTTCGCTGTGCTCAATTAAGCGATTGATCATGCGCAAGGTGGTCGATTTACCACAGCCCGAGGTACCCACTAACGCACAGAATTTACCCTTCGGCACCCGTAGAGAAATATCGTCCACCGCGGTTTCATCCCCAAACCGCTTGGATACGTGGGATAGCTCGATCATCTTGTTCCTCCGGGGCGCAGCGCTTCTGCCAAGGCACCTAAGCCCGCATCCACCACCAGAGCCAGCATTAAAATAGGCAGCGCGCCAAGCAGCACCATATCCATGGCGGCCTGACCTAAGCCTTGAAAAATAAAAGTACCTAACCCGCCCGCACCAATCAGAGCGGCAACGGCGGTAAGCCCAATGGCCTGAACAGTGGTAATCCTCACCCCTTCCAGCAGCACCGGCAGCGCCAGCGGTAACCGCACCTGCCAAAAACGCTGCCCGGCACGCATGCCCATGCCTTTGGCGGCTTCTAATGTATCGAAACTGACTTGTTCAAGCGCGGTATAGGTGTTGCGCACAATAGGCAGCAGGCTGTAGCCAATCAGTGCAATTAAGGCGGGCGTAGTGCCAATACCGCTAACGCCAAGCTGGGCTAAAAAAGGCACGTTGGCGGCAAGCCAGGCTAGCGGCGCCAGCAGTAGACCGAATAGTGCCAAACTGGGAATGGTTTGAAGAAAGTTGAGTACAGCAAACGCGCCCTTCTGCAGCCGGGCATAGCGTCGCATCAGCATGGCGAGCGCTAGCCCAAGTATAATGCTGACACTGACGGCGATACCAACCAGCTTAATGTGCTGCGCGACGGCGCTGAGAAACTGTTGATCACGGGCTTTAAATTCTTGAACAAGGGCAAGCGTTTCCAGCCCAAAAGCTGCACAGAGCCACCACACCAGCGCGACACCACATAGCCATAGCGTGGGCCATATCCGGGTGAGATTTAAACGCAAGCGTAGTTCTACTAAACACAGCAGCAGTACAAACAGAACAACCCAATACGCCGCTCCCATGCCTAAACGCGCTTGAGGCATCTCAGGGTCAATCAGTAAATAGCTGCTCGCCATCAACCCCACTGGCATTAGCGCCATGATCACTATCACCGCCGCAAACAGCGCTCGGTAGTGGCGATGGGTTGGCTGGCACGCGAGAATACCGATAAAGGAGAGCAATAGCGTTGCTAATAGCGCACCTGGCCAGCCAAAAGCCTCCAGTGCGCCATGCCCCGTCCCTAACACAATCCGGTTGGGGGCCATGCTCACCACATCAAGTAACCAGAATGCAGCCAGCATAATAAGGCTCAGGCTAACGAGCACAACGTTAGGGTGCCACCCTTCCCAACGAAGCCGTGGGGTGGGCAGTGCATCCATCAACGACATTAATTAGTTATCCCGAGCATTAGCATTAAATTATAAGATTACCAGGCATTAATTATTAAGCGTATCGAGATAGTCGCTAGCCACTTGGGATGGAGACAGCCCGTTAACGGCGACATCGGCATTGAGCGTTTGCAGAGTGACCAGATCAAGGCTAGTGAAAACCTCATTGAGCAGCGCTTCTATTTCTGGATAGGCTTCAAGTACACTTTCACGCACCACGGGGGCAGGCTGATAGACCGGTTGCACACCCTTGGTATCTTCCAGCACGACCAGCCCCAGCGCACTTAAGCCACCGTCCGTGCCATAGGTCATCGCGCCATTAACACCGCTGGTCTGTTGGGCGGCCGCACGCATGGTAGCGGCGGTATTACCACCAGAGAGCACCAACAGTTGATCGTCACTTAACTCAAAACCGTAGGCTTCCTGAAATGCGGGCAGTGCTTGTGAAGACTCGACAAACTCAGCGCTTGCAGCAAATTTGAACTCGCCACCGTCAGCCAAATAGGCGGCTAGATCTTCTAGACTCACCAGCTCATTTTCCTCGGCGACATCCTCGCGGACGCTCATTGCCCAAGTGTTATTAGCGCTGGCAGGCTGCAGCCATATTAGGCCTTGCTGCGCATCACGCTCACGCACTGTTTCATAAGCCTGATCTGCATTATTCCATACTGAACTGTCGGTCATATCGAAAAAGAATGCGCCATTACCCGTGTATTCCGGATAAAGGTCAATCTCGCCCGCTTCAAGCGCAGTGCGGACAACGCTAGTGCCGCCCAGCTGCAAACGGTTTTCAGTGGCAATATCGTGGCGTTCCAGCGTTTGAATAATCAGTTCGCCCAGAACCGAGCCTTCTGTATCGATTTTGGACGATACCACCACGGGCTCGTTAGCGCTGACTTGAGAGAATGCCGCGAGGGATACGGTGCAAGCAGCGATTAAGGGCATAGCAATGAAAGGATTTGCTGAAAAGCGCATCTTTGAATTCCTTTTGAAGTGGGCATTTAAACGACTGAGGCTCTTATAGTCATTATAAGAGCCATCAGCGTTTAAGTTAGCGCATAAGCCACCAACGAGAGATAAAGGTTTTGGGTTAAGGTGCTTCTAATACCCAAGACGTGCCTTCTCGGGAGTCCTTAAGAATAATCCCTAAAGCGGCAAGCTCATCGCGGATCGCATCCGCTTGGGCGAAGTCTTTATTCGCCTTAGCCTCAATGCGCTGAGCAATTTTCGCTTCGATCTCGCTCTCGCTGAGCGGCATACCCTGCTGCTGCGTGCCTTTTAAGAACATTTGTGGTACTTGCTGAAGAAGCCCCAAAATAGACCCAAGCTGCTTTAACTCGCCCCCCAGTTTGGCAGCTTTATTAGGCTGCTCCTGCTTGGCGCGATTGACCTCGCGAGCCAGCTCAAACATCACCGCCAGGGCTTCGGGGGTATTGAAGTCATCGTCCATTACCTGAGTGAAGCGCTCACGATGAGCTGAAGCGTCATCGCTTGCATCACTATTTGCCTCGCCTGGCTCCAGACCTTCCAGCGCGGTGTACAAGCGCGTTAGCGATTTACGCGCCTCAGTCAGTGAATCAACCGAGTAGTTGATCGGGCTACGATAGTGACTCGCCACCAGCAGAAAACGCACCACTTCTGGGTCGTGCTCGGCCAGCACGTCGCGAATGGTAAAGAAGTTGCCCAGGGATTTGGACATCTTTTCCTGGTTCACCCGCACAGCCCCGGCGTGCATCCAGGTATTGACGTAGGTTTTGCCAGTGGCCGCCTCGGATTGAGCGATCTCATTTTCATGGTGCGGAAAGGTTAAATCCGGCCCGCCGCCATGAATGTCGAAAGTGTCACCCAGGCAGCAGGTCGACATCGCCGAGCACTCGATGTGCCAGCCAGGCCGGCCGTTACCCCAGGGCGACGCCCAGTGCGCCTCCCCTGGTTTGGCTGCCTTCCAGAGCACGAAATCGAGCGGGTCTTCTTTATGGATATCCACATCAACCCGGCTGCCTGCACGCATATCGTCTAACTGGCGGTTATTGAGTTTGCCGTAATCAGCAAATTTTCGCACCCGATAGTAGACATCACCGTTATCGGCCGCGTAGGCAAAGCCTTTTTCAATCAGCGTTTCAATCATTGCCACAATATCGGCGATATGGCCGGTGGCACGGGGTTCATGGCTGGGCGGCAATACAAATAGACGCGCCTCGTCTTCGTGCATGGCATCAATCATGCGCTCTGTCAGCGCAGTGATGCTTTCGCCATTTTCGTCGGCGCGCTTGAGGATCTTGTCGTCAATGTCGGTAATATTGCGCACGTAGTTAACGTCATAGCCGCGCTCTCGAAGATAACGGGTGATGACATCAAAGGCGACCATGACGCGAGCGTGCCCTAGGTGGCAGTAGTCATACACCGTCATGCCGCAGACATACATGCTCACTTTACCCGCTTCCAGCGGGGTGAAAGGTTCTTTGCGACGCGTCAGCGTATTGTAAATATGCATATGGCTATCCATGTTTGTTTTAGCCCTTCTGCTTGATTTTAGCCCAGCTATCTTTCAACCCCACGGTACGGTTAAACACCAAATGCTCTGGCGTAGAGTCATGGCGGTCAGCGCAGAAATAGCCGACGCGCTCGAACTGGAAGCGTGACTCGGGCGTTGCGAAGGCTAAGCTTGGCTCTCCGATGGCTTGGCAAACGACCAGCGACTCCGGATTAAGATGCTCTAGAAAATCGACATCCTTATCGCGATCCGGCTGTTCAACGGTGAACAGGTTGTCGTAAAGACGGACTTCCATTGGCACGCCATGGGCAGCGCTGACCCAGTGAATAACGCCTTTGACCTTACGCCCTTCGGGATTTTTACCCAGCGTATCGAAGTCGACCGAGCAGTGCAGTTCGCTGATCTCACCGGAGGCGTCTTTGATCACTTCGTCACAGCGAATCACATAGCTATTGCGCAGGCGTACTTCTTTACCTGGTGCCAAGCGGAAGAACTTTTTAGGCGCATCTTCCATAAAGTCGTCTTGGTCGATATACAGTTCGCGGCTAAACGGCACCTTACGCGCCGTCATATCTTCACGGGCGGGGTGACCAGGGACTTCGTACACCTCCTGGTGATCTTCCGGCACGTTGGTGAGCACGACTTTCAGCGGCTTTAACACACACATGGCGCGCGGGGCATTGTCTTCAAGATCCGAGCGAATGGCGTGGGTCAACATGGCGATATCCACCAGGCCACCGTCGGAACGAGTAACGCCAATCATCTCGCAGAATTTACGAATTGACGCTGGCGTATAGCCACGGCGACGCATGCCGGAGATCGTCGGCATACGCGGATCGTCCCAGCCATCGACAATTTTTTCGTCAACCAGCAGTTTCAGTTTGCGCTTGGAGGTCAGGGTGTAGTCGAGATTCAGCCGTGCAAACTCAATCTGGCGCGGTTTCGCGGGAACCGGCAGATTATTTAAAAACCACTCGTACAGCGGGCGGTGATCTTCGAATTCCAGGGTGCAGATCGAGTGGGTAATACCTTCAATAGCATCCGACTGACCATGGGTGAAGTCGTAAGAGGGATAGATTTTCCACTTGTCGCCAGTCTGGTGATGGCTGGCATGACGAATACGGTAAATAATCGGGTCACGTAGATTGATATTGGGTGAGGCCATATCAATCTTGGCGCGCACGACCTTTTCACTTTCGCCAAACTCACCTTCACGCATGCGCGCGAGCAAATCCAGGTTCTCCTCGACGCTGCGTTCGCGATAAGGGCTGGGCTTACCCGGCGTTGTTAAAGTACCGCGATACTCGCGGATTTCATCCGGCGACAGGTCGTCAACGTAGGCTTTGCCTTCACGCATTAAGTGCTGCGCCCAGGCATAGAGCTGATCGAAATAGTCAGACGCAAAACGCACCGGGCCTGCCCATTCAAAGCCTAGCCAACTGACGTCCTCTTTGATCGCATCGATGTAGGCCTGCTCTTCCTTGGCAGGGTTGGTGTCGTCAAAACGTAGATGACACTCGCCACCCAGTTGCTCCGCCAACCCGAAATTTAGACAGATCGACTTCGCATGGCCGATATGCAGGAAGCCATTGGGCTCCGGGGGGAAGCGCGTCACGATTTTAGTGACCTGGCCGCCCTCGATTTCGTCGCGTACTTGGTTGCGAATGAAGTTCGGCGCTGGGGTGGTCTCGTTGGTCATGATGGTGTTGATAACCTCGTGGTGAATGGCGTGCTGAGCCGTGAGGACATAGGATACTCCTATGGCCCTTCGCGGTGCAGGGCAAAACCGCTATTATAACGTGACGCCGATGCACAGCGCCAAGGCGAACGCCTTTATTGAACAGGAATTTATCTATGATCGTATTACAAACGAACCACGGTGACATCACCATCGCTCTTAACCACGAAAAAGCGCCAATTAGTGCGGCGAATTTTGAACAGTATGTGCACGACGGGTTTTATGATGGCACCCTGTTCCATCGCGTCATTGACGGCTTCATGGTGCAAGGGGGTGGTTTCGATAAGGAGTTCAACCAAAAGCCGACCCGCGACCCTATCGACAACGAAGCAGACAACGGCTTGAAAAATACCGTTGGCACCCTGGCCATGGCACGCACCCAGGATCCCCACTCTGCCACTGCGCAGTTTTTTATCAATGTGGGCGATAACAGTTTTCTTGATCACAGCGGTAAAAGCCTTCAAGGCTGGGGCTATGCGGTATTTGGTGAAGTCGTTGACGGGATGGATGTGGTCAATGAGATTAAAAACGTAGCCACGTCTCGCCGCGGCATGCACGCCGACGTCCCCTCTGAAGATGTCATTATTGAGCGCGCGTACGTCAAAGACGCGGAATAACGCCGGGAGCCTTATGCGCACACTGCTTGTTGCCGACCTTCATCTAAGTAGCGATACCCCCGAGATCAATCAGGGGTTTTACCGCTACTTAGAGCACACTGCTCCTGGAGCCGACGCGCTTTATATTCTTGGGGATCTTTTCGATGCCTGGATTGGCGATGATCTACTTGACGCCAATACACATCCGCTTAGCGTTGTTGCACATGAAGTAATTCGCCATTTGCGCAGACTTAGCAGCGACGGTACTGCGGTGTACCTAATGCACGGCAATCGAGACTTTCTGCTGGGCGAACGCTTTATAAATGCGTGCCAGGCATTTCTGCTACCGGATATTGAGGAAGTGGAAATCCAAGGCATTCCCGTTTTACTGCTACACGGCGATAGTTTGTGTACTCAGGATGAAGCGTATATGGCTTTCCGCAAGCAGTCGCGCAATCCAGAGTGGCAGGCGCAGATGCTTGCGCTACCTTTGGAACAACGTGTAGCACTTGCTCAGAGCTTGCGTACTCAATCTGGCGAAGCCAATGCTAATAAAGCTGAAGCGATTATGGATGTGACGCCACAAGAAGTCATTGCGCTGATGGAGCACCACGGCTTGACTACCATGATCCACGGTCACACCCACCGCCCCAAAGTACATGACTTGACTGTTGAAGACGTGCCTGCCAAGCGCTATGTACTAGGTGACTGGGATGCCCAGCACGGCTGGGATATTATCATTGAGCGGGCCGACCATACGGTACCTCGACTACGTCAGTTCTCTTTAACGGAACTACCTGATTCCTGACCGCGGTTTACGGGTATAAAAAAAGCCGATCATGTGATCGGCTTTTTTGCTCTTGCTGCTTTTAACTTGACCTTAAGCGACTCTAGCGCTCTATATCGGCATCGCTGCGCAGGTCATCAATCAATCCCTGCAACACCGATTGGGCACGCAACTGCTCTGCCATTTGCGAAACAAATGTCTCCATCTGCTCATCGACCTCACCTACACTGACGCTATCAAGCGCTACCACAGCCACTCCTTGCGGCAGTTCAACCGTGCGATAGACGTTCTCACCCTCTTCAGGGCGTTCCATGCGGAAGACTTCCTGTACAATCAGTTGAGGCACAGTGCTATCGGCTTGGCGGCTTACGCTGTTGGCTTCGAGCCAATCAACATCTGCCGACTGACCGTCTCGCAAACTTGCAACCAACGCTTGCGCCTCTTCACTCAGCGCCTCTTGCTGCTGTTCTGCGGCCACTGACATTTCAACATCTTCGCGCACTTCATCAAGCGGCAGCAGAGTCGCATCACGCTGCTCAGCAACCCGCAGTACCAAGCGACGATCCTGATCCAGCTCAATCACTTCGCTGTTGTAGCCCTCTTCAAATACGTCGTTGCTAAAGGCCGCCGACATTACGCCAGGTTCAGATAGCACCCCGTCAGCCTCATCATCACGAGCAAGCCAATCACTCTCCTGCAGCGTTAGGTCGAGTTCATCGGCAACGCTCTGCAAGTCGTCGGCAGCGAAGCTTTCATCGATCAGTTGTTGAACCCGCTGGTTAAACTCATCATCTATGTCACGCAGCGCCACTTCCCGCGCTAGCTCATCGCGCTGCTCTTCAAAAGTAGGGCCCTGAATGTCCGTCACCTGGATAATGTGGAAAGCGTTATCCAACTCAACAGGTTGGGATACATCGCCCTCTTCGAGACCAAAGGCCGCTTCGTCAAAGGCGTCGCCAAAGAAGCCACGGCTGATCACACCAAGATCACCGCCCTCTTCTGCGCTAGCCGTGTCGTCAGAATAGCGCAAGGCGGTATCTGTAAACGAATCACCGCTGTCCAGCGCTTCCCGAGCGGTCTCGGCTAATTGCTGCGCTTCATCGCGAGTGCGCTCATTGCCAAAGGTGATCATGATATGAGACACACGGCGGTCAGCATCGCGATTTTGCTCGCGCCAGGCGTCACGCAAAGCCTCTTCATCCACGTCACGGCCTTCTGCCATGGCCTGGCGATCAATCAGCACATACTCAAGACGCACCTGCTCTGGGCGCTCATAACGCTCCTGGTGGGCATCGTAATATGCTTGGAGATCGTCATCGCTAACGCTGATATCGGCGTCCACATCGTCACCATCCAGCACTATATAGCGGAAACTACGCTGCTGGCGCTGTAATTTGGCTAGGCGATCTTGCTCGTTCGGCAGGCTAAAATCACTGAAGGCTAAGCCTTGCTGTAAATGCTGTCGCTGTATATCGACGCGTAACTCTTCACGAAAGGAGATCGGTGTATAGCCAGCACCGGCGAGACGATTTCGGAACACCTCTGCAGAAAAACGGCCATCCTGATCATGAAATTCCGGCAGGCTGACAATTAACTGATCCAATTGCTGTTCAGAAACGGCAAAACCACCCTCTTCTGCATACTGGGACAGCAGTTGCTGAGTGATAAGCTGATCAAGCATATCGTTGCGCAAGGCACGCTCTTGCTCAGGCGGCACTTGCCCTGAACGCAGCGCGCGCTGAACCTCTAGCTCAACTTGCTGACGCATAATCGGCTGTCCGTTGACGCTCGCCACTTCGTCCGGATCGCTGCCAAAAAGCCCAAACAGTGACTCAATCCCGAAAAGTGCCATGGCCGCGACCATGACACCGATAATAATTTTGGCACCCCAGCTCCTGGAGCCATCTCGAATACTTTGCAGCATGCTAGCCTCAGATAGTCACAGCCAAACAGATCGGCCCGCTAAACCCAAATAAAAAGTGGGCCAGAAAATAACATGGGCGCATCGCCAATGCGATGCGCCCATTAGGTTACAGCAAACGCGGTCAAATTAGTTGACGGCGTCTTTCAGCGCTTTACCTGCTTTGAAGCTGGGTACTTTGGCGGCACTGATCTGGATTGGCTGACCCGTTTGTGGGTTACGGCCAGTACGAGCAGCACGCTCTTTGATCGCGAAGGTACCAAAACCTACCAGAGATACGCTTTCGCCTTTCTTAAGGCTATCGGTGACAGACTCCACCATGGCATCCAATGCGCGGGTTGCCGCTGCTTTCGGAATATCTGCAGACGCGGCAATGGCTTCAATCAGCTCGGACTTATTCACTCTTCACCCCTTGACTGTTTCAAAAAATGGCTCTGAACGGCATGGTCACCGATGGATACGACGATCAAAGCATAGCTGCGTTTTATAGCAATGCCTTGAAACATCTGTCAAGCAACCATGCCGCGAGATACCCGCTACCCAAAGCAGCGGGCAAATATTAAGTAAAATTAAAGACCAGCGAGGACTTTAACAGCTTAATGGGTACTAGCAACAACGGTATTACTAAACGATGCTTCGGTACTTTTCAATGGTGCACCGTCTTCTACCTTATCAGCTAGCGCTACGGCTAAGACATCATCTATCCAGCGTACCGGACGAATATCCAATGCGCCTTTGATATTGTCAGGTACTTCCTTGAGATCACGGCGGTTTTCTTCAGGAATTAGCACTGTCTTTATACCACCGCGACGGGCTGCCAGCAATTTCTCCTTCAACCCGCCTATCGGTAATACCTCACCGCGCAGATTGACTTCACCGGTCATTGCCACGTCGCAGCGTACCGCACGCTGGGTGTATGCGGAAACAATCGCCGTCACCATGGCAATACCTGCGCTGGGTCCATCTTTAGGCGTTGCCCCTTCAGGAACGTGGATATGCAGATCCTCTTTTTCGAACCGCTCGGGATCAATGCCATACGCTTCTGCCCTGGCGCGCACCACCGTATGAGCGGCACTCACCGACTCTTTCATTACATCGCCAAGTGAACCGGTCTTGTTAATTCGCCCTTTACCCGGCGTCACAACAGACTCGATGTTAAGTAATTCGCCGCCCACCGATGTCCAGGCAAGCCCTGTCACTCGGCCGATCTGATCGTCTTGTTCCGCTAAGCCGTAGCTGTAGCGGCGAACGCCTGCATAGTGCTCAATTTGCTCAGCCGTTAAGCTCTGCCCTGTCTGGTCAACTTGCGGCTCACGCTCTTTTTCAAGCCGTTCTCGCAGCACTTTACGCGACACTTTGGCAATCTGCCTTTCTAGCTCACGCACACCCGCCTCTCGCGTGTAGTAACGAATAAGCTCTAAAAGTGCGCTATCTTCCAGCGTTAACTCATCGCTTTTCAAGCCGTTTGCGGCTAATTGCTTAGGTAATAAGTAACGTTTAGCGATCGCCAGCTTCTCATCTTCGGTGTAACCCGGCAGACGAATAATCTCCATGCGATCAAGCAATGCACTGGGAATATTCATCGAGTTAGCAGTGCAGATGAACAGCGTCTCAGAGAGATCGTAATCAAGCTCCAGGTAGTGATCGCTAAAGCTGTTGTTCTGTTCAGGATCGAGCACTTCGAGCAGCGCAGAGGCAGGGTCACCGCGGTGATCCATGCCCAGCTTGTCGACCTCATCCAAAAGAAATAACGGGTTTTTAACCCCTGCTCTGCTCATCCGCTGCATCAACTTGCCTGGCAATGAGCCAATATAGGTACGCCGATGGCCGCGAATTTCCGACTCATCGCGGACGCCCCCCAGGGCTAAGCGTACATATTTACGATTGGTGGCACGGGCAATGGACTGGCCAAGCGAGGTCTTACCCACCCCAGGCGGCCCGACGAGACATAGCACTGGGCCTTTCATCTTGCGCACGCGCTTCTGTACGGCAAGATATTCCAGGATGCGCGCCTTGACCTCCTCCAGGCCGTAATGATCTTCATCAAGCACCTGCTGCGCTTTGACGAGATCATGCTTTACCCGGGTACGCTTTTTCCATGGAACAGCGACTAACCAATCCAGGTAGGAACGCACTACGGTCGCTTCAGCGGAGTTTGAGGCCATCATTTTAAGCTTATTAAGCTCTTGAGTGGCTTTCTCAGACGCCTCTTTCGGCATACCGGACTCTTTAATCGCCAGCTCGTACTTCTCAGTCTCGTTGGGCACATTATCCAGCTCACCCATCTCTTTCTGGATAGCTTTCATCTGCTCATTGAGGTAGTACTCGCGCTGGGTCTTTTCCATCTGCTCTTTGACACGCGAGCGGATGCGCTTCTCTACTTGCAGTAGGTCGATTTCAGACTCGATCAGCGCCATCAGATGCTCAATACGATCGCGCACCCGATCCATCTCAAGCAGCTCTTGCTTGTCGCCAATTTTAAGCGACAGGTGGGCACAAATGGTGTCCACCAAGCGGCTTGGATCTTCAATCCCCGACAGCGAATTAAGCACTTCGTTGGGGACTTTTTTGGAGAGTTTGACGTACTGCTCGAACTGATTGAGCAACACTCGTACCAGCGCTTCCTGTTCACGACTGGTCAGCGGTTCACTCTCTCGGGGCGTTAAATGCGCCTGGGTGTAGCCTGCGGCATTCTCTTCGACATTGAGAACATCCGCTCGGAAATTCCCCTCAATGAGTACCTTGACCGTGCCATCGGGCAACTTAAGCAGTTGCATGATATCGGCCACGGTGCCCATAGCGTAAAGATCCGCATTGTCAGGCTCATCTTGAGACGCTTCACGCTGAGCCACCAGTAGCACACGTTTATCAGCCTCCATCGCCGCTTCGAGCGCCTGGATAGACTTTTCACGACCTACAAAAAGGGGTATGACCATTTGCGGATAAACAACCACATCGCGCAATGGCAAAAGGGGTAGACATTGTGTCTGTTCGGCGTTCTGCTGCATCGCAGACGTTCCTCGACAAATCGGATGAGTACTTAAAAGAGTACTTAGAAAAGTACTGCACACTTTTCAAAATGCTGGCGTCTAGACGTTAGCATTGAATAGGCTAGGCAGTAACACTTCACGAATTAGGCTTTATAGCTCTCTAGCTAGAGAACCAGGCTTCACAACACGCTTTATAAGGGCTCTCTCTACAGCAGAGCTCTACAAGAACACCCTACAACAACAAGGGGTCGCCTTGGCGACCCCTTGATTTAGCGCAAGCGGTTGAAGCTGGGCCGCGATACTCGACTAGCCACTAACCATCAGTGCCGTCGACACGTGCATCTTCCTGCTGAGAGTAGATCAACAGAGGTTCGCTTTCTCCGGCTATCACAGATCCGTCGATGACGACCTTGCTAACACCTTCAAGCGAAGGAATTTCGTACATGGTATCCAACAGTACCGACTCTAGAATAGAGCGCAGTCCGCGAGCACCTGTCTTACGCTCCATGGCTTTTTCAGCCACTGCACGTAACGCTTCATCTCTGAATTCTAGCGTTACATCTTCCATTTCAAACAGTTTGGCGTACTGCTTAACCAGCGAATTCTTCGGTTCTGTAAGAATCTGCACCAGGGCGTCTTCCGTGAGCTCCATCAGTGTTGCGATGATGGGCAGACGCCCCACAAACTCTGGAATCAAGCCAAATTTAACCAGATCATCAGGCTCTACGTCGGCCAGCAGTTCACCCACCCCACGGGAGGACTCTTTGCTTTTCACCGCCGCATTGAAGCCGATGCCGCCTTTCTCAGCGCGGTCACGAATAACTTTATCCAGCCCTGCAAAAGCACCGCCTACGATAAACAGAATGTTGCCCGTATTGACTTGAACAAACTCCTGCTGGGGGTGTTTGCGTCCGCCTTGAGGCGGCACGGAAGCTGTCGTTCCTTCAATAAGCTTCAGCAGTGCTTGCTGAACGCCTTCACCCGAGACATCACGGGTAATAGAAGGGTTATCCGACTTACGTGAAATCTTGTCGATTTCATCGATATAAACAATGCCACGCTCGGCTTTCTCGACGTCGTAATCGCACTTCTGCAATAGCTTCTGGATGATGTTTTCGACATCTTCACCAACATAGCCGGCTTCCGTCAGCGTGGTTGCATCCGCAATGGTAAAAGGTACATTCAGTAACCGTGCCATGGTTTCCGCAAGCAGCGTTTTACCGCTACCGGTGGGGCCAATCAACAGAATGTTTGATTTACCCAGCTCTACGTCGCCGTCGCGTACATCTGTTTTCAAACGCTTATAGTGGTTATATACCGCTACGGAAAGCACCATTTTGGCGCGATCCTGTCCGATAACGTAGTCATCAAGCGTATGACGTATTTCGCGTGGCGTAGGTAAACGCTCCTCATCGCTCTCGGCATCGGCTTCGAGAACTTCTTCGCGAATGATGTCATTACACAAGTCGACACACTCATCGCAGATATAGACGGATGGGCCCGCAATCAGCTTACGTACTTCGTTTTGGTTTTTGCCACAAAACGAGCAGTAGAGCAGTTTGCCACCTTCGTCTTTGCCTTTGCCGTCGGCCATTCGCATACCTCTATCACTGCGGCGGCTTTCGCCGCCGGAAAAGCTCGTTAGATAAAGCAGAATCCTATCACGCTATCAGGATGTAGGCCGCTTATCCAGCACTGCATCAATCAGGCCATACTCTTTGGCTTGATTGGCGCTCATGAAATTATCCCGATCGGTATCACGTGAGACAGCGTCAATTTCCTGGCCCGTGTGGTGGGCAAGAATTTGGTTCAACTTCTCGCGAATACCCAGAATTTCACGGGTATGAATTTCAATGTCAGACGCTTGGCCTTGGTAACCACCCAGCGGCTGGTGAATCATGACGCGTGAGTTGGGCAGGCAGAAACGCTTGCCAGCAGCACCCGCTGTCAATAACAGTGCACCCATGCTGGCCGCCTGACCAATACACACCGTAGAGACATCCGGCTTCACAAACTGCATAGTGTCATAAATCGACATACCCGCGGTGACCGAACCACCTGGTGAGTTAATATACAGGTGAATATCTTTATCGGGGTTTTCCGATTCCAGGAACAGCAGTTGGGCAACAACCAGATTAGCCATGTAGTCTTCTACAGGGCCTACCAAAAAGATCACACGCTCTTTTAACAGGCGTGAGTAAATGTCGTAGGCTCTTTCCCCTTTGGCGCTCTGCTCAACCACCATGGGCACTAAACCGCCGGCGTTTTGAATATCAAACTCACTCATTCAGGTGATTCCTTGCGTCCGGGAAGGGAAAGGCGCACCGACATATAGGTGCGCCACGTTCCAGGGTGTTAGGCGCTCGCTTGCTCGCCCTCTTCAGCACCCTCATCTTGCTCTGCCTGCTGCTGCGCAGCGGCAAGGGCTTGCTGATAAGACATTTCAACGTCTTTAATGTTCGTTTGCTCAAGCAGCTTAGCCACCGCTTTCTCTTCGAGAATGGCAGATTTCACTTGGGTTTTCATCTGCTCGTTACCCATGTAGTAGCTAACCACTTCATCAGGATCTTGGTACTGCTCAGCAAGCTCGGTTACTTTTGCTTTGATAGCGTCATCATCGGCATCGAGTTCGTTAGCTTTGATCACTTCAGCCAGCAACAAGCCAACCTGAACGCGGCCTTTGGCCTGCTCTTCAAATAGTTCGTTGGGCAACTGGCTGACATCAAAATCTTCGCCTAAACCAAACTGCTGCGCCGCTTGGCGCTTCATGCCGTCAGTCTCTTGCTGAACGAGTGCGCTAGGCACAGGAATTTCGTTAACCTTTTTCAGCGCATCGAGCACTTGCTGCTTAACCCGGTTATCAACGGCTTGCGACGCTTCACGGGTCATGTTCTTCTTGATTTCAGCGCGGAATTTTTCCTGATCGCCGCCCTCAACGCCAAAACGCTCAATAAACTCAGCGTCTACTTCGGGCAATTTCTGGCTGCTGACTTTATGTACGGTTACCTTGAAGGTGGCTTCTTTACCGGCTAAATGCTCGGCCTGGTAATCCTCAGGGAAGGTGACGTTAAGGGTCTTCTCTTCGCCCGCTTTAGCGCCAATTAACTGCTCTTCAAAGCCAGGAATAAAGCTATTGGAACCAATGACTAGCGTGTGGCCTTCGGCGCTACCGCCTTCAAACGGCTCATCACCAATATAACCCTGGAAGTCGATAGTGACTTGATCGCCGTCAGCTGCAGCGGCGTCCACTTCTTCCCAGGCTGCATTTTGCTTACGCAGCGTATCGATCATCTCATCGACATCCGCATCACTAACCGAAACCACCGGACGCTCAATCTCTGTACCTTCGATAGAGTTAAGCTCAACCTGCGGGTAGATCTCCATAACCGCAACGAACTCTAGATCTTTACCTGACTCATTGACCGATGGCTCAATTTGCGGGAAGCCAGCAGGGTTCAGCCCCTCTTCGGTAATAGCACGCACATAACGCTCGCGCATTACTTCGCTGACAACCTCGTTACGTACGTCTTGGCCGTAGCGCTGCTGAACTACTGCCATTGGCACCCGGCCCTGGCGAAAACCATTCAAGCGAACGTTCTTCGCAGTGTCTTTCAAGCGAGCGCTAACGGCCCCGTCAATTTCGGCCGCCGGCACTTGAATGGTAATGCGGCGTTCGATCTGGGAGGTCGTCTCGACAGAAACTTGCATGAATTGTCCTCTAACGGCTGGGCGTTGTGTTGATTGCATATAATAAGTTCAAGGGGGCAATTTTAAGAACCCCAACGCATAGTGGCAAGCGCCATGCTCGCAACATGGGGGCAGTGATTTTAAAAACAAGGGAATAAGCGAGCAATTAACCACTTTAAGGCGTGTTTAGCTTCATTATTCGCCCCACGCTGCGTAATTTCTACCATTCTACTGCTTTGTGCGTCTTGCAGCGACTTTTTCAATCACTACCGCAAAAAAGCTAACTTGCATGACGCTCACCCGACCACCATAAGCTTAGCGCATGGAGAAGCACCCCAAGCGTAGCACCATGAGAAATGAACACCTGCCAACTGATCCAGTCCGTAAACAGCGCATGCCAGCCACCCATCACCACCATTCCCAGCAGCAGCATAACGACTAACCGTTTACATAGTTGTGGCAGACGGCGACGCGCTTCCACGGCCAGTAAGCGCCACTGAACAATCGCCGCAAAAGCCACCAGTGCTAAGGCGAAGATAATCAGCGTCTGGCGGGTTTCATGCCCTCCCGCCATGTAGCGAGGCAGAGTTGCCAGCATAACGACACATAAGCCCAGCGCAACGCTGATGCGCTCAGGCGAGGTGGGCGCTCGCTGCATCGCTCAAGCTACCTCTAATTGCTGGGCAACGATCCACTCTTCCACCCAGGGCACAGCAGCATCGTCGGCCATAAATGTCTCCATGGCGTCGATCTCTAGGCGCTCCCCTAAACGCGTCGCGCCATGATCCGCCAGCAATTCATCAAGCGCGCGGCCAGCACCACAAAATGTATCACCATACGAGCTATCACCGAGTGCAATGAGTCCATAGCGAAGTGTAGTAAGTGCGGGACTTTGGTCACGCAACTGTCGGACAAAGGGCACAAAACTGCCGGGAAAATCACCACTACCAGTGGTCGATACACAAAAAAGCGCCAAATCGGCGTCACCGTTGGCAATATCATCGACAGATGGCTGTTCAACAATCTCCACAGCGTAACCTGCCTGTTCAAATAGGGGCTTCACCTGCTCTGCCACATCAAGGGCACCGCCATACATGGTACCCACCAAAATATTTAGCTTCGGCATCGTCACTCCCCTGTCAAAGTGTCACAGTGCCAACCGTCAAGTCGACAAATACCTGATGAATTTGCTCAAATATTAACATGGCTGGCTAGAATGAGACACATCGCCCAAACGGGTGACTTACACGCAGCGCACAGGAGTGGCTATGCAGCAAACCTTCGAGGCTTGGATCACCCCGCTAATGATTAGCGGCCTGATCATATTTATGTGTTTTATTATCTGGGATTTGGCCAAAAAATCGAACGCAGGCAAATTTGGCACCATCATGCTGTTTGTGGTGCTCGGCGCAGGCATGCTGGGTTACGTCATTAAGGTGGTGATTACCTGGCTAATCGAAGGTGGCGGCATGCAGGGGTAACAAAAGCCATCATTCCACAGGCGCGCTTATCACTACACTCATCACAACAACGCCCATCATAAAAGAGAAAAGGAGCGCCCGAAGGCACTCCTTTTTTATGAAGGGGAGTCTTGCATGAAACGAGAGCAGCTACTGACCTGTGAGTAACAGCATTTCTCAAACCAAAAGACTATTCACCGCCTTCATAGTGCTCGACCTGCTGCTTAAGCTTCTGCCCTGGGCGAAACGTCACGACTCTTCGAGCAGAAATGGGAATTTCTTCACCGGTTTTGGGGTTACGCCCTGGCCGCTCGCGTTTATCTCGCAGATCAAAGTTACCAAAACCCGATAGCTTTACCTGTTCGTTCTCACGAAGGCAGGCTCTAATCTCTTCAAAAAAAGCTTCGACCATAGCCTTCGCTTCTCGTTTGGACAGGGCTAGCTCTGCATGCAAATGTTCGGCTAGCTCTGCTTTGGTCAACGCACCCATAAGGCTTCTCCTTATCCTTGAAGCAAACACAGCAACAAACGCTCTGTACCAAACGTACAGTAGCAAACGCATTGCCAAGAACGTGATAAGCATCGTGGCGTAGCCCAGGCACTCACATAGCTACTTAATTAGCCGCGCAGCTCAGCATCTAACTTGACACGCACTTGTGTCACAATTGAATCAACCAACTGATTGATTTCCTCGTCGTTTAGCGTGCGCGATGGATGCTGCCAGGTCAAGCCCAAAGCAATACTCTTGTGCTCTTCGGCCACGCCTTTACCTGAATAGACGTCAAATAGCTTGATATCTTGCAGATACTCACCTGCTTGTTGCTTGGCGCAATCCAACAGCGCCTGCACAGGAGTCGCCTCTTTGAGTATAAACGCCAAATCACGGCGCACCTCAGGAAAGCGTGATAACGGCTCAAAGGCAGGAATACGGCCTTGGCTAAGCGCATCCAGGCGCACTTCAAACAGCACGGCATCCATCTTTAACCCTAGCGTTGCGCGAACCTGTGGGTGCAGGGTGCCAATCCAGCCTGCTGGCTCTCCTCGGTGCTGCAGTTGCGCGCACTGCCCAGGATGAAGAGCTGGGTGCTCTGCAGGTTCAAAGCGCCATGCGTCAGCGTCACCGCCCAAGGCCAGAACACTCTCCAAATCGCCTTTTAGATCGTAGAAATCCACCCGCCCTTTCGCATCACTCCAGCCCTCGGCTTCCCGCGCCCCACAGACCAAGGCACCAAGCATCGGGACTTGTGACAACGCATCCAGTTCGCCGTTGAAGACTAGCCCGGTTTCAAACAGCCGTACGCGGGTTTGCTGCCGGTTAAGATTATACTCCATGGCGCGCACCAAGCCGGGAAACAAACTAGCACGCATCACCGACAAATCAGCCGAGATAGGGTTAGCTAGCGCGGGGCTTACGGCGTCGGGCAGCATGGTCGCTTGCAGCTCGGGAGCCACAAAGCTGTAGGTAATCGCCTCTTGAAAACCGCGGGCAACCATCTGGCAGCGCAGTCTTGCCAGGGTAAGCGTTGCCTCGTCTGCTGAACGGAGCGCCAAGCGTGCCGCCGGCCGGCGCACCGGCAAATTATTGTAGCCATGGATACGCGCTACTTCTTCGATGAGATCCTCTTCGATGGCCAGATCAAAACGCCAACTTGGCGCAGTGACTGCCCATCCGGCATCCTGCACGCTGACTTCAAGCCCTAGGCGTTGCAAGATATCGGTCACATCATCACTATCGAGAGCCTTGGAAAGCGCTTTTTCTAACCGCTCACTGCGCAAGAAAATAGCGCGCTCAGCAGGCATATGCTCAGCACTTTGCGCTTCAACAAGAGGCCCTGCTTGGCCGCCGCAGATATCAATCAAAAGCTGTGTGGCACGCTCAACGGCAACTGGCGTCAATTGTGGATCGACGCCGCGCTCAAAACGGTGCGATGCATCAGTGTGCAGCCCGTAGGAGCGCGCCTGGCCCGCAATGGCAAGCGGGGTAAAGAACGCTGATTCCAGGAAAATAGTCTGGGTATTTTCATTAACGCCGGAGTTTTCCCCACCCATCACACCTGCCATGGCTAGCGGGCCTGAGCTGTCGGCAATGATCAATGTCTCGGGGCGCAGCGCCATATCGCTACCATCAAGCAGTGTTAGCCATTCGCCCGGCTTGGCCATGCGAACCACTATGCCCTCTTGCAGGTTGTGGCGGTCAAAGGCGTGCATCGGCTGGCCCAATTCCAGCATGACGTAGTTGGTAATATCCACCACTGGGTCAATCGAGCGCACGCCACTGCGGCGAAGACGCTCTACCATCCACAGAGGTGTTTCAGCCTTAACATTAACGCCCTTGATTACGCGGCCAATATAGCGCGGGCACTGCTCTGGTGCCTCTATGCTCACCGCGAAGCTATCCTCAACTTCCGCGACCACCGGTGCGATTACGGGCCCGTTAACCGGCAAACGGTTAAGCACGCCGACTTCTCGTGCTATCCCCTTAATACTCAGACAGTCTCCCCGGTTGGGCGTCAGATCGACCTCAAACGTCATGTCATTAAGATGCATGAACTCTCTGAAATCGACCCCCACCGTCGCAGATGACGACAGCACCAGGATGCCGGGTGAGGCCTCTTCTTCAAGCCCTAGCTCCGATGCAGAGCAAATCATCCCGCGCGACTCAACGCCGCGTAGCTTGGCTTTTTTGATTTTAAAATCACCTGGCAGCACGCCACCCACCTGGGCAAAGGGGATTTTCTGACCAACATCAACATTGGGCGCACCGCAGACAACCTGCACAGGCTCGCCACTACCGTCATCAACGGTGCACACATTGAGCTTATCCGCGTCAGGGTGCTTCTCTTTACTCAGCACCTCAGCCACCACCACACCACTGAATGCGGCAGCTACCGACTCAATAGTGTCAACTTCCAAGCCCGCCATGGTGATTTGGTCGGCTATTGCCTGCGTTTCAAGCTGCGGCGAGACCCACTCACGCAGCCACTGTTCTGAAAATTTCATCGTTGATCCTGTATTCGGCGGCGGTCTTAAGCGAATTGACGTAAAAAACGCAGATCGTTTTCAAAGAACAGGCGTAAATCATTCACGCCGTAGCGCAGCATTGCCAAACGCTCAGCCCCCATTCCGAAGGCAAAACCGGTATAGCGCTCGGTATCAATACCCGAGTGACGAAAGACTTCAGGATGCACCATGCCGCATCCCATCACTTCCAGCCAGCCGCTGTGGGAACAGACACGGCAGCCTGCCCCACTACACATCACACACTGAATATCCACCTCGGCGGAGGGTTCAGTAAATGGAAAGTAGGAAGGACGGAAACGCACCGAAAGATCGTCTCGCTCAAAAAATGCCTGCAGAAAGTCTTCGATCGTCCCTTTAAGGTCGGCAAAGCTAACGCCCTCATCGACCAGCAGACCCTCGACTTGATGGAACATGGGTGTGTGGGTCAGGTCTGAGTCGCTGCGATACACGCGCCCCGGGCAAACAATACGGATGGGAGGCTCACTGCCTTTCATCGTGCGCACTTGCACCGGCGAGGTGTGAGTACGTAGCAGGCGCGTGGCATCAAAATAGAAGGTGTCAGCCATACCGCGAGCGGGATGGTGGGCAGGAATATTGAGAGCTTCGAAATTGTGATAGTCATCCTCAATCTCAGGCCCTACCGCCACATCATAACCAATACGAGTGAACAGCCCCTCTATGCGCTCAAGCGTACGTGTCACAGGGTGCAGGCCGCCTTCGGCTTGGCCACGCCCAGGTAAAGTGACATCGATACTCTCTGCGGCCAAACGAGCATTCAGCGCAGCGCTTTCAAGCTGCTGGCGCTTGGCATCAATTTCGTCGGCTAGGGTTTGCTTGGCCTGATTAATACGCTCACCCGCTACCGGGCGCTCTTCGGCTGACAGTTTTCCCAGACCTTTCAGCAAGGCAGTTACCTCACCTTTCTTACCTAAGTAGCGTACTCGTAACTCGTCTAGTGCGGCGACACTCTGCGCAGCCTGAATGGCGTCGCGAGCCTCAGATACCAGAGTAGGAAGGTGATCCATCCGTTTCACTCCGAATTAAGCGGTGTCCATCCCTGAAGATGGCGTGGCACGTTGAAGGTGACAAAAAAACAGGGGAAGAGCGGCTGCTCTTCCCCTGGATGGGTCACTCTTAAATGACCTCAGGCACGTTGCACGGGCAAAAGCCCAGCACAAACTACCTTATTGGGCAGCCTTGGCTTTTTCCACGATGGCAGCAAATGCAGCCTTCTCGTGTACTGCCAAATCGGCCAATACTTTACGGTCGATTTCGATACCGGCTTTCTTAAGACCGCCAACAAAGCGGCTGTAAGACATACCGTTAACACGCGCACCAGCGTTAATACGCTGGATCCATAGCGCACGGAACTGGCGCTTACGGTTGCGACGGTCACGGTAAGCGTACTGACCAGCTTTGATAACGGCTTGCTTGGCAACGCGGAAAACGCGTGAACGGGCACCGTAGTAACCTTTAGCAAGCTTCAATACTTTTTTATGGCGACGACGCGCTACTACGCCACGTTTAACTCGAGTCATAACACACTCCTGACTTTAAGGCTGGGGCAAAAAATTGTGCACCCAGAAAAACGAAAACCCGACTTATAGATTCGGCAGCATACGCTGGATGAGCGCTTTGTCA
Organism: Vreelandella sedimenti; assembly: GCF_013416325.1. Taxonomy (GTDB): domain Bacteria; phylum Pseudomonadota; class Gammaproteobacteria; order Pseudomonadales; family Halomonadaceae; genus Vreelandella; species Vreelandella sedimenti. The sequence goes on from NZ_JACCGK010000024.1 coordinate 41,458, forward strand.
GACGCGTGAATTTGCTTCATTCCACGCAGTTGACGCTTACGCTTGGTCGTCTTCTTGGTCAAGATGTGGCTACGGTGAGACTGCTTGTGCTTAAAGCCATTAGCAGTCTTCTTGAAGCGCTTAGCAGCGCCGCTGTTGCTTTTGATTTTCGGCATGAGGAAAACTCCGCTCGATATTTTTTAGAAAACCCAGGGCCAACCACCATATTAACGGTGGTCCGTTTAAAACGCCGTTGGATCACTTCTTTTTCGGGGCAATAATCATGATCATCTGGCGGCCTTCCATTTTCGGGAAAGCCTCTACCGCTCCGATCTCTTCCAGGTCTGCCGCGATCCTTTCCATCAGTTTACGTCCGATGTCCTGGTGCGCCATTTCACGACCACGAAAGCGCAGTGTGACTTTGCCCTTGTCACCACCTTCCAAAAAGCGCGTCAGGTTTTTAAGCTTGACCTGATAATCGCCTTCATCGGTGCCAGGACGGAACTTGACTTCCTTAACCTGGATTTGCTTCTGCTTCTTCTTTTGAGCCGCTTTCTGCTTTTTGGTCTCAAAAACGAATTTGCCGTAATCCATAATCTTACAGACGATGGGATCGGCATTCGAAATTTGCACGAGATCTAGGCTTTCAGATTCAGCACGCTCAAGCGCTTCGGTGGTGGGCACTACACCCAACTGCTCACCGTCGCTACCAATAAGGCGTACTTCTTCTTCGACAATTCGCTCGTTCATTGGTGGGCGTTTGTCTGCTGGACGCCCGCGCTGGTTGCTTCTCTTGATCGTTCCGTCTCCTTAGGCAATTGACGATGTCGCCAGGGCTGCTCTCTCGGCAGTATGGCGTTCAATAAATTCATCGACCGTCATTGTACCGAGGTTTTCGCCGCTGCGTGTTCGCACGGCCACTGAGTCAGCTTCGACTTCCTTATCTCCCACCACAAGGAGATAGGGAACTTTCTGTAATGTATGCTCACGGATTTTAAAGCCGATCTTCTCGTTCCTCAAGTCCGCTTTAACACGCAAGCCACTTTTTTGCAGACGTTTCTCCAATTCGAGCGCATATTCACGCTGAGAATCAGTAATTGTCATAACAACCGCCTGCTGAGGCGCAAGCCATAATGGCATAGCGCCCGCATAATGTTCAATCAAGATGCCAATGAAGCGCTCCATGGAGCCTACAATAGCACGATGCAGCATTACCGGCGACTTGCGCTGACCTTCTTCAGTCACATACTGAGCCCCAAGCCGCTCTGGCATCATAAAATCGACTTGCATAGTGCCGACCTGCCACTCACGCCCCAGACAGTCTTTCATATGATATTCAATCTTGGGGCCGTAGAACGCGCCTTCACCAGGAAGTTCCTGCCATTCAACGCCACAGGTTTTCAATGCGCTACGCAGCGCATCTTCTGCCCGATCCCAAACCTCATCACTTCCAATGCGTTTTTCCGGGCGAAGAGCAATTTTAATAGCTATATCTTCAAAGCCGAAATCACTATACACCTTTAGCGCTTGGCGATGGAAATCAGTCACTTCAGGCTCAACTTGAGCTTCAGTACAAAAAACATGGCCATCATCTTGCGTAAATGCCCGCACACGCATAATGCCGTGCAAAGCACCTGAAGGCTCGTTACGGTGGCATCCACCAAACTCACCAAAACGAACGGGCAATTCACGGTAGCTACGCAAACCAGAATTAAACACTTGAACATGTCCAGGGCAGTTCATCGGCTTAAGGGCATACTCACGCTTTTCGGATTCAGTAAAGAACATGCCGTCCGCGTAGTTATCCCAGTGCCCTGATTTCTTCCAAAGCGATACGTCCATAATCTGAGGACAGCGTATTTCTTGATAACCACCCTCTTTGTAGACGCCTCGCATATATTGTTCGATCTGCTGCCATAGCGCCCAACCGTTTGGGTGCCAAAATATCATCCCCGGCGCCTCTTCCTGCATGTGGAAGAGATCCAGCCGACGCGCCAACTTACGATGATCGCGCTTCTCCGCCTCTTCAAGACGTTTGACGTAAGCCTTAAGCTGTTTTTTATCACCCCATGCGGTGCCGTAGATACGCGTCAACATAGTATTTGCAGCGTCACCGCGCCAATAAGCACCGGCCAACTTGGTCAGCTTAAAGGCTTTTAAGTGGCGGGTATTCGGTACGTGGGGCCCGCGGCACATATCGGTGTATTCTTCGTGATGATAAAGCCGGATGGTCGCGTCATCGGGAATATCGCGAACAATTTCCTGCTTATAAGGTTCATCGCGGTGTAAAAAAGTCAGCATTGCCTGGTCACGATCAACATACTCGCGTACCACATCGTACTCACGCTCTATCAGTGCCTGCATACGCGCTTCGATGGCTTCCAGGTCTTCTGGAGTGACGGATTGACCAAACTCAATATCGTAGTAGAAACCATCTTCAATAACTGGCCCGATGGCCATTTTGGCCTCGGGGTACATCTGCTTAACCGCATGACCAATGAGGTGAGCGCAGGAGTGGCGAATAATTTCCAGCCCTTCAGCGTCACGAGCAGTAATTATTGCCACTGTTGCGTCTTGCTCAATCAGATCAGCGGCATCTACCAGCACACCATCGATCTTTCCAGCGATGCAGGCCTTAGCCAAACCAGGGCCAATGGATTCTGCCAGCTGCATAATGGTTAGCGGTGCTTCAAACGTCTTTTGACTGCCATCAGGCAGAGTAACAATAGGCATTCAGATTCCTTGAGCGCAGTGGTGATCCATACCAAGGATCACATATCGCTATCAATGGTCTTGGGAGAGGTGTAAATGTACCAATAAAAACAGCAGCAAGACTAGCAGACTTGCCGACGGCTTAAAATAAAAACGGGAGGCATAAAGCCTCCCGTTTCTTTACCTGTGGATTGCCGTTAGCACTTTATAGTCAAACCGCAAACCTCAGAAGATAAGTGAACTTAGTTCCACTCATCCAGTTCAACGCGACGGTTCTGGAAGCGACCTTCTTCAGTCTCGTTAGACGCGACCGGCTGCTCTTCACCGTAACCTACTGCACGCATACGGTTAGCTTCTACGCCACGGCTCGCCAAGTAGTTAGCAACAGATTGAGCACGCTCTTGTGACAAGTTTTTGTTGTACTCGTCAGAACCGCGTGAATCAGTGTGGCCTTCGATGCTTACGCGAACATCAGGGTTGCTGACCAAACGCTCAGCAACACCGTTAAGTACACTCTGAGCGTTTGAGGTTAGCTGAGCGGAATCAAACTCGAAGTTAACGTCTTGCAGAACTACGCTATCCGGGCAACCCAGGGCGTTCACTTCTACACCAGCAGGAGTGTTCGGGCACTGATCACGGTAATCGGGCACACCGTCGTTATCGGAGTCAAGCGGACAACCGTTGGCATTAACTTCAACGCCAGCGGGAGTGCCTGGGCACTGATCGCGGTAGTCCGGCACGCCGTCACCGTCAGAATCTAGCGGGCAACCCTCGGCGTCAACTGCGACACCAGCAGGCACTTCGCCGTAGCTCGGGCACTGAGGTGCAACCGGCTCAGGCGTACGATCAGCACATAGCAGACCGCCGATAGCAGCACCAGCTGCGGCACCAGTAGCAGCACCGCTCTCTTCATCAGAACTACTGCTGGTGGCGTAGCCAATGCTGCCACCGATAACACCGCCTGCCAGACCACATACCGCAGGGTGCTGGTACCAGCTGCGGTCGCTACTAGCGCTTGCTTGGCCAGAAGACTGTGAGGCCGAGCTGGCACAGCCAGATAGGCCAACTACCAGTGCAGAACCGATTAGCAAGCCAGTCGTTGATTTTTTCATGCAAGACTCCTTCTTGATCCAATGCTGAAATGGCCTTTAGTGACCAAATCTATCCAATGCTTCTTATTGCGAGAGCATCCATTTTTCGCCTGTCCTGTATCACCAGTTTTTCATCGAGCTCTCAGTACTAAATACTGACGTACTAAACGCTCAATGCCCAGTGGCTACAAAACGTTGTGCCTATCATTAACGCTTAAGCGTAAAAAGGCAACAATGCCAAGATATCAACTTCTTGCCAATACCGACATCCTTCAGCATAGCAAAATTGCCGCAATGGGCACTAAAAAATAGTTTGCTATGCTTTTGGGCGGTTTAAACCGCTCAAAACCTGTCATTAATGCAGCGCTTTGCTGCCTTGGGCACGCCATTTCAGCACTGCCCGAGCTGCTTCCAATACGGCATCGCGCATCTCATTTTCTACCATCAGCCGCTCTTTGTCTTCCTGCATACGCTCTCGGGGCGACAACTGTTGACGGGCGGTATGGGTATTCAGGTGTTGAGTGCGGCTGTAGTGCTCGGCAAATGCCTTAAATTCAGCTCGTTCCGTTAAGCTAGGATCAATGATCTCCAGTAACACCTTGCACCGCCATGCTCCTTCGGTAATATCGACCTGCTCCTGAACCAGCGCGCTTACTACATAATCGAGGTTTTCTAAGCTATTTTGTTGAGCACGAGCGTCTTCATCACGACGATAAGCTTCTCGACGACTTACCTCTTTGCGTAACGACCATGCGTAGAAACACAGCCCTACAATGACTGCAATCGCCACGGCGAGTATTACCAGCGCTACCGTTGAGCTCATGAAACTCCTCATTAAGCGGATAAATTGCTTGACGAAAATTGTACACCCTTATACCACTATTCTGCCAATAGCATCTAGGCTTGCTTCTCCTCTTGCTGCATAGCAGTCCAACTCGTCTTCGGATCACCAAGCAAGCGCAGCAGCGTAGTGATCAAGTAATAGCGCCCCAAAAACACCTAATAAATAGCGAATTGAGAACCAGAATGCGCCAATAGGAGCAACAGGATCCTGCCCACGCCACACTCGCCAATTCCACACCATGAAGCGTGCATTCAGGCACAGCACGACCACTAGGTAGAGCGCGCCGCTCATGCCTATCATCACCGGCAGTAAGGTAGCTAACACCGTTAACCACCCATACAGCCAAATTTGCAGACGCGTAAAAGGAATGCCGTGGGTAACGGGCAGCATGGGGATACCAGCCCGGGCATAATCATCGCACTTGTGAATGGCCAGCGCCCAAAAATGGGGCGGCGTCCAGGCAAAGATAATCAACATTAAAAGCAAAGGTTCGGGCGTAATTTGCCCAGTAATGGCGACCCACCCCAGCAGCGGCGGCGCAGCGCCAGCAACGCCGCCAATAACGATATTTTGTGGCGTAGCCCGCTTTAAAAAGGCGGTATAAATCAGCGCATAACCAATCAGAGAGGCAAAGGTTAGCAATGCGGTTAAATGGTTAACCTGCCACGCCAATAGCGCAACACCCGCGACAGAAAGCAAGCATGCCCATCCCAGCGCGATGGCTACGGGTAGACGTTTACTTGCCACAGGACGACGAGACGTTCGTGTCATTACCGCGTCCAAGTGGCGGTCGATGACATGGTTAAAAGCCGCCGCACCGCAAGAGGCCAAGCCGATACCGGCTAATCCAAGAATTACGTTCGTCAATGGTGGTAGGCCCGGAGTTGCTAATGCCATCCCTACGGCAGCACATACCAACATAACGGCAACAACTTTAATCTTGCACAGGCCAAGTAGCTCTTTCCAGCCCCACACCATAGAAGGCACTGCCGTGGGTAGCGTCATTGTTATATTTCGCATGGCATGCTTCCCTTTTATTGAGCAATAACGTTGCTATAAGGTGAATGAGTCGTCGTTGAGTAAACGCCAGCTTCATGGTAGCGCCAACGCCACCAGGCCCAAACGAGTCCGACGGCCAACGCAATCGCGCCCGCTGTGTGCAGTATCGCCAGCCAAAGCGGCAACCAAAGCACCACATTGGCCACCCCCAAAGCCGCCTGCAGCGCATACAAACCGACGACAATCGCTAGCGGCCTTACCACACTCTGCCACTGTCGATAACGCCACCAGAGCACTATTAGCCCGACACCAAGCAACAATGCCCCTAGGCGATGAACCACTTGAATCGCGGTACGTGCATCGGCATGCAAATGCCCATGTAGGTAATTGGGCCCCACGGTTTGGGTGAGATGAAAGCCTTCGCTGATATCCATTGCGGGCATCCACTGGCCATTACAAGTAGGAAAACCTTGGCAGGCAATACCGGCATAATTGCTGGACACCCACCCACCTAAAGCCAATTGCACTACCAGCAAACATGCCGCAATACCCCACCACGCATTCACTCGCCGAGGCTCACTTGTGGTCTTTGGCGCAACGACGAGGCGTAAGCGAAGATGTAGCCAAAAGAACAGCAGCAGTACACTCAACCCGCCCAGTAGGTGAAGGGTAACGACTTGAGGCCATAACTTGAGCGTAACGGTGAAGGCACCAAAAGCGCCCTGGAGCAAAATAACCACCAGCAGCAACAAGCTTAGGTGCCACGGGTAATCGCGGCGATGGCGCAACGACCAACCCAAGGCTACAACGCTAACGACTACCAATCCCAGCAGCGTCGCGATATAGCGATGCACCATTTCTACCCACGCTTTAAAGGGCTCCAACGGGACATCGGGATGGCGAAGCGTGGCGAGATCACTATCAGGAACTAATAGCTTGCCGTAGCAACCTGGCCAGTCAGGACAGCCTAAACCAGCATCGACTAAGCGCGTCCAGGCACCTACCAGCATCACTACGGCAGTAAACAGAGTACCTACCAGTGTTAATCGCACTAACCAGCGCAAGCGGCGCTCAAATGAATCGTGCATGGCGTTTCCTTAACAGCAGAGGCTAGCGCGCTTTATTGAGGATTCACTTTAAGTAGATGCTGGATATCCTCGAGCACATCCTCAGTGGCTACGTTGGCCTCAAAGGCCAGTGCTGGTCGCCCCATTGGATCAAGCAGCCAAACCGAGTTGGCTTGACGCCACGGGGGCAAGCGTTGCCATTCGCTGGTCATTTCTCCTGGAAGCGATTCGGGATCCCCACCAATCCGCAGGCGGATTAATCTCGGCGCTTCGCGCCCTAAAGCACGGTGTAAACGCCAAAACTCATCCTTACGCTGCTCACACTGCTGAGCGCAGTCAAAGGCCAACACCCACTCCTCTTGGCTATTGACCGCAGCTGTTGTTAAAGGCCACTCGTCAAGCATGGGCAATTCCAGCTCCACATTTCCGTGGGCAGTATGGCGATCTGGAATACCGATACGTAACTCGACCATTCCCCAAGCAGCAACCATGGGTGCCGCAAATACGACAAAAATAAGGATTAACTTGAGCCGCTGACGGCGAATATGTCTGGCGTCCTGCATACTCTTCACCTCTGTTTATTTTTATTAACTAACACTTTTTTATCAGCGCCATCGCGACGCAATTTATATCCGCCAATAAACATAACCATTAAGGCCGCCAGTGCCAGCCCCCACCACTGAAAGGCATAGCCCATATGCCGGCTGGGTGGCATCACATTGGCTTCCCACCATGGGATTAAAACCCCATCGCCTTCGCTGGCGTGCAACCAGCCTGGGTAGCTAAACACGCCTAGTGAAGCGTGCCAGGGCTCAAGGCTAAGCTGCTGCAGCCTTACCCCTTCTCTATTTTCTCCATATAGCGGCCCGCCGGACTGAACCTCCTGCCACTCGCCAATCACTTCGACCGTACCGCTGGGAGTGGTTGTCTGCGGCGTTTCACGACGCGGCCCAGTGGCTAAAAAGCCACGCTGTATCAGCCAAAGCTGCCCGAAACTATCGCGCAGCGGGGTTAGCACGGCCACCCCCACTCTTCCGTCTACAATGCGATTATCCAAATAGAGCGTTTGCTCCGCCAAATACTGCCCACGCAACGTTACCTGGGCGCCTTGAGCTGGCTGCTCGGTAGGTTGCACTAAGGTAGGGGCTGCATCGCGAACGGCGATGGCTAACCGCTTGTCATCTGCCCGCCCCCACTGCCATAGTCCTAAACTAATACCCAACGCCACCAGCAAACTCCAAAACAGACACCAACTATAAAAACGCCATTGCCGAGAGGGATTCATCATGTGGTTACAACTACTCATTGCCGCCGTGTTTATTGCGATGGTTATCAGCTTGGCCATGGGCGCCGTTTTCCTGATTCGAGATAACGTCTCTTCCCGCCGCCTATTACTCTCTCTCAAATGGAGAATTGGATTAGCCTGTCTGCTCATGGCCCTTATTATTTTCGGCTATTGGTCGGGCCAGTTAGGCTAATGTGGCTATAAGACGTAGACAAAAATAAACAGCCCAACCCACACCACATCAACAAAGTGCCAGTACCAGCAAGAGGCTTCAAAACCAAAATGGTTTTCGTCGCCAAAGTGGCCCTTGATAATGCGTACCAGCATGGCGGCTAAAATCAGCGTGCCGATAATCACGTGCACACCATGAAAGCCGGTTAAAATAAAGAATGTTGCCCCGAAAATTCCGGCTTCCAAGGTAATGCCATAATGAGCGTAGGCCTCGTAATATTCGACACCCTGGATCATGATAAAGCAGCAACCCAATAGCACAGTTCCCGTTAGCCAGTTGCGGCAAGTCTTCCGGTCACCCACTTTTAAAGCTTCGTGAGCAACGGTGAGCGTGATGCTGGAAGTTATCAAAATCAGCGTATTGACGAGAGGCAGTTGCCACGGGCTAAAGACTTGTTCAGGGCCCGCAATGGATGAATCCGGTGGATTCAACAACGGCCACGTGGCGACAAAGTCAGGCCATAGTAATGCGGAAACACCTTTTGCCCCCTCTCCTCCTAACCATGGAATAGCAAACATGCGTACGTAAAACAGCGCGCCAAAAAAGGCGGCAAAAAACATTACTTCCGAAAAAATAAACCAACCCATACCCCAACGAAACGAGCGATCCATCTGATCATCATAAAGCCCTCCACGAGACTCACTAATGACATCACGGAACCAGAGCCCCATCACCGCAAGAATGCCCGCCACACCGATTAACACCAGTGGTAACCCGGTGTCGTAAACGAGTTTAATGCCCGTGCCGACCATCATGGCGCCTAGGGCAACCGAGCCGAGAACAGGCCATCGGCTACTCGCCGGAACATAATAGCTACCACTGCTCATATCGCTTCTCCCGCCGCTTTATTGTTCTTGGAACTGTTCTTGGAATCGTTCTGAGAGTCTTTATTGGAACTGCTATTAAGCGCGTTATTTAAAGTGATGCTTTGAATTTCGCGTTCTACCGGATACAAGGTATACACCAGTGTAATGGTATTAATGTCATCAGGAAGATCTCTCGCCAACTGGAAAACGAGCGGGATCGTCAGTCGCTCATTGGCCTGCAACTGTTGCTCCTGAAAACAGAAGCAGCTGATTTTACGTAGATGAAGCGTGGCATTGGAGGGTGACACACTGGGTACTGCTCTTCCCCAACTCTCGCTATGACTATTATTGGTAAAAGTAAAATCGACTTCCGCCATTTGTCCGGGGTGCACACTCATTTGGCGCATTTCAACGCTCATTTGCCACGGCAGGCCCGGGCTACCACGCGTGATAAATTGCACATTTATATAGCGTGACTCATCGACTTCTTCGTGCACGACGCTCTTCGCAGTGGCGTCCACCTTGCCGTTAATACCAGTAATGCTACAAAAAACGTCATAAAGCGGCACTAGTGCAAAGGCAAAGCCAAACATGCCTATCAATGCGGCGATTGTTCTAATAACCGTGCGGCGCACACCTACCCTTGCCTGCTCTTGGCTATCCATAACACCTCTTAGGCCAGTGACCCATGTGCTTTATGTCATTGCTAGTGGGACGTACGATGAAACACTGGCGGCGTTTCAAACGTATGTAGTGGTGCCGGACTAGGCACCGTCCATTCTAAATCCTCGGCCCCTTCCCAGGCTTTTGCTGGCGCTTTTTTGCCACCGCGCACACACAGTATGACGCCCAATACAAATAGCAGTTGAGATGCGCCAAAGAAGAAGGCACCGATGCTTGAGAGTAAATTAAAGTCTGCAAACTGAAGGGCGTAGTCAGGAATCCGCCGCGGCATTCCCGCCAAGCCTGCGAAGTGCATGGGGAAGAAGGTTAGATTGACACCAATAATCGAGAACCAGAAGTGCCACTGGGCCAGCTTCTCATTGGGGTAATGCCCGGTCCATTTAGGCAGCCAGTAATAGACCCCTGCCATAATCGCAAAGATTGCCCCAGGGACTAGCACATAGTGAAAGTGAGCAACGACAAAGTAGGTGTCGTGATACTGAAAATCCGCCGGTGCGATCGCCAGCATAAGTCCTGAAAAACCACCAATGGTAAACAGCACCACGAAGGCTAAAGCAAACAGCATCGGCGATTCAAAACTAATCGAGCCGCGAAACAGTGTGGTTACCCAGTTAAATACCTTCACGCCGGTTGGCACGGCGATCAGCATGGTGGAATACATAAAGAACAACTCTGCCACCAAAGGTAGACCCACTATAAACATATGGTGAGCCCAGACTAAAAATGACAGCAGTGCAATGGCCGCAGTGGCGTACACCATGGAAGCGTAACCAAACAAAGGCTTACGCGCGAAGGTGGGGATGATCGCGGAGACAATACCAAAAGCGGGCAGAATCATGATGTATACTTCGGGATGCCCAAAGAACCAGAATAGATGCTGGAACAAAACCGGATCCCCACCGCCTGCCGCGTCAAAGAAGCTGGTGCCAAAGTTGATATCCATCAACATCATCGTGATGACACCCGCTAGCACCGGCATTACCGCAATTAATAGGAAAGCGGTAATCAGCCATGTCCATACGAATAGCGGCATATCCATTAAACGCATACCCGGCGCACGCATATTTAAAATGGTCGCGATGATGTTGATGGCACCGAGAATGGAACTAATACCGGCAATATGTAGCGCAAGAATAAAGAAAGTTGTCGAAGGTGGAGCAAAATTTGTCGACAGTGGTGCATAAAACGTCCAACCAAAATTAGGGCCGCCGCCGGGCATTAGTAGTGTTGAAAGTAGCAGTGTGAATGAAACAGGAAGAAGCCAAAAACTGAAGTTATTCAACCGGGGCAACGCCATATCTGGCGCGCCAATCTGCAACGGTATCATCCAGTTGGCTAACCCGGTGAAAGCAGGCATTACCGCAGCGAACACCATGATCAAGCCGTGCATGGTGGTCATCTGGTTGAAAAACTCAGGCTCGACCAACTGCAAGCCGGGTTGAAAAAGCTCGGCCCTGACCACGAGGGCGAATATCCCCCCGATGAAAAACATCGTCAGCGAAAAAATCAGATAAAGAGAGCCGATCTCTTTATGATTGGTGGTCAGTAGCCAGCGCAAGATGCCTTTCGGCGGCGCAGCATGACCATGGGACTGCCCATCGGCGACGGCCGTAGTGTTATGTTGCAGCGGTGGCTGAGGAGGTAGTTTGGGCGCCATGTGTCTCTCCGAAATATTGTTGTCTGATTGAGTGGCAAACCAACATCACTGGGCAATTAACTCAGCTACTGCAGAGGGCTGCACGACATCACCCGTATCATTACCCCAGGCGTTACGTGTATAGGTGACCACAGCCGCTATCTCAACAGGGTTTAAGGTGCTGCGGAAAGCAGGCATAGCGGCACCCGATACACCGTTGACCACCTTATCTAAATGCCAATCCACATCATTGATGAGCTGTTCGTTATTTGCCAACGCGGGAAAGGCGGGTGGAGAACCTTGGCCTTCGGCCTGATGACAAGAGGAGCAGATCGATTGATACACCGATTCGCCGCGCTCAACTAGCTCATCCATTGCCCATTCACGGTCAACCCCCATGGCTTCCTGCTCAGCAGCCTCTTTACGCTCAGCCAGCCAGCTATCAAACTCCTCCTCCTCCACAGCGCGCACCACCACAGGCATAAAGCCGTGGTCGATACCGCACAGCTCAGCGCACTGCCCGCGGTAAATACCCGGCTCGTTGATCTTCACCCAATTCTCATTGATAAAGCCGGGAATCGTATCCTGCTTAACCGCTAAATCCGGCACCCACCAAGAGTGAATAACGTCATCTGAGGTCATTAGAAAGCGCACTTTACGATTTATCGGCAGCACCAGCGGCTCATCAACCTCTAATAGGTAGTGCTCTCCGCGAGTTTCTTCTCCGCTGATTTGCGTTCTCGGCGTACTCATATTGGAGGTGAATGCCACATCTTCACCCAGGTATTCATAGCGCCAACGCCACTGCTGGCCGGTAATCATTACATCCAACTCGGCGTCGGATGAGTCATACATGTTTTTTAAAGTTGCGGTGGCGGGCACCGCCATACCTACCAGGATCAAGATAGGGATAGCTGTCCATAACACTTCCACACTAGTGTGCTCATGAAAGTGGGCGGCCTTTGCACCTTTGGAATGGCGATAGCGAAACAGGGAGTAGAACATTGCCCCAAACACCACCAATCCAATCACGACACATATCCAAAATATGGTCATGTGCAGGCCGTAAATATCGCTACTCACATCGGTAACGCCGACAGGCATGTTCCAACCGTTCGTTTGAGCCTGCGATCCACTTGCAGCAAGGGATACAGCCATTAGCCACCACCGTGAACGCATAGAGACCTCCAGTTTTATTGTTGTTATTTCTTATCGTTAGATTAGGGTAGGATGAAATTAGATATTAGCAGTATAGAAAATATGTGAGATTCGTCACGCTTTGCTTATTTAACGCTATCAACGCTTTTCAGCGGGCCGCAAACATGGCCAAAAAAATAAGCATCAAAACGAACAGTAGCGTAATCACCATCCCCGTAACGAGGTAGGCTGCGGGCCTGCCACTACTAAAGTCCTCTTCCCGCTTTTGATTACTTTGAACGCCTAGTAGGGCTGCTAACACTGACTTGACTACAGACCACATACCACCTCCGGTTTTTTGGCTCTCGTATCAATCTAAGGCTGAAGGGTTAGCCACTATTATGATAGGCCTATATAAGCATTTACAGCCACGTAAATGACCGCCTATAGTTTCTCAATGTGAGATACTCAGCCAATTCTCAGGATCAGCGCCACCCAATGGAGTGCCTTATGCTCAAGCGCCACCTCGCCTTACCCATCACACTGTTTTTGATTATTCCGCTGCTGCTGGCAGGCTGTACGACTTACACTTGGCCGGATGGGTCTCAGGAAACCGTCATCGGCGTAGTGCCTGAAGAAGAGAATCAACGCTATGAGGAAGAACGCGTTGATGGCGTGCGCTATCGCATTCCCGATGAAATCCCGGAAAAGCGCAGCGAGTAATTATCGAAGTCGAGGCAGCGAAAGCTGTCACGCCTTTCGCTTGGTATGCGCGGTGGCGAGTGCTGTCAGTGGGTCTTCAGGCCAGGGATGCTTTGGATAGCGGCCGCGCATCTCTTTGCGTACTTCTGGATAACCCTTCTGCCAAAAGCTAGCTAAGTCCTGGGTGACTTGCAACGGCCGACGCGCGGGAGAAAGTAGATGAATCATTACGGCAACGGCACCATCGACAACGGTGGGCGTTACTCGCCAGCCAAAGGCCTCTTGCAGTTTCAACGCTAACACAGGCGGTCGTTGGGAAAGGCACGGCAGGTAGTCTAAGCCAACCTGCTTGCCGCTAGGAACCTCAAGCGCTAAAGGAGTTAACTGCGCAAATTCACTTTGTGCTTCCCAGGTCAGTGAATTGAGCAAATAGCGCTCTAGCGGCAATTTCTCAATTTGACTCAATCGTTTAATACCGATTAGATAAGGGGCTAGCCAGCTCTCTAATGAGGCTAATAGCGCTGGCTCTGTCCAATCGGGCCACTCGTCCCTCTGGTAATCGCGAAGTAGCGCCATTCGCCCACGCAACTGCTGTAAATTATCGCTAAATAACTGCTCGGGCCGCTGACGTAGTGCATTCAATAGCGCCTCTTTCACCGCTTCCTCGGGTAAGTGTGCTAAAGGTCGTTTGGCAACGACGAGGCTGCCGTGTGCTTGCACTTCTTCACCGATTAAACGGCCCTGTTCTTGCGACCACGCCACTCGTGGCTGCCATTGGCGAATGCCAGGATATAGCAAAAGCAGCGACTCAAGTGATAACGGTTCGCCTGAGATGATCCGCGCCTGTTCGCCAGCCGCACTATTTAATGCGACAGCAACAACGTAGGCTTGATGCGCCAACGTATCGTTTAACGGCAGCGTAGCGGTTTTTCCATTGGCAAGCCGAAACTTACCCGGCTCAATTGACTGGCCAAGGCGCTCAGGGTACGCCAGCGCTAAGAGTGGCCCAAGCGGAACTAGCACGGCGTCCTTAAGAGCCACTCCTGCTCGTTTAGCCAGCCTAAGTGCTTCGCGCTGCCAACTGGGGAAGCGTTTAGGCTGACGCAGTCGCAGTGCTAACGCATCGTGCAGGGATCGCACGTTGCTGTCGCGCTCTTCAAGGAGCGCCGCTACCCCACAGGCTAGAGACATAGCATGGAAGTCTGAAGCCCGCTCTAGCATCACGGCAATTCTCGGTTCAACTGGCCACTTGGCACAGCGGCTACCTAGAGGGGTAAGCTTGTGCTCGTGATTTAACACGCCTAATTGCTCGAGCAGCGATTGGCCACTGCGCCAGGCACCCTCCGGCGGCGATGTTACCCAACTTAGTGCTTGGGGTGATGCGACGCCCCAGCACGCCAATTCGAGCACTAGCGATGAGAGATCCGCTTGCTGAATTTCAGGCTCACCATAAGGCGCCAACGGCTGCTCCTGGGCCCAGAGCCGATAACAACTACCTTCCCGCTGACGTCCTGCACGCCCCCGACGCTGATCGGCACTGGCGCGATTGATCCGCCGAGTCGTTAAACGGGTTAGCCCGGTACGCGGCTGAAAAAGTGGCACCCGCTCCAGGCCACCGTCAATCACCACGTTCACACCATCCACGGTAATGCTCGATTCGGTGATAGCGGAGGAGACGATAATTCGCTGTTTTGATGTATTCGCCGCCAAGGCTGCCTGCTGTTCAGCAATACTCATTCTGCCGTGCAGCGGCCGAATCGCTAGATGGGGCAGCGTTTTTTCCAGCGCCTGAACCAAGCGATTAATTTCGGCGACACCCGGCAAGATTACCAGTATGCCTTGAGTACCAGGCAGGCATAGCGCTTCCTCAACCACCCGAAGTGCATGGCGAAGGCTCTCCTCACCACTCAGGGAAGGACGATAAGCCGTCGCCACAGGATACTGGCGCCCATGGCACTCAATAACAGGTACCTGCTCGCCCAACACCCGCTTGAGCGCTTCGACATCCAATGTTGCCGACATCACCAGTAGGCGCAAATCATCGCGAATACTGGTCTGCACATCCAGCGTAAGCGCCAATCCCACATCGGCTTCTAAACTGCGTTCATGGAACTCATCAAAAATGATCCCGGCAACGCCTTCTAACAGCGGGTCATCTTGTAACATGCGAGTGAGTACGCCTTGGGTCACTACTTCCAGGCGGGTTTGCGCGCTCACACAGCTATCTCCGCGCATCCGATACCCCACCGTTTGGCCAACGTCTTCACCCAATTCCTGGGCCATAAAGCTAGCCGCCAAACGCGCCGCTACACGACGAGGCTCAAGTAACAGTAGTTTTTGCCCTTTGACCCACTCTTCTTCAAGTAAACAGAGCGGCACGCGGGTGGTTTTACCCGCCCCGGGCTGGGCAATCAACATCAGCCGATTATGGGTAGCAAGGATGCTTTTGAGCGGATCAAGATACTGCTCAATAGGCAAAGCGCTCATGTGAAGGTTACTTTTCCACACTGTGAGCGTCTGCACTGCTTTTAGGTGCAGAATTGGGCGCGGGTGCAGTAACGCCGCACCCTTTTAGAATAACGTGCTCAAGAAAGGTGGAGATGGATTCAAGATCATCCTCAGTTAACGCATCGCGGCCTAGAATACCGCTGACCTGGGCACTATATTCAGTGTAGTGCTGGGTGGAAGACCAAATCAGGAAAATCAGCCAGCGCGGATCGACAGCATCCATTTTTCCCTGAGCTGACCATTGGTGAATGATTGCGGCACGAGAAGCCACCCAATCGCGCAACTCCCCCCCCAGATAATCACCTAAGAAGGGAGCACCGGCTAAAATTTCCGCCGCAAAAAGTTTTGAGCCTTCGGGATAGCGCTGACCAAGCACCATTTTGGTGCGGATAAAGTCACTGAGTACCGTCGCGGGATCACTATCAGGAGTAATGTCTTCAAGCACTTCGTTCCAGCGGCGCATCATGCGGTTAAGCAGTCGCACATAAAGCGCTTGCTTACTGCCCATGTAGTACAGAATATTGGCTTTGGGGAGACCGGCTCGATCAGCGATCATTTGCAAGCTCGCCCCGCGGTAGCCGTGCTGCGAGAACACCTCCTCAGCGGCCACCAGAATACTTGCTTCTATTCTTTCCCGGCTAGGGCTTTCATAAGTGGCAGTGACGGCGGTCATTAACAGTATTCCCCAATAGCGTGAGTGATTCTTAGCTTGAATGTTAGTTTCAGACGAATGCTTAGCTGGGTGAGTGGATAGACTAGACTGCCCCAAAAGTTAGCATTTCACACCAGTTTGCCCCACACCTGTGCAGTGATCAAATACTTGCAAGGTAGGGCGTTTTTCCCAAGCTCAACCTGTATTGACCGATCGGTCATCACAAGCCCGGTCTATACAAACACAGTGGAGTTCGGCATGGCAACAATTGCGTTCCTGCTCAATGGCACCCGTCCGCGGTGTAACGCTTCACCCGACACCAGCATTTTAACTCTACTGCGCGAGCATTTGTCCCTAACGGGCACCAAAGAGGGCTGCGCTTCCGGATGACTGTGGCGCCTGCACCGTGGCGATTGGCGAGTCAACGGCTGGGATCCAAAAGTTTACCAGCGCTAACGCCTGTATTACGCCTGCTCTCCAGCTATAGGGCAGGCACTTGGTAACGGTTGGGTTGTCGGAAAAAGGTCACCTGCACCCAGCTCAGGAAGCGATGATCGAATGCCATGGCAGTCAGTGTGGTTTTTGTACGCTAGGCATCGTTATGTCGCTTTTCACCTTACATAGCGATCTTACTCAACGCCCTGCTCCGCTATTACAAGAACTGTTACCTGAACGCCTGGAAGCTGCCCTGGGCGGTAATTTATGCCGCTGCACCGGCTATCGCGCTATTCGAGATGCGGCGCTGCGTATGAATGATACGCCCTACGAGCGCCCTCAGTGGTATGACGCTACGCTGCCAGCGTCAGAAAGCGAAGTTCAGACTACAGACTTTGGCTGGAGATTACTCAGCGCTTGGCGCCGCTCAAATCAGTTGATTGATGTTTCTCGGGTTGCCGAGCTACAAACAGTTGAAGAGGCCACTCATGGACATCAAACCGGCTGGTGGATAGGCGCTGGGGTTACCTATACCCAGCTCGAACCGCTGTTTGAAAAGCACTTTCCTGCGTTTGCTCATCTGCTGCATCGGCTTGGCTCCCAGCAAATTCGTAATCGGGGAACCCTGGGTGGCAATATCGCCAATGCCTCTCCCATTGGTGATACGCCACCCGTGCTACTTAACTTGAGTGTCTACTAAACTGGGGGCACTCCAAGGTTTTTCTACTCAAAATCTACGACTTACCATTAAGAGTGGTGAGTGGTGAGTGGTGAGTGGTGAG
>NZ_JACCGK010000025.1 GCF_013416325.1 Vreelandella sedimenti
GGCCAAATCCACGTGAAGTGACGAAGAACCATAAAAAGAAGATGGATAAAGGTCGAACTTGTTGGAGAATTAATTGGAGAAGAGTTCGAGCGAGGAATTGGTCAGTTCCCCAGCATTAATGATGAAGCTCACATTGTTACTGATACTGATTTAAAGCTTATTTATGGAAATAAAAATAGCGGGCAAATAGTTATTGGAAAACTTTCGAGTTCAGATAGTATTGACGTGAGCGTAGATCTTGAAAAACTTGTAACACGACATTCCGCCGTATTGGGATCTACTGGATCAGGAAAATCTACAAGTGTATCAAGCCTTCTACGATCAATTGTATGCGACGAAGAAGGCAACGTAATTTACCCATCATCTAGAATCGTCTTGATCGACATTCATGGAGAGTACTCCTCAGCTTTAGGCGATATAGCGAAGACGTTTTCAACAAGCCCAAGAGCAGAAGAAGAAAAGCTACTTATACCATATTGGTGTGTTTCGCCCGATAGCTTAGTGGATTTCCTATGCGGCCAAGTGAATGATAAAAGCAAAAACTCAATCATTGATCGCATTCATCAAGAAAAAATAAAATTTATCAAAAAAAACTCCAACATAGCTAAGTTCAAAAAAATTGATTTAAATAGAGTAACCTCGCACACCCCAATTCCATTTAGCTTAAAAAAATTGTGGCATGATCTTTCATTTGATGATGCTGTAACATGGAGTGAGAAAGAGAAAAAAACCCCTTCCATTGCTGACGAAGGTGATCCAGATAAATTAATTGCCGCTCAGTTTAACCCTCCTGCATCTGGCAGTACAGCTCCATACAAAGGAGGAGAGGGTATATTAAAAAGAAGTCTTGATTTATTTAGGGCTAGGCTTTTAGATCATCAATATTCTTTTCTATTAACCCCTGATAAATGGGAGCCTAATTTAGAAAACGAAATTGAGTCTGATCTTGATGAATTGTTGAATTCATGGCTTGGACATGAAAAACCAGTCACTATATTAGATTTGTCAGGAATTCCGTCAACAAGGCTAGATCTTCTTTTAGGATCCCTGTTAGATATATTATTTGAAGCCGCTCTCTGGGGGAGGCGTCTAAAAGAAGGCATGAAAAACAGACCTTTGCTATTGGTTTTAGAAGAGGCGCACAGATACCTATCAAGTGATTCGTCCGGGCTTGCTAAAAATATGGTACGACGCATAGCAAAAGAGGGAAGAAAATTTGGTCTTGGAACTATGTTAGTAAGCCAACGACCTTCAGAAATTGATGAAACGATATTGTCACAATGTGGAACATTCTTTGCTTTGAGAATTAACAACCAAACAGACCGGAGTAGAGTCAAGTCGGCCATGTCGGAAAGTGTTTCTGGAATGATTGATAGTCTACCAGTGCTTCGCACAGGGGAAGCTATCGTCGCTGGAGAGAGCGCCAAGTTACCAATGAGATGCAGGTTTAAAGTACCCTCTCGAGGTAGGTATCCTGACAGCATTGACCCCAAAGTTGCTTCGCTCTGGGCAAAAGTCAGAGCTGAAGAAGAATATGATCAACTGGTTGTCGCTTGGCGAAATCAGAATCCATTTGAGTACGAAAACTAAAAGGTGAAAAGTATGAAAAAGGTACAAGTTGAATCTAGCAATATTGCATCTATAGGATATGATGCCGACAGTGAAACCCTTGAGATAGAGTTTCTAAATGGAAGCGTTTATCAATATTACAATATTCCTGAAAATATATACGATGGGATAATGTCTGCAGCATCCCATGGAGGTTATTTGGCTTCAAATATTAAAGGTCAGTATAGCTATAGCAAGGTGTAAACCTTATGGGAATAGTTTCTTTATCACAGAAGAAAATGAGAGTTGAGATAAATGAATTCGAACTGGAAAACCAAGTCGTTTTTGAGTATTTCAACAAACTTCCAGCGGCAGATAGAGACGAAAAGCTGACAAAAGCGATATATATTGGAATACTAGCACTTATGGAAGACAGGATGTCAGCTTTTTTAGCAAAAACATCAAACGAACTGGGCACTGAGCTAGAAAGCTTGAAGCTCATTTTTGATATGAAGCAAGAGATATTTTATAAATCATCTCTAAAAGGTGTTGCTGCAGAAGAAGACATAGCTGATTTTTTGTCCAAATATTTTCGCGATAACAATCTTAAAGATGAAGTTTTTTTAACAGGAGGGTCTCAAGGTCTTATAAATAAAAACAAAACCGGTGATATTGTCTGTCATGTCAATGGGCGTGACGACCTTAAGATAGTAATTGAATGCAAATTTGACAAAAATATTCGACTTGGGGATATCAAAGACAAAGAAGTATTTACTAACAAGACAGACACTGTGTGGAGTCAACTAATAGAAGCTCAAGCTAATAGAGATGGAAAAATAGGTCTGTTAGTGCTTGACATCTCCTCAGTTGATGGCGTTTTGTTGCGTGAAATACAGAATGTTCGCTTTATTCCGGAGATAGGATTTGTAGCTATTGTCGACTCCCAAAAGGGAGATTATTCGAGTTTGATAATTGCCTATATACTCTCCAGAGATATAGCCATAAACTCGCAAACACTTGAACCTGACAAAGAATTATTAAAAATAATAGTTAACCGATTAATCAAAGATATAAACGATGCTTCCTCTATAAAAAAATTAGTAAAATCAAATATAGATAATAATAAAAAAATCCTTTACCAACTTGAAAAAAGCATGTTGATGATGAATTTTAATATGAAATTTTTGACCAAATTCTTGTCTGATGGGACATTATCAAAAAAAGATCTTTTAGATTTCTATTTCGGCGATGAAGTAAAAGAAAAATACAAACTTATCGAGCAAGATATTAAAAATATATAACTTAAAAAATCAATAAAAACCCGAGATAGCTCTTATTTTCAAGCATCTGGGATCAACAACAGGTTAATACCTATTATCCTTGAACAACCGATCGCGTCATTTCCTATTGTTAATCTTGGAATACGCATCATAACCAAAAAAGGGCCCACGATTTCCTCGCAGGCCCCTCTTTTACAATTTGGCGCGCCCGGCAGGATTTGAACCTGCGACCCTCGGCTTCGGAGGCCATATCTTACTAGTTTCAGTTTTCTTGTTACTAAATCCAAAAATCAAAATAATTGTTATAAATCAAATATATAAATTAAAAACTAGTGAAATATTATAGCAATTTAGCACCGATTAACAACGAGACATGCCTTTTCCAGAGACGGCAATGGACACATTGCGTGATTTTTATACGTCTCTTTTCGGATCGAAATGACCCTTGGCCAATAGTGAAATTTTAATGTATAGAAAAATATAACTCATTTGAGAGAGATGAGTTATATCGGCTTAGGTTTTATACGAAAAGTTGGCTCTCAAGCAGCAGCATTAAAATAATAGACACCAACAAATGATGTGCACGAAGACTGATAGCAAAAAAGTTCAAATTATTCTTTTCTTTATATTCAACTAAGCAATGCGATACAGATAGCCTATACCGGACATGTTTGGGATGTCACTGAGGAGCGACAGCCGCAAGACAAAAATTATTTCAGGTTTATTTTTACTTCATTTCAAATCCTTTATCAACGAGGAATTCTTGCATATGTGAACGCAACTTTTGATTAAATAGCGGCACTAAACTCTGAGACCAGTTTGAAATTTTATTACCACCCCTGCGAGCCTGATAATAATTGTGCATCGTGAGATTGAAGGCATTCACATGTACTGTATCGTCGCCATAACTATTCTCTTTTAGAACTGCCTCAACGGGTAAGCGAGGTTTAACATCAGGATCATGTGCGGGGTATCCAAGACACATACCAAATACAGGATATACGTGTTGTGGCAAACTTAGCAATTCACTCACAGCTTGAGGATTATTACGTATACCTCCTATATAGCAGATCCCTACCCCTTCTGACTCCGCCGCGATTGCAATATTTTGTGCCATTAATGACACGTCTACCGTAGCAACTAAAAGCTGTTCAGTCATACCGCTAACGACGCTTTCTCCTGTGCTTCTAGCCGCTTCTAGCGAACGCTTCATATCGGCGCAAAAGACTAGAAAGTCGCTGCTGCTCGCCACGTACTTTTGGCCACCAGTAAGTTCAACCAATTGATCGCGTAATTGCTTATCAGTGACATGTATAATGCTATATGCCTGTATGTGACTCGAGGTCGCTGCTGATTGTCCTGAACGAACCAGTTCTATTAATAACTCCTTAGGAATATCTCGTTCTTCGAACTTTCGAATTGAACGATGAGATTTTAACAATCTGATGGTGTCGTTCATTATCTATCCCTATCCAAGATCAACTTTTAATGTCGTTTAAAATTTATAACTTGCTCTCAAGCTCCGGTAGGATCTCGAACAGATCGCCTACCAGGCCGTAATCGGCCACCTGAAAGATCGGTGCTTCGTCGTCTTTGTTCATCGCGACGATCACCTTGGAGTCTTTCATGCCCGCAAGGTGTTGGATGGCGCCCGAGATACCGACGGCGATATACAAATCCGGGGCAACGATTTTGCCGGTCTGGCCGACCTGCATATCGTTAGGTACGAAACCTGCGTCTACCGCGGCGCGGGAGGCACCAATCGCCGCGCCCAGCTTGTCGGCAATGCCGTCGAGCAGCTTGAAGTTTTCGCCGTTGCCCATACCTCGGCCGCCGGAGATTACCACCTTGGCACCGCCCAACTCGGGACGATCCGACTGTGCCAGCTCTTCTTTCACAAAGCTGGACTGGCTGTTTTCAACCACTACGTCGACGGCTTCCACCGTCGCGCTGCCGCTGGTGCCGACCGCATCAAAGCCGGTGGTACGCACGGTGATGACCTTGAGGGCATCGTCGCTTTTCACCGTCGCGATGGCGTTACCGGCGTAGATGGGACGCTTGAAGGTGTCGGCGCTGTCCACGGCGATAACGTCCGACAGCTGGCTGACGTCTTTTAGCGCCGCTAAACGCGGCAGCACGTTTTTGCCGGTGGTGGAGGCGCTGGCCAGCACGTGGGTGTAGCCATCGGTCAGTTCGACCAGCAGCGCACCCATGGGCTCGGCGAGCTGGTGGGCGTAAACGGCGTTATCCGCGACGCGGACTTTGCTTACGCCGTCGAGTTTTGCGGTGGCCTCGGCGGCGGCTTGAACGCCTTCTCCGGCCACCAGAACGTCAATATCGCCACCGATGGCTTGGGCGGCCGCCACGACGTGGGCGGTGGCGCCGGCCAGTTGGCCTTCGTGTAGATCCGCAAGTACCAGAATGCTCATGGCATCAACTCCTTTCAAAGCGCTTGTAGCAAAGTACTGGTGGTAAAGAACCGACCTTAAAGAACTTTGGCTTCGTTTTTCAGTTTGTCGATCAGCTCGTCTACCGAGGCGACTTTGACTCCGCCTTTGCGTTCTGCCGGGGATTCCACTTTCACTAGGCTGACCCTGGAAGCAACCTCGACGCCGTAATCAGCGGGGGATTTCACATCCAGCGGCTTTTTCTTGGCCTTCATGATGTCGGGGAGCTTGGCGTAGCGCGGCTCGTTGAGGCGCAGGTCGGTGGTGACGATCGCGGGCAACGTCAGGGCGATGGTCTGCAGGCCGCCGTCGATTTCACGCGTCACATTAACCTTGCCGCCGTCGACCACTACTTTAGAAGCAAACGTACCTTGGGGCAGGCCGGTCAGCGCGGCGAGCATTTGGCCAGTCTGGTTGTTGTCGGTGTCGATGGCCTGCTTGCCAAGGATGACCATGCCCGGCTGCTCATCTTCGACCACTTTGGCCAACAGCTTGGCCACGGCCAACGATTCGGCGCGTTCGTCGGTTTCGATATGAATGGCGCGATCGGCGCCCAGCGCCAGCGCGGTGCGCAGCTGCTCTTGAGCGGCTTTGGGCCCGACCGTGACGGCGACGACTTCCGTGGCTACGCCCTTCTCTTTAAGGCGTACCGCTTCTTCCACGGCAATTTCGCAGAAGGGGTTCATGGCCATTTTGACGTTGGTAAGGTCGACGTCAGAGTGATCCGCTTTAACGCGGATTTTGACGTTGTAGTCGATGACGCGCTTCACAGCGACGAGGATTTTCATAGATTTTATCCAATGCGTTTAATGTAGATATCAAGCAATCGGTAGTTGCGCCTCCGAGCCAGAGACTTGGTGACGGCGAAAGCTACCCGAGGCTGTGGCAATGAGTTGATCATTAGCAAACAGCTGGGCTTCAGCAAAAAAGACACGTCGACCACCACCTAATAAGCGTCCTTTTGCCAATAACACTCCTTCACGTGCCTTAGCCAAATACTGAATTGAAAGCGATAACGTCGCAGCACGGTGTTCTAACTTGCCATTTTCAGGACAAAAACCGGTATAGCCACAGGCAACATCTAGCAACGTGGCAATAACACCACCATGGAGGCTACCTTGGGTATTGGTATGACGCGCTGCAATTTCCAACTCCCAGGTACAGTGCTCCGGATACCATTCAACTAGTTGAGCGCCAAGCATGTCGATAAATGGGTTATGTAGTACGTTCAAATCCATGGAGTGCCTTGTATTAGTTATTGGCGCGTGCCAAAACAGCCCTAGCCCTAGATAAAACCGGCGCATCTACCATTTGGCCTTCAAACTGGAAGGCACCTCCTCGCACCTTGGCTTCTTCAAGAATGCATCGCGCCCAATGAAGAGTTTTATCATCCGGCGTAAAGGCATTATGAATGGCTAATACCTGCTTAGGGTGAATGCTCAACATGCCAGAAAACCCCATTTCTACGGCTTTTTTGGCTGCAATTTCTACTTTGCTAAGGTCATTAATTTCAGGAGTAACACTTTCAATGGGAGATGGAAGTGAATGCGCGCGAGAGTGCAAAATTAATTGGTGACGACAGTGATCTAATACGGTTTCAGCCCCAGAGCTACCTGGCTCTAAATTTAAATCAACCGCCATATCTAGCGCACCGAACACTAGGCGCTCTACGCCCGTTGAGGCCGCAATTTTGGGCAAAGAGATTAACCCTTGCGCAGTTTCAATCAATGGCCATATTGGTTTGCCGCTAGCACTTGCCCTAGCAATCTGTTCCGGCGTTTCTGTTTTGGGAAGCATAACGCCCGTAATGGCGGGAAACTTAGTACAGAGTGCCAAATCCTGCTGAAAGTCTTGTTCTTCGTTGCCAACCTCTGCGTTGATTCGAACAATGAAAGACACCCCAGGTGTGGAATTTAAATACTGCTCCAGCGCTTTACGTGCAGTCGCTTTTTCTTCTAACGCAACGGCATCTTCCAAATCTACAACGACGATGTCCGCACCGCTTGCCAGTGCTTTAGCAATACGATCTGTCCTTGTGCCGGGAACAAAGAGTAAGGAGCGTTGTTGACCCTGTCGCATGGCTATCCCCCTATTAGATAACGCCGCTGGTTTTAAAAGACGCAATGCTTTCCAGTCCATATCCAAGCTGAGCAAGAATTTCAGAGTTATGCTCCCCCAGTTCAGGCACGGGGTTCATTTTAGGTTGAAAAGCACTACTTCTTCCTGGGGGCAACAACGCAGGTAGATTTCCTGAGGGGCTATGCACGCCTACCCAACGCTGACGTGCCTCAAGTTGGGGGTGTTGCCAAACGCCTTGCATATCATTGACATGAGCATTAGCAATACTTGCATCCTCCAATCGCGCTATCACTTCATCGGCAGAGAGATGCGAAAATGCTTGGATAATCAGGGCCCTTAGCTCGTCACGATTGGCCGAACGACGGGAGTTAGTGTTAAAACGCTCATCACTTGCAAGGGCAGCATTTTTCATCACAACTTCGCAGAAGGAGTACCATTCTCGCTCGTTTTGAAGTCCCAACATGACTGCCTGCCCGTCCCCTGCTGGAAAAGGTCCGTAAGGGTAAATCGTGGCATGTGAGGCACCAGCACGGGGAGGTGGCTCGGCGCCTTGATAAGCGTAATACATCGGATAACCCATCCACTCCACAAGACTCTCCAGCATAGAAATATCTATATGGCTGCCTTTACCGGTGCGATCGCGCAGTATTAATGCAGAGAGAATATGGGTATAGGCATACATGCCCGCGGCAATATCTGCGATGGAACACCCTGCTTTGGCCATGCCATCACCACCTGGTTGGCCTGTAGTAGAAAGAAAACCCGCCTCACTTTGAATCAATAAATCATAGGCTTTCTTTTGCTTATAAGGGCCATCAGCGCCGTAACCCGAAATATCGCAAACAATTAAACGCGGGAATCGTTCTTGTAATGCTTCAAATGAAAGCCCGAGCCGTGCCGCTGCTCCCGGCGCTAGGTTCTGAACCAACACATCAGCGTCAGTTAGTAAGCGTTCAAGAATTTCATCCGCTTCGGCTGATTTCACGTTAAGGGTAAGACTCTGTTTGGAACGGTTTGTCCAAACGAAGTGAGAGGCCA
This sequence comes from Vreelandella sedimenti, assembly GCF_013416325.1. Classification (GTDB taxonomy): domain Bacteria; phylum Pseudomonadota; class Gammaproteobacteria; order Pseudomonadales; family Halomonadaceae; genus Vreelandella; species Vreelandella sedimenti. The sequence goes on from NZ_JACCGK010000025.1 coordinate 8,393, forward strand.
GACCATCCACACGTTCATCATAATTGCGGGCAAAATCACCTATTTCAGGGCGTTCCACTTTAATTACACGTGCACCCAAATCCGCCAACTGACGTGTACAAAAAGGTGCGGCAATTGCATGTTCCAGACTAACTACCGTTATGCCATCAAGAGGGCGGGGAGAATCTTGCAAGTTCATATTATTATCCTTTCATCGATTTCCTACGAAAAGCCAAAAGGCACATTCAGCATCGCGTTATGCATGAGTGAGAAGCATGGGTAATGAGTCGAGCTCTCTCAATCCCCACGAAAACGCGACTAATTGTTTGCTTTCGCTTTCATCGACTGCCCCTGAAAAGCCCACTAAACGCCGGAATTTATGTTCAAGCTCCGTTCGTGAAAGTGTGTTTTCTGGGTCTCCTTTAGGGTCACGCACCGTCGCTTGATGAACCTGCCCATTCTGCGTTGTCACCTCGACTTTACCGATCCATTTACTCGGATATGCCTCATTGACTTCAGGATCTAAGCGCATAGTGACTAAACGACGAAATACAGCTACCTCTTCATCTTTCAGCGCGTGCGTTTGAAACTCTTCTAGTCCAGCTTTCCCATGCACCGCGATTAAGCCCAGAACGGTACCCATAGAAAACTTAGCCTGATGTACTGTACTAGGCTCATCTACCGGGCCAAGTACATCTATAGCGGCCTGATGGACAGGCGTGACTACAGCAGAAATATTACTGTAATCCAGTCCTTCACGCTCCATTACAGCTAAGAGCGCATCGGCAGCAGGATGCGTGTGACGACAAGAGGCATGAAACTTAAAAGAAGTTTCTTTTAATGCCCATCGGCTTCCCAACTGGTCAGCCAGGCACTCTGGATCAGCGTCCAGAGACATACCTGCAGCCATTCCCTGTTTACCGTCTATGATACGTTGGGCGCCCGTTAACCCGTCTGCAGTCATGTAGGCCGCAAGCAGGCCATCAGCCGCTGCTTTTGCTGTATGCAGCTGTTTGGAATCTGCGCCATCACGTAAAAACTCCCATAACCCGGCGGCTTGGGTCCCTGCACTCCCCAGTGCATGCATGAAATCATCAGATGAAAAGCCCAACAGCTTACCAACACCCACGGCTGCAGCTAATGTGCCAACGGTTCCTGTGGTATGGAAAATGGTGTAGTGAGAGCGCCCTAAGCTTTCTCCAATACGAATACCCGCCTCGTAACCAGCTACTGCTGCGACGATTAACTCACGGCCCGATTTACCTTCTGCCTGCGCCGCTGCTAGCACCGCAGGAAAAACAACCGTTCCGGGATGTAAAACTGAAGAGTTATGCAAATCATCTTGCTCGACGACATGCGACGCCGCAGCATTAACAAAGGCTGCAAAGTAAGGCGATGTAGAGGTCCTGAGCGTCAATATCTCGCTTTTACCAGCATGTGGCCCCATGAGCAGTGCAAAACGTTCAAAGATAGGAATGGGAGCGTAATCTTTTCCTGCTAATGCGGAGCCAAGCCAATCAAGGAATAATTCTTCGCATCGATCAAGCACAGCGTCTGGGATATCTTCATAGCGAAGTTCTGCAAGAAACTCCGCGAGTGCTCTTGTTGTATTTGTCATTACTACCTCCAAACAGTTAAAACGAGCGCGGCAAATCGAGCAGATGTTCGGCTACATAAGAAAGAATTAAGTTGGTCGAAATCGGTGCAACTTGATACAAGCGTGTCTCTCGGAACTTACGCTCAACGTCATATTCCGCCGCAAAACCAAAACCGCCATGCGTTTGCAGGCATACATTGGCCGCTTTCCAAGATGCTTCGGCGGCCAAATATTTTGCCATATTGGCACTGGCACCAACGGGTTGACCGCTGTCGTACTCCGAGCAGGCACGCCAACGCATCAAATCTGCAGCTTCTACATCAATATGTGCTTCTGCAATGGGGAACTGCACCCCCTGATTCTTACCAATAGGGCGGCCAAAGACTTCACGGTCACGGGCGTAATTGCTCGCCTTCTGGATAAACCAACGACCATCACCAATACACTCCGCTGCGATTAATGCTCGCTCAGCATTAAGGCCATCCAGGATGTAGCGAAAGCCCATTCCTTCTTCGCCAATCAAGTTGTCAGCAGGGATTTCTAAGTTATCGAAAAATAGTTCATTGGTTTCATGATTCACCATGTTGGCTATCGGCTGAACGCTCAGCCCATTACCAATTGCCTGATGGAGATCGACCAGAAAAATCGACATCCCCAACGATTTACGCTCCACCTGATCCAACGGTGTGGTGCGTGCAAGCAAGATCATCAAATCAGAGTGCTGAACACGTGAAATCCAGACTTTCTGCCCATTGATGACGTACTTGTCTCCTTTTCGAACGGCGGTGGTCTTAATTTTGGTGGTATCAGTACCGGTGGTCGGTTCAGTAACAGCCATCGACTGTAGACGTAACTCACCAGCGGCTATTTTCGGCAGGTACTCACGTTTTTGCATCTCACTACCATGACGCAATAAAGTGAACATGTTGTACATCTGACCATGAACTGTGCCCGAGTTGCCGCCACAGCGGTTAACCTCTTCGAGAATGACTGACGCCTCTGTTAAACCAAGACCAGAGCCTCCATACTCCTCAGGAATCATTGCGGCTAACCAGCCAGCTTCCGTTAAAGCATCAACAAACTCCTCAGGAAATGCTTTCCGCTCATCGATACCACGCCAATAAGAGTCATCGAAGTTTGCGCAAAGAGACCGCACACCATCACGTATTGCTTCCATTGATTCATTGTCATGATTAAACATTATATTGACTCCTTATATTCAATTTCAGCTTGATGCGCTGGGCCTTTATCATTAAAAGCCCAGGCAGTGCAGTGCTGTTCACTGGGATGGTGACCACCAATGTGAAAAGGGGTATCGGCAATCAAAGGGCGCAAACCACGGTAGGAGAAGTTCTTCGGTGTGCGCTGAGGGTATTGTTTGATAAAGCTGTGTAATATCAATGTAGCGATCATTGGGCCATGCACTACCAAACCGGGGTACCCCTCCTGCTCTGTGGCATAAGGGTGGTCGTAATGTATTCGGTGACCATTGAAGGTGACGGCGGAGTAGCGGAAGAGCATGACGGGGGTGGGGTGAATTGTCTCGTTCCAAGTAAATGCTGGTAATGGTGAGTCATTTTCTAACTTAGGAGGACTAGGCTCGCGGTATACGATATCTTGTTTTTCACTCAGACAAAGCTCACCATCCTGAAAATACTGATGCTCGACAGTAACGAACAGTAGGGAGCCGGTTTTGCCTTGCTTTTCCTTAACCGCTTTGATGGTTGAGATACATTTAGCCAACTTACCTACGATCAATGGCTGAAGAAAGCAGACACGCCCACCTGCCCACATACGATTTCTGCCCTCGGCAGGAGGCAAAAAAATCCCACGTGCTGGGTGCCCATCTTTTCCCAGGTAAGTTTCAATAAGGGGTTCTTGAAAAAATGCCCAATGCCAAAGGTGAGGTAATGGCTGTCCTTCGTGCGGGCAACCTTCACCAAAAATGATGGCAATGCGCTTAGTTAGCTGAGCTGATATCACATCATGGCGGAGTTCTTGCTTCCCTATCCATTGGCTAAAATCTTGGGGAGAAGTGTGAAATATGGCTTGGGCCATGGCTGCCTCTCATTTCTATTGTTGTTTAAACATGAAGCAAGCATGAAGGAAGGTCAGGGGTGGCTGGAATTTCAAAAACAATAACGGGGCATTCACCCATCATTAACTCAAAAAAATAAAGCAATGATTTCAATAAACTAGACATCATCAATGTTTAACATAAACAAATAAAAACTAATAAATGATCTTAGTTGGCGATTCTTAACTCTCAATTAAAGCCTCACATCCCCCTTAGACAAAAGTCTTGTTAAACAAAGCCAAAAGGGGGGGTTGGAAATTCCAACTTCACCTTCTCCACCAGCTGTTGCAGTCTGCACATGAAGCTCAATCAGTGAGCTAGCAACCCATGAGTCGCCACACATTGGCGATTAACAACAAGACAGCTAAAGGGTTAGACATGAAAAACATTTTATTAACAACTACCGCTCTTACACTCGCAATCGCCTCAATGAATAGCTGGGCGAACGAACAAACTGACTGGCCTAACAGCATGACGGTAGGCACGGCAAGCCAGGGGGGGACTTACTACATTTATGGTTCCGGCTGGGCAAACCTAGTTAACCAAAAGCTCGATACCCGTATAGGTGCTGAAATAACTGGCGGTCCTGTGCAGAACATCAGCATGGTCCAGATGGGTGAACATGACTTTGGCATGGTCACTATGGGTCCGGCGGTGGACGCCCTAGAAGGCAACAGTGAGCTACTTCCTGACAATACGCATGCTGATGTGCGCGCTATGTTCCCTATGTATCAAACAGCACTCCACATTGTTAGCCTAGAAAATTCCGACATTGAATCGGTGGCTGACCTTGATGGCAAACGCGTAGGTGTAGGGCCTGCGGGCGGCACCAATGATGAGTATCATCCGCGGCTTTTTGAAGCTCTAGGGTATGATGTCGAGACTCTTCAAGGTGGTGCTTCCGATCAAGCAGGCCAATTACAAGATAATTTAATTGATGCCTTTGCTTTCGGGGCCGGTATGCCGATAGCTTCTTTCAGTCAATTGGAAGCACAAGCAGACGTTAATATTTTCAGTTATAGCGAGGAGGAAATTGAGCAGATTTTAGAGGAGTTCCCAGCCCTTTCTCACTCTGTGGTGCCGGGAGGAACATACAATTCTGTCGATGAAGATATTCCAACAGTCTCTTTATGGAACTTCGCAATTACTCATAAGGATATGCCGGATACACTCGTTTACGAGATTGTTGATACCATTATGAGTAACCATGAGCAGATGCTCCAAGTACATGGCGCCGCTGCAGAAACACTTCCAGAAAACATATCTTACAACAACTCTATTCCCTTTCACCCAGGTGCCGTTAAGTGGTTTGAAGAGAATGGCTATGACATTCCCGAAGACTTAAAGGGCTGATTTAACGCATAATTAAGTTAATGGTTTGCTGTCGAAAATGGCAGCAAACCATCGCGTCATAGCAGTTTAATGTCTTCCTGAACTACCATTTAAAATCTTTAAACCATCACTTATAGAGTGCCACACAGGGTGCCATGATGAGCAAAGACACCAACACTGCTTCCACAGCAGAAGGCAGTACTGCTTCCGGTGCTATCAATGCCGCTAGCGTAGATGAAATTCAGCCCGCTAATAATGAACGGCTGCTTAGTGGCGCTTCTGCCTCAATCATTTTTATTATATGCGTAGGATACATTGGCTTTCACCTTTATGCCCTAAATATACAGCCAGTTGAAACCTGGACATATCGTATTATTCACGTTTCCTTTGGCTTGATGATCGGCTTTTTATTACTTGGAGCTACAAGCCGGTTTAATGATGACAAACCACAAAGCATTGTGGCAAAGTTCTTCGGCATTGCGTCGATCATCCTATCTGGGTATGCGTTAGCGCTTGTTGTATTACTCTGGCTACAACCACAAGATGGAGGAACTGCTGGTCCTCTAGCATTTATTCAGAGCCAACTTGGTTTAGTCTCATTTTTGGCTCTCGCTATATCGCTTTTTACAAGTTACTGCATAAAAAGCAATCGTAAACGTCTGAACATGTCAGACCTTTCGCTCGGATTTATAGCCCTTGCCGTTGCTGGGTATCTTATTTTATCGCTCTCCCGCTGGCGGCTGATGGCTGGTACATCGATGGTAGGCGATTTAGATTTTTATATGTCTACTATCGGGGTAGTACTTATTTTAGAACTCACCCGCCGTGTTGCTGGAATGGCGTTAGTAATAATTACCGGTGTATTTATTCTGTATGCGTTTATAGGCCCATGGTTGCCAGGAATTTTCGAACATCGTGGCTACAGCCCTGCTCGCTTCTTTACCTACCTCTATACTGACAATGGGGTCTTAGGACCCACTATTGCAGTCTCATCTACTTACATTGTTCTTTTTATTACGTTTGCCGCTTTTTTGCAGAAGTCGCGTGTAGGTGAGTATTTTGTAAACTTTGCATTTTCAGTTGCTGGTCGCTCGCGTGGAGGACCAGCTAAAGTCGCTGTCTTTGCTTCGGGACTAATGGGCATGATCAACGGCACCTCAGCAGGCAACGTTGTTTCGACCGGCAGCCTAACTATCCCGCTGATGCGACGTGTTGGCTATCCAGCGCGTAGCGCTGGTTCCATAGAGGCCGCTGCCTCCACGGGAGGCCAGATTGCACCGCCAATAATGGGGGCTGGCGCCTTCATCATGGCAGAAGTGACCGGTATACCGTATACCGAGATTGCGATCGCTGCGATTATTCCTGCCGCTCTGTACTTTCTGTCTATTTATTTCATGGTGGATTTGGAAGCTCAACGTAAAGGCATGCGTGGTCTGAGAAGTGCTGAATTACCGAAGCTTCGCCCTTTGCTTAAACAAGCTTACCTTTTTATCCCTATCATTATTCTGATTAGTACATTATTTATGGGCTACTCCGTTATTAGGGCGGGCACTTTAGCTTTAGTCTCCGCCGCAATGGTGTCATGGCTGACACCACACTGGATGGGGCCAAAAGCAATTTTGGGTGCTTTAGCACTGTCAGCGAGAATGGTTATTCCATTGGTGGCTGTCTGCGCCTGTGCAGGCGTGGTGGTAGGTGTTATCGCCTTAACAGGTGTCGGTGCACGCTTCGCCTCACTGATGCTTGATATCGCCGATAGCAGCCAATTTCTTGCGCTACTTTTCGCGATGATGATAAGCATCTTACTCGGGATGGGCATGCCTACTACAGCTGCTTATGCAGTCGCGGCTTCCGTAATTGCTCCTGGGTTACAGCAGATAGGTATTGATCCGCTGATTGCGCACTTCTTTGTCTTCTATTACGCAGTCATCTCTGCTATTACTCCACCCGTTGCACTTGCTTCTTACGCTGCAGCAGCCATTGCCAATACTGATCCACTCAAAACTTCCTTAACCTCGTTTAAGTTTGGCCTCGCTGCTTTTGTCGTCCCCTTCATGTTTTTCTATAGCCCTGCCATCCTCATGCAAGGTAATTGGCTAGAAATCACACGCGTTGTCATAACTGCTTCTATTGGTATTTACTTACTATCAGCTGCTGTACAGGCATGGATGTTCGGTGCATTAAGTAAGTCTTTGCGTTTAATTTCTTTAGTTGCTGGGTTAACAATGTTAGCAGGGGGAATCACTACCGACCTGATTGGTATTCTTTTGGGGGCGCTGGTAATGGGTTATCAGCTCAAAATGAAAAGAGGTCACTCACAAACTCAGGTCAGCTAGCGGGAGCTAATTGAAAACCGACATGTATGCTTTTTTATAGGAAGTAATAATGGCTAACTATAGCTTCGAAGGCTTACAACCCAAAATTTCAGCCAGTGCTTACGTTCATCCTTCAGCTGTTATCATCGGTGATGTTGTTGTCGATGATGGTTGCTATATTGGACCGGGAGCCAGCCTTCGAGGCGATTTCGGGCGTATCATTATGAAGCGCGACGCAAACCTCCAAGATAACTGCGTTGTGCACGGCACTATCGGTTCTGAGACTATAATCTGCTCACGCGGACATATTGGTCATGGTGCCGTAGTGCATGGTTGTATTCTTGAAGAAGATGTCTTGGTAGGTATGAACGCTGTAGTGATGGATGACAGTGTTATTGGGGCACGCTCTATTGTTGGTTCGTGCGCTATGGTAAAGGCCAATTTCATTTGTTCGACAAACTCGCTCGTAATAGGAATACCTGCCAAAGTAGTAAAGACCCTCACTTCATCAGAAATTGAGAACAAACGTCAGGCTACGCAACGCTATATCGACCTCGCGAAACGCTCATTACAAAGCATGAGGATATGCTAAACAATGGCTTTCTCACCATTAATTAGCGCTGACGTACTTCAGCATAATCTTGAACAAGGTCAAGATGTGATGATATTAGATTGTCGCGCTAGTTTGACGGACGCAAATGCAGGCAGACTTGCTTGGCAAAATGCACATTTACCTAAAAGCCAGTATTTTGATTTACATAGAGATATGGCAAGTGAAGACTCAAGCCAAGGCCGTTTTCCACTGCCTTTAAAAGAAGCTTTTACCAAGAGATTACAATCGCTTGGCATCACATCCTCTCAGGCAATTGTATTACTAGATGATGCAGGAGGAACACTAGCTGCAGCCAGAGCGTGGTGGCTATTATATATCTGGGCAGACCATCCTAATGTAAAACTTCTCGATGGTGGTCTTGCAGCTTGGCGGTCAATTGGTGGCCAACTTATTGACAGTAGCACGGAATTAACTCAAGCAAGCAGTGATGTATCAGCTGTTTCCGATTGGACTCCTTCATATAACAATAATCAGCTTATATCTGCAGAAGAAATTATTGCTCGTCCAGACCTACACTTGACTGATGCCCGCTCTTTTGACAGATTCACTGGTAAACATGAGCCCCTAGACTCTGTAGCGGGTCATATTCCTGGTGCAGACTGTCGCCCATCAGCTTTCAATTTAACTTGCGATGGTTATTTTAAATCCTCAAAGCAATTACGCCAGGAGTTAACGCATAGGTTTTCTGAAGTGGCTTATTGTGGAGGCGGTGTAGCAGCTTGCCATACTATTTTTTGTTATCATATTGCTGGCCTACCTATACCTAAGCTTTATATAGGCTCATGGAGTCATTGGATAAGGGATAAGACGCGCCCCATCATTCGCACTACTAAAACTGAATCAGACCTAGAAAACCTGCAAAAGGAAGCAAAGAAGTAAAATGACTTGCCGACTCATATTTATCATATAGACTTAAACTACTCATATTTAGCTAGAATTCTGTATATCACCATTAAAAAACCTTTTTCTTCAGTAATAACTATACGCCTAACTAACAGCATTATCGATATTTATTTTAATTAATTGCTAAACACATAGTTAAGTGCGCTTCAGAAAGATCTTAATTTCCGTACAATAAACGCTCACTCTTTATAGCTATGGTAGCTTCTTATCTCATGAATAAGGTTTTTAGAAGATTCAGGCAATGACTCAAACTCTCTAACAACAACTGATCGCTCACGTTTGGCCCATACATCTTTTAGCTCAACAATATTAAGACGCATAGTTGTTTGATAACGCAGTGCACTCGATTCGGGTAAAATGCCGATTCCTACCCCTGCCTCAATCATCCTACAGGCTGGTTCGAAGCCAAACACTTGAATACGCAGCGGCAAAGTCTCTCCTACTTCGCTAACCTCCTTTTTAAGAAACTCAAGAAGGGTACTACCCTCATGTAGGCCTACATGAGGGTAGATAAGTGTATCTTTAAATGCTAAATCTTTAGTTCCCGTAAGCGGATGGCCAATCGGAACTACAACGACTAGCCTATCCATGCTAAAAGGCATGACTTCTAAGCCTTTCATTTTAATTTCACCCGACGTCACGCCAAAGTCTGCTGCTCCATCTAGAACGCCTCTGAAAATATCTTTAGTAAGGCGCTCTTTTAAGTCGATAGTAATCCCTGGACGACTGCCTAAAAAGTTGGCCAGTACTTCAGGCATAAACTCCGTCACTGCTGTTGTGTTAGCAAAAATTCGTATATGCCCAGTTTCACTACGTCCATAGTCAGAAAAATCGCTTTTTAAATACTCGACCTGCCGCATAATCGCACGAGCATGTTTGAGTAAGTTCTCGCCAGCTGGGGTCAGTTCCACGCCATGGCTTCCTCGGTAAAAAAGTCGGCTGCCTAACTGACCCTCAAAAGATTTTATCCGAGTACTAGCAGCTGCCGTGGACAGATGAGCTTGCTTGGCGCCTCCTGTTAAGCTGGACGCTTCAGCAACGTGAATAAAAAGATTAAGGTCGGCCAAGTCAAAATGCATATAAGTGATCCGTAAGTCAGATGAAATTGTTGGCCTGCTGTACGCTGTATTGAGAGACGTACTCGTCCGAGTATTAATCTTTATGATACATGACGTTTTAATTAGCTCCTTGGCTTTAACATACACCTTTCGAATAATATAGAAAATATTCAGTCCGTCCGAAGTCGCTTTCCTAACCCCACCCGCTTAGACAACTGGAGCCATTTCCATCATGTTTCGCCGTGTTTTTTGTCGATCCCGGATGTAGACGTAGATCCACTGATGTCTCTCGTAAACACCGTTAGCATTGGTCATGAAGCTATTGTTTTGCGAGGACTGCATTCGCCCATCAATCGACCAGGAATCAGGTTTGGCAGTCGCTTCGCCATTTTCCAAGCGGTACGTCGGCTCTGATCACTTGCCGGTTAGGCCTGGCGCATAACTACTGGTCAGCCCGTCGCACTTTATTTCGCACCGGTGATTTTTATAGTCTGAGAGTCACCACCCACCAAGGTACGTAATCGACAATTGCCCAAGCTTCGTTGCTGCGCGAAAATGTCGGTGTGCAGATGTCGCTTACCGTCACCATCGCAGTGCTATTTGCGTTGGGCGCACATGGTGCTTTCTTACCGGCGGTGATTTTCAACCCAGTTGTCCAAATGGCTGCGCTTAAGCAGTCTGTTTATTACGCTCGATCTCGTGCACTTTCCCTGGGTTGAGCGACACCGAACCAGTGACCTCCCAGTTTCGGGTGCTGCCCGACCAGCGTTTCAGATATCGACACTTAGCACTTTCATAAACCGCTTTACGGCGTTCAAGGCATTTTCTATCAACACCACGATATCGATCAGCTGGCGTGACATATTGGATGCCACTGTGAAGGTGCTGCTCGTTGTAATCCTGCTCGAACGTTAGCATCCATTCCCGTACCGCGCTCAGCGATGCAAAGCTCTNCTCGTTGTAATCCTGCTCGAACGTTAGCATCCATTCCCGTACCGCGCTCAGCGATGCAAAGCTCTTTGTGGGCCACGCCGGGCAATATTTGACGGTGCGGAACAGTGATTCCGAGTAAGGGTTGTCATTGCTCACTCTTGGCCGACTGTAAGACATCAACATGCCCAATTCTGCTAGCCTCGCGTTTAGCGTCAGGCAAAAGAATAAGGGCGCCTTTACACGAGGGCGCCCTTATTGCATCAGCATCGCATAGAGTAAACCAATACGCTTGGCTAGAGTGTTAATGCTCGCTTACGCTACGGTCGTACTCCCAGTCGCCTTGATCAAAAATTCGTTGGAAAGAGTACCCTCTGTCAGCATCAGGCCACCCATCTCTGAAAAATCATGAGAGGTATACTCATTGGGAGGATACCGTTTACCAAGGTAGCCCATCCGCTGGTAAGCCAACGCAACGCGTTCACTGCAAAAATACTGGAAAGACCACATCGATTGGCGCCTATCAGGCCGTCGTAGACAGAGCGGAAAAGTTGCTTGGTGCAGCGTTCATAGGGACGATCACGCAACTCCTCACGTAGCGCGGCGAGCGCTGCGTAGCGCTGCGTAGCGCTGTGCACTGGGAACATGTCAACACTTTGCCAAGGTAGGCTTCAATACGTTGCTTGAGAGGTACGGTCTGAACCCCTCCAACGATTTCCCCACGCTCGATACCTACAGCCCCGGCTTGCGCCGGTCGACTCGAACAATAACGGATAAGGGTAAGCATCGAGATGTAGCACCATCCCGATGTGCGACCACTTACTTCGCGTGAATCGCTTGATCAGCGACCTACACCGCCCCGAGCCTGCAAATAATACCAAGTCGCCAGTCTTGAACTGAGCTAATTTAAGTTCAAGCCCCTGCATCGCTTTTCTCTTATTCTTTTAGTTTCTAAAGTTAATTAGCGTAACACAATTGATGCCGACCATCTCTCCACCATCACGCTCTTACCAGGTCTCTCGGCCTTTCTGCGTCTAATGTTCACGCCTCCAGAGCAGTACATGGCGCTTCTGGGCGACATAAGTTCACACGAGGCCGCCGTGAGTAATGCATTTACTCATGGCTGCCATCAAAAGGTTCCAAACGGCTCAGCCACCGCGAAGGTTATTCAGCCGTCCAACCACCATCCACCAGTATGCTGCTACCGTTCATCATGGCTGCGGCATCAGAAGCTAAGAACACGGCTACCCCGACAATGTCACCCACTTCAGCAAGTCGGCCAAGCGGAATCTTGGCCAATACATTGCTGAGAAATTCACGATCCTCGAACATGGGCTTGGTCATAGGGGTGTCAACGAAAGTAGGACAGATAGCATTGGCACGAATGCCATATGGCGCGAGCTCTACAGCTAATGCTTTAGTGAGCCCTTCCAACGCCCACTTCGAAGTACAGTAAAGGGTTCGGTTAGGCGCCCCAACATGGCCCATTTGGGACGACATGTTGATGACAATACCTTTCTTTCCCTCTTGTCGCATTCTATTGGTCACCGCTTGCGTGGCGAAATAAACTGCTCGTACGTTGAGGTCCATTACAGTGTCGTAATCGGCAATGGTAATGTCGGCTAGGGGTTTAGGCCGATTGGTGCCAGCATTATTAACAAGTATGTCGTAGCTGGAACGACGTTCAAGCGCCTGAGCAAGGGCTTCCACATCGCTGACATCAGCGACTAACGTGTCAGCACTGTATCCAGCTTGGCATAGTTTTTCCGCCGTTTCCTCTATCTCGTTAGCGGTACGTGCACACAGTGTAACCGTGGCACCAGATGCAGCATAGGCTTGTGCAATGGCATTTCCTATACCACGGCCAGCACCAGTCACCAAAGCGCGTCGTCCATCTAAGCGGAAGCTGGGCACCAAATTGCTCAACTCTTTACACATCGTCATTCTCGATCCTCTTGCTGGTGCTTATGGGCGGCTAACGCCATCATTCGTCTGTCGCGCCATTTACTCCGTTCTATGAGCTTTGTCGCTGGCAAGCGTTGGCGCCGCTCATGCTCTACCTTACTGATCAGTTCATCACTCCAAGGCTGTGGTGACGCCCGCTCCTTGGTAATAGAGAAGTAGAGGTCTCCCAGCCGCTGGGCATAGTCGCGAATGCCACCTGGCGCATTAAGGTCAATGGTTTCGAAAGGGCCCATAAACGACCAGCGCAACCCTAGCCCCTTCGAAATGGTTGCATCGATGTCTTCAAGGGAGCAGTAACCTTCCTCGTATAGTGCCCACGCTTCGCGTAGCAGTACACCCTGCAATCGGTTTAGTACGAAACCCTCGACCTCCCTATTCACACGGATCGGATGTTGCCCTACGCGGTGCATGAGCTGATGAACAACTTCCATCGTATCAGCACTTGTCCAACTGGCCGGCACCAGTTCCACAATGGGGGCGAGGTAAGGCGGGTTGACTGGGTGTGCAATCAAACAGCGAGAACGGAAAGAGATATCTTGGGTGAACGCTGAAGCTGGGATCCCAGACGAGGAAGACCCCACTATAGTATGAGGAGCAAGACTACTTTCCATCTCTTTATAAAGGTCTTGTTTGACGTCAATACGCTCGAGTACGGATTCTTGTACGTAACCAACGCCTTCCAGCGCTTCAGCCAGCTCTTCATGGCAACTGCAGCGCGCAAGAATTTCCTCTGGGGACTCTTGGATCAGGCCATATTCAGCAAGATCCCTGAGTGACTGCCGAATACGGTTTGGCGCATCCTTCAGTTGTTCAGGGTTCCGGTCATGAAGCCGCACGGGCATGCCTGCCCGTGCGAATACAATCGCCCACCCCAGGCCCACTAGACCAGTGCCTACAATAGCAATGGTCATATTCCCGGTTTGAGTATGTTGGATCATGACACCACCGAAGCCATATTGTCAGCTAGACAAATTTCGCTGATGCGCAGATTTTCTTTAGTTATACGTGATGGAAAGCGGTCAGCAAGCCCTTCTTCGTGAATTGGAATGACCCGTGTGTCATCGTAATCTACTTGCTTCATCATTTCTTCGGTAGCCAATAACAGGTTCATTTGGCTGCCTATTGCTAAGCCTACAGGCGTATACATGGTGTCCACCCCAACCACAGAACCATCGTTTTTAATGTTGCTGAATTGGTAGACAAGGTCACCGGCGAGTACCCAGGTGTCCTCAGAGTCAGGCTTGCCATCATTACGTACCGTGACCCACATAGAGCCAAACGTGTGGCTGTCTTTTGCCAAATGCAGGTCGATGCCGGGAAGAACATCTTCGACTGATCCTTCAACCGTACGTAACCTTCCTTGGGCGGCAAGATTAACGCCACGTAGAATATCGCTGGGATCTACTGCAATAAGCAGCCAGCGTAGGCGATCTGGTAATGATAGCGCCCATACCCACTTCTCAATTTCTTCTCGCTGTATATAGAAGGTGGCATTGGGGAAGTCCTCGACACTTCCAAAATGGTCAAAGTGGGCATGTGTAATAAAGACGGTATCGACATCTTCCGGCGTAAGTCCCAACTCAGACAGAACTACTTTGGGTGAGCGCCAGTTTTCCACGCCAAATTTTTCAGCAAGATGCTGGCCATAGTCTTTATGGTTATAACCTACGTCCACAAGCGCTATGTGATCGTTACTGCGTATTAGAACGTAGCAATAAGGTAGTTTTACATAGCCTTCATTATGAGCACCGTAGAGCACGCCACTTTTATGGTAATTGGCAACGTAGCTATACTCCAAGACATGAATTGAATAGTTTGCCATGTTGTTCTCCTTATAGAGTTTATTTGGCTGGGCTAAACGCCCTTTGAAACGCCACAGCTGCAGCAGGCGTGGCTAAAATCCACAGGACTAAGGTGCGCACCGGGTTCTGAAGTGGCGATGAAACATCGCTGTGCTTTATTTAATTGACGCATTAAAAGACGCGTATCTGTATCGTCGAAAATATTGCGTTGATGGGTTTCGATGCTATCGATACGCTTGCTAACCTGTTGGAGGTGTTTGCACATCTCTGAAAGCAGACCATGATGACGCCTAGCTTGGTGAGGAATCCTAAGAGCACGTAGCTGTTCTTCGCAGCTATCCAGTTGTTCTTGCGCTAAGTTGAACATGCCGTGATCCAACGGTAACTCGCGCTGCTGGCTCGACAAGTACAATAAGAAAATCCCCGCTAGCTGCGCCATAACGCGACCAAGCGAATCATAGACTGGCCTTATACCAGTGAGATATTGCGCTGTATCAGGGGCGTATCCCGGAGGAGGCGCAACTAAAGGCTCGGTACTATCTTGAGTTTCCCAAACATCACAATGGGCTGTATGTATATTTGTTTTATTCATTAACCCTCCCGCTGGCTAGTTTTGCTGAGCCACGGATAATCAACTCTCCAGGCATAAAGTATTGCTTAGGAACCGCAGAACGGTTTTGTTGAAAGCGCAAGATTTCGGTTATGACACATTCGATCATGTCATCCATCGGTTGACGAACAGTGGTTAAATCATGTGAAGGCCATGAAGCTAAAGCAATATCATCAAACCCTACGATCGCGATGTCCTCGGGAATCCTTAGACCCAGTTCACGCCTAATACAATCACTGGCACCGACAGCGATGATGTCGTTGGCACAGAAAACCGCATCAATACGTTGATCTCTGGCAAAAAGCGCCTGCATGCCGTCATAACCAGTTTCGTAAGAGAAGTCACCCCCGGAATGGATCACAGGGTCTGGCAAACCAGAGGCATCGATACCTTCCAAATAACCAGTTAAGCGGTCGGCATTAGTACTTGCCGTTGCCAACCCTTCAATAAAAGCAAGATGCCGACGGCCAGACTCCGCTAGACGTTCAGCAACAAGCTGCCCACCGCCAATATTGTCACAGCAGATGGCGCTTGCCCTGGCACCCGCAACATAGCGATTGAAGAGGATAATAGGTGTATTACTGTCATTAAACTCTTGCAAGTAATCTGCTTTCATAGTGGCAGCAAGTAAGATTGCCACGTCAGGATTAATTTCCTGCAACGCCGGGACTGAGTCTTCTACGCCATCGTCCGAAGTAAAAATCATTGTATGCAATTTCATTTTTTGCAAACGCCGAGATAGTTTTACTAGCACTTCAGGGTAGAAAGGGTTGGTAATATTGTTTACGAAAAGGGCAACAACACCACTGCGCTGACGAATCAAACCTCTAGCAAAGAAATTGGGTCTATAGCCCATTTCCTTTGCTTTCATCGTGATGCGCTCTCTGGTTTCTTTAGCGATCACAGGATCATTCGCCAGCGCTCTGGAGACGGTAGAGACGGAGACGCCAGCCTCAATAGCTATATCCTTAACTGTAATGCGATTGATATCGGATTGCTTGATGCGCTTCTGTTCGGCGCCTTCCATGCATTGTTTCCTTTTCGTCGGTTGATGTTACTTATGTATCACAGGGGCAGCAGTGCCATATGGCACTTCAACTCCACCATAACGGCGCACACGAATATTGCACTGCTCTGCATGGCCAACGAACCCTTCCAGCATACACAGCCGGGAGCCGTATTCACCGACCATAGCTGCCGCTTCATCGGTGAGGATCTTCTGGTAGCTATGAGTCTTGAGAAATTTGCCGACCCAAAGCCCTCCTGTGTAGCGCCCTGCTTTCTTCGTTGGAAGGGTATGGTTAGTACCAATAACCTTATCGCCATTGGCCACGTTAGTTCGAGCCCCGAGGAATAGTGCACCATACGCCGTCATATTTTCCAAAAACCAGTCATCTCTATCCGTCATGACCTGTACGTGTTCACTTGCTATATCGTTGGCGACTTCCAGTATTTCTTCGTACGTATCACACAAGATGACAGCACCATAATCTTCCCAACTTTTTGCTGCTGTTTCAGCGGTGGGTAAAACTCCCAGAATCCGTTCGACTTCAAGCATCGTCGCCTCAGCCAACTGACGAGAGTTGGTTACTAGGACGGCTGGGCTGTTATACCCATGCTCTGCCTGCCCTAGCAGGTCTGTCGCACAAAGCTCAGCATCTACGGTTTCGTCGGCGATCACCATGGTTTCAGTCGGCCCAGCAAATAGGTCAATTCCTACTTGACCAAACAGTTGGCGTTTAGCTTCAGCCACAAAGGCATTACCCGGACCCACTAACATATGCACCGGTGCCAGAGTTTCAGTACCCAAGGCCATGGCACCGACTGCTTGAATACCACCTAATACATAAATCTCGTGGGCGCCCCCAAAATGCATAGCGGCGATGACAGCAGGGTTAGGAAGGCCTTTAAAAGGTGGGGTGCAGGCGACTATGCGGGGGACGCCTGCGACGGAGGCAGTGGCCACTGACATATGCGCACTGGCCACCATAGGAAATTTGCCTCCAGGTACGTAACAACCAACCGATTGCACAGGGATATTTTTGTGACCAAGAATAACACCCGGTAAAGGCTCAACTTCAAGGTCGAGCATTGTATCCCGTTGTGCCTGGGCAAACTGTTTGACCTGTTCTTGGGCAAATTTTATATCAGAGACTTCCTGTGGCGATAACTCACTAATTAAGTTATCGATTTCTTCTTGCGTTAGTTTGAAGCTGGGCGGGGTGTAGTTATCGAATTTTTCAGATAACTCACGCACGGCGTCGTCCCCACGTGATTTGATTTCATGGAGCGTAGACTCAACGATTACGCGGATCTTGTTATCATCATCACTGATTTCAGATTCCGCTTTTCCATGCTTTAAGTATTCGACAGGCATATTGTTTATCTCTCAAAGGCGGTAAATGTGTCGATCAGGTTTAAGAGCTCTATAGGCCATTGCCACCGGAGTAACAATGGCCTCTAGTTTTATGGTGAAACAGTTGCTTCCACCGTAGTCAATTCATAGAGATTTTCAGGAGTATCGCAGCTGCGGCAGTTGATACCAGGCTCATTAGGCGCGTTTTCAATCACATCCTCAGGTAGCGGCTGGATTGTAGCGCCAGGAGTAGGACTACCCTCTAATGCTGAAGCTAATGACAGTTCAGGCAGAAGTTGAGGATTGAAAACTTCGGTTACGAAAGAACTGGGTACTTTGTCTTCGGGAAAAGTGTTACAGCCATTCTCGAAAGTATCTCCCTCACAAAGTTGCACGTCACCTGCTGAAACCCAGGGAAGTGGGTATTGAATATTGCGCTTGTCTTCCGGCAAGCTTTCACGCTGGCCTTCGAGCATCTCCATCATCAGCTTGAAAGCAAAACCGGATTGCGCAGGTGGGGAACCGGCAGATACTCCTGAGAGCCCCTTGGCCTGATACTCTTCGTTGGCAAGTGCTAGGCGGAAACCATTGGAATTCTCGCCAGTGATTGGCACTAGACGATTCTCATCAGCTTGTAGAAGCGCCTGAATAGCGCCATATTCACCCGCCTGGGCCCAGATACCGTCAACATCTGGATGCGCTGCAAGTGCTTTGGACGTTTCTTGCTGCGTTGTACGGTCATCCCAATTACTGTAGTACTCGGCAACAACCTCAATCCCAGGGTACTGATCGAATATATGCATGGCCCCATTAGTATGGCGCTCATCTACAGAGTTACCCGGCACCCCACGTGAGAGGAAAATCTTGCCTTCACCTTGTAGCTCGTTGACCAGCGCCTGAGCGGTATTCTCGCCAAATCCAGAGGTGATATAACTGACATTATAGGCGCACTGTTCTGTGACAGTGGCGTCGTACATAAAGAATAAGACACCTTGATCACAGCCATGCCTAACCGTTCGATTTAGCGCGTTGGAAGAGATGGGGAAACTAACAATGCCGTCTGCTCCGTTAGCGATCATGCTTTCGTAGTCAGAGATCTGTGACTGAGGGTCTGTGCCAGAAATGACCTCAACAAGTTCCACAGTTTCGTCATACGGTGGAGTCTGGGCAAGTGCCTTGACAATATTAGCCGCTTCACTTTGCCAAGAGTTACCTGAATAGCTAAGAGAGAGGTAAATTAGCCATTTCCCATCTTCGGTCTTGGCTTCGGCCGGCTGCATTCCAGCGGCAAGCATGGAGACGCCTAGAGCAGCAGCTAGCGTAATGTGCTTTTTCTTTGTAATTAATGACATGGAGACCCCCTGGTCAGTCGTCTTGTGGTTATAGCTTGGGCTTGTCTTGATTTTTAAAACGTTTGCATTATTCATTGTTAGTTTTTATTTAGTCTACAAATCCTCCTTCTTTATGGCTTTAGCTTTAGCTTGATCTTTTAAACATTGACTGAAGGCTAGCAAATACTTGCTCACGCAACATTAGTAATGCGACAAGAATGACAACCCCTTCGAGAACTGTTTTCCATCCTTGACCAACGCCTAATGCGCTAAGCATGGAGCTCAATGTGGTAAGTAATAAAGCACCGCCTACTGTACCGAGAAAATTACCACGTCCACCCAGTATGGAAGACCCTCCCACAACAACTGCTGCTATAGAAGGAAGCAAATAATCATCCCCCATTCTCAGGGTTGCTCCATTGGCATATGCAGCCAGAAGTACCCCGGCGAGAGCGCTACAGGCAGCTGATATGGCATAGGCGGAGATAGTCATTCGTTTTACCGTAATCCCAGCGATATTAGCAGCATCAGGATTATTACCTACGGCATTCAACTTGCGACCAAAGGCAGAATAGGACTGTAGAGTGGTAAATATAACAATTAATATCAGCATTAGTAGGATCGGCAATGCCACGCCGAATACTTTACTTTGCATAAAAGCATTTAAAATCGGTGCCGGAAACCCTCGCGGAGTACCTTCAGTGAAGCCTAAGCACACGCTATATACAATCAACCCCATCGCCATAGTCATAATAAAAGGAGGGATGGATAGACGCGTTATACCAAATCCGCTAATCCCCCCCACCAAGGCACTAATGAGTAGAATCCCAGGAATTATGAAATAGAGCCCCTCATTAGTTCCTTGCATAAATGTCGTTGATAATACGCCACCCAAAGTAATCATAGATGCCACAGAAAGATCCAACCCACGCACCATTATCACTAATCCCTGCCCAAAAGCGCATATAACCAGAAAGCTGCTCAGGTACAGTACGGTCATCAGTTGAGATAGACCGCCAAGCGATGGGCTGACTAGTCGCGAGCCAAAGATCATGAGCACAACTAAGCTGTAAATTGTCAGTACTGCGATGGATGTACTACTGAAACGCTGGGCCTGACGAGTGTCCTGTTTGTCGGCTGTACTATAGGATTGATTCATATGATATTTCTCCTATCAACGACGAACTGCACAGCGCCAGAGAATAGAACTGCCAAGACCATGATCATCCCTTGAATCATTCCAGTGTAAAAAGAGGATACTCCGACGGAGAAGAGGAGTTTTTGCATCAATACTAATGTAGCGGCACCTAAGAGAGACGCAGTCACGCTACCTCGACCACCACCAAAAGCCGTTCCACCTAGGGCTACAGCTGCAAAAGTCAGCAACAGGAAAGGCTCCCCCGCAGAGGGGCTACCAGTTGAAGTCAGAGCAGCTAGAAAATAGGCCGCTAATGCGTACAAGGCACCAGCCCAGATGAAAGAAAAGAACTGCGTTCTTGCCACGTTAATACCCGAAAGCTCGGCAGCTTTAGCGTCCTGACCGACTGCAAGCAGATTTCGTCCGGCGTTAGTCCTGCGGAACACAAACCATAACAATGCCACCAAGGTAGCAATGATGATGGCAACGGGGATTCCGGACATACTGCCGGTAAGTTCGTAGGTCATGAAGTCCGATACATAGCCACCTGGAGCCCGAAGAATTAGTAACGCGACTCCCTGGCAAATGATCATAGTAGCTAGAGTGGCGGCAATAGCCTGGACCTTTAAATAAGCCACAACAAAGCCGTTGATAGCACCGACTAATATCCCAACAGTCAGTGCAATGGCTAGCATGCCAATGGCACCCAAAGCACCATCGAATTGCAACACCGCTACAATAGCATTCACCAGTGAAATGGTACCGGCGACAGAAAGATCAAACCCTCCCTGTAATATGACAAAGGTGGCGCCTGCAGCTGCCAACATCAACGGTAAAGAGTTGTTGAATAAGCCTTGAATTGAATAAGCTGAGAGCGCGGAAGGTTGTACCGCTCCGTACATGGCGAAAATTAATATATAAATTACCATGATCATTAGGCCGCTATCGGCGATTCTCTTAATGGTCATGCTGTGACGCCCCTGTAGTTTTTTGGAATTATCTGAAGATTCACACAGCCTCCTGCAGACTGTCCTTCCTAGCGTTCCCTGGACCGTGTGCAGAAGCCAGTAACCGCTCCTCGGAAATTTCATTTGCTGCGACGTCATCGGTGATGAGGCCATCATAGACAACTAGGCAGCGTGAGCTGAGCTGGACTAATTCGGAGAGCTCGGAAGAATAGAAAATGATAGCTCCACCTTGGTCTACGAAGTGTCGCATCATTGAATAGATAGATTGTTTGGTGCCGACATCCACCCCTCTAGTTGGATCGAATAGCACCAGAATTTTAGCGCCTGTCATCAGAGCTCGAGCCAATAGTACCTTTTGCTGATTTCCCCCAGAGAGATGGCCAACTTCGAACCCGAGATAGCGCGGCGCTAAGCCAACTTGGTCTGCGGCTTCTGCTGCTAAATGACGTTCGATCCGACCATTGACGAGCTTCGCCCAACCTGTCATTGCGAAATGCGGTATCGAAATATTGGCCGCTGCACTTAAGCTGGCAAATATGCCTTCAGTCTTTCGCTCTTCAGGCACGAATGCGATACCAGGTTTAACTTGGAGAGCCTTTCGAGGTGAGCTCAGCGAAGTGACTTTATCTCCGACTCTTATTTCTCCTGATGTCGGTTTATGTAACCCGCCAAATAAACGAAAAAGCTCCTGCTGGCCCTGCCCCTCCAACCCAGCCACACCAAGGATTTCGCCAGCATGAAGTTGAAGATTAATTCCTTTCAGCATTTTCGATCTTAGTTGATATGTTTCAAGCAATACCTCCCCGTTAGTCGAGCTCTCTTGGGAGACTCTTTTCTTTTTACTCGATCCATGGCCCACCATCATTGTAAAAATATCTTCGTCATCGACACCTGCTAGATCAACAGTTCCCATACTTGCGCCATTGCGCAGTACAGTAGCCCTCTGACATATTTCTCTTACTTCATTGAGGCGGTGTGAAATATACAAAACACTCACTCCACGCGACGTGAGGTGATGTATTTGACGAAACAGCCAACTGGTATCAGGAAGCGCGGCCGTAGGCTCATCGAGAATGAGTAGGCAGCGAGCATGGCTGAGCGCACGAACTAGCTCTATACGCTGCCGCTGGGCTAACGTCAGATCAGCAACAATCGACTGAGATGAAATGTCATTGACTTCCCATTCGATTAACACCTCTCGAGCACGCTCGAAAATGCTAGCCTTGGATTCTGGCCAAAACCGTCCGGAAGAAGCACGGGGCAGTAGAATATTTTCGGCAACAGTCATATTAGGAATTAGACTAAGCTCTTGGAATGCAGTAGCAATTCCGCAGCGTCTTGCTTCTATGATTGAGCTTGGTCGAATGCATGCTTCATCGAGCGATATAGTCCCAGCATTTGAGCTAACTACCCCCGATAAAATTTTAACCAGGGTGGACTTACCAGCACCATTTTCCCCAAGAATGGCATGCACCTCCCCAGGCAGAATGCCCATATCCACTCCACTTAGTGCGACAGTGGCTCCATAACGCTTGGACAGATTAGTTATATTTATTCGTTCGGGCATGTGCGTCTCCCAATAGCATAGCTATCTTTGCAAACGTTTGCATAGATGCGCATGTTAATACTACATGTGAAAAAATTGCCCTTTTCACAAAATTTAAAACGTTTGCATATACAGATAATAAATTAACATTGACCTGTCAAATTGCTATTTTCATTTTGCGACTATTGTCTAGTAAAAAACTGTTATGGCTGAAAAAAAGCTTCAGCAAACTTAATAAAATGTGCATAAATACTTCATAAGCTATTATAAATCCCAATGACTAGGTGTAACGAGGCCCGCGACGCTTTTAAGGGCACAAGCGGTAATCGCTGGCTGCAAGGTTGCTTCATGGAGCGTGACGAGATCCCCTCCCGCTACCGTATGGTTAAGCGTGCCTACCAACAGCGTAAAGCGTCCGCCGAGGCAGCATTAGCTTGAATGATAATAATGGCCCCATTAGGCGCTTTGAAGCCGTACAGACAATCCTGGAAAATGTCAGCTGCTCCGAAACAGATCGCAGCTACAACATAACCGCTAAAATGCCTAGTTGACGCTGCAACTGACTGAGTTACTAGGCAGTAGAGCGCCGTTGATGCACCACCCCTCACTCCTTAGCCGCTCTTATGGGCTATCGTTGAGTACCTTCTTCCCCGAAGCACTGTCTGTGCAAACAGGTAGTGCCATTCGAAGCAGCGTAATACACCTGCTCGTGACGAAAACATCTTCTTCATCAATCCATATTGATCAGCGAGTGGAGATATAAAGCGTTTTTAAGGATTCAATAAGTGACATTTTCATCATAAACCCGCTTACAAGCGCGCCCGCAGCGGGGAGTAACTAAAAAGGGAGCGAAGCAAACGGTAAAGTTGGAGCTAAAGGTGAAGCCGCAGACAATACTGACCGGCACGTCCATATCGACTTCCATTAGCAACCATTTTGTACGGAGAAGTCTCAGCAGAAAATACCAGAGGCGGGATTTGTACCTAAACCATGCTCGAAAAGGCACTACAGTCCTCGGAAGGACACACCATTGCGCTGGGCATTCTCAGCAAGTAATAGTTTTTGGTTCCAGATGACCGTTCATCAACTCACTGGGCTCAACCAATCGACAGTTATGCGTGCCCAATCGCCACACCAACGTCATGCGTTGCTGAGCTCTACCGCTACGTAGACACCCGTGTATTAGCTGTTCGGAAACATCCCCGGCCTGTTTGACACACGCCGCAGGGCAATTACTTCCAGCGTCATACTCATAGCCGCGACTCCACCTGGGCCAGAGGCGCCAGCCCACAATTGGGCAACTCCGCCATCAGCACGCCATGGTCACGGCATAACTCCAGAGCGGGTATGCCACTCTCGGCTTGATTCAAGAACAACAATTTGGCTGTTAGAAAAGCGTCATTTTTTTCACGCAAAATCTTCCTGCGTTTAGTTTAC
Source organism: Vreelandella sedimenti (assembly GCF_013416325.1). Lineage (GTDB taxonomy): Bacteria > Pseudomonadota > Gammaproteobacteria > Pseudomonadales > Halomonadaceae > Vreelandella > Vreelandella sedimenti. The sequence continues at coordinate 32,350 of NZ_JACCGK010000025.1, forward strand.
GGAAAATTCTACTTCTGAGCCCTGGCTTTTCGGGGGGATTACCAACTGTGCTGCATCAAGCATTTTAACCGTTAAATAATAGCTCGTTAGAAATTTCTCCAATATTTCTAGCCCCGCATAATTGCATGCTTCTCTGAAACTCATCATTCAGAATAGCCAATGCACGCGCGGCGCCCGGGCGGCCAGCCGCAACCGCCCCCCACAAGGTAGCCCGCCCAATTAATACGCCCTCTGCCCCAAGCGCACGCGCTTTCAATATATCCACGCCGCGGCGTACGCCGCCATCCACATACACGGGGATTCGGCCTGCTACAGCGTTGAGTATTGCTGGTAGCGCTTCCATTGTGGCTACCGCGCCATCCAGCTGTCGTCCCCCGTGGTTCGAGACGACGATCGCATCGCAGCCTAGTCGCACCAATCGGTCAGCATCATCTGCACGCATGACACCTTTCACTATCAGTTTGCGCGACCAGGAATCTCTTAACGTCTGCAAGCGCGACCAATCGAACGACGGGTCGTAGCTACGCCCCACTGAGGAGGCTAGCTTGGCGGTACTCGCTGAAGGTTCCTCCAGTTCCACCAAGTTTTCCATTTTGGGCAAACCATGGCGCACGATATCGAGAGCCCAGGCTGGGCGGCTCGCGAAGTCAACCAGGTTTCTTGCCGTATAGCGGAAAGGGAAGGACAAGTGGTTGCGGTAGTCACGCTCGCGCTTGCCTCCCACCGGCAGGTCCACGGTTATCATCAGCGCTTCATAGTCCGCGGCATACGCGCGAGCAATGAGCGAATCCAGTAACTTGCGGTTCTGTAGGATATAGGCCTGAAACCAATGTCTACCAGGGGCCGCTTCGGCGATTTGCTCGATCGACGCCGTAGCCGATGTCGATAACGTGTAGGGAATTCCCATTTCGGCCGCGGCTTGCGCGATGGCGATATCGCCGCCCCTGCGCCCGAAGCCGACGGCGCCTGTGGGGGCCACGGCCATCGGTAGAGGCGAGCGCACCCCAAAAATATCCAATGATGTGTCTACCTTCGATACATCCATCAAACAGCGAGGCGCTAAGCGAATCTGCTTGAAGGCCTCTCTATTCGCGTCAAGCGTTGTCTCTTCCTCGGCTCCGCCATCAAAAAAATCGAAAATAGCGCGTGGCAGGCGGCGCTTGGCCAATTTTCTTAGGTCTTCAATACTGTGTAGCTTATCCACCGTAGACATATCGGCTCCTTGTTATTTCTAATAATTGTTAGTGTCTAACCATCAGGACCAGCTTGCCCCTCAGATGGCGAGACTCGCTCAAGTAATGGGCTTTTGCTGCATCTTCGAGCGCAAACGTGGTGATCTCGGGTATCTGAACCGCCTTGGATTGGAGCAGCTTCATGATGCGTTCCAAGTGTGCCGAGTCGCGGTTGACTTGGGGGCGTAACGCCTGCACATCGGTTCGTGTCGGCAAGGGTGCCTTGGGGCCTGAAGCGATAAACGCGGCACGACCGCCCGAACGCAACACACTGAAGGAGCGCACGGCTACCTCTCCACCGATGGTGTCGAGTACGGCATCGTAGTCACTGACACAGTGCGTGAAATCCTGGGTATTGTAGTCAATGACCTTATGCGCCCCCAGGCTGAGCAAGTACTCATGGTTAGCTGCACTGGACGTTGTGGCGACCTTGGCACCTAAATGACGTGCGAGCTGAATTGCAAAACTGCCGACCCCTCCGGCGCCACCATGGATCAAAATATGCTCGCTAGGCTGAACGTTAAGCGTATGTTCGATACTGACGATAGCCGTGATCCCGGTCAGGGCAAGGGCCGCCGCTTCGAGATGGCTAACCGTGTCCGGCTTGCGGGCAACGTTTGATGCGCTGATAGCGATTTTTTCCGCGTAGGCGCCGTCGTTTGCCGTTTCGCAGACCCCGAACACGGGAGTGCCAATCGGTAAGCCCTTCACACCTTCGCCCACCGCCGCCACAACGCCGGAGAAATCGCGTCCTAATACGTAGGGAAACCGGGTGATTTCCTTGTATTGTCCGTTTCGAATCTTCCAATCTACACCGTTAACGCTGGCAGCATGGATGTCGACCACAATCTCACCGACCGCCGGCTCGGGATCCGGAAGGTCGCCGTACTGGAGCACTTCCGGGCTGCCTGTTTGCATGAAATATATCGCTTTCATTGCTTTCCTCTTTTGATGCCATCTCACATATCCATGACGCGCGAACTTGCCACCCGGTACAGTAGGGGGGTCAACGGCACCATGATGAATAGCCGAACAATTTGGAATGCTGCGACGCCTGCCACGCCTAAGCCCAGGTTTTCCGCGGTAATGGACATCTCGGTCACGCTCCCGGGGGCTGTGGCCAGAATCATGGTCGGCAGGTCCCAAGAAGTGAGCCGAGACGCCACATACCCCATCGCCGCACAGATCGCCATGAGTAGCCCAGTCATTAAGGTGCTTACTAACAGAAATCGAGGGGCACGACGAAAGATCTCCCGGGTAAAGCTGAGCCCCAACGATGCGCCCAGCAATAGCTGTCCTGCATAGATCACGAAGCGGGGAAACCCGAAGTCATAGAACCCCGTTCCGGCAAGGATGGCCGAGGCGGCGAGCGGCCCCATGAACATGGGGCTTACAATACCGCAACGGTGAAAGAGGTAAGCGGCAAGCGTGGCTATCGTGAGCACTTCCAGCAGGACCAGCGGCCCCACCACAGGGAGGTTGGTGGCGACACCAAACGATTCAGTGCCCGCACCCATTGCGGCTAGGGAGAGGGGAATGATCGTTACCACCATGGCGATTCGCAGGCTCTGGGCGATGGCGACCAAGGCGGCGCTGCCTCCCTTCTGTTCGGCCAATTGCGCCATTTCACCAGGCCCTCCGGGAATGCTCGAAAACAAGACAGTGGCCAGGTCAATCGCGGTGAGCTGAATCAGAAGATAGGCCGTTACGCAGCCGGCCAGCGTGGCTAACAGCGCTATCCCCACCATAGCGGGAAGGTGACTAATGGTTTGTGCCAATGCGCTTGGCGTGAAATACAGCCCAACGGCGGCGGCCACGACCAACTGGCCTAAGCCTCGGGCAGAATGGTGCAAGTAGGGGGCGTATCCCGAGAGGCTTATGGCGGTTGCGGCGCACATGGGGCCGATCATCCAAGCCAGGGGAGCTTGAAGGCTATCCGCAACGAATCCCGCCGCCGCACACAGCAGGAACAGCATGGTAAGACGAAGCCCTTGCCGAGGTGAATATCGGCACACGGAGGAAGATTTCTTGGAGTCTTTCACGCGGTCGCTTGGCCCCCGAGCGTGATCACCACTTTCCCCATGTGCGTCCGGGACGCCAGGTGATGGTAAGCGGCTTTCGCTTCGGTGAAGGGAAAGACACTATCGATGACCGGCTTTAGCGCATGCTGCGCGATGGCAAGATTCATGGACTCGAAATGTGCTCTCGAGCCAACGTACAGGCCTCTCATAGTCACGTTGCGGCGGCGTACACGTGTGGGGTCGATCAAGCCTCCCGCCTGGGCACCGATAAGATGAACCGTGCCTCCATTTCGCGTAGCTTCGACAGATTTACCAACGTTCTCGCCGCCAACAACCTCAATGACGTGATCAACGCCACGGCCCCTTGTAAGGGCCATGACCTGCTCATGCCAATCTGGTGAGGTGGTATAGTCGATGCCTTCGTCGGCACCCAACTGCAAAGCGTTATTGAGCTTCGCTGCACTGGATGAGGTAGCGATCACCCGGGCTCCAGCCATCTTGGCGAACTGCAGTGCGAACAACGAAACTCCACCGGTGCCCAAGGTTAGTACGGTCTCTCCAGGTTTGACAGGAGTGGCGCCGAAGAGAGCATTCCATGCTGTTGTTCCTGCGCACGGCAGCGTGGCTCCTTCTTCGAAAGACAGATGCGAGGGCAACTTTACGAGGCCGTTCTGATCGAACACGGCGTACTCTGCCAGTACGCCATGGCATGATCCACCCAGGGCGGATACTCCAAAGGCTTCCTCGAAATCTCCCCCCAGCCAGTGCTGGAGGAACAAGGCGGCGACTCGATCACCGGGCTGAACTCGGGATACGCCCGATCCGATGCTGATTACTTCCCCCGCACCGTCGGAAAGCGGCACCAGATTCTCTGGTACGCTGCCCAGCGCATAGCGGCCTTCGGCCACTCGTAAATCACGGTAGTTAAGGGATGCGGCTCGCATCCTTACCAGCACCTGCCCCGGCCCCGGGCGGGGAGTGTCGGCATGTCGTAACACTAGGCCATCGAGGCCCTGGTCGGGAATTAGATGATAAACCTGCATGGTTATACCTCTGGTGTATTCGATGGCGGCTCAACGTCCACCACTGACTCTCAATACGGCGCCGGTCACGTATGCGGCCGCGTCCGACATTAGCCATAAGATGGGGGCGGCGATTTCTTCCGGGGTGCCCATGCGACCAAGAGGAATCGTCTTCGCCAATGCTTGTGGGTCGGGTGCAGCGCCAAACGCAGTGTGAATTTCAGTGTCCGTGACGCCTGGTGACAGAGCGTTTACTCGAACCCCCTCCCCAGCCACTTCTCTGGCAAGCCCCAAGGTGAACGTTTCAACCGCTGCCTTCGATGCGCCATACCAGACGTAGGCACCGGCTGCACCCTGCTGGGCTGCACCCGATGATAGATTGACGATCGATCCGCCAGCGCCTCCCCTTTGGGTCGAGAGGCGCTGTACGGCTTGACGACTACACTCCATGAGGCCAAAGACGTTGACGTCGAAGACCTGATGGACGGTGGACATAGACGTCTCCATGAACTTGCCCCGTTGTCCGGTAATGCCAGCATTGTTCACCAGGGCGGCGAAGTGCCCTGGCTGTGCATCGATGGTCTCGAACAACCGCGTGATATCGTCCGACTTGCTGACGTCGCTACGCACTGCAAGGGCACTGCCCCCCGCCTGTTCTATTTCGGCAACGAGGCGCTCGGCCGCTTGGGTGTCGTTGCGGTAGGTGAATACAAGCCGATAACCTTGCTTCGCGGCCATACGACAGATGGCGCAGCCGATCCCCCGCGAGCCCCCTGTTACCAAAAGAATTTGCTGCTCGTTCGTCATACCCCCTCCTTACCTTAGCCAGCCAGATGTTGGCCTTCCTGTTCAGCCGTTAGTAGCAATAGGCGTACGAAGGCCTGTGGTCCCGGCGCCAACGCTTCGTCACGTCGGGTGATGATCCCGATGGGCCGCACCAGGCACTTGCCTCGAAACGGCACCGCGCGTAACCCCATAGCATTTAAAATTTTCGTGTCGACCGCAGGCATGACCGTGCCCCCAAATCCTGCCGCGGCTAATGCAAAAAGCGTCGGATACTGCAGGGCTTCGTACTTGGGCATGATGGCAATCCCCTCTGCCTTTGCGGCGTTTTCCAGCACTTCACGTGCGGTGGTGCCCACCGAGGAGCAGAGAAGGTTGATGTTCGCGAGATCTCGTATTCGGGCATGCCCGCGAATGGCAAGCGGGTGATCTTCGCGAACAATCAGGGAGAATTCCTGATCGAAGATTGGGTTGAAGGCCAGCTTGTCCGTGGTCGGCTGATAGGGCCCGATTCCGACGTCCACACTCCCGTTAAGGATCGCTTCCAACATTTGTGGTGCTAGCTCCTCACGAAGCAGAACGCGGATGCCGGGGTGCTCACTTTCAAACGTGGCCAACACTTTCGGGGCGAGGCTCATGGCGATGGTGGGCGAGAAAGATACCACCACCTGGCCGGTCAACAGACCTGCCTGGGCATGGATGTCGCGCATGAGCCGCTCGGATTCCGCCAGCAACCGCTTGCCTCGCTCAAGTAGTTCTGCTCCCGCCGTTGTAAGCCGTACCTGGCGGGTAGAGCGAACCAAAAGCTTCACCCCAAGTGCGTTTTCCAACTGGTTAATCTGAGATGTCACTGCTGGCTGAGAGCGACTAAGCATCTCAGCTGCGCGTCGGAAGCTGAGTGTTTCGGCAACAGCAATGAAAGTATCCAGCCGACGGAAAATCGTGGGAGAGATTGTTTCTGGGTTCAGCGCCATACTCGATTTTCCTTACCATTAAAGGAAAGTTCGAAGCCGCGACGAGTCATAAAGGAGGCCTTAGCGTTCATCGGGGCGTAACAGTTCGAATACCCGTTCGACAACCGCATAATCGCGATAACCGCAGCGGGCGAGCGACTGGGCCGCGACCGTGTCAAACCGCCCGTCGCGAATATATTCTTCATTGATATACACACCTACGACCTGACCTATCACCAGATACCGATCTGTCGGTTTTCCGTCCAAATCCAACAACTCGCTATAATGCACTGTACGGCATTCCAATGCGGCAGGCGCCCTGGCGACACGAGGCGGCTTGACCAAGCGTGAAGGCGCCATTTCCAGGCCTGCATAGTCAAACTCATTCTCACCATGCGGTAGACTGGCCGAACTCTCACTCATGGCCTGCGACAAGGGCATGGTGGCCAGGTTGTAGACGAATTCGCGGGTCGCTTGCGCATTTCGTGGGGAGTCTTTCATGCCTTCACTGGTAAAGCCGACCATAGGAGGACGGCTCGACATGGCATTGAAGAAACTGTACGGCGCCAGATTAGGCACCCCCTCATCGGTCAAGGTCGAAATCCAGCCAATGGGCCTGGGGGCGATAATGGCCTTAAACGGATCGTACGCAAGGCCATGGCCCGCTGACGGTTCGTAGAACATCCAGACTAGCCTCTTGAGTGAACGAGAATTATTGCAGCGGCAAGCAGCCGACTACCGGGGTTCACGGTCAGCGCCAACAGCCTGGGCCTGGGGCGAGTCGAAGATCCAGTCGGCCATGACTTGGCACCGCTTGATAAAACGGTGCTCATCGGGAGCATAATCGGCGACGGCGTTATGCAGCGTACCAATGTTCTCCCACATAAGAACGTCATGCTCGTTCCACTCATGAGTATATTGGTACTTCGGGTCGAGCTGATGCTTGAATAGAAATTCCAGCATCTCTTCGCTTTCCTTTTCTGACCAACCATCAATGCATACGGTATAGCCGGGATTGGCGTATAGCACCCTACGCCCCGTGATGGGATGGGTAAGGAAGACTGGATGTGACACCGGTGGTTTGGCCTTGCGCTGCTCTGGGGTCAGCGGGGGACGCGTACTGCCTTTCTCGCGGCGCATCATTTCCCAGAATTTGTTGAAGTCATGGGTGGCCGTGGCGGTGGCTAATTTTTGCTTCACGTCTTCGGGCAAGTCTTCGTAAGCCGCTTGCATATTGGCGAAGCTTGTGCAACCGAGTGCCTTGCCATCGCGACGCGGCACCTTGATCGCATACAGCACATTGGCAAAGGCAATGGTGCTGCTGTAGGACATATCGGTGTGCCAGTCCTGACCGGCATCCGCGATACCGATGGGTTTTCCATTCTCGACGATATTGGAGAGGATCATTACTTCAGGATGACCGGGAGACTGAAACGTGTTGGCCACATTGATTTCGAGTGTACCGAAACGGCTGCTGAAGTGCTTTAAACTCGCGTCATCCAAGCTCTGCCCATTAAAGCAAAGCACTCCATGCTCGCCTAGCGCGTTAACAATGGCATCAAAAGTTTCTTGATCTAATTGTTGTGTTAGGTCCAAACCATCAACCTTTGCGCCGAGGGTCTTTCCACTAGGCTTAATATTTAGCGTAGACATAGCTATTTCTCCTGGATTTCAATTCACAAGGTCAAGCAGATCGCCTGACGTCGTTGGCAAGTACGCCAATCGGAGGGATTTCCATGCGCACCTGATCGCCCTGGGTGAGATACATGGGGGGATCCCTGAAACAGCCCACACCGGATGGCGTGCCGGTCGCGATGACATCACCGGGCTCCAACGTCATGAAGCGGCTGAGATAGGACAGGATGTAAGCCACCGGGAAAATCATGTCGCTGGTATTGCCTTCCTGCATCAGAGTGTCATTTACCCAGCAGCGCAGCTGGACGTTGGTGGGATCGGTCAGCTCATCGGCGGTAAGTAGCACCGGCCCCATAGGGGTAAAGCCATCCATGCTCTTGGCGAAAGTGGTTTGCGGTGGCTTTACATCGAACTGAAACTCGCGAGCGGAAACATCATTGATGATCGTATAACCGGCGATGTATTCCAGCGCGTGTGGTTCAGGGATATCTTTCATATTCCTCCCAATAACCACGGCAAGTTCCACTTCCCAATCTAGTTTATTCACCGAGGCGGGGCAGGGAATCGAGGCCCCAGTACCGATCACAGAGGTAGGCATCTTGGCAAAAATACGAGGCTCATCCTGGGCCAGGAGGCCCCCTTCACCAGCATGAGCGCCATAATTTCTACCGACCCCAAGGATTTTACCTGGGCGCGGTATTGGTGCTTCTAGGGTTAGGGTGTCATGATCCACCAATGATTCATTTCCCGCTGTGGCCGCAGCTTCGCGCAGCAGCGACAGGTCTCCTTTGGCACGATCAAGCAGCACAGTCATATCAGAGGGAACCAGGAACATCGCTTGCTCGGCTGCATCTAATTGGCCCTTTTGACGCAGCAACGCTTCCAACGCACTGCGTAAATCAATGACTTGATTACTGTCATACAACGAGCCCACACGCCGGACACCCTTCGTCGTGTATGTGATTAGTTTCATCCTTTACTCCTTCTATGGGTTGGACCATTGCCTGATTGGTAAGCTGCCATGTATCTCTCAACCCAGCAGATTCGGAAGGAATAGAGAAATTGAGGGGAATGCAATTAGCAAACCGAGAATCAGCATTTCGGCGACCAAGAATGGGGCTACTCCTGTAAAACCTTCTTTCGTGCTGACTCCTGTTGATCCCGACGCGATATAGATATTCAATCCCAATGGTGGTGATACGAGACCAATCTCCGCGGTCTTTATGAGAACTATGCCAAGCCAGATCCCATCAAACCCCAAACCTGTTAGTACTGCATAAGTAATAGGAACGGTCAGCACGATAATGGCAAACTGATCCATGAACATGCCGAGAATGAGATAAATAAACACGACCAGTAACAGTACCGTGTAGGGTGAAAGGCCTGCAGTTGAGATCCACTCAATCATGGTGGTGGTTACGTGGGTATACGCCATGAAATATCCAAACAGCAGCGCCCCAAAGATGATGGCCACAATCATGGCCGTGGTGCGCAGCGTCTTGCCGACGGCCTCGTAAAAAGATCCCCACGTCATACGGCGTAGCATCAGGCTGATAGCCAGTGCTCCAAAAGCACCGATTGCACCGACTTCCGTTGGGGTGGCGATGCCTGAGTAGAGAGCCCCTAGCACGATAAAAATCAGAACAAGCATTGGCCAAATGCGACCTGTCTGGCGGAGTTCACCCGCCGCTTCGTCATCGCTATCCGCCTTAAGAATTTGAGACTTGATCAGCTTTGGGTCCGGCGCCCAGTTCGGCTTGATGCGCACTACAATAGCGATCGTCACGATGTAGCCTAGTGCCGTCACAATGCCGGGAATCAGTCCAGCCATAAAAAGCCTACCGATTGATTCCTCGGTAATGATGCCGTAGACGATGAATGCGATCGACGGAGGAATCATAATCGCCAAGGTGCCAGCAATGGCCATGGTGCCGATAGAGAACCCTTCGTTGTATCCCAACGACTTCATCGTGGGGAAGGCAGCACTTGAGATCGAGGCCACCGAGGCGGTACTGCTACCCGATGCCGAGGCGAGGATGGAGCCAGCCAGTACACAGGCCATAGCCAAGCCTCCTTTGACCCGATGCATCAGGCGGCTACATGAAATCATCATGTCTTTGGCAATGCCGCTGGCACCGAGGAACTCGGCCATTAATACGAACATCGGTATGGTCAGCAGTACGTAATTCGATGCCGTATGGTGAACAACTTGACCAAGTAAGCTGCCAACGATGCCCGGACTTACGATCATGGCCAGGCTGATAGTCCCAGCGAGACCGAGGGCAAAACCGACTGGCACACCAACCACAATCAATAAGAGCAGTAGCCCTATGCCGAGGAAAATATCCATTGAGTCATATCCAAGATAAAATCAGTGTGAGGAGCCAATGGCACTCAGACGGGGGGCAGTCGCATCGAGTAGTAAGCGTACCGCGAGTAAGCCACAGCCAAGCGGAATCCAGACCCAGGACCAAGCAACCGGCCAATCGATGACGCCCATGATCAGCTTTCCCTGTTCCCAAGCATCGTGGAATTCGATATAGCCTTGCCAAGTCATTGCGGCAATGTAACCCGCTGAGGCCAGCAGCCCGACCCGAACCAGAGGACCGACTAGCGCTGCTGGCAGTCGGTGGATAAGCAACTTGATCTGGATGGCCCCACCGGTTCGGTAGCCCCAGGACAGGGCTAGCATGGTCACCATAACGAGCAGGTAATACTGAGTAAGGTGATGTTGGAAGGTGAGAGGTGAGCTAAATAGATGTCGTAAGATGGCATCGAAGGTTACCAGCACCATAGTAATTAATGCTGCGCAGCCTGCAATGATGGCAGCTACGTTTTCTATCCAGATCAGCACACGATCGATACGCCCATGTATTGAAAAAAACATGCCTCTCACCTCCTCGTTCTCCCAGGCTTCTCTACTGGCCATTCAATGCGCTGCTGTATTCTTCAAGCGCCTGTGCGGCTGCTAGCCCTCGGTTATCGAGGCGTTGAACCCAATCTTTCTGGACTTCAGCGAGGCTGCTATTAATCTTGTCGAGTTCATCTGGAGCGAATTCATAGATTTCGATGCCAAGCTCGGTAAATTCCTGTGCCAGCACTTCGACTTCCTGATCCAGATGGCTGGCCATGGCTTCTTCAGTGCGAGTGCCGCAGTTGACTAAGGTAGTCTGCATCTCACTGGATAAGGCGTCGAAATTATCCAGAGGCATGCTGAGAACATTGGTAAAAGTGCCGAAAGCACCATTGCTGCTCATGCTCTTCATGAGTTCTTGAAGACTGAAGGGCTTGATGCTGGCAAAAGCAGAGATAGTGCCGTCCACCGTGCCTCGCTCAAGAGCGATATAAGTATCGCCGATAGGGATTTCAGCGGGTGATGCACCCAATTCGGAAATTGCCAGGTTCATGGCGCCGCCGGCAGAGCGAAGCACGGTTCCTTCGAAGGCGTCGGCGCTATCGATCTTTTCACCAATGGATACCAATTGGTAAGGGGGGTAGGCCATGACAAGAAGTGGCATCAGATTGTTCGAGGTAAACTCTTCTTTCAAAATGCCACTCTTCAACGCACTAGAGTAGGCGGTGACAATTTCCGTAGAAGAACTGCCCAGGCCTGGGAGCATCGAAACGCCATTCAACGGCAGTTCATCACTGACATAACCAATGGGGACCGGGGCTACATCAGCGATACCTCCTTTGATCGCCCGAAGTAGCTCAGGAGTTTTCGAAATTTGCCCGCCAGGGTAATAATCAAAGCTAATTTGATCATCAGTCTCTTCGCTGACGCATGCCATCCAAGGTTCTATACCTTGTTTGGTTATCACATGGCTTTCAGGACTACCATGGACCATGGATAACGTTACCGACTCCTGGGCCTGTGCAACCCCCATGCCGGTGGTAAGTAGAGTTGCTGAGGTGATGGCCAAAACCAATTGTTTCTTTATCATTGTAGGTGCCTCAAATTACTTTGGGGATGTATTATTATTGCTTGTATTCTGAGTGATAGACTTACCGATGATTCGATCTTTCGTATTGCTAACGTGTTTGATCAGGCAGTGTTTTTTGAAAGGAGTCTCTTTGCACGAACTCTTCGTACCAATCACTCAACTGTGGGCGGTTACTCAGCCAATCGTGATCGCCATGACGGAGCTGCAGCCAGGCAATCGCACACGCGACGCCGATGGATCCCAAATCGACGTTGTTGGCAAACTCTGGAACGCTTTCCTCAATCGTATCCATCCCACGAGAGGCGGTTGCTAACTGCTTTTCGATCCAGGCAGCGGAGCGTTCCTCCTCAGGGCGCATGTTTTCTAACCGTACTGCCATGCCTGCGTCTAGTACGCCATCGACCAATGCAACTAGCGTACGGGTTCTCCAGCGCTCCTGGGCGTCTTGCGACAGGAGATGGCCGTCCCCCTCGACTTCGTTTAGGTACTCGCAGATGACTGGTGAGTCATAAATAATGTGGCCGCTATTCGTCATGAGGGCGGGGATCTTTGCTAAAGGATTTATTTCCCAGAATCCCGTGGATGGATCACGTGGATTGACCTCTACCATCTTGACACTGTCATGCAGGCCAAGCTCATAGGCGACCAACCTTGCTTTCCGTGCATACGGAGAATTTGCTGACATGTAGAGTTGCATTTACGCTCCAGACAGTTTGTTTTTATGTGTACTGCTCATTGCGTTGCCTTGATTTAAGTCATTAGATTGATAATTTACAACACAATTTATAAGATCAATTGATCAGATAAACGAATCAGTAGGACTTAAAAACCCGTCCTGCGCGTTTCTTAATGGTGCGGGGACTTCGTAAATAACGACTAAAGTATAATCAACAAAGACTGAACCAGGAGTTAAATGTTTACTTCTACTTATCCTTTAGTTGTCGCCCCTTCACCATAATTGTTGCGCGCCTCCCAGCGATGGACTCAGCCAGAGCCCTCTAAAGCTTTGAAGTAAAGACCTGTAACGTCGGAAATTTTGCTAGTTTAATTTCGTCACTTGCTGAGTGACCCAGAAAAGCGCGCATATGAAGTAGCCAACCACCTCGTTGTAGGTTGAATCTGGGTAATTGAAAGCATAAGAAAGTAAAATTAGCATAAGAAGCCTTCGGGTTTTCTCCGGAGGCTTCTCATGGCTCAAATCAGCCAATACCTAGTAACAGCCTTGGCAGCAGCAGTGATAGCTCAGGCAGGAAGGTGACGATCAGCACCATAGGAGGTGGGCGAGCAGTAGAGTGCTCATGGTTATATCGAATTGCTTATCAAGAGAAGCCATCATAAAGATGAGGGAAAGCCCAGATGAAGATTATTTGTGTCGGTGTTATATGTAAACGCCCCACAAAACCCACCTACCAAGCTAATCAATTAGCTCCTCATACAGATGCACGTCATTCACCTGCTTACCGGAACTTGTCGGTGGTTCGCCGTGAAATTTATCGATCTACGTATGCAGCGTATTGACGTTCCCCCCGCTCTCGGGCGGACTGGGCAACCGGCTGATTTGATTTTATCGCCAGTTTGACGGCCCCTTCCCTGAATTCGTTGGTATAAGGATTGGTTTACTTTTGAGCCATGACAAACCTCTATAAGCAGAAGGTATTGCCTGCCTCTGTGTATCCGGGAAACTATACCACTTCATAAAGTTTGAGCGCCGTGAAGGTAATGCCATCATCGATTTTCTAGCCCCCATGTGAATTAGGCGATGTTGATGACGAGTCCCAAAGGGTGCTTACAGCACAGGAGTATGCGCGCTGAACCGCCCCGATTATTCCGGAGACTGGTTTGTTTGAGTCAGGCAGCTTCACCCGACTCCTCCAATTGACGATAATACGTCCTTTCTCGTTCTGCTGGTGGAACGTTTCCGATGGGTTCCAGTAGTCGGCGATGGTTGAACCAGTCAAACCACTCCAGCGTGGCATACTCAACGGCATCCAGCCCTCTCCATGGACTTCGATGGTGGATCAACCCTTGTCTGTGCTTTCGTGCCCACATAGCTTGCTCCAGAGCGTCCAGCACCAGTGCCGTTCTCATCGACGTCGCTACACGCCAACCCACGATACAGCGTGCATAAACATCGATAACGAACGCAACGTAAACGAAGCCAGACCAGGTAGCGACATAGGTAAAATCGGCCACCCAAAGCTGATTTGGACGCATGGCCGTAAAGTCACGTTTCACTAAATCAGGTGCCCGTTTCTGGCCGGGATCACTGATGGTCGTGAAGGGGCGTTGGCCCCGCACCACGCCGCGAATTCCCAGGCGGCGCATGAGCCGTTCTACAGTGCAACGAGCAACATTAACGCCTTCACGGCGGAGTTGCCGCCAGACCTTACGGGCACCATAGACGTAGAAGTTTTCTTCCCACACTCGCTGAATCTCAGCGGTAAGAAACTCATCCTGTCGATACTGGTCTGCCCGCCGTTCAGGATCAGCTTCAAGTGCCTTGTGGTGGTAATACGACGATGGGGCGATTGGCAGTTGGCTACAAATCGACTCGCCCCCGAACTGAGCACGATGCTCGTCGATAAATGACACCATCAATTGGGTTTGCGGTCGAGCTCCGCCTGGGCGAAAAAAGCAGCCGCCTTGCGGAGAATTTCATTGGCGCGCTTCAATTCGGCGTTTTCACGCTTTAGCTGCTTGAGTCGTTCATATTCCGGCAGGTTAACCGCGCTGTCTTCCTGCGTGAGTTCTGTGCGTTTGCACCAGGCCCTCAAGGTCTCTGGTGAACAGCCAAACTTGCTGGCAATGGACAGATCTCCGCCCACTTGGACGGGTATTCACTTTGCTGTTCAATGACTAACCGAACAGCCCGCTCCCACACTTCTGGAGAATATTGTTTTGGTGAGATCATGTCTTCATTCTCTCAAGTTATGAAGTCTCCGGTAAACCCGGGGCGGTTCAAACTGTTGGGACAATGCTCTGTTAGAAAGTTTCTTTCATACGCTGAATACCGAGTTGGTGTGTCACGAGGGCTTCAAGACGCGAGCGGAAGCGAGGCAGGCGATCTTCGAGTATATCGAGGTATTTTATAACCGGACTCCAGCAACGGCTATATGAGTCCAGTGGACTATGAATCGCGGCGAAGACCAGCCGCTTAAAAAAATGTCCGGAAAACTGTTGCCAGATCAGTAACCTTATCCCCCAGTCAGCATGCCTCTGATAGCTTCCAGCAGCTGCTCAAGAAGCATGAGTTCAGTTGCAGTATGAGCCAGGAGGGGAATTGTTGGGATACTCAGTCCGAGAGCTTCTTCCTCACGCTGAAAACCGAGTTGGTTTATCACGAGGACTACAGAACGCGAGCAGAAGCGAAGCAGGCCATCTTCGAATATATCGAAGTGTTTTATAACCGGGTGAGGCTGCACTCTAGCAATGACTATATGAGTCCAGCGGACTATGAATCAGCGCTACGAGCAGCTGCTTGAAAACATGTCCGAAAAAATATTGCCAGATCACCCCTGGCATAGGCTTTCCGCTGGGAGAGTATGCAACGACGATTGCTGGTGTTACTAGCCATGACGGCATTGCGTATTCAATTATTTGAAGTAGAGCAGTTTTAGAGCCTTTGACAGCCCTTACCTGCTGATTCGCAAAGAGTGCCTCATCCTGACGATTGGTATTCTAGGTAGTGTTTGCTTCCCGCTCCCAGACCGCGGTTCGCGTCACTACAGGGCTTCCAGTCTGCTAAGGGTGAAAGCAGAAGAATCTATATATAACAATGCTGGCGATTGTCCGTTTTGCGGTAACATCAGATAATTTCATCTCAGGTGGTAACAAAATACGCCTACGCTTTACAGCATTATGGAAGTGTTATCAGGTAGTCGCTTAGGCTAAACACGAGTAAAATCATTGGGTAGTTATTCCTCATCATAAGATCATGGATATCGCATGAAAGTCGCCAAACGCCGAGAAGAAATGCTGGAAGCGGTAAATGCCGGTATCACTAATGTTGAAGCCTTATGCAGCCACTTTCGTATATCAGAAGCGACGGCGCGCCGTGACCTTGCTGCACTTTCTAAAAGTGGGCTGCTAGTACGAACCTATGGTGGTGCTATAGCTCATATTGGGCCATTTGAGCGAGAACTAACACTTGAGCAGCGTCGGTCACAGCATGGAGACGTTAAGGCATGTCTAGCTGAGTGTGCTTTAGATTTTATTTTAGATAACGAAACACTACTACTAGACGGCGGTTCTACCACCGCTGCACTGGCTTCACGCCTAAGCGAACGCCGCGGACTTCACGTGATCACTAATAATCTGGTTGCCCTGCCCTGGCTGGCGAATTTGCCCGATGGGCATGTCACTGTATTAGGTGGCGACTTGCGCACCACCAGTATGTCCACATACGGACCGTTAGCACATAACGCCCTGACACGACTAACGGTGGACCGGCTCTTTCTGAGCGCCGATGGCGTGGTCGCAGAATACGGCCTGTGTGAGGCCAGCCCCGAGCAGACTTGGCTCAAGGAAGCAATGATGCAACGCGCCGCAGAAATCTACATCATGGCAGATGCCACTAAGCTCGGTCGCGCGAGTCAACAGCACTGGGCGTCGCTCCCTCGTCGCTGGACGCTAATTACCAATGCCAACGACCCTGCTCAGTTGGAAGCATTTGCAAAGCGTGGTGCCGTTATCTACAGCACAGATGCATACTTCGACCGTACCGGACAGTAATGAATGAGCACTTCGGCGCTCGATAGGTAGGTTGTAGTTACCCCATTCATTGGACGTTTTGCACTTTATCTCGAACACAAGCAACGCACTTCCTCCTGTTCAGTGCTGATCGGAACGTCGTAGGGTCGACCGGTACCACGAACGTCATCCCGGTCACATGCTGGATCATCTGTACCGTCAACTTTAATTTATGGACCAGCACTTCGATCGTTTATCCATCTTTAACGAAATCGACGATCTACTACCGGAACTCCTCAGGTTATGAGTTGGGTCTGGTGGACTTCTTCCTACTCAAAGGATCAAATGGCCACCGAAACAGATCCATTCCATTGACTTAATTACTCAGGAACGCAGCTAGGGCCGCCTTGGTATGGGTTTCAGCGCTTTAATTCTTTTTTTGACAATTTTCGTAATCTAACCTGCTGTATAAAAAACATTCGGAGATAATAGTTACCGGAAGCAAGAATGGCAGCGGCAAGCTAATTGAGAACACGAAAGCTGCGCTCTAGTTTTTTCGAACAAACCAGAAGCTTTCGAAGCCGGTTGGCCAGCTGTGAGCGACTTCGATAACCTATCGCTAGGCTCGTTGATTAGTGTGACGCCTGAGCAATAATTTGCCAGCTAGGCAATACCTATCTTCGCGTCGTATTCGTCCTGACCGGCATATCAAGGTGCTTTAAAGAATCGGGCTAACTCCCATTCCAGAAATCCGCTTGCGAGCACTGACATCCTGTAAGCAACCCACATGATAGCTTCGAAGTCCAGACGAACGGGCTTTGGTTTTCGTTCAACGCAAAGCTTACGCCATTACTCTTTATCTGCTGCTCTTGGTCGAGCCCGAGGAATCGGTGTCATCACACGTCTCCAGAATCCATCCCTAATTTTTAAGAACTTTGTCTCCATGGTAAACCCTCAGCATCAACAGCTCACCACAGCATAACCAAGCTCTATTTACGGACAACCTATAGACCAAGCTTGCCGCTTAGGCTTTGTATGAAAACTGCTTGCGCTCGCTCATGAGGTGTTAAAAATCGGCTCAAAATAATCATTTACACCCCGTAAACTCCGTTTTTCATCGGTTTTGCCTTGCTTGGCCTTTCCTCACCGACTTCTCGTACAAACCCTAGCATATTTCGGGACCGCCTCGCCCGACACTAAAATGAACGAAACGATCACCACAGACAGCTAATCTTTATATTCAGAGCTTTTTTTGCTTCAATCTTGCACTAATACGTAAGTCCACTTGCAAAAAATGACTACTTCGATCATTTTTTAAGATGCTTCATATCTTAAAGAGCCTCTTATGCCTAATATTGCCAACAAGGCATCACCCTCCAATTCGGGCGGAACTTACTGCAAGCTACTAATTTTGGCAGACGATCTCACTGGCACCGCCGATTCGGCAGTTGGATGCGCAACCGCCGGCCTATCGACCCAAGTGAATCTGTCGCCCCAACCCGGGCTTACCGCTGATGTCATCGCCATTGACATGAATTCTCGTGATTACCCATCGCAAGAAGCAGCCCGGTGCATTACGGAGTGTCTACAGCAGTGGCGGGGGAGCTATTCCCACCTTTACAAAAAGGTGGACTCTACGCTGCGCGGCAACATAGCGGCCGAGTTATCAGCACTCATCCCTCTGGCAGGCATGGCGATTGTCGCACCGGCCTTTCCCGCGACCGGACGTACCACCCTCAATGGACGACAATATCTCAACGATCAGCCGGTCGAGGCATGCGAAGTATGGATTAATGAGGGCTTAACAGGTCGCGCCGATCTAATGATGATGTTAAAAATCGAAGGGCTATCGACGGCACTGATGACCCTCGATCAACTGCACCGTTCGGCTGAGGCAGTTCGCGATACCCTCGTCCACTGGCAGCAAGCTGGCATCCAAGCGGTAATCTGTGATGCGCTTACCGATAAGGACTTGATGCATCTGGCGCAGGCCTCGGCCTCTATTGAACATGTCTTTTGGGCCGGCTCTGGCGGGCTCAGCCAGCATTTACCTGAGGCTCTCGGATTAACCGCAGGAACATCAGCACCGGACATCTTATCTGTAGCTCAGGGCCCGACCTTAATCGTAGTAGGCAGCATGAACAGTACTTCACACGCTCAAGCAGATGCGTTGCTGGCTGGTGATAGTGAAATTGTGTCCATAGATATAGAAGTTGACCAGCTACGCGAACCAGTTTCTCTGCCGAGCTTGAGGGCATTGCGTGAACGCATCCAAAGAGTGCTAGCCGATGGACGTGATTTACTTGTGCGCCTCATCCGTAGTGGAGAATTTAACGACACTGAGGGGCCACAGCTGAGCCAGCAGCTGGGACAGTTGTTGGCTCCGGCACTTCCTCTTGTTGTACGTCTGGTTGCTACTGGTGGAGCCACCGCCCGCGCAATCCTTATTTCAGCTGATATTACCCACCTAAGGCTGCTCGACTCTCCCCATACCGGTATGGCTCGACTGTGCACCCTTCACAACGGCCACCGACTCGAAGTCGTTACTAAAGCCGGCGGCTTTGGCAATCGCGATGCCTTGCTACGCGTTTGGCAATCCGAACGCTCGAAGTTTCGCTCTACTGATTATCCGAGGACATCTTCATGATAGACCGCCCCGTTATTGGTATTACTATGGGCGACGCAGCTGGCGTCGGCCCAGAAATCATTGTCAAGAGCCTCTCACATGTCGAGGTCCATAGATACTGTCGTGCTCTGGTGATCGGCGATGCAGGCCGATTGCGAAATGCTATTTCTCTGCTGGAAAGCGCCCTGACCGTTCGAGTCATCGAGTCCCCGTCTCAGGCACGCTTCGAGACTGGCATCATTGACTGCATCGACCTGGGGCTAATACCGGAGAACCTGCCCTACGGTGAGATTTCCCCGATTGCAGGCAATGCCGCATATCAGTTTATTGCCCGCACCGTCGAGCTAACCCGGAATGGAGAACTCGATGCTATTTGTACCGCTCCGCTTAATAAGGAAGCACTGCATGCCGGCGGACATATCTTTCCGGGACATACCGAACTGCTAGCGCATTTGACCGGCACAGAGGAAGTATCGATGATGCTGGTGACACCAAATATGAAGGTAATCCATGTTACTACACACATGGGGCTGATCGACGCCATCAACCGTATAGAGCCCGGCCTGGTACAGCGCACCATCGAGCGCGCGCACGCTACCTTAAACCGTGCTGGCATCAATAATCCGCGCATCGCGGTCTGCGGCATCAACCCTCATGCCGGTGAGAACGGCCTGTTCGGTCATGGAGAGGAAGAAGAAAAGATCGTACCAGCCATCAACGAATTGCAGGCACGAGGCTGGAATATCGAAGGTCCCCTACCCGCCGATACTCTCTTCTTCCGCGCCGGTCGCGGCGATTTCGATTGCGTAGTAGCAATGTATCACGATCAAGGCCACGGTCCGGTCAAAGTATTGGGGCTGGAGGCTGGGGTAAATGTCACAATCGGCCTGCCGGTCGTACGTACCTCGGTCGATCATGGCACCGCCTTCGACATAGCGGGCAGTGGGCTGGCAGATGAACGCAGCCTACTGGAAGCCCTGCGACAGGCAGTAAAATTGGTAAGCCGACTTCAGACGGAGACCACATGAAAATTAACTACTTCATTTGTAATCGCGTCGAAATGGTTTGGAAAGCGCTTAAGAAAACATTAGATTTTTTTCATGGGTACACCCCATCCGGTTCGTTCTCTAGCGTTACTTTACACGAAACTTGCGAGTTTCTCTCCATTACCACATACATATTTAATAACCTAACAACCTCAATGATTCAATTCCAAAAATAGGCTGATTAAAAATGGTAAACAAAAATCACTATACATTTAAAAAAACCGTCAATATTTCGTTTGACACAATGAAAGAGTGGGTTGGGAATATATTCACCGCCTCAGGTTTAAACGAAGTTGACTCCAGCTTGGTTGCAGATAGTTTGGTCACGGCAGATGCCAGAGGTGTATATTCACATGGGGTTTTAAGAGTATCACTCTATACAAAGAGGATACTTAAGAGAACGATTAATACTTCAGGAAAACCAGAAATTAAGCGGAGTCACTTGGGCACAGCTGTGATAGAAGGAAATAATTGCATGGGGCAAGTCGTAGGGGACTACTCCATGCGACTAGCTATCGATAAAGCCAAGCAGCATGGTATATCTTTTATTACTGCCAGAGGAAGCAACCATTACGGCACTTGCGCTTATTATGCCATGATGGCCTTGGAAGAAGGAATGATAGGTTTTACTACTACTATTGGTGGCGGCAATCTTATGGCCCCTTGGGGTGGAACAGATGCTCGAATTGGTAACAATCCTTTTGGGATAGCAATTCCAGCATTTAATCATTATCCGGTTGTATTGGATATGGCGCAGAGCGTAGTAGCCAAGGGGAAAATTGTTATGGCAACTAAAACAAAAACCCCCATACCAGAGGAGTGGGCATTCGACAAGCATGGGGTACCTACTACAAACGCTGATGAAGCGATGGAAGGGACAATACGACCAATAGCAGATTATAAAGGGTATGGAATTGCTACAGTTATGGGAATGATATCTTCAGTAATCAGCAACGCATCTATAGGAAGCTCCTTAATGGATGTTTATGAG
The DNA here is from genome assembly GCF_013416325.1 of Vreelandella sedimenti. Taxonomy (GTDB): domain Bacteria; phylum Pseudomonadota; class Gammaproteobacteria; order Pseudomonadales; family Halomonadaceae; genus Vreelandella; species Vreelandella sedimenti. The sequence goes on from NZ_JACCGK010000025.1 coordinate 53,292, forward strand.
GACTTTTCAGGCGGACTAAATAAAGGCCATGTATTTGGAGCAATTGATATAAAATGCATGACTGAGCCTCTGGAGTTTAGAAAACGAATGGACCGAGAGATTGACTTTATCAAAAACTCGCCCAAGGCCCAGGGAGTCGAATCTATATATTTACCCGGGGAACCTGAATACATCTCATATGCTCTTCAGAAACGAAACGGAATTGAGTATCCGATTGAAATTATAGAAGAAATAAAACAAATAAGCGGAAATTTTGGAGTCCCTTCGCCACTGTGATTATATGATGAAGTTCGGGAGACTAATTAGGCTTTTCGTCGTTGGGTGCGGAGTTAAGCCCTAGCGTTGAAGCAAAATAGGGGCTCCCACACCGACAGGAGGCATAACATGGACGGCACTTAGATTCTGACTCTCGAACTAGTCCTACTGCGTCATAAAATATCGCCATCGGTTATACAAGTTCGTCATAATCTCCTGGTGGAGATACCAACGTAGCTTGGTGATGGAATCACTCACATGTCGCTGAGCGGGTTGCACGACCCCGCGGCCGATGCCCTTCGGGTAAGGTAGGTGCCGGGAACAGTGAGATTTTTTGATGCCGATTACGTAACCGTTCAGCGACCACGAAGCTATACGCCACGATGCAGAGGCTAGCGTGATGGTGAAAGCCTCCCCAGTTGCGGCCCACATAGTGTTCCAACCCGAGCTCCTGCTTGAGTTCCTGATAGTCACGCTCAATTCGCCAACGTGCCTTAGCGGTGTCACCTCAGGTTGGCTGCTCAGCCAATACTTCGTGGGCTTGTCAGCCCCTTGGGGCCATTCGATCAGGAGCCTCCGGTTCACGATACTGTTGGCCACTGCCACTCGCACACGAACTGAAGCAAAACGGGACGTCAGCGGCTGGTCTGTGCCTTTCCGCAACGTGACGTCTTGAAAGTCGTCAGCCCTCAGCGACTGGGCCAAGGTGTCTACCGAGACCGGGTGATCGTCCTCCCGTCTGCTGCGAGCGGGTCGGTAGACGCCCAACGCTCGACCAGCGTGGTGGTAAAGGCTCGGCGCCGGACGCCGGGCGCCCAGACACTCTCAGGTCTGCACGCCGACGCACTAGGTCAGTCCCAGTCGGCAAGTTACTCTCGCCACGCTGTTCCCTTGCCATAGGTAGCACCGGCCAACACGATGTCCGTTTTGATGTCTGACTCCATCGTTTGGTAAAGCTGCTGCAAGGCGATGTCTGGCTTGGCGGCAAAATCTACATCGTCGGGAACAACTGCCTGGCGACAGCGGTCGGGATTATCTGTCCAGGAATTTGGCAAATAGAGCTGCCATGCCACCGGTAAGCACGCATGCTCTATAGCGACTGACAAGCTGACGGCGGCCTAGCAATTGTCTTGCTTACCGATCTCTCCACAATATTGTCGACTGACATCCAACGAATATCGGCCCTTATTGCGGATAGCCGTATCATCGATGATCCAGTAGGTGGGGGTGTCAGTCAGCAAGTGGGGCAAGGCTCATTGCGCTACTCCTATCAACAGGGCGGGATCGACGGTGGCAGCGATATGTTCATTGCTCTTGCGAGGCAGAGACAGCATCAAGCCATAGTAGTAGTCTTTGCAACTGGAGACGCGGTCGGCATGTCCCACTTTAGGTGCCAGTTCCTTAAGATATGTCTCAAAATGGTCATAGAGCGTGTGATGGGGCATAGCGTTCAACCACAACACGGTAGGTAGGCGTCATCATCGCACGGTAGCAGAACCAATTTATGACACAGTAGAACTAAGTACCAATACAAAAGAAATTCGACATTCGCTACCATACCTGATGACAACTTTTGCTCATGATCTGTTAGGGACTGGAAGCTTTCACAAGCCACTAGTTGCAGCCCCCAATACATCCGGTAAGCATTTGCCATCAGCACGCGCTTCTAACAGTGGCTAACGAGATATTTTCCCATGCCGCAATACCATAAGGTGATAGGTTATGTGACAGTAGTAACTTGGTCACAATCGCTTGCCGACGCTCATCTGAATAGCGAGGCATGAGTGCCTCCTTTGTCCTTTGGGACCCTGATTAATATTTAAGAAAATATCAGAGGGGCGACACTTACCCTGACACTGGGGGTGTATGTGAACATTATTGTGCTTCGCTAACAAAGGGCTGCAGGGGGTCGGCCTCGCTGACCAAGCGCAACCTCTACCCTTATTATATTTCGTGTTGTACTTAGTCATTGACAGCGCCAACACAGAAAGCACCCTTAAAAAACTATTACAAGGAACATAAACTGTCGATATTAGTTATTAACAATTATTCTCGTAAAATAAGTCGCCACATTTTCAACATATTACTAAACAGGGCAAGAAAGCCTGGACCTTTTCTTCAAGCTCCATTATTTAGTCAAACAAAGGGCTTTTTAATGTTAAAAATATAAAAAAATAGTATCAATAAAAATGACTACGGCATTTGGTTTATTAACTGACAAAAGGCACTCTATTTTAAACCATGCACTTCAATTAATACGTTAATAATATCAGTACAATATAGGCAAATTAAAGCATTGAGCATAAAATTATTTTTTTATCTAAAATCCACTCTTTTACTTGATCATGATATCTTAAGTAATGAGTCGAATTTAAATGCTCCTCAAATGCCAGCTTGTCCTCATACAACTCGTAAAGAAAAACTCTATTTATATTTTCTTCATTTTGGCAGACGTCAAATCTATGACATTTTGGCTCCATCTCTAAAGAATTACTAGATTGATTCAAAGTTTTTCCTATAAAATCATCTATATACCTATGATCCACCATAAACTCTACGATGACGGCGAATGCTTTCTGAGCTTGCATTAGTTTCTCCAAATTATTTTCTTTTAGTAAAATTAAGTGGTTATGCAAAAGTTATCGAGTTACT
>NZ_JACCGK010000026.1 GCF_013416325.1 Vreelandella sedimenti
CTTTTATACCCTGTGAGAAATCCGGGCTAGGTGATGGCATTTACTTCTGGGTAGACAGCTTTGACCGAGCAATGGATTGGGCAAAACAGAGTAGTAAAATTAAGACCCCTTATGTAGTCGGTGCCTTCATAGCCCCTGGATTCTGCCTTAACTTAACCGACTACGGTGTATCTGAAGAGCTGAAGCTTGCCTACCGGTTTTTATAAGACACGTATGCGAAAGCTGGCAGCTCTCTTCCCAGCAACACCTACGAACTAAATAGCGTCAAAATGGTACGAAAGCTTGATTGTGCGGTTATAAAATCTGCCCATCAGCTTAGAGAAGACCAGCAAGAACAAGCATTTGATACTGTTTATGGAGTGTTTGAAGAAGGCTCGGAACTCTATCCTGGCTCGGCCCTGAAAGAAAAAAACCATATCCAGATCGCTGTACGAAACCCGCAATCTATTATTGGATATTTCAGACCAGAGCAGCTGATTAACCTCTAGCCTCATAGTTTCGCTTCTCCTGATAAAACATTACCCGCCCCCCCCCCCTTAAGGCACTGCCTGCCCGGTAGGCGCTAAAATTTTGCGCAAGAAATGGCGCGTTCGCTCATCTTTGGGAGCAGTGAACAACTCTTCAGGAGGCGCTTGCTCGACGATACCGCCGTCATCCATGAAGACCACTTGATCTGCGACTTCCCGGGCGAACTGCATCTCGTGGGTGACTACGATCATCGTCTGGCGCTCTACCGCCAACTGCTTCATCAAGCTCAACACTTCCTCTACCCATTGAGGGTCAAGTGAAGAGGTGGGTTCGTCAAACAGAATCACGTCAGCGTTGGCGGCCATGGCACGACCAATACCCACTCGTTGCTGCTGGCCGCCGGAAAGCGAAGCGGGATAAGCATCTGCCTTGTCTGCCAGACCGATGCGTTCAAGGATCTCTCTTGCCCGTGCATGGGCCTTAGCCTTCGGCAGTTTGTCCACCACAATCATCCCCTCGCTGATATTCTCCAGCGCAGTTTTATTGGCGAACAGGCCGTAGTTCTGAAATACAAAGGCGGTACGCCGGCGCAATGCCAAGATATCTGCCCGGCTGGCACGCTGGGTATCAACGCTCAAATCACCCACCTGCAAACGGCCTGCATCAGGGCGTTCAAGAAAGTTGATACAGCGCAGCAACGTCGATTTACCCGTTCCGGAAGGCCCAATGATCACGATGATCTCGCCTTGAGAAAGGCTCAAATCAATATCTCGAAATACCGTATGGGCGCCAAAACGCTTGGTGATGCCTTGCAGCGAAATCATCGTTGGTAGGCCTTATTCAAGTAAATTTCTAACCGACGCTGCCCCCAAGAGAGCACTTCCACAATCGCCCAATAAATCAGCGCCACCAGCAGGAATGCTTCTAAATAGAGGAAGCTGCCCGCGGCCTCTTTTTGGGTAGCGCCCATCAACTCAGTCACCCCCAACGTAAAGGCCAACGAGGTCGCCTTGATCATGTCGATGAAATAGTTCATCAGCGTCGGCGTTGCCACGCGGGTTGCCTGGGGCAGAATGATGCGGCGCATCAATTGCGACTGGGTCATCCCGATGGAAAGCGCGGCTTCAGTCTGGCTGCGATCAATCCCGACAATCGCCGCACGAATAGATTCGGCCATATAGGCAGAGAAGTGCAGCGTCAGGCCTAGCACAGCGGCGGTAACGCCAGTAATCGAAATCAAGGCGCTAATCAGTTGTGGCAGGCCATAATAGAACAGGAACAGCTGAACCAGCAGCGGCGTACCCCGGAAAAACGAGATAAACAGGAGCGAGAAGCCGTTCAAGAATGGCACTTTTGATACGCGAACCACCGCCAGCAGACACGCCAGAATCAGCGCAAAGAACATGGCGATCGTTGCCATTTGAAGGGTGAGCGGCAAGTAGCGCAACAGAACCGGCAACAGCCCCCACATATATTCGAGGTTAAGCATGATAATTAAACATAGGCCAAATCGCTTATAAGCAAACGGCCGTGGCAATGCCACGGCCGCGTTGAACGGATCAGTTCAGCGTTTAGGGCTGGGTGATATCAGTATTGAACCACTTTTCCGATATCTCACGCAGCTCACCATTCTCACGCAGCTCACTCAGCGCTGCATCGACACGGTCGCGCTGCTCACGGCCCGCTTCATCATCACGGAACGGCAATGCGTTCTCAATGGTCGAGAACGGCTGCCCCGCCAGCTCTAACGGTAGGCCTTTCTCTTTAATGACCTGCGTAGCACTCACGCGATCCATCACAAAGGCTTCTACCCGGCCCAGCGCCACATCCTGCTCGATATTGGACTCATAGGTGCGAATATCGATTTCATCGGCGTTGGGCTGCTCACGTAGCAATTGCTCATAGTTCGAGCCCAGGTTGACGGCCACGCTTTTGCCGGACAAATCTTCAACACTTTCAATGGTGTCATTGCCTGCCCGCACCACGACCTGGGCGCCGTCATACACGTAAGGCGAAGTGAACACATACTTCGCTTCGCGCTCTGGGGTAATGGTGATCTGATTGGCAATGGTGTCGATACGGCCAGATTCAAGCATCCCCGCCAAGCCCGAGAAGCTCGCCGTGACGAACTCGATCTCATCACCGGTGATCTCACCCACGGCATTCATGACATCAACTTCAAAGCCCTTTAGCTCGTCCTGCTCAACGAAGGTAAAGGGAAAGTAACCGCCGGACATGCCCACACGGAGCGTATCAGCTTGGGCTGAAGCGGCGAAAAACCCACTGGCAACGCTCAACGAAAGCGCAGCGAGGGTGGTAGTCAACTTGCATGGTAGTGGCATGAGTCTGTTTCCTCGTTAGTCGATATCCCGACGATCCGAATAGCCACACAAATAATCATGAGGCATTGATGCTGCTAGTTTACCTCTACGACAAAAGCATACAAAAGAATATTAAAGATAATTTTTATTCCATTACAGAATATATTGTCGCGCTCAGCTGTTTGGCTACTTTTGCCTGATAGATTGGAACGTTTTAGGAGTCGCTACCTGTCGCTCAGCATCCAGCACGCTTCCACCTAACGCTGCCAACTCTTGGGTAAAGTCTACAAATTTTTCCAATTGCACCTTATCAAACCCGCGCCTGCGCTTTGTTTTTTTGAGAATGATGCTCAGACCGCTAATCAGGTCACCTCCTTGCTGAAAGGCATCCGGAGAAGGCAATACTCCAGGCGGGTAGGCATTGGTGACCCGCAACGGGTTTTGCGGTGTCACGCCCGGCACGCTATAAACCTGCATCGCAGCATCGTAGTGAGCCTCCCAGTTTTGCAAGCTCACGTGCAGCTTTTTATCGAGAGCGTGATCAGGCTGATCAAACATAACAAACAGCACATGAGTGCTCTCTTCCGCCTCTACAGGTGGCACCTCCTCTACGCTATCTTCATTCTCGGGTAACGTAGAGGAGGTATTCACCTGTTTAACAACAGCAGGAGGCTGAGCGACCAGTTCATTGCTCTCATCGGCTGGCACTGACTGCCCGAGCCTTAACCACTCCCCACCTCGCCACATTCCCCCTTCCAGCACGCCTCTGCCACTCAATAGGAAATACATGCAAACGATAAGGCTGTTAAAACTCAACCAACCTGCAGCAATCGCTAAGGTTACCGCCAGTTTTTGCGGATCCATGGGGTGTCTTCCTGCCCAATGACGAACGTAAAATTTGGGCACCCGCAAGGTGGCGAGTGCCGAAGATAACTACTCATTATCGAGCAAATGCCAGGAAGATCAATTTTGCAGGCTAAGTAATTAGTGGCAGAGGTTTTAGAAGAAGCAAGCCTATAGGTGTCAGGACTTGCACAATTAATACACCCATCGGCTAGTTAATTAATCCAGCAGAGAAAGCACGCTTTGTGGGTTCTGGTTGGCCTAGGCTAGCATCGAAGTACTAGCTTGCTGCAAAATACGCGCGCAAGTCATAGTAGATGCGTCTACGGCATAGTCAGCATCCTCAATTCTCGACTTAGCAGTTCCCAAGTCCACTTGCTCCTGGCTCAAGGTGCCAATGGCAGATTCAAAGCGGTTATGGAGCGCTCCATACTGACTTCGGATAGCCATCAAACTGCCCCATTGCCTGCTCAAGCTTCTGCATGGCTTCTAAGGCCTTCTCTATAGGGTCCAGCGCCACCCCTTCAAGTCCCAGCGACTGAGTGTTAGAAGGCGTGGGAGCGATCGTGATGGAATCCATTTCCTGACCAACACCAGCACTGACCACTATGTTTGTAGGGGTGCTAACGGGGGTCGACACCGGTTCAGGGTCGTCATATTCAATCGGCATGTCGTCCCAAGTAGCTCTGGCATTAAATGAACCTTGGCCTACCACGAAAACAATTAGGTTTTCGGTGACTTTCTCGAAAGTTACTCGCTCCAGCATATTTTCCGGCAGCCTGCCGTCGTTAAACTCGGTATTGGCATCATCGACTGAAGCCAAGACAAGCCGATCACCGTCTCCGCTATAGGTAATTTTCATGTCGTTATAATCAAGCTCAACAGGCGGCGAGCTTAGATCATAGCTTCCCGCTGCATCTTGAAGCAGGTTAGCATCGTAGCTGGCCCCAGGCTCAAACCCATTTTCAGACGTGAGTAGTGAAGTATTAATATTCGTAATATCTTGAGACTGCCACACATGGTCAGTATGAACCCCATCAATGGGCGTCCCTATCAGGTGCTTCCCATCTTGAGTAATTATCTGAACGTCGTCATCTAAACCTAAAGAGTTGATCTCCAGCGTGACGTTAGTGGCACCCGAAGGTACGTGAGCCAATGAAACTGTACCGGAGGTAAAACTCTCAAAACCTAGCTCTAGAAGCTCAGTAATATGAGCGGCGTCGCCTAGTTTAACTGGCAATGGCCGCAGCTCAGCGGGTGCGAGTGGCGTCTTACCAAACGCCTCATTACTGAATGCGAGTCGGTCGACCTCCTCTGCGAGTTGCTGATACTCGGCATTGACTGAGAAGCGGTCAGCATCAGAAAGGGTACCATTCGCAGCGTGAATAGCGAGCTCACGAGCGCGTTGCAAAATATCGTTAATGCTATCAAGACTACCTTCGGCTGTTTGCATCAGCGAGATGCCATTGTTGATGCCTTGAGTTAACGTCTTTCCAGCTTGAAGACTGGACTCCAGACGATTAGCAATAGCCTGCCCGGCTGCATCGTCCTTCGCCCCATTGATACGCAACCCCGACGAAAGGCGCTCGATAGCAGCCTCCATGGCAGAGTGTGAGCGCTTGAGCTGGTTCTGACCATTTAAAGAGAGCAGATTCTTATTAATCACCGCCATCTAAGACATTTTTGTACACAATTAGTTACAACAGGTACCGGCAGGAGCGATAGAAACCTTAGAGTTCTCTGGCATAGATACTCAAATGCAGTGACCGAACACCGCTGAAATCAATCAACCTAGGATTATGAAAATTTAACACAAAAGAGACACTTATACCGAAAAGCACACCATCTCAGATGAGGGTAAATTAAGCATACACCCACAGGGCAGCTTGCGCCGTTCGCTCCGCCTTTGAAGTGAGTGCCCTACACACTTATCCTGGCTGAGCAGCATCCAATGACACGTATGCGTCGTCATTAATCGCTTTAATGCCTGTCATAGACCTTAACACAAGGCCTTTTCAGCTAATTGCATTCAAAGGGCTTATGGCAAAATGATTAGTAGCGGCTCCATTCAGCGCATATATGCTTCATAGAAACGCACGTACAGAATGATCAAATCGCCCCCCGTAGGATGAAATTTGAGTGATTCTTTTAGTTAATGACGTATACCCTTCAAACAGGCCAAGAAGATATCCCATTGATAATAATAAATATTACCGCGTAACAGGGTGCTTTGCTCGCTACAGCTAACACCCATCCTGGGTTAAGAAGCCTAAAAAATTGCCGATATCTCAATAGAGCGGCATTGAGCAGGGTTAGAGTATGAAAGGCATCATTTTGGCAGGTGGAAACGGGTCTCGCTTATACCCCATTACGTTGAGTATTTCTAAGCAGTTGCTGCCCATATACGATAAGCCGATGATCTATTACCCACTCTCAGCGCTTATGCTGGCGGGCATACGTGATGTATTAATTATCACCACACCTAATGACCAAGTTAGTTTTCAGAGCCTGCTCGGCGATGGCTGTCGCTTTGGTATTAACCTAAATTATGCCGTACAGCCTAACCCGGAAGGTTTAGCACAGGCATTTCTCATCGGAGAAACGTTTATTGGTGGCGATGACGTCTGTCTCGAGCTTGGCGACAACATTTTCTACGGCCAAGGTTTTACGCCCAAGCTTCGCCAAGCTGCTGCTCGGGGTAGCGGCGCAACTGTGTTTGGCTACCAAGTAAAAGAACCGGAACGCTTCGGAATTGTGGAGTTTGATATCAAAAAAAGGGCGATCAGTATAGAAGAAAAGCCGATAAAACCACGCTCTAACTACGCTGTTACGGGCCTCTATTTCTATGATAATGATGTCATTGACATTGCTAGACAGGTTAAGCCTTCTAAGCGTGGTGAACTTGAGTTTAATAGCATTAGCGACCTACACGTTGAGGTACTTGGACGAGGATTCGCCTGGCTAGATACAGGCACTCACGAGAGTTTACTAGAGGCCGCCCAGTTCGTAGAAACCATTGAGAAACGCCAAGGCTATAAGATCACCTGCCTTGAAGAAATGGTCTTCAACCAAGGCTGGTTAAGCTAAGAAATATTGGTTAGCCAGAGCAAGCCGTTAGAAAAAAGCGGCAATGGAGCCTATTTACAACAACTTGCAAATGATCTGTAGGCAGTTGATGCCGCACTAATTTGCTCAATGAAAGGGCCACAATGATTCCTGTAACTAAGCCTTACCTCCCTAGCCGTGAAAAACTCAACCAATATATAGATGGCATTTATGAGCGCGCCTGGCTCACCAATAATGGTGAATTAGTACAAGAATTGACAAAGCGTTTGGAGGAGTATCTCAAGGTAGAAAACCTACTTCTTGTAGCTAACGGCACACTGGCCTTACAGATTGCCTATCGAGCATTGGGCATTAGTGGCCGTGATAATGCTACCGAGGCCATCACCACACCATTTACGTTTGTGGCAACAGCCAGCTCGCTAAAGTGGGAAGGTGTAGAGCCAGTATTTGCAGATATTGACCCAGACACCTGGTGCTTGGATCCCGCTAACATCGAACCAGCTATAACGCCGAAAACCCGCGCCATCGTTCCCGTACATGTATTTGGCAATACCTGCGACGTAGACACTATCAATGCCATTGCGAGCAAGCACAGTCTAAAAGTTATCTACGACGCCTCTCACGCCTTCGGTGTGAAATACCAAGGTGAAAGCGTGCTTAAACATGGCGATGCCGCCACTCTTAGTTTTCACGCGACTAAGCTCTTCCATGCTGGCGAAGGTGGCGCGATTGTTTTTAAACGCAAGGAAGATCTAGAACGGGCGAAGAAAATGATCAACTTCGGCATCACTGGGCCAGAAACTATCGAAGAACTAGGCATCAACGCCAAGATGAATGAGTTGCAGGCAGCCATGGGGCTTTGTGTGCTGCATGGAATGGAAGAAAACCTTAAAGCCCGTGACGCCGTGTGGCAACGCTACGAACAAGCATTGAGCCAGACCCTGCAACTGCAGACCCAACCGAATGGGCTGGATTACAACTACGCTTACTTCCCAGTGGTATTTGAAAACGAAGAACAGGCACTGCGGGTAGCGGCAACACTCAAGGAGAACGGAGTGCTGGCGAGGCGGTATTTTTATCCGTCCCTGGAATCAGTGGAGTGTTTAGGCGCTAAGGCAGACCAACCCGTATCCAAAGATATCGCCAGCCGGATACTTTGCCTGCCAATCTTTGATCAGCTCTCTCGGAAAGACCAGAAAAACATCATCAATTTGATTGAGACGGAGCTGAAGGCATGAAGCTAGCAGTCATGCAGCCATACCTGTTCCCTTACATCGGCTATTTTCAGTTGATCTATGCCGCCGATCTTTTTCTGATTTACGATGATGTTGCGTACATAAAACAGGGATATATAAATAGAAACAGTATCATGTCAGCGAATGGTGCTATACGATTTACTGTTCCGGTGCCGGGAGCTTCTTCGAACAAATTGATTTCAGAGCTGGCGTTCACCTCGGATGTGGCAAAAGTTCTTAAAACGATAGAGCAAAGCTACCCCAAGGCTCCCTATTTTGAAGATGTATTTCCGATGATACGGGGGGCTCTGGAACTGGAGGAACGATCAATCGCAACTGTATGCCAAAAAAGTTTTGAGGATATCTTTTCTTATCTTGGTATAGATAAGCAGTTCAAGAAAACGAGTCACCTTGAATACAACCGCTCTGCCTCCGCTCGCGACCGGTTGATTGCCTTGTGTCGTCAGTTCAGTGCTGATTGTTATATCAACGCTCCCGGTGGGCGAAAGCTGTATGCGACGCAAGACTTTGCCGAGAAAGGGATTGATTTGAAGTTTGTTGACTTGCTGCCGGTAGAATATTCGCAGGGAGCTGAAGAGTTCGTTCCCAATTTGTCGATTATCGATATGCTGATGAACTGCTCACCAAACTTAGTGATAGAACACATGGAGCGTTATGAACTTGGTTAAATTACTGAATTGGCACATGTCCTTCAGATTGGCTGATTGATAATGGGTTTTATTAAAGACTCGGCTATTGGTGGCTATCAGGGGCTAGAGTTGCCCGTTTATGACGCAAACTTTGCGCAAGGTGTGATTAAAACCAACTCTGCTCGGTCTGCTATTAAACTGGTGCTGAGCTCCATAGAGGCAAAGAAAGTTTGGTTGCCTGCATACACCTGTGATGCCGTAGTGGAGGCTGCAAGCGATATAGGCGTTACCGTTGAGTTTTATAAGGTCGATAGCAGTTTTGATGTAGACCCCGCTCTGCAACTCAAAGAAGATGAGTTCATATTGATCGTTGACTACTTTGGGCTCTGTGGTGAAGTGGTTCAAGGTAGTAAAAGCCGATTCGACCATAGACAAATGATTGTCGATTGCTCGCAAGCCTACTTTGCAGAGCCGGCAGGTTCCCTTGCAACTATCTATTCCCCAAGAAAATTCTTCGGTCTACCAGATGGCGGCTTACTCTATTCAAACGACACTCGTATCAAGCAGCCAGAGCAACGGGATAACACTTCTGAATCCCGAGTGGCTCACTTGATAAATCGGCTTACCAACAGCCCGGAAGAGGCCTATCAGCAATATCTAGAGGCCGAGCAAGCAATCTCGAACTTGCCTGCTCAGGGAATGTCCTGCTTAACGGAGCGCCTGCTTCAATCAGTCGATTACGAACGAGCCAGAACAGCAAGAGCCAAAAACGTCTTATATCTTCACGAGCTTTTGAGCCAGTACAATCAGCTCAATCTGAAGATTGACGAAAGCGCAGCTCCCTTGTGTTACCCGTTCCTTACGAATGTGAAAACGGCCAGCAAGGCAGAACTGATAAGCCAGCGGGTATTTGTTCCAACCTATTGGCCTGAGGTGTTGAACCGGGTAGAGGAAGGTTCTTTCGAATGGAATCTTGTTACGAATGGTTTATTCCTGCCTTGTGATCAACGCTACAATGAAGACGATATGGACAGGCTGATCAGTCTGCTCGCAATCAAGTAAAAGGTGTCAATATGGCTGCTTCTGAAAACCGGACAGAAAAATACGCACGGGTTTCAGCACTTGAGGAATTGCTCAAAGACCTGAATGGCAGTTTGGTGGATGCCAATGAAAACTACCGGAAAGACTCAGATGAGCATTTCTCTAAAATCTTTCTGATGGGACCTCACCGCTCTGGTAGCACTCTGTTTATGCAATGGCTCGCCAACACTGGTCTAGTCGCCTACCCAACCAACCTTCTGTCCCGCTTTTTCGGTGCACCTCTGGTAGGTGCAAAAATCCAGCAACTGTTGACAGATCCACGCTACAACTTCCGTAACGAAATACTGGACTTCAACTCCGACGTCAACTTCAGCTCTGACAATGGCAAAACCAAGGGGGCGCTTGCTCCGAACGAATTCTGGTACTTCTGGCGCCGCTTCCTCCCATTCGACGAGCTGGATTACATGCCAGCGAACGAGCTAAATCAAAAAGCTAACCTGACAGGTTTCCGGGACGAACTGAACGCACTGGCGAATATCTTCGAAAAACCGTTCGCCATGAAAGCCATGATCATGAACCAGAATATTCCAGAACTTGCAGAGCAATTCGACAAGTTTCTATTCATTTGGATTCGCCGCGACCCGATCTTCAACATCCAATCGGCGCTGGAAGCCCGACAGCGCCAGTACGGCGATATTAACGCTTGGTATTCGTTCAAGATTAAAGAGTACCCCCGCCTCAAAGATTTGAATCCTCTTGAATCGGTAGCCCGCCAAATCTCAGCGATCAACCTCTCAGTAGAGCAGGGCATAGCCGCGTTACCAGACAACAAGAAGCTGGTAATCCAATACGAAGACTTCTGCCAGCGGCCAGAGTATTATTACAACGAAATCACTCGTAGGCTCGCTGAACAAAATAATGTAAACATGGAGCTGTTGCCTAGATACACCGGAGAAACTGGTTTTTTCAATACAAACAACTGGCGTTTAGTAAATTATAGCTTGGAAGAAGCGATTGCAATGCATAAAAGTATCACAGCTTAATGCCCCTACTTATTTTTAACTTAATCACTTTAAAAATAGCCACGTTGGTAAAGAAATTAAAAGTTTTCCTTTTGACAAAATCAAATTGAAATCAAGCTGACTATAGGAATACATGTATGGAAAACAAAGTTTTTTGTATCTCAATGCAAAGAACCGGAACCACTTCTGTAGGAAGATTTTTCAGTGATGCCGGTTTAAGGTGGTCCGGCTGGGCTGACTGCAGAAAAAATGGGTGGGCAGAATCTTGGTATAATGGTGATTATGAGAAAATATTTTCATCAAATGATTTTTTAGTTAAAAATGCCTTTGAGGACTCTCCTTGGTGGGCTCCAGGATTCTACAAAATATTATATCATAGATTCCCAGACTCAAAATTTATTTTGCTAACAAGGGATACAAACTCATGGCTTAATTCCATGATTAACCATAGCAATGATAATTTAATCGGCGAACCTGAAAGGCATTGTAAAATTTACAGAAGAGAAAAAGAGTTCTACGAAAAAAACAAATTTGCGTTATTAAATAAAAAAAGCATGTGCATAAGCGAAGCAACTGAAAAATACAAAGAAGTATATGAAAATCATAATAGAGAAGTTATAGATTTTTTTGGTAAAAAATCTCCTAGCAATCTTTTTGTAGGTAAACTCGAAGATCCAGATAAATGGCAAAATCTAGCCAGTTTTTTGAATATAAAAATCAGCAAAGATTATAATAACCATGAAAACTCATCAAGTAACCCATCATCTAGAAACAGGTAAGTAGATTACGATGAACAATGCTTATAAAGAATTAGAAAAAAAGTGCTTTTGGAATCCATCCGTAGGAAATATTAACCCACTAGATATTCAACAAGTTTGTAACCCTAAGTTCAAAATAGAGAAAAGTGATAAAATAGCCACGTACGGATCATGCTTTGCACAACACATTGGAAAAAATCTTAAGCAAAGAAACTTTGATTGGCTAATAACTGAAAAAGCGCCTGAATTTATAAGTAAAGAGCTTAGAGAGGAGTATAATTATGGAGTATTCTCCGCTCGCACTGGGAATATATATACGACGACTTTATTAAGACAGTGGATTAAAAACTCAATTAACAATCAAAGTATTGTTGAAGTATGGAAGAAAAACAATAGATATCATGATCTGTTTAGACCAACTATTGAGCCAAATGGCTTCTCATCTGAAAATGAGCTTATAGCTTCAATAAGGCATACAGAAAACTGTTTCAAGCGATCTATCACAAATTGTAATATATTTATTTTTACTTTAGGGCTTACTGAAAGCTGGATGAATATTGAAAACGGATTTGAATATCCGATATCACCAGGTGTAGCGGCTGGAGAATTTGATCCTTACAAACATATATTTATCAATCAAAACTATCAAGTAGTATATAATTCATTAGAAGAGAGCATATCAGAACTAAAAAAAATAAACAAAGATATAAAAATTATTTTAACTGTATCACCTGTACCTTTGGTAGCCACAAAAACTGACAAGCACATTCTGGCAGCAAACACGTACTCAAAATCTACGCTTCGTGCTGTAGCTGGTGACCTAGCTAACAAATTATCTTATGTAGAATACTTCCCCTCTTTCGAGATAATTAATAGCCATATTTTTAGAGGAATTTTCTTTAACAATAATCAGCGCACAGTAAACCCTCATGGCGTTGATTTTGTAATGAACCATTTTTTTAATTCTTTTTTCAGAAGTGATTGCCAAAAACACCCTAAGTCTGAACTTACTAACAAATGTGATGAAGAGCTAATCGAGGCATTTAAAAAGTCATGAAAAAAATATGCATTCTTGGCAACAGTCATGTGGGCTCACTAAAAAGAGCTTGGGACGAACTTAAGCAAAGCTCTGTTGGAAAAGATTTTGAAATTACGTTTTTTGCTGAAAGGGGAGATTTACTTAAAAGCTTAACAGCTGACAATAAAATGCTAGTGACAGATAACATGAGGGTAAAGCAATCACTAGCATTCACTTCAGGAGGCGTCTCTCACGTCAATACAAATGAGTATGACATTTTCTTGATTTATGGAAGCCAGCTACTTCCGTTTTGGCTCTATGATGATGCTTTTTATTCGCTCGAATTTATTGAGCGGTCCATACAGGAACACTTAGAAGGGAGTCAAGCGAAACACCTATTAACAGAATTAAGAAAAGCAACTAATAAAGAAATATTTTTAGGGCATGATCCTATGTTAACCCAAAAGAGTAGCTGCCCACAGTATACAGTCAAAAACTACAATGTAGGAATGGAAAAACTAAATAGTTATTTAGCGAAAAACTATAATGCTAAAGCAATAAAACAATCAGAGATAACATTAGAAAATAAAAATATTTGTGAAACTGACATAGCTTATTTAAAGAACAGTAGACGATTAGCTATTGGTTTTAATAATGATAATGAAATACATCCTAAAGATGATCTCCAGCATATGAATGATGACTTTGGGTCAATTTGGATTAGCAATTTTTTTGAGAAATTATATTTATAATCTATAGCCAGCTCAACTTATTAGATGAGCTGGCTAATAGATAACAGTTAAACTGGCCTAATATATTTTTCTGGAGAAAACCCTCCAAGCTTTTTAATATTATCAACTAGTTTTTGCTTAAGTTCTTTTTTCATGCCATCTTTAATATCTGTTGCATTTAGGGCATTCATTAAAAAGTCTATTTCTACTAGCTTCTTTCTATTCATTATTTTCTTAGCAAGGTAAGGGTACATTGATTCTAAAATTTTAAGGTTTTCTAAGTTATTATCAAGTATTATTTGGTGCACTCTAAAACCACTCTGAGATTGCAAAGTAGTGCTGGAACTTACAACACCTCTACGATAGACAGACATCGGCAAAGGAATATAAAGCACCCCTTTCTCGGAAGAAATAGCCTCAATAAAAAAGTCGCCATAGCCAGGTGCTTTTTTTCGCAAGAAACTCAAAAACTCAAAGTATTTTTTCTTTGTCATAAAGTATGAAGACGTTGGAGCAAATTGGTTTTTTATGTTAAAAATAACTTCTTGACTAACAATTGATATCTTATCGCCATAATAACAGAACACATCTTCTACATCGGTTTCTTCAAAAGCTATAATTGCAGGATGCACGCATAAACACTGTTCATTATTAGTCATCAAGTCATATTGCCGTTGCAACTTATAATTATCTAACCAATAATCATCTCCATCGCATATAGTGACATATTCACCTTCGACTAAATTTTGATGTTCAATTCTTGGCACATTTTCTTTTCCATGATTAAATTCAGCCAAATATGGAAACACAATATCAGGATACTTTTTCTGATAATTTCTAATTTTTCCTTGAGTGCCATCTGTAGAACAATCATCATAGACGACTATTTTAAATGGAAAACTAGTTTTCTGCGCGAGTATACTTTCAAGAGTTTCTTCAATATAGCTCACATGATTATAGGTTTGGACATAACAAGTTACCTTAATTTCTTCACTTTTCCAATCTTTCGTAATTTCATCTTGTTTAGGGACTACATTTAATTCTGACAACATAATTATTCTCTCTTCAAGAGCCCTGAAATCCAATCAACTCATTTAAAATATATTTTATTTTTTCCTGCTTTTCTGCACTCATAAATTTCGCAGTAGGTATGAAAATTAAATCTAAATTTCTCGCATTTTCAGAGAAACGTAACCTATAGTTTTCGTGCTTAGGCTTGACCATACCATGCATGGTAATCAACCTAAAACCAAGGGTAGTGAAATTTTTGACTATATCAATTATAGAACATTGTCGTTTATGAGTTTTACCTAAAAACACTTTCACCTGAATGATAGAAACTTCTCTTAAAGCTTGATCAGCATAGCTTAAAATATTGTCTAAATCACAAAGATTATCAATATATAGCCAGTCAAATTTCGAAAATGATGAAAACTCATTTAAAGTAACTGTATTGACTGGAATTTGTTGTAAAAGATTTATTTTCTCTTCTGAAAAAGGTTGAAGCATACTATTATATGCTGGATTTTCACACACATAATAGTTACTAGGCCTACCATCACCAAGCATAATTTTAGGCATGATATCTATATTTTTTATTTCATTAGTCGGTGGTGTTTCAAAAGGCCAAATTCTTATAAGTGAACCGACACCATGACTAATTACTACTAGCGAAGAAACATCATTAGTAAAAGCTAAAACCTTAATACCTTTTGCAAGCTCACTAATAATTTTAATTGGCTTTTCCCATGGGCAACCGTACTCATCTAGTATGGCCTTAATACTCTGGTCATTACCTCCACCATGAATATTTTCTTTCCATAGTGACGCCCCCTCTTCGTTTGGCCATTCAATCAATTGAAAGGTATAATTTGAACGCTTAGCTTTCGCACCATTCAAAGATGCCATCCAATATAACCAGATATCGTCTGCAGAAGGACATAACTCCATAAATTTGCTAGTGTCGGTTACCTCGGAATGAAATACATGAGGAGGGTATAATACACCGCCACAACCCGTTGGAACAATCTTACCATCTATGACCTCGTTTTCATCAATTTCCCATTTCCATTTCCGATATGGTAACGGTTTATTGTTCTGCTTAAGAAGGATCTTGTGTGCTCGATGCGCAACTACTGTTTTATTGTTACCATCCCAGTTTTCTAACAACTTCGTAAGCCACCTCGGCTCATAGTAAATATCGTCATCAGCAGTCGCTATAAAGCTTTCTGGATAGCTTTGCAGTGTAGGTATAATTTTTTTATACGAGCGAATGTCTTCACAGAATTGAATATTTAACCCGTACTGCTCCAACTGCCATACGGCCTCAGGTAGGTCTGCCTTTTCGTCTTCAGCAATCCATAGAATCAGAAGATCAGGACACATTTCCTGCAATAATAGACTGCGTAGGGTGAGATGAAGATTGTCGAAGCGTGCTTTATAAGACGTTAACGATACAACTAAGTGACCTGGTAGAGAATGATTTGCTTTGATCAATGAAAGTGGAGCTTTAGCCACTGTCGCTTTTAAATCCTCAATCGTTGAAATGGACGAGCCATTTTGTGATGGCGACTTTGGCAAAAACTCCTGTGCTTCAAGAAACTCTAGCGCTTTATCCTGGCTAACTTCTGCTATCAAATCAAAAGCTACATCGTGCGCTGCAAAGCCTGCACTGAGAATAAAGGCTAGCTTCATCCTTTCTTTCTCGCTCAGAATAGCCATACGCTCGTGACTAGGGAGGAAGAGCACATCGCCGCTCTCCTGCTCGGTGGCGCAGGCTGTATGGGCGCTCAGCTTTTTTGGCAAATGGCTATAGTGACTAATGTTATGGAAGCGATAGAAGCGGAAGCCATTGCGACTGGCCCAATGCTGTAGCTCTGCCAAGTTGGGCTGTTTTTCATGAGTAAGCTGAAAGGCAACTCGCGCCTGAATCAGCAGAGTGTCTGTAAGCGCCTTTTTACCATGTTCCAGCACGGCCATAGCATCGCTTAGCTCATCTAGAATTAACCAATCAAGGTTTCCCAATCCATCAATACTGTCCAGCGCCACGGTATTAATGGGGATTTCTGCCAAAGGCTTTGCACCCAGGTGGTGACGTTTGGGTAGCTTTTCAGCCGGAAGGGGTGTCAGCGTGCTAGTCATTTCCGGGGCAACACAGGCATGCAGCGTTGCCGCCTTACCATCGCCGAGCAGGGCGTGCTGGAATAACTGAATATAGTCGCTGCCCTCGTACTGTTTGGCATCCTTTACTTCGCTGGCGGGGTCAAACGCGACAATGCCAAAAGCTTTGGTCGCCACCATCTGGTCGGCAAGGCCACTTTTAATTAGGCTGGCGCGGTTGTCGAGCACCATGATTTTACCTTTAACTTGCCAGGTAAAGTTATCGGTAAGCCACAAACGGTTAGATTGTGGCTCGTTGGCCTGCTTGGCTCCAGATTTAGCACTGATCAACTGCTGTAGAGAGTTATCGACCTTGAATTCAGGTTTGTTGCTTAACTGGCAGGCTAAACGCTGTCGGTGGCGCTTCTTTTGGGTAATGGCAAAGTCTTTGTTGCCTGCTTGTTGACGTACTAAAGGCGTTAACGCAGTCAGTAGCCGGTCAGTGGCACGGTCAAGATGGTGCTTCTCTTTGCCTACTTGCCAAGCGCGATCTACGTAGCTTTGGTAAAGCGCTTCGTCATCAAACAAGCTGATGACTGCATCCACTAGTGGCTGAAGCTCATCGTCGCTTAGTAACTGCTGGTAGGGTTCTTTATAGCAGGCTGCAGGGAAATCAAAGGCGATACCGGCATCCCCGATCATTTCGGGCATGCCACCGCGATTGGTAATCAGAGCCGGAATACCGTTTAGCATGGCCTCGGCCAGTATGCGCCCGGAGCTTTCCCACCAAAGACTAGGAGCTACCACCACCCGAGCTCGGCTGTAAGGGCCGCGCATATCACTGGTATTGGGCGTCACTACAACATTGCTTAAAGCGCTGCGCTGTTCCCCCATTTTGCGGGTGGTTTCCCGCAGCACGGCTGGCCAGTCGGCTCGTGCTTCCACCACTTCAAGCTCAATATCGGGTCTTTCTCGCTCAAGCTTTTCTGCTAACTGGACAAAAACGCTAGCACCTTTTTGCCAGCTAGGGTTCACAAACATTAAGCGCTTACGCTTATGTTGCTCCGCAACAAAGCTTTCCGGGGCGATGAATTTGCCTACAGGCTTTGAGAAAAAGCCCACCTCCTTACGGTACATCTCCGCCGTGGCCTGGCTGTCAGTGAGGATCAAATCCACATCACGGCACCAGTTTGATGCTTTATAGTTGCCGTTCGCTAAATAGAAGGCGACAGGAATACCGCGGTCGCGCGCCTCATTGGCAATTAGCAAATCCAGTGTTTGACCGCCGTAGAACCACACCACATCCGGCTTAAACGAATCCAGCAGGTAAAGGTACTGGTTATACCAAAGCCCCTCTTCGTGCGTCGTAAGGTGATTACGATTGTGGCTATAGCTAACCACCAATTGATGCGTTAGCGGGCCATCCTCGGCTTCAACCAATTGGTGCAGGTGAGCGTTCAGGTCTGGGAATTGCTCCTTGAGTCCCCCCATGCCCTTGGTGTTATCGAATACCGTCGCTCCCAGCACCTGAACTTCATAACCCCGAGACGTAAGTTGCAGCAGCATTTGACGCACGGTCATGCTGGCTCCGCTCGAGGTATCCAGTAGACAGAAAGGATTGGCCCAAAGTATGCGGGATTTGCGCTTTTGGGTAGCAGATGTGGAGGTGTTCTTAACCATGAAGCGGCTCACAAGAAAGGATGACAATGTACCTAGAATACTGCGCTAGTGCTGCAAGCAAAGGCGTGAATGCGCCGATATTTAAGTAGCTGTTCTCGCGATCAGGCTCGATAAGAGGCTGGAACATTCTTAAGAGCCTAATTTTTAACGCAACACTTAACGACAAAAAACGGGGCCAGTTGGCCCCGTTGTTACTTTCATTTGAAGCTTAGCCGCTAAGCTATTAGCCCAGTAGAGACAGTACAGACTGCGGCGTCTGGTTGGCCTGTGCCAGCATAGAAGTACCGGCCTGCTGAAGAATATTAGCACGCGTCATATTCGACACTTCTACCGCGTAGTCGGCATCTTCGATACGCGAGCGTGCTTCAGAAAGGTTAGTGTTAGTTGTGGCTAGGTTATCAATTACCGAGTCAAAGCGGTTAAGCGTCGCACCAAGAGTGGCACGCTCAGTGTCGAGGGTCTCAACAGCATCATCAACAGCGGTGATCAAAGCTTGGAAGTTGGCATTAGTGCCACCAGCGCCAGATACGGCGGCAGCTGCACCACTAACACCAAGGTTGACGGAAGTCGCATCAAAAACACTGACTGAAATAACATCATTGTCTGTGGTGTTGGCGCCGACCTGGATACTTAAATCAGCACCGCCACCGCTGGCCAACAGATCAGTGCCGTTGAAGTTTGTACTTCCGGCAACACGGTCAATTTCTGCGATACGCTCGTTGATTTCGGTAGTAATGGCTGCACGGTCTTCTTCAGTGTTGGTGTCGTTGGCACCCTGTACCGCTAACTCACGAATACGCTGAAGGTTGTCGTTTACTTGGTCGAGGCCGCCTTCCATGGTCTGCACCAGGGAGATACCATCGCTCGCGTTACGGCTAGCCTGATCCATACCTTTGATCTGGGCAGACATTTTGTTGGCGATGGCTTGACCAGCAGCATCGTCAGAGGCGCTGTTGATGCGCAGGCCAGAAGACAAACGCTCTTGCGCTTTGGCCAGCATAGACTGAGAGTTGGACAGGTTGTTCTGGCCAATCAGGGCCGTAATGTTAGTGTTGATTACAGACATGTGTGTGCTCCTCGAAGATTAACTGGCCTTTTGGCCTGCTTAGCGGCGCTTGCGTCGCCGTTATATTAATTAACGGCAGGCCTACCAAATTCTTTAGAAAAAATTACGCTTTTTTATGTAATTCACTGTAACTACTTCAACTAACCTCTCAACTGCGTTCTGAACGACTTTCTTAATTGCTATTCTGCATATTGCTCAGCATGCTGAACTGCTGG
This sequence comes from Vreelandella sedimenti, assembly GCF_013416325.1. Taxonomy (GTDB): domain Bacteria; phylum Pseudomonadota; class Gammaproteobacteria; order Pseudomonadales; family Halomonadaceae; genus Vreelandella; species Vreelandella sedimenti. The sequence continues at coordinate 19,214 of NZ_JACCGK010000026.1, forward strand.
GAGAGATAGCTGCTCATGGAGTTCATTTGGGCGATCAAGCCATCTAACTGCCCAAACTGCTTGCGGTAGCGCTCGACGCTCCGCTCAATACTGCTTTCCATACGCAGCTTGCGCTCTTCCAGGCTGTCTACCCTTAGCTCGGCGCTATTAACCGAGCTTTGAATAATGCCATCTTCCTCAGTAATTGCTTCAAGCGTTGCATTTAAGCGCCCTGCAAAGCCGCCTTCTTCCGTGTCACCCGCAAAAAAGGAGGATAACTCCTCAGGGTTGTTAGCGATGGCATCGTCTAACTTATCCTCATCAACTGTTAGACGTCCACGCTCATCAATGGCAATACCCAACTGAGAAAGTCGTGAAATATCGCCTGTTCCGAGGTTGTCAGTGATATCCCGACGTAGACGGTCTTCAATGGTACGAACAGTGCGGTCGCCCACTAGCTCGCCGGATGTTTCACCTTCCCCGTTGTATGCGGTCATTCGGCCAACGGTGGATTTCATTTCGTTGTAGTTACTAACGAAGTCGTCAATAGCTTCTCTCAGCGACGCTTCATCACGCTCGATTACCAGCGTAACGGGGTCACCAGAAGCCGCCGTGAGGTCGAGCGTTACGCCTTGAATAGCCTCTTCAACGCGGTTGGTTTTACTGGTGATAGCAATGCCATTAACATTCAGCTCAGCGTCCTGACCTGAGCGCTGGGTGGCTGCATCCATGGTCAGCGATGCCAAGCCTGAGAAGCCCTCCAGTGAAGCATCTTGGCCCGTCTCTTTTGAGCTCAGCGCTAAGCGGTACCCAGTGCCGTCATTCACGATAGAAGCGGTGACGCCAGACTCTTTATCCGCGTTAATTTGGTCACGGACATCCGCCAGCGTACTGCCTGCTGAAATAGTCACGTCGTAGCTTGTTTGGGTACCGCCAGCACCAAAATCAAGCGTAAGGGTTGTATCAGTTGCTGTTAGCTCCTGGTCTAGCGCCACGCTATTAGAAGCAGCGCTGCCTGCGCGAGCCAGTTGGGTAACGGTTACTTCATAGCGCCCGGCATTCGCGGTTTCGCCTGCTGTCGCCAACACGCCATCGCCAGTTACGGTGCTTGTTTGCTGCTTAAACGTAGATGCTTCATTCAATGCAGCGATAGAGGTTTGCACCCTATCCATTGCTGATTGGAGGCGCCCATAAGCAGATATTTTAGTTTTCTGAGCACTTTGCTGCTCTAGAATAGGTACAAGCTTTTGGCGTTCTGCCGCTTGAAGCTGATCCACCAAACCTGAAAGATCCAACCCAGAACCTACACCGAGTGCTGTGATCGATGCCATGGGGCTCATTCCTTATAAGAAGTAGAGAGAGGTGTCTAGGTAATTTATCGGCTGCGGAGGAACAAACTTTAGAGGTAATGCCTTTTTTAAGCTGTTTTTAAAGCATTGCAAAGAAAAATGCCCAACACATAGTGCCGGGCATCTTGTAAACTATTAATTTAGCTAGCTTATCAGGTTAATTTAACTTTGCTGATCAAGCACTGCAAACTGCTGGGTCAGATAAGCACTGGTTGAGTTCATTTGCGCTACCATGCTGTCCATCGCTTGGAACTGCGTTCTATAACGGTCTACAGTTTGTTCGATACGGCTTTCAGTGGTCGTAAAACGTTCTTCTAACGAAGCATAGCGCCGTTCAGATGAATCAACAGCACTTTCAAGGCGGCCACCTGTTCCTACCAAGCTTTCAAGCGATGTGGCGATTTGCCCTGCCATGCCACCCTCTTCGCTATCGCCTGCAAAAAAACTGGCTAGCTGATCTGGCTGATTAGCAACAATGCTATCTAACTTATCTTCGTCAATCTCCAGCTTGCCGTCTACTTGAAGCGAAATGCCTATATCCGACAACACGCTAAAGCCATCGCCGCCGACAACACTGCTAATTGTTTGACGAAGCTCTCGCTCAACCGCACGAGTCGTGGCATCGGCGTTCAATCCCGCCGCCTGCCCAGTCTCTTCATCAAACGCTGTCAAACTGGTAATGGTGTCCTTGAGCGTGTTGAAGTCATCAACAAAGGCCGTGACCTGCTCGCGGATAGCTTCACTATCTTGCTCAACGCTGACTGTGCTTGTCGCACCCGCCTCAGATAAGTTCAGGGTAATGCCTTGAATAGCGCCTTCCACTTGATTGGTAGGGCTAACAATGTCAATTCCATTGACGTTAAACTCTGCATCCTGACCCGCTTGAACTACCTGGGCATCAGTCGTTTGTACATCGCCCGCAAGAATGCCTGAAAAGTTTGTGCTTTGAATGCTCGCGTCCGCACCCGTTTCCGTCGAATTTACTGCAAGACGATACCCTTCACCGTCGTTGATAATAGAGGCGCTTAAGCGGCCATCACTCTGTTGATTGATAGCATCACGCATATCTTCAAGGGAACTGCCATCGGCAATGGTAATGGGATCCATAGCTCCGTCAGCAAGAGTAAAGGTTAATGACTGCTCCCCAGTCACTATGCTTTCGTCTGCTGTTTCCAAACGCTCTGTTACTAGGCTACTGGCTGTAGCTAACTGGCCGACCTGTACTTCGTACTGACCTGGCTGGGCCTCATTGCTGCTGACGGCCCCAACGGCGCTACCCTCGACATTGGTCGTCAGACTTTCGAATGACGACCCGTCATTGAGGGCTTGAGCAGAATTTTGAAACTGTTCAAGCGCACTTTTAAGCTGACCGTAGGCAGATATTTTCGTATCTTCGGACTGAATCTGCTGCGCGATGGGCTCAAGCTTTGCTTGTTCTGCTTCCTTCAATTGATCCAGCAAGCCATTCAGATCCAAGCCAGAACCAATGCCTAATGATGTAATAGCAGCCATAAAACCAATGCCTTTTCTGAATACATGTAGCTACGATTCGCGTTCCTTCATTAAGCAATACGCAGCACTATTTTTAATACGATTACCTTAAAACCTCGGCTAGGTGAAGAATAACTTAAATATTCCTCTTCTTTTTTTGTGCCAAGACGTTATTTCAAGTAATAAAACGTAACAGTCATCGCCAATTAATGAGAAAATCACAATAATAGATTCCTCTTTTAGCTGCTCTTCCGCCCGACCCCAATGTAACGCAGTCCCGCTTCTTTAACGGCACTTGGCGTGTACAAATTACGCCCATCGATGACGACTTTTTCAGCCAACTGGTCGGCTAGCCAATCAAAATCGACACTGCGAAACTCCTTCCACTCGGTGCAGATAACCAAAGCATCGGCACCTTTCACTGCCTGAATCCGGTCGCCTGCCAGCATCAGGTCATCCCGCTCCCCGTAAATGCGGCGGCATTCTGCCATGGCTTCGGGATCAAACGCCTGCACCTTGGCGCCCGCTTGCCAGAGTGCTTCCATTAACGTACGGCTTGGGGCTTCACGCATATCATCCGTGTTGGGTTTAAAGGCCAAGCCCCATACTGCAATGGTCTTACCGCTTAGATTGCCTAAGTTATCTTGCAGTTTTGTGAACAGGGTATGCTTTTGGCGTAAATTCACTGACTCGACGGCGCTGAGCAGTTCCGGCGTATAGCCTAATTGGCGCGCGGCACGCTCTAACGCCTGGACATCTTTGGGGAAGCAGGAGCCGCCGTAGCCGCAGCCTGGGTAGATAAAGTGGTAGCCAATGCGGGGGTCGCTGCCAATCCCTCGGCGCACGTCTTCAACGTCCACTTCGAGCCGTTCGGCAAGATTGGCAATCTCGTTCATAAAGCTGATTTTGGTAGCGAGCATGGCATTGGCGGCATACTTGGTCAGCTCGGCAGCCCGCACGCTCATAAACATCAGCTTTTCGTGGTTGCGGTTATAGGGGGCGTAGCACTCTTGCATATGCGCTTTCACCCGCTCGCTTTCCGTACCAACGATAATCCGCGCGCCACGGGTAAAGTCTTCGATCGCCGCCCCCTCCTTCATAAACTCAGGGTTCGAACACACATCGAACGCGAGTGATGCACCGCGCTGTTCGAGCACATCGCTGATAACGGTGTGGACTTTTTCCGCGGTACCCACCGGCACGGTAGACTTATCAATCACCAGCTTATAGCTATCCATATGCTGGCCGATCGTGCGCGCCACCTCTAGCACATAGCGCAAGTCGGCACTGCCATCTTCATCGGGTGGCGTTCCCACGGCGATAAACAGCAGTTCGCCATCAGCTACCGCCTGGGCAGCGTCGGTAGTAAAGCGTAAACGGCCAGCCGCCACGTTGTGAGCAACGATAGTGCTTAGCCCTGGCTCAAAGATCGGCACCTCTCCGCCATTAAGCTGATCAATCCGCTCAGCGTTAACATCCATACAGGTGACTTGATGGCCGACATCGGCTAAACAGGCGCCTGCAACAAGGCCGACATAACCGGTTCCGAATACACTGATATGCATGACTTATTAACTCGCTAAAATACGTGGTAGCGAGCGTAGCACATTGACCTACCGTTGATGAGTTCAATAGTGGGAGATTCCCTCTAAGCTATAGACCTTGGTCTAACATCGACTTTGGTTTATAATGCGCTGCAACAAGCCCGACTTGGTGCTGACCGCAGGAGAACATGCTATGACTCCGAAACTTATGATTTCAGAACCTATGCCTCCAGAACTGACGCAAGAACGCTCTGCTCCAGCGTCTTATGGGCCATCGACCGCCGCAAACGTTCAACGTAGCCTTCGCCAGTGTTTATCGATTGCCGCTGAGCTGCTCTACGACAATGGCCATGTACTTGAAACTATTACCTTGCCTCAACGCGGTTTAGCTCAGCGTGAATTGCTCACACTTTGTGCTGCAGCACCCACCTGGGCAACCTGCCAGAAGGTCATGGAAGCCAGTGAAGCAGCCACTTTCAATGAGTATGGCCGCTTTGTTTTGACCCGTCTCGGCCGTGAAATTATGTTTGATATGTTCGGTCAGGGGGCTGCTGATTGCGCTTAACATATGCTGCTGTCACGCATTGCTTATCAAAAGAGCTAATAAAAGATGCTCATAAAAAAACCGCCCATAAGCGAAAGCTTTTGGGCGGTTTTTTGCTTGGTCTTGTTCTTCAGGCTCGTTTTTAGAGCTTGGCTCTATAAGACCTAATTCTGTTAGCTTAGCGCAGGCCGAGCATCGACAGAATGAACAGCACAACCACGATAAGACCAATAATGTAGATAATATTACGCATAGGGCACTCCTTGCTTATTGCGTTTTAGAGAAATCAAAGGCTTGCTTACCCATTAGCCAACACCTCCATCCTAGCAGGCTTTTTCTGCTTTTGCGTAATGTCGCTGCATTCCCCTTTTAGAAAGTGGCTGTGCTATCTGCTGTGGAACCTCTGCTACTTCTAAACCTCGAACCTTTGCCACTTATACCGAAGGTGTTGCGATGCGCGCTACTGCTTTGCTTGTTTCGTTTGCTGTTACTTCGTTGTTACCCACCGCCTATGCAGCCGCTAATGAACCTTCTGCAAACACACTCCAGACGCTAGACCGGCAAACCAACCAGCTAAACCGCGTGCACAGCGTGGTAGTGGCCTATGACGGTGCGATTATCCACGAGCTTCACCAGGGTGGGCCGGGGGTGGCGTCGCCTACCAATATTAAATCGCTGTCCAAAACGGTGCTGGCTGCCATTACGGGTGCAGCGATTGAAGCGGGCATCATTGAATCCGCTGAGCAACCTATGGTGGCGCTGTTTGGCGAACACCTACCGCGCGGTATTGATCCGCAAGTTGGGGATATCACTGTGGCGCACCTGCTCGCCCAGCAGGCTGGGCTTGAGCGCACTTCTGGCAGCAACTATGGCGCTTGGGTGGCAAGCGCCAACTGGGTGAACGATGCGATGACGCGCCCATTTGTGGATGAGCCGGGTGGGCAGATGCTCTACTCCACCGGTACCAGCCATCTACTTTCCGCCGCGCTCACCCACGCCAGCGGGGAGACGACCCATGCCCTTGCCCAGCGCCTATTGGGTGATCCGCTTAATATCACCATTCGCCCCTGGCTACGCGACCCACAAGGGATCTACTTTGGCGGCAATGATATGCAGCTCTCGCCGCGAGCACTGATAGAGGTGGGCGAGCTGTATCGGAATGATGGCATCGTGGTTAATGAGGCAGGAGACGAGCAGCGCGTTCTGCCGGAGGGTTGGGTGGAAGAATCATGGCAGCCGCGCGGTACATCGCGCTGGACTGGCGACGGATACGGCTTTGGTTGGTTTGTTACTCAGTTGGCAGGCGAAGACGTTTACTACGGGCGTGGCTATGGCGGTCAGGCGCTTTACGTTATTCCAGAACGTGAGATGACTGTAGTGATCACCTCAGACCCTAACCCACCCTCGCCGGGCGGGCAGTTCCAGCAGCGGTTAAACAGGCTGGTAGAAGGTTTGTTAGCTGAAAATGATGAGTAGCACAGCCTGGTCGCGAGTGCGCTTACTCGCCTTTGTGGCCGAGGCTCATCAGGTAGAGCGCGGCTGCCAGCGCCAGCACTGAAAGCGCTAAGTAGATGGCTTCCAGGGGCGTGGCAAAACGGATATCCACCACGGCGCGGAAAAACTCAATGATCACCGCTAGTATCACCACCCGAGCGATTTTATCTTTCAGTTGATCTAATGAGGCGACGTTAAAAGGGTGGCGCAGATTACTCTCTTCGGCTTGATCAATGCGGGAGACAAACAGTCGGTAAACACCTAAGCCGAAAATCAGCAATACGATGGCAATCAGATAAATGTCCACCGCAATGATAATATCGGGCACTAGGCTGTCGTGAATATCCTGGGTGCCACCCAATAAGTAGTAACCCATCACGTCGGCGACTACCTTGAAAATATCCACGGTACCGACGATAAACAGCATCAATGAACCCAATAAGCTGGGCACGACCGCCAGCATAACCAAAAAGCGCGAATTCCAAAGCGCCGTTTCAATGCGCCGCTCCCAGTGATTCTGGCTCTCTGGGGGGTTAGGCGGCGGCGTTGAAACCGGATCAGACATGCCGATACTCCTTTTGTTATCTCAGGTTTTGTTATACCAGGCTCATCGTAATGAAGGCGAAGGTGGCGCCGAACAGCGCGAAACCCAGCAGCAGCGCTATACCATCACGGGCAACCAAGCCTAACCCCAGCAGGGTTAGCGCAAGCCCCGCTCCGTTGGCCGAAAAGGGAATAAACTCCATCGGCGGCATGGCCAAGGCAATCAATAAACACATTACGGCAGTTACCCGGATACCGATGTAGCCCGTCAGCCAAGGTAACCGCACCCGCAATAGTCCATCTATCCAGCGGGCAGGCTTTTTCATCAGCTGAATGCCTTTATCAAACTTTTGACGGGAAAGAGAGCGTTTTAGCAACCAGCGGGGCAACCAAAACGCCTCACTTCCCGCTAGTAACTGCACGGAAACCAGCAGTACCAATGCGGCCATTAAGGTCGGCATGCCGGGTATATCGCCAATGATCGGGGTGAGCGTAATCAGCCCGGCAACCAGCAGCAGCGGCCCAAACGAGCGTCGTCCAACGGCGTGAACAACATCGTCAACGCTGACCCGCGAAGCATCCTGCTCCATACGCTCAATCGAGCTAATTAGATCCATTAAATTCGAGTCTTCGTTGCGGTTATGCATCGGGTTTATTGCGCTCCTCTACGTGCAGCTTGGTACGGATAAAATCGCTATGGCTAACATACAGTAAGTCCGCCAAGCGGCGAATACGGTGCTCTTCAAGTGGGTCAACGCTGCCGTCGGCCCAGGCCAGTTGCCACATTTGCGCGACCAGCTCGCAACGCTGGTCGTAGTTATAGTGCTCTTTGATCAGGCTAACAAACTGGTAATGATCGACGGCCTCATCCACTTCTGCTTGTGCCAACGTCATCAGCTCTTCCACATCGTTTGCGCTTAGCCGGTAGCGCTCGGTAAGCATAAGACGCAGCGCGGCAAGCTCTTCATCGGTGGTGTCGTAATCGGCGCGGACGATTTCACACAGCAGTGCTGCGGTTGCCAGTTCCAGCGTAAGCGTTTGATTTTCGCGCTGCTCGGGTTGCGCCAGCGAGCGCTGGAAGAAATCACTAATGGCGTTCAGCATAGGGGGCTCCTAGGTAGCTACAGCGTCGTCCTTACCTCAATCCTTCTTGGTAAGCTGCTCTCTTAACTGCTTGGGCACTTGTTTGATAATCAGGCGATCCTGGGTGGCGTCGTACTCGATGCTTGAGCCCAGCAGGTGCGAATCAAAGCTAATCGATACGCCACCCGCTCGGCCGGTAAAGCGGCGGAACTGGCTCAAGGTGCGCTTATCGGGGGGGATTTCCGGCGAGAGCCCGTAATCAGCGTTGCGAATATGGTCGTAAAAGGCTTTCGGCTGCTGTTCGTCCACCAGTCCTGAAAGCTCTTCCAAGGTCATTGGTTCGCCACGGCGAAGCTGTTCATTGGCGTAGTCCACCAGCGTGTCGGTTTTTTCTCGGCTCACCTCGTCGTCATAATCCTCTTTCTCGACGTAGTCGCTAAACGCTTTCAGCAGCGTGCGGGTTTCGGCCGGGGCATCGACGCCCTCTTCCATACCCAGCAATGCCACCAAGCCCTCAGCGAGTTTTTTACCACCGCGATCTTTTAGGAACGAGACATACTGTGCATTTGGTGCCTCGCTCTGCCATTGGGTAAGGTTGATGCGCGCCGCCAGGGTAAGCTGGCTGGTATTGAGCTGGGCCGCAGGGATGGCGTGGTGGTCATCATTAATGCCAATCCCTTCGCGCTGGTGCACCAATGCCATCAGCAGTGTTTCAGTATCACCTTGGCGCTGGTGGCTGAACACTAAGTAACCACTTACTGACAACTGCTCTTGAAGCTGCTTGACGAGCCGTTCAGCCAGTTCAACAGAAAGCTCAGCAAAGCTTTTATCACCCGCCAAATAGTTGCGCAGCCACATGGCAAGCGGCCCAGCCTGTTCGCCCTCTTCGGCAAAGCGCCCCCAGCCTTTGGGCTTGGTGTTGTAGGTGTCATTGAGCGTACCCACCAGGGTCGCCATCACTGAGTCGTCACTGGGCGCTGCCTGCTCTGATTGAGGCGCAGCGGTTAGGGTTAGGCGCTCACCGTCAAGCGTCGGATCGAGGCGGTGCACAATACTTTGCAGTAGTGGCATAAAGGTCTACTAGCTTCCAGAGTTTAAAAAAAGAGTCAGGGTTTGAGGCGGTAACCAGTTCGGAAAATCCAGCCAATGGCGACCAGGCAAGCCGCGAGAAAGAGGGCAATCATGCCCACACTCGCAGCAAGGCTTACATCGCTGATACCGTAAAAACTCCAGCGAAAGCCACTCACCAGGTACACAACGGGGTTAGCCAGCGTGATGGTTTGCCAGAACGGCGGCAGCATATCGATGGAGTAGAAGCTGCCACCCAAAAAGGTCAGCGGGGTAATCACCAGCAGCGGCACCAGCTGCAGCCGGTCAAAGCCATCAGCCCAAATGCCGATGATAAAGCCGAGTAGGCTAAAGGTGACGGCGGTTAGCACCAGGAACGTCAGCATCCAGAACGGATGGGCGATTTCCAGCGGTACAAACAAGCCCGAGGTAGCCAAAATAATCAGCCCCAGCAGAATCGATTTCGAGGCCGCCGCCCCCACGTAGCCGATCACAATTTCTAAATGCGAGATAGGCGCCGACAGCAGCTCGTAAATACTGCCGGAAAATTTCGGAAAGAAGATGCCGAAAGAGGCGTTTGAAACACTCTGGGTGAGCAGCATTAGCATAATCAGCCCCGGCACAATAAAAGCGCCGTAGCTAACCCCGTTGACCTCACTGATTCGTGAGCCAATCGCGGCACCAAAGACGACAAAGTAAAGCGACGTTGAAATGACCGGCGAAACAATACTTTGCAGTAGCGTGCGGCGCGTGCGCGCCATTTCCGCCATATAAATAGCGCGAACGGGGTGCAGGTTCATGCTCGCTCCTTAACCAAATCAACGAAAATATCTTCAAGCGAGCTTTGCCGAGTGTTCAGGTCTTTAAAGGTGACGCCCTCTCGTTCAAGCGCGGTCAACAGCTCTGAAATAGCGTGACCATCCTCTTCCTGGCTACCGTCATAGGTATAGATCAGCTCATACCCTTCAGCGGCTAGGCTTAGCTCAAAGCGCTGCAGGTGTGCAGGTATCTCTGTCAGCGGGCTGTGCAGGTTCAGGGTTAGCTGTTTGCTGCCCAGTTTGCTCATTAACGCCGCTTTTTCTTCCACCAGCACCAGCTCACCGCGATTGATAACGCCGATGCGGTCGGCCATCTCTTCGGCTTCTTCGATATAATGAGTGGTTAAAATAATCGTCACGCCGTTATCGCGTAGCTGGCGCACTACTTCCCACATATCCCGGCGCAGCTCAACGTCGACCCCTGCGGTGGGCTCATCCAAAAACAGTATGCGCGGCTCGTGGGAGAGCGCTTTGGCGATTAGCACACGGCGCTTCATGCCACCCGAGAGTGTCATCAAGCGGTTGTTGCGCTTATCCCAAAGCGCCAGCGACTTAAGCACTTTTTCGATATGCGCAGGATTGGGCGCTTTGCCAAACAGACCACGACTGAAACTGACGGTGTTCCAGACGGTTTCAAACGCTTCGTTGGTCAGCTCTTGGGGCACTAACCCAATGCGCTCGCGGGCTTGGCGGTAGTGGGTAATATTATCGAACCCGTCTACCAACACATGACCAGCGGTGGGGTTAACCAAACCGCAGACCACACTAATCAACGTGGTCTTACCTGCGCCATTGGGGCCAAGCAGGGCAAATATCTCGCCACGGTGGATAGTTAAATCGATATGGGTTAACGCCTGAAAGCCACCCTCGTAGGTTTTATTCAGGCCGTTAATAGTAATAATCGGGTCGTTCAAGGCGTACTCCTCACGTTGCGGTCGAATGACCGCAACGCTTGACGGCCTTTTAGGCGCAATTAAGAGCGTTTGGTTAGGAAAAGTTAAGTGCGTTCGGTAATTTCCAGCAGGTGGTAACCAAACTGGGTTTTCACCGGGCCGTGTACTTGGCCTACTTCGTCGTTGAAGACAACCTTATCGAACTCGGGCACCATCTGGCCGGGACCAAAACTACCGAGATCGCCACCTTGACGACTAGAGGGGCAGCTGGAGTGCTCTTTAGCTACTTCGGCAAAGTCGCGGCCATTTTGAATTTCTTCTTTGAGTGCTAGGCACTGCTCTTCACTGCTGACCAAAATGTGGCGGGCGCTGGCGCGTGTCATAGGTTACTCCTAACTAATGATGTTCTGAGGGGTCATTCGGGGCGGTAGTTTACCACGGCTTACCCAGGGCTCCGCTATAGCGCAACGCTTCGCCCACACGGGCCAAGGCGCGTTCGTGATCGCTTACCGCCTCTGGCCCGCGGGTACAGGTGACAATTACCCAGGGCCCTTGTGTTGCAGTATCCGCGTTAGTGCGCTCGGCTATACCGGCATCGCAGCTACGCCGCTGCTGAGTGCCGGTTTTATGGGCGAAGCTTATGCCGCTTCCCATACCTGCCTTAAGGCGCTGTTTGCCGGAACGGGTTCGCTGCATAAGCGCCAACAACGTTTGCCGCTGTTCGTCATCTAAATCATCCATGGCACTTCCTTGTTGAACAGGGTGCAGGCTGGCGAGCAGGTCGCCAAAGGCGCTTAGGGTGCCCACGTTTTCACCGGTGGCTTCGTAAGCATCAAATGCATGGCCGTAATCAGGTTGGGTGAAGGACGCCGTACTAACGCCTAGGACGCGGGCTAACGCCTGCCCACGCTGGCTCACCGAGTGCTGACGCAGGGCGATAAAATCCATCCCGCCAAGCTCCCGCGCGTCAGGGTGGAGTTCACCGTAAACGCCTTGGCGTACGCCGACCAGTTTAGAGATAGGGCCTATCTCACCGGAGTTACCACCGCTTGCGGCGATCATCGTATGGGCGCGTGCGTTAACTGCCGCCAGCCCCACGCGGCCAATCAGCATATCGGTGGCGGTGTTATCGCTGACGGTAATCATCTGCTCCATCAAGTAACGGATAGAGATAAGCGTGCCGGGGTCGTGCCAATTGGTGGGGCCCGCGCCATCGACAAAGTCACTACGCGCAAGCGTTAATCGCTCATCCAACGTCAACGTACCCGTCTGGCGCTCTGCAAGCACCTGCGCTGCCACCGGTATTTTAATCAGCGAGGCTAAATACCAAGGATCATCGGCGCGCCATGAAAATGCTTCACCACTGGCGAGGTTTCGTACATAAACGCCCAGTTGCCCCTCAAAGACGTCTTCGATAGCCTTCAAGCGCGCGGTTAAATCGCCCTGCCAGGTGCTCTTTTTATCTACCTCATAGTACCAATGCGCATCGTACCAATTTGTATCATACTCATTGGCATGAGCAGGGAGCGCCATCATCAGCGCTACTGCCACCAGCCCACGTTGTATCCAGTGTCGCAAATCGTAACTCCAGCAGTTATTAATCGCTTTTAGCGGTGGTTAGCCATCCAACGGGTCAACCAAATCCACGCTGCGGCGCCAAGTATCAACAGACCGCCTACGCCAAGCGCCTGTGGATAGGTGTACATTCCCTCGCCTTCCCACAAAAAGCGCAGCACTAAAAAGATCATCACAATATGGAAAATAAACGCTTTAAGGGCATCTGAACCGACCATCGTCAGCGGCAAAAGTGCCTTGGCGGCTTTGGCGCCCCCGGCTAAAGCTAGGGCTAACAGCACCAGTGCACCGCCCAAGCTAAACAGCATAAACTCAAGCCCTGGCGGGTGTTTGCCGACATTGTTGGCCACCGCCAGCATCGCCGCATGTACATCGCCACTGATAAATGCCAGCGCATAAAACCCCGCCACCATCAGCGCACCCAGGCCCAACAGAGCGAGCACTAAGCGGCGCCGTTTGGCGGAGTCGAAGTAGCAGCGCAGCAACGCTTCACCGATAAGCAGCCCGACTAGAATCATCGGCGCACGGCTAATTTGCCCCCAGGTATAGTGGTCTTCATGATCTACCAGCAGCGCCTTCAGAATATCGTTGCCGCCAAACGTAAGGCTTTGCAGCCAAATAGTCAGGGCGGTTAATCCGCCAATGGTGGCGAGTCGACTCCAAAGCGGCGCCCGCGCCCAGAGCGGCAGAATCAGCGGCACCCAAAGCAGCGCGATGGCGTAGAAGCCTAAGATTTCTACCCAAATGGCAAATCGGCCATAGAGCAACGCATCGACGATCTCGCTGGGCGAGTAGAACGGCAGCATTTCTATGACAAGGAGCGCTTTGTACCAGAACCATACTTCTACAGCGCGCAGCCACAGCTTTAACCGGCGCTTAGGCCAGTCATCGCTTTGAGTGTGGGAAAGAAACGCCACCGCCAGGGCAATGCCAAACACCACAATAAACAGCGAAGAGGAGAATTTAGTCAGAAAATGAACCGGCACCATCCCCCAATCAGGTACATTGCGAATGCCGACTAACCCACTGACTGAGTGGCTAATAATCATCAAACCGATGGCTATACCACGGGCCAGGTCAATCGCCGCTATGCGGCCCTCGGCCTTGGGCAATTGAGGCTTGTCTGTCCATTTTAGGGGTGACCAGTTCAGGGGCATCGAGACATCCTTGTGGGTAGCGTTCTCAAATTGTTAAGCGCGCCGATGCTTAACACCTTAGCGCGAAATTATATCGTGCTCCTTGGTTGATACTGTTAACGGCCACACACAAAGATGCCCCGCAATTGGCGGGGCATCCGTCGGCTCATCCTTGAGCCCGAGAAAAGTTATTCCTTAAAGATTGCAATTACCAGCCGGAATCATCCTCCTCTTCATCGGTGGTGGGTACTTCTTGCTCCTCTTCCTCTTCTTCGTAAGTGAATTCTTCCTCTTCCTCTTCGTACTCAGTGCCTACATCCGAACCTTTATCTTGCTCAGTGTCGTAGCTGTTGTAGTTACCTTGATCATCCTGCGTCGTTTCTTCTTGCGGGGTCGGTTCTTCGTACTCGTCACTGCTGTCCACTTGAGCAAACGCAAGTGGGCTGGCCAACAGGCCAAATGATACACCTAGGATGCCAAGTTTCTTGAGAGATTCCGTCTTCATCATGATACTGCTCCTATAAATGGCTTTACTGCTTAAATTAAACATCCGTGCGAGCATTGCACGTCGGTTTAAAGGGTAAGAACGCCAGGTCGTCCTACCTGCTACGCTCTTAACCTGTCCATTGCAGCCACCGTGCCACCTTGCGCCAGCAGTAAGCAAAAAGCATTGTTAAACAACTGCTTATATGTTTTAAACGACCAACAAACCATTGATTTTATTAACAAAAACTAGCCTTATACTGTTTAAAATAGGCACATGATCCCCGATTAATCAGGCCATCGGGGCAACATTGTGACTTACTCGTAAGCCATCTCTTCGAGCTCTTTCCCGCGCGTCTCTTTGACGAAGTAGATAACAAAGAAGACAGAGGCAACAGCACTGATCGCATAAAACCCGTAGGCCCCAAACAAGCCAATAGATGCCAGCATGATAGGGAAGGTCATGGTGATACCGAAGTTGGCTAGCCATTGGAAAAGGCCTGCAATCGCCAACCCCGAACCACGCATTTGATTGGGGAACATCTCTCCCAGCATGACCCACATCACCGGCCCCCACGAGGCGTTAAAAAACAGCACATAAAGGTTGGCACACAGCAGCGCAAATACGCCCATGTCACTCGATAACTGTAGGCTGCCATCCACCATCGTCGCCGTAGAGAACGCGTAAGAGAGGCACGCTAGTGTCGCCGCCATGCCAACCGAACCACCCCAAAGCAGCGGCTTGCGACCAATTTTGTCGATCAGCGCAATGGCGAGCAGGCAGGCACCAATACTCACGGCACCGGAGATCACATTGATGAGTAGCGCATCGCCTTCGGAGAAACCCACTGACTGCCATAGCACTGCGCCATAGTAGAAAACGACGTTAATGCCCACCAATTGCTGGAAAACCGCCAAGCCAATCCCCACCCAGACGATGCCATGTATCTTGCCCGTGGAGCGGTTGATCACATCTTTCAACCGTGGCTTGTGATCTTGATCCAGAGTGGTATTAATTTCATCAATTTTGGTGCTGACATCACGCTCAGGCATTACTAACCCAAGCACACGGCGGGCTTCGCCCTGCTTACCGGTGCTGATCAGGTAGCGCGGGCTTTCAGGGATAAACAGCAATGCCACCAGGAATACGGCAGCCGGTATCAGCTCAATCCAGAACATCCAACGCCAGGTCGCGAAGCCAAACCACAGTTCTGACATGGCCGAGCCCGCTACATAGGCCAAGACATAATTACTCAAAAATGCCATAAAAAGGCCAGAAATAATCGCCACCTGTTGAATAGTAGCTAAACGTCCTCGGTAGGCCGATGGTGCTACCTCACTGATATAAGCCGGGGTCATGACACTGGCGGCGCCTACGGCAAGCCCACCGAGAATGCGATATATCACAAACTCCATAGAACTACCGGCAACGCCGGAGCCCCAGGCACTGATCAGGAAGAACACAGCGGCCACGATCAACAACGTACGGCGGCCAAAGCGATCCGCCAGACGACCAGCAAAGAAAGCACCGATCGCGCAGCCCAGTAACATCGACGCCACATTGAAACCAGTGCCTGCGCTATCGGAGTTAAAAGAGGCCTGTAGGCCATCCACCGTGCCGTTGATCACGCCACTGTCGAAACCAAACAGGAAACCGCCGATGGCGGCAATACAACAGATCACCAAAATATACGATGAGCGGCTTAGCGTTCTTTGTGTTGTCATTATCTAGCTCCTTGGATTTGTTATTGAGCGTTGTTTTGCATATTGGTGGTTGGAAAATTGGTAGTAGCTAATGGTGTAGCGTGCTCTCGCGACTGGTTGAGCGTTGGTGAACCGCGTCGTCAGGCAGCCGCTGTCCGCCGGCATCGAACGCGTGAAGCTGGGTCTGTTGCGGAGTAATGAACAGCGTGTCGCCATTACTCAGTTCGACATCGCCGGAGAGACGCACGGTGAGCGGGCCGGCCTGCTCGCTGTCCACATAGGCAAAGGCGTCAGCGCCGAGCTTCTCGATGAACCGCACACGCCCTTTCCACTCACCCTGATCACGGCTTACCTCTAGATGCTCGGGCCGGATGCCTAGGGTGGTGGCGCCATAGGCCGCCGCTAGCGGCCCTTCGATTAAGTTCATTTTCGGCGAGCCAATAAAACCAGCGACAAACAGTGTTTCAGGGCGCTGGTAAAGCGCCATGGGCTTGCCCATTTGCTCAATCTTCCCGGCGTTCATCACCACAATGCAGTCGGCCAGGGTCATCGCCTCGACCTGATCGTGGGTGACATACACCATGGTGGTATCGAGCCGTTGATGCAGTTCGGCCAACTCGACCCGCATGCGGTTGCGTAACGAAGCGTCCAGATTAGAGAGCGGCTCGTCGAACAGAAATACGCCGGGGCTGCGCACAATGGCACGGCCAATGGCCACCCGCTGGCGCTGCCCCCCAGAGAGCTCAGCAGGTTTACGCTCGAGCAGATCCTCAAGATTGAGCAAGCGCGCGGCCTCGGTCACTTTGGCTTCCCGTTCTTTGCTGGGCACTTTTGCCAGCCGCATGCCGAAGTCGATATTGCGAGCGACCGTCATGTGCGGGTAAAGCGCGTAGGACTGGAAAACCATGGCAATGTCCCGGTCACTCGGCTCGGCAGTGGTAACGTCTTCCCCGCCGATAGTGATCGTGCCCTGGGTCACGGTCTCCAGGCCCGCAATCATGCGCAGCAAGGTGGATTTTCCGCAGCCAGAAGGCCCAACCAGCACAGTGAAAGAGCCATCTTCGATATGCAGATTTAAATCAGGGATTACCGTGGTTTTGCCATGAAACGTCTTTTCGATGTCGCGTAGTGTTACTTCAGCCATGAGCTTATCTCGTCTCTGAAAGAGGGGCGCGGCGATAGCAAAACGCCTGGAAATCGGCGGGGGTGCCGCGTCCACTAATGTCGTGGGCGGCCATTCCTAGAAAATTGCCGGTGAAATAGCCGTGGGCACGACCGCTGCCTTCGTCGGAAAGCAGGCCAGCATCTAACGCAGGACCAATCGATTGCCAGGGCTGATCTCCCTGGGCATAGCGAAAGCGCAGCTCCCGGGCATGGATATCCAGCCCAAGCCGAATAGTGGCATCAGGGGCAAGGCGGACACCTTCTTCGACGGTACTCAGATTGCCGTTCGGCCAATCATCCAGGCAACTGATAATGCTGAGCAGCTTGTCGCCTGCATCGTTCAAGGTCACCGCTAAATAATGGAACTTGAAGCGGTTGTAGTAGGCGATAAGCCCGGCAAACTGCTGAATGTCCTCGGGTTCAAAGATGAGTGTCGTTTCGGCACTGCAGTGGATGCTGTCCTGACGACGTGCCACTAGCGCCTGCTCAAACCAGGAACCTACCGATTCACGGCCAAAAAGACGTAAGTAGCCAGGCCGTTCAGTGAGCGAAAACAGCCGTTCCGGATAGGGGGTACGCAGCCACTGAAACGCATCGGGCAGCGTTGCTGATTTGAAATCGTAGTGCTCTGCATGAGCAGGCAGCTTCTGCGTCACCCCACTCATCGCCACCTCTAACGCTGGTACATTGCCCTCATCAGCGAGCCGTAGCCAGCCATCTTCGCCCCACTCCACGCGCTGAATAGCGGTCTCGCGCCCCATCGGCGATAGCCGGGTGCCTGTCAGAGGTCTACTGCATAAATGCACCAGATAAGTGTCACCTTCAGGGGAGTCGACCAAGTCTGCATGGCCAGCCCGCTGTAGCGGGTTTTCAGGATCATGTCGACTCGTCAGAAGTGGATTGTTGGGATGTACCTCGTAAGGGCCTGTCAGCGTTTTGGAACGCGCCATGGTCACCGCATGCTGGTAACCCGTGCCGCCCTCGGCCACCAAGAGGTGGTACCAACCATCGCGCCAGTAGAGATGCGAACCTTCTGTAAGCTTCATTTCGGTACCGGCGAAAATATTGGTGATATCGCCCACCAAGCGGCGTTGCTCAGGATCGTAATGTTGCAGCACTATTCCGCCGAAACGATCCCGTCCTTCGCGCTGGCGATAATCCCACTGCAGGTTGATCAACCACTTTCGGCCATCGGAATCGTGAAACAGTGAAGGGTCAAAGCCACTTGAATTCAGGTAGACCGGATCGCTCCAGGGCCCCTCGATACGCGGCGCTGTCACCACGTAATTATGTCCATCCTTGAAGTTCCCCTCATAACGTTTCATGTCGGTATAAACCAGCCAGAACAGCCCGTCGGCGTAGCTTAAGCAGGGCGCCCAGATTCCGCATGAGTCCGGATTGCCGCGCATATCTAGTTGGCTGGCACGGCTCAAGGGCCGTGTGACCAGCGTCCAGTTAGCCAAATCGCGGGAGTGATGAATCTGAACGCCTGGGTACCACTCAAAGGTCGATGTGGCCAAGTAATAGTCGTCGCCTACCCGACAAATAGAGGGGTCAGGATTGAACCCGGCCAGAATAGGGTTATGGATAACATCGTTCATTATGGATCCTCCTTTATCCCTTAACCGAGCCGCCGGTCAGGCCAGCCACGATGTACTTCTGGGCGGCGAGAAAGAAAATAACCGCCGGAATGATGGTCAAGGTCACGAAGGCCAGAATCATGTTCCACTGGGTCAGGTACTCCCCTTGGAACTGCATCATGCCCAGCGGCCAGGTGTAGATAGAGCGGTCATTGAGCACCACTAACGGCAGTAGAAAGTTGTTCCAGCTCTGCACAAAGACGAACACGCCCACGGTGGCCAGAATGGGGGTCGAGAGCGGCAGCGTGAACGACCAGAAGAAGCGCAAGTAACTGCAGCCATCGACGTAGGCCGCTTCAAACAGCTCTTTGGGCAGTTGGTCGAAGAAAGCCTTAAAGAGCAGGATGGCTAACGACAAACCAAACGCTGTCTGGGGCAAGATCACCGCCCAATAGGTATCCAGCAGGCCCAAATCCCGCACCTTGATAAACAGCGGCAGAATGGCCGCCGCAAAGGGAAACATCAGACCGAGTAGCAGATAGGAGAGGATCATCTTGGCGCCGAAAAAGCGGATCTGCGAAAACACATAAGCCGCTGCGGCCCCCACCACCAGGGTTAAAAACACCGTCATTAACGAGATGAAAAACGAGTTACCCAAATAGCGCCAGAAATTGCCGTCCAGCAGGATGCCGATGTAATTGTCGGCAGCCCAACTATCAGGCAGCCACAGCGGATTGGTACGCAGCTCTGAATTCCCCTTGAAGCCACCGAAAAATGCCGCTAACAGAGGGCCGATCACCACGCTCGCTACCACTATCAGGATGATCACCCGCAGGGTGTTACGGGTAGTGATACTTTTCATGCCTTACTCCCCTTGCCGGTGGTGCGTTGGTAGAAGAAGGCGATTCCGATAGCGAGCACAAACAGCACTACCGCAGCGGCGCTACCAAAGCCAATATTGAGTCGTGAGAGACCGAAGCTGTACAGGTAGGTAACGATGGTATGGGTCGAGTTAGAGGGGCCGCCGTTGGTCATCGGGATAATAATGTCGAAGATCTGTAGCGAACCGATAATGGCAAAGAAACCACTCACCACGATGGCATGCTTAATCAGCGGGATTTGTACAAAAAGCGCCACTTGGCGGGGTTTAGCCCCTTCAAGCTTGGCGGCTTCAACCAGATCCTTGGGCACGCTCTGCAGGGCGGCAATGTAGATCATCATATGGAAGCCAAAGTACTTCCAAACGATCACGGTCATAATCGCCGGAAACGCCCATTGATGGTCGGCCAACACATACACCGACTCCTGGCCCATAGCATGCAACAGCGAACTGGTAATGCCATAGTCGCCGTCAAAAACAAAGCTCCAGATGAGCCCCGCGGCCACTTCCGCCAAGATATAGGGCAGAAAAAACACCAGTCTGAACAGGGTATTGGTGGGCGTTTTACGGTACACCAACAGTGCTAATCCCAGTGCCAGGGGCATCTGAATCAGTAGCGATACCAGTATCAGCTTGGCGGTATTCCACAGCGCGGTATGAAACACCGAGTGATCGAGCAGGCGCTGATAATTTTGCGAGCCGACAAAGTCACTGGGCGCACCGTAGCCATTCCAGGAAAAGCCGCTGTAATAGACGGCATCCGCTAGCGGCAGAATGACGAACAGCGAAAAAAGGATTAACGCCGGTGGGAGCAGGATTAATAGCGCGGTGAATTTACCGCTCACCAAGCCTTTCTTCACCCGGTCAGCGTTCCCTCTCCGCGGCACGGCGGTTCGGTCAAGCGTGGTCATGGCAAACTCCGAGCCAGAGCGTGGATGAGCACGGGCGGTAACGCGCGTGCTCTTTTAGCGGGCGGATCATCTAAACTGCCAGGCCTCTTCGACCCGGGCGACGGCCTCTTCGGGCGTCACGACGCCTTGCGCCAAATCGCCGCTAATGTCGTTAATCGTCGCGCCTACGGACGTTCCCAGCGCTTGATCCAGGAACACTTGATGGAAGGCAGATTGCTCAAGAATCTCCGCAACGCGGCGGGCATAGGGCGTTTCAAGGGCTTCAGCTGAGCCCTCGGCAACCGGCACAAAGATGCCTGTCGCGGCGGCTTTACGCTGATTGTCGGCATTGAGCAGAAAACGCAGGAAGTCGACCGCTTCATCGGGCGCATCACGGGTGACAGCAAAACCATTCATCCCGCCAAAACTCTGTGCGTTGCCCTCACCACCTTCGACCTCTGGAAAAGGGACAAACAGCAAGTCGTCATCCGGGACACCCTCGCCACTGACTGAGCGCTGCTTGGAAGGAAGATAATCCCAGTCACCCATCACGTGGAAGGCGGCCTCGCCATCGCCAAACATGCCGCTGGCACGCTCGTAGGAAGTGGCCATAAAGCCGGACTGAAAAGGATCAAGCTCAACAAGCGACTGCAGCATCTCCCCCGCGCGTACAAACGGTTCGCCGTTAAAGCCGCTGTTATCACCACTTTTGGCCGCTTCAATGCCCTCGCCACCGGCTAGGCGGGTGACTAAAGAGCCCCAATAGAAGTGCAGCGGCCAACCATCCTGGCCACCGACCACCAGCGGCGTTATGCCCTCTTCCCGCAATGCCACCACGGCGTTTTCAAAATCCTCCCAGGTCTTGATCGCTTGCGCATCAACTCCCGCTTGTTCTGTCAGGGCAGTGTTCGCCCAGATACCCACCACCGTGGCGTAGAGCGGCGCGCCATAGACGCGATCATCGAGGGTAAAAGCGCGCACTGCAGATTCTGGATAGATATCCTGCCAGCCATCGCGCATCGGCTCGCTCAGGTCGCGGACAAACCCCGCGTCCACCTGATCGCGCAACCCCTCACCGCCCCAGGTGTAATAGATATCCGGACGCTGGCTGGACTGCAGCATGGTGGGCAGGCGCGTTTTGTATGCCTCGTTGGCAAGGTATTCGAACTCGACATTAACGTCGGGGTGCTCCGCCTCATAGGCGGCAACCACTTCCTCGTAGTAGCGCTTTTCAGCGCTACTGCTCTCAATCCTTAGCACCGTCACCGTGGTATCGGCGGCTGCGGTTACTGACCCCAAAGCAGCAACAGCGGCAACAACCAGCGCTAAGTGACGAGGGCGTGAACAGGGCACGTTGTATTTGTTAGATACGTGCATGAAATTCTCCTAATATTATTTTAAAGCTTGCTGTTGAGCCGTCCCTCAAGCCCAGCCCGCGTCCACCGCCAATTCCTGGGCGGTGATGGCCTGGCTTTCGGCACTGGCTAAAAACAGCACCGCGGGGGCGATATGCTGGGGTTCAAGGCGCATTTTTAGGCACTGGCGTTGTTGAATGGCGACTTCGTCGCCGGGGCTAATCCACTTTTCGAGCTGCCGCTCGGTCATCACCGAGCCGGGCACCAGCGTATTAACGCGAATATTGTGCTCGCCCAGCTCCCGGGCCAGGCTGCGGGTCAAACCGTGCACGGCCGCTTTGGCAGTCACATAAGCGGGCAAACCGCCTAACGCCATTTGCACGCTGACCGAGCCAAAGTTAATAATCGAGCCACCTCCCGCTTGCATCATCTGTTCTGCCGCTGCCTGGGCAGCAAAGAACATCGGCCGCAGGTTAAGCGACATACGTTCATCCCAATAAGCAACATCCACATCCTGCCAGGCGTGACGATCATCGCTCGCGGCATTGTTCACCAGAGTATGGATAGGCCCGACGTTTTGGCCGGTCTCCGCTATCACTTGCTGAAGGCTTGCCACATCACGGATATCACAGTGGTGATAGCGCGGCGCTTTGCCGGTCTCGGCGCGGAGCTCTTCGACCAGCGCCTCGCTGGCCTCATCGTTAATATCGACAAACACCACCCGCGCGCCCTGAAGGTGAAAGGCTCGGGTAAGCGAGGCGCCAATGCCGCTGCCGCCGCCGGTAATAAAGACCACACGCTGTTCAAGGCTTGTATAGCGCGCTGAGTGCTGATTCATATTGTTTCCCACCTCTCTCTTTTAGGCGTGCTTTAACCGCGTTTTAAATATCCACCCACTGCCCACCGGCAGCGGACGAGGCCAGCGCGCGGGTAATAAACGTCAGGCCATCGACACCGTCGGCTACCCCCGGTGTTTGCATCGCCAGCGCCTCAGCGCGTTCACCCCGCTGATGGGCGTGAATTTGCACGGCGAAATCTCGATAGAGCTGGGCAAAGGCTTCGAGATAGCCTTCCGGATGCCCCGGTGGAATGCGTGCAGCCGCCATGGCGGCTTCGCCTAGGCCAGGGCCGTTGCGGGTCAATATCCGTGGCGGCTCTCCCAGTGGCGAATGCACTAGCTGATTGGGCGTTTCCTGGCGCCAGGCAAGGCCACCCTTGCTGCCATACACGCGTAGCTGCAGGCCGTTTTCGTTGCCCGGCGCAACTTGGCTAGACCACAGCATGCCCCGTGCACCGCCCTTGAAGCGCAGCAGCATATGTACGTTGTCATCCAACGCTCGCCCTTCGACAAAGGTGTGCATATCGGCGGTGAGTGATTCCAGTTGCAGGCCGGTCACATAGCGCGCCAGGTGATACGCGTGAGTGCCGATATCGCCCAAACAGCCCGCCGGACCGCTGCGTTTGGGGTCGGTGCGCCACTCGGCTTGCTTGACGCCGCACTCTTCCAGGCGGGTGGAGAGCCAATCTTGCGGGTACTCCACTTGGACGACGCGAAGATCACCCAGCTCACCGTTAGCTACCATCTCGCGCGCCTGGCGAACCAGCGAGTAGCCGGAGTAGTTATGGGTTAAGCCGAAGAACAGTCCCGTCCGTTCCACCAGCTCGGCGAGGGTTTGCGCCTCTTCCAGGGTGATCGTCATCGGCTTGTCGCAGATGACGTGAAAACCCGCTTCTAAAAAAGTGCGCGCCACGTCGAAGTGCACATGGTTGGGGGTCACAATGGCGACCACATCGATACCATCCGAGCGCTTGCGCTCCGCTTCGGCCAGGGTCTGGTAGTCGGGGTAAGCGCGTTCGGCGTCAACGTGCAGCTCCGCGGCGGCGGCCCGGCTGCGATCAGGGTCAGAGGCAAAGGCCCCGGCAACCAGTTCGAAATGGTCATCCAACCGCGCGGCGATGCGGTGCACCCCGCCGATAAACGCTCCCTGGCCACCGCCGACCATGCCCAGGCGCAGCCGACGCGGCGTGTCGTGTTGATTGCTCATGTCGTATTGCCCTTCCGCTGTCGTTGAATTAATGGGGTTGAATTAATTGAGGCTCGTTATTAAAGACCGAGGATGCGGCGATTGGCGGCTTGGTCGGAGCCGCCGTCAGCGAAGTCATCAAAGGCCCGCTCGGTGACCTCAATAATGTGATCGCGGATAAAGGTCGCACCTTCCCGGGCGCCGACTTCCGGGTGTTTCAGGCAGCACTCCCACTCCAGTACCGCCCAACCGTGGTAGTCGTTGGCCGCCATCCAGGAAAAGATCGACTTGAAGTCGATTTGGCCATCGCCCAGGGAGCGAAAGCGCCCCGCGCGCTCCGTCCACGACTGATAGCCTGAGTAAACGCCCTGCTTGGGGCTGGGATTAAACTCGGCGTCCTTAACGTGAAACATCTGAATGTGGTCGCGATAGACGTCCAGAAAGCCGCGGTAGTCGAGCTGCTGCAGAATTAGGTGGCTAGGGTCATAAAGGATATGGCAGCGCGGGTGGTTGCCGACCCGCTCAAGAAACATCTCAAAGGTGATGCCGTCGTGCAGGTCTTCGCCGGGATGAATCTCGTAGCAGAGGTTCACGCCCGCCTCATCAAACGCATCCAGAATCGGGCGCCAGCGATTCGCCAGTTCGTCAAAAGCGGTTTCGACCAAACCCGCCGGACGCTGGGGCCAGGGATAGATGAACGGCCACGCCAACGACCCGGAAAAGGTGCCGTGGTCGGTGAGTCCCAGGTTTTGCGATGCCTTGGCGGCCAGCTTGAGCTGCTCAACGGCCCAGGCCTGGCGTGCCTTGGGATTACCGCGAACCTCGGGTACCGCAAAACCATCGAACATCTCGTCGTAAACAGGATGTACGGCGACCAACTGGCCCTGAAGATGAGTGGAGAGCTCGGTAAGCGCTAAGCCGTGCTCGGCCAGTGTGCCTTTGATCTCATCGCAGTAGGTGCGGCTCTCGGCAGCACGTTTGAGATCGATCATGCGTGCATCCCAGCTGGGAATCTGCACGCCTTGATACCCAAGCCCCGCCGCCCAGGCAGCAATGCTGTCGAGGCTATTAAAGGGGGCTTCGTCACCGGCGAACTGGGCGAGAAAGAGCGCTGGCCCTTTGATTGTTTTCATAGGACTCTCTCAATATCGTTTGGATTAAGTGCTTGGGTAGGCGCGGGAAGGAGTGGTGCTTTTACCCGCGCCTATTAATCACTACGCAATCAATACGCGGTCAGAACGGCGAATCGGGGAAGTAGTACTGCTCGGCATTCTCCTGGGTAATCAGCGGCGAGCCTAGAATGTACTCACCCAACACCGGGCCATTGGAGACAAAGTGTTGTACGGTCAGGTCCATGGCAGTGGCGATCATGGCAGGTGGATACAACACGTCCACTGGCACCAGCTCATCACCATCCATCACCCGTTTAATAATGTCCTTCATGCCCGCCCCGCCGACGATAAACAGCTCGTCTTCACGATCCGCCTGGCGCACTGCTTCAATTACCCCTAGCGCGATATCGTCATCCTGGGCCCAGACGGCGTCGATATTGTCGAAGCGCGATAGGTAGTCCTGCATCACTTCAAAGCCATCATCACGGTTCCAGTTGGCATGCTGCATATCGAGGATGTTGACCTCGGAGCCTTCGATCGCTTCCTGGAAGCCCTGCACCCGCTCATCGTCGATCACCGTGGGAATACCGCGCAGCACCACAATGTCGCCCTGATCATCAAGGCGCTCGCGGATGTACTCGCCGGACACGCGGCCTAGTTCATGGTTATTCCCCGCTACATAGAGATCCTGGATCCCCTCTTCCGTCAGGCCTCGATCTACCACGGTGACGAACACCCCAGACTCTTTAACCCGGCGCACCGGATCGGTCAGTGGCCCAGACTCAAACGGCAGCACCACCAGCGCGTCGATGTTGCGCAGCGACACCAAGTCTTCTAGATCATTGGCCTGCTCTCCCGCCGTGCCCGCTGTGGAGATGGTGATCTCAATGTCAGGATAGAGCTCCTCGAGGCGTTTTTTGGCCTCTTCGGCATGGTAGTTAACGCCCCCCGTCCAACCATGGGTGGCGGCGGGAATGGAGACACCGATGGTGTACTCCTGGGCAACCGCGGCGCCGGAGAGCCCTATTGCTGAAGTGAGTGCTGCAGTAGTGACGCAGGCCTTCACTGCTGTCTTGATGGTTCGCATAGTGATGCTCCTTTCGTGTTTGTAATTGTTTTGCTGTTTTTACTTGCTGCGTTGCGAGCTGCTAAGGGTTGATGTTGCGAACGTTTTTCTGGTTTTTACATTCGTTTCAGTGCCTTAAGGCGCTGCTTTTCTCCACGAGGCACGCTGCAGGTAGACCGCCACAATGATGATGATCCCCTGCACCGTCCCGTTGAGATAGTTGGAAATGGCATCGGTCAAGTTGAGAATATTGCCAATCATGGTAAGCATGATGGCGCCCACCACCGTGCCCCAGATACGCCCATGCCCGCCCTTGAGCATGGTGCCGCCGATGATCACCGCGGCAATCGCCTCCAGCTCCCAGAGTACCCCGGTGGCACCCGATGCAGAGCCCAGCCGGGGCACATAGATAATTGTCGCCAAGGCCACGCACACACCCTGCAGCATGTAGGTCATGGTTTTGATGCGATCGACGTGAATAGCGCTGTATTCGGCCACTTTTTCATTGGAGCCGATGGCAAAGCAGTAGCGCCCGAAGCGGGTGTAGTTGAGCAGGATGTAGCCAACAATGGCGACAAATAGAAACACCCAGACCGGAATGGTGATGCCCAGGAAGCTGCCGTAATACATCGGCCGATAGATATCACGCACTGCCCAGTCCAGGGTGAGGGTGCCGCCATCGGCGAGGTACGTGACCAGTGAGCGGTAAATCCCCATGGTGCCGAGAGTGACAATAAACGCCTCAATTTTGCCTTTGGTAGTCACCATGCCGTTGATAAAGCCAGCGCACAGCCCCAGCAGCAGCGAGGCACCCACGCCGAACAGCACGGTCGTCAACCCTGCGCCAAACTGCTCGACGAGGCTGTTCATCAAAATAATCATAACCCCGGCAATAAAGGCCGCCATTGCCCCTACCGAAAGATCCAACCCGCCGGCGGTAATCACGAAGGTGGCGCCGATGGCAATAATGCCGATAAAGGCACTGCGGGTGAGCATGTTCGAGAGATTATCCAGCCCCAAAAAAGCCGGATTAATCAGCACGCCCAGTAGCGCCAGAACCACCAGTGCTACAAAGGGCCCCCAGGTTTTCAGGTCTATGGCGAAGCCTTTTTGCTTGATCATTTGGTTAGCTGCTTTATTAGTCGTTTTGTTATTAGCCATGACACTGCTCATCGACCTCTGCTCCCTTAATGCCGGATGCGTACTGCATGATTTCATGTTCGTTTATTTGCTCGCCTTCAAGCACCCCGGTGAGTACCCCGGCGCACATTACCGCCACCCGGTGGGAAAGGCCGATCAGCTCGCCCATTTCTGAAGAGATCAATATCACCGAGCAGCCCGCCTCGGTTAATTCATGGATAAAGTGATAGATCTGGTGCTTGGTTCCCACATCGATGCCCCGGGTCGGTTCGTTGATAATCACGACTTCAGGGGCAATGGACATCACCTTGGCGAGCAGCAGCTTCTGCTGGTTACCGCCGGAGAGTTCGGCAGCGGTGCGCGCTGCCGTCCGCAGGCGGATATCAAAGCGCTGGATGGCCTGTTGAAAGGCCTGCTCTTCACGGCGGCGGTCAATAAGCGGATGGCAGTGAGCGCGTAAATTGAGCAACGTAACGTTGGAGCGCAGATCCATATTGAGCACCAAGCCTTTGCCCTTGCGATCCTCGGTGAGATAAGCAATTCGTTGGTGCACCGCATCGCGCAGGTGTCGCAATACCACCGGTTGACCATTGCGTAGCACCTGACCGGCGCTTTTACTGCGCAGACCCAGTACGGCTTCAATCAGCGCGGTTCGGCCAGCGCCCACGATGCCACCAAACCCCAACACTTCCCCCTGGCGCAGGGTAAAGCTGGCCTGTTTAACGACGCCGGGCACCACCATATCCCGCGCTTCCAGTACCACCGGCGCATCGGAGGGGAGGTGCGTACGCGGTGGGTACATTTCAGTGATCTCACGCCCCACCATCAACCGGGCCAACTCCTCCTTGCTGCGTCCAGCCATGGGGCCGCTGTCGACCAAATGGCCGTCGCGCAATACCGTCACGCGGTCGGCAATCTGCTCAATTTCACGCAGTTTGTGGGAGATATACAGAATCGCCACGCCACGCTGGCGCAAACGGTCGATGAGTGCGAACAGCACCGATACTTCGTTTTCCGTCAGTGTGGCGGTGGGCTCGTCCATAACCAGCACGCGCACGTCGCGGGTGATCGCCTTGGCGATCTCCACCATCTGCTGATCGGAGGTACTCAGGTCTTTCACGCGGGCGCGTGGGTCAACGTCGGTTTCAAGCTCCGCCAGCGCCTCCCGGCTCTGTTGCCGCATGGCACGCCGATCCAGAAACATGCCGCGGCGCAGTTCGCGGCCCAGGAAGATGTTCTCCTCCACGCTGAGCTGTTCCGCCAGTGCCAACTCCTGGTGAATCATCACCACGCCGTCGGCCTCCGCCTCACCGCTGGAGCGGTAGTGCCGTTGGCTGCCGTCCACCACCACCTCGCCCGAAGTGGGTCGAAGGTAACCGGCCAGGATTTTTACCAGGGTCGATTTACCGGCGCCGTTCTCACCCAGCAGGGCGTGCACTTCACCCACCTGCAGGTCGAGATCAACGTCGAATAACACTTGGTTTTCGCCAAACGAGCGGCAGAGTTTGCGCGCTGATAACAGCATGAGGCCACCTGATGAAGTCTGTTGTTATTGTGTTGGGGGCTTATCAACATCGATTGATTTAGGTTGATGCTTGATTTACTTTAGGTGCTAAAATAAATATTTGCATATGCAACTTAGGTCGTATTTTGACAATTGCGCTCACACCCCACGATGAGAGCGCTCAGCAATGTGCAGCACTGCTTTTTTTCAACACGAACTATAACGGCGACCCTATGGCCCTTCCGTCGACTGATACTAGCCGCCTCGACAACACCCTGGCGGTGATACGCACTCTGCGTGACCAAGGATCGGTGGCACGCATCGACCTAGGCGCACTCAATGGCATTAGCTCTGCCACCGTCACCTCAATCAGCGCCGAACTACTCCAGCAGGGGTTGATCACGGAACGGCCACCCGAAACACCCCGCCCCACCGGGCGTGGCCGACCAAAAACCTTGATTGAACTCGACCCTAATGCCGCCTGCGTGGTGTGCATCAAGCTATCGATCAATGAGATCCAGTTGGTAGTGGGGGATTTTTCGGGCCAGGTACGCCATAGCGAGCACCACGCGGTGCCCACCCTGACGCTGAGCGCCGACGACCTGGAAGCGCTGCTGGAAGAGAAGATCAGCACTGTTTGCGCGCAACAGCTAAAGGGATTTCAACGCTTGGCGGGGATCTGTTTGGCAGTGCAGGGGGTAGTCTCGTCGCAAAGCGGTACGATTATCTGGTCCCCCGCTTTAAGCTTTCGTAATGCACCGATATCGACGCGATTAGCGGAGCGTTTTCACTGCAGCGTACTGCTGGAAAACGATGCCAACTGCATCGCCAGCGTTCTAGCGGCACAGCCCGCCTATGCAGACTGCCCCAACTTGGTGGTCATTATGCTGGGCTACGGTATCGGCATGTCAGTATTGATTAACGGCGTGCCCTTTCTGGGTGCCAATGGCTCAGCGGCGGAGTTTGGGCACAGCAAATACCAACCCGATGGCGCCCTGTGCGCCTGCGGGCGACGGGGCTGTATTGAAGCTTACACTAGCGATTACGCGCTCTATCGCGCCGCCGCCGATCATTTAGCGTTACCCTCCGGCGACAGCGCACACCCCTCAGAGCAGCAGATGCAGGCGCTGACACAGTTGGCATTAAAAGGCGACCCGACAGCCCAGCGTATTTACGCCGAGGCTGGGCGGGCGTTGGGTTTCGGCATTGCCAATGTGCTGGCGCTCTTTAACCCCGATCTCGTGCTGATTACCGGCTCCGGCGTGCGTGGCTTTGACGCCATGCAAGCCGCCATGCACACCGCCATTGACGATGCCCTAGTGGCCGAACTGATGGGCACTACCCGCATCGAACACTGCGCCTGGGATCGCGACATGACCTGCATGGGAGGCATCACCATGGCGCTAAACGCTACCGATGCCCAGACGCTGTTAGATAGCCAAACCGCCCGCGAAGCTTAACCAGATTGGGGCGGGTTGCGATTCGCTAGCGCCGGGAAAGCGATCAATGCGAGTGCCGCGGTACATCAGACCCGCGGCAGCCGACCAGGAAGTCGAAGTCGCAGCCTTCGTCGGCTTGAAGCACCCGCTCAATATACAGCTGGCGGTAGCCGCCCTGGCTGGCGATCAGCGTTGAGGCGGCAGTGGGGTCACTTTCGGCCAGGCGCGAGGCCAGTTCTTCGTCGCTGAGTTCCAGATGCAGCCGGC
>NZ_JACCGK010000027.1 GCF_013416325.1 Vreelandella sedimenti
GGCCAAATCCACGTGAAGTGACGAAGAACCAATTTAATAGTGCCTATTAAGCAAACAAAACCATAGAAAAAGCGCTTGCCATGTTTATTGGGGCAAGCGCTTTTTTACATATGCGCGCTAAAAAATTCCCATGTAACAAGCTAATTACTTAATGCTAGATGAAATTCCATATACAGAACAGCTACTTAGTCATTTAACATTAAGAGAGCATTAAGCGATATATCATAACACATTGACACGTATCAACTTTCTACCTTGAGCAAAGGCGTAATCTAAGGGTATTCCGACATTCGCCCTGCGAATGCCGTTTAATTCGCCAAGGAGGCGCTATGGACGCAATACGTCGCTCGCTCTTGGGTCAAATGGCACGCTTAAGTGCAGGCGCTGCGCTGATGCCGTTTTCAAGCCTTGCCCAAGCTGGCATTAATCAGCAACCTGCCCGCCGCGAAGGCGACCCAACTAAACGCTACGGTATGCTTATCGACTTACGCCAGTGCATCGGCTGCCAAGCCTGTACGGTGTCGTGTCATATCGAAAACGCTGCACCGCTGGGACAGTTTCGCACCACGGTCTCCCAGTATGAAGTACAGCATCAGGAAAGCGGCGAATTAGCCACCTTTATGCTGCCCCGGCTGTGTAACCACTGTGAAAACCCACCCTGCGTCCCGGTCTGCCCTGTAGAAGCCACTTACCAGCAGCAGGATGGCATTGTGGTGGTCGATAGCGACCGCTGCGTAGGGTGTGCCTATTGCGTCAATGCTTGCCCCTACGATGCTCGCTTTATTAACCAACGCACTCAAACCGCCGACAAGTGCACCTTCTGTGCCCATCGTCTAGAAGCCGGACTATTGCCCGCTTGCGTTGAGAGCTGCGTAGGCGGTGCCCGCGTGATTGGAGATATGCGCGATCCTCAAAGCCAAATCAGCCGCATGATTCATGAACATCGCGATGCATTGATGGTGCTACAACCAGAAAAAAACACCCTTCCTCAGGTGTTCTACCTAGGCATGGATGAGCGCTTCACCACGCGTCCTAAGGCCGAGCCCGTTGCGCTCGAAGTACTCGACCCCCACGGTCAGGAGATGGGCTATGAATTCCACCATTGAGCTACTGGCACCGCGCTATGACATCGCCTGGTACCCGTGGGCGGTTCAGTACTTTTTTATGATTGCGGTTTCCTACGCCAGCCTATGGCTAGCCGCCCCAGCACTGGTATTCGGTAAAAAAACCTGGCTGCCTACCGCACGTCTGGCGCTAATCGCTTGCGTTAGCACTACGCTAGTGGCGCCCGTTGCGTTACTCGCGGATTTGCACCAGCCACTGCGGTTCTGGCACTTCTACGCTTACGCCAATAGCCACTCGTGGATGTCGATTGGCAGCGTTGTTCTGCCGCTTTATTTGGTTAGCGTGCTTGGCCTTGCTTGGTTGGCATGGCGGCCCGCGCTGCAGGCACAGTGCGGCACTCCAGGACTCGGTGGCATGCTAGCCACCTGGCTTTCACTGGGCAGAGGCACAACGCCACGAGCAATGGTCGCGGTGGTAGGTCTGGCTGCGCTGGGACTTTCCAGCGGCATTATGCTTTACACCGGTGCGGAACTAGCAATCGTAAAGGCCCGTCCGCTTTGGAACACCGTGTGGCTACCGCCCATGCTGGCGACCACCGGATTTATCGCCGCCTCCGGTCTGGTGTTAGTGCTGAACAGGGTTAGTGGGCTTTGTTCGCAAACCGCTATACGACAGATGCTGTATGTGCTGCTAGTGGCCTGTGCGCTAGCAGGATTGATCGCGCTTAGCTGGTTTTTAGATGGCGTAAATGCCCACGTAGGCTCAGTCGCCACCGCGCTGGAATCCGTGCGCCATAGCGCCTCGTGGCGCAACACTGCCCTCTGGGGAGGCATTACCGGCATCGCGCTGTTTGCCGCCGTGTTGTTTTTATTGACTCGCCCTACCCTGCGCCAGCCCGGGCCGAGCGGCGCTCCAACCTCTAGCCAGCCAGCACTGTTTGCCTGGGCATGGTTGCTAGGCCTCGTCGCCATACACATGGGCTGGATGTTTCGCTGGGTGGTACTGATGGATGTTCAGCATGTGGCGCGCAATAGTGCCGGATTTCACCACTATGGTATTCCCGCCGGCTCTTCCGGCATTTTAGGCATTGTTGGCACCTTCGGTCTCTGGCTCGCCGTTATTCTCCTGATTGAACTGTTTATTCCCTGGCGACAGGCCCAACAAGGCGGCCTTATAGCAATGCCAACCCACGCTGCCCAAGATGCTTCTACTCATCCTCTCACCGCTAAAAAAGGAGCGTCTAGTCATGTCTAAGTCTGCTCAAGACCCGTCACGCCGCCGTTTTCTAAAAGGCGCTGCCGCCGCTGGTGGTGCAGCCACCTTTGCCGTGGGCTATGCCGACCCACTGGCAAAAATGGCCAAGGGCATTACCGGTAGCGCGGGTGAAAAACCCAGGCACAATATTCATGGCAACTCGCTGACCCCAGAATACCGCGTCGATTTAGACACTGGCGAACTCACCTTAACCCCCGGCCAGCGAGTCGCCTTCACTATTTGTTACGGCTGTACTACCCGATGCGGCGTGAGAGTGAGGGTCGATGACACCCTTGGCGAAGTACTGCGGGTATCAGGCAATCCCTACCACCCGCTGTCCGCCGACGACCATTTACCTATGCGTACACCGGTGGCGGATGCACTGCGTAGTGTTAGCGCCTATGGTGAACAGGGTCAGATAAACCGCTCCACCGCCTGCGCCCGTGGCAACGCCATGATGAGCCAAATTACCAACCCTTTCCGAGTCGACAACTGCCTGAAACGAGTAGGTGAACGTGGTAGCCGTCAATGGCAGAAAATCTCCTTTGAGCAGCTAATTGAAGAAATCTGCGAAGGCGGCGACCTGTTTAACGAAGGCCACGTTGATGGACTGCGCGATATTCGCGATCACGACACCCTGATTGACCCTGACAACCCTGAATATGGCCCCAAGGCCAACCAATTAATGGTGATGGAAGCCACTGACTACGGGCGTTCAGACCTACTCAAGCGCTTTACCCTCAATGCCTTTGCTACCCGCAATTATGGTCACCATGGCGCTTACTGTGGTTTGGCTTTCCGCATGGGATCTGGCGCGGTGATGAACAATATTGTCACCAACGCCCACGTTAAGCCAGATATCCAAAACGCACGCTTCATCATGTATATCGGCTGTGCGCCCAGCCAAGCGGGCAACCCGTTTAAACGCCAAGGCCGCTTGATTGCCCAAGCCCGTGCAGCCGGTACGTTGGAGTACGTGGTGGTCGACCCAGCGCTCAATGCCGCCACCTCCCACGCAGCCGACAACAACCGCTGGGTGCCTATTCGTCCTGGGACAGACAGCGCTTTTGCCATGGCAATCATCCAGTGGCTACTCGACAACCAAGGCTATGCTAGTGACTTCCTAGCTCTGCCCGGCCAAGCCGCCGCCAATGCAGCGGGCGAAACCACCCACTCCAACGCCACTCATTTGGTGATTGACACCTATGAACACCCCCGCAGAGGTTATTTTCTTCGCGCCAGCGACCTGGGCCTAGCGGAAGCGGATAACGATGCTGACTCGCCGATGGTAGTCGCCAATGGCGAACTCGCGCTAAGCGAAGAGGTGATGACCGCCGAGCTCTTTGCCGAACGTCCGGTTGAGCTTGCCGATGGCACCACCGTGACCGTCAAAAGCAGCCTGACGTTGCTAAGCGAATCTGCCCACGAGTACGACCTAGACACCTATGCCGAGCATTGTGGCATTCCCAAGGCGACGATTATTGAATTGGCCAGCCGCTATGCCAGCCATGGCAGAAAAGCCGCTGTTAACTGTCACGGCGGCATGATGTCGGGTAACGGTTTCTACGCCGCGTTCAGCGTGCAAATGCTGAACTTACTGGCGGGCAACTACAACATGAAGGGTGGCAGCGCCGTGGGCGGCGGCACTTACAGCGGTACCGGCGAGGGCCCACGCTACGACTTAGCCAACTTTCCTGGTAAGCGCGCACCTCAGGGGGTATTTCTATCCCGCTCGCGCTTCCCCTACGAAAAGTCTTCCGAGTATCAGCGCAAAGTCGCCGCAGGCGAAAATCCTTACCCGGCTAGAGCGCCGTGGCGCTCGTTGGCACCGCCGACACTCACAGAGCACCTACCCTCTGCACTAGATAGCTATCCTTACCCCATCAAAGCGGTGATTGGCTGTATGGCCAACCCGATTTATGGTCAGGCCGGTCTGAAAAGCGTCATTGTCGACAAGCTGAAGGACCCTAAGCGTCTAGGGCTCTTTGTCGCCGTGGATGGCTTTATCAATGAAACCAACCGCTACGCCGACTACATCGTGCCTGATTCCGTGATGTACGAGGTGTGGGGGTTTACTGGCGCGTGGAAAGGCACCCTCGGCAAACTAACCACCGCCTGCTGGCCCGTAGTTGAGCCACGCCAGCAAAAAACCGCCGAGGGAGAACCGGTGTCAATGGACAGCTTCTTTATTGCCGTGGCCAAGCGCCTGGGTCTGCCCGGCTTTGGCGACAACGCAATTCCCGATGCCCAAGGAAATCTGCACCCGCTCAATCGCGCTGAGGATTACTACCTGCGAGCCGCGGCCAATATCGCTTTTCAAGAAGAGCCACTGCCAGAAGCAGATGACGCTGATATTGCTCATGGAGGCATTGCCCCACTGCTGCCTAAAATCGCAAGAACGCTAAAATCTGATGAACGCGCTAGAGTTGCCTATCTCTATGCCCGGGGTGGACGCTTTGAAGATGCCAGCGAGCACTTCATCGGTGAAAAATTGAAATACCAGTGGAAGCAAACGCTGTGTGTTTACAACGAATCGGTAGGCACCAGTATTGATACCACTAATGGCCTGCCCAATAGCGGCGTCCCCTGCCATAAGCTGCCTCAGATGGCGAACAAGCAACCTATGCGCGAGATATTTTCTGAGCAGGAGTGGCCGCTGCTAGCCTTCTCGTTCAAATCCAATCTGATGAACTCTTACGCCATTGGGAGTGAGCGGCTACGTATGATCAAGCCTTATAACCCGATACAAATGCACCGCCAAGACGCCGAGCGCTTTGGTATCCAGCACGGTGATACCATTCGCATAGAAAGCCCTGGCGGAAGCGTTGTGGGATTGGCACTAGTCAGTGAAAGCGTAATACCTGGCGCCCTGGGCATTGAGCACGGCTATGGCCACAAGGATTTAGGTGCCACGCCACATGTCATCGACGGGGTATCCCAGCCGGATATGCCCTGGATGCGTGCAGGTATCAATATTAATGACCTAGGCTTTCAAGACCCCACACGGAAAGTAGATGGCACTTGGCTAGAGCCAATCAGTGGGGCCAGCGTGCGCCAAGGCTTACCAGTAAAAGTTAGACGAGTCTAACCAATGCAGAGCAATAGAATATATACAGCTAGCTTTGCAAATTTGGAATGAAAAAAACAAGGACGCCCTCATGAGCTTCTAAGGGTGTCCGCTAAGGCTGTAGTGGTCAATTAAAACTGGCCAACGGTTTATAGTTAACTCAGTATTTTTTCTCTGCCTGGTTCGGACACTTATCAACTTGACTAGAAACGCAACATTTTAACTGTCACTTATCTGCTAATTGCTGGCGATATGGTCGTTATATTCATTCATGAGTGGGTGCTCGGAGGAATTGTTGGCCTATTAGGCCGTAGCCACAGGCATGATCTTGTGTCATCAGATGACGAGGTTCAAAGGTCCAAAAGTGGTGGAGCCTAAATGCCCTAGATAGGGAACCATCTTTAAGTACACGGCTCATCCAGCCCAGACTCCCATAAGCAGCCAGCACGAATAGTCAGCGAGCTGGTTACAGTGCTGGGCTGGTACTGTGACTTCTCTAGGACTTTGGAGCGTTCGGCTCGTCCAAGGTGTCGTTCAAAAATTGACTAGCCATAGCCTAGAGCTTGCCGATCCTTTCAAACATCCTAAATCAAACAATGAGAGTGTACCTTGTGAGGCCTCCGTGCTTAATGCATTTAGCAAAGTTGAAATTACACGCGATGATCTGTCTTAAAGCCTAATTTTAACTAACACTCTGCAAAGAGTTTCTCGCTGCTTACCACCATACTTTATTCCCTTTGAATGCCCCATTTATTCCTGAAGAACGCTGTAAATGATGCCTTGTATGGATGGCAGGGGAATCCCAGGATACAGTAAACCCTGCGACGGACGTGACGGCATCACTTATGAAAGCACTTGGCCACATTGAACCCATAACAACCGCTAAAATTTACTAAAAAGTGGGTTAAATTAGCGGCTCTATACGTCCACTACCTCTTTTAAGCGCTTTCTGCATCACTTCATAATCAATGTTTGAGCGCTTTTGTTCCGGCAGTTCGTCAGCTTTGTTAACGATATTCAGCAAGTCGCTTATGCTCGTTTCTTGTTCATTACGCGAAGTAAATGCCTGCAAGTACAGCAAGTGGTCGGCGTCCCAGCCAAGCTTGATCGGCTCATCGATAATATTGATCTGGGTACCGTTGGGTATTTGCTCAAATACGGCTTTAATATCGTCGGGGTGCATACGGATACAACCTCGACTGGCGCGCATGCCAATGCCATCTGGTTGGTTCGTGCCATGAATTAAATAACCAGGAATATCCAATAAGATGGCGTGCTGACCGAGGGGATTGTCGGGCCCTGGCGGAACAACGTCAGGCGGTGGGTCGCCGCGTTCAGCCGCTTCCTGACGAACGGATTCGGGAGGATACCAAGCGGGGTCCTCAAGGCGCATGGTGGTTTTGGTAATCCCCAATGGTGTATCGAATCCATCGCGGCCGATGCCAATGGGGTAGGTTTCGACGCGAGGTGTTTCTCCATCTTGCACCTCGGGATAGTAGTAAAGCCGCAGCTCCGCGATATTGATAACCACTCCTTTACGCTCTACATCCGGCAGTATGTGTTGCCCCGGAATCTGAACCTGCGTTCCTTTCCCAGGAACCCAAAGACTAGTGTCGGGATTGGCCCGTCGAATTTCTTCGTAGCCAACACCATGTGCGTGAGCAATATCGAGCAGGGTATCCTCTTCGTTCTCTACTTGAACGGTATAAGCTTCACCCACGATATTGCCGGTTTCAGGCAATAGATAATGTCCTGGCGGCCGTGAGGTCTCGCCAAAAGCCGAAAATGAAGCAAGCCACAATGCCACCATGAATACGCAGCGAAGCAGTCGACCACTGACTGCAGGTTTTACAAAGCAAGAGTTCATAAGAAACGTTACTCACTATACGACCAAAAGCTCATTAGGCATGATGAACATTAACTGTAAATGAAGCGTGGATGTGGATAATGGCGGCTTTTGGCATTACATAATGCTGTTTAGTTGTTGGTTTGGATGGTTTCGATCTATCGGCTGCAAAATGGGGCTGCCTCATATTAACTTCATCCCCTAATGGCATACTGCTGATAGAAACCATTTTCTATGACCTTGAGGAGTAAGTATGCGGGTATTACTGGTCGAGGATGATGCCCCGGTAGCGGCTGGCGTCGAAGCAGGATTGGCACTGAGCGGCTTTGTGGTTGATACCGTCACCACCTTGGATACTGCGAAAGGCGCGCTAGCCACCATTAACTACGATGCTGTTATTCTCGACCGTCGATTGCCCGATGGAGATGGTTTGACGTTATTGAAGCATTGGCGTCATGCGAGCGTGGCGACGCCAGTGCTGATGCTAACGGCTCGAGATGCGGTAGCGAGCCGCGTCGAGGGCCTTCAGGGAGGCGCAGACGACTATTTGGTCAAGCCGTTTGATCTTGACGAGTTAACAGCCCGGCTCCAATCGTTATTACGCCGTACGGCAGGGCAAGTGGATCACGCCATTCGTCACGGCAGCCTGGCATTAGACCCCGTCACACGTAGCGTCACGTTGGATGGAGAACCCGTCGTCCTGTTGCGACGCGAGTTAATGCTGCTGGAAGCATTAATTCGAGCTCGCGGGCGAATTCTGAGCGCCGATCAATTGAAGGACTGCCTTTACGGTATTGATGATGAGATCGAAAGCAATGCGCTTAATGTGCACATCTACCAACTGCGTCGCAAGCTGGGACGCAACGTGATCGAAACCGTGCGAGGTTTGGGTTATCGACTTGGCAAATACAACAGTGATGCGACCTCATGAATCTGCGCTTACGTCTGGTTGCTACACTTGGAATTACTCTCGTGCTGCTATGGAGTATCACTGCCATATGGTCAATGCGCGACCTGTCGGCGCAGTTGGAAGAGTCTCTGGATCAGCGTCTGGCTCAATCGGCGCGAATGGTGGCTGGTTTGTTGGATCGCGTGCCAGCAACGTCTTGGAACGGTACAGAAGATGAAACGCCAACGATTCCTTCGCTGGATGGTATCGCTTGTCGAGTATCATCGCTTCGTGGTCAAGTGGTGGCGGGTACGCATCCGGAAATGAACGACGTGCTTGCCGTTGAGGCTGAGGGGTATCGTTATCGCGAGCACAACGGGCAGCGCTGGCGAGTTTACACGTTAGTTGATAACGACAAGCGTATTACGGTGGCTGATCGTCTGAAAGAGAGAGAAGCACTGCTGCTGCAGGTTCGCCGGGCCGCGCTTTACCCATTTCTACTGGCGCTGGTGGGCAGTCTTGTTGCGCTATGGTGGGGGGTAACACGAGGACTTGCGCCGCTTGCCAAGTTACAACAACGACTTATTCTGCGCGAACACAATGACCTTTCGGCACTACCTCTTCATGGATTGCCTGGTGAAATTCGCCCGCTGATCGATAGTTTCAATACGCTACTGGCACGAACGCGACGTATGCTTGAATTGGAGCAGCGCTTTACCGACGATGCTGCCCACGAACTTCGTACACCGTTAACTGCCGTTCGCACACATCTGCAAATCGCGAGGCGTGTTGACGGTCACCAGCAGTACGAAGCGATGCAGCAAGCTGAAGCTGGGGTAGATCGACTAACGAAAACGCTTGGTCAGCTTTTGCTATTGGCGCGAATGGAAAGTGAGGACATCACACGTGCCCGTCGTCCTGATCCTACTCCTCTTGGGGGGGCATTGGTGGCTGCGATGACAGAAACCGGTAGCCGTGATCATTGTCATTATCCCCAAGGCGTTAACCAAGTACATGTCGCCCTATCTGAGCCGCTTCTCGTGACGGTTCTACGCAACCTGCTCGAAAATGCGATGCGTCACGGCGCACCCGGTGCGCCGATAGAGATTTCCGTACAGGAATCAAAGGGAATGACAGTCATCGATATCACTAGTCAAGGTGAAACCATTGCTGCCGAACACCTCTCCCGACTGACGGAGCGCTTTCATCGGGGAGATCATCCTAAAGGTAGTGGCTTGGGTCTTTCGATCGTCGAGGCGATTGTCACCCGGGCAGGAGGCCGAGTGACGTTCGCATCTGGCAATGGTGTTGGGCTACGAGTGACGCTTCAATTGACTTCGGGTTGAACCCGTTTAGATTAAGGTGAATCACTCCCCATAATGGCTCGAAGCTTATCGGGCGAGGGAGCACCCATCACACTGTGCACGTCACCGTTGTCATCCTGATAAAAGGTCGCTGGCGTTGCGAAGAGTTGGCCATCGCGCATTAGCTGGGTGTTTTCGCTAACCCACTGCTCGCTTTGGTCATCCCCTTGATTTTCGGGCATGGCATCGTTGCGGTAATGCTCAGCCAGCGCTTCGCCAGGATTATCCGCATTGAGTATCGCAGCTGCCTTTTCAGGGCTGTCTGCTTTGAGAATACCTACCATCAAATGACGAACCTGAACGTCGCCACTTTCAACCCAGGGTTGGGCGTCTTCCCACAGTTGGCGGCAGTAAGGACAGTTGGGGTCACTAAAGGTATATACGATACGGGGTGCCTCTTTATCGCCATCGCGCACCCAGTGTTGGCTATCCATTTCTTGCCATAACTCGGCGTTTCTTTGACCGTTGACGAGTTGCTCTAGCCGCTCAGCTGAAACGTCCTGGCCCTCGGCATTGATCAGTGTACCAACTAGCGCATGCTCGCCTCCCGAGGTAAGGTATGCCGCAATCGTCTGGCCACGAGCACTACCTGCATATCCAGTCAGCCCGTCCGGCGCATCGAATTCTCCATGAATCGTGAGACCTTGCTGTTCGAGCTCTTGAATAGGGGCGGGCCACTCAGCGGCAGTTGCAGGCAGACTTGTTGCCAGCGCAATGCTAGTCCCAAGCGTTAGTGTGAGGCGTAGTGGTGTCATACAGGCGTTGAAAGCGGCCATGTGTGTTGTCTCCAAAGTGAGGTGAGTTAGAGGTTGAAACGCGCTAGACTGCGATCGAGCGTGGCGCGAGACAGCTCTCCAAAGTGGGTGTCGATAAGCGTGCCATCGGCGTTGTAATAAAGCGTGGTGGGCATGGCCATGGCACCCACGTCATGGCCGAGCGCATTGTTCCGGTCGAGGTAGACATTATCGAGGGTGAGTGACTCTTGCTGTAAAAAGGCACTAACGGTGCTGAGGCTCTCGCCCTGATTGACGAACACGAACGTCACGTCGTCTCGCTCTTGTTGAGCCTGCTCAAATACAGGCATTTCGCGTCGACACGGCGGGCACCAACTGGCCCAAAGATTGACCACCATGGGGCGATCAGCTTCGCTTAGCATAGTGGGAAGAGTCACTTCGTCATGCTTAAGCGTGGTTAACGCCGTCGAAGGAATGCTAGCACCTTGAGATACCATGAGTGTCAGTGCCCCCGCCGTCAGCGACCAGGTCAGAGCCCCTGATATTACGGCTGTCCCGAGAGGGCCGCGCTCGTGAGGTTGGCGCCATAGCCGCCAAGCAAGGTAAACCAAGGCGACGACAAGGCCCGCTAGCGGCTCGAAGCCGCGATCGCGTATGTCAAACCACGACCAGAACGTATCGTAGCTTTCGCCATATTGAACGATGAAAACAAGTCGCGCCCCGATCACACCCAAGAGCATGGCATTGAAGATGCTATCGCCAACGTTGACCTTTCGACGGCGGCCTAGCCAGCCTCCGATGATCAGTGCGATAACTATCGAAAGCATCAGCAAAAGCTGCCCTACGCTCAGAGCTAACGGGCCGATAACGAGGCTGCGATCCAGGGGACTCATGAACCACCTCCAGTGGTACTGCTGCCGGTTTGTTTGGCCTGATCGAAGCGCTTCAGAAATGTGTCAGCGTCTAGTTCGCCGATAATGCGCGCACTGCGCCGCTCGTGCCCGTCAGAGCCGAACCACATTAGCGTTGGCGGCCCAACGATGCCGAAGTGCTCCATGATCTCCTTGTCAGATGCGTCGTAGTTAGTTACGTCGATGCTCAACCGTTGCACATTCTCCAGTTCGGCTTGAACAGTGGGGTCAGCGAAAACTTCCTGTTCGATCACCTTACAAGAGATGCACCAGTCGGCCGTAAATTCGACGAGCGTCATCTGGCCGCTAACCCCGGTTTGGTCAATACGGGCATCAAGCGTGGCTAGATCTTCAACCTCATCAAAGGTAAGCGGTTGCTCATTGTTTGACATCGAATCTGCTGTGTTTGAGCCTCCATTAGTTGATGTAAAAATCGCTAGCGGACGCCAAGGATCAGAGGCACCGCCGGCAGCGCCGATTAACATAAGCGCGCTCCATATGGCTATGCTTGCTGCACTG
The DNA here is from genome assembly GCF_013416325.1 of Vreelandella sedimenti. Classification (GTDB taxonomy): domain Bacteria; phylum Pseudomonadota; class Gammaproteobacteria; order Pseudomonadales; family Halomonadaceae; genus Vreelandella; species Vreelandella sedimenti. The sequence continues at coordinate 11,650 of NZ_JACCGK010000027.1, forward strand.
GCCGTCAAGACTTGAGACGTGATGCCACTAAGGCCTTCGTTCCGAGCAAGCGACATGAGGGCTATCGCAAAGCTAAGTGTTAGAGCGCCCCAAAGGCCGAGAACGATGGCATCAGGTATTACGCGAGCCACAAACCAAATCGCCATCCCCAGTAATACAAAGCCGAAAAGCGCTCTGATGCGAATCATCCAGGCACCCGGCTTAGGTAGAAGCTGGCTACCCACGGTGCCGATCAGGATGAGTGGTAGGCCCATTCCGAGTCCAAGCGATAACAGGGCTGCGCCGCCCAACCAGGGGTTGCCACTATCAGCAATGAACAGTAGCGCTCCCGCTAACGGCGCGGTCATGCAGGGACCCACCAGCAGTGCAGAGAGTACGCCCATGATGGCAACCCCTTTCAAGCGACCACCACGTTGACGCGACATGCCTGAATCAAGCCGCTGGCGAAGCGCTCTCGGCAGCTCTAATTCGAATAAGCCGAACATGGCCAAGGCGAGAACGATAAACAGTAGCGAGAACAGGCCGATAAACCAGACGTTCTGAAACAGCATCTGTAGATTGGCGCCTGCCATGGCAGCGGCCACGCCGAGTAACGCATAGGTGGCCGCCATGGGAAGGACGAAGGCAGTAGACATCACTAAGCCTGCCGCTCGGTGGCTCTCGCCCACCTCTCGTCGCCCCGCGATCAAGCTCGAAAGGATCGGTATCATCGGCAACACACAAGGCGTGAACGTCAGTAACAGCCCCATGCCGAAGAATGCCGCCAGCGTCCAGAACCAATTACCTCCGGCCAGTTGCGCCGCCAGTTGCTGGTCTTCTGCCATCGTAATTTCTGGGTCAGAAGTAGGGTTTTCTTCAAATGAGGATTCGTTCGTGGCATCCGATGGTTCGTCGGTTTTGGATATGTCCTGGCCAGCAGACGCTAAGTCAAAGGTCTGTTCCTGAGGTGGATAGCAAAGGCCCGCATCGGCGCAGCCCTGCCAGCGAAGAGTAATTGTTTCAGCATTGCCAGGCTGGGTGATCATACTCAACGAATGACGATAAACCTCAGAGCGTCCAAAATACTCGTCCTCAATGGTTTCCCCGTCAGGGATATTCAGCGATAGCTCACGCCCATCGGCTTCAGCAGAAAAACGGTGGCGGTAAAGGTAGTAGTCGGGCTCGATTTGCCAATCAATCTCCAGAGATTCGCCATCATGGCTAAGTGTTGGCTTGAAGACTTGCTCTGGAGGAAGAACGCTCTCCTGCTGGCCAAAAAAAGATTGTGCAGTGGCTACTGTGGTAACGCTTAGCAACCCCAGTAATAGTACCCACTGCACCAGCCTAAAGCACATGGCCTCTTGTATCGGCCTGTTCATAGCTCGCATTTCCAGCACTCCTGATTCGATGCTGGATAGGATGGCTTATGGGGATTAACTGAAAATGAAGGTTTTCCTGCCTAGTGGCTTGGCTGGCGTACAGACGGCCCTACCTGATACTCGGGCAGTGACCGACGCACTGCTTTCAGCGGCCCGGAGCAGGGTCCCATGACGCCCTTCCCCGCCGTCAACGATGTTAGTTCAACACGAGAAGCGAGGTTACAGGATGGGTGCGAGTACAATTTTTGTGGTGCTGGCGGCGCTTTTCTGGGGGTTATCTGGCGGGATCGGCGGAATCCTTATAGCCGACGGTTGGGACGCGTTCGTGGTTTCCTTCTACCGGGTGCGATCGGACTACTGTGCGTCCTCATCTGGCTAATACTGCGTCCACACAGTAGTGGCCTGACAAAACGCCGGTTATGGTTCTGGTCAGTCATCGCCGGTGTCGGCGTAGGGGGTAACTTCTCGTTCTATTTCTTAAGCATTGCGCACGGTAGCGTTGCTGTTGCGGCTACATTGATGTACAGCGCCCCAGTCTTCGTATATCTCGTATCCTTCGCTCTAAGGCTCGAAAGTCCCACGCCGCTGAAGTGGGCCGCGATCGCAGTAGTGATTCTTGGTGTCGTATTGCTTACACTGATTTATGACGTCGGTGCGAGTGGCGTTACGGCGATGGGTGTAGGTGCTGGTCTGCTTGCCGGACTGTCCTACGCAATATTCATTTTCGGCTTCAAGTATGCGGCGCCACACGGTAGCCCGCAGGCTATTCTCTCTATCGCGCTTATGGTACTTGCCAGTATTCTTATCTGGCCGAGTGATGTTGGCCAGACGGTTGCTGTCCTGAGCACGCCGGATTGGCCGCTATTCGCAGTACTCGGTGTACTCGGCGCAGGTTTGTCTTTTGTTCTTTATATCATTGGTTTGAAACATACTGCCCCGGCCGTGGCCTCCGTTGTCGCAATGGTCGAACCGGTCACCGCGACGCTGTTCGGCGTCGTGGTGTTAAGCGAAACCCTGGTAGGGCCGCAAATTCTGGGTATGGGACTGATATTAGTCACAGTGACCGCGCTGAGCGTCTTTTCAAGCTCTGGACGGCCACCCTCCGGATAGAATCACTAGCTGGTTATCGTTCTGATCTAGGATCCAACGCTGTGATTACAGCTATCTGTAGGTATTGACGACTTGCGAAGGGTGAACAGAGAAAGGTAACGAGTTTTTTCTTGGCTTATTTGATATTTGCCTAACTAAATATTACAGAAGGCGCGGAGTAGCCAAACCGCTCAAACTACCCATTATATCAAAACTTACTAAATTTCCGCTATTGGCCGGGCAACGACGACCTGAAATAGGCCGTCGTTTATCCTTATCAAACCTCTGTCTGTTCTGCCATTTCCAACGCATCATCTACCTCTATTCCTAGATACCTGACGGTGCTTTCCAGCTTTGTGTGACCCAGGAGCAGTTGCACTGCCCTAAGGTTTTTCGTGCGACGGTATATCAGCGAAGCTTTTGTACGACGCATCGTGTGCGTGCCATACATTGAAGCATCTAAACCTATTTCGGTGACCCAGGCTTTCACGATACGGGCATATTGGCGCGTGGAGAGATGCTTTGCGCTATTGATTCGGCTGGGAAATAAGAAATCTTCGCTTCTGAGTTGAGCCAGCTGTATCCAGTCCTCAATAGCGTTACGGGTTTGCTCGGTTATTTCGAACTGGACAGGTCGATGCGTTTTTTGCTGCATTACGATGGCACGTGGTGATATGCACGTACCATGGGCTATATCCCGAACTCGTAAATTGACAAGGTCGCAGCCACGTAACTTGCTATCAATGGCTAAATTGAAGAGGGCAAGGTCTCTCGTCTTTTTGGCAAGCTGTAGGCGCACACGTATGGCCCAGATATCTCGAAGGCGCAGAGGCGCCTTCTGCCCAACCAACTTGCCTTTATTCCAAGGTGTAAATGAGATTTCAGTCGGAAAGTTCATAGCATGATCCTCCATCAGGTGGAGGTCAAAGAATGGCTCAATTCACGCTCGTCATGTGCTAAGGTTAATTCATGGTCAGGGCTCGACCCTGAGCGGACGTTCTGGAAAATGCTGCTGGTAAGTTCATGCGTGTTATGCTGTCAAGATATAATTAATATTCAATGATTCCAATAGTTTAGGATAAGCGTAGTGCGCTAGATAATATTCTTGAACGTGCCGTCACGTTCATTTTGTATCACAGCGTATAAATGCTTAACTGTTAAAAATGGAGAGAGACAATGGCATCCGTAACCTACACATGCACAAATTGCGACAAGATAGCCACATTTGAAACGGAAGGTGCAACAATGTTTTTGATGGATGATAACGTTCCGAGACCACCTACTTATGTTGTTAATTGTCCAAGCTGTGGTACTAGAAACTCGGTCACAGTTGAGCAATGACTGACGAGAAAATCGTTCAAGGTAATGCAAGGGCAACCACTAAGGACGAGAACTTCTACATCCAGTGGGGCTACGAAACGGTCAAAGCCAATATTGGAACAGCTAATGAAGTTCTGAAGCTGCTGATTACTATTAATGTGGCGTTGATTGGTGGTGGAGTTGCTTTTCTTTATAATTCAGATGTACCTGAAGGTTTCCGTATAACGATATTGGCCGCCTTCTTTATTGGCCTTATATTGGCATTTGCCGGAGTATTTCCAAGAAAGTCGACAATCGATGTTCGAATGCCTGATAAAATCAAGGCACACAAAGACCGTGTGCTCGATAGCAAGCGCAGGTACCTCTGGGCCGCATCTGCATTTACAGTTTTCGGACTATTGGCATCAGCTATGGCTGTAAGCGAGGTTCGTATTTGCTTTTAACAAAACCAGTCACGGCGACGCCTACTACATTGCGGCTTCACCTCCATTTCGGAGCCGCGCATGCTGGCTGGCATTATATTCTTAATTTTATCAAGTAGGGAAATATGAACAATAGCCAGAAAAATCAGGTTCAAACACAAATTGACAACTATTTTCAAATTGATATGACTTCACTGATAAGTGCCGCGTTTCCTAATGTAGATGAAAACCAGGTGGCAATAGGTGAGTACACCCCTAAGGAATTTTTATCACTCGCTAACAAAGTATTTAATCAGTTTAGAGAAGAGCTAAAAGGTATATACTTCAAAGCGCTACCATTTCAATATCAATTCCATAACGAGTATGGTGGTGCCGATTTAAATACCGACCTATCAAACTTTAATGCTTATGTTACCTCTAAAAGGTTTCCTAATGCGGTAGCGCATCTAAATAGATTAGTTCACTATCAAGCAGTTAACGGTTTTTGGGAAAAAAGTAAAAGAAAATACTTCAGACATTCAGAAGAAGCTGTGAACAGTGAAAAGGAGAGGATAGAATTAGTTAGTAAGCAGTTGGAGAAAAGTGCTGCTTCATTACAGGATTTACTTGACGATATTGAGTCTGCAAAAGCAGATCTTGAGACATTTAAAGAGGCAAAAAGAAAAGAACTAAGTGAAATTGAATCTCTTTTAGCAGCTTCTCGAAGTCACAATAACGAAATTTTAGAACTACATTCTAGCGCAACATCTTTGTCTGAGAAAATTAATTCTCTTAATGATGCATCAGAATTAAAAATAAACGAAACTGATGAGCTTTATAAAGAATCAAGGCTTGAGCTCAAAAATGTACGGGAAGCTCTAGAGAGTCAGGCCTCAGTAGTGGACACCCAAAATAAAGAATATATCAATTTAAAAAATAAATTTGAAAAAATGTTATCTTTAGTAGAAGGAAAGACTGACTACTTTGCTGAAAGGAATGAATACCTTGATGATCTAATTGGAAGAGAGGTGGGAGCTTCACTTTTTGAAACATTTAAGCAGCGTAAGGGCGAACTTGGATCATCCATTTCATTTTGGAAGTGGAGCGTGCCTGTTACTGCGATTGCTACAATCACTTGGATATTCTTTTTGTTTGGAAATGGTGATTTGGCTAACTTGCAATGGCAGGTGATTTTTATAAATTCATTAAAAGCGCTACCAGCAATTGGCCTGTTGCTATTTGCAATTTCCCAATATACTAAAGAAAGAAATTTTCAAGAAGAATATGCTTTTAAGTCAGCTGTAGCTTTGACTATAAACTCATATGCCGATCAACTAGTTGGCGAAGACAATAAAGATAAATTAATAATGGAGTCTGTGAGCGAAATATATAAAACGCCAATATCAAAAAAATATAGTAAAGATAAAGAGACAAAATCTTTAGTGGGGGCAGCAAAATAGCTAACCCATACCGCAAAGTTTATGGTTATCGAGAAGTGAATATAACAAATGCAGGCAAGGGATGCTACTGACGTCGCGCCCATGCTGCAAGCGTTACATAAGAATTAACTAAATATACCACTTCTGGACGATAGATAACTTTAGTACTTGTTCATAAATAGGTCGCCATAATGATCAAATTTCTGCCCTGCATACTGCTGATTCTATCTTTTGAAGTTTATGGTCAGCAAGGTGAATCACTTTACAGTCAATACAAAGAAGTGAAGGACTCTTTCTTTACGTCTGAGATAACCTTTCGGTGTCAAAGTGAAAACTTTAAGTTTCGAAGCAACATACTTTCCTCCGGAGAACTTTATGTGAAAGAAGGTCTTGACTGGGTTAGGGTTGATGGTATTGAAACACACGATGGCGGGATTTCATTTGAAAGGCTAATGAGTGTTAGCCCGCCTGATATATCAGGTTTTATAAATTCTTTTGAAATTCAAGGAATTGATGGGAGAAATATCACAAATACTTCATCTCTACTGCAGCCCCAGTACAGCCAACTCACAGGAAATATGCGAATAGAAATTGACTTTCTGGAGGAAAGATATCGTTATTCAAATACTAACGAACTCCAAGTTCCCATCAGAATGAATGAAGACTATTACGTGCATAGTCAAAGAATGGTTGGACTTGAACCTGGCACATGGCAGCTTGGTAGTGGTACTAACACCTGGGGGAATGATCTCAGTTATTCCTACGAAGTAATTCGCAAAGAAACAGAGCTCTCTATGCTGCAAGATGACTTATCACGCAATAACTTTGTTTTACAAAGCCGTGAAGATTTGATAAATAATATAGCTAAGGTAGAAGAAGAGATAACCAGCGTAAAAAATCAGCAAAAAAAAGAACAAGATCTAATAGAATCGAACGAAGCTTCGGCTTATGCCAAACTGGCTGAATACGGCGAGATGGATCTATATACCTATATACCGCACGGTATACTATCTCGCTCTTATAACTGTTTTACAAACGAGTAAAAAACATTTCATACAAGGTAGAGAGAAGGACAGCCACTTTTTCCTTATTAGGAATACTTTAGCGTTTTCTGAAGGTCCGCTCTTGGCCGCGTGCAGAGCTTCAAGCTACGCTGATAGTGGAGCGGCAGTTGACGATCCAAAGCTACTATACGTAGAAATAGGATAATTACAGGTGTTATCATTCAGAAATCGGAGAAATTTTGAAGCGAATCAAGCGAAATCCCGAGAAGTTTGAAGTTATAGATCTTTTTACCGCTCTGGGGCGCGAACATGGGTACAAATTGACAGTAACGGAAGATGTGGACGACTTCATTGATCGCATAGGAGCTTCACTTAAAACTTCTCAAGAAAATCAAAACCTTCTGCACGGCAAGCGGGTAGAATCTCTTTTTGCCTATGTGGCTGGAGCACTCGGAAACTGCCGCCTTATTAAGCAAGAGGATAGTGGCGAAGCTTTCACTACTGAACAGAATATTCAGGCTCCAGATTATAAAGTGGTACTCAATGATGGGAGTCAGTATTTTATTGAAGTAAAAAACTGCCACTCTCACAATGTTAAGTGGCTATATCCTTTTAAAAAAGACTATATAGAAAAAGTTGAAAATTATGCTGAGATGCACGGCACTCAGCTCCTTTTTGCTGTATATTTTTCACGCTATAATAAGTGGTTCTTGCTACGTAAAGAGTCTCTTTTTGAGCAGAAGAAAAGATACGTCATCGACTTTATTAATGCAATGGCACAAAACGAAATGTCACTACTGGGTGATCGTACAATTGCTACTGAACCAGATCTGTCTATAGAGCTACTTGCTGATGCTTCACAAGAAGCCACAATAGACGAAAAAGGAAAAGCAAGCTTTATAATTGGTAACGTAAAAATATATAGCTCGGGTCGAGAAGTTATCGATGTTTTAGAAAAATCGATAGCCTTTTACTTGATTAGATTTGGCACTTGGAATGAAAGTGAGGCCGAAGCTATCTATAACGATGGTAATTTCTCGGGTGTTAGGTTTACATCTACACCGGACTTTCCTCCAGAAGAGCAGGTGTTTTCTATAATTGGTGAATTGAGCGCAATGGTAAGCTGTTCGTATGGTGAGCAAACAATATACGAGAAAAGTGTTATTGCGTTGGACACCAATTTGGAACCAAGTGTATTTTCGGTTGAAATACCAGATGGATACAAAGGAAAATATTTACCATTATGGCAGTTTATTATGCAGCCAAACCCTGATTTTAAAGGCTAGCAAGTGCTTGTTACCGAACTAGCTTCTCTGCTTTCCAAACCAGCCGCAAATGAGGTTATAGGCCGCTCTTGGCTGGGTGAATAGCTACAAGCTACGCTAATGGTGAGACTGCAGTTGACGACCCAAAGCGGTCATTCTTGAAAATGCAGCAGGAAGGCGAATTTTGGACATCAAGGCTAATGTGAATTAATATTCTAAAGAATCATAGGCTTGGGAGAATATGGTAGGCTGTATTTGTCGGGTAAGCGCTCAGGCATGTTCATCAAATCGTAGGTTGGGAAGTCTAATATCTATTAGTTAAGCATAGAGTGAGATTTAAAATATGGAACTTAGATTACCAAATCAATTTCAACCTTCATCTCTAGGTAAACTGCAGGAAGTTCTTTCGGAAAGTCAAACTATAGACAATGTGAACGTTGACTTCTCTCCTTTGAGCTTCTCCAAGCCAATGGCAATGCTTGTTGCGGGAAGTTATTTCCGCAGATGGATAAGTAAGCGCCGTGAATTAGGTTTAAAGACTACTAAATCAGGTATTTCAGAAAAAAATAATGCTCACTCTTATTTAATGCATCTCGGTTTTTTTGATTACGCTGGTATGAAAGATGTTGGAAAGAACGTAGGTGTTGCACAAGGAAATACTAGATATTTGCCTATTCGAGAAATAAGACGTGCAGATTTAGATGAATCTATTGCTGAGACGGGCGAGGAGTTGATCGATGCAATCGTTTTTTTATCTGATGGGTTAGCTAATGTTTTAGCTGGTGAAGACAATGGAGAAGCCAAGAAAGGTTTTAGTTATTCAATTCGTGAGGTGATTAGAAATGCTTTGGAACACTCTGGTGCAGACTCATGCTTCATATGTGGACAACGATGGGTAAATGGTCATTCTGAAATAGCAATAATTGATGAAGGTTGTGGGATTCACAAAACTCTTTCCACCGCATATGAATTAAATGAAGAGGATGCCCTGATTGAGGCTGTAAAACCAGGTATTACTCGTACTCAGAATATGTCTAAAGAAGAAAATATATATAAAAATTCGGGATTTGGTTTATATGTTCTGTCTGAGTTGGGAAATAGCTTTGGTTGGTTTTGTGTGGGAAGCGGGCTAAGAAAGTTAACATGTGAAAATGGCAATAAAGTTGATGCGGAGTTGCCTTTTAAGGGAACATTTGTTGGCATTCACTTAAATAAAAATCCTCGCAGCTTTGCTGGTGTTTTACAAGATATTATTAGTGTTGGTGAAGAAGAAGCTGGAAAAGAAGGTCGGCATAGCGCGGCCTCTGAAATATCTAAAACGGTTTGAGTAAGCTAACAAATTAATCGGTTTCGCGCCTTCGGCTCTGGACGCAGCAAAGCTGCGCTGGTTATTTAGGTGTGATGTTAGCCGCAAGAGATGAGAATGGATTTACACAAGAAAGCAATTGCCTACATGTTTAGTAGATTTGCGGTACCCCCCGCTCCACAAACTGCCTTTATGCTAGGCATTAATCAGTATCGCCTGAAAGACCGCTCTTGGCCGGTTTGTGCCCTTTCCTTTACAGAGTAGTTTGAGCAGGCAGAAGAGATGCAGGCTCGCATTGGAGCACGGCAGCGATCTCGTATAACTTCTCTACGGTGATATTGACCTCCCCCCGCTCGATTCTCCCTATATAGCTGCGGTCGATGCCGGTAGCCAAGGCAAAAGCGTCTTGGGAGAAGCCTTTTTCCTTTCGTTTTTGCCTGATGTTTCTTCCCAGTGCCGTTGCTAACTCTTCCATACCCGCCTCATTTTCTTTGGGCGGAACTATCCTTCGTTGCGACCTATCTAGCCACGGACTATAATCCGCATTTCTTTTTATCCCCCTACGGTGATGGCCATGTCGAGCACCTCTCCTTCCATTGATAAGCGAATTTTCGAATTCCTCCTGAGCCCTGAAAATGCCCAGTTCACCGTTCGTAGCCTTCGGGACCAGTACATGGAGCAATACGGCATGGAAGCCCAGCACAGCACGGCTCTGCGACGCTTCATTTACGAGCGAATCAGGGTTCTGATAACCGCGGGCCTAATTGAAAAGGATCGTGAACAGAGAAAACGTGATCAGCTTTTTCATGTCTTGCCTTCCCTGAAGGAGGCTGAGCTATGTCTTGAGGGGGAATGCTTTGAAGCATGGCATCAGCGCCTCGCTCCTCACTTAGAGGAGAAGCAAAAAGCGTCAACAATCAATGAGAGCACTGTCCAGGAGAAGAAGATCGATGATCATATTGAAAGTACCAGCTACGCCACTTTGGAGAAAAAACTGAAGGAGACAAAAAGTGATTTTTTTGCGGCACTGGGTGAAGCAGAAACTTTTCAACAGCTTATGAGTGATTATCCCGAACTCAAGCCTGGCATTACCCTTGATTACCGCGACGCTCACGAGCGGAGCTCACGCCTGCTTGGCAATGTGAGCGCTTTAGAAAAAGCCCTGCACCGCCTGGGAGCTCGATAATCCAACCACTACGTAAATGGCAGTCAGACTGCTTGAAACAAGCGAAAGTACATTTTTCCAATCACAGTGACTTCTTCGTCCAAGCGACACCCGCTAGCGGTAAAACCCGGCTTGCTGCCGAAATAGCCCGGTGGCTTCTTGACGAAGGGTACATTGATTTCGTTATCTGCTTTGCGCCGACGAGAGAAGTGGTAGCCGGCATACAGCGCACCTTTGCTGCTGTATTGAATCAGAGGTTTGGCGATACGCTTGCCTCGGTGGGAGCTGCCTACACCTATCAATCCATGGAGTATCAATCCCCTGATTTTTGGACGTTATTCACGGCGTATCGCACATTGACCATTTTTGATGAGATCCATCACTGTGCAGGCCATGACCCGCTTCTCAGCAACACTTGGGGCCAGCAAATAATTCAACGCATTCAAAATGCGGCGACATACACGTTAGCGCTATCAGGAACCCCTTGGCGCTCCGACAAGCTGCCAATTGCGTTAGCCCGCTATACCGACCCCGAAGGCCAGCTGATCTGTGATTACCGCTATGACCTTCAAACCGCCATCCAGGATGGCGTGTGCCGTTCTCCGCGGATTACTCTGATCGACAACCCCCAGATCCAGCTGGTGGAAGAAAACGAAAATACGGCGTCAGTACGTGCGTTTTCATCGTTTAAACAGCTACTTGGCGAATCCCCAATCAGCTACGAAGACCTCTTGCGGCACGATGACATCCTTAACGCGGTACTCGATGTCGGTATCGATCGACTGAGCGAGGTAAGGAAGACTGTACCCAATGCCGGCGGGCTAGTTGTGGCTACTGACATCGAGCATGCGCACCAAATTGCCGAGCTTCTGAAGGCAAAGAGCGAAAGCTATAGGGTGGTAACCAGCCAAACACCCAGAGCTCACCAGCTGATTGATCAGTACCGGCATAACAGTACCCGCTGGATCGTCGCGGTCAGCATGATTTCAGAAGGGACTGACATACAGCGCCTATGCGTTTGCACCTACCTCAGCCGCATTCGCACAGAGCTGCATTACCGGCAGGTGTTAGGCCGTATTCTACGAAAAATAGGCGCTGCAGATAACGAGGCGTGGCTCTACGTGATCGCTGAACCACTGCTTCGGAAATACTCTCAGAGAATCGCCGATGACCTGCCTGAGGATCAGGCAACGCTGCAGACCAAAAAGCTCAATGAACGTCTGGAGAAAGCCCGTCTTGATCACGCTAACGGCTATAGTGAGAGTGACACCGCAGCTAATGATAGCTATTCTCCAATCGAAGACACTGATGCCAGCGAACCGACATCCGTTGAACTACCACTGCTGACGCTTAGCTTTTCACAATATTACCGACAATATCTGCTAACTCTGATATAGCCCCCTCCCTTTTTTCTCATGCTTATAGGTCAAAAAGTACACCCTGTGAACCATCATCCAAATGACTCCACCTGGGCAACTCATGCCTGTTACTCTTTGGCTGGCTAAGGAGCGCCCCTCAAAGGGCGCGAATGCATGGTGAGTATGTATGCAGCAGACGATCAACTGCAGCCTAGGAAAGACGTGGAAAGACGTGGAAAGAGCAGAAAGTGTAAACAGGAAGGGCCAAAATTAGCTGTCGTTTACATTTTTATGTGAAACCACTACGCCGATTGGCTAAAAAACCTCGCACTCACTCACTCACGCGGTTGTTTACACTACTTTCTTGTGTATAGAATAGGATCACCTGACGCATCATGCTCTCCTCTTTTGGTGCTCATCAATCGCTTCATTGGCCAGCGCATCGGCGCGCTCGTTGCCTGGGTGGCCGCTGTGCCCTTTTACCCAGTGCCACTCGACTTGGTGGCGCTGGGTCTCTTCGTGCAGGGTCTTCCACAGCTCGGCATTTTTGACCGGCTGCTTGGCAGCGGTTTTCCAGCCGCGCTTGATCCAGTTATGAATCCACTGGGTAATCCCCTGGCGAACATATTGGGAGTCAGTCCAGAGCGCCACTTCACAAGGAGTGTTGAGGGTGCGTAGCGCCATAATCGCAGCCATTAACTCCATGCGATTATTAGTGGTATCTGCTTCATAGCCTTTCAAGGTTTTCTCATGCTCGCCACTCGCCAGCACGACGCCCCATCCGCCGGGCCCTGGATTTCCCCTACAAGCCCCATCGGTATACACCGTTACCCGGGGTAGATCTCCGGTCGCCTCTTTAGTCAATCTCTTGATCCCCCGGTCTATTTAAAGCAGATCTATTTAAAACAGGCTTCTGTAAATCAGCTTTGTGCCTATCCGTTTGCCGTGTTTTGGCTTGAGGTGTTCTAGTGGGATGCGCTTGATAATGGGCGGATGAGCCCGAGCGGGTAACTCCCAACGAGGCCGGTGACGCTGGCGCCTTCAAACCAAATTTCAAACGCTGCACCGGCGCCTGGCGCTGCTGTCGGCGCGCTTGAATCATATAACTTTCGCCCAGTGGCAGGTTATGCCGCCGCCCTAACGACTCCCAATATTCACCGCATTTGGCGTTCATCCGCCCCCTAAAACAGCAATAGTCTACCCGCTCCACCTCAAAGTCGACAAACGCCAACCAGTCGCGCAGGCGGCTAGCCGAGCGCCAGGTACCGCTCCAGGGAAACGTCTGTTGGCGCTTTCGCAACTGCCGGGTAAGCCCACTCACACCGATAGGGTTAAAGCCAAACAGCACCATAATGCCATTGTCAGCAGTGACACGTGCGGCCTCCTGGAGCGTGAAATGGGCATCGGTTAAATGCTCAAGCCAGTGGTGAATGACCATCACATCTAAACAGCGATCCGGCAGCGCAAGCTGATCCGGTGGGCACACCAAGGTACTATCGTTTTCGGCTAACTGACGCGTAGGCGACCAGCGTATGGGGTGCGCAATGGCCGACATGGTCATCAGCGCCGGCCCCATGCTCATTTCCAAGCTATGGCCGCCCACCCGGGATTCCACCACAGGTCCTAAGCAGGCACGCTGGGTTTCCCACAGCGAACGCCCCGCCTCTGTTTGCCAATAAGGCTGGCTACTTTGTAAGCGCTTAGCCAGTGTCGTGGCCGTCGTCGAATTTGACATGAACAGCGCTTCCCTCCACAGTAACGGCTTTTTAACGCCTTTTACGCACCGATTTAGCGCTAATAAGCGCAATGTTTGATGTGTTTTTTCGTAACTTAAAGGATCTCGCCGATGATGAGCGTGACACCGATCCCTGCCCTTAGCGACAACTATATTTGGCTATTAAGACAAGATACCAGTCAAAGCGTTTGTGTGGTGGATCCCGGTGAAGCAGCCCCGGTGATCGAGTTTCTTGAACGTGAGTCGCTTACCCTCAACTGCATTCTGATTACCCACCATCATCATGATCATACTGGTGGTTTAGCAGAATTAATTAAACGCTACTCTCCACACGTTATCGGTCCAGACAATCCCAAGATTGAAGGCATCGATGAAACCGTGGGTGACGGCGACGAAGTCCGTATTATGGGTCGCTTATTTGACGTCATGGCGACCCCCGGCCATACGCTGGATCATATCAGCTACTTCACAGCGGGTATCCCTGCACTACTGTTCTGCGGTGACACCCTTTTTTGCGCGGGTTGCGGTCGTTTATTCGAGGGTACGCCGGAGCAAATGTATACCGCGCTGAAAAAATTTGCGGAACTCCCTGAAGATACACTGGTCTTTGCAGCCCATGAGTACACTCAGGCAAACCTAACGTTTGCCCGTGCTGCGGATCCTGAAAACGAAGACGTCAAACACGCCTTGCAGGAGTGTGAAAAGGCGCGGGCATTGGATCGCCCCACCTTACCCAGCACGATAGGACGCGAGCTGAAAATTAATCCCTACCTTCGCTTGGGCACTGATAGCGTGCGCCAAGCGGCAGGCACCCAGGGTGTTAATAATGATGATCTCGCTACGTTTACCACTCTACGCGAGTGGAAGAACCGTTTTTAAGAACGCTATCGAAACCAAACGAATGCAACTATGACCTATCGAACGATTCGCCAGCGCTTGATGCTGAGCGCGGGCAGTACCGTAATAATGGGCCTAATGTTAGCCGCTGCGGCAAGCTCACAAGCCTCTGCGACAGCCTATGAAGGATCTACGGCATCAACCAGTAAATCAGTAGACGCTACAAAACCACGCCCCACTCCGTTTCAAATCCATTTTTGGGAGGCGCTGGAGCTGGAACCCCAAGACGCCTGGACAACGCTGCGTAAAAGTTTTCAATGGCAAGAGAAGTCACTGCCAGTCGAAGCACAGGCACGGGTAGATGAATGGATTGAGCACTACCGTTCCAGCCCCGAAAACATTGCTACTATCACCGAACGCGCTTCTCCCTGGCTTGCCTGGATCACCCAGCAAGTTAGCGAGCGCGGTTTGCCTGGTGAAGTCGCGTTGATCCCTTTCGTCGAGAGCTCCTTCGACCCCGGCGCGCGAAGTCATCGCGGTGCTGCTGGGCTATGGCAGTTTATGCCCGGCACCGGCGATGCATTGGGTTTGGTACGCAACGGAAACTACGATGGCCGGTTAGACGTTTTGACCTCCACCGAAGCGGCGCTGGACTACTTGGAAATGCAGGCCGATCAGTGGTATGAAGGTGATCTAATGCTTTCCTTAGCGGCTTATAATGCCGGCGCAGGCACCGTTAACCGCGCTCAACGCCAGGCCCAAAGCCAAAGTCTAAATGGGGATTACTGGGATCTCTCGCTGCCCTATGAAACCATGCAGTATGTGCCCAAACTGAAAGCCATCGCGACCATCATTAACAACCCTGAGCAGTACGGTGTTAGCTTGCCGGAAATACACGTTGACCCAGCTTTCGCTAAAGTTAAGTTGGCCCACGCAGTGACGCTTTCAGAAGCCTCTCAACTGCTGGATGTCAGCCAAACCGCGTTAGCCGAATTAAACCCTGGCCTGCTCAATGGCAGCATTGACCCCCGCAGTGCACAGACGCTGCTGGTACCTGAAGAAGTGGATACCCAGATGCTAGCACAGCTTTCACAAGGCGATAGTCAAACACAAGGCAGCAACCAAGCGTTTGCGCAAAACAGCAATGGCAATACCCACCGCGTTGAAAGAGGCGACAGTCTCTCTGCGATTGCGGCCCGGTATAATATTGACCAGCAAGACCTTATACGCTGGAATGCGATTGACCGCCCCAGCGCTCTGCAACCAGGCCAGCTGCTGACACTTTCAGGGCGTTAAACCGGGTTAACTAGTTGGCTTTGTTCACATGGGATGTCTGAAATGCCGCGTGGTTTGTTTTTTGCGAAAACGCTTCTACTCATCAGTGGCCTGCTGTTCAACGTTTCAATACTGGCTTCAGACGTCGAAACGATAGCGTCAGAGTCGACGTCTAACAGTGATTCGTCTGTCACCGCCAGCAACACCAATGTGGTGGGTGACTTGAACACCGACGCAAACAACGTGGTACCTGTTGAAACAGTTCATGGGCTATCGCTTTACGATAGCCCTGAACTAGCAGCCGATTTCCCCTACTTCTCGCATGTAAATCCTCAAGCCCCCAAAGGCGGCACCATTACCCATACCGCCGTGGGGAGCAGCTTTGACTCGACCAATCCGTTTATTATTCGCGGCACGCCGGTTACCGGCATTTCACAAATTTATGACACTCTCATGGCCAGTAACCCCAATGAGCCCTTTAGCCTTTACGGCTTGCTGGCAGAGGGCGTGCGCCTTGACCCTGACAGAGAGTGGATTGAGTTCGATCTGCGCCCTGAAGCGCGTTTTCAAGATGGAGAGCCTGTCACTGCCTACGATGTGGTGTTCTCGCTTAACTTGCTCCGCGAAGAGGGAAATCCGTTTTACGCCAGTTACTACGCGGGGGTGGAAGAAGCCACCGCCCTCAATGAGCATCAGGTACGGTTCACCTTCAACGATACTCAATCAAGAGAACTGCCGTTAATCGTCGCCCAGTTACCCATACTTCCCCGCCACTACTGGGAGCCCCGCGAATTCACCTCCCCCACCCTTGCGGCACACCCAGGCTCCGGGCCCTACCGCATTAGCGAAGTAGATCCTGGACGGCGAATTGTCTACCAGCGCGATGAGGATTACTGGGGTAAAGGTTTGCCGGTCAACGTTGGCCGTTACAACATTGATCGCATCATTTACGACTACTATCGTGATCGGGATATTGCCTGGGAAGCATTTAAAGCGGGTCTCACCGACTTTCGTACCGATGCCCGCGCCGCCACCTGGGCAATTGGCTACGACTTCCCAGCTTATGAAGAGGGCTTGGTAAAGCGGCTAACGGTACCTGACGTTAATCCTTCGATGATGCAGGCGTTTGTCTTCAATCAGCGTAAAGAGAAATTTCAAGACCCCAGAGTCCGTGAAGCATTGAGCCTTACCTTCGACTTCCCGTGGCTAAACACCAATATTTTTTACGGCACCTACCAGCGCACCGAGAGCTTTTTCCAAAACTCAGAGATGGAAGCCACCGGCTTACCCTCTGAGGAGGAACTGGCGCTATTGGAGCCCTTTCGGGAGGAGTTGATTGCATCTCATGGCTCTGACCGTCTCTTCACCCAGCCACTGCCTATCGATCAGCCCATCGAACTGCGTGAGCGGCTTCGAAAAGCGCTCGACCTCCTCCGCGAGGCAGGTTATGGCGTTGAAGACGGCATACTGGTTAGCCAACAAACCGGCCAGCCTTTAAGCCTGGAAGTGTTGCTCTACGACTCAGGGCTTGAACGGGTGGTGCAGCCCATGCTCCGCAACATGGCCCGCTTGGGTGTACAGACTTCGCTGCGTATCGTTGATATTAATCAATATTTAAACCGGCAGCGTAATTATGACTATGACATAGTGATCAGTCATTTCCCTCAGTCGAACAACCCAGGCAATGAGCAGCGCGATTTCTGGACCAGCGCCGCCGCCGAGGCACCGCAAAGCCGTAACCGGATGGCGCTGGCACACCCGGCGGTCGATGCACTGGTGGAAGAGATCATTAGTGCTAATGGCCGCGAAGAGTTGGATACCGCCACGCGCGCGCTGGATCGGGTGCTGCGCTGGGGGTTCTATGTGATTCCCCATTACCACTCTGGGGAGACCCGCATCGCCATTTGGGATAAGTTCGGCTACCCCGAACCCTTCCCCAAATACGCCATGGATCTGGATGCGTGGTGGGTAGACACCGACCGTGAAGCAGAACTTCAGCGCCGCCAGCGCGGCCGTTAACTCCGGCTATGTTACAACTGCTTTAGCGCAACGGCTTGTCCTCAACGGTTTCATCGTCATAAACCTCGGAGTACTCTGTGGCCCGTTATACCCTACGCCGACTGCTGCTAATGATTCCGACCCTTTTCGGGATCATGCTACTCAATTTTATTATTGTTCAGGCGGCGCCGGGCGGGCCAATTGATCAGATGTTGGCGCGTTTTGAAGGCGCCGACGCCATGGCCAGCACCCGCTTGGATATGGGTGGCGCCGACGTCCAAGTCAGCGATGACTCCCGGGGAGCCCGAGGTATTGACCCACGCTTTATCGAACAGCTGGAGCAGCAGTTTGGTTTTGACAAACCCGCCCACGAACGCTTTATCGGCATGATGGCGGATTACCTCACCCTCGATTTTGGCACCAGTTTCTTCCGCGACCGCCCAGTCACCGAGCTGATGATCGAGCGACTGCCGGTTTCCATATCACTGGGGCTGTGGACGACACTGCTGGTCTATTTAATCTCTATCCCCTTAGGCATTAAAAAGGCGCTACGCCACGGCTCCCGGTTTGACGTCTGGTCCTCGGGGTTAGTGATTGTCGGCTATGCCATTCCGGGCTTCCTATTTGCCATCCTGCTCATTGTCCTGTTTGCCGGGGGCACCTACTGGGACTTATTCCCTTTACGCGGTTTGACCTCACCCGACTTCGACCAGCTTTCAGCCTGGGGCAAGGTCAAAGACTACTTCTGGCATATCACACTGCCGGTTATCGCCGCCTCGATTGGCAGTTTTGCCACACTGACGATGCTAACCAAAAACAGCTTTCTTGATGAGATTCACAAGCAGTATGTGATTACCGCCCGCGCCAAGGGCGCCGACGAGCGGCGCGTGCTTTACGGCCATGTGTTTCGCAATGCCATGCTGATTATTATCGCGGGCCTACCCTCCGCAATGATCGGCATTTTCTTCACCGGCGCGCTGCTTATCGAAGTGATTTTCTCCCTGGATGGGCTGGGCCTGCTCGGCTTCGAAGCGGTCATGCAGCGGGATTACCCGGTAATTTTTGGCACCCTATTCCTGTATACCGTGATCGGCTTAATCCTCAAGCTGATTTCCGATTTGACCTACGTGTGGGTAGACCCGCGTATCGATTTTTCGACTCGGGAGTCGTGATAATGGCCTCTTTATCATCACGTTTATCGCCTATTACTCGCCGTCGACTGGCCGCTTTTAAAGCCAATCGTCGTGCACGGGTGTCACTTTGGTTATTTGCCACGCTGTTTATCCTTAGCCTGTTTGCCGAGCTAATTGCCAACGACAAACCAATCATCATGCAGTATGACGGCCAGTGGTACTTTCCCATGCTGGTAGACTACCCAGAAACCGAGTTTGACGGTTTTCTACCGACCCGAACGGACTATCTGGATCCCTTTGTTCAGCAACAAATTGATGATCACGGCTGGGCGCTATGGCCCATCATTCCGTTTTCATACCAGACCCTGGATATGAATATGACCCGTCCTTCTCCGGCTCCGCCGGATAGCCGCCACTGGCTAGGCACCGATGACCAAGGGCGGGATGTGACCGCGCGGGTGATTTATGGCTTTCGACTCTCGGTAGCCTTTGCACTGGTACTCACCGCAGGATCGTTAGTCGTCGGTGTGGTGGTGGGCGGTGTACAGGGCTACTTTGGCGGCAAAATTGATTTAATTGGTCAGCGGTTTACTGAAATTTGGTCCGGCTTACCGGTGCTGTTCCTGCTGATTATTTTAGCCAGCTTTGTTCAGCCGGGGTTTTGGTGGCTGCTGGGGATTATGCTGCTCTTTTCGTGGCTGGGTTTGGTGGATATCGTGCGTGCCGAGTTCCTGCGTGCACGCAATTTGGAGTATGTGCGCGCGGCCAAAGCCATGGGCTTGCCGTCACGCTTGATCATGTGGCGTCACGTGCTACCCAATGCCATGGTCGCCACGCTGACGTTTATCCCATTTCTGTTTACCGGCGCCATTGGCACCTTGACCGCTCTGGATTTTCTCGGCTTCGGCCTACCGCCGGGTGCTCCCTCGCTAGGTGAACTGGCGGCCCAGGGCAAAAACAATCTGCACGCCCCTTGGCTGGGCATCACGGCGTTTATGACCCTGGCGATCATGCTGTCACTGCTGGTATTTATCGGCGAGGGCTTGCGCGACGCCTTTGACCCCCGCCACGTACAACAGCGCCAAGCAGGCCCAGCCCAGGAGAGTCAGCATGCCTAATCCCCTGCTGCGCATTGAACACCTTGATGTCGCTTTCGATAACACCCCGGTGGTTCACTCACTCTCACTCACCCTCCATGCAGGTGAAACCCTGGCCATTGTCGGTGAGTCCGGCTCGGGTAAATCGGTATCGGCACTGGGCATGGTGAACCTGCTGCCCAGTAATGCCAGCGTTCAAGGCGAACGCTGGCTGGGTGATACCAATCTGGCCAATTTAACGGAAACTGAGTGGAACACAGTGCGTGGCAACCGCGTCGGCTTTATCTTTCAGGAACCGATGACCTCGCTCAATCCGCTGCATCGGGTAGGCAAGCAGATTGCTGAGGCGTTGCGGTTGCATCAAGGGCTACGCGGACATGCGGCCCGTGAGCGCTGCAAAGAACTGCTGGAACAAGTGAAACTGCCGCGCCCGGATGAACTGTTGGATGCCTGGCCCCACCAACTCTCGGGTGGGCAGCGCCAGCGGGTGATGATTGCCATGGCGATTGCCAACAATCCCTCACTACTCATTGCCGATGAACCTACCACCGCGCTGGACGTCACGGTACAGCAAGAGATTCTTGCTCTGCTGTGTGAACTGCGCGATCACCATGGCATGGGTATGCTGTTTATCAGCCACGACTTAAACCTGGTGCGCCGCCATGCCGATCGCATATGCGTTATGTACCAGGGGCGCATTCAGGAAATCGGCCCAGTGGAGCAGGTCTTTCAACACCCGCAAAGCGATTACACTAAAGCGCTACTCGCCGCTGAGCCGGAAGGTAGGCCCCAAACTATAGAGCATGCAGCGCCGCTACTGACCGCTCGTCAATTGAGCGTGAGCTTTAAGCGTCCTAAAACTGGTTTATTTAAGCGCCAACCCCCCGCTTTTGTGGCGGTACATCCAATAGATTTCCAAATAGCACCAGGGGAAACCCTGGGCATTGTAGGTGAGTCCGGCTCGGGTAAAACCACGCTGGCCTCAGCAGTCATGCGGCTAGTCTCTAGCCAAGGCGATGTTACCCTTGGCAACGATAAACTAAGCGCCCTAACCGGCGATGCGTTACGTCGCCACCGTCACCGCTTGCAGATGGTGTTTCAAGACCCCTATGGCGCGCTTTCACCGCGTATGCCGGTGTTTGATATCGTCAGTGAAGGGCTGCGATTTCACCACCCTCATCTCACCACTGAAGAAGTCGCCCAGCGGGTTAATCAAACGCTGCACGAGGTAGGTTTGCCTGAGAGCTGTGCCGCGCGCTACCCACACGAGTTCTCCGGCGGTCAGCGCCAGCGAATTGCCGTAGCAAGAGCGATTATCTTAGAACCGGAACTGCTGGTGCTGGATGAGCCAACCTCGGCGTTAGACCGTACCGTGCAGAAGCAGCTAGTCGCCCTGTTGCGCGATCTGCAGGCACGCCGTCAGCTAAGTTATTTATTCATAAGCCATGACTTAGCCGTTGTGCGTGCCATGGCACACCGTATTATGGTGCTCAAGGATGGCGAAGTGGTCGAACAAGGCCCCTGCCTAGAGGTGCTTTCAGCGCCACAGCACGCTTATACTCAAGCGCTGATTGCCGCTGCGCATCTGACTCACTAGCTCTGACTCACGAACTCGGATTTACTAACTTTATCAAGCCAAGATACTTGCATTATTAATGACAGAACCAAAAGATAACGGTATAAATATTCGGATAAAATAAAGCCGCCTACCATTGTGGGAAGCGGCTAATAGAGCACTTAAGCAAGGACTCAGAAAAGCGCGATTTCGTCGACGGTTAATTCTCGCCACTCGCCGGGCGCCAGGTTGGCATCCAACGCTAAGTCACCGATAGAGCTGCGGTGCAGTGAGTTCACGTGATTGCCCAAGGCGGCAAACATACGCTTCACCTGGTGATAGCGCCCCTCGGTAATGGTGAGTTCTGCCTGGGTGGGCGAAAGCAGCCTGAGTATTGCGGGCTGCGTCGGGGTCTCCTCTCCATCCAGCATCAGGCCATCGGCGACTTGACCAATCGCCCACTCCGCTGTCGCGCCTTCCATCGGTTCCGCTAGCTCGGCGATATACACCTTGGCGCAGCGATGGCGCGGTGACGTGACACGGTGCGACCACTGGCCATCATCGGTTAATAGCAGCAGTCCCGTGGTATCCACATCTAACCTCCCTACCGGCTGTAATCGATCAGCTTTGGGCAGATCAATTAGATCGATCACCCGCGGGTAAAGCCCGCGACGGGCGTTGCACTCAACGTCAACGGGCTTGTGCAGCATAATGTAGCGCAACCCTACCAGCGCCAACCGCTCGCCGTTGAGTACCACTACATCGTTTTCGGTATCGATTTGGGTTGCCGACTGTTTGATCGGCTCACCGTTTAGGGTCACTTCGCCATTTTTGAGTGCCCGCTTGGCGAGGCTGCGGGTTAACGGTGATGTTTCACTCAAAAAGCGATCAAGGCGCATCATTAACCCACTCCTGGCAGCAGCTTAAAGTGGTCGGCATCTTGCCAGGCAGGGAATTTTTCACGAAAAGCATCAAGGGCAGTTTTATCCAGCGTGCCCGTCTCTATAAACGGGGTATGGGCAGGTTTATCAATTAACGCTTCACCTTTGAAGTCGACCAACAGGGAGTCGCCGCTATAAGCAAGCCCTTTGGCATCTTCTCCAACGCGATTAACGCCAATTACATAGCTTAAGTTCTCTACCGCACGGGCCTGTAGCAGCGTACGCCATGGATGACGACGCGGTGCTGGCCAGTTGGCGATACACAGCAGCGCATCATACTCGAAATGCTCCCCTTCTGCTGGCTGCTGGCGCATCCACACCGGAAAACGCAGGTCGTAGCAAACGCTCAGTAGTAGCTTAATACCATTGAGTTCTACCACTTTACGCTCACTGCCCATGCCATAGCGCTCATGCTCACCGGCCATACGGAATAAGTGGCGCTTATCGTAGTGGGTTAACTCTCCCTCTGGAGTTGCCCAAATCAAGCGATTATAAAACTCATCGTCCTCTTCGATCGCCACGCTGCCGGTCATCACGCAGTTGCGCGCCTTCGCTTGGGCCTGTAGCCAGGCAACGCTTTGACTTTCCGCCATCGGCTGGGCCATTTCGCGGGAGTTCATGGTAAAGCCAGTGGCAAACATCTCTGGCAATACAATAAGATCCGTATCGCGGCTATCCAGCTCGCCCAGCAACTTCTCAAGATGGGCGTGGTTGGCCTGGGGGTCTTCCCAGCGCAGATCGCACTGGACTAGCGTGTTCCTAAGTTGACTCACTTAACACCTCCAATTCGTCAGTCTCAAGGCAACGTTTATGCTAGATTAGCATCTTTAAATAATGAGGCTGCTATGCTTCCTACCCCAACACGCGATCCTGATGCCGTCAAAGGCGTTATGTTTGGGCTAACTGCCTACACCATGTGGGGCTGCTTTCCGCTATTTTTTGCCCTGTTTGACGGCGTTCCCGCCTTTGAAATATTGATTCACCGTATCATTTGGGCGTGTCTATTTCTGGTCGGCTTGATTACCCTGCTGCGCCGCTGGCCGCCCGTTGTCACCGCTTTGGGGGAACCCAAGCGGCTTGGTCGGGTGTTGGCCTGTGCGCTATTGATTGCGTTTAACTGGGGTATCTATATTTATGCGGTGGAGTCAAAGCAGGTATTGCAGGCGAGCCTGGGCTACTTCTTAACGCCATTAGTGAACGTCGCGCTAGGTATGCTGGTACTTCGGGAAGTGATGGCAAAGTTGCAACTGGTCGCACTGGGCTTGGCCAGTATCGCGATTGCTACACAGTTCGTAATGCTTGGCGAGCTGCCCTGGCTTAGTCTACTACTGGCGTTAAGCTTCGGCAGTTACGGCCTGTTTCGTAAGCAGGTGCCGCTGGACGGTTTATCAGGCCTGTTTGTGGAAACCCTACTCCTATTCCCCCTCGCCCTGATCGCCTTGAGCTGGTTAAGCTGGAACGGCAGCTCGCATTTTCTACAAGATACGTCATCGACTGGCCTGCTGATCGCCAGTGGGGCTTTGACCGCGCTGCCGTTAATGGCCTTTGCCGGCGCGGCACGCCGGTTGCGTTTGGCGACCCTGGGCTTTTTGATGTACATCAACCCCAGCATCCAGTTTCTAATTGCCTTAACCGTGTTCGGCGAGCCCCTTGGCCTTATCCAGCTGGCAACGTTTGTGCTTATTTGGGCCGGGCTCGCGCTCTACTCCTGGTCGGCATGGCAATCACGCCCGCGCTACGCTACGGCTGGTTAGTGCAAGCGGGGGGACTAGGGCGGCCTCTGACTGCAACGCTGGGGGAGCCGCTATATCACGCTCAGGCTGGTAGCCAACCCGGAAACCGCCCCAGTGCTTACCCTGCACATACACCGGCACAGAGAGGTCGTGCATGATTTCGCCGGTATCGCGCTTGTAGGTTTGCAGTAGCAGCGGTTTTTCATGAGCCCCACAACGGCTGCCTGTCGGGTCATCGAAAATGCGCTTGTTGCGGCAGAATTTTAAATCGTGCGCGTAGTCACCGGTTGGCGCGAGGCTGACTGCTTTGTTATGGGTCGGCACATAGCCTTTACGGTCACAGGCAATGGCATAGCTTAAGCTTAGCTGAGTGAGCAATGGTTCCTGCAAATCGGGCAGATACCTATCAGTGAAACTATCAAAGCCGGTTTTATATTGCGGCGGCTGCGTACCCGGAATCTGTTCATAGTGGGGCTGGAACAGGCGGGTGTCTGAAAGTTCTCCGCTGGCAATCGCTTTTTCCAGCAACTTACCCAACTTATCGGCGGTTAATCGTGCAGCGTGGAATACCTGCTGGTGGCGGCCCTCTAGATGCTGCTGAGCCAGTTCACCATCGACTCCTTCTGCAGCCTCCATCAATGCTCGGGCCTGCTCGGCCAAATCATGCATATTACGATTGCCTTCATCTACATCATCTTCCAACTGGCCCAGACTGTCCGCCACGGTTTGACTATGTTGGCGAGTGTTTTCCATTGCATCAGCAACACGGGTAATTTCACTCTGCACCTGGTCGAATTCTTGAGTCATCGTACCCAGACTGTTGCCAACCACTTGCAGCCCCTTGGAGCGCTCGCTGATACGGGTCATTAAATGGCCCATAGTGGCGACGACCGACTGGCCGCTCTGATGCATATCCTTAACCAGCTCATCGACACTTTGCGTCGCGGTAGAGGTCTTGAGTGCTAGGTCGCGCACTTCTCCGGCGACGACTGCAAACCCTCGTCCGTGTTCACCCGCTCGGGCCGCTTCAATTGAAGCATTGAGCGACAGCAGATGGGTTTGTTCAGCGATATCCTCAATCATGGAGGTAACGTTACGCACACGCTCAATTTTATCGTTCAGCGCGGTCAGCATTTCCAGCGCTTGGTTTGAGCGGTCGGCAACATCGCTCATGTCCTGAATAATATCGTCCAGTTCAGCATGGTTGTGATGACTGGCCTCCCGGGCGCTCTCTGCTAGCGCTGCCACTTGGCTGGCGCTGGCACTCACCTGCATAATGGCTGCATTAATGGCCTTCATGCTCGATGAAGCTTCACGGGCCATGGTTTCTTGCTTTGAGAGACGCTGATCCATCAGGTCGGCATAGTGTGACACTTCTGCCGAGGCAATCGCGGTGCTGCTAGCGCGGTTCATTAACCGGTAGGCCATGGCGCGAAGCGAACGGTAATCACGCAGCGGCTTAAAGCCAAACCGCTGCTGTTCCAGGCGACGTTGGTCGGCTCGGTAGACGCCTTCCAGCACGCTGAGTAGCATAGCGCCACCGCCTAGCGCGGCGAATAGAAGTGCCAAATAACGCCACAGACCGCCTTGCATGGCAAGCCCTATCGACAGCACTACAAACAGCACCGGAACACACAATCGCAGTAAGCGCATGAGCTGTACTCTTTTATTGATGTTATTGAGTATCGAAAATACTACTTCTGGGGGCTCAACCCCCTTTGCGACTAAGCTTAGCGTGTAATGCTTATGAAAGAAGTAGCACTTTGGGGGAAGGAAGTAGCACTTTTGGAGAAGATACAAATCCTATAAGCACTTGGTCATCATTGGGTTACCGCAGTGAAAATGAATATAAGCACTGCAATAAAATGGAATATCCCTTACTCTCTTGGTTCTGCCACTTCTACAACACCAGGACCCCATGCTAAAGCGCTACTTGCCGATCCTGACATGGCTCCCCCACTACCATAAACGCCTATTGGGGGCCGACCTTTTGGCGGGCTTGATCGTCACCGTGATGGTCATTCCCCAATCGCTGGCCTATGCGCTGCTAGCAGGGCTACCCGCGGTAGTGGGCCTCTACGCCAGCATCCTGCCGCAACTGATCTATACCCTGTTTGGCACCAGCAAAACCCTCGCGGTCGGGCCGGTAGCGATCATCGCGCTGATGACTGGTGCCGCGCTCTCCTCGGTAGCAGCCGCAGGCACAGAGACCTACTTACAGGCAGCACTGATTCTGTCACTGCTTTCCGGCGGCATGTTGGTCGTTATGGGGCTGCTGAAGATGGGTTTTTTCAGTAATTTCCTCAGCCACCCGGTTATTTCCGGCTTCTTAACGGCATCGGGTATTTTGATCGCGGCTAGCCAACTCGGCAGCTTACTGGGGGTTGAGAGTAGTGGCTTTACCCTGGTGGAGCGCCTTATTACTCTGCTGCCCAACTTAGCCACCCTTAACTTACCCACCTTATTGATTGGCAGTGGAACCCTACTGTTCTTGATTGCCATGCGGCGCCAAGGTAAAGCCACCCTGCACAAAATGGGTCTGCCAAATACCCTATCGGACTTGATCGCCAAAGCGGGGCCGGTCTTTGCGGTTGTCATTACCACCCTAGTGACCTGGCATTGGCAGTTGGCCGATAAAGGCGTCTCCGTGGTAGGGCAAATTCCCGGTGGTTTACCCACGTTAAGCTTCCCTTGGGCAGACTACTCGCTATGGCGGGCCCTGCTAATCCCTGCGCTGCTGATTAGCCTGGTCGGCTTTGTTGAGTCGGTCTCCATGGGCCAGATGTTGGCCGCTAAACGGCGCCAGCGCATCTCTCCCAATCAGGAACTGGTGGGCCTGGGTGCCAGCAATTTAGCCGCCGGGTTTTCCAGTGGCATGCCGGTAACCGGTGGGTTGTCCCGCACCGTTATTAACTACGATGCGGGTGCGCAAACACCTGCCGCTGGTGCCTTTGCGGCGCTAGGTATTGCGCTGGTCACCATGTCGTTTACCGGTTGGCTCTACTATCTGCCCATCGCGACCCTGGCCGCGACGATTACCGTTTCGATTTTGACGCTGGTAGACATCCCCATGCTGCGCCAAACCTGGCGCTACTCCCGCAGCGACTTTGCCGCCATGGCGATAACGATTTTACTAACGCTGGGCGAAGGCGTTGAAGCCGGCATCATCAGCGGCGTGACTCTCTCTATTGCGCTGTTTTTGTACCGCACCAGCCGTCCCCATAGCGCCTTGGTAGGTCGCGTGCCCGGTACCGAACACTTTAGAAACACTACCCGCCACGATGTCGAAACGGTCAATAACGTTGCCCTCTTGCGCATCGATGAGAGCCTCTACTTTGCCAATGCACGCTATTTGGAAGATACCGTTTATAACCTGGTGGCGAGCCAACCCGAGCTTGAGCACGTTGTGCTGATCTGTTCGGCGGTCAACCTGATCGATGCCTCGGCGTTAGAGAGCCTGGATGCGATCAACGCACGCTTAAAAGACTCCGATGTAAAACTGCATTTATCCGAGGTCAAAGGCCCGGTGATGGATCAACTTAAGAAAAGTGACTTCCTGGATGCGCTTACCGGACGGGTATTTCTAAGCACCTACGCCGCTTGGCGAGAATTCTCGTAGCTGGATAGCACTCACCATTACTCTGAAAACCAGGCAATTGCCTGGTTTTTTTATGCCGGTTGTTGACTAACGGACGCCGCTGCTAACAACGGCATTGACAGCCACCCAGCGGCTTCTCTACTATCACTCGACCATTTAGCAAAATACAATACCGCAGAGCAAAACACTCTAAGTCAAATAGCAAGCAACTAGCCATAACCATCAACGTCACTACAACCACAATAAAGGAGCATCCCAATGCGTCCCTTCGCTCAACGCCTACTTATTGCCGCCTTACCTCTATCGCTACTCGGCGTAGCAGTCAGCCACGCCAACGAAATTGAACTGCCAGGCACCATGGCCTGGACAGCCTATGGCACCAACTCAAGTGGCTATGCCCAAGCCGTCGCCATCGGCAATATGCTGCAGAACAAATACGATTCGTCAGTACGCATTCTGCCGGGTGATAACGATGTATCACGCATGACGCCGCTTAAGCAGGGCCGCGTTGACCTTTGCGCCTGCGGGATCGCCAGCTACTACGGTGCAGAAGGTGTAATGATGTTTGCAGACCGTGACTGGGGCCCTCAGCCACTTCGCGTCATTACCACTTCCACCGCCTCTTTTGGCCTCTCCCTTGCGGTCGCGGGCGACCTGGACGTTGAAACGCCCGCTGACTTGGCGGGCAAACGCATCGCCTATATCCGTGGCGACGATGCCCTCAATAAAGGTACTGAGGCGTATCTAGCCTTTGGCGGTTTGACCTGGGATGACGTTGAGCGGATTGATTACCCCGGCTACGGGCGCTCTTTCGACGGCATTATTGCTGGTGATGTAGATGCCTCGTTTACTACTACCGTTACCCCACCAGCCCAGCAGTTGGCCAGCAGTCCGCGCGGCATTAGTTGGCCAGTACTGGACCCGGAAAATGAAGCAGGCTGGGAGCGCCTAACCGCAGTTGCCCCCTATTTTCGTCCCCATGAAATTACCACAGGCGCTGGAGGTATTAGCGCCGACAACCCCGTACCAAGCGCCAGCTACCCATACCCGATTGTAGTGGCCAATCAAGACCTGGAAGACAACGTCGCTTATGGGCTGATTAAAGCGATGCAGGAAAACTTTGATGACTATAAAGACAACGCTCCAGGCGCACTTGGCTATGCACTAGAGCAACAAGATCTTCAATGGGTAGTGCCGTTCCACGATGCGGTCGTAGAGTACTACAAAGAAATTGATGTATGGACTGATGAAATGCAGGACCACCAGGACAAACTCGTTGAACGCCAGAACGTGCTGTTAACCGCTTGGGAAAGCTTTATGCAAGACGCACCCAGTGATGATGAGGCATTTACTGCCGACTGGATGGAAGCCCGTGCCACCGCGCTGAGCGATGCCGGTTTCGAGCCAATCTTTGAGTGATACGCCACGGGGCGGCACTTGCCGCCCCTGCTGTTTGACGGATGTTTCCCATGACCACAGATACCTCGCCTGCCAATAATCAGCAGGTTAAAGAAAAGATCAGCCAAATTCGTCAGCTTCCCCCTGCGCTGCGCTGGATACCCGCCACGGTCACCGTCTTTTTGATGGCGATGACTCTGGATTATCTGTTTAACGTTGGCTTAATGACTTTCGTTACGGGTCTGGAGACGCAGTTCTACTACGCCGTTGTAGCGCTACTGCTACCGCTGGTGTTTTTGCTTTGGCCCATGCGCAGTCGCCAACAAGAGCAGCCTATTCCCTGGTACGACTACACATTGAGCGCCTTCACGCTTATCGTTGGCGGCTATTTTGTTTACAACGCAGTACCTATTTTGGAGCGCGGCTGGGCCTTTTCTGCGCCAGAGATCGCCATTTATGCCAGCTATGCCTACTGGCTGCTCATTATCGAAGCGGCTCGCCGGGCAGGCGGTTTACCGATTGCTATCATTGCGGGTGTCTTCTCTCTTTACCCGCTGGTGGCGGATATCGTCCCCGGCCCTATCCAGGCGTTTCCTTCGACTCTTGAACAGACCGCTATGTACCACACCATGAGTACCGAAAGCATCATGGGGGTGCCGCTGCAGGCGTTCGCGGGCCTGGTGATCGGCTTTTTGGTGTTTGGTGTCGTGCTGCAAAAAAGTGGCGGCGGTAAGTTTTTTATCAACCTGGCATTTGCGCTGCTGGGCCATGTGCGCGGCGGCCCCGCGAAGGTGTCGATTTTCTCCAGCGGCCTGATGGGTTCCATGAGCGGCAGCGTGATCAGTAACGTACTGACCACCGGTGTTTTGTCGATTCCCGCCATGCGTCGTATCGGTATGAGCCGCTCCTTTGCAGGCGGTGTAGAAGCCTGCGCCTCAACCGGCGGTGTATTGATGCCCCCTGTTATGGGCGCCACCGCTTTTGTCATGGCGATGTTTTTGGACATTCCCTACTCCGCTGTGGCGCTGGCCGCCGTCATTCCTTCGATTCTGTATTTCCTGGGTCTGTTTATTCAGATTGATGCCTATGCGGCGCGCCACGACATTAAAGGCTTACCCGCCGTTGAGCTGCCTTCGCTTTGGCAAACCCTCAAAGAGGGTTGGTACTTTATTTTTGTCTTCGCGTTATTAGTCTGGATGCTGCTGATTATGCAGCGCGAAGCCGTAGCGCCTTTCTACGCCACCGCTCTGCTGTTAGTGCTGAACCAGCTTTCCAAGCATAACCGCTGGGGCTGGAAGGACGTGGCCGACACGCTGTCGTCTGCCGCCAAGCTGTTTGCCGAGCTCATCGCTATTTTGGCCGGCGTGGGCATGCTGGTCGGTGCGCTTTCTATGACCGGTCTTTCTGGCACCATTGCTAACGACTTTATCAATATTGCTGGCGGCAGCGTGCCGCTGCTGCTGATTATGGGCGCCGTTACCAGCTTCGTGCTCGGCATCGGCATGACCGTGACGGCCGCTTATATTTTCCTAGCCGTTGCGTTAGCCCCCGCGCTGATTCAAGGCGGAGGACTGGATCCCATGGCGGTGCATATGTTCATCCTTTACTGGGGCATGCTGAGTTTTATTACTCCGCCGGTCGCCCTGGGGGCCTTTGCCGCCGCCACCGTGGCCGGTGCCCGCCCTATGGAAACGGGCCTGCAGGCCATGCGGCTGGGTAGCGTGATCTACTTTATTCCCTTCCTATTCGTACTCAACCCCGCGCTGATTATGCAGGGCGCACCACTGGTGATCGTGGCTGTCTTTATACAGGCCGTGATCGGCATCATTCTGTTTGCCTCTGCCATGCAGGGCTACCTGATGGGCGTTGGCCGATTGGGCTATGGCGCACTGCAGGAGATCATTATTCGCGCCCTGGTACTGATCGCGGGGCTGTTGCTGGCACTGCCTGGCGGTGGAATGGTGCCTCTTAGCCAGTGGGAACTGATCGGCCTCGCGCTTGCTGCGCTAGTGCCCGGCGTTTTGATGGCACGCTTAAGCCAGCGCCACCATCAGCGTTCGCATAGCGCCTCTGCTGCTTAACAGATGGAACGCCAAGGTTATTTTTTCAATTCACTATCATACGAAATACGAGAGCCTAACTATGTCCGTTCACTACCAGCGCCACGGTGATATAGGCGTTATCCAAATTGCTAACCCGCCGGTTAATGCCTTGGGGCACGCCGTGCGCAGCGGCTTAGTCAACGCGCTCAAAGAGGGTATCGCCGACGCAGATGCTAAAGCGCTGGTCGTGCTAGCCGATGGCCGTACTTTTATTGCCGGGGCGGATATTCGTGAGTTTGGTAAGCCGCCTCAAGCTCCTCTGCTGCCCGATGTGATTACCCTCCTGGAAGCCTGCCCAAAACCGCTGATCGCCGCCCTGCACGGCACGGCCCTGGGCGGCGGTTTGGAAGTGGCACTCGGTTGCCACTACCGAATCGCGCTGGCGGGAACCCGCTTAGGGCTACCAGAGGTAAAGCTGGGCCTACTGCCTGGCGCGGGAGGCACCCAGCGTTTGCCACGCTTAGTTGGCGTTGAGCGCGCATTAGAGATGATTACCAGCGGGCGTTTTGTGGAGGCTGAAGAAGCGCTTGAGGCGGGTATTATCGATGCTATCAGCAACGCTCAAACGCCCCTTGAAGCGGGCTTAGCCGCCGCCCAGGAAGTGCTGGCAGGCACCCTAACACCCCGCATCACCGGCCAGCTTTCTGCCCCAGCGGCGAATCCCCAGGCCATCACTGCAACGTTGGATCGGCTTAACCAACAATCTCCCGAACTGTTCTCGCCGTTTCGCATTGTTGAAGCGATTCAGGCCTGCGTGGAAGCCGAATCACTTGAGGCTGGATTACGCCGCGAGCGGGAGCTGTTTCTAGCCTGTATGGACTCCCCCCAGCGCGCCGGGCTTATTCATCTGTTTTTTGCCGCACGCAGCCCCCACTTGGTGCCCAATATTGAGAAAGCGAGTGCTTTTAAACACGTGGCGCTGGTCGGCGAGCATCCGCTCTTTGAACGTCTGCAGAAAGCCGCACAAAAGGCGGGCATTAGCTTAACCAGCGCGTCCAACGAGGCCACCGAACTTTGTCTACTGGCACCGAATGCTACTCAGGATTCCCCCGCAAATTGCCCTGTAGTCGCACTGGAAGAAATTGGCACCGGCAGCTCCAGCGATAATGCGCTAAGCCTGATCATTGCTGAAAATGGCCATATCGCTGAGCTAATCAACGTAAGCGCAGAGCCACTTATTCAGCATCGAGCCGCACTCACGCTTAAAGCGTTGCGACTAAACATCGTGGTCAGCCAGCAAAAAAGCATGCTTCGCTCGATGCATGCTGCCATTCAGCAAGCTGCAGCCAGTGAGAAGCAGTCAGCGCTTGAACAGGTGAGTGTCAATATGTCGGAACAGGGCTTCTGCTACCGGGAAAGTGACATCGATTTGCTCGCGGTGGAAGCGTTTGGCTATCCGCGTCATCTAGGAGGGCCACACCGCCAGGCCACGCTCTCAACTGCAGCTATGGATGTATAGCATGAACCTTACCTTTAGCCCCGAAGAGCAGGCATTTCGCGAACAGTTACGCCGCTTTCTAGCCGATGCACTGCCCAGCGATATCAGCCAGCGCGTGCGCTTGGGCCGCCATCTGCGCGCTGATGACTACCTGCGCTGGCAGAATATTCTTAGCAAACAGGGTTGGTTAGCGTCGAACTGGCCAAAAGAGTTCGGCGGCCCAGGCTGGGGGCCGGTACAGCGGCATATTTTCGACGAAGAGTGCGCCGCGGCCCATGCGCCTACGGTCGTGCCCTTCGGCGTTAATATGGTGGCCCCCGTCATCATGAAATTCGGCACTGTCGAGCAGCAACAGCACTACCTGCCGCGCATTTTGAGCAACCAGGATTGGTGGTGCCAAGGCTACTCAGAGCCCGGGGCAGGCTCTGATTTAGCGGGTTTAAATACCCGCGCCGTGCGCGATGGCGACCACTATATCGTCAATGGTCAGAAAACCTGGACGACCCTGGGCCAGCACGCCAATAAGCTGTTCTGCCTGGTGCGCACCGATCCAGACGCCAAGAAGCAGGCGGGCATCAGCTTTCTGCTGATTGATATGCAGATACCGGGTGTCACCGTGCGGCCAATTATTACCCTTGATGGCGCCCACGAAGTTAACGAAATCTTTTTAGACAACGTGCGGGTACCCGTAGACAACCGTGTCGGTGAAGAGGGCCAGGGTTGGACCTGCGCTAAGTTCCTGCTCACCCATGAACGTACGGGGATTGCGGGGCTTGGTCACGCCAAGCAGGCGCTGCGCCACTTGAAGTCCCTGGCGAGCCGGATTCAACATCGTGGTAAACCGCTGATGGAGCTACCCAGCTTCCGTCAGCGGGTGGTGAAAGCGGAACTCGAACTTATGGCGCTGGAAGTAACTAACCTGCGCGTCCTTGCCGCTGCCCGAGATGGCGGTGTGCCCGGCGCAGAGAGCTCGCTGCTGAAAGTACGCGGGTCTGAGCTTCGACAAGAGCTAAGTGAGCTTACCCGTCGCGCCCTTGGCCCTGCTGCGCTGCCATTCTTTCCCGACTTCCTGCATGGCGACGACAGCCTGGATGACGAGCGCACCCAAAAAGCTTCCGCCAGCGCTCAGTACTTCAATCGTCGTAAGCTGTCGATTTATGGCGGCGCCAATGAAATACAAAAAAGTATCGTCGCCAAAACCATTTTAAACATGTGAGGTCACCATGGATTTTGCTTTAACCGACGAGCAACGCATGCTCGAAGATACGCTCACCCGCTTGGTGGCCGACCAGGTTTACCCCGAGCAGCGCCGCGCTATGCTGGCCGCTGCTCCAAACGGCTCTTCTGTACTATGGCGCACCTTTGCCGAGCTGGGACTACTGCATATGCCCTTCAGCGAAGACGTTGGCGGGCTAGGGGGCGATGGCACCGACCTGATGATTATTATGCAGGCATTCGGACGAGGCTTAGTGCCCGAGCCCTATCTGGCTGGCCTAGTGCTGCCCGGCCAACTGCTGGCGCTTACCGCCAACAGCGAACAGCAAACCCGGTGGCTAGCCCCATTGCTTGAAGGTGAGCATCAGTTGGCGCTTGCTTGGCAAGAGGTTGGCGCCCGCTACGATGCCTTTTCGGTAGCTACCCAAGCTACCCAGCAAGATGGCCAATGGCAGCTAACCGGTCGAAAAGATGTGGTACTAAACCTTGAAGCCGCAGCGGCAACGCTGGTCACCGCTCGATTAGCTAACGGCAAGCTGGGAGTGTTTATTGTACCGGCTGACGCACCGGGCACATCGACGAACCTATATCGCACTATCGACGACCAGCCCGCCGGTGATCTGACGCTGGACAGCGTCACGCTGCCATTAACTAACTGCCTGAGTGAAGATGTTAGCGATGTACTAGCGGAGGTACTGGCCGTTGGCCGGGCAGCGCTCTGCGCCCAAGCCATCGGCGCAATGGAGGAGGCCTGCGACCAAACCCTTGCTTATCTAAAAGAGCGCAAGCAGTTTGGCCTGCCGCTTTCGACCTTCCAGGCCCTGCAGCACCGTATGGTCGATATGCACCTGCATCTGGAGCAGTCCCGCTCCATGGCGATTTTAGCCGCCACTAGTCTCGCGCTACCAGCCAGCGAACGGGATTACAAAGTTGCCGCGGCCAAAGCCTACTGTGGTGAATCGGCTCGTTTTATTGCCGAACAGGCGATCCAGCTGCATGGGGCAATAGGTATGACCGAAGAGTGCTATGTCGCTAACTACGCCAAGCACCTGGTAATGTTCGATCACTACCTGGGCGACAGCGACTACCATCTCGAAACGGTCAGCGATCTGTTAACTGCTGCCTGAAAGCGGCGGCATTTCGTCAAAGTCGCCGAAATTGATCCAGCGCTTTTTGATAATCTGCACGCAGCGTGGCCACTTCTTCGGCCACGCTGCGCATAGAGGCAATACCGCCCACGCCCTGTCCTGCACCCCAGATATCCCGCCACGCTTTTGCCTTACTGCTCCCCCCTGAGCCATAACGCATAGAGGTTTTATCACCTTCAGGCAGCGCATCAGGATCCAATCCCGCCTGCTCAATACTTTGCCGCAGATAGTTACCGTACACGCCGGTAAACAGGTTGGTATAGACAATGTCGCCTGCCGCTGCGTCCAGCACCATCCGTTTATAGGCCGCTTGAGCGTTTGCCTCTTGGGTAGCAATAAAGCGCGTGCCCATATACACCAAGTCCACGCCTAGCGCCTGGGCGGCAACGATCTGTTCGCCTTTGCTAATCGCCCCTGCCAGCACTAACGGGCCGTCGTAAAAGCGGCGCACTTCGGCCACAAACGCAAAGGGATTTAACCGCCCGGCATGGCCGCCAGCACCATGGCACACCAGTATCAAACCATCGACCCCTGCATCGATCGCTTTCTTGGCATGCCGTAACGTGGTGACATCGTGAAACACCAGCCCGCCATAGGCGTGCACCTTTTCCACCACTTGATTAGGCGCGTGCAGACTAGTGATGACCAAAGGCACTTTGAACTCGGCGCATAGCGCGACATCGTGCTCTAGGCGATCGTTGGTGGGGTGCACGATTTGGTTAACCGCAAAGGGCGCTGAGGGTTTATCGGGGTGCTGCTCGTCATAGTCGGCCAGGGTTTGAGTGATCTGCTGTAGCCACTCACGTAATACGTCAGCAGGTCGGGCGTTGAGGGCGGGGAAAGCACCCAGAATGCCCGCTTGGCACTGGGCAATCACCAATTCAGGCCCAGAGACGATAAACATCGGGGAACCGATCATTGGCAGGGTTAATGAGGCGGTTAGGCGCGTTAGCATGGGGCAACTCGCTGGTTGTTATTGTGAGGTAAGCTGCAAAAGG
Organism: Vreelandella sedimenti; assembly: GCF_013416325.1. Classification (GTDB taxonomy): domain Bacteria; phylum Pseudomonadota; class Gammaproteobacteria; order Pseudomonadales; family Halomonadaceae; genus Vreelandella; species Vreelandella sedimenti. Next base: position 47,556 of record NZ_JACCGK010000027.1, read on the forward strand.
CCCCACTGGGCCTTTCAAGAAGATGTCACACTGCAATGGCATGGTCGGAACAACCCTACGCGGGGGCACTGTGAACCCATCCATGGGCGCTACTTTCGCCATCCCTGGCGAAAGACCCCCGCTACAGGTTGTTCCGACCAATAAGTGGATGCCAGAAGCGGTTACAGCTTGCTCTCGAGCTCGGGCAGG
>NZ_JACCGK010000028.1 GCF_013416325.1 Vreelandella sedimenti
ACGGGTTCGCTGCCGGGTTGGCAAGGGCTGTTTTGAAATAACTGTCAAAAAAGTGGAGAAAAGTACTAGCTACTCGTTTTAGCCTTACGCATAACGGCTAATACAGGGCCTGAAGCCACGTAAGTGCCAAATAGCAATAACAGCATTACCGAAGGCTCGACTGAGATCAACACAAACGCTAGCACTATGGCTAGCAGCACAACAAAAGGTACCGGCTTTTTAAAATCGAGATCTTTGAAGCTGTAGTAACGGATATTACTCACCATCAACACACCCGCCGCGGCTACCACCACTAACATCAATAGTTTGAAACCAAAGGCATCAGCATCAAAGCTATGAAAGGTCCACACACTGGCCGCCACTAGCGCTGCGGCGGAAGGGCTTGGCAAACCGATAAACCACTTTTTATCTACGCTGCCAATCTGGACATTAAAGCGTGCTAGGCGAAGCGCCGCGCAGGCAACATAGAGAAAAGCTACGACCCATCCCGTCTTACCGATGTCCTGAAGAATCCAGGTAAAGGCAACTAAAGCAGGCGCCATACCAAAGGAGATCATGTCAGCCAAGCTGTCGTACTCAGCGCCGAATTCACTTTGCGTATTGGTCATACGGGCGACACGGCCATCCAGGCCATCCAGTACCATGGCAATAAAGATCGCAACGGCAGCCGAGGTAAACTCACCATTAATGCCCGCTACTACTGCAAAAAAACCGGCAAAAAGCGCCGAAGTGGTAAATAGATTGGGCAGCAAATAGATACCTCGACGGCGAATCTTTTTACCGTCCTCTACGGCCTCTTCGACTACTTCGGTTTCACGCAAGAAGGCAGCCGCCAAATCTTCGTTGCCGCCCACTTCTGACTGATGAGCGCTATCTGGCTGCTCCGCTTTATCAGAAGGAGCCGAGTCCGGCTGGCCTGGATTTGACTGATCAGAGTTTGAGTGCTCTTGATCGCGAGCGTCCTGTGTCATAGTTTTCATCCATTAAAAGTGAAGTCACGGGAACCGTAGTCGCTTTCATTCTACACGGTGAGTGCCACTCAGCCAGCCAATTGCTGCATTGATGCCCTGCGTCAGCGAGCGCTAACAGGTTAATAACTAAAAAGCGCCGCTCCGGGAAAAGAAGCGACGCTTATGCTTACATTTAAGTGTTGGCCTTAAAGGCTAAGTATTTTAGTGCTTAAAGCGACAAAACCTTATCGCCCCGGGCAATACCCGAGACCCCAGTACGGGCGACCTCAAGAATGCCCACCGGTGCCATGGCCTGAAGGAAAGCATCCAGTTTGCCCGCATCGCCGGTGATCTGCACGGTATACAGGCTTGGCGTTACGTCAACGATCTGCGCGCGGAAGATATCCACCGTGCGCTTCACTTCATCACGCGCCGCGCCTAGCGCTTTCACTTTAACCAACATCAGCTCGCGCTCGATATGGTTGCCTTCGGTGAGATCCACCAACTTAACCACATCGATCAGCTTATTGAGGTGCTTGGTGATCTGTTCAATCACACGGTCGTCACCTATGGTGGTGACCGTTAAGCGCGAGAGCGACGGGTCTTCAGTAGGCGCCACGTTAAGCGTTTCAATGTTGAAGTTACGCTGGGAGAATAGCCCGACTACACGTGACAGCGCACCCGGTTCGTTTTCTAACAGAATCGAGATGATATGACGCATCAGGTACGCTCCGTTTTAGACAGCAGCATGTCGCGCATGGCACCTAACGGCACCTGCATCGGATAGACGTGCTCATGGGGATCGACCTTCACGTCAAGAAAGACCAGCTCGTGCTTATCAGCAAACGCACGCTCCAGTGCAGGCTCCAACTCATCAAGCGTATTGACGGTAATGGCGGTAAACCCATACGCCTCAATCAACATATGGAAGTCCGGCAGCGACTCCATATAGGAGTGCGCGTGGCGTGACTTATAGTTCAAGTCCTGCCACTGACGTACCATACCCAACGACGCATTATTAAGGTTGACGATCTTAACGCCCACCCCGTACTGCTTACAGGTGGAGAGTTCCTGCATCATCATCTGGAAGCTACCTTCACCGGTGACACACACTACGTCATCATCCGGGTAGTTCTGCTTGATACCCATGGCGGCGGGGAAACCAAAGCCCATGGTGCCCAAACCACCTGAGGTGATCAGTCGGTTGGGTTTATCAAACTTGTAGTACTGCGCCGCGAACATCTGGTGCTGACCAACATCGGTAGTCACGTAGGCTTCGCCTCGGGTTACCCGACAAAGCGCTTCAATAACTTCCTGTGGCTTAAGCGCTTCATCCACCTTGGAAGGCTCATAAAGCTTGCCTTCACGGTCGGCACGCCAGCCATCAATCTTTTCCCACCACTCAGTCAGTGCTTCAGGATGGGCAATTTTATGCCCCTGCACCAAACTGATCATCTCATTGATAACGCTGGAGGCAGGACCCACGATAGGCACATCGGCACGCACCGTTTTAGAGATCGAGCTCGGATCAACGTCAACGTGGATGATCTTCGCTGTAGGACAGAACTTCGATGTGCTGTTGGTCACGCGGTCATCAAAGCGCGCCCCTATGGCAACAATCAGATCAGCGTGGTGCATGGCCATGTTCGACTCATAAGAGCCATGCATGCCCAGCCAGCCCAAACACTGCCGGTCACTTTGAGGATATGCGCCAATCCCCATCAAAGTAGTGGTAATCGGGTAACCCAGCTGCTTGACCAAATCGGTCAGACCTTCGCTGGCTTTGCCCGTGACCACGCCGCCACCGGTATAGAATACCGGGCGCTTGGCTTTGAGTATCATCTCAACGGCTTTTTTAATCTGCCCTGTGTGGCCACGCGTGACAGGGTTGTACGAGCGCATCTTGACCTTTTTCGGATAGATGTACTCATAGCGCTCGGTGGGAGCCGTCATATCTTTCGGGATATCAACCACCACCGGGCCCGGGCGGCCTGTGGCGGCTAAATAGAACGCCTTTTTGAGCACTTCCGGTATTTCAGACGGGTGGCGAATCGAGAAGCTGTGCTTCACGATGGGGCGCGTCACACCGACGATATCGGTTTCCTGGAAGGCATCTTCACCGATCAGATGACTTGCCACCTGGCCACACAGCACTACCATGGGAATGGAGTCCATGTAGGCAGTGGCGATGCCGGTGACGGCGTTGGTGGCACCGGGGCCTGAGGTAACCAGTACGCAGCCGGGCTTGCCTGATGCACGGGCATAGCCATCGGCGGCGTGGGTAGCCGCTTGTTCGTGACGCACAAGAATGTGCTTCACTTTGTCCTGGCGGAAGAGTGCATCGTAAATATGCAGCGCTGCACCGCCGGGGTAACCATAAATGTATTCGATGCCCTCATCTTGCAAGAAGCGGGCGATCATATCTGCGCCGGAAAGCAGTTCCACTGTATTTCTCCCCTGGAGGTCTCGAGTGCGATCCGCAGGACATCCTGCGGTGTCGAGTGCGGCGGTATGCCGCTGCCGGCCCAAGCCGGCACCTGATGCCAAACCCTGGCAGATGGCCCGGTTAGGGCCTGCACTCTTGTCGGGAGAGGGTGATTTATGCCGACATAAATCACCCGCTCCCTTACACGGCAGTTCGCCGTGTCGGGGCGTTGGCCAGGTTGGGCGGTTAGCCCAAGCCCGGAAGTCCTTCGGCGGGTAGAGGCTCTCGCCTACCCTTCGCGCGGTAATTAGGGGTTGCCCGTTGGATCCGCGCCCGCAAATCAGGAACTGACAAGATTCCATTAGCGCCCTCAGCCTGTCAACCTCCGATCAGATCAAACGCAACAAAGGTCGCAAGAAGCCATTAAAAAAGCCCCGCCAGCAAAGCTAACGGAGCTTTTTACCTATTCAATTGCGCAAAGTCGCGGTGTTAGTCGCGGCATCAATTATGAGCTAAACACCAACTTACCCTCTTCTGCGTTGATATGGATGGTATCACCAGGGGCAAATTTGCCACCCAGCAGGTCTTGCGCTAGCGGGTTTTCAATACGGCTCTGAATCGCCCGCTTGAGTGGCCGCGCCCCGTATACGGGGTCGAAGCCCACCACCGCCAGTTGCGCCATGGCCTCTGGGCTAACCTCAAGCTTCAGGTCGTGTTCGGCAAGGCGCACTTTCAAGCGCTCCAACTGAATGCCGGCAATAGCCTGAATCTGCTCTTGGCCCAGGGCGTGGAAGACCACCACTTCATCGATACGGTTGATGAGCTCAGGCCGGAAGTGGTTACCCACCACCTCCATGACCATGTTTTTCATTACCTCATAATCGCTATCTTTATCAGCACTGACGTCACCGCCCATGCGCTGGATAATGTCAGAGCCCATGTTCGAGGTCATCACGATCACGGTGTTGCGGAAATCCACCGTGCGGCCCTGGCCATCGGTTAAGCGGCCATCTTCCAATACCTGCAGCAGGATATTGAAGACATCCGGGTGGGCTTTCTCCACCTCATCCAGCAGCAGCACCGAGTAAGGCTTGCGGCGCACGGCCTCGGTCAGGTAACCACCCTCTTCGTAGCCGACGTAGCCAGGAGGCGCACCGATCAAGCGGGCCACGGAGTGCTTCTCCATAAACTCCGACATATCGATACGCACCATCGCCTCTTCGGTATCGAACAGGAAGTTGGCCAGAGACTTACACAGCTCAGTCTTGCCCACGCCAGTGGGGCCGAGGAACAGAAACGAACCGTTGGGGCGGTTAGGGTCAGAAAGACCGGCCCTGGAGCGGCGTACCGCATTGGCCACTGCCTCGACGGCCTCATCCTGGCCAATCACCCGCTGGTGCAACGCCTCTTCCATACGCAGGAGCTTATCGCGCTCGCCTTCGAGCATTTTGGAGACCGGAATGCCCGTCCAGCGGGAAACCACCTCGGCGATCTCTTCTTCAGTGACGTTAGAACGCAGTAGCTGATGGCTTGAGGTATCCGCTTCACCTTCGCCGCTTTCGGCAATCCTCTTCTCAAGCTCTGGAATCTTACCGTATTGAATTTCCGACATCCGACCCAGGTCGCCCTGGCGGCGAGCCTGTTCAAGGTCAATGCGTGCCTGCTCAAGCTCGGCTTTAAACTGAGCAGCCCCTTGAATACTGGCTTTCTCGGCTTTCCAGATTTCATCAAGATCAGCGTATTCGCGCTCTAGCTCGTGAATCTGGGTATTGAGTGCTTCCAGGCGTTTTTTGGTGGCCTCGTCGGTCTCTTTCTTAAGCGCCTCACGCTCCATTTTGAGCTGGATCAGGCGGCGATCAAGGCGATCCATCGCCTCTGGCTTGGAGTCCAGCTCCATACGAATCCGCGAGGCGGCTTCGTCGATCAGGTCAATGGCCTTATCGGGCAACTGACGATCAGTGATATAGCGGGTCGAGAGCTTGGCTGCAGCAATAATCGCCGAATCGGTAATATCCACGCCGTGGTGCACTTCGTAGCGCTCTTTCAAGCCGCGAAGGATCGCCACGGTGTCCTCTTCGGAAGGCTCATCAACCAGCACCTTCTGGAAGCGGCGCTCCAGAGCAGCGTCTTTCTCAATGTACTTGCGGTACTCATCAAGGGTGGTCGCCCCCACGCAGTGCAGCTCGCCGCGGGCCAGGGCAGGCTTGAGCATATTGCCTGCATCCATGGCACCTTCGGCTTTGCCTGCGCCGACCATGGTGTGCAGCTCGTCAATAAACAGGATCACCCGGCCTTCTTCCTGGGAAAGCTCCTTGAGCACCGCTTTCAAGCGCTCTTCAAACTCACCACGGAATTTGGCACCCGCCAATAGCGAGCCCATATCCAGCGAGAGCACGCGCTTCTCTTTTAAGCCTTCCGGAACCTCGCCGTTAACGATGCGCTGGGCCAACCCTTCAACAATGGCGGTTTTCCCCACCCCCGGCTCGCCGATTAACACTGGGTTGTTTTTAGTACGTCGTTGCAACACTTGAATCGTACGCCGAATCTCATCGTCACGGCCAATCACCGGGTCGAGCTTGCCGTCCAGCGCGCGCTGGGTAAGATCCATGGTGTATTTATTGAGCGCTTCGCGCTGATCTTCGGCGTTGGCATCGTCGACGGTAGCACCGCCTCGCAGGCTGTTAATGGCGGCTTCGAGAGATTTACGGTTAATCCCCGCGTCTTTAAGCAGCTTGGTAATCGCTGAATTCATTTCCAGCGCTGCCAATAGAACGAGTTCACTGGCGATAAACTGATCACCGCGCTTCTGCGCTTCGCGATCAGTTAAGTTAAAAAGCTTGATGAAGTCCCGCGATGGCTGCACTTCGCCGTCGAACTGCCCCACCTTGGGTAGGTTATCCAACTGCTGCACTAACCCATCGCGCAGACGCGAAGGATTGCCCTCGGCTTTTTCAATCAAGGCTTTAATACCGGTGTCTTTGGTGTCAAGCAGGGCCAACAGCAAGTGTGCGGGGTCTAGCTGATTATGGCCGCGGCCAACGGCCAGCGACTGCGCTTCGGCAATCGCACTTTGAAGCTTGGCGGTAAATTTATCAAAACGCATGGAGTTCCTCCTGGGGTAGCCGTGCGTTTGGACGCACCGCGTGACCCGATAACGTGTCATTAGACGTGCTAAATCACTATTAGCTTGACAAGTTAAATGGCGTCAGTTCCATGGCTTTTCAAGAGGTGGTGGTGTAAACCGCTGGCTGATGAAAGCTTTAATTCACATTAATTGATCCAGATCACGCTTGCCATTCGCCCGGTTTTGCCGCCATCACGACGGAAGGAGTAGAAGCGCGACTCGCAGGCGGTACAGAAGTGGCCACCGCTTATATGATTGACGCCCAGTGCCTCTAACCGAAAGCGCGCCAGCCGGTATAAGTCGGCCATGTAATGACCCAACCGGTAAGGGCTATGGTCAAAGGCGTCAGCGGTATCCGGGTGAACGGCAACAAAGGCGCCGTAAACTTCCGGACCAACCTCAAATTGAGCGTTAGAGATAGCAGGCCCTAACCACACCAGAATATCGTCTGGGTCAGTGTTCAGCGCGGCAATAGTTGCTTCCAGCACACCGCCCGCCAAACCCCGCCAGCCAGCATGGGCAACCGCCACCTGGGTACCCGCTCGATTGCAGAACATCACCGGCAGGCAGTCTGCCGTCAGTACGACGCATGCGTACTCATTGGAGGTCGCAAGGGCGGCATCTGCGTCGGCAGCCTCAGGCTGATAAAACTGCTGTACACGGGCGCCGTGGGTCTGGTTCAGCCACAGCAGAGGCCGCTCATCGCCAATTTCCTTTTGCAGCAAACGACGACACAACGCCACATGATCAGCATTATCGCCGACATGGGAGGCGGTATTGAAAGCGGCAAAATCACCCTGGCTAGGCCCCGATTCACGGGTCGTCACAAAGGCACGCACATTGGTCGGCGCTGGCCAGTCGGGCACTAAAAGCGTTGGCCGTAAATTAATGGCATCGCTCATCGCATGGTCTCATTATCTTCGCGCAGGTAATCCAACAACATTAACAAATCATCAGGGAGGTCTGCCTGAAACGTTAATGTTTCGCCGCTTACCGGATGTTTGAAAATCAACTTACGCGCGTGAAGGGCCTGACGAGGGAACTCGCGCAGGATCTCTTTCAGCGGTTCAGCGGCCCCCGGTGGTAACTTGGCACGACCACCATACATGGGGTCACCAATTAACGGATAGCGAGCATGGGCCATGTGCACGCGAATTTGGTGGGTACGTCCCGTTTCCAACTTACAGCGCACATGAGTGTGAGCACGGAAGCGCTCAACCACGCGAAAATGGGTAATAGCGGGTTTACCCGAAGCCGTCACGGCCTGGCGTTTACGGTCTTTAGGGTGACGACCAATGGGTGCGTCAATGGTGCTACCCGACACCGGCTTACCAATCACCACAGCATCGTACTGACGCGACACGCTACGCGCCTGCAACTGTTCAACCAGGGCCGTTTGGGCGGGCAGCGTTTTCGCTACCATCATTAAACCAGTCGTATCTTTATCCAAACGGTGAACAATGCCTGCCCGGGGCACTTCGGCAAGCGACGGCTGATGATGCAGCAGTGCATTTAATAGTGTGCCATCCGGGTTGCCCGCGGCAGGATGCACCACCATACCGGCAGCTTTGTTGATGACCATCACCGTGTCGTCTTCGTAAACGATATCCAGTGCAATGTCCTGGGCTTCAAAGCGCGTGTCGTCTTCGATGGTGGCCTGAAGCGCCAACACTTCATGACCATGCAGCTTGGCTTTCGGCTTGGCTTGCGCGCCGTCCACCGTCAACTCACCAGCGTTAATCCACGCTTTTAAGCGTTCGCGGGAGTAATCGCTGAACAACTCAGCCGCCGCTTGGTCTAATCGCGCACCGGCCAACGTAGCGGGCACGCGCTGCGTGTCTTCAACTGTTCGAGACATGAAAAACCTCTTTTAGACGCAAAAACCCCAGCCCCGACATGGAAAAATAAGCTGTGACAACACCCGACGAAACGTCGCTAAGCCTGCGTTTTGAGCCGAGGTGTTTTATAGTGGGCGGACTGCGACCTATTCTACCATTTCTACTTATGGCCATCGCCGCTTTTTGGTGATTGAGGCTTGTTTGCAACGAGGATGATGATGCGCGTTTTTTCAGCTGCCAACCGCTTTGGTGCTCTAGCCCTAAGCCTTGCCCTTCTAGCGGGCTGTGCGAGTAACGATACAAGTGAAGAAGAGGACGATGAATTTGCTGGGGTTCAAGAGCGTGAGCTCTATGAGCTGGCCCGCACAGCCCTCGACAGCAACCGCTACCCGATTGCGATAGAGCGTTTAGAAGCACTCGATACCCGCTACCCGTTTGGCGCCCATGCTGAGCAAGCCCAGCTCGAGCTGATCTATGCCTACTATGAAAACAGCGATTGGGAAGAAGCCCGGGCAGCGGCTAGCCGCTTTATTCGCCTTCATCCTGACCATCCCCAGGTGGATTACGCGTACTACTTACGTGGTCTTTCCGCCTGGCAAGCAGGCCGCTTCAGCCTGGAGCGCCTACGCCTGATTGATATTTCCAAGCGCGACCTGGGTGCTTCCCGTGATGCCTACAATGACTTCCGCGAGCTGATTCAGCGTTATCCGCAGAGTGAATACGCCGCTGATGCCCAGCAGCGTATCGTCTACCTACGTGAGTTGATGGCCCGCCACGAACTGCACGTTGCCGATTACTACCTGCGTCGTGGCGCCTATCTAGCAGCGGTTGAACGCGGTCGCTGGGTAATCGAAAACTACCCAGAGTCGAACGCTACCCGGGATGCCCTAGCCACCATGGTGGAAGGCTATCAAGGCCTAGACATGGATGACCGCGCCAATGAAGTCCTCGCAGTACTGCGCGAGAACGCGCCCGATCATGAGCAATTGCAGGGCAGCCGCTTTGTTCCCAAGCACGTAGGCCAAAATGATTAAACCACTAATGTAGTACCGCCTAGCAGGCCTAAAAACCACGCAGCAATGCGTGGTTTTAGTTCATACATTTTCTAAATTCCAGGCTCCGCTTACTCGCCGGGCTGCCAGCCGTTGACGATCGGATAGCGGCGGTCGCGCCCAAAGCCCCGCGGCGTCACCCGGACACCAATGGGCGCCTGGCGGCGCTTATACTCGCAGCGGTCAACCAACTTCACCACTTTATAGACGTCTTCAGCGTCAAAGCCACCGGCGATGATCGCTTCAGCGCTCATGTCGCCTTCGATATAGCTTAATAAGATAGCGTCGAGCACGTCGTAATCGGGTAACGAGTCGCTATCCTGCTGATCCGGCGCCAGCTCCGCACTGGGTGGGCGCTCAATCACCCGCTCGGGGATCGCGGGTGATTGCGTATTGCGCCAGCGAGCCAAGCGATACACCCAGGTTTTATACACGTCTTTGATAGCATTAAAACCGCCCACCATATCGCCATACAGCGTGGCGTAGCCCACCGCCATTTCACTCTTGTTACCGGTAGTCAGTACCATCAAGCCTTTTTTATTGGAGATCGCCATCAGCAGCACCCCGCGACAGCGGGACTGCAGGTTCTCTTCGGTGGTATCTCGCTCAGTTCCCGCGAAGCTCTCTGCCAGCGTGCCCATAAAGGCTTCTACCATGGGCTCGATCGGCATGATCTCGTAGTGGACGCCGAGCATTTTAGCCTGTTCTGCCGCATCCTGCTTGGAGATATCCGCGGTGTAGTGGTAGGGCATCATCACCGCCTGCACCCGTTGAGGGCCCAGTGCGTCAACCGCAATCGCCAGCGAAAGCGCTGAGTCGATACCGCCGGAAAGCCCCAACACCACGCCCTCAAAACCGCTCTTGTTGACGTAATCGCGCAGCCCGGTAACCAACGCACAGTAAAGGCTCTCTTCCGGTTCTACCTCGGGGTCAATCTCTCCGGCTTGGGGTTCCCAGACCGTCGCGCTGGTTTGCAAAAACTGAACTGGCATCAGGCCCGCCTGCCAATACGGTGCCAGCACCTGCAGCTCACCGCTGGCGTTAACGCAGCAAGAGCCGCCATCAAAGACCAGTTCATCTTGGCCACCGATGGTGTTCACATACACAATTGGAAGCTGCGTATCCTGGGCGTGTTTCTCCAACAGGCGCAGCCGTTCCGCGGGCTTGTCCTGGTGATAGGGAGAGGCGTGCAAGGAAACCAGCACCTCAGCGCCCGCTTGCGCGGCGGCCTTAACCGGCACGCCATCCCATAGGTCTTCGCAGATCACGATGCCCAGTTTGGCGCCTTTATGCTCATACACCAGCGTTTCAGTGCCGGGCGTGAAATAGCGCTGCTCATCGAACACTTGGTAGTTAGGCAGCGCCTGCTTGGCGTACTCAGCTTCCCACTGGCCGTTGTAAAGTAGGCCCGCCAAGTTGTAACAGCGGCCTTCCCGCACGCCGGGATAGCCAATGATCACCAACACATCACTGGCGACCTTCGATGCCATTAGCGCGCGAGCTTCACGCAGGCGGGTTTCCATTGAGGGGCGCAGCAGCAGGTCTTCCGGTGGGTAGCCTGACAAAAAAAGCTCTGGAAAGACAACAATATCCGCCCCATGCTCAATCCGCGCTTCGCGCACTGCTTCAATCGCGCGTGCGGCATTGCCGGGAATATCCCCGACCAGAGGATCGAGTTGGGCCATTACCAGCGTTAAGTCTTGCATGGGCGTCAAAATCTCTTGAGAATCTTTAAAATAGGGTTACACCGACATAGTCGTATTGTCCCGCAAGGGCCGCCAACTGGCAAAGGCTGCGGGTCTATCCTAACGCCTTGTGCCTAGATTCCCACTTCGGGAGACACAAAAGGATGAACCTCTTGATCATTCGGCTGATTATCTTCGCCGTTATATTCTATGCCGGTTTAAAGCTATACGGCATATACCGGCAACGTAAGCTTGAGCATGAAGCGCAGCATAAAAAAGTCAACCGCCACGAGGGTGGCAAAATGGTGCGCTGCCGCTGGTGTGAGGTACACGTTCCTGAAGACGAAGCACTGCGTGACCAGGAACAATGGTTCTGCTCCAGCGCCCATCGCGACCGCTACCTGCAGGAGCAGCAGGATAAAGACGGCACACCTTAAGCTTGTATTAGCCGCTCTGACGTAAGCTGGTAAGGCGCGGGGTCAATTAGCGGCTCGCGCCCCAGCAGTTGATCCACCAGTAAATGTGTCGAGGCAGGCGCCAGCACCAAGCCGTTGCGATAGTGCCCGGCATTGACGAAGACGTTACTCCATTCAGGCAGCGCGCCGATAAAGGGAATGCCCGTAGGGGATCCAGGCCGCAGGCCGGCCCACTGATGCGCTACCGGGCACGTTGCCAAAGCGGGCAGGATAGCTTCAGCACTCTGTTTTAGCGACGCCAATGCCGCCTCATCGGTGCTCTTGTCAAAACCCACCTCTTCCAGCGTAGAACCGACCAATAGCAAGCCATCTGCACGCGGAATAATATAGCGCCCATCTTTTAACACCACGCGCTGCACCAACCCTTTGGGTGCTTGGTAAGCGATCATCTGACCTTTAACGGGTCTTACCGGCAACTGCACATTCAACTGCGACAAGAGCTGTGCAGCCCAAGCACCGCCGCAAACAATAATGCGTTCAGCCGTTATCGTCCCCTGAGACGTCACCACGCCTTCAACGATGCCCTCTACTTTGCCACCCTGTTGAATAAAACCACTGACCTCGCACTGCTCTTTCAGCGTTACCTGGGGCATCGCCGCTAACCGCGCCTTCAACGCCTTGGCTAAACGCGGATTGCGCACACTGCCCAGCGTCGGCATCCATAGCGCGCTATCGTCAGCCATTGCTACACCAGGCTCTTTAGCGTGAACAAAGTCTGCCCCTACCCGCTCTAGCGGTTTCCCCAGCTGGCGTGCCCATTGCAGCGCTTTGTCAGCATCGTCCACATTTAGGTAGAGCAGCCCTTTTTGACGATATTCGGGGTCAATACCAGTCTCTTCCAATAAGCGCAGGGCCAAAGAGGGGTAAACGCCTTCCGACCAGCGGGAAAGTTGCGATACCGCAGCGTCGTAGCGCCAGGGATAGAGCGGTGAAACGATACCACCGCCCGCCCATGATGCCTCTTTACCGCACTCACCTCGATCAACCAGTGTGACCTGGTGACCGGCATCGGCTAACTGCAGCGCTGTCATCATACCGATCACGCCGCCGCCAATAATTAAGAAATCGCTCACAAAATTGTCCGTTTTGGCTTACATAAAAAAAGCGTAGCGCCGCCTAGGATGACCTATTAACGACGATATGTTCGCTACTGATAAAGGAGAGTGAGCATAGCGCGGGCGATAACAAGGTCAAGTGAGGAGAGGCGATGAGCAGTTTCCATATCAAGACGCACACCACACCTGAAAGCGGGTTTACGCTGCTTGAGCTACTGATCACGCTGCTGTTGGTTGGAATCATCGCCGCCTGGGGTCTACCCAATTTTCAAGCATTGGGGGAGCGTACCGCACAGACTAGCGAGGTCAATCGATTCCAGAGCGCGTTTTCGTTCGCGCGCAATACAGCGATTAGCCAACGCCGCCAGTTGACGCTTTGCCCAGCCTCGCAAAACCGTGAAGCTTGCGCTAATGACTGGAGTGGAGAGCTTATGATTGTGCGAGGCAATAAAACCGATAGCATCACTGAAGACGATATTTTGCGCATTGTGCCCGGGCAACAAGGCACACAAGTGACTTATAACCGGGGCTGGTCGCGAATCCGTTATAGCCCGTTGGGCTATACCAGCGGTTATAACGGCAGTTTTGCTATTTGCTCAAGCAGCGGCGCCAAAGGAAAGAAACTGGTACTCAGTCAATTGGGCCGCCTTAGGATCGACGAAGCACCTATCGATTGCCAGGCGCTTCATGCAGCAAATGTTTACCCGGCAATACCGTCTAAATAGCGCTCGGCATCCAGCGCTGCCATGCAGCCGCTGCCCGCCGAGGTAATCGCTTGCCGATAAATGTGATCCATCACATCGCCGCAGGCAAACACGCCCGGTACGCTGGTCGCGGTTGCATTCCCTTCAAGGCCTGAGTGCACTTTGATATAGCCGCCGTTCATGGCTAACTGGCCAGCAAAGATCCCCGTGTTGGGGCTATGGCCAATGGCAATAAACAGCCCAGGCGCATGGATCTCTTTGCTTGAACCATCTTTCGTGGATTTAACCCGAACGCCTGTAACGCCGGAGTTATCGCCGAGCACTTCTTCGACTTCCTGAAACCACTCAAGAGCGATTTTGCCCGCCTCAGCTTTCTCGAAAAGCTTATCTTGGAGGATTTTTTCCGCCCGCAGCGTGTCTCGGCGGTGTACCAGGGTCACTTTGGAAGCAATGTTAGAGAGATAGAGCGCCTCTTCCACGGCGGTATTGCCGCCGCCCACCACAATGACTTCCTGATTGCGGTAGAAAAAACCGTCGCAGGTAGCGCAGGCCGACACCCCTTGACCCATAAACTGCTGCTCAGTGGGCAGACCCAGGTAACGGGCACTGGCGCCGGTGGCCACGATCAGCGCATCGCAGGTATAAATGCCGCTATCGCCTTTTAAGGTAAAAGGTTTTTCGCCTAAGCTAACCTCATTGATGTGATCAAACAGCACCTCAGTATTGAAACGTTCGGCGTGCTGCTTCATGCGCTCCATCAATTCCGGTCCCTGTACGCCTTGAGCGTCGCCGGGCCAGTTATCCACATCGGTTGTGGTGGTCAGTTGGCCACCCGCCTGAATACCGGTAATTAGCAGCGGCTTCAGGTTGGCCCGAGCGGCATAGACGGCAGCCGTATAGCCTGCGGGACCGGATCCAAGAATAATCAAACGCTCATGACGAGTTTCCATGACACCACCTTGTAAATATCTGACTGATAGCTTTGTCGCTAGCTGTGTTAATAGCTTTGAAAAAATTAGCCACAGAGTCTGCCTGAAATGGTGCCAAGTACAAGCTATTGCAAGGTTTCATCTACGCTATTAGGCGAAGAAACCTTGAAAGCCTCTGTGCAAAGACCCATGTGTTATTACTAAATCAACGCCATACTGGGGGGAAACCCATACCAAAGAAAGATCGTGACCGTCATGCTGAGCACAGCGCTCAGCAACCAGAGGAGAGAGATATGAGCAAGATACCCGATACGCTAAACACCCTAGAGGTTGGTAGTAAAACGTATCACTACTACAGCCTGCCCCAAGCGGCCGAGACCCTGGGCAGCATTGACCGCCTTCCCAAGACGCTCAAGATTCTACTCGAAAACCAGTTGCGCTTCGCCGACGACGAAAGCGTAGATCAGGAAGATATGCAGGCCCTGGTCGACTGGCAGGCCGAGGGCAAATCCAGCCGTGAAATCGGCTACCGCCCGGCGCGGGTACTCATGCAGGACTTTACCGGCGTGCCCGGCGTGGTGGACTTAGCCTCCATGCGCGCCGCGGTAGAAAAACTGGGCGAAGACCCGGCGAAGATCAATCCTCTTTCCCCCGTCGATCTCGTGATTGACCACTCGGTAATGGTCGATAAGTTCGGCAATCCGGCGGCGTTTCAAGAGAACGTCGATATCGAAATGCAGCGCAACCGCGAGCGCTATGAGTTTCTACGCTGGGGCCAGCAGGCGTTTGATAACTTTAGCGTGGTGCCCCCCGGTACCGGCATTTGCCACCAGGTCAACCTGGAGTACCTAGGCAGAACGGTATGGACGAAGAATGAAGACGGCAAGACCTTTGCCTACCCCGATACCCTCGTGGGCACTGACTCCCACACCACCATGATCAACGGCCTGGGCGTGCTTGGCTGGGGCGTGGGCGGTATTGAAGCCGAAGCAGCCATGCTCGGGCAGCCGGTGTCGATGCTGATCCCCGAAGTGATTGGCTTTAAATTAACCGGCAAGCTACGCGAAGGTATTACCGCCACTGACCTGGTACTCACCGTTACCGAGATGCTGCGTAAAAAAGGCGTGGTGGGTAAATTTGTCGAGTTCTACGGCGATGGTTTGAAAGACCTGCCGCTGGCGGATCGTGCCACGATCGCCAATATGGCCCCCGAGTACGGTGCTACCTGTGGTTTCTTCCCGGTAGATGATGAAACCCTGAACTATATGCGCCTGACGGGGCGTGAAGATGAGCAAGTCGCCCTGGTGGAAGCCTACAGCAAGGCCCAAGGGCTGTGGCGTGAACCTAATGACGAACCGATCTTCACCGACGCCCTAGCACTGGACATGACCGAGGTAGAGGCCAGCCTGGCCGGCCCCAAACGTCCTCAGGATCGCGTGGCGCTGAAAGACATGGCGGCGGCCTTTGACAAGTTCATGCAGGAAGACGTCAACGCGGATGCCAACGCAAAGGGGGAACTCTCTTCTGAAGGCGGCCAAACCGCCGTGGGGGTGAGGCGCAGCTTCGAACATGACACCAGCCAAGCTGTTAAGCTTGATGACCATGATTTCAGCCTTGACCCCGGGGCGGTGGTGATTGCAGCGATTACCTCGTGCACCAACACCTCCAACCCCAGCGTGATGATGGCCGCCGGGCTGCTGGCACGTAAAGCGCGTGAAAAAGGGTTAACCACGAAGCCCTGGGTGAAAACCTCCTTGGCACCAGGTTCCAAAGTGGTCACCGATTATCTGGAAGCCGCTAAATTAAACGATGACTTGGATGCACTGGGCTTCAACCTGGTCGGCTACGGCTGCACCACCTGTATCGGTAACTCCGGCCCGCTGCCTGATGAGATCGAAAAAGCGATCAACAGCGGCGATCTTGCCGTGGCCTCGGTGCTCTCCGGCAACCGTAACTTTGAGGGCCGCGTACACCCGTTGGTCAAAACCAACTGGCTGGCCTCGCCGCCCCTGGTGGTGGCTTACGCCCTGGCGGGTAATGTCCAGCTTGACCTTACCCAGGCGCCGTTGGGCAAAGACAGCAACGGCGACCCGGTCTACCTCAAAGATATCTGGCCCAGTCAGGCCGAGATTGCCAGCGCCGTCGAACAGGTCAACACCGCCATGTTCCGTAAAGAATACAGCGCGGTGTTTGAGGGTGACGACGTCTGGAAAGCCATCGACGTGTCAGAAAGCAAGGTCTATCAGTGGCCTGAATCCACCTACATTCAGCACCCGCCCTTCTTTGAAGGCATGGGCCGCGAGCCGGATGCCATCGAAGATGTGCACAGTGCCCGCGTGCTCGCCATGCTGGGTGATTCGGTGACCACCGACCATATCTCCCCTGCTGGTGCCATCAAGCCTGACAGCCCCGCCGGTCGCTATCTGCAAGAACACGGCGTCAAGCCGGTCGACTTCAACTCCTACGGCTCACGCCGGGGTAACCATGAAGTCATGATGCGTGGCACCTTCGCCAACGTGCGGATCAAAAACGAGATGCTCGATGGCGTGGTCGGCGGTGAAACACGCCACGTACCCAGCGGCGAGCAGATGGCCATTTACGATGCGGCCATGAAGTACAAAGAGGAAGGCAAACCGCTCGTCGTGATTGCCGGCAAAGAGTACGGTACCGGCTCGTCGCGGGACTGGGCGGCCAAAGGGACCCGTTTGCTGGGTGTTCGCGCGGTGATTGCTGAATCCTTCGAGCGTATTCACCGCTCCAACCTGATCGGCATGGGCGTTGTACCACTGCAATTTGCCGAAGGCGAAAGCCGTCAAACGTTGGGCTTGACCGGCGATGAAGAGATTTCGATTGCCGGTTTAAGCGACCTGACCCCAGGTGGCACGGTCAACATCGTGATCAAAAATGCCGACGGGGAACGTAGCGTTGATGCCAAGTGCCGAATTGATACGGTAAACGAGCTGGCTTACTACCGCCACGGTGGTATCCTTCACTACGTGTTGCGCAAGATGATCGGCGCAGCCTAAAGGGTAAAACCTACCAATGCTTGCATGCCCCCACCTCGGTGGGGGCTTTTTTTGCTAATGACAGAAAATATAAAGCACGGAATTTAAAGAGCTCTACGCTCTCCAACCAAAGAGATAATTCCTCCCACTTACACACGTGCTTGTTCCGTCAGTATGCTAACGAGCTCAGGTAGCGTCGACTGTGAGTGCCCAGCGGCATCTGCAGCGCTTAAAACGTTGTAAATGCCTGCCGCCGATCCTTGAGAAGCACCAGTGTCACTTGCCATCGTTAAGTAGTAGCCCAAATCTTTATGGGCATTCGCTATGCTGAAACGAAAGCCACTGTCGTCACGTGCGAGGATATAAGGGCGTAAGCGCTCAAGAACGGTGCTCGAACCTCCCCCCTTAGCGAGAACATCAATTAACACATCTGGGTCTATTCCACCCAATTCTGCACAGGCCGCCGCTTCGGCAAGCACTGTAGAAAAGCCGACCGAAACGAAGTTATGTAACAATTTTAACTTATGGCCAGACCCAGCTGGGCCCGCGTGCACGATATTTTCCGCATAGCTTTCTAGAAGAGGCAACTGAGCCTCAAAAAGCTCACGGTCACCACCCACAATCAGGTTAAGCCGCCCCTCACGTGCCTCCTTAGGTGTTCGCGTCATAGGAGCATCTAGGAACCGTCCCCCAACTGCTTCCACAGCCTCTGCTATTTTCAATGTTGAACTGGGAATCGCCGTTGAACAGTCAATAACAACCGTACCTGGTTGCAGCCCTTGTAAAATCCCTTCCTCACGTAATAAGACATCCTCAACCTGCGGGCTACCGGTCACACAAAGTATAATGACATCACAATGGGCCGCCATAGACTTGGCGCTACTGAAGGCAGTCGCCCCGTTGGCGAGTAATTCATCGGTCGGTTGATTACCAGAATGTTCTAGAAAGCTAAGAGACCAATTGTGCCGCTGGAGACTAGTGGCAATCCCATGCCCCATCAAACCAATGCCCGCCATGCCAATCTGCTGCTTTTCACCATTACTCATTGTGATGCGTCCTGTGCTGCATAAGCGTCAGGGCTCCCAAGCCCACCCATACAGAGATACTTAATTTCAATGTAATCATCGATGCCGTATTTAGACCCCTCACGACCAATACCAGACTCCTTGACGCCTCCGAACGGAGCCAATTCACTAGAAATGATCCCCTCGTTAATACCTACGATACCGCACTCCAAAGCGCCTGCGACGCGCCATACACGTGCAATGTCCCGTGTATAGAAGTAACTCGCTAGTCCCAGAGATGTATCATTTGCCTGACGAATCACGTCCCTCTCATCAGTGAAGCGCAATAATGGAGCCACAGGGCCGAAAGTTTCATCATTCATGAGTAACGAATCGGGAGAAACATCCGTTAGTATCGTTGGCTGAAAAAAGTTTCCCCGCAGGGAGTGGCGCTGCCCACCTAATTTAACTTTAGCCCCCTTAGCTTTCGCATCGTCGATATGCTGCACTACCTTTTCGACAGCAGCTGCGTTTATCAAGGGCCCTAACGTCACCCCATCTTCGAGACCATTACCCACTTGCTGTGCACTGACAGCCATCGCTAACCTATCTGCAAATTCTTCATAGATTTTATCATGAACAAAAATTCGATTAGCACATACACAGGTTTGACCGGTGTTCCGAAACTTGGAAGCCATTACTCCCGCTATCGCCTGTTCAATATCAGCATCTTCAAAGACAATAAAAGGTGCATTACCACCTAACTCCATCGAGACTTTCTTAACGGTTTTAGCACATGCTTCTAGCAGCACTTTTCCTACTTCGGTCGAGCCGGTAAAAGAAAGCTTTCGCACTTTTGGGTTCTCGGTCAACGCGCCCCCCACTACACTGGATCGTCCCGTGACCACATTTAATACGCCTTTAGGTACACCCGCTCGCTCAGCAAGTTCTGCCAGAGCTAATGCTGAATAAGGCGTGCTAGAAGCCGGTTTGACGATAACGCTACAACCAGCCGCCATAGCTGCAGCGGCCTTTCGGGTTATCATCGCATTGGGAAAGTTCCATGGAGTAATAGCAGCCACCACTCCGACGGGTTCCTTGGTCACTAAGATGCGGCGATCATTTGCATGAGCGGGAATTACATCGCCATAGATTCGTTTGGCTTCCTCAGCAAACCATTCGATAAAAGATGCTCCGTAGGCAATTTCGCCTCGGGCTTCCTGAAGCGGCTTGCCCTGCTCAAGAGTAAGGAGATAAGCGAGATCTTCCTGATGAGCCATGCACAAGTCGAACCATCGCCGCAAAATCTCGGCACGCTGTTTCGCCGTATTGGACTTCCAAAGAGGAAAAGCTCGGTCAGCTGCCTCGACTGCGGAGCGCACTTGAGTTTCAGTCAGATCAGGAATCGTTCCCAAAAGCTCATTAGTAGCAGGATTGATCACCTCAATTACAGCCTGATCGTCAGCATCCGTCCAATGCCCATCAATGTAGCAATTTTGTCGAAATAAAGCGGAATCTGTTAGTTGCATGTTATCTCCTCAATAGTTGCTATTTTAGATGATGCAGTTGGTAGGGCGCTGGCCACTTTTTAATTCATCCAGGCCATCAATAAGCATAAAACCCATGGCATTTCGTGTTTCAGTCGTAGCACTACCGATATGTGGACTGAGATATATATTTTCCAACTCGGCATAGCGGGGATCAATATCAGGCTCTCCCTTAAACACATCCAGCCCCGCTGAAAACAAATGGCCATTTTTAAGGGCTTGGATTAGTGCATCATCATCGACGACATCTCCCCTTGAAATATTAATCACTACTGCCCCCTTGGGGAGGAGCTGTATTTTTTCCTGGTTAAGAAATCCTTTTAAGCTATCGCTGCCCGGCGCATTAATAGAAAAAAACTCACTCTTAACCAATAGACTATCCACCGTTTCATGGTAGATAGCCCCACACTCCAGCGAGGGATCTAAGCGATGCCGATTATGGTAATGAATCACCATTTTGAACGCTCTAGCGCGCTCGGCAAAAGCCTGCCCTATGCGTCCCATACCTAAAATGCCCAGTTTCTTTCCTGTTAGCTCTTTGCCCAACAACTGCGTAGGCCCCCATCCCGTCCAACGCCCGCTACGTACCATTCTGTCGGCTTCATGCCCGCGACGCGCTGCGTTTAACATGAGCATCATGCCTACTTCAGCGCAGGCGTCACTCAATACATCGGGGCTATGAAGCACTTTAACGCCATACTCTTTAGCAGCCCCTAAATCAATATGATCGACACCTACTGATAAGGTAGCTACTACGCGTAAAGTGTCTGATAAAGCATCGAAAACTGAGCGTGGTAGTGACTCTGTTACCGATACGAATAGCACCTCACATCCTCTAGCCTGTTCGGTCAATTGAGAGACTGAGAGCCTACTGTCAGAATTGTTGCATCGGACTCTATATCGATTTTTAATTTTCTCTTCTACTAACGGCGGATAGCGTCGAGCCAAAAAGGCTGTCGAATTTTCAACAACTTTCTCCATATTGTTATCTCCTTTCAATGGCGGCCCAAAACAACTTAAAACTCGCTTATCATTATCGTTAATAATACTCAGCCAACTCTTAGCCTTCTTAAACCCCATTACCCCCTATATTTTTTACATAATCACATCTGAACATCTCGCTTTCTTCTGGTGTTGCTCGCTCTAACAAAAGGCATAACAACCATAAGGATCAGCAAAGCAGCGCATAGAGATAGAATCCCAGCACTAATCGGAGACTCAAGGAACACCATCGGATTCCCTCTTCCAATCAGCAGCGCACGCCGCAGATTTTCTTCCATCATGGGACCCAAAATAAGGCCAAGAAGAAGAGGTGACGCAGGACATCCAAGCTTTGCAAACAAGTAACCTGCAGCTCCCAGACCCGCTAAAAGATATAATTGGAATGAACTATTAGATACGCTGTATACGCCAACACAGAGAAATACCATTATGGCCGGATATAACATGCGGTAAGGAATAGAGAGTATTTTTATCCAGACATTGATGAATGGAATATTCACCCATAACAGTAAAAAGTTACCTACCCACA
Organism: Vreelandella sedimenti; assembly: GCF_013416325.1. Classification (GTDB taxonomy): domain Bacteria; phylum Pseudomonadota; class Gammaproteobacteria; order Pseudomonadales; family Halomonadaceae; genus Vreelandella; species Vreelandella sedimenti. The sequence continues at coordinate 21,326 of NZ_JACCGK010000028.1, forward strand.
TACTTGCGATTAATCCCCAAAACAACTCAGGGTGAGAGGAAATAACACGAGGGCCGGGGGCAATCCCATGCATGATTAGCGTACCCAGAATTAAGGCCCCGACGGCATCACCTGGAATCCCAAGAGTCAGGGTAGGAATATATCCAGTTTGGGCCGCAGCATTATTGGCAGCCTCTGGGGCAACGACACCTTCTATCGCTCCTTTTCCAAAACGCTCAGGCTGTCTACTTACTCGTTTTTCGACGGTATACGCCATAAATGAGGCAATCGTTGGCCCAGCCCCTGGCAATGCACCCAGGAATGCCCCAAGTGGCGTGCCTCTCAATATCGCACCTACTGAACGCTTAGCCTCATCACGAGTGGGTAACATTGAACGCCAGCCGCCCACTTGCTGAACCATATGCCTTTTAACATGAGGCTCAAGATTAGCGATTACTTCAGCTAGCCCAAAAAATGCCATAGCCACAACAATAAAGCTGATGCCCTCAGCCATGATCGGTATGCCAAAAGTGAACCGCATCATTCCTGAAACGATGTCCATGCCAACCATACCCAACAGTAAGCCTATTATGACCATTCCTATAGAATGCAGAGGCAACTCGCTAGAAGCTGCCGCAGCCGCTATTAAGCCCAACAGCATCATGCTGAAGTATTCAGCCGAACCGAACTCCAAAGCCACCTGGACAATCGCTGGAGCCGCCAAGCCAACAATGACCAATGCTGCGCAGCCACCAATAAATGATGCAATGGCAGTCATAAAAAGAGGGACGCCCGCTCGCCCCTGCTTCGCCATAGGGTAGCCATCTAACGCCACAACGGCGGAAGCAGGCGTGCCAGGCAAGTTCAGTAAAATAGACGCTGTTGACCCCCCATAGAGCCCTCCGTAAAAAATCCCGGACAGCATGATGAGCGCCTCAAGAGGATCCAAGCCAAATGTGAAGGGCATTAGCATGGATATAGCCGTGACAGTTCCAAGCCCCGGAAGTACGCCGACAAAAGTGCCCAACACTACGCCCACGAAACAATAAAATAAGTAATTCCAAGATAAGGCAACCGTGAAACCGCTACCTAGATTGGCTAAGTTCTCAAGCACGCCCATTATTATTGTCCCCACAGTCTGAATGGCAGCCCCAGCAGCAGACTGAAAACAATTACCGAGAAAGCTGTCATCCCAAATGCAATAAGAAAGTTTTCCTTCCAGCGTGTTTCCTGAGTAGCAAATCCTGATATCAGAACACATGCCATGCAGGCAGCAATCAGGCCTAATCGGTCAATCAACACACCAAAGGCCAAAATGGATAACGAGAGGGCAACAACCGGCCTTAAATACATTGCCGGCATAGGAGTAAATTTGCGGCGCCACAGCGATTTCGCCGAAATTCCTACTCCAACTAGTACCAACAAACTCCCCAGGATCACGGGGAAATAACCAGGCCCCATTCTTCGTGCACTACCCATTCCGTAATCAGCGGCACCCAGCGCAAACATCCCGCCAATTAGAATGAACACCAGCCCCGTTATCACATCACGATCCTTAAGCATTACAGACATCGTCAGCTTCCTCAGTAGTAATGGCGCTAAACGTAGCAAGGGCCTTCAATAAGGGGATGTGCGGCAACAAAGTCTTCATCGACCTCCATCCCCAGACCAGGTGCCTCAGGTGGAGCAATCATTCCGTCTGCATCAACATCCAGTCGCCCTGACACCATATCCGTTCGGAATGGATTGTCCGCTGTCGCATCAGCCTCGAAGTAGCCAGGATTATCGATTGCCGCAAGAAGGTGCAAAGACGCAGCCATATTTAATGCTGTCATTGAGCTGTGAGGATGGATCTTTAACTTACGTGCCGACGCCATGGCAGCAATGCGTAAAATCTCAGTCATACCACCGCATTTTGAAAGGTCAGGTTGCAATACTGTTACAGCATCTTGTTCAATCAAGCGTTGAAATTCATAGCGGGTATAATGGTTCTCACCTGCAGCGATGGGGGTACGGCCCAACGCTGCAGCCTTGCCATATGCGTAGTCGTCATAGGGTGGGAATGGCTCTTCAAGCCAGCCAACATTACAGTCATCAAGTGTAGGCATTAATTGACGGATCTGATCCAGGTCATAGGCCGCATTCACATCGGTTAATATATCGATCTCGTCACCCAGTGCCTTCCGCACAGCCTGAACCCTTGCGGCATCTCTTGCTGGAGTATCCCCCAGGCGCAATTTGAGAGCACGATAACCAGCCTCCACGTAACTCACAGCCTCTTCGACTAACGCACCTGTCTCTTGATACCCCAACGTAAGTCCTCCCGCGTATGCTTTAAGCTTCCGTGGTGCACCGCCTAATAGACGAAAAACTGGCCATCCCACTGCCTTACCTCGAATATCCCAAAGCGCTAGATCGATACCACTGATGGCGATAGCTGTACCGGCACCAAACCCATGAGTGGCGAGATGGCCACGATAGAGTCGATGCCAAATACCGGTGGTATCACGCGGGTCCATACCAATGATCAAGGGCCGCAATGTAGTCTCAATCAGTTTAGCGATTGCCCCCGGGGAGCGGCCGTGATGCGCCTCCCCCCAGCCAACTAAACCATCGTTTGTAATGACCTTAACCAATACAGCATCGCGCTTTACCATCCGCCCCACTCCCATGCGAAAGCTGGTACCTTGAGGTACACGGTATGAAATCGGATGAACAGTAATTTCTGAAATCTTCATAGCAATATCTCCCAGTTCTTCATTTCTAAGCACTGAAGCACTTATCAGCCAAGCGCGATTTTTATGAGGCAATCTAAAAAATGCTGTAATATTATATTACAAGCTAGATCGCCAACTGGTAAAATGTCAATACTTTAAGTACAGCTAATAACGCGACAGGCCTAGCTGGGTGATTTCACTCGTGAATCATTTAAAAGAATTTAGCAATAGGAGCCAAGCCTCCGGGAGGTGGGATGAGCAACAAACCCAAAGCTGACAATGCTTTAGCGAAAACAGACCGCTTAGCACTCGAAAAAGCTATTCAACCAGCCCGACAACGTAGCCTGGGTGATGATGTTTACGAGGCCTTGGCGAAGCTTATTAGCTCTGGCGAGCTGGAGGCAGGACAAAAGCTGCCCTCAGAAGGTGATTTATGCCGACTATTTGCAGTCTCTCGACCAATTGTAAGAAAGGCGTTATCACGCTGCCGTGATAACGGACTTATCATCTCTCATAAGGGATCGGGCTCATTCGTGTCATCGAACACGCTGGCCACCTCAACGGAAATGCCTCCCGAGCAGCAGCTATCAAGAATGCTACATGCACTGGAGTTTCGTCGCAGCACCGAGCCGGAGGCGGCTTATTATGCGGCTATACGCCGATCTCCCGAGGAGCTGAAAAATATAGCTAAAGCACTTGAAGACTTTCGACACTTTGAGGACGGCGAATCCCGACCAAATGTGGATATAGCGTTTCATCGTGCGATCGCGCGTGCCTCTCAAAACGATCATTACGTCAGATCACTGGAACTTATTGATTACGATATAGACCTTGGTATCACCCTTGCTCGCCACCTATCAAGGTTAGGGCAGGTAGATCGCCGGGCAGCCATTTATACAGAGCACCATCAAATATATCTGGCAATTGAGACCCAAGACCCAGAAGCAGCCCACCTAGCAATGCGTAAGCATCTGGAGTACTCCCAATTGCGCGTTATTGCGCGAGGAGAGGAAATGATTCGCCGAATCCGAAGCCAAACTTAACGCATCACTGCCCGCTCACCACACCAATCAATGCAGGAAAATCTTTGACACAAAACCTGTCATATCCTATAACAAGTTTTCAGGATTTATTTCAAGCCTGATGCTTTTTACGCTATTGCAAAAAGCAGGCGCTACCTAATAACGACTCTATCTAATAACAATGAAAGACAGGAGATAACACCATGAATGTCAATGTGACACGCATGACGCATGCCGCCCTAATGCTAGCCATTGCCAGCACTTTTATGGTCAGCACAACGCAGGCCTCGAGCGATTTCCCTAGCAAAACCATGACAATCTTGGTGTCTTACCCGCCAGGGGGCTTCAATGATCGGGTGGGGCGCATGATTGCAGATGATTTCAGCGAGCGTTGGGATGTAGATGTTGTAGTGGACAATCGCCCCGGCGGTGGAACAGTCGTGGGCACAGACTATGTAGCCAAAGCCGATGCAGATGGACATACACTAGGTATCTCACCGTTCGCTTTTGGGGTTAACCCCGGCCTATTTAAGACTCTTCCTTACGATACGAAAGAGGATTTTCGCCATGCCATAATACTTGGCGATGCCTTCAATGTGCTTGTTGCCTATCCGGATTTCCCAGTTGACTCGGTTGAAGAGCTAGTCGAATACGCCAAACAGAATCCAGGAGAAATAAACTACTCTTCTGCAGGTAACGGCTCATCTAATCATTTATCAGGTGAAATGTTCAAAGCGCTCGCAGACATCGACATGGTTCACATTCCCTATGCGGGTAGCGCCCCTGCTCGTACCGACTTAATGGCGGGCCGTGTCGATGTCATGTTCGATAACTACACCAACGTTAAGGAATTGGTTGAGGCAGGAAGCCTCAAAGCACTAGGCGTAACTCTTCAACAAGAAAGCGAACTAATGCCTGGTGTCCCACCAGTATCCGATACAGTGGAAGGCTATGACGTAGCCACATGGTGGGGCGTTTATGCACCAGCCGAAACGCCTGATGATGTGATAGCGACCCTTAACGAAGCTTTAAACGAATTCCTCAGCAAACCGGAAACACTCGACGTTTTTGCCACTCAAGGCATCACAGCTATTGGAGGTTCACCTGAAGAGGCGGAGGATTATGTAGAGACGCAAATGGAGACGTGGATCCCCATCGCAGAACAGTCGGATATGACAGCCAACTAACTTTAAAAAAATATCTTCCTGGCGCAGCCCTGCTGAACTACCGGCAGGGCTCGGAACATCAAGGATTCATCATGCCCGTTGTTCTTCTTACTGACCCCATAGCCCCAGTAGCACGCGCGGAACTTGAAAAAACGGCCGACGTTCGCTTACTTGGCGAGGCCCAAGTGGGGACACTTGAAAAGGAAATGTTAGCGGCAAATGTCGTCATTGTGCGGCGCTCTATTCCAGCAGATATTTTACGGGAAACAAAAGTGCTCCGTGCCTTAGTAAGGCACGGAGTAGGCCTAGATTTCATCCCCCTCGAAGAAGCAAGCGCCGCTAATATTGCAGTAACAAATACTCCCAATACAAATGCTCAAAGTGTAGCGGAGTACGCATTCGGACTACTTCTTGGACTTCAAAGGCGCATAGCACAAAACAACCAACTTATACGCACCGGAAAATGGCATGAGCTACGTTCCGAAGCACCTGAATTACATGAAATCGCCAATAAAACATTGGGCATTATTGGCTTTGGCAGCATTGGAGCGGCCATAGCCCGAATAGGCCATTTTGGTTTTGGTGCAAAAGTACTAGCAGCGCGAAGAAACTGCCTAGAAGGGCCCAATTGGGTCGAATTTTCAAGCATAACGGACGTTGCCTCAAGAGCTGACATTCTAGTCATCGCTTGCCCGCTAACGCCGAGCACTCAAGGCATGGTAGATGCACGCTTTATAAGATCAATGCGCAAAAATTCAATACTGGTTAATGTTGCGCGTGGCGCAATCATTGATGAAACGGCGTTAGCAGTAGCACTCCAGACCCAACAGATATCTGGAGCCGCACTAGATGTTTTCTCACACCAGCCACTCCTGGAAGACTCTCCTCTACGCGATGCTCCCAACCTCGTGCTTTCCCCACATATAGCAGGGGTTACCCACGAAAGCATGCTGCGTATGAGTAACGTTGCCGTGAGCGACACTCTTCGCATTTTAAATGGCAAGCGGCCCGAAAACCTTGTCAACGCTCAAGCATGGCCCAAGATCGTCGAACAATGGGCACGCTCACCCATATAGTGCCTCTGGTAGAGTCGGGCCTAGCCTTCAAGAAACCAGCCAAATAACGGCATCACCGGCCCTTTTCATCGAACACTCATGGCGTAACTTTAAAAGCATCAAGTTAAAAAGCGCGGCGACGATACGTGCGGTAATCCGGCGACCAGGATGCCTTTTCAATCAACTCCCGCAGAGTAGTACCACTGGTTTTTAACGCCACGCCGTTCTGCTGCGCCTGGGCAGCTACTTCAAAGGCAATCGACTTGCTGATATCGCGAATACGCGACAGCGGCGGCAGCAAAGCCCCCTTGCCCTCTTTAACCAGCGGCGCTTCACGGGCCAGCGCCCGCGAGGCGCTCATCAGCATCTCGTCGGTGACTCGATTGGCACTGGCAGCAATCACGCCCAACCCAATGCCTGGGAAGATATAAGCATTGTTGCACTGGGCAATCGGATAAGTGCGGCCGTTGTAAACCACCGGCGCAAAGGGGCTACCGGTGGCTACCAAGGCTTGGCCGTCGGTCCAGCGAATAACATCCTCTGGCACGGCCTCTGCCTGGGAAGTAGGGTTAGACAGCGGCATGATGACCGGGTGCTCACAACCCGCGTGCATGGTGCGCACCACCTGCTCGGTGAAGATACCGCGCTGGCCGCAGACACCAATCAGCACTGTTGGTTTGATCTGAGCAATTGTCTCTTCCAGCCCCTGGCCATTCCACTCGGCGACTAGCGAAGGGTCGTGGGCTAAACGGCGCTGGAAGTCACGCTGCCACTCTTGATCGCTGGTCATCAAGCCTTCGCGATCAACAATGTAAATGCGCGACCGGGCCTCGCTTTCGGTCAAGCCCTCCGCTTCCATTGCTACGACCACCTGCTCGGCAATTCCACACCCCGCCGAACCGCCACCCACAAACACCACACGCTGCTGGGCAATGGTCTCTTCCCGGGCCTGACAAGCCGCCATTAGCGTACCTACTACCACAGAAGCAGTCCCCTGCACATCGTCATTGAAGCAGCAAAGCTCGTTGCGGTAGCGCTCTAGCAGCGGCACCGCATTGGCCTGGGCAAAGTCTTCAAACTGCAGCAGTACGTTAGGCCAGCGGCGCTTCACAGCAGCGATAAATTCTGCCATGAAAGCATCGTACTCTTCCTGCCCTACCCGCTCGTGGCGCCAGCCCATGTACATGGGGTCATCCAGCAGCGCTTTGTTGTTAGTGCCCACATCAATCATGATTGGCAGCGTGTAGGCGGGGCTAATGCCGCCACAGGCGGTATACAACGCCAGTTTACCAATCGGGATACCCATGCCGCCGATCCCCTGGTCGCCGAGGCCTAGAATGCGCTCACCATCCGTCACTACGATCACTTTGACGTTATCTTTGGTGGCGCTGCGCAGGATATCATCCATATGTTCGCGGTCAGGATAGCTAATAAACAGGCCGCGATGGTTACGGTAAATGTTGGAAAATTCCTGACACGCCTGCCCCACCGTCGGGGTGTAAATAATCGGCAGCATCTCTTCAAGATGCTGGGAAACCATACGGAAATAGAGCGTTTCGTTGTCGTCTTGAATGGCGCGCAGGTGGATGTGCTTTTCGAGGTCGCTATGGCATTGTTGGTACTGGCGGTAGACCCGCTCTAGCTGATCCTCAATGGTTTCCACCTTCTGCGGCAGCAAACCAATCAGGTTAAACGCCAAGCGCTCCTGCTGAGTAAACGCGCTGCCTTTGTTCAATAGCGGCATTTCGAGCAAAGAAGGACCGGCGTAAGGAAGGTATAGGGGGCGTCTACTCTGGGTAGTCATATGCACTCTCTTTTTTATGTCAATCACTGCTGCAATGCAGCAATATCGGGCGTTTGCGGCGTTTGAGCGTAATGTAACATGCTCCTGCGACAAAGGTGGAAGAGAGCGACCATGTTGATAAAAAAACGCCTCGGTTTAGGAAGCCTAAACCGAGGCGTGATGACGCTATTAACTAGTGATCTAACGATGCCCTAGCAAGTTTTAGCGGTGGGTTTGCGCCCCTCCACGCCAGCGAAGAAGAATGGCCGCAGCTTAACGCCGAACATGTTGCCCGCAAACGCCGCTACCAGCCATACCCAACCGTGAAGGCTGCCAGAGGCAATGCCGCTGAAGTAAGCACCAATATTGCAACCAAACGCTAAGCGCGCGCCATAACCTAGCAAGATGCCGCCGATGACCGCGGCCAAGATAGATTTCAACGGGATTTTGAAGTTAGGTGCAAAGCGCCCCGCCAAGCTGGCGGCTGCCAGCGCGCCAAGCATAATGCCGACATTCATTACCGTAGTGATGTCGCTCCATACGCTGGCTTCAAGGGCCGCTGCGTTGCCAGGGGACTGCCAATAGCCCCACTGGCTGACATCGCCGCCCACCAGTTCAAAGCCTTTAGCACCCCACAGTGCAAACGCAGAGGTAATTCCCCAAGGTCTGCCTGCCAGTGCCAAGGTGGCGAAGTTGAGCAGCGCCAACGCCACCGCGCCCGCCACTAACGGCCAAGGTCCAGTCAACCAACGCTCATACCCATGCTTATCGACCATAGGCGCCTGCTCTAACTGACCGTGACGACGCTTCTCCATCACCCAGGTAAACGCCGCAATAGCAGCAAACAGCACCAGGCTAATAGCGATCCCCCCACTGACCCCGGCGACGTTAACCAGCGATACCGGTTGAAAGGCCGGTAAGCTCTGCCACCAAGCAAAATGCGCCGAGCCAATCACCGAGCCGACAATAAAGAACACCAGGGTGATCAGCATGCGTGCGTTACCACCGCCCGCGGTAAACAGCGTGCCAGAGGCACAGCCGCCGCCCAACTGCATGCCCACACCGAACAGGAACGCCCCTACCAAGACAGAAATACCAATGGGCGCCACAAAGCCCGACACCTCGTTGCCAAACAGGGAGCCCGCCCCCAAGGCAGGGAAAAACAGCACCACGGCAATCGCCAGCATCACCATCTGGGCACGCAATCCACACCCGCGCCGCTCAGTAATGAATACCCGCCATGCTGAGGTAAAACCAAACGCAGCGTGATACAGCACCATGCCAAACAGCCCGCCGACAATCATCAGCAGGCCTATGTTGGCGTCAAAGACAACCCCAATAAGCAACGCACTCAGCACAATCGCCGCTGTGGCTATCAGCGGCACGCGATAGCTCTGCGGCACAGTAACCGTCGTTGTAGACATACATTCACCTTTAGCAGCACCAAAAGCGCCTGTTAACAAACAGGCGCTTTTGGTAGACATGGACAATAGTTATAAGCCTAACGATAGCTGTAGAGCGCGGGAAATTCTTTATTGGATGGTTATTATGGTTTTATGGAATATCACACAAACCGCCCTAAACCTACCGCTGAACGTAGACGATCCATCGTTACGGCAGCTTCTTCCCGCGCCCGTTCAGCGCCTTTTTGCAACACAGCCTCAATATGGGCCGGATCTTCCATCAGCGCATTATAGCGTTCACGCGGCGCGCTCAAGTGTGCATTCAAGTACTCAAACACTTGATCCTTAGCCGCCCCCCAGCCAATACCGTTCACGTACTGCTCACGCAGGCTAGCGGTCTCTTCAGACGTCGCAAAGGCGGAGTAGATTTGAAACAGCGTGCAGGTGTCTGGATCTTTCGGCTCACCGGGCTCCAGCGAGTTGGTCTTGATCTTACGTACCAGCTTCTGCAGCTTTTTCTCTGGGGCAAACAGCGGAATCGTATTGTCGTAGCTTTTGGACATCTTGCGACCATCCAAGCCATTCAGTAGCTGTATCTTGTCGTCTACTACCGCCTCAGGGAGCACAAAGTGCTGACCTTTATAGAGGTGGTTAAAACGCCCGGCAATATCGCGGGCCATTTCAATATGCTGGATCTGATCACGCCCCACCGGCACTTTGTTGGCGTTGAACATTAGAATATCCGCCGCCATCAACACGGGGTAGCCGAAAAGCCCCATGGTAATGCCTTTATCGGGGTCCTGGTTTTCCGCCTCTTCGTTCTCAGCCACCGCTGCTTTATAGGCATGGGCGCGGTTCATCAAGCCTTTGGCGCATACGCAGGAGAGCATCCAGGTGAGTTCAGGGATCTCTGGAATATCCGACTGGCGGTAGAAAATTGCATTATCGGTATCCAGCCCAAGTGCCAACCAAGTAGCCGCAATTTCCAGCCGCGACGCCTGCACCCGCTTCGGTTCTGGGCACTTAATCAGCGCGTGATAGTCGGCCAGAAAGTAGAACGACTGAACGGTTGGATCCTGGCTTGCCTCAATAGCGGGCTTGATAGCGCCCACATAGTTGCCCAAATGGGGCGTGCCGGTGGTGGTGACACCGGTGAGGACGCGTTTTTTTGCGGTCTGGCTCATGGTTTTTAGGCTCATCATTGAACGTACATTGTCGTATGATACTTGTATGAACCTGGGGATGCGACAGGCAGAATTTGGTTTTACAATATCCGAAGAGAGTGATGAGGATTTACAAGAGCATTATGCCGTTATCATTCTGAAAGAAGTGCTCAATCGATGAAAAGAAAATAGGGGTCACTAAAGGCAAGCGGCTCTTCCTGATCATCATATACAGCCCCAAACGCGACGAAGCACTCTTTCCCATCAACAAGCAAAGGAAAATAAAAACACAGGAAGGCCTCTCCCTCACACTGATCTACGACCTGCCCAAGCCCTTTGATACTCTCCCAATTCATCTTTTCAATATCATTTTGGTCATAAGACTCGCTACCCCAGTTTATTGTTTCGAGATTCTCCTCAACCGCTTTTGCGTAAGCCGACTCTGCATTCATATTGGCTTGCGCCACTATCCGGTAGTTACCTGCCAAATGCTCATTTATGATTGCTGACTGCATGCCGGCAGTCCCCAATAGCAGTGCCCCGGCTAGCAGCGCCATGACGATGACCAATGCAGCGCCTTTCTGACGATTTTGCAGAGTCATCAGTCGTCACCAAAATTGATATTTTCTGACAAATCCTCTATTGCTTGACGCATAGAAAACTCATAACCATATGCTGACAGCAACTTCCAAACGCTCAAGTCAGCATTAATAATACTATGGACATTATTGAATACAACAGAGCCACTGGAGATAACACTACCAACAAACTCAACACCAGACATGCTTACATTGACACTACCCGCTCCCCAGATAAGTCCTCGAAACAATGCATTGGTATTATTACCATTAAAATCAATGTCGCCACCAGCGACAATGGCGACATCAGTGACTGAGGAGTTATCATTCTGCTGCATTGAAATGTCTTGCTCTACTACGACCACCTTTCCACTAAGTTCAGTCACGTTTAACTTATTTATATTTCCATCGCAATAAAAGACCTTGCCCGATGAAGACATGATTTCGTTTTCGGCACAGGTAGCGATCACGCCGTCCAGGTTTTTAATGTTATTGATATAGCCTGTGTAGTAATCATGCGAGTCGCTTGATTGCGGAGAAGGGATAATCGATGGATCTAAATTTGAGTTGACCGTTGATTCACTTACCAGGATATTATCCGCCCCGCTCACGGCACCTCCCGCAATCACTGCATCGCCTTTCCCTGCTGACGGGTAGGAGTATCAAAGAAGCTGGCATATATGCCCTGCCGCTCCATGACATGAAATACAATCGCCTCACCATTGTTCTCTAAGGGTAGCTCCACCCGGTAAAGCGGTGCGTCACCCGACACCAGTTCGCCTAACACGTGCTCGTCCTCATTACACTGGCTTGGCGAATCATGATTCGGTACATCTTTCAGAAAACTTACCAGCGGCTGCCCATTCTCTTCCTGATCCGCCACAGTACAGCTACAGGCATTCTGATTCCGTTCACACCGCAACGTATAGCGACCTGGCCCGCTTTGACGAATTTCACTGGTAAGCCTCTGGGCAATAAAAATCAGGTTCTCTTGCTTACGACTTACCTTGTCAACATTTTGAAAAGTCTGCAAGGTCGTTAGAAACAGTTGGCCAGCCCCAAGGATAATGACCGTGCCGATCGCCAACGCCACCATCAACTCCACCAGTGTAAAGCCCTGCTGACGCTGCCTCATGGTAAGCTCTCGACCTTGGGAAGAAGAAAGAAGTAGTCGAATAGATCGTCATTGTTCTCGCCCAAGGCCACAGTCACGTCAATGCGACAATCACTTCCACTGTCATCTTTTGCAATGCGGCTGTGGGAAGAAGAGGCTCCCCGTAGCGGTGTCGCATCACTATTTTGAAACCAATGCTCCTTCCATGCACTCTGCACGTCAGAAGTGTCGATATCCTCGCAGGTCTGCCCTGTTTCGAGCGTGGCTAGCCGAGCCCAAAGCCGCTCCTGAGCATCCACAGCCGCAACACTTGCCACCGAGCGCTGGTAGCCTGCATTAGCACTTTGCAGCGCTTTAAGCTGCATGGCGGCTACGCCGATCAGGCCAATCGAGAGAACCACCAGTGCGATTAGCGCTTCTAATAAGCTAAAACCGCGCTGAGAGTTCATGACCCACTCTCCTTCCTACGAATGCTGCCCAATGTGCTAAGCACCAGCGTTACAGAATGAGCTGAAGCACTTTGATGGGTGGGGTTTAGCGTCATTTCGCAGGGTGAGTCAGGGCAGTTGGAAATGTCTCCGTCGCCCACACTTTGAAAGCGTTGTCGCCTTAACTCACCAACAGGCATTGGGTAACCTTTCGCCACTCGAACTTAAGGTTATATTCTCTTCGCAGCCATCATCTTGAGCGGTGCTCGCAGTCAGTAGGTAGCCGTCACCGTTAATACTCTCAGCAATCTCATAGTTTTTTTCGGGGGAGAACGCATTGATGGTGCAATCGCGATAGCTGTAAGACCGCGTGTAACAGCGCTCAAGCTCCGAAGCGGCTTGCATAAGGCCCGCATGGGCGTCGGTTCGCACTGATTTTTGCACGTAGCGGGTATAGCTGGGGTAGGCAATGGCGGCGACGATGCCGATGATCACCAGCACAATCATCAATTCAATGAGGGTGAAGCCGCGTTGGCCATTCAGTAAAGAACGGCCAGTCGAAAGATGAGAGGTATAAGACACGCGGCTCCGCTCCTGTATTAGTGGGCTCATACTGTTTTAGTATGTCGCAAACTAATACGCATTGCATTGCGAGGCCTATGGTTAGCTGCTGGCGATCACCTTTTCACGCAACTCCTTTGGCATAGAGAAAGTAATGGTTTCCTCACGGCCCTGTAGCTCTTCAGGTAATGCAGCCCCCATGGTCTGCAGCTTGGCAATCACACCTTTCACCAATACTTCAGGGGCACTGGCGCCAGCGGTGACGCCCACACGCGCTACGTTCTCAAGCCACTTGGGGTCGATCTGGTCAGCGTTATCAATCAAGTAGGCGGGCGTGCCCATGCGCTCAGAAAGCTCTCGCAAGCGGTTAGAGTTGGAGCTATTGGGGCTGCCCACCACCAGCAATAGATCGCTCTGGGCCGCTAGCTCACGTACTGCATCCTGACGGTTCTGCGTGGCGTAGCAAATATCGTCATTGCGTGGCCCCTGAATCTCGGCAAACTTATCGCGCAGTGCGTCGATCACCTTAGCGGTGTCATCCATCGACAGCGTAGTTTGGGTCACGAAGGCCAGCTTTGAGGGATCATTCACCTCCAGCTTAGCGACGTCTTCTTCGTCCTCTACCAAGTAGATACGCCCGCCGTGGGAGGTGTCATAACGCCCCATGGTGCCTTCGACTTCCGGGTGGCCTTCATGGCCGATGAGAATGCACTCTTGACCACGCTTGGCGTAGCGCAATACTTCCAGGTGCACTTTAGTGACCAGTGGGCAGGTGGCGTCGAATACCTTCAAGCCCCGCTGCTCAGCATCGGCTTGCACCGCACGGGAAACACCGTGGGCGGAGAAGATAACGATGACATCGTCCGGCACTTCATCCAGTTCTTCAACAAACACTGCCCCACGGGCGCGCAGCGTTTCGACCACAAAGCGGTTATGCACAACCTCATGGCGCACGTAAATCGGCGGGCCAAACACATCCAGCGCGCGATTAACGATATCGATCGCGCGATCCACACCGGCACAAAAACCACGCGGATTGGCTAACTTGATCTGTATGGGCTGTGCTTGCGTCGTTTGCATAGTAGCGCCTTGATGCGTAAGCGGCATCGCTTAGTGAATTAATGCGTTGTCACCGGTTTGACGTCGAGCACTTCGACCTCAAAGGTGAGCGTGCGGCCTGCTAACGGGTGATTGAAATCCACCTCGATACGATCACCGTCAATGGTTTTGACCACACCTGGCAATTCCGTTCCCGCTTTATCGGCAAACGACATTACCATACCAATTTCCGGGGCTTCATCGCCAAAATCTGCCCGCTTCAGGGTCTGAATATTTTGCGGGTTGTGCTGTCCGAATGCATGTTCAGGGGTTATCTGAAAGGTACCCTCCTGCCCCGCAGCCAACCCTTTAATCGGATGCTCAAAACCGGGCGGCAAATTTCCGTCGCCAAACTCGAAGGTAGCCGGTGCTTTGTCTTTGGTGGAGTCCACCAACGTGCCATCTTCCAGCTTTAAGGTGAAGTGTAGCGTCACCTCCATGCCTTCATCGATCAGATAGTCGCTCATAGCAGTTCTCAATATACAGTTGTTCTCTACGTTCTATTAATGGGAAGTCTTGGCCGCTTTTTTGCGCCGCCGCTCGCCCATAATGGATTCCCAGATTAAAGCGACTGCCCCCAGGGTAATCGCTATATCCGCCACGTTAAACGCCGGGTAGTACCACCCAGCGACGTGAAACGATAAAAAGTCGACCACATAGCCATGAACCAGGCGGTCGTAGAGATTCCCCAGCGCCCCGCCAATAATCAGTGGCAGCGCTATCGCCAGTAACTTTTCATCGTGTTTGATGCGTGAAAGCCACACCGTCAACGCCACGCTGGCTCCCACAGCAATCAACGCGAAGAACCAGCGCTGCCAGCCAGGATGTGTGGCTAAAAAGCTGAACGCCGCGCCAGTGTTGTGCAGTAGCGTCAGGTTAAAGAACGGCAGCACTTCTACCGGCTGGGCGTAGCCCAACTGACTGCTGGCTACGTATTTGGTAGCTAGATCCAAGGCAACCACCGCCACCGCTAACCACAGCCAGCGCAGCGGCCGCTGCATCGTCGGCCGCGCGCTTGCACCAGGCATGCTTTTATCTTTACGCATAGCGGCGAATCTCACCGCTGCCTTCGGGGAGGTTGCTGATACAGCGACCACATAGGTCCGGATGATCAGCGTGAGTACCGACATCCGGGCGGTGGTGCCAGCAGCGCTCACACTTGGTGTTGTCGCTGGCTTTGACTGAGACTTTCAGGCTATCCAGCTCGGTCGCTTCTGCATCACTTGCAGCAGCCAGGGGCTTAAGCGTGACTTCGCTAGTTAGCATCACAAAGCGCAGTTCATCGCCCAGTTTGGCCAGCGTCGCCTGCAGCTCGTCGCTGACATACAGGGTGACTTCAGCTGCCAGGCTACCCTTAATGACTTTGGCATTACGGGCATCTTCCAGGCACTTGTTGACCGAGTGCTTGACCTCCAGCACTTGCTCCCAGAAAGCACGACCCAATTCAGCGTTTTCTTCCAGGCTGCCAAGGTTAGTGTAGTAAGTCTCCAGCAGCACGCTGTCGCCGCGCTTACCGGGGATGTTTTCGTGAATCTCCTCAGCGGTAAAGGAGAGAATCGGCGCGATCCAGCGACTCAGCGCTTCCACCACGTGATAGAGCGCGGTTTGTGCACTGCGCCGCGCCAGCGAATCGGTTTGCGTGGTGTACTGGCGGTCTTTAATCACATCCAGGTAGAAGCCACCCAGTTCCCGGGCACAGAAACCATGCACCTGTTGGTAAACATCCAGGAAGCGGTACTCTTCGTAGGCTTTTTCGATCCGCGCCTGCAATTGGTGGGCACGATCCACCACCCACTGATCCAGTGCCAGCATATCGTCAAACGCTACCTGGTTTTTATCTGGATCAAACCCGTTAAGGTTCGAAAGCAGGAAGCGAGCGGTGTTACGAATCCGCCGATACACATCAGAGGTGCGTTTCAAAATTTCGTCAGAAACGGCCATTTCACCAGAGTAATCGGTGGAGGCGACCCACAGGCGCAGAATATCGCCGCCCAGCTTGTCCATCACTTCCTGGGGAGCCACCACATTGCCCAGCGATTTGGACTGCTTGCGGCCCTGGGAATCGACGGTAAAGCCGTGGGTCAGCAGTTGACGATACGGCGGATGGCCATCAATCGCAGAACCGGTGAGCAGCGACGAGTGGAACCAGCCACGGTGCTGGTCGGAGCCTTCCAGGTAGAGATCCGCCCGTGGGCCGCTTTCGTGGCCATGGGGGTGCGAGCCGCGAAGTACGTGGCGGTGGGTGGTGCCAGAGTCGAACCAGACATCCAGGGTATCGGTGACTTTATCGTAATCCGCCGCTTCGGCACCCAGCAGCTCTGCCGGGTCGAGTTTGAACCAGGCATCGATGCCTTCCAGCTCAACGCGCTTGGCCGCCTCTTCCATCAATCCAACGGTGCGCGGATGCAGCTCACCGGTTTGCTTGTGCAGGAAGAACGGGATCGGCACGCCCCAGTTACGCTGGCGCGAGATACACCAATCCGGGCGGTTGGCGATCATGCTGTGCAGACGCGCCTGGCCCCAGGCAGGCGTAAACGCCGTCGCTTCGATACCTTCAAGGGCACGTTCACGCAGCGTTTTGCCGTCTTTGCCTTCAATATCCATACCCACAAACCACTGCGCCGTAGCACGGTAGATCACCGGCGTTTTGTGGCGCCAGCAGTGCATGTAGCTATGTTTGATCGGGATATGCGCCATCAGAGCACCCACTTCGCGCAGTTTTTCGACGATATGCGGGTTGGCCTTCCAAATCATCTGGCCGCCGAAGAACGGCAGGTCGTCAACGTAAACACCATTTCCCTGCACCGGGTTGAGCATGTCATCAAACTCCATGCCATGCTCGCGGCAGGTGATAAAGTCATCCATACCGTAAGAGGGCGCGGAGTGAACGATACCGGTGCTACCCACTTCAGACTCGACGTACTCTGCCAGGTAGACGGGCGAGAGCCGATCGTAGAATGGGTGGCGGAAATTGATCAGGTCAAGATTTTTGCCCTGGGTCGTAGCAATCACCTCGCCTTGCAAGCCAAAGCGCTCTAGACAGCTCTCCACCAACTCTTCCGCCAGCAACAGCAAACGCTCGCCAGTATCGACCAGTGCATAGGTGAACTCAGGGTGAACGTTAAGCGCCTGGTTGGCCGGAATGGTCCACGGCGTGGTAGTCCAGATCACCACTGCCGCAGGCTTGGCCAGTTCGCTTAAGCCAAAGGCGGCGGCGAGCTTGTCGGCATCTTCTACCGGGAAGGCGACGTCGATGGCGTCGGATTTCTTATCAGCGTACTCGACTTCGGCTTCCGCCAGCGCCGAACCACAGTCAAAGCACCAGTTGACCGGCTTCAAACCTTTAAACACGTAACCCGCGTCGACCATCTCGGCCAAGGCACGAATCTCGCTCGCTTCGTTGGCGAAATCCATAGTGCGGTATGGGTGATCCCAATCGCCAATAATGCCTAAACGAACAAAGTCGGCCAGTTGTGTTTCAACTTGGGCGCCAGCGTATTCACGGCAAAGCTCACGGGCGTGTTCCGGCGCCAGGTTCTTGCCGTGAGTGGTTTCTACTTTGTGCTCAATGGGCAAGCCGTGGCAGTCCCAGCCGGGCACATAAGGCGCATCGAAACCGGCTAAATTCTTCGATTTAACGATAATATCTTTAAGGATTTTATTAACGGCGTGACCAATATGAATACTACCGTTGGCGTAGGGAGGGCCATCGTGCAGCACAAATAGCGGCGCGCCCGCACGCGCTTCCCGCAGGCGCTGGTAAATGTTCATATCCTGCCATTGGGAAACCCGCCCTGGCTCCTGCTTTGGCAGCATGCCGCGCATGGGAAAGTCAGTTTCAGGCAAATTCAGCGTGTGCTTATAATCCATGGTCTGGTCAGCCGTTGTTAGCATCGGCGGCATCACCCGCCGAAGAAGAATCAGAAGGAATCGTGTTTGAAGACACCGCATTTGAAGACACTGCACTTGAAGACATGGCCTCACGCCCAAGCGGGGCCGAGGCCAGCGGAAGCGAATACTCCTGTTCAGCGTTCTCTTGGTCAGCGCTGTTCTGCCCACCTATTGCCGCCGTTAAATAGTGGCGAGCACGGGTCTGGTCACGTTCAATTTGCGCTTTAAGTGCCTCAAGGTTGTCAAACTTCACCTCGCCCCGCAGGCGCGCGCAAGGAAACACCGTCATGCGTTGGCCGTAGAGATCACCTTTAAAATCCAGCAGGTGCACCTCCAGCGTTGGCCGTTCCGAACCTACCGTAGGGCGGAAGCCCACATTCGCCACTGCTGGGTAGCGCTCGCCATTTTCAAGTTCAGCCACCACCGCATAAACCCCACGCAGCGTTAATGGCTGGGGCATCAGTGGCAAATTGGCAGTCGGCACACCAATGGTGCGCCCCAACTGCTGGTCGCGCACCACTCGGCCATGTAACGAATAGGCACGACCCAGCAAGCGCGCAGCGGCAGAAAAATTGCCGCTGGCAAGCAAAGTGCGCACCCGCGAACTGGAAACCCGCTCGTCATCCACGGTAAAAGTACGCGTGTGCTCTACGCCAAACCCCTGTTCGCGCCCGACCTCCGCCAGCAGGGCAAAATCGCCGCGGCGGTCGCAGCCGAAGCGGAAATCATCGCCCACTACCAGGTGCTTAACGCCTAGCCCATCAATCAATACCTGATCGATAAACTCACGCCCGGTAAGGCTACGCAGCGCATCGTTAAACGGCAGCACCAGCACTTGTTCCGCACCAAAATCGCGGAGCAGCCGTACCTTCTCGCGCAACCGGGTTAAACGCGGCGGCGCTTGATCACCGGCAAAAAATTCACGCGGCTGGGGCTCGAACACCACCACTGTTAACGGCACACTCCAGCGCGCAGCATGCTCGCGGCACTGCTGCAGGATGGCTTGATGGCCGCGATGCACCCCATCGAAATTACCGATGGTGGCAACGCAGCCACGATGAGCCGCTCTCAAGTTGTGCAGACCTCGAATAACGCGCATGGCACCTCAGCCGTTGGAGGACATAAAGCCTCTGATTATAACGAACCCACACCCCAGGATGCAGTGTTATGAGTGCATTTTTAAATGACGAACGCGCAAACCCAGTGCCGCCAGCCACGCGAAGTACAGCGAGCCGCCCAGTATGACTAATCCGGTGACCCAGCTTATCCGTTGCCAAAGGCCAAACGCGAGCCAAGCCTGCCAATCGGGCGCAATAAAATAGAGGGCCGCGCACATTAGCCCGCTGCCACCTAGTAACTGCACCGCATAGCGCTTCCAGCCCGGCTGAAAGACCAGCACGCCCTGCTTATGCAGTAAGTAACCCAGCAGGCCCGCGTTCAAGAACGCAGAAAGCGCGGTGGCTAACGCCAATCCGGCATGCGCCAGCGGCCAAATCAGCAGCAGGTTAAGCACCATATTAGCGACCATGGCGATAATGCCTACCTTCACCGGGGTTTTGGTGTCTTGGCGAGCAAAAAATCCCGGTGCCAATACTTTGATCAGCATAAAGGCTATCAAGCCAAAGGCATAAGCACGCAGACTCATCGCCGCCATCTGGATGTCGTTGTCGGTCATTGCTCCATAATGGAACAACGTGATCAACAGTGGCTCGGCCAGCACCGCCAGGGCCAGTGCCGCGGGCAAGCCTAACAGCAATACAATGCGGATCGCCCAATCAAGCATCGCAGCAAAGTGCTCCTTGGACTGGTCAGCATGACGTTTAGAGAGTGCCGGTAAAATCACGGTACCAATGGCCACCCCAAACACGCCCAACGGCAGTTCCACTAAACGATCCGAGTAGTAAAGCCACGACACGCTGCCCGCCGCCAGCAATGACGCCAAAACGGTATCCAACAGCAGGTTAATTTGCGACACCGATACCCCAAACAGCGCAGGCCCCATGAGTTTCAGTATGCGTCGCACGCCCTCATGAGCAAAATTAGGCCAGGGAGTAGGCATCAATCCCAATCGCAGCAAAAACGGCACCTGAAAAACCAACTGGGCCGCCCCGGCGATCAACACGCCCCAGGCGAGCGCCATGGCGGGCTCTTCCATTAGCGGCATTAAAAACAGCGCCGCACCAATCAGTGAAAGGTTAAGTAGCACCGGGGTAAATGCGGGAACCGCAAAGCGGTTCCAGGTATTCAGTACGCTACCGGAAAACGCAGTGAGCGAAATCAGCAGTAAATAGGGAAACGTTAAGCGCAGCATATCCGCGGTCAGCGCCAGCTTGTCTGGCTCACTGCCAAAACCGGGGGCAAAGACCCAAATCAGCCACGGCGCGCAGAGCATCGCCACGGCGGTAATTAGCGCCAGCACCGCTGTTAAGCTACCGGCAGTGGCATCCAGCAGCGCGCGTATCTCCTCCCGGCTACGCTGGGTGGAGTACTCTGAAAGCACGGGTACGAAAGCCTGGTTGAAAGCCCCTTCGGCAAACAGACGGCGCAGAAAGTTAGGGATTTTAAACGCCACGAAAAACGCATCGGCGCCATCCCCTGCCCCTAAGAAGGTAGCGATAACCACATCACGCGCCAGCCCCATCACTCTCGACAGCATGGTCATGGCACTGACCACAAGACCCGAGCGCATTAGCCCGCGACGCGCGACTGCGGTGCCTGGAGTTGTGTTGGGTGCTTTCTTCGCTGTCATAAGCTATCCAGAAAAATCATCTAGAAAAATCATCCAGACACAAAAAAACCGGCCGCAGCCGGTTTTTTTATGGCGCCTGCCGGCTTACGCCGCCAGTGCCTTAATACGTTTGTTCAAACGGCTCTTCAGGCGAGCTGCTTTCTTCTTGGACAGCACGTCTTTGTCTGCAATACGGTCAACGACCGGCTGCATTGCCTTGAACTCTTCCATTGCCTTAGCGTGGTCGCCGGTGCTGATCGCTTTCACTACACGCTTGATGTAGGTGCGGACCATGCTGCGCTGGCTGGATTTCAGGACGCGACGGTTCTCGGCCTGGCGGGCGCGCTTGCGAGCTTGCTTGCTGTTCGCCACAGGGTATCTCCTTGGAGAATAAAGGTTGCCGATAAAACGGCAACGAAATTAAATATGTGTTCGTCTGCTGTGCTGCCACAGCACGACGCTTCCGCAACAACCAATTGATTTGGCAGGCGTATCACCCTACCAAAGTGTGTAGCAGGCAGTTGAAATAAGCTGCCCGCTCACGGGACTTGTCTGAGAGGATGGCGTAGTCTATCACGCACTTGGCGTGCTTGCTAGTTCAATGAGGATACAGCACTGCCTACAAGTCAAGAGCACTGCGTTGCTAATTGTGTGGCATTAAGCCAAAATATATGCTGCATACGTAAATTCCCTAGGATTTAGATTAAAGATAAAACTAGGCTGAAGCCATGTACATGGAATAGCCCGCACCAATTTCAGGAGGTGCTCAATGTCATTCAGTACCAATGATAAGCAACATACCAAGCAGCCCATTTTGATGACCAAAAAAATGGAATCGGGTAGCCGGGGGTGTCTAGCCCCCAG
>NZ_JACCGK010000029.1 GCF_013416325.1 Vreelandella sedimenti
CTTGAGTAGATGGGTTTGGTGGCTCGCTTACTTTTTTTCGACTTGCAGCACGTCCGAGCGCAAAATAAAACCGAACTAGCAGCCAGTAACGACAACATCAAAGAGCGGCGTACCAGCCGCCCCGCTTCGCCCCACCCTACGCCACGGAAGACGATGCCCTGGCCGCCGCCCACGCCGAATGACAACGCATCCAACGCGGCCTGGCAGAGCTTGAGCTAACGCTGGCATTGGGGCGGGCAGATATTTTGCCACAGTCGCCACTCACGCTTAGCGGCTACAAGCCCCAGATTGATGCCACCAACTGGTTGGTGGCAGAAGTGACGCACTCGCTGAATAATGGTGGGTTTGGGACGCAGGTTAGGTGTGAAGTGAAAGGAAAATAGAAAGGTTATGGAAGTTGCTGCCCCCTTCATGGCGGCCCCCCAGGATAGTAAAGAACTTCATGTATGCTAGCCCAAGCACGGCAGGCAGAATGTAACATAAAGTTGGCACTAAGATGGTGCTGAATAGTTCCCTATCGTCGCCACCGCCCATTTGGTGAGAGGCTTTACTAAGATATTCTCGCTGCACCATGATTAACTAGCACCTCAGCCCTCACCTCTTTATAAGCTGCTTTAGGATCGTTTTTCTTCAAGCCCGTCGAAAAATCATTAAAACATTTAATTACTTTTGAATTTTCACTCGAAAAATCTGAAAGAAAAGAAAAATAACGGAAATCATTAGTCAAAAATTCATAATAGTATTTTTCGAATTCATTTATTTTACCCAACTGTCTTTGATACAAACTAAAACCTTTAGAAATATCTGAAAGCTGCCTATATGATGTATTATTTGTTATCGCTTCAAAAGACTTAATTGTTTTCACTGCATCGGAAACCTTCCTTTTTGCCGAAGTAATCAACCTTAGATTAAGGAATCGCAACCCTTTTATACTGTAGACAGCTGTCCTAACATAATCACTTTCTGTTTTCTCCTCACCATCTTCTATATATTTCCTATCGTAGACCAATGTAACAGCTATGTTTTTAGTATCGGTTTTTACTCTTTGCTCCAATGATCTTCCAACAGAACGAGGAAGCCTCCCAAACAAATCAACAATAATATTTTCTAATCTTTTTGCTTTTTCATATGCCTCAAAAACTTCTTCATAAGTACATATCGAATCACCTATTTTATCTTTAACAACCTGCATTTTGTCTTGTCTTTCTTCTTCTTTTTTCAATAATTTTACATCCTTTAATAGCTTCTCTTCATTACCCAACTTATAAACACATTCATTTCCTATTATAGTCACAGAACCATTTTTCAACTCTACAGCATAACCGTGATTATGAGCAGTATTGCACACCCTATTCTCTCTAAAAAAACAACATCTTACCCGTTCTTTAAACCGATAAACGCCTAGAATATTTGCATAGTATTCTTTTTCAAATACCTCCCCTTCTACAAAGCCAGGTAAGGCAACAACTTCTTCATAGCTTTTAAATTTATGTACTTTATCTTTAAAATCCATTATTTCTCCCTACCATCATTGTTGTGAAGCTAAGTCTAGTGTAGCTAACCACAAAAACCTCCAGCCATCCATGGCCGGGGCTCATCCTAATTGCCGCAATCTTCTGACGAGACCCGTAGGCAACGCGTGCTATTAGGCGACATCTTCAGCTTGGCAAGCTTCTGCCTAATTAGATGTAAGCCAAAGCCGACACAATTTGTAAGAGATTACCTACACCGCCCAACACCGCGCCTGCCGCTCCACCACGCCCTTGAACTGCTGCGTGTTCACGAAGTAGCCCTGCCCACCCTCAGGTGGCAACAACCGGCAACGACTGCCAACACGGTGGGATTTAAACAATCGGTACTCTCCTTCTACCTCCGCCACTACCAGATCAGCGTGCCCGAACGATAGTGCTTCATCCACCACCAGCACATCGCCCTCCATCCACGGCCCACCTGGACGTGAGTCCTCACTAATCTCCACCAGAAAGCAGCTGGGTGAAAATCTTCGCTTATCCATTTCTGCTACCGCTGGGTGCTCCACGCCCACCGCTGCTGGCCCCAAGTAGTTCACTCGCATGCTGTTGCCCGGTGCTTGCTCCACATTAAGCGACGTATATTAGCGTTTGCCTGTCGCTTCTCTGGCTACCAATACTGTATTAATTAACAGTTTTAAACAAGTAGAGAATCTAAATATGATTGGCTTAGTGGACTGTAACAACTTCTACGTCAGCTGCGAGAGCGTGTTTAACCACAAGCTGAACGGCCGCCCCGTGGGCATTATGTCCAACAACGACGGCTGCATTATTGCCCGTTCGGAAGAGTTGAAAGCGCTGGGTATCGAGATGGGTACACCGGCCCACCAGGTGCGTCACCTGGTCGAACGCGGCGAGATCGTGCTGCACTCCTCTAACTACGAGCTCTACGGCGATATGTCCCAACGGGTGCAAGGCATTCTGGAGCAAGAAACCGCCGGCGTGGAGCCCTACTCAATCGATGAGATGTTTGTCCGCATGGATGGCTTCGAGCCGGAAGCGCTGCTGGAGCATGCCAAGTCGCTGCATAGGAAGATCCGCCGCGGCACTGGCATTCCTGTGTGTGTGTCGGCGTTGCCGCTACCCACACCCTCGCCAAGCTGGCCAACCGCATCGCTAAGAAGCACCCCGGCTACCCCGGCGTGTGCATCCTTCACGCAGGGAGCGACGAAGCCAGGCATCTGCTGCAGCAAATTGAGGTGAGCGATGTATGGGGCGTGGGCCGCCGGCTAAACGAGCGCCTGCAGATCCTCGGCATCTACACCGCCTGAGATCTACGCGAAGCGGACGCCAGCGCCTAAGGCGCAAGTTCTCGGTCAACATGGAGCGCACGGTGCTGGAACTGCGCGGCACCAGTTGCCTGGAGATGAACGACTTCAACGAACCGCGAAAACGCATCATGACCAGCCGATCGTTCGGCCGCCCTACCTCCCAGATTTACGATCTACAGGGCGCTATTCGCCAACACGCCCAACGGGGCGCCGAAAAGCTACGCGAGCAAAAGAGCCTCGCCCGCGCCGTGCTGGTGTTTCTTAAAACCGACCGCTTCCGGCCCGACCTGCCCCAGTACTCCCCCAGCCTGGCGGTAGAAATGGAACGCCCCAGCCAGGACACCCGCGACATCCTTTACGCAGCCCAGGAGGCGCTGCGCAAGATCTACCGGCCCAAGTACGGCTACAAGAAAGCGGGCGTGATGCTGATCGGCCTCACCGACGAAAACCGCCAACAGCTCAGCCTGATGGACACACCGCAAACGGAAGAGGAACGCCAGCGCAGCCAAAAGCTCATGGCCACCATGGACGCGCTGAACGAGAAGATGGGCAAAGGAACGGTACGCCTGGGCCTTCCGAAAAAGAACGCCCCCTGGCACCTACGCTGCGCGAACCGGAGTCCGCGCTATACGACGAATTGGGATGAGTTGATGAAGGTGTATACAGATGAGGGAGCGGCAAGAAGAGATAAAACAAGCACAAATTTATATAATCGGCAATAAAAAGGAGCATTTGTATAGAGAGGCGCGCTCAAGCTCATCAATTAAATCATCACTTGCATTAAAGATTCTGGGAACCTCGATAGTATAACAATCTGCCGAAGAAGTACTTAGCATATCAACCTATGAAACGACTTAACCAAGGAATGGACTAAGTTCCTGTAAAATTATTTTTTACGATCTTTCTTCAATCGACGAATGCGAAATATCGCCATAATAATAACTCCAAACATAACGATTAAAATTGGAGAAACCCCAATCAAAAACCTTTGAAATTCGTCCATACAAGAGCCTTTTGATACGTGCGCCAGGTTTAGTTTTATTAAAGATTGCTGTGACCTAGTTGCAAACGAACTGTTTTTTTCTTTGTGGCATTTTCTATCGAGTGGGATTACAAAATACTATTTATCGCCGTGATTATATTTGACTTGATTAGGCACGGTTATGCATATGAGCTTGCTACGAATCAGTCATCATCAGACGTTTTTCTTGCTTTTAGCTGCTCAAGCAATTTTTGACGCTCTGTGGGACTGAGCTTGTCTAGCTCAAGAATAAGCTCAGCAACGGTCTCGTCTTCACAGAATAAGTAGGGAATAGGCACGTCTAATGCCTCAGAAAGCCTTCTCAGCAACTGAAAATTGGGTGCATGTTGCCCCTTTTCATACTGCGTCATACGTGCACTCGCCAAATTCGGCTCCATGCCGAGGTATTCACCTAACTGCCTTTGCGTCATTCCTGCTGCTAGCCTAGCGGCTCTCAAGCGACGTGGGAGCGGACTATCCATGAAAATACCATCGCGTCTTTAAAAGCGGCTAGGCTAGCGCAACGCGACAAAAAAATATGCTAAGAGATTCTTAGCAAGAATGCAATTAATATGTTGCTGGCTAGCTGTAAGGTCAATTCAGTGCAAACAGAGCAAACCAAACCAGTTACGCATGATCAAGGTTACGTCTTTGGTAGGTTCCCCTTTAATGGTAGGAGTAAAGAGAGACTTTTAAAGCACAGCGTTGTAGCAGGACTCTCAGGCTATCTGACAGCCCATTTACTAACATGCTGAAAGATAAAGATAAAATTAATTCTTTCTTAAAATCTGTGCTAAAGAAAGTGCATCAGCGAACTGTGTTTTTATTAACGCCTCTTCTCTACTTACTGCGTTCGGGTTGTAGCGTGCATAACGTGAAACTTCACTAATCTTTATTTTAGAAAGAGGAATTTTAAATGGATTCTCATCTTGCCCAGATAATTCTATATCAACTGCCATAGCAAGATGTTGCTTATCTATTGTTTGAGCACTTTCCTCAAGAGCAATTTCAAGAGCAACATTCAGTATTTTTTTAAGAATCCGAACTTGCCCGGAACAGGCTGCAAAAAGTGGGATAGAGATCTCTTTCATAGCCAGGTTTGGTGGAGTGTCAAACCCCATTTTAAGAGAAAGACCTTTTAAAAACCTTATGTATTCTTCACGGCAACTTGATATTTTAAAATAGGGCAATTCAATTCGTGACATTAACCTAGAAGCCCACTGCGGCTCTTCTGTAATTTCAGCGGCCCAAGGCATACCAACCAACACTATAGGAATGCCAGCCTCTTCATTGATCATCTTTAGGCGATTTGCTACTCTTTGCCGATCTTCAATTGACTTAAACTCAATTAGCTCCTGAAACTCGTTGATAATTATGATCCGTGTTTGGCATTTCTTCAATATCTTAATCAGTGTCTCAGTTAATCCCACTTCTCGTAGCTGCCCTTTTCGTGACTCAGCCCCAAACTGACCAAGATCACTCAACATTTGAACCATCATACTTTCAACATTTGGGCGACTGGGGATTCTACATTTTATGACGGGACGTATTAAAACATCCCCTTCTTGATAAGAAGGATGTCGCATTACAAATTGATTTATTAAATAACTTTTTCCAGTACCTGCATCGCCGGTCAAAAGCATACATGATTGCTCTCCACCTAAAGGCTGCCTTTTGAAAAGACGCTCCCAAGATTCCAACACCCGCGTTAAGTTGGGATGTTCAACAAAACAGTGAATAAAATTATGGAGTTGTAGATGATGAGGCTTGCAGGTAGAAGCTTGCATTAATAAGGCTCCAATTCATTAATCCAATCATCCCAACTATCTAATATATTATCATCTAAAACATTATTCTTATCGGTAGAATATTTTTGGTGAGGAGATTCAGAAGTAGAAACATTATCTCCCGAGGCAGCAGTAACAATTGAAGACGCACCAGAAGATGAAATATCTTTAACCTTAGCTAGTTTATTCAGACCTCCAAATTTCTTTGTTGCATTTTTACTTTTGGAATTGGCAACGCCATTGATAAAATTTTGTGTACGTTTCTCAATATACTGCCTAGCCTCAGCTAGGGCTAAACGATCAATTTTCGAGCGATTATAAAGTCTGTTAAATTTGATATGAGTCTGGTGTTCAAAAAGTGATACATCCTTATACTCACCATCAGGATCAACTGCAGGAACACAAATATACTTTTTTAAGTTAGGCAGAAATACATAAACTTGCGAAACATCGGCTGGATCTCGTTTAACCATCAGCTCAACACTACTCTCACCACAAAGTGGGGGCGTGTTTTTTCTATATTCCACTAATTCATCAGAAACATAGACAATGTGGTTTAGCTTAACACCCTCCCTTGTAAGTGAACGTTTTACGTGGGGCAAGCTCTCTAGAATAAATTGTTCTTTTTCTAAGCCTATGTAGCGGATAGGAGGAAAATTTTTCCACCCAGATTCCCAAGCTAACATCGGTATTCTTGACTCCCAGCCATATGAATCATAGTTATAAATATCAACGACCCATTTATATAAAAAATGCACAAACTCTGAAAATGGAAGAACAGCATCTTTCTGAGGATTATAGTCTTTTAATTGCTGTACATTAGAAAACGTTTTCCCGGGAATTTGATCGATCAATTTTGATTTGTAGGTTTTAAAAATCCGCTCAACAAGCGGTTTTTTCCAAGGCTTAGCCACTGGATTGAATTCAATATTAGTCCCCATAGCTTGGCAAAAAACTTCTAAAGAAGACGACCAGAATTCTGCACCATTATCAACAACAAGTGTCTCAATCTTACCTTCACAAGGCCAATCTTTTTTTATAGAAGGAAATTTATTTTTAACATTTTCTTTACTCAAACACGTGTTGAGTATTGCTTTACGAACCGCATCGTAGCTGGGCTCTCTGTACCCAAGATGAAAGCCTACTATACAACGACTATAGCAATCGAGCAGAACAGTAAGATAGGGCCTACCAAGTGGAATCTCAAGATTATCATCTAATAATATTAAATCTAGCGGAGTATGGTCTATTTCGACACGTTGCATCAAATATCTAGCTTTTTTAAATTTACCTATTTTTCTAAAAGTTATATCAGCATAACGCTTACCAAAACGCCTTTCTGCAACTTTATAAGGAGAAATTTCGTTAATTAAGCGTCTAAAGGTATTATAGCAAACAGGCTGAATTTTCCCCTGGACAACGTCTTTGTTATTTACCTCGACTAAATCAAGATAATATTGATAGGCTGATGATATACTAGGGCGTTCTTTAGTAAGAAATTTTTCGTCTATTGCCTGCAAAATTCGCGAATCAGTCTTATCATATTTATTACGTTTCCTCTGCCCTTTTTTAAACTTATTTCTTGACACTAATGACACAAGACCTTTATTCGAATCGTATTGTGATTTCCAACGGGCAACAGACCGCCAAGATGGTCTAATCTGTAACAACCCGTTAACCATTAAATCATCTAAAATTGGATCGATATTTCTTTCTGTCCAACCACCGATTAATCTATTATCAACCATATTGATTACTTTTAATTTAGCAGAAGCTTCTTTTAAAGCTGTTATATCTAACTCATCAAATGAACCTAGGTTGGAATATGCATCTGGATGTTCATCAGAAAACTTGTCATCGTTTAGCATGCCAGCCTTAAAGTCGCCATCATTTAAGACAGCAGACTCAATGCCGTCAAATTCATCAGAGAAATTACTGCCATTAAGTGTCATCTTCTTACCTCAACACCAGATAGTAGTATCTCGACCAAGTGTTTCTAAATCAAGATTTGCTTTAATAACACGCAATTGGAGGAGACTTAAAATAGAGCACATAACTTCTCCTTCATCTGCAGAAATCTTCTCAAGCACAGATTGAACTTTTATTACACCTGATTTTCTTATCACATCCAGCACCAAGTAATGACATGTTGTCATACTCGCAAGGCCTGAGTAGCGATGTAATAACTTCAGATTATCTAACATTGGTTTTACACGTATCTGACGATCAGTCACTAATATCAAGTTCAAGCCTTGAACTCTAGCAGCCTGTCTTTTTGCTAGTAACCGTTGTTTAACGTCAGATTTTGAAAAAATGCTGGCTGGCTTAATTTCGACGAGCGTAGCAGAACCCGATGAATTAACTAGGCGAAAATCGGGGGTGTAGGGAAGAGTCTTGGCTTCATAGCAATAATAAAAGCCCTCGGGCTGAGCTTCATAAGATACAACATCATCCGAGTATTCAAAATGAAAGCATGCATCAAATTCCAGCGACGACTCAACGGTTAGAACGTTATGATTTTTTGCGCTGGCAAATTTGTAGAGGTTTTTGACTCGGGAGTGACGAAGCTTGCGGCGATACATGGCATCACCATTATCGTAGTAATGATACTAAGAAATAGTCTATGCCAAGTTTTTTTGCCAATTATGCCAAGTTTTTTTGCCAATTATGCCAAGTCTAGGTGAGAGCGACAAGAAATGGAGGCGGCCCCAAAAGCCACATCCCGGCACACGCAGCCACCACTACCGTTGCTCCCTTCCGGGCCTGGCGGGGTTCGCAGTTTAGCGTTGCGGGAGGACCTAAGGGACCACCATAACGGCACACTCTGTTATTTAGTAAGTGTGCTGAGGCTGATGTGGTGGCTACGCCCTGATTTGAACAGGGGACCCCATCATTATGAGTGATGTGCTCTAACCAGCTGAGCTACGTAGCCTTTCCCTCATCAACGGGTGCAGATTATGCCTACCTTAATGACGAAAGGCAAGCCGGAATCCGGCTTGCCCTGCTAGTCAACAAAGCATATCGAAATCGACTTACTGAATAGCGGCACGCACGGCCTCTGCGCCTGGCTCGCCATCACGTGTTGTAACGCCGTCTAACCACTCGTCCAGTACGCTATCATTAGCCTTCAAGTAGTCACGCGCAGCATCACGGGGGTCTTCGCCATCATCCATGATCGCGCTCATGAGCTGATTTTCCATTTCCAGCGTGAAGGTCATATTGCGCAGCAAGGTTCCCACATTAGGGCACTCATCCACGAATCCCGCTCGGGTATTCGTGTGCACAGTCGCGCCGCCTAAATTTGGGCCAAAATAGTCGTCGGCATCAGAAAGATAAGCCATATCGAAGTTAGAGTTCATGGGGTGCGGCTCCCAGCCTAAAAACACCATCCACTGCTCATTGGGCACCCGGGCGCGCAGTTCCGCCAGCATTCCCGCTTCGCTGGAATCGATCACCTGCCAATCGCCTAACCCGTAAGCATCGTCATCGATCATCTGCTCAATTAGCTCGTTGCCGTCGTTCCCCGCTTCGATGCCGTGCACGCTACGCTCAAACTGCTCCGCATGCTCTGCTAAATCGTTAACCGACGTTACCCCGGCATCGTAAACGTACTGAGGTACTGCCAGGGTATACTTCGCCCCTTCCAGGTTAGTCGCCAAACGCTCAACTTCACCGCGCTCGATGTAGGGGTCACTAATGGAGGCCATCGAGGGCATCCAGTTACCCAGGAAGACATCGAAATCATTGTTGCGCATACCGGCGTAGGCAATCGGAACGGAAACTGTATCGACGCTTGGCTCATAGCCAAGCCCTTCGAGGACTTCGCTGGCGAGCGCAGTGGTGGCGGTAATATCTGTCCAGCCCACTTCAGCAAAGCGCACGCTGCTGCACTCGTTTGCATAGGCTGCCGTTGGCAGACCCGCTGCCAGCAATAAAGCACCTGCATAGCGTGAAGAAGTTCTGCTCATCATCGTAGTCCCCTTTTATAAGCTTATTGCCAATACATATTGCCAATACGTATTTCCAAAACATAGATACGAACACTCAGTGGCCGTAGTGGTCGCAGTGCGTAGCAATCATTGGCGCCTTTTTATTGATTGAACGTTCAATAAAAAAATGCCATCATTGTTAGGTAATCATGTCTACGCTCGGGTTTCAAGCAACGACCCTGTTAGGCATTCAACGAATTAGGAGAACGTCGTGCCAAAGGTGGGAATGGAACCGATACGCCGCCAGCAGTTAATCAACGCGACTATGGCAGCCATTGATGAAGTCGGCTTAGCCGAAACTACCGTGATGCGAATTGCCCGCCATGCGGGCGTGTCAGCGGGCATTATCAGCCACTATTTTGGCGGTAAAGATGGCTTGCTGGAAGCGACGATGCGGCAAATCCTGACGGACCTGTCCGGCGCCGTTGCGGTGCGTCGCTATGCGCTGGAAGACGACTCTCCCCGCGCCCATATCGGTGCCATTATTGAGGGTAACTTTGACCGCACTCAGGTCACCGGCCCCGCCGCCAAGACATGGTTAGCGTTCTGGGCCAGCAGCATGCATAAGCCTATGCTGCAGCGTCTGCAAAATGTCAATGACCGACGTCTTTACAGCAATTTATGTCACCAGTTCCGACGTGTTATGCCCCGCGTAGAAGCCCGAAACGCAGCACGCGGCTTAGCCGCCATGATTGATGGGTTATGGCTGCGTGGCGCACTAACGCCAGAAGGCCTTGACGCCGAAGAGGCGCGCTACCTTGCCCACACCTATCTCGACCAACTTTTTGCTCATCATGGATGCACCAACAAAGCATCCAACATTTACCTTTAATTTTCTGATTCTTGGAGATCGACATGGCCGCTCAAGACGTACAGCCACTTTATATTGATGGTCGCCAGGTAGACGCCACCTCAGGCGATACTTTTACCGTTACCAATCCCTTTGACGGCAGCTTACTGGCCACTATCGGTCAAGCCAGCCAAGCGGATGTTGACACTGCGGTCGCCGCAGCCCAGCGCGGCCAGCGTGAGTGGGCAGCGATGAGCGGCATGGAGCGCTCACGCATCCTGCTGCGCGCCGTCGCGCTGCTAAGGGAGCGCAATGACGAGCTAGCTGAGCTTGAAACCCGCAATACCGGTAAGCCGATCAGCGAAACGGCCAGTGTCGATATCGTTACCGGCGCAGATGCGCTGGAGTACTACGCCGGCCTGGCGCCAGCTATTGAAGGCAGCCAGATCCCTTTGCGTGATAGCTCATTTGTGTACACCCGCCGCGAGCCCTTGGGCGTGATTGGCGCCATTGGCGCCTGGAACTACCCGATCCAAATTGCTTGCTGGAAAGCCGCCCCGGCGCTGGCGGCAGGCAACGCAGTGGTATTCAAGCCCAGCGAAGTGACCCCGCTGACCGTAATGAAACTGGCGGAAATCTTCACCGAGGCAGGCCTGCCCAACGGCGTCTTTAACGTGGTGCAGGGCGACGGCCGCGTGGGCGCCATGCTCACCGAACACCCCGGCATCGCCAAAGTCTCGTTCACTGGCGAAGCGGATACCGGCAAAAAAGTCATGGCCGCCGCTGCTAGCTCAACGCTGAAAGACGTCACCATGGAACTGGGTGGCAAATCGCCGCTTCTGGTCTTTGCTGATGCTGATCTTGATCGCGCTGCAGACGCCGCCATGATGGCCAACTTCTACTCCAGCGGCCAAATCTGTACCAACGGCACGCGGGTATTTGTTGAGCGCAGCGTTAAAGATGCCTTTGAAGCCAAGCTGGTGGAGCGCGTTAAGCGCATCAAAGCAGGCGACCCCATGGATCCCAGCGTCAACTTTGGTCCCCTAGTCAGCTTCGAGCATCAGGAGAAAGTGCTCTCCTATATTGCCCTGGGCAAAGAGCAAGGCGCTCGCCTGCTCGTGGGTGGCGACGACTGGAACACTGGTAGCTTTGCCAATGGCGCCTGGGCTGCACCCACCGTGTTTACCGACTGCACTGATGAGATGCGTATCGTGCGCGAAGAGATCTTTGGCCCGGTGATGTCGGTACTCGCCTTTGATGATGAGGCGGAAGTCATTCGCCGCGCCAATGACACCACCTACGGCCTGGCCGCCGGTGTCTTCAGCGAAAGCTTGAACCGCGCCCACCGCGTGATCCACCAGTTGGAAGCGGGTATTTGCTGGATTAACACCTGGGGTGAGTCACCCTCGGAGATGCCGGTAGGCGGCTATAAAGAGTCGGGCATTGGTCGCGAAAATGGTGTTGAGACGCTCAATCACTACACCCAGACCAAGTCGGTACAAATCGAGATGGGGCCATTTGAGTCAGTGTTTTAAATCAAAGCACCACTTTTTGCGCACTAACTGACCAGGGCGCTGGGGGTGGCTTGTAGCGAGGGTCTTTCCCCATGGCCGAAACCTGGTCCCTTCAGTTTCGGCATTCCCGCCATCCGTGGCGGTCAGATGGGAAAAGTAGCGCCCAGGGATGGGTTCACAGCGCCCTCGCGTAAAGCTACCGCCAGTAAGCCCCGCCCCATCTTCAGCCTCGGTAATTCACTATGTCTCAACCACGCGAATTTGATTACATCATTATCGGCGCAGGCTCGGCTGGCAACGTGCTCGCTACCCGCCTCACCGAAGACAGCAACGTCAGCGTACTGCTGTTAGAAGCGGGCGGGCCCGACTACCGCTTCGATTTCCGCACCCAAATGCCCGCTGCCTTGGCATTTCCACTACAGGGCAAGCGCTACAACTGGGCGTTTGAAACCGCCCCCGAGCCGCATATGGATGGTCGCCGCATGGAGTGTGGTCGTGGCAAAGGGCTGGGCGGCTCCTCGCTGATTAACGGCATGTGCTATATCCGCGGTAATGCACTCGATTACGACAACTGGGCCAAACAGCCCGGCCTCGAAGATTGGGACTACCTAAGCTGCCTGCCCTACTTCAAAAAGTGCGAAGCCCGCGACATTGGACCCAACAGCTACCACGGCGGTGACGGCCCGGTCAGCGTGACCACGCCAAAAGCGGATAACAACCCGCTTTATCGCACCTTTATTGAAGCCGGTAAGCAGGCTGGCTACCCGGAAACCGAAGACGTTAACGGCTACCAGCAAGAAGGCTTCGGCCCTATGGATCGCTTCGTTACGCCCAAAGGCCGCCGCGCATCAACGGCCCGAGGCTACCTGGATACCGCCAAACAGCGCCACAACCTCACTATCGAAACACACGCCGTTACCGACGTTATTGAGTTTGAAGGTAAACGTGCTGTGGGGGTGCGTTATGAGCAGAAAGGCGAAAAACAGCAGGCCTACGCCCGCCGTGAAGTACTCCTGTGCGGTGGCGCCATCGCTTCCCCGCAAATTCTGCAGCGCTCAGGCATCGGCAACCCTGAACTGCTGAAGGAACTGGGTATCGAGACGGTTCACGCCCTGCCCGGCGTGGGTGAAAACCTCCAGGATCACCTGGAGATGTACATCCAGTACGAGTGCAAAGAACCCATCTCGCTCTACCCCGCGCTAAAGTGGTATAACCAGCCCAAAATTGGCGTCGAGTGGCTGTTCAATGGCACCGGCGTGGGCGCCAGTAACCAGTTTGAATCCTGTGGTTTTATCCGCAGCCGCGATGAAGAGGAGTGGCCCAATTTGCAGTACCACTTTCTGCCCATTGCCATTAGCTACAACGGCAAAAGCGCGGTACAGGCTCATGGCTTCCAGGCCCACGTTGGCTCAATGCGCTCAGAAAGCCGCGGGCATATCCGTCTGACGTCAAAGGATCCACACGCGGCGCCCAGCATCCTGTTCAACTACATGGCCAAAGAGAAAGACTGGGAAGAGTTCCGCGATGCAATCCGCCTGACTCGCGACATCATCGCTCAGCCAGCCTTTGATAAATACCGTGGTCGCGAGATAGCACCAGGGCCCGACGTGCAGTCGGATGCCGAGCTCGATGCCTTCGTCAAACAGCACGCCGAAACCGCCTACCACCCCTGCGGTAGCTGCCGTATGGGCGAGGGTGAAATGGCCGTCACCGACGGCCAGGGTCGTGTCCATGGTATTGAAGGCCTTCGCGTCGTAGATGCCTCACTGTTTCCGGTGATTCCCACCGGCAACCTGAATGCGCCCACCATTATGTTGGCCGAGAAAATCGCCGACCGTATCAAAGGCCATGAGCCACTTCCCCGCGCCAGCGTTGACTATTACGTAGCCAACGGTGCACCGGCCAAACGCGCCTGAACATTTAGTCTGTTTTTTACTCCAAACGTCATGGCTTGTCGCCATGGCGTTTTTTTAGCTTTGTGCATCGCGTTTAAAGCGCCAAACATGCCTAAATACTTGCACGAGGCAGCTTTCATCTGCCAACATTCAAACAAGTGTTCGATTAACGGTTTATTGCCGTTTCTTATTAAGATTTATCTAACAACAGCTGGCCTGCAATAAAGGCCAACAACAGAGAGAGACGCTATGCTCACCCTACTCCTTATCGTGCTCGCCATTGCTGGCTTGCTCGTCGTGATGCGTCGCGAAGCAGGTGCCCCAGCGGCACTAGCGGTGCTTGGCGTATTGGGCCTTGTTGGCCTGCTGTTTGACGCGGAAGTCATTGGTGTTCTGCTGCTGATTGGTGCAGCAGCCGTGGCAGTGGCCGGCTTGCCTGCACTGCGTCGCAAGTGGCTCACGCCGCGCTTATTTGCCACCTTTAAAAAAGTCGCCCCCAAAGTTTCCGCCACCGAACGCACGGCCCTGGAAGCGGGCAGCGTTTCCTGGGACGGCGAGCTATTTTCAGGCAAACCCCAGTGGGAAAAATTGCTTGCCTTTAAAGACGATGGCCTACGCGACGATGAGAAAGCCTTCCTAGCCAATCAGTGTGCCAAAGCCGCCGGCATGTGCAACGCCTGGGACATCGCCCAAGAGCGCGCCGATCTGCCCCAGCAGCTTTGGGACTACCTGAAAAAAGAGGGCTTCTTCGGCATGATTATTCCGAAGGAGTACGGTGGTCTTGGCTTCTCGGCCAAGGCTCAGTCCATGGTACTGCAGAAGCTCTCCGTCAATGAAACCCTGATGGTGACCGTGGGCGTACCCAACTCCCTCGGCCCTGGCGAGCTGCTGCTTAAATACGGTACCCAAGAGCAAAAAGATCACTACCTGCCGCGCTTATCCGATGGTCGCGAGATCCCTTGTTTTGGCTTGACCGGCCCCCGCGCAGGGTCTGACGCTACCTCGCTGCCAGACACGGGCGTTGTATGTAAGCAAACCATTAACGGTGAAGAAGTGTTCGGCCTGCGCCTTAACTTCGAAAAACGCTGGATTACCCTGGCGCCCATCGCCACAGTCGTCGGTCTTGCCTTCCGTCTGTTTGACCCGGAAAAATTGCTGGGTGACGAAGAGGATCGCGGTATTACCCTGGCGTTGATCCCCCGCGATACCGACGGCATGGAAATCGGTCGCCGCCACCACCCTATCGGCAGCCCGTTTATGAACGGACCGATTATCGGTAAAGATGTCTTTGTACCGCTGAACACCATCATTGGCGGCCCAGACATGATCGGGCAGGGCTGGCGGATGCTGGTTGAGTGCCTGTCTATCGGCCGCTGCATCACGCTGCCGTCAGGCGCTACCGGCACCGCGCGTTACGCCCTGGGCTGGAGCGGCGGTTTCACCCGTGTTCGTCGTCAGTTCAACGTTCCGGTTGCCGAAATGGAAGGTGTGCAAGAGCCCCTCGCCCGCATGGCGGCGCTGGCCTATATCTCCCAGGCCACCGTGTATCAAACCGCCAATATGATCGACCACGGCGAAAAGCCTGCAGTGCCCTCGGCCATCCTGAAAAGCCAGTTGACCGAGTTCCAGCGCGTATTGCTTAGCGATGCCATGGATGTTCACGGCGGCAAGGCGGTTACCCTTGGCCCGCGCAACTACCTCGGTGTCGCCTATAGTGCCAACCCGGTGGCGATCACCGTAGAAGGTGCCAATATCATGACCCGCAACCTGATGATCTTTGGTCAGGGTG
Organism: Vreelandella sedimenti; assembly: GCF_013416325.1. Lineage (GTDB taxonomy): Bacteria > Pseudomonadota > Gammaproteobacteria > Pseudomonadales > Halomonadaceae > Vreelandella > Vreelandella sedimenti. The sequence continues at coordinate 15,586 of NZ_JACCGK010000029.1, forward strand.
CTATTCGCTGCCACCCCTACGTACTAGAAGAACTGGCTGCCAAAGACGCCAACGATATTAAGGCGTTCGATAAAGCCTTCTTCGGTCACGCGGGCTTGATCTTTGGTAACGCCGCGCGCGCCTTTACCCTCGGCTTTGGCATTGGTAAAGCCAGCGTACCCTTCGACGGCCCCGCCGCCGCCTATGCCCAGGATATTGCCCGCCTCTCCGCTGGCTTTGGCCTGTGTGCCGATGCTGCCATGGCAAGCCTGGGGTCAGCGCTGAAGAAGCGTGAAATGATCTCTGCACGGCTGGGGGATGTGCTGTCTAACCTCTATCTCACCTCAATGGTACTCAAGCAGTGGCAGGCAGGCAGTAAAGTAGAAGGCGAAGAGGCGCTGTTGCACTACTGCTGTCGCTTCCTGCTCCAGCGTGCCGAGCAGGCGTTTGTGGAGATTTTCGATAATCTACCCAATCGCGCCCTGGGCAAAACGCTAAACGCCGTAGTGATGCCCACCGGTCGCCGCTGGAATAAACCCCACGATGACCTGGCCCGGGATATCGCTAAGCGTGTTTCTACGCACAGTGCCCTGCGCACCAAGCTGCTGGAAAACACCTGGGACGCAGACGACGGTGAACAGCGCAACCCGCTGGCGCGCTACAACGCTTTGCTGGTCGATTATGACCGCGCCGAGGCGATCTACCGAACGGTGAACAAGGCGTATGCTAAAGGCGAGCTACCGCAGACGGCGCTGCATCCTGAAGCACGCGTTGAGGCTGGCCTGGAAAAAGGCCTGATCAGTGCTGAGGACGCGGAGTTTATGCGCACCTTCGAGACTGAAGTATTGGAAATGCTCACCGTGGACGATTTCGCCTACGATGCCTTTGCCAAAAATAAGTCCACATTGATTGATCACAACGGAAAACCGACGCCAGCGCCTAAGCAGGAGGAAGAAAACATTAAGTAATACCTCTTTTTCTAAGCATTACCTATAAAGATAGCCGACTCCTGCATGCCAGGAGTCGGCTTTTTTGTGTTCACTTTCTACACCTAAATGCGTAGACCAAGGAACCAAAAACGCGTTGCAAGTTCGCAAACGATCAACTAGCCTTTCGTAAACGAAAACGATCTACCCTATCCAACAACAATGACGCTAGCGAGATCGGCATGTCCTTACATTTGCAAAATATCGACCACATCGTTAACGGTGTGCCCCATATCAGTGGGATAGACTTAGCCCTAGAGCCAGGATCCTTTAATGTGCTGCTTGGGCGAACACTTGCTGGCAAAACCACTTTAATGCGCCTAATGGCGGGGCTTGAACCACCCACCCGCGGCAAAATTATTATAGATGGCAAAGACGTCACTAACGTCTCTGTGCGTAAACGCAACGTCTCTATGGTGTACCAGCAGTTTATCAACTACCCCAGCCTCACCGTTTACGACAATATTGCGTCGCCGCTTAAACTGGCCAAACACCCAAAAAGCGCAATTGATAAGCGGGTTGGCGAAATTGCTGAAATGCTGCATATCGAGCACCTGCTTAACCGCTACCCGCAGGAACTCTCTGGTGGCCAGCAGCAGCGTACCGCCATGGGGCGAGCCTTGATCAAAGATGCCGACTTAATTCTGTTTGATGAACCGCTGGTCAATCTGGATTACAAGCTCCGCGAAGAGCTACGCGATGAGTTGCGTGATCTATTTCAAGCGCGTAACTGCATTGCAGTATATGCCACCACCGAGCCCAATGAAGCGTTAGCGCTGGGCGGCAATACAGCCGTCCTTCATGAAGGAAAGTTGCTCCAGTACGGCCCCACGGAGCAGGTCTATCGCGAACCGAATGGTCGCTTTAGCGCAGAAATGTTCTCTGAGCCGCCAATTAACATTGTTCCCGGTCGGCTTACCGATACCGAAATCACGTTCGACCAATCATTACACTTTCCCTGCGATGACAAGCTAAAGCGCCTCGAGCCAGGTGACTATGATTTTGGTGTCCGAGCTTCGCATCTCACCCTACAGCCGCAACGAGCCGATGACTTAGCGCTGGATGTCCATGTGGATGTAGCAGAAATCAGTGGTTCAGAAACCTTCCTTCATGTTCACCACGAACGGTTTCCCTTAGTGCTGCACTTATCGGGCATTCACCAGTTTAGTGTTAATGAACCTCTGAAAGTTTACTTCCCCACCCATCAACTTTACGCCTTCGACAAGCAGGGTCACACGGTACATATTCCTGCGCGTCAGGGAGGAGCTGCCCATGGCTGAGATCACACTAAAAGGCTTGGCTCACTCCTACGAAAAAACACCCAAGGGTGCTGCGGATTACGCCATCCGGCAGATGGATCATGTATGGCACCAGGGCGGCGCCTATGCCCTATTGGGCCCTTCAGGTTGCGGTAAATCGACCCTTTTGAACATTATTTCGGGCCTGCTTGAACCCTCGGAGGGTGACGTACTTTTTGATGGTCAGCGGGTCAATGAGCTGCCCCCAGAAGAGCGCAATATTGCCCAGGTGTTCCAGTTTCCGGTGATCTACGACACCATGACGGTATTCGATAACCTTGCCTTTCCCCTGCGTAATATGAATACCCCCGAGTACCGGGTGAAACCCAAGGTACTCGAAGTCGCTGACATTCTTGAATTGACGTCTTTACTGGATCGTAAAGCCAAAAACCTGACCGCCGACGAGAAGCAGAAGGTTTCCATGGGTCGCGGACTGGTGCGCGATGACGTGACAGCGATTCTTTTTGATGAACCGCTAACCGTTATCGACCCGCAGCTAAAGTGGAAACTGCGTCGCAAGCTCAAAGAGATTCACGAGCGCTTCAATATCACCATGATCTACGTGACCCACGATCAACTCGAGGCCTCCACCTTCGCGGATAAAATTGCCGTGATGTATGAGGGTCAGGTGGTGCAGTTCGGGACACCTCGAGAGCTGTTCGAGCGCCCTGCGCATACCTTTGTGGGCTACTTTATTGGCAGCCCGGGCATGAATTTTATGGCCGTGGAATACCGCGACGATCAGGTAATGTTCGGCACACAGCCGCTGCCGGTTAGCGAGCAGATGAAGCACGCCGTCGCCAACGCCAGTTCTGCCAATGCTATCGCTAACGACATTAGCTATAACAATATAAAACTTGGCATCCGCCCCGAGTTTATCGCCATCGCTTCAAACCCAACGGCCGATAGCGTGCCGATTCAGGTGACCAGCGTGCAAGACCTGGGCACCTACTCCCTACTGACCTTCAAACTCAACGAGCAAACCTTTAAAGCCCGCCTGCCTGAGGGACACCCGCCAGTAGGGGAAGCGGCGTTTGCGCACTTCGATGCTGCCCATGTAGCGCTGTATATCGATGAATACCTGGTGGAGGCTGGTCATGAATAACAAAATACCCAATAACAGAGCCTGGCTACTGGTGCTTCCCATGCTGGTGTTGGTGGCATTCTCCGCCATCATTCCGCTCATGACCGTGGTCAACTACTCGGTGCAGGACGTGCTCGGGCCGAACGCACGTTTTTTTACCGGCACTGAGTGGTTTCAAAGCATGCTCAACGACGACGCGCTGCAGGCAGCGTTTCTGCGCCAAATTTCGTTCTCACTGATTATTCTGGCTATTCAGATTCCGCTTGGGATTGGCATCGCGCTCATTATGCCGAAACGCGGCTGGCAAGCCTCAGCGGTGTTGATCCTGATTACTCTGCCGTTGCTGATTCCATGGAACGTAGTGGGCAGTATCTGGCAAATCTTTACCCGTGGCGATATCGGCTTAATGGGTTGGGGCCTGCGCGAACTAGGCATTGAATACAATATCACCCGCAATGCAGGCGACGCCTGGGTAACGATCATTTTAATGGACGTGTGGCACTGGACGCCGCTGGTGGCCATGCTGTGTTACAGCGGCCTACGCTCGATTCCCGAAGCCTACTACCAAGCAGCACGTATCGACCGTGCCTCAAAATGGGCGGTGTTCCGCTATATTCAGCTCCCCAAGCTAACCAATGTGTTGGTAATCGCTGTACTGCTACGCTTTATGCACTCCTTTATGATCTACGCCGAACCCTTTGTACTAACAGGCGGCGGGCCGGGCAGCGCCACCACTTTCTTAAGTCAATCGCTAACCACTATGGCTGTCGGCCAACAGGATTTAGGCCCTTCTGCAGCTTTCTCGCTGATCTACTTCCTGGTCATTCTGCTGGTGAGCTGGGTGTTCTACACCACCATTATGAATATGCAGAAAGACAAACCGCCGCACGGAGGTGCCTAACATGAGCTATCAACTCGAAAATACTCAGCGCGGTGAAAAGTACAACACCATTTTTAGCAAGGTTTCACCCGCCAAGCGACGTAATCGTACTGCCCGTGCACACTGGCGCTCGCGTTTCCTGCTTGGCCTTTATCTGGCGCTGATGATTCTGCCCATTTACTGGCTGATCAACATGTCGCTCCAGACCAATAGCGAAATCCTGGGCTCAATGACGCTATGGCCCCAGAACCTTACCTTTGATAACTATATTGGCATCTTCACCAACTCAAGCTGGTACATGGGTTACGTCAACTCGATGCTCTATGTAGCGATGAATATGCTGATTACCATCTGCGTGGCGCTACCGGCTGCTTATGCCTTTAGCCGCTATACCTTTATTGGCGACAAGCATCTGTTTTTCTGGCTGCTGACCAACCTAATGGCCCCCCCTGCGGTCTTTCTGCTGCCCTACTTCCAGCTCTACTACTCGGTAGGCCTGTTCGATACCCACATCGCCGTCGCGCTGGCTCACTGCCTGTTCAATATCCCCCTCGCTATCTGGATTTTGGAAGGCTTTATGAGCAGCGTGCCCAAGGAGATCGACGAAACCGCCTATATCGACGGCTATAGCTTTCCGCGCTTTTTCGTCAAGATTTTTATCCCCATGATCCGCTCAGGCATTGGCGTCACGCTGTTCTTCCTGTTCATGTTCTCCTGGGTGGAGCTGTTGCTGGCCCGCACGTTGACAGCCACTGACGCCCAGCCCATTGGCATGATCATGACACGCACATCGACTGCTTCTGGGATTGATTGGGGCACCCTAGCCGCTGCGGGGGTACTCACCATTATTCCCGGCATTCTGGTGGTCTATTTCGTTCGTAACCATATCGCCAAGGGCTTTGCCCTGGGCCGTACCTGAGGAGATCTCGCTATGTCTTGGATGGTATGGACAGTGCCCACCGCCATATTCTTTTCATCCATTGCGGCCATGCTGGCAGGCATGACGGTATGGGAGATCATGTCGCCCACTATTGAACGCAAAGGTTTTTTACCCATTGCCACCACTCGCGGGGATCGGCTGTTTATTGGCCTGCTCTTCGCAGCCTTTATCCATTTGGGAGTGATCGGCTTTACGTCACTTTCCATTTGGATTGCATTAGCGGTATCAGCCGTATGGCTGCTGGTTTTAATGCGCTGGGGATAGCCCTTGGGAAATGCCATCAGCGTTTAATCGGTATCAAGGACGGCCAAGCCATCAAGGAAGAACACAACAAAACGAGGTCAACATGCAAAAGCACTACAATAAATCCACACTGACTAAATTCAAACTGACAACCCTCGCCGCCAGCTTGCTGCTGGCATCGGGTACGCTGTCAGCGCAGGAGCAGGATACTCGAGCCATCGCTGAACGCTTGGTCGACGAGCACTTCCAGAACTCAACCCTGAGCCGCGAAGAGCAGATCGAAGAGCTGATGTGGTTTGCCAACGCTGCCGAGCCTTTCCGCGGCATGGATATTCAAACCGTGGCTGAAGGCCTCACGACTCACGTTTATGAAAGCGAAGTGCTTGCGGAAGCCTTTAGTGAGCTCACCGGCATTAACCTGACCCACAACATCATCGGTGAAGGTGATGTAGTGGACACTATGCAGAACCAAATGCAGTCGGGTAACAGCATCTACGACGGCTTCGTCAATGACACCGACTCCATCGGCACGCATATTCGTTATGGCACCACCATCAATCTGTCTGAAGCGATGGAGAACGAGTGGGCCGACTATACGTTGCCCACCCTGGATTTAGACGACTTTATTGGCCTGCAGTACGGCACCGGGCCAGATGGCAGCCTCTTTCAACTGCCCACTCAACAGTTCGCGAACCTCTACTGGTTCCGCCATGACTGGTTTACCGACCCAGACCTGATGGCACAGTTCGAAGAGATTTACGATTATCCACTCGGGGTTCCCACTAACTGGACGGCCTATCAAGATATCGCCGAGTTCTTTACCGAGCACGTTGGCGAAATAGATGGCACCAAGGTGTATGGCCATATGGATTACGGCCGCCGCGACCCGTCACTGGGCTGGCGCTTCCACGACTCCTGGCTCTCCATGGCGGGCATGGGCAGCCCCGGCGTCCCTTCCGGCAACCCGGTGGATGACTGGGGTATCCGCGTCAACGAAGATAGCCAGCCAGTTGGCGCAAGCGTAAGCCGCGGCGGTGCTACTAACTCACCAGCCTCGGTATTTGCCATGCAAAAAGCCGTCGATTGGCTACGCGACTTTGCCCCGCCCGAAGCGCAGGGCATGACCTTTGGTGAGGCAGGCCCGGTACCTGCGCAGGGGCACATTGCCCAGCAGATTTTCTGGTACACCGCCTTCACTGCTGACATGACCGACCCTGCAGTCGCAGTGACCGATGACGAAGGCAATCCGCTATGGCGCATGGCTCCATCCCCCACTGGCCCTTACTGGGAAGAGGGTATGAAGGTCGGCTACCAAGATGTAGGCGCCTGGACGTTCTTCGATTCAACGCCGGAAGATCGTCGCACCGCGGCGTGGCTGTTCGGCCAGTTCACCGTGTCTAAAACGGTGTCCTTGGAAAAACTGATGCACGGTCTAACGCCGATTCGTGAATCTGACATTTTCTCTGAGCAGATGACCGAGATGGCCCCCAAATTAGGCGGCCTGGTGGAGTTCTACCGTAGCCCCAACGAGTCGAACTGGACGCCTACCGGTACCAACGTGCCTGACTACCCACGTATGGCCCCACTGTGGTGGCAAAACCTGGCACCCGTCATGAGTGGTGAAGTCACGCCTCAGGAAGGTTTGGACAAACTGGCGGCGGATTTGGACAGCACGATGAACCGCCTGGCTCGGGCCAACGTTTTCGACAGCTATGCACCCGTGCTCAATGAAGAGCAGGATCCGCAATACTGGCTGGATCAGGAAGGCTCACCCAAAGCCAAGCTGGACAATGAAATGCCACAAGGCACCACCGTTCCTTATGACGAAATGATGGAAGCCTGGATGGAAGCCGGTACGCGCCAAGAGTAATCACGCGTAACGCTTGCAGGGTGGGCAACCGCCCTGCAAGGGTTTCATTGGCGGCAGGCCATAGCACAAGAGAAAACACCCAGGGTACCAGGGCTATTTATTTGTTAATTGGATCCGCTATGAAACTGCGAAATCGAAATATAGAAAAATTACCTACCGAGACTTTTGATGCCCTGATTATCGGGGGCGGTATCAATGGCGCGGCCACTGCGGCGGCACTGGCTGGAAAAGGCGCCAAAGTCGCACTGATTGATCGCGGCGACTTCGCTGGCAGCACTAGCATGCACTCCTCCAACTTAGTGTGGGGAGGGATTAAGTACATGGAAAGCAAGGATTTTGCACTGGTTCGAAAACTATGCAAAAGCCGCAATCACTTGATAAAGAGTTATCCCTCTACCGTGCAGGAGATTCGTTTCCTGACCACTATTTCGAAAGGTTTCCGCCACTCACCACGCTACCTATGGGCGGGTACCTGGCTTTACTGGCTGATGGGCAATGGCTTCACTAAACTGCCAAGCCTGCTCTCGCCTAACAAGATTAAGCAGCAAGAACCCATTATCGATATTGAGGACGCCGTTGGCGGCTTTGAGTACTCCGACGCCTACCTCCACGATAATGACGCACGCTTTGTGTTCAACTTTGTGCGTCACGCGCTTAACTATGGAGCAATTGCCGCCAACTACGTCGAGTCACTCGGCGCCGAACGGGTCGGCGACCTATGGGTGACCAAAGCGCGCAACGTGATGGATGGCAGCACCTTCGATATTCGCGCCAAGGTATTAATCAACGCCGCTGGCCCCTGGGTAGATCAGCATAACGAGCTGACCGGCCAAAAGACCACCCATCACCACCTCTACTCCAAGGGCATTCACCTCATCGTTCCGCAGCTAACCGATTCACAGCGGGTGTTGGCATTTTTTGCCGACGATGGAAGGCTGTTCTTCGTTATTCCAATGGGCAATCGCACCTGTATCGGCACTACCGACACCCATATGGAGCATCCAGAGGTGGACGTTACTGCTGACGATATCGCCTTTGTGCTGGAAAATATCAATAAGCGCCTAACGCTAGATCAACCGCTCACACAAGACGACATTATCTCGACACGCTGTGGCGTAAGGCCTTTAGCTATCAAAGATGATCAGGGCAGTGACCGAGACTTTTTACAGCTTTCTCGCAAGCATGTGGTAGATACCAACGCTGTGAGTGCGCATATCAGCATCTTTGGTGGCAAACTTACCGACTGTTTGAACGTGGGGGATGAGATTGCCGAAGAGATGATCCGCCTGGGCGTTTCACTTTCAGACCCCAACTTTCGGTGGTACGGGGAACCCGCTAAGCCCGTGAAACAACAGTTTATGGATCAAGCCAAGCGCATGAACCTGGATGCCATGACCGCCTCTACATCATCGGAGCTGCTCTCCACTCGACTGTGGCGGCGCTATGCCGATCAAGCTATACCGATGCTTGAGAAAATTCGTCAGGATCCCGCTCAGGGCGAAATCCTCATTGAAGGCACTGAGTACATCCGTTGTGAAATTGAGCATGCCCGCGACCACGAGATGATCACCCAGCTTGAGGACTTCCTGCGCCGCCGCGCCAAAGTTTCTTTGGTGGTACCTCATGAGCAGTTACGCCACTCCACCGGTTTAAAGGAAGCGTGTCGGGTACTGTTTGGTGACGACGCTGAAAATCGATTTAGCCAGTACTTCGAACAAAATCGCGATACTGCACTTCCGCCTACATCGACAGCGGTTTAGCATAAAAAAGCCCCCTCACCTAGGTGAGGGGGCTCAAACAATCAATAAGCGAGTCTTGCCCTACTCTTCGTCTTCAATTCGCAATTGAGAGTCCCCTGAGAGCACTTCATCCCAAGCTTCTTCCAGTGTGCAGCCTGAGCGGCTATCCACAGTGTCGATGACCTCAACGGCATGCTGCAGTGATTCACGGTTGCCCTTCAGTGCCACAACAAGTCTAGCGAGATCTTGTTTGCTGAAAGAGCTGGCGATGCTGTCGGCTTGTTGGCTCAGTTCGATGCAGTTCATTAGTAATACCTCATGGTATGGTCATCCGCTGCTTAACCGACGATCGGTTAAAAAAGCAGCCATCTTAGTTAACGACGTATGGTGACGTTGCTACTCATGCTGGACCGGGTAAGTGCCCAGTTCGGTAACTGCGAAACGGTCACAAGCTTTGCAAGACCTTCGCCTTTAGCGCTCGGGTAATACTGAAGCGCTATGGTTCTGTAGCAGGGACCAGGTCAGTGACTCGGGATAACGAAGCACCCTCCTGATCCATGGCTTCACTATGGTTCACTGCAACAAAACCCACAATGCATCATTGGCAGCAGGGGTGGTTGTAACTCGACTACATAAACACTCATTGAGTGTTAAGTGTGTTAAAGACTTTCATGAGGGGCGCTAAAAGCGAAGAAAGGCGGCCAATAGCTTAATTGGCCGCCGGATTATAAAGAATCGAAAGAGTTAATAGATAGTGTGCTTAAGTAGGGGGCTAAATCGTTATTACCTAAGGCGTGGAGCGCACGCGCGAAACTGCATCCAACCAGCCTTGATAGAGCTGCTCGCGAGTGGTCTCCTCCATAGCAGGCATAAAGCTCTTCTCGCAGCGCCACAGCTGCTCAATCTCTTCGAGGGTTTGATACCAACCTAAACGCAACCCGGCTAAGTAAGCAGCCCCCAGCGCGGTGGTTTCCAAAATCGTAGGGCGATCCACCTGGACACCCAGCATATCGGCAAGAAACTGCATCACCCAGCTGTTCTTCACCATACCACCGTCGACGCGCAAAGTGCCTGGTGCGGCCTCCATGTCGTCGTTCATACAGTGCTGGAGGTCGCGGGTTTGATAGCACACCGCTTGCAGGCCTGCAGCGACTATTTCAGCGATACCGGTATCGCGAGTTAATCCAAAAATAGCGCCACGCGCTTTGGGATCCCAGTGTGGAGCGCCCAAGCCGGTAAAGGCGGGCACCAGATAAACGCTGTGGCCACTGCGGGTCTTCTGGGCCAAGGCCTCCGTCTCTGACGCATCGGCAAACAGGTTCAAGCCATCACGCAGCCACTGCACTGTCGCCCCAGCCACGAAAATACTGCCCTCCATGGCGTAGGTCGGCTTACCGTTAAGCCGGTAGCCAATGGTGGTCAACAGGCGGTTACGCGACAGCGAAGGCGTTTCACCGGTATTCACAATCATAAAACAGCCAGTGCCATAGGTGCTTTTACCCATCCCCGGTTGAAAGCACGCCTGCCCCACTAAAGCAGCCTGCTGATCCCCCGCTACCCCAGCAATGGGAAGCGCTGCGCCCAGCCAGTGCGCTTCGGTGGTGCCAAAATCATCGCTGGAGTCTTTCACCTCAGGCAATAAATTGGCGGGAATATTAAACAGCGACAGCAGCTCTTTATCCCACTCCTGGGTATGGATATTAAACAACGCCGTACGTGAAGCATTAGTGGCATCCGTCACGTGCTGCTGGCCACCTGTCAGCCGCCAGATTAAAAAGCTATCCACTGTTCCGAACGCTAATTCGCCCTGCTCAGCGCGCTGCCGAGCACCCTCAACGTTATCCAGTACCCAACCAAGCTTGGTGGCTGAAAAGTAGGGATCAATCAATAGGCCCGTTTTAGCTTGAACGGTATCGGTATAGCCTTGATCGCGCAGCGACTGGCACAAATCTGAGGTGCGGCGATCCTGCCAAACGATGGCATTATAGAGTGGCTTACCCGTTTTCCGATCCCACAGAATAGTGGTTTCCCGCTGGTTGGTAATGCCGATCCCGGCTATTTGGTCGGCGGAAACGTCAGCGTTGCGCATTACATCTCGGCAAGTCGTCACCACGGTTTCCCAAATATCTTCGGGGTTGTGCTCAATCCATCCGTCGTGGGGAAAGTGCTGAGCGAATTCTTGCTGGGCAACAGCGGACACCTGGCCTTGGCGGTCAAACAGAATGGCGCGGGAACTGGTGGTACCTTGATCAATGGCGAGTATAAAAGAGGACATATCGAGTTCGCTTTGTTGTATTGTCTTTCGATTTTGTATACTTACTTTCGCTTTATTATCATCTAAGGCTACTCCAGCCGCCCAAAATGCTCAAGGCTGAAAATACCTCATTAAGCAATGTAGAGCGCCACATCGTGTTGCGTCAGCAAGCGCTGAATCGCCTCTGGGGGTTTGCGGTCAGTAAATAGCGCATCCAGCTGTTCCAGGTTGCCTTGCCGAACGACCGGGTTACGGTGAAATTTAGAGTAGTCCGCCGCCAAATAGATGCGCCTGGAATTGGCGATAATCGCCTGAGCAACGCGCACTTCCTGGTAATCAAACTCCAGCAGAGAGCCATCCTCATCGATACCGCTGATGCCGATAATGCCGTAGTCCACTTTGAACTGATTGATAAAGTCGATCGTTGCTTCACCGATAATGCCGCCGTCCCGGGAGCGCACCTGACCACCGGCGATAATCACAGTGAAATCCTCTTTATGTTGCAGGATAGCGGCAACATTTAGATTATTGGTAATGATCTCAAGGCCCTGGTGCTCTAACAGCGCTTGAGCAATCACTTCATTGCTGGTACCGATATTAATAAACAGAGAGGAGTGATTCGGGATGTGCTGAGCTAAACAGCGGGCAATGCGCTCCTTCTCTTCCAGATGCAGCGTCTTGCGCGTGCTGTAGGCGGTATTTACTGTACTCGACTCGATTCCTACCCCGCCATGCACGCGCCTCACCCGGCCTTCATCGGCCAGGGTATTTAAATCGCGACGGATGGTTTGTGGCGTCACGGCAAAATGATCGGTGAGCTGCTCGATACTCATATAGCCGTGCTGACGAACCAGCTCGACAATGGCATCCTGACGAAATTGTTGATTCATAAGCCCGGCCTGTTCGGTTTTTATTGATATCTGAACATAATCTAGCAAAATTTTCGAAATCTAATAGCACTCTCATACCATTCGACAGATGCCAAACCGGCAGACCAAGCGGCGACCCCGCGTATTAAAGCGGCCACACCAATAGGATCATTGGGATAGCAACCACCAGCACCACCAGTGATAGCGGCAGGCCCAGTTTCCAATAATCGCCAAAGCGGTAGCCGCCAGGTCCAAGCACCAGCGTATTGGATTGGTGCCCGATAGGGGTTAAAAACGCACAGGAAGCGCTAACAGCTACTACCATCAAGAATGGGTCTAGTGAGACGTCAAAGCCATTGGCTAAGCTCACCGCAATCGGTGCCATCAGTAACGCAGCCGCCGCATTGTTGACCACATTGGAGAGCAGCATAGAGAGTAAAAACAGCCCTATCATGGTCACCACCACCGGCCAATCGCTGCCAAAACCGAGCAGCGCGTTAGCAATCAAATCTGCACCACCACTGGTTTCTAATGCTTCGCCCACGGGAATCATCGCCGCGAGCAGCACAATGACGGGGCCATCAATGGCCTGATATCCTTCCCGGAGTGGTAACACACCAATCAGTAGAGAAATCAGCGCCGCACTACTCATGGCCACCGCCGCGGGAAGTAGATCAAACAGCATGGCGACGATTGCCAAGGCAAAAATAGCAATCGACATGGCGAGTTTACGCGGCTGCCCCAGATGCAGTTCACGGCTAGCCAGGGGCAGACACCCAAGGGAGGCCAGACTATCTGACATCTCGTTTTCACTGCCCTGGAGAAGCAAAACATCACCGTTTTTAAAACGAATATCCCGCAACCGCTGCTTCAAGCGCCCGCCATCCCGTGCGACAGCCACCAAGTGCAGGCCAAACTGATGGTTTAAGCGTAGCTGGCGTACGCTGCGGTTAATCATCATTGAGTCGTTACGAACCACGGCCTCGATCAGTTGTAGACCCTCGGTATCCACGGGCTGTCGATCCTGCGCAGACTCTTTCTTGTTAACAGGATCCTTATCACCCTCCGCATCCTCCGCCTCAGGATCTTCCTCCAACTCTGCAATCGCGCTTAGCCCTACTTTGTCTTCCAGCATTTGAAGCTCATCAGGCCCTGCTTCTAATAGCAGAATATCACCCTCTTCGAGTGCGCCGTGGAAGTTATAGCCCGCACGGCGGTTGTCATCGCGCACCACCGCTAACACGGGAATGGTTTCGTCCAGCTCGTCGCGCAACTGTTGTAGCGTTAGACCCTTGGCCTTCGACTCTTCACCCACTTTCAACTCCACCAGGTAGTTGGCGGTGTCGAACATTTCATCCGTAGAGGCCTGGCCGCTACGCTTGGGCGTCAAGCGCCAGCCTACTAGAACAATAAAGGCCAGCCCCACCAGCGCCACCGCAATACCGACGGGCGAAAAGCTAAACATACTAAATGCTTCATCTGTCACATTGCGTCGATAACTGGAAATAATGATATTGGGTGGGGTACCAATCATCGTGGTCAGGCCGCCGAGCAGAGAGCCAAACGCCAGCGGCATAAGCAGTAGAGAAGGTGAAGTGTTATGTTCGCGGGCAAGCCGCATAGCCACCGGCAACAACAACGCCAGGGCACCAACGTTGTTCATAACCCCCGACAGCAGTACGACGGTGCCCACCAGTACCAAGAGTTGAAGCAGCAGGTTTTCACCCACTTTCAGCACTTGATTGGCGATAATATCCACCACCCCTGAGCGCTCAAAACCGCGGCTAAGCACCAGAACAGCGGCCACGGTAATCACCGCCGGATGACCGAAACCAGTGAAAGCGCTTTCGGCTGGTACAAGCCCCAGCATGACCGAACCCAGCAACGCTGCCAGTGCCACTAAGTCATAACGAAAACGGCCCCATATAAACGCGGCGAGCGTTAGCCCAAGTACGATAAACACCAGTGTGCTAGGTGTAAGCGTTAACCCGCCAAGATCCAATGCTTCAATACTTACGTTTTCAATACCGGAGCCCTCAGCGCTTGAGCCCTCAACACGTATGTCCTCAGCCGACATCCTTTTCCCACTCCCTTGCTGGCGTTTGAAAGTTCACCATGCGATTGATGCAAAACACGCTTTAACATGACTATTTCTTCTGCACATTAGACGTTTACTATACAGAGGTATAGACCCTGCATACGCAAAGCCTATAAACATATAGCCAAAAAGGAAAAAAGCTCGGCAAAGCCGAGCTTCATATCGGTAGTGTAATGAAGGGTAAAACGGGCTAATAAAAGCGCTTACTTTTGGCGCTCAACAACAATGCGAGCATCAACAATCTTATAGCGATGCGCTAGCCTTTGATATATAGGAAACTTCACGGGGCCCTGGCCAACCGCTTCAGGCTGACCCTGCTGCTCCTCTCAAAGCTCCATCGTCAGATAAAACGAACTCGCTACGGCAAAAGAACAGTAGAGCCCGTGGTCTTGCGGCTTTGCAGGGCGTCTTGGGCTTTGCCGGCTTCTGCCAGTGGGTAGCGGTTGGCGATATCGATATTAACCTTACCGCTTTCAATCATGGCGAAAAACTCTTCGCACATCATCTCCAAACGCTCGCGGGTGTCGGCGTAGCCATTCAGGCTGGGGCGGGTTACGTAAAGTGCGCCCTTATGATTAAGAATGCCAATATTAACGCCTTCCACCGGGCCAGACGCGTTGCCAAAGCTGACCATCAGCCCACGGGGCTTCAGGCAGTCCAGTGACATTTCCCAGGTGTCTTTACCCACCGAGTCATACACCACATCGCACATATCGCCGTTAGTAAGCTCGCGTACGCGCTCTACCACATTCTCTTCGCTGTAATTGATGGTCGCCCAGGCGCCATTGGCCATGGCTAGATCCGCTTTTTCCTGTGAACTGACTGTGCCGATCAACTTAACGCCCAACGACTTTGCCCACTGGCAGGCAATCGACCCTACACCACCGGCTGCCGCGTGAAATAGAATGGTTTCGCCACCTTTCAGTTCATAGGTTTGGCGCAGCAGATACTGCACGGTAAGGCCCTTGAGCATACTTGCCGCTGCTGTTTCGAAATCAACGAAGTCGGGTAGCTTGACCACTTTAGCCGCTGGCAGCGTATGCAGTTCAGCATAGGCGCCCAGCGGGCCTTGGGCATAGGCCACGCGATCGCCAACCTTAAGATGTGTGACCTCTTCGCCAACCGCGTCGACCACGCCTGCACCTTCGGTGCCTAGGCCAGAAGGCATGGAAGGGGCTGGATAGAGCCCGGTACGAAAATAAATGTCGATAAAATTAAGGCCAACGGCTTTATTAGCAATACGTACTTCACCCTGACCAGGTTCAGCAGGCGTAACGTCGACCAGCTCAAGTACCTCAGAACCGCCGGTGTGGGCAAATTGAATACGCTGAGACATGAGGACTCCTTATTGTGTAATTCGGCTATTATTCGAGTTGATACGCCATCTCTGAATAATGCTAAGCATGGCAACGGGTGCTGCTATACAAGCGCGTCACGGCGTTTAAATCAAGCTAGCACGCTAGCGTATTTTTACCCATTAGAAAGCGAGGCGATGCAATCCCGCTGTCATGCGCCCATGCTAGTATTAGTGCTTCTTTATCGTCTAAGGCTTAGAGATTTGTCATGACGCATCCCGTTATTCAACTCCCCGCGCTGATTGCCCACCGCGGCTACTCCGCCGCTGCCCCTGAAAACACCCTCGCCGCGGTGCGCGCCGCTTATGAAGCGGGATCCACATGGGTAGAACTGGATGTGCAGCTACTGGGTGATGGCACCCCGGTGATTTGGCACGACAGCGATGTCGCACGCTGCTCAAACGGACGGGGCGGACTCGCCTCCATGAGCTGGGCCAAGGCGCAAACCCTGGATGCCGGGGGTTGGTTTGACGATCGTTTTGCGGGTGAGAAGATGCCTAGCCTCAGCGAGATGTTGGCACTGCTTAACGAGCTGGAGATGGGCGTCAATATGGAAATCAAGGTCAACAAAGGCCGCGATCCCATTGCGCTGGTGGAACGCGCGCTGCCGGAGATGCTCGACACACTCCCCCCCGAGCGCTTGATTATCTCCTCCTTCAATGCCGCTGCTCTTGGCCACTGCCGTCAATTTGCCAGCAAAGAACGGCTGGCTCTGGGTGTGCTGTTCGGTAACGTGCCCAAAAGTTGGCGCGAGCAGTGCGAGGCCATTGAGGCTTTTAGCGTGCACACCCACTGGCCGCGTTTGAAGCGCGCCCAAGCCGACGCTATGCAGCGCGATGGCTATCAAATATTGTGCTATACCGCCAATGACCCCAGTGCCTTTCATAGCCGCTGGGAGTGGGGCATCGGCAGTGTCATCACCGATGAACCCGCCGCGTTCAAGCGCTTTTTAGACAGCCATTGATAAACTCTAATAACTTATAAGTCCACATACTGACAAGGAGTCCACCGTGAAGTACCTAGGAGCCCATGTGAGCGCCGCTGGCGGCGCAGACCAAGCCGTGCACCGAGCAGTGGAAATCGGCGCGGATGCGTTTGCGCTATTCACCAAAAATCAGCGTCAATGGAAAGGTAAACCGCTCACCGATGAGGCGATTCAAGCCTTTCACGACGCCTGTGCCGAGCACAACTTTTCTTCAGAGCAGATTTTGCCCCACGACAGCTATCTGATTAATCTGGGTCACCCCGAGCAGGAAGGCCTACGCAAATCCCGCGATGCGTTTCTGGATGAAATGCAGCGCTGCGAGCAGTTGGGGCTGGCGCTGCTTAATTTCCACCCTGGTAGCCATTTGAACAAAATCAGCGAAAGCGACTGCTTAAAGCGTATCGCTGAATCCGTTAACGAAGCGCTAACGCATACCCAAGGGGTTACCGCAGTCATTGAAAATACCGCTGGCCAAGGCACTAACCTGGGTTGGCGCTTCGAGCATTTGGCCGAAATCATTGCCCACGTGGACGATAAAACTCGCGTGGGGGTGTGTATTGATACTTGCCACGCCTTTGCGGCGGGCTATGATCTACGCACGGCAGAGGCCACCCAAGCAACGCTTGATGAGCTAGGCAGCGTGGTCGGCTTTGAGTATCTGCGCGGTATGCATTTAAACGATGCCAAAAGCGACCTTGCCAGCCGCGTGGATCGCCACCATAGCCTGGGCAAAGGCAATATTGGCCTGTCCGCCTTTACCACCATCATGCAGGAACCACGGATTAACGGCATTCCGATGATACTGGAGACCATCGAACCCGCGATATGGGCCGATGAAATAGCTTGGCTACGCGCTCAAGCCTCCTGAACAGTGAATACAAAGAGTCAGCCTACGATACCGCGGTTTTTGCACGCCCGGTAACGCTTGCCTACGCTTAAACTCCTTTACCCTAGCCCCAGCCTACGTAAGGAGTGTGGAATGAGCGATACCGATCTCGGCAGTTTGGATGCCCAGACCCTAGCTCACTTGTTTGCAAGCCAAGAGGCCTCCCCGCTAGAAGCGACTCGTGCCGCCCTTGAGCGGATCGAGCGTTTCAACCCAGACGTTAACGCCTATGTGTATGTAGATGCTGAAGGCGCAAAATCGGCGGCCAAAGCCTCGGCACGGCGCTGGGGGCAAGGCAAGCCACTAAGCCCCATCGACGGGGTGCCGGTATCGCTTAAAGACCTGACCCAAGTGGCAGGCATGCCCTGCCGGGAAGGTTCTCTAACCACTTCAGAAGCGCTATGTGACACCGACGCGCCACCCGCGCGCATGCTGCGAGAAGCAGGCGCCGTGATTTTAGGTAAAACCAACACCCCCGAATTTGGCTGGAAAGCAGTGACCGATAACCGTATCTTTGGCGCCACGGCGAACCCCTGGGATACGCGCTTAACCCCCGGTGGCTCTTCCGGCGGGGCCGCCGCGGCCGCCGCACTCAATATGGGGGTGCTGCACCAGGGCGGCGACTCAGGCGGCTCCATACGTATTCCCGCTTCTTTTACCGGTGTATTCGGCTTCAAACCCACATTCGGCTGGACGCCCCAATGGCCGCCGGCTAAAGAGCCCAGCCTATCGCACCTGGGGCCGTTAACACGCACCGTGCGGGATGCGGTCAGCATGCTCAATGTGATGGGCCGTTACGACTACCGTGACCCTTATGCCACTCGCGGGCAGCCCGATTGCTGGGGGATGGATTTGGATAAAGGTTTAACCGGACTACGGATTGGCTACTCGGCTGATCTTGGCTACGCCAAGGTAGATCCGCAGGTTGCCGAACGCGTGCGAGAAGCAGCCGGCAGACTGGAGGCGTTGGGCGCTGAAATCGTCGAGGTGCATCCCGGCTTTTCGTCACCGCTGGATACCTTCCGTAAGCTGTGGTTTACCGCCTCTTTAGAGCAGTGGTCACAAATGGATGATCACCAGCGTACGCTGCTGGATCCCGGCATGGTGGCCAATGCCCGTGAGGCCGAACCCTGGAAAGCCGTTGAGCTGTTTCGTGCCTTGGCAGATCGTGCGGAGTTAACCGAGCTCCTGGAGCACTTTAACCAAGAGTATCATCTACTGATGACCCCCTCGGTGGCGATACCCCCGTTTGAAATTAACCAGGAAGTTCCCCCCGGCAGCGACATGCGGGACTGGGAAGAGTGGGCGCCCTTTAGCTATCCTTTTAACCTGAGCCAGCAACCCGCCGCGTCGGTGCCCTGTGGTTTTACCGATAACGGTTTACCGGTGGGCTTTCAGCTTGCGGGTGGCAAGTATGATGATGTGCGGGTACTGCGTGCCTGCCACGCCTACATGGAAGCGCACCCACCGCGTTTTCCCAGCGTGCCTAACCCCGCCCAGTATGCTTAACAGCTGAGCAGCATAAAAAAGCCCAGCCAAACATAACGCTTGGCTGGGCTTTAATGATCGATAGAGACATTACATCGCCGAGAGTTTCTCTTGGTCTAACACGCCCGACATACGCACCATGGCCAACGCTTCATCCAAACTGCTCATCTCCTCGATCATGACCAACTCGTTCTCTAAGCTCACCGGCTGACCAGCTGTTTCAGAAAGCAATTTTTCCAGGGAAGCCACATCCATAGCGTCGTCTAAGTGGTGAACATCGACTGAGGCGCTGTTGCGGCCCGGCAGATAGATGGTGCCATTAGAGAAATCCACGGCGTAGGCAATCACTCCGGGTACAATAAAAAACAGCAAACCGACCCCATTGGCGACAGCAATAACCGGATCAATATCACCGCTCAATTGGCCTTTGCGCTCAGGGTGAAAAAGCGTACCACAACCACTCAATGACACGATGGAAACGCCAACCACGGCGCCAGTCAACCAGCGACGAACTGCTTGATGCATGAAAGTTCCCTCAAATAAAAAAGTGACGATAGCCGATATAGCGTATTGCACTTGCGTTTTTGCCGACTATCGCGCCACAAAACTCGATCAGTCTAGCACAGCCATCCAAAAGCATAGTTCATTTGAACATAAGCACTATTTTGCCGCTTTAACCGCTAGACCGTACAATGTCCCTATTCAACGCTTCCAAGCACTTTTTCAAGAATCAGGTTTTCAACAGCCCTGTTTTCAAAAACCAAGGAATGCTCACGCCCATGCGCGCCAGCCAATTACTGATTGCCACTCTCAAAGAAACCCCGGCTGACGCCGAAGTCATTAGCCACCAGCTAATGCTTCGTGCCGGGATGATTCGCCGCTTAACTTCTGGGCTATACACCTGGCTGCCACTTGGCCTGCGCACCCTGCGCAAAGTGGAAGCCATTGTGCGCGAAGAGATGAACCGTGCCGGTGCTCAAGAGGTACTCATGCCTGCCGTGCAGCCCGCTGAGCTTTGGCAGGAGTCTGGCCGTTGGGAGCAGTATGGCCCCGAGCTGTTACGCCTGAAAGATCGCCACGACCGCGACTACTGCGTCGGCCCGACCCATGAAGAAGTGATCACCGACCTGGTGCGCAAAGAGATTGCCAGCTATAAACAGCTGCCGGTCAATTTCTATCAGATTCAGACCAAGTTCCGTGACGAGATTCGCCCACGTTTTGGGGTAATGCGCTCCCGCGAGTTCATCATGAAGGATGCTTACTCCTTCCACCTGGATGAAGCCTCGCTGAAACAGACCTACCAGGATATGTACGACGCTTACACACGCATTTTCACGCGACTAGGCCTCGACTTTCGCCCGGTAATCGCCGACAACGGCTCTATCGGCGGCACTGGCTCCCATGAATTCCACGTACTGGCCGACTCGGGCGAAGACGATATCGTATTCTCCAACGCCTCCGACTACGCCGCGAACATGGAAAAGGCCGAAGCCCTGCCTGCTCCGGTGGGCAGCGACATACAGCGCGAAGCACCTACCCAAGAGATGCATCTGATAGATACACCTAACGCCAAGACCATCGCCGCCCTGGTTGAGCAGTTTGATCTGCCGATCGAGAAAACGGTCAAGACCTTGATCGTACATGCCGCTGAAGGTGGCCTGATTGCTCTATTGGTGCGCGGCGATCATGAGCTGAACGAGGTAAAAGCAGAGAACCTTCCGCAGGTGGCGGCCCCGCTGACCATGGGCAGCGAAGAGGAAATTCGCGCAGCAGCCGGTGCAGGCTTTGGCTCACTTGGCCCGGTGAACCTTGATATGCCCATTATTGCCGACCGCAGCGTTGCTCTGATGAGCGACTTTGGCGCAGGCGCCAATATTGAAGGCAAACACTATTTCGGCATTAACTGGGAGCGTGATGTGGCCCTGCCCGAGGTAGCCGACCTGCGCAATGTAGTGGAAGGCGACCCCTCTCCCGACGGCCAAGGCACGCTCTCTATCAAGCGCGGCATCGAGGTTGGTCACGTCTTCCAGCTTGGCCAAAAGTACTCCCAGGCCATGAACGCCAACGTGCTGGGCGACAACGGCAAAACCAGCCATCCGTGGATGGGTTGCTACGGCATCGGCGTGACCCGTGTGGTCGCCGCGGCCATTGAGCAGAACCACGACGAATCTGGCATTATCTGGCCCAACGCTATTGCACCCTTCCAGGTGGCACTGGTGCCGATGAATGCACACAAATCCCAGCGTGTTCGCGAAGAGTCTGAACGTCTTTACCAAGCGCTCACCGCCGCTGGCTTAGATGTCTTGCTGGATGACCGCGACACCCGGCCCGGCGTTAAGTTTGCCGATTTGGAACTGATGGGCGTTCCTCACCGCCTGGTGATCGGTGACCGAGGCCTAGATAACGGCGAACTGGAATATAAAGGACGCCGGGATAGCGAAGCCACCATGGTGCCTGCAGATCAAATCATCGACTTTTTGCGTGAGAAAGCTAGCTAAGGCAGTAACGCTGAGCGGCGCTGGGCTTGTAGAGACAAGCCCAGCGGCGTGAACGTATGGACACGCCGCTAGCGCGTTTTATTGATGATGCCGGACAGCGCCAAACACTGCTCACGCGTATCTACCCAGAAGCCAGGCTGGCAGGCTTACCGCCAGAATTGGTGTTAGCTTTGATTCAGGTGGAGAGCGCTTTCAAAGCCGATGCTATCACCTCGGCAGGCGCCGTTGGTTTGATGCAAATCATGCCGTGCTGGGTCAGCGAGCTATGGCTGTACGATTGTGGCGTACTACCTCGCTATCGAGAATGGCGACTTTACCCGTGCGCTAGCCCGCTACAATGGCAGCCTGGGAGAAACCTGGTACCTGGAGGAGCGGGTCATGCATTCCTGGCGGGACACTTGGCGGCACACAAAACCCGTTAACAGGGACACTCAGCGTGGGCAAACAACCGGCTCAATTAAGCCGACTGCCCAAAACTGGCCTAGCCCGGATTTCTCACAGGGTATAAAAG
>NZ_JACCGK010000003.1 GCF_013416325.1 Vreelandella sedimenti
TGGCTGAGGTACTATGAGAAATCCAGGCTAGAGCCTCGGGTATTCCGTCGATGGGCAGCAGTTCGGCGCGCATACGTTGCTCCATCAGGCGGCGCATCTCACTCTCCATTGCCAGGAAGTGTTCTTCGTCTAGAGCGCCGTTGCGCTCGCCAAGGTTGTCAACGATAGTACGAAAGCGCACGCCTCTGAATTCTTCCATGTATTGACGGGCGGAGAAGGGCAGGCCGAAGGTCGGCAGAATATTGCCCATCACCTCGGCGAGAAGTATCTCGCTATCGACCAGAGTACCGTCGGAATCGAAGAGCAGGCAGAGAGGTAAGGACATAGAGGTCTCACGATGTTGAGCAATGAAGCGCCGGCTCACTTTAATAGCAACCGGCGTCGGGGTAGATCAGACGAAGTCCGGCACCAAGGCACGGGGGATCGCCAGAATTAGCTGAGGGTAGAAAATCAGCAACAGGATCACCGCAAGCATCACTGCCAGATAGATCAAGGTGGTACCAAGCGCTTTGAGCAGTGGAATGCCACCAATCTTTGCCGAAATCATCAAGCACAGCCCGTAAGGCGGTGTAATGAGCCCAAGGCCCAGTGCCATTACGCCAATTACCCCAAACTGCACTGGATGGATGCCCGCTTGCATAGCTAACGGCTGGAAGATTGGTGCCATGATCGCCATGGCCGGTAGCGAATCCATGAAGGTGCCGATGAGAAGCATTACGGCAGTCATTACCAGTAGCAGTATTATCGGATCTGAGATGTTGACCCCAGCCATCAGCTTGGGTGGAATCTGGTAGAAGCTGATTAGGTAACCAAAAATCGCCGCCCCCACCAAGCTGAACA
Source organism: Vreelandella sedimenti (assembly GCF_013416325.1). Lineage (GTDB taxonomy): Bacteria > Pseudomonadota > Gammaproteobacteria > Pseudomonadales > Halomonadaceae > Vreelandella > Vreelandella sedimenti. The sequence goes on from NZ_JACCGK010000003.1 coordinate 841, forward strand.
GCGATAGCGAGCAGAGCCTAACGGTCGCCGTGGAGGAATCCAAGACATCGCTGAACGTCAGCTCGCGATAGACAAGAAAACCTAGTGCCAGGGCATAGAGCACGGCAATCATCGCCGCCTCGGTGGGGGTGACAATACCCAACGTAATGCCGCCAATGATTACCACTGGAATGCCTGCTGCCATCAGGCCGTCCTTACCCGAGTGCAGCAGCTGGCGGAAGGTGGCACGCGGTCGAATCGGTACGTTATAACGGCGCACGTAGCCTAAGTTTAGCAAGAGTTGAGCTACGCCGATCATGATCCCGGGTAATATGCCGCCGAGGAAGAGGCCAGCGATGGACGTGTTGGTCAGGGCACCCCAAACAATCATGTTGATTGAGGGAGGAATGATGATGCCCATCACTGACGAGGCTGCTGTGACGGCTACGGCGAAGTGCGTCGGATAGCCTTCGCGCTTCATGGCTGGGATTAGCACCGTGCCTATGCCAGCGCTGTCGGCAGTGGAGGAGCCGGAGACGCCCGCGAACAGCATGCTGACCATGACGTTAACGTGGGCCAAGGCGCCCTTAAAGTGACCCACTAATAGCATGCACAGCGTGATCAAACGATCCGTGATACGTGCTGCATTCATTAAGTTACCGGCCAGCAGGAAGAGCGGAACGGCTAGTAGCACGAATGAGTCCATGCCGCTGTACATGCGCTGGAAGAGCACCCAAGTGGTCAGCCGCGGGTCGAGGAAGATTAGGCTGAATGAGGTCAGGATTAGCGCCATGGCGATGGGCACGCCTACCACGATGAGCACGGAGAGCAAGCCGAACAACAGCCAGGGCAATAGGAACATCCAGTCGGCAGGCATCATTAGCGGGGCTCTCCTTGTTCAGTGTGTGTCTTACTTCTGGGGGCCGGCTCAAGGCTTTCCACGCTGTGATCAGACGCGCTGACCTCCAGCGTCTCGATCTCGCTCGGCGTATTGAGTGACGCTTCCATGGCATCCAAACCGTGGAGAAGTGTATGCAGTAGGCGCTGTACACTGAATAGCAGAATGAACACCCCACTGACCAAGAAGGTGGAGTAGACGTAGATCATTGATAGCCCGGAGGCGGTAGCGTTACGGCGCAGCCCGGAAAGGGCAAATTCGTAGCCGTGGAAGACGAAGATAATACCGATGGCCAAACACGCCAGGTCGCGAATCACCCGGGTAGCGAGATCGGCCCGTGAGCCGTGGGGGAAGGCTTCAAGTACAAAGTGGTCGGCGTGAAGCACTCCCACTGCGGCGCCCAGCATTACCATCCACTGGAAGGCGAAGCGGCTGAACTCCTCGGTCCAATAGAGGTTTGGCATGAACGCCAGATTTCGGCTGATCACCTGGTAGATGACCATTAATATGAAGCCGAACACTAGCGACAGCAGAATCCAGTGGAGCACACGCTCCAGAAACCGGTTGAGCTGTGCCAAGCCAGCGAGCAGTCGGAACATGGTGATTACCTATGGCAAGCGAGGCGCCAGCTAGGCCGGCGCCGGGTGGGTTATTCCGCGTTGATGATCATCTGGTGGTACTCGGTCAGTCCCATCTCGGCGATCACGCTCTCTAGCGGTCCTGCGACGGTTTCCATCATGGTCTCGCGATCCATTTCGTGCAGGGTGGCACCCTCTTCAACCAGCAGGTCGAGCGCTTCGGCATCTTGCTCTAGTTGCACGCTGCGAGCGTAGCTAGCGGATTCGGTGGCAGCCTCCATAACTTGCTCTTGCTGCGATTCGTCGAGGCGATCCCAGGTTGCCTGAGAGAGTGTCAGCAGTCGCACCGTAATATCGTGCTCGGAAAGGCCGATGTGTGGCGCAACTTCGTGAAAACGCATGCGGTGAATCCACTCTGCTTCATTGAGCAGTCCATCAATGGCACCCAGTTGCAGCCCGGTGTAGATCTCGCTCCACTGCATGACGGTGGGGTCTGTGCCAAGTGCCTCCCAAGCAGTGGTCAGTGGTTTGGTAGGGTTGGTGCGGATCTTTAAGCCTTCGAGATCATCAAGGCTCTCCAACGGCTCGGTACTAACAATCTGACGCTTGCCGCCACCGTAGAAAGCCAGTACGCGCACGTCGGTCTCCGCAGTGATCTGGTCGGCAATTGCGCGGCCCACTTCGCCGTCGAGCACCTGGCTCCAGTGATCCTCATCACGATACAAAAAAGGAATCGAGAAAACGTTGGCGGTGGGCGAAAATTCGGTGACCAGGCCGGGGTTGATGATCGACACGTCCAGTGCGCCGGCCATCTGCTGTTCAAACATTTCAGTCTCGTGGCCGAGCACTGAATTCCCCATGATCTGGACGCCCATCTCGCCATCGCTGGCCTCGGCAAGCAGCTCCTTGAATCGCTCGGCGCCCAATTGGTAAGCGGTGTCTTCGGTACCGCCGTGGCCGAAGCGAAGATCTAAGGCCTGGGCTGTGCCAGCGAACCCTAGAGCGGCCGTAGCCAGCAGGGTGGAGCCTAACAATCCACTAGTTGAGATGTTTTTTAGATCGATCCATTTTTTGGTCATGATTCTACCTTTTTGTTGTCGCCGCTTTGAGCGGCGTTGAGTTGCTGGCATGGGACAGAACGCTAGGCGTGAGTCCCAGCCGCATGGTTTGCCAAGGTTGCATCTAATGTAGGCCTAGCGGCCCCGCAGGAGTCGCGAATCTGCAGTCGGGGTGCTAATACTACTTGCTCCCGTGCGCCTTCCGGATTGGCGATGCGACGCAGCGCTAAGCGCGCAGCCTCCTCGCCGATTGCATAAGGATGGGTGGCGATGCTGGTCAGCGACGGGTCACTCAGGCTGGCCTCCTCGACATCGTCGGTGCCGATCACTGCGCAGTCGACGCCTGGCACAAGCCCTAGGCGCTTAAGGCCGAGCATGGCACCGAAGGCCACCATGTCGTTGTGGCAAATCACGGCTGTAGGCGTTGGCGATTCAGCCATTAGCTGCATAATCATTTCGACGCCATCGCGGCGAGTCACAGTGGAGCGCAGCAGGCGCTGGTAGGGGAGCTGATGGTGTTCCAGCGACTCCCGGTAGCCTTGCCACCGCTCGCAGGTTGCTGAGTGTTCGCTGTGGCCGCCAAGGAAGGCGATGCGATGATGGCCCAGCCTCACTAGGTGATCCATGGCTTGGCAGACCCCTTGGTAAAAGTTGGCGCCAGCATAGTCGAAGGGCGGTTCGGCCACGTGGCGCAGTACCTGCACGCAGGCCATACCCCAATTGTTGAGAGTGTCGATCAATCCTGGGTCGGTGCCCTCCGCTGGGCATAACAGGATGCCGTCGACACTGTGTTCGCGCATGCGCTCCAAAAAGCGTTGCTGACGCGCTGGCGAGTCCTCGCTGTTGGCCAGGAAGGAGACGTAGCCCTCGCGGTTCAGGGCGGCGTCGATGCCGGCCACCATGGCGCCGAAGAAGGGGTTGGCGATGTCGTAAACCACTACACCCAGGGTCGAGGTGCGGTTGCCGCGCAGGGCCGCCGCGCCGCGGTTATAGACGTAGCTCAATGCCTTGATCGAACGCTGTACCTTTAGCCGAGTTCGCTCGGCGACCAGCGGGCTCTCGCGCAGCACCAGTGATACCGTTGAGCGGGACACCCCGGCGTGGGCGGCGATGTCCTGCAGGGTCACGCTGGCGGTATCTCGCTGATCCTGTCGGGGCGAGGCATTCTGGCGCATGGCGTCTCCGTTATAGTTGTTTTTAGATTGATCTAAAACTAGCCGAGAAAAGGAGCTTCTACCAATCGTCTTTAGTCTAAGAATGTCCAATTAAGCACCGCGACGCGACTCCCAGACTTCTTCGTTGACCAGGCTAATAGGACGGTTGCCGGATAGTGCCAAGATGAGGTTGTCTACCGCCCGTTGAGCCATGGCGTTGCGGGTCTCGTGGGTCGCAGAGCCGATGTGCGGCAGGGCCACCACATTGCTCATGTGAGGTAGCGGTGAATCCTGCGACAGCGGTTCATGATTGTAGACGTCGAGGCCAGCGGCGCGGATGCGTCCTTCCTCCAGAGCTTCAATCAGCGCTGTCTCATCCACTACTGGACCACGGGCAATATTGATCAGAATCGCGGAGGATTTCATGCGCGTGAGCTCATCAGCGCCGATCAGATGGTGGGTGGTGTCGGAGAGTGGGATAGTAACGCAAACGAAATCGGACTCGGCGAGCAACTCGTCAAGTGTACGGCGTTCCGCGCCCAACTCTTCTTCCAGGACTGGCTTGGGCGAGGCCATGGCGTAGCGCACCTGCATACCGAAGCCCAACGCACCGCGCCGGGCCACAGCTGCGCCGATGCGCCCAAAGCCCACGAGGCCGAGAGTCTTACCATGTACGTCGCTGCCGAAGTGCTCAGGGCCAATGCTCTTCTGCCAGTCGCCGCGCCTGACAAAGTCGGCCAGTTCCACAACCCGGCGGGCGGTGGCCATGATCAATGCGAAGCCGGTATCGGCGGTGGTCTCGGTGAGCACGTCCGGGGTGTTGCAGAGCAGGATGCCGTGCTGGGTCAGGGCCTCAACCGGGTAATTATCAAAACCCACCGAGATGCTGGCGATGGCCTCTAGGTGGGGAGCTTCGTCCAGCAGCTCTGCGGGGATTGCCACGCTGGAGCCGATCAGGCCATGAGCTTTGGCCAGGGCGGCGCGAAAAGCGGGGTCGTTTGCCGAGGTAAGGCCGTGAAACTGCTGGATCTCGAATTCGTTGGCAAGCTGTGCCAGCTGGGCTTCGCTCAGACGGCCATAGGCCAGGATGCGCTTCTTCATGATGAACTCCTTATTTTAGTTGGGATGTCAGCTGATCCAGGCGGATCCGATCGGGTAGGCCTTCCATGTCTCCACGTACCTGTACCGCCAGAGCGCCGATCAGGTTGCCACGCTTCAGCGCCTCATGGGGAGAAAGACCGTCAAGCAAGGCGCTGATAACGCCCACGGCAAAGCCATCGCCGGCGCCCACGGTGTCGACAACTTCGGCGACCGGTACGCCTGGCATAGTGAAGTCAACCTGTTCACCGCCCCGGCTACCGCGATAATAGCTACCCTCAGGCCCTAGCTTAATGATGACAGCTTGAGCACCCCGTTCCAGGTAGTAGTCGGCTATCGCCTCAGGGCTGTTGCGTCCGGTCAGCAGGCGGCCCTCAGCCAGGCCGGGCAGCACCCAGTCGGTGCGCACGGCTAGGGCGTTGAGGGTGTCGCGCATCTCGGCCTCGCTGTTCCACAGGCTAGGGCGCAGGTTGGGATCGAAGGAGAGGCTGGCGCCAGCGTCTCGGGCCCGATCAAGCATGGTCTCGGCGAGCTCGCGGGCGCTCGATGAGAGCGCTGGGGGGATACCGGTAGCGTGCAGATGACGCAGTGCTGAGAAGTCAACGCTGTCGGCGTCCGCTGGTGCCAAGTGGCTGGCGGCACTGCCACGGCGATAGTATTCCACGTGGGGATCGGCGCCGCCCAGGGCAAGCTCCTTGAACACAAGGCCTGTGGGGTGTTCGGGGTCGGTGCGCAGATGGCGGCAGTCGAGCCCCTCGACCTCCAGGGCTTGGCGAATGAAAGTGCCAAAGCCATCGTCGCCAACCCGGCTCAACCAGCCCACATGAAAGCCTAGGCGGGCTAGGCCGATGGCCACGTTGGTGTCGGCGCCCGCAATGCGACGCTGAAAGTATTCGACGTCGGCCAGCTTACCGGACGCTTCAGCGACGAACATTGTCATTGCCTCGCCGAAAGCAAGAATTTCGGGAGCGGCAGAAGGGGAAGTCATGGCAGTCTCCTGTTTCATGGTTGGGATGTCAGAGGCGGCGCAGCCGCGCCAGTTGTTCTGTAGTGATGGCCGCTAAATCCTGGCCTTGTAAGGGGTATTCGATAGCGCGCGGGACTTGAGTCGGTAAGTGGGCTAGAAACGTATGCCAAGTGGCGAGTTCGCCATCGTTGGGCAAGCTAGCTCTACGGTGTCCTTGATCGCACACGACTCCCTTACAGTGTAGATAGCGCACGAAATGCCCCAGGCGCTGTGCCGCGGCCAACGGGTCATTGCCAGTCCAGTGCCAGTTGCCAATATCAAAGGTCATGCCTAGCGGGCAGCCCGCTGAAGCGGCGTCTTCCAAGCAGGCGGACAGGGGTTCCAACGTGCCGCCTTCGGGGGTCTGGTCGTTTTCTATTAGTAGCGGCGGGGCGGCCGCGAGGCGTTCTCGCAGCGCTGCCCAATCAACCTGACTCCCAACGGGGTAGTGGCCCATGGGGATTTTGACCGCGACCGCGCCAAGTGCGGTGGCCTCGATCAGTTGCTTATCCAGATACGTAGCGAACTGGTCGACCTCCCAGAGCCTTTCGGGTGCGGAGTAAACGATGGCAAGGCCTAGGTCAGCGCAGGCCTGACCTAGGTCAATGAAGTCCGCGAAGTCAGGCGGCAGCAGCTCACGGCGGATCTCTACGCCGTCGGCGCCAGCCGCGGCGAGCCACGACAGCACTGCGGTATGGCCGTGGGCAGCGATGGCTTCGTGGCCATATGCAGAGGTGGCGACGAGGATGGCGGGTGCATCTGAAGCGCCAGAAAGCAACATTGGGAACGGTACCATTCGAGAGCGAGAAAATTGAAGGGACATGAGGAGTCCTGAATGAGTGGGTTAGCGGCAGGTAGAGCCGCGTGGAATCAGATTGGCCTGAAAATGTACACGGCGCGCTGGCATGGTGTAGTTACCGATGTCGCGGCGACGCATTAGGCACTCGACTGCAGCACGACCGATCGCCTCGGTGGGCTGGGCCAGCGTGGTAATGCCAGGGCCGACGAGCTCGCACCAGTCGAGCTCGTCGATGCCCAGCAACCCCGTCTCGCCAAGTCGGGCGTCTAGAGCATGTAGTGCCCGGGTAGCGGCCAGGGTGGCGTTACCGTTGGCACAGAGCAACGCCTTGGGTAGCGTGCCGGGACGTGCCAAAAAGTTGCCGATAGCACGGTTCAGGGAATCAGTCTCGTCGAGTGGCTGGCAATGAACCTCACCGGCCATGGCGCGTGCAGCGACCCCTTGCTGGAAGCGAGTAAGGCGTGCCTGGCGTGGACTGGCCAGGCCCGGGGGTTCGCTCAGGTAGAGCAGTTCTCCATAACCTCTGCCCTGGAGGTGATCTAAAGCTAAGTCGAGCGCACGAGCATTGTCTAGGCCCACCACTTCAGCCTCTACCTGGCTCAACTCTCGCTCAAGGAGGACTAGCGGGGTGCCCTGTTCGACCAGCGCCTGCAGTTCGCGATCCAGGCTACCGACAGCGTTCATTACCAGACCCTCTACTCGGTAAGAGGTGAGCAGGGCGAGATGTTCGCGCTCCAGTGCCGAGTTATTGTCGGTGTTGCAGACCATTAGTGAGAGGCCGCGCTCGCGGCAGGCTTGTTCCACACCGTGCATCACTGCCACCGAGAACGGGTTCCGAATGTCTGCCACAAGCATGCCTATGATCCGCGAGCGACCACCCTTGAGGCCACTGGCCATCCGGTTGGGGTGGTAGTCTAGGCGCTGGGCCGCGGCGGCGATGCTCGTCTGCAGGTTCGGAGATAGCCGCTCACGCTCTCCACTGAAGAAGCGGGAAACACTGGTCTTGGAAGCCCCTGCCTCGCGTGCAACCTCAAGGATTGTCGAGTGTTGATGAGTAGGTGTTGTCATTTTATCTCTACTTATGGAACCGTTCCCATCGTAGGCCCCAGGTGTTGATAAGGCAAATGCACAGAGTATTTCGTCAAGTAGAAGCTTCGGGTAAGTTTATTATTGTGACCGACAATGTACGCCGCTCTATTTAAGTTAGGCGTTATAAAGCGGACGAGCGGACTCCTCTTGAGCGACTCCGGGGCAGCATCATTGAGCTAAGGAAGCTCTGAAAAAGTCACTGCTATCAGTGATAATACGTCTATCGTCAACTGCATAGGATTCAGTGCTGCCATGCTCCGCGTCCATTGCATGCAGTTGTTTTACAACCTGAGCGATCCGGCCATGGAAGACGCCCTCTACGAGATCGAGTCCATGGGCCAATTCGCCTGTTTGAAACTATACCGATTGCCGGACGAAACCACGATTCTCAAGTTTCGCCATTTTCTGGAACACCACGGCCTTGGCACGGTCCGGCATCCACAACGCTGGTCGGGCAACACCCGAAACTGGGAGGTGCTCGGTTCGGTGTCGCTCAACCCTGGAAAAATGCACGAAATCGAGCGTAATAAACAGGCTGCTTAGAGGCAGCCATTTGGACAACTGGGTTGAAAATCACCGCCTTGTCGCAAGCAGTGAATCAGTTCCTTGCGAAGGTGGCCAGCAGGCAAGGCATAAATGGCCGTGTAGATGGTCCCTCGGCAGACGTAGGCATCGCGCAAATCAGGTGGTTTCATCGTTTTGAACTTGCCGCTAATTTGTTCAGGAGACAAGCGTCGCCGCAACATATGCACGATGAGATCAAACCGCTCGGTGCCTAGCGAAAGCTTACGCGCAGGACGATAGACCACTCGACGCTTTTCTCGCTGACGTTGGGCGTGCCGAGCGCAGTAACCATTCTGGGCCATTTGATTACGGCGTATTTCACGAGAGATGGTTGAAGGAGCTCGCCCCAGGAGCTGGGCAATATGCCGAAGGCTCATCCCTTGGGCTTGACCCACTTGGATGCTGGCACGTTCTTCAATACTGAGTTCGAGGTAAGACGTGGGACAACACCTTAGCGAAATGCTCAGGTGTTGCACTCAGTTTCTGCAGCCAAGCTGCTTGTGCGTGTGATAAGCGACTTGTTCGTATCTTTGCGAAAGATTCGTTTTTCTCTTCGAGCCTTCTGACAGCAAGTTGTGCGCTGACGTTATGTTTTTAGCAGCTAGAGAAGTCCTCCTTGAGAAAATTAACGACTTTTATGGGTTAAAAACGACTTGTGTGATTCTGCGTTAGATTTTTTAATAACTGATTTTAAAGATATTACTCATTAATCAATGTTCACTATTAATATTTTCCAGCAGATGGAACAGTCGTCTCTGAGGATTTTAACGACTTTTTTGGAGGGTAAACGACTCGTGTGTATTTCTGTGAATGAGTCGTTGCAAGCCTTTGTGTAGCTTTGCGAAAGAGTCGTGAAACTAGACTTGGCAGGTATCCTCAGGATGGATGTGCCATTCCCCAATGTACTGAAGACAGCCGGAAGAACTTGAAAAGGCATCATCGATAGCAGCTTGATGATAACGTCCTCGCCGATCAACAAAGCACCGGCGTCTGATGTTGCTTGACGGTGAGGTGAACGATGCACTTGCCAAGGAGTTGCTTGAAGCATTGGAGGAGTGGTTACGTATCCTGCTTAAAGGTGAAACCACTTTCCGCCCTTTTGCTTTTTTTGAGGATGCCCAGGGTGACATAACGTTGCGCAATCGATAACCTAGCAGCCAGTGGGTCAATAGACGGTCATCTGGCCAGCAAGCCTTGCAAAGGAATACGTATGAGCGATTTCAGAAAATTTCAGCCGATAGAGGCCACGCTGATGAAGATTTATATTGCACTGGTTGACTCGCGGCCAGTGAAATTCAGCGTATTGGCGGCATTCTCAGCGATTATATTGTTCTATTTTGACGTGTTTGGTAATAACTACCTAATACCCAATACAACAGATACGTTTTACCGAGTGAACATGATCGGCGTGCACATCGTTATCCTTCACTTCATCACTTTATATGCTGTTCGATTTATCCAAGAGTCCCTCACCAATATCCTCGATACATGTACAGGAAAACTCGCATACGCGAATTATAAGACGATAGTCGAGCGTCATGGGAAGGAAGCACTTAGATACACCCAGTAGATTCACGAAACAAGGCCCTTGAGGGTAGGGCCTTAACACCATCGTGTAGTACTAGTCGAAGTATTCATCTGGATCAGGGCATGTAATAAAGTACGAACGCATAATATTGATGGATGCACTGAAGATGCCCATTGCTAAGGTGAATCCTGCGTATACCCAATAGGGATGGAAATCTTTCAACAAAATAGCGGTTGGAACAAATATAATACAAGCTATAGCAAAAATAGTGAGTAATCGTCCAAACATCCAAAATACCTTTCGTGTGCCATAGTGAGTCGTAAAGCTAATTATAGTTCAAGTGAAGACCATGTGCTACTGATGCATCAGCCCAACATCTGCTAAGTGGTTATGCAAAAGTTATTGAGTAATCAGTACCGTAACCATTGCATACTTTTTTGACCGCTTCACAACGCTTATCGAACGAACTGTAGGCTGTTAACGGTAGCCACCGGTATTTGATTTCGCGCCAAAAGATTTCGACCAGGTTCAGCTCCGGCGAATACGGCGACGAATAGACTAGGTGAATGCGATGTGCCATCCAATCAATAAGTTTGCGCTGGAATGCCTTGGGGCGGTGCATTCTGGCATTATCCAGTATCACGATGGCGAATGCGTCAGGGGCTTTATGTGCCGCAAAATGATAAAAGGCTTCTATAACGGTCTCGGTGGTCATGTGGTGAAAAAAACTCACCTTCCCTGGTCAGAAAGCCCAGTACATTCAGCCGTTTGCTGTGTGAGTAGGCCGTGACTTCCCAGGGCTTGGCTATCGGGCTCCATGCATAAGGAAGTGACGATGATTGCGAGAAACCGGCTTCATCAAAGAAATAGAGATCGCACTCACCACCATCTTCCTACTCCTTCAACACATTGACCATCTCTTGCGTATGGCGGAAAACTGTCTCGTCACGCGTGCCCTAAATAAGCGGCGTAGCCGCTTACCGCTATAACCTTTTTCTAACGCGGGCCGCAACGTGTCCTGGCTGACGACGTTACTTGTCTACTCCTGAAACTTGGCATGGAGGGCAGACAATTGATGGGGATACTCTTCAACCAGTTGTTCTAACACAGCAAGTTCGCTTTCGCTAAGAAGGTGAGGGCGTCCTTCGCGAGGCTTGTTTTGAAGATCTTCAATACCGTCTGCTTCCCTCTAGGATAACCAAGTTGATACCGTATCGCGCCTAACCCCAATAATATCGCGAATCTGGTTAATTGTATGGCCCTTGGGGTTGAGCAGAATGGCGTGAGCCCGACGACTATGATCAAGATATTCGCCCGCCATCTATGACCATGGCTCGCCGCTGGCTGCTTCAACCGCTTGCTGAAGTTTCGAGAGTGCGGTGGGATCCATTAATTCTTGGAGCGCCAGGAAATCAAAATGCTGTGCAATACGTGCGATATGCGGAATAGCTTTATTATTCAACCCATATTTCGAATATTCAAACTCACAATATGGATATCGGCCGCGGCAACGGTCGGTAAAAGTAGTGAAAAAATGACGGTCCAGATCCGTTTAGTCAATGTCATGCAGACTTCCTGCTGGGTATAATGCCCTCTACAGTAACCCATAGAAGGCGTTAATTATTATTAGTAGCCGTTATCGAGACGCATTTGCTTGGTTACAACATACTCACCAATCAGATTTCCACCATTGTCTCTATAAGCAGCCCTTACGCTAAACAGCTCAGCGTGACGGTACCACCGTCAAAGCTTCAATGTCGCCAGGCGCTCAATAAATTGCTGTGAAAAGGCCATGTCGTGCTCCCACTGGGACTGAGCGGTAGCGGCTGCTGCATAGGTAGACATAGCTGGTCCAAACGTAATCCCTGCTGCATCATCGGGCGCCATTGTGGTGTCCTCTTCAGGCAGTATGACGTTATCAAAGGGTGGCACGGGAGTGATGTTACCGTACCCCGCGGCAAGCGGCGCCTGGTCAGGTGGGATCACCGTGACAACAGAGTTTTCATCAGGAAGATCGTCAGCAATACGATGCGCATAGCGACGTAATAGCCTTTCATTGAGCACAAATAGGTAGCAGTCAGCGTCATGCAGCCCCATACGCCGAATAATCCGCCCCAATACTTGCCGAAAATGCTGCTCAGTACGAATATGGCTCAGGTAACAGCACACGCGAAGACGCGGGATATCAACGCCTTCGCTGATCATCCCCACGGACACAATCCATGACTGCATCGAACCACGAAACGCCTGCAACTTGACATGCCCATTGGGTGTTTTACTTGTCACCAAACAGACGTCTTCGCCCATGGCTTCCAGCTGCTCGGCGATGTCTTCGGCGTGAGTTATATCAGAGGCGACCACCAGACCACCCGCCGCTGACTGTGCCTGACGTAATCTCCTCAGCTGGGCGACCCCTTTCTTTAACAGCGCATCCATTGGCGTGTCATGGCGTAATAGGTCGGCATAGCTGACGCGGGGATCGCGAAGTAAGCGCGGAATGCTTGAAAACTGCTTTTGCTCGGGTGGTTTTTTGCCCTTGAGGTGGCTGATCGTCAGCTGAATATGCGGGTTATCAATCAACTTGATAGTGGGCTTGCGACATACTCCATCGCGTACCGCTTCTTGCAGCGTATAGACAAAATCCGGAACCAACCGCTGTTTGAGCAATGTTGCCTGACCTTCTTGGGTATCGCCGCCGTTGTCTGCTGATGGCACATCGAGATAACGCAAGAGCGGCAGACAACTGCCATCGGTACGCCATGGCGTGCCGGATAGTGCCAGCGTGTATGTAATGTTGCGCTCCAGCAGCAGCAGCGCCTGCCCCCACTCATTTGCACCTTGCTGCGCACCGGGCACCCGGCCAGCGTGATGGCTTTCATCCCAGATTAAGAATACCCGGTAGTATTGTCCCAGTTGTTGGAATGCACGCAGGCGCGTGCGCAGCGATTGATAGGTGTAACACCCGCCCCGTGCGCCTAGATTGCCGCTCATAGCAAGCCCCGTGACGTCTGCGAGTGTTTCTTCAGCGCGGTTCACCACTTCGCAGCTCGGCCCCAGATAGATTACGAAATCGACATCACCACACTGGAGTAAATGGTTGGCTAACACTGCTGCCATCAACATTTTCCCCGCACCAGGCGTGGCTTGGCAGAGAAAGTGAGATTGTTCGGGGGATAGCTGAGCAATAGCATGTGAAAGGCAGCGCTGCTGCCAATCACGTAACGGCGGATGCTGAGTAGTATGGGTAGACGTGTCGCGGAGTTTCATGCTTCACCTCCCGCCTGAGCGAGCTTCCGCTGCACGTCGGCGTAAGCCTTTAGCTTTTCACCCAGCGCTTTTGCCTGTGCTTTTTCATGCTCGAAAAGCGGCTCAATTTCATCACGTGCGTCAGGGTACTTTTCTGCGATTTCCTGGAACGCCTGGAGCCGGTAATCACTCGTTTCTATCTGTGCACGCAGCTGCTGGCTATCACGGCTGAGCTTGACCGCTAGCGGTTCGACGTCGCTGGAAGCTTGTAGGGTATCTTGGTAAATGTTGTCAGCATTGAGGTCAGACGTCGCTATTAGCCGGAACACATAACGATTTTTAAATCCTTTTTGAAGCCCTACCCATTCCACAATGCCTTGTTTCACACGCTTATTGATTTGATCACGCACATAGAGACGCAGCGTTTTTTGATCAAAATCCGCTAATGCTTTTAGCTCAGCAAGTTGATCGCGCAATTCACAAACCGTAAACAAGGCATGTTCCTTGGCTTTCTGCTCTAACAACCCTTGTAGGTACGGAGAAGCAATCGGGTGGATGATGCGACGACTCATTAGCGCACCTCCTGCACAGTTGCAAAACGTGCTGATGATGCGGCTTTGGCGTCTAGTGCCTGAGCTTTTTGCATATGATACTGATAACGCTGATAGCGAACGCGAAGACTGCTATCGGAGAAGAGGGCAGCACGTGCCATAGCACGGTGGGCAGCTGCGCGGCCATTAAGGCTGCAAATAGGGAAGATCTTTAAACGCATCAAACAGCTCCTTGGATTTATCAGAGCCGTCTCCGCTGTCGCCAAACAGGAGGGAGGCGGCCGTACGCAGGTTGGCGAACCGGTATCCAAGGAAAAACCGGCAGACCCTAAGGTCTCCCACGCACGACCACCATAATCACAGCAAGCAAAAAAACGCCTACTATGTTCAGTGGCGCTTATGCGCCTTGGATAATTTCAGGTCGCCAAACCTGGTTAAAGATATTGCTTTAACATTGTTAGATTACCCCGCGCACTAAATACTGTAAACCCTTACAGATCACTTGGCAGTAGTCGCTTATATGTGCCACAAACAGAATTACCAGTGATTAATGTTTTCAGTATGCGCTATTCGCAGGTTGAAGGTGGGGGTGCTGGTATACGTAGTGGTATATTGTATTTTTCTTCTTTATATTTATCTTTTTAAAATCATGTTGTTATATGTTTTTTTATGCTCCTGCCAGGATTACATAGCGAGAAAAATTGCTGGAATACTTGAAAGTCGAGCTCCTTGGCTCGCCAATGTATCGAGTGTCATCTTGCAGCAGGTCTTGCTGAATTAAATAATCCCTTTCGACATTCTCTTCAGCTCGAAGCTCAAAGCTAGGAATCGGCGTTAAGTGCTAGGATGATAAACAGCCCGTCCGATTAACAGCTGTGGGCATGCAATCGAAATCTACCGCTGTCACAGCGGCGTTGGCGTTGGCGCTGGCAGGCCGGTGGTGAGCGCCCTTAATGTGGTCTGAGGTGGCTTGCCTGCAGGTCAATATGATTTCCTGGGAGCACACCAGTGGGCGTGTTACTGCCTGAGTAAGGTAGTCTTTATGCGCTCAATTGGTTTTGAGTGTCTATACTAAAGTTAGAAAGAAATCTACGGCTGCTGTTGAAAATTAATTTAATGATGCGTCTAGAGTTTTAGGTTGTAGTTTTTTAAGTCTTATAATGAAAAAAAGTATTTATTTGCTAATCTGAATTAGGTAAAATAATTCAGCAGGGAATTATAAGGTGTTGCGTAGGTGGTTGTTTTTACGTGGTTTTCAGTGCTTTATAAAAACCTTGTGCGTTAGCAGGGTGATTTCAAAGTTCTGGAAAATAAAGGCGAAAAGTTGTTAAAGTTTGGCAAATAGCGTTGTCTGGCATCATTTCGACGTGCAGTTTTTCTATATGCTCTAATAATATTTCTATCTTAAAAAACAGCAGCAACTTACTAGTGCTGAATGATAAAAAAACAAGGGAACAGGCATGCAGGGTGCATTGCTACGCAGCGGTAAAAGTGAGCGGTTTTCGGCGTTGGGGGAGACCGGACAGCCTGTCTTTCGTTCGGCTCTTCAGCTCAGAGAGTCCATTCGTCGTGAGGCACGCAAGCGCAAGTCACAAGAACCCGACTTCCCGCATATGGAGCTGCATCTGGCAATTCCACAAAGCGATCAGCAGGGCGAACGCCTGGACTGGTATAGCGGAATGGAGGGCGATGTTATTCCCTGGAGTGCTGCTAGCGAAGAGGAACGAGCACCCGCCCGTCAAGAGCTGCGTCACTTTGAAACCTTTCTTGAAAGTTTTAGCGATTCTTCGTTGGCCAAAGCAGAAGGAACTCATAATGACCGGGGCGTGCTGGCCAAATTGCTAAAGCAAGTCATTCGAATTCCCGATCAAGATTATGTTTATCTCGTCAATGGAACGCCTGTGCTTACCTTTTGGGGATTTGAGCATCCTGATGCCAAGCGTACTACCGACCCCTTACATTTTCTTTATCCGCAAGATACTGCCCCGGCACCAGCGCCAGGCCCCAACCCAGAAGTGCCGTTGGCAGGTACTCCTTCAACTGAGCCAGTCATCGAACAGAAATCCGTGTTGGAAGAGCGACGCCCTTGGTGGCGACGCTGGTGGCCGTTAGCTCTGCTGTTGTTATTGTTGTTGCTCTTGTTAACATTTTTCGGTCTGCGTAGTTGCACGCCACAAGCCAACCTGCCTGAAGTTGGGACTGGAAATTTGCAAGCGCCTGATTTTCAGACGTCTGATGTGAGCCTGAACAATCTGAACATGCCTACGTTACCGACTCTGAATTTTCCTGCTATTTCCTTACCTGATCTGTCCAATCCACATTGGTGGGGCGGTGCCAGTAATGGCGGAGCTGGAAGCAGCGGGATGGCACTTGATGGAAGCGGTGCAGGAGTTCCAGAAGCTGATTTACCTGAGATACAAGCTCCAGACCTTGGTATGGAGGCGAGTGTGCCCGAAGTGACTGCCTTGCCTGAAATGGGGGGTGCGGCAAGTGAACTGCCTGTCGAGGAGAACTTAACTGCGTCGCCGGTTGCACCGCCTGAACTGGGGCAGGGGACGCCGCCAGCGAACTCCGAGGCATCGCCTTCAACAACGTTCGAACCGCTTACTATTCCTCCTCAGGCTGAGGATGGTCCCGCCGATTTCATGAACGGTAATTGGCGTGCAGCGGGTGTAATGGATAGCGAGACGGGACGCCCGTTACGCGTTTCCTATGCATTTGAAAAAGGACAAGGGCAGGTACAGTTGCGCCATGCCGGCGATCAGGGTGGGGTTACCTGCACCGGCCCGATAGAGGCGGCAATGCAAGAGGGCGCGCTTTCGATACAAAGCCAGGGGCAGGCCAGTTGTGAAGATGGCAGCTTTTACGATATGCCCGAAGTGCTGTGTGAGCAGGGTGCCACCGACATGGCCGACTGCGCTGTCAGTTACGCCAACGAGACCTTTCCCATGCAAATGTGGAAAGACAACGAATAATTACGGAATGTGGGAGAAGAGTTGCGACATGTTGCCTGAAGTCACTCAGTTCCAAGACGTTGTCCCGTTGGTCAACGATACCGGTGTCCAGTTTCTAGATTTTGCCTTGACGCTCGACCCTCGTAAGGAAACCGGCGGTGAGTTTGCCAAGTTAGCAGATGATCTTCTAGTGCGCCTGCTGACCAATGAAGAAGATGGCACCACTTTTTATGAACCCGAGCCCAACAAGGTCGAGCGGGTGAGTAAGCCATATCTTGATATGGACATGGAGTCGAGTTTGTCGCTCTTGGATCGTCAGTGGGTACCAATACCGTTTTTTCGGCACATGCCGCCGCATCGTTTTGATGAAGGCCCCAGTAACTGGTCTCGCATGCGCTTGGTGAAACTGGATACGCCGGATGTCGATGGTCACAGCCATCGCCTGACCTTGGCGTTTGATACTCGCAGCATGGCCAAGCGCGAAGGCACGGCTTACCTGGCGCCTAATGAAGAAGATGTCCGTTCAGGTGAGACGTTCAAACTTGCCTTGACTCCCCATGAAATGGGTTGGTTCATGGATCTAGCATGGGTAAAGGAATGGCTTAACGATCTATACCGGGAAGGCCACCCGGAAATGGATCAGAATGAGTTGGATGACGACATCAAGGCGTTACATCCTCAGGCACATTATTTGAACCTGCTAAGCCTGCTGTGGAAGCCGATTCCTGCTGAGCGAACTCAGCGAAAGCCCAAGATACGAGTGCCTGAGGTTCGCTTGGCGGGTAAGGATGCCAGTCAAAAAACCCCGATTTCCGTCGATCTTGTTCTGGATGTAGGTAACTCACGTACCTGCGGTATTTTGATCGAGCATCATGCGCAATCAGGCTCCGGCCTCAAGCAGAATTATGTGCTGGAGTTGCGTGACTTGGTCGATCCAGAATTCGTTTATACCGAGCCCTTCGAAAGCCGCATTGAGTTTTCGCAGACTTTCTTTGGTAAGGATCATCTCTCGGTCAAGAGCGGTCGTCATGATGCTTTTCGCTGGCCCACGATCGCTCGCGTGGGAGGGGAAGCGGGCCGTCTAGCCAGTCGTCGTCGTGGAACCGAAGGGTCTACCGGTCTCTCCAGTCCGAAGCGCTATTTGTGGGATGGCAGCCGTTATACGCATGGTTGGCGTTTCAATAGCGCCTACGTCAAGGCAGACAAGGAGCCCTTTGCCACAGCCGCCCCTTTCTCCAACCTGATTAATGAGCGTGGCAAGGCGATCTACGCGGTCATGCGTGATGGTGAAGACGACGATCTCCCTGTCTTCAAGCCTCACTATTCGCGTAGTTCCTTGATGACATTCATGCTCTCGGAAGTATTGGCTCAGGCGTTGATGCAGATCAATAGCCCGGCTCAACGTTCCCGCCAGGGAAATATAGATATACCTCGCCGGCTACGCTCAATCATTCTGACGGTGCCTCCGGCCATGCCGCTGGCAGAGCGGAGTATTTTGGATCAGCGAATGCGTGAAGCGGCTGGGCTGATTTGGCAGGGTATGGGCTGGTACCAAGGCGAAGATGACCCCTATCATCCGGAAGAAGCCGCCACGCCGACCCCCCCTTTACCAGAGATCCGTGTCGAGTGGGACGAAGCCACTTGCGGCCAATTGGTGTATCTGTACACCGAGATCAATGAGAATTTTGCCGGTCATCCTGAAGAGTTTTTTGACACATTGGCGCGTCCTGAAAAGTTACAGCGTGACCGTATTACACTTGCCAGTATCGATATAGGCGGGGGGACGACTGACTTGGTGATTACCGATTACCGCGTCGAAAGTGGAGAGGGAAGCGGTAACAGTAGCAATGTACATATCGTTCCTGAGCAGCGCTTCCGTGATGGATTTCGTATTGCTGGAGATGACATCCTGCTTGATGTCATCCAGACCTTCGTGCTGAAAAGTTTCGAAGAATCCTTACAGCAAGCTGGCGTCTCGTCACCGGATGCCATGATGTCACGCCTGTTGGGTGGAGAGAGCCTGAGCGCCCAGGATCAGGTATTGCGTCAGCAGCTCAATTTGCAGGTTTTCACCCCTCTGGGGCTGAAGTTGCTGAGTTACTACGAGGGATTTGATCCTCAGGAAAAGGAAAGCGAGGGGAACCCTCATATTATCACCGCCACGTATCGCGAGCTGCTGGGAGATCACGCAGCCAGCGAAGCAGTTAGAGAATATGTGCATGGTGCCGTGCGTCGTGACTTGAAAACCAATGGCACTACTTCGTTTGAGCTAATGGATATACCGATCACCTTCAACCTGCCTCAGGTACATCGGGCTTTCTTGGGGGATGGTATCAACATTGGCAAGACCCTCGGCGCCCTATGCGAGGTGATCTACCAGTACGGCTGCGACATGTTGCTGCTGACCGGACGTCCTTCTCGGCTGCCGGGTATTCAGGCTTTTTTGCGCAAGATGTTGCCGTTGCCTCCAGGACGCATTTTGCCGATGCAGAACTACCGCACTGGTAATTGGTATCCCTTCCATAGCAATGGCGAGATCGACGATCCCAAAAGCACCGCGGCAGTTGGTGCCATGTTGTGCCTGCTATGCGATCAGTTGGATTTGCCCAGTTTCTATTTCCGTACGCAGGCACTCAAACCTTACTCATTGATTCGTCATCTGGGCTCGATTGACAACAATAACGTTATGAAAAGCGATGACGTGGTCTATCGCGATATTAAGGCCAATGAAAATGGCACGGCGATTGAGCTGCCGGAAGAGGATGAACCCAAGGTGCAGGTACGTGGGGGCATTGTGCGCATTGGATATCGTCAGTTGGATGCCGAGCGTTGGGTGGCCTCGCCACTCTATACGCTGGAACTGACCGAGTCGGGCAAGGGGAAATATAAGCAGGCGGTGGTAAGTGAGGGAAACGGCAGTCAGCCGGTGGTCGAGGTGGAGCTTAAAGTTGTTGAAAACAACACCAAGGGCGGCTTGATTAGTGATGAGCTGAAGGTCAGTCGAGTCACTGATAACACCAACAAATCATTTGGCAAAGCCGACGTTAACCTTCAGCTCAATACCATGATCGATGCCGGACTGGGCGATTCCAATTACTGGCTGGACAGTGGGAGTGTGAAGCGCAAATGAGCAACCTGACTGATAAACAACACCAATTGGGCCAAGGCTGGGACGCTGTGCACGCTGGGGCTGGTCAGGCCATCGAGTGGATCGAAGACGTTCGCAACAATGCCCCGCGCCTGGATAGTGAAGCCGATAATCTGATCCTGGAATTGCACAAAGCGCGCAATCTTGCATCAAGCTTAGGGCGGGCTGCGGGTACCCCAATGACCATTGGTTTTTTTGGGTTGTCTCAAGCGGGGAAATCGTACTTGATCTCGGCATTGGCCGCAGGCCATAACGGCAAGCTGGAAACCGATTATGGTGGCAAGCGTCTCGACTTCATCGAGCACGTGAATCCAGTTGGTGGGGGTAAGGAAGCTACGGGGCTAGTGACACGGTTTAGTCGCACGGCTAATAGCGGGCCGACTGATACACCTGTTGAACTGCGCCTATTCAGTGAAGTTGAGATCGCCAAGATACTGGCCAATGCCTGGTTCAATGACTTTGACCATGAGCAGTTGCACTATGAGTTGGATGAAGCGCGCATTGAGCGCATTCTCAAGCCGTTTGAGGGTGTCGAGGTCACCGCAGAAACACAGCCCGGGCTGAGCGGTGATGACGTGGTATCCCTATGGGACTACCTCACTGGCAGCTTCAAAAAGTCAATTAGTAAGCTTGAAGCGCGCTACTGGCCCCGGGTTCTCAAACTGGCACCGCGTCTCTCCTGCGAACAGCGCGCTGATTTGTTTTCTCTGTTGTGGGGCGAGCAAGAAGAGCTCACTCGCCTTTATGTACAGCTAGCAGCCACCTTACGCCGTCTAGGTAATGCCTCTACTGTGTATGCGCCGCTTACTTGTCTAGTCACGCCTGAAGGCGACGGGTATAGCCAGCGTGACAGTATTATGAATGTGGATATTCTTGAGCGTCTGGGTAGCGCCGATGATCACAGTCTGGACGTGAGACCTTTAGAGCAAGAAACGCTTGGCCATTACGTCGCGGTTTCGGTGGCTCAGTTGGCAGCGTTGACTGCCGAGCTCACGTTTCCTCTCATTGAGCCGACGCAGGATCCTCAGGTCGAAAAAGTCGATCTGCTTGATTTCCCCGGTTATCGCGGACGCCTAAGCCTAAAAAGTGTCAACGAAGCCGCCAGCCAAGCGAGTAGCCAAGGGGGCAACCCAGTTTCTCAGTTGATATTGCGCGGCAAGGTGGCGTACCTGTTTGAACGTTATACGGACAGCCAGGAAATGAACGCCTTGGTGGTGTGTACAAGTTCGGATAAACAGAGTGACGTGACCTCGGTCGGCCCAGTACTGACACGCTGGATTGAAAAGACTCAAGGATTGACCAGTCAAGATCGTGCAGACAAGGCGCCAGGATTGATCTGGACGCTTACCATGTTTGATAAGCGCATCAGTGGGGCGCTGAACTTGACGGAAAGTCAGTTGCGCGAAGGCTGGGAAGGGTTGATTAAAATGACCTTATTGGAGCGCTTTGGCCAGTACGACTGGATGAATGAATGGGCTCCAGGACAGCCATTCAACAATACTTTCCTAGTTCGGAAGCCACGCCTGCCTGTTTCTTTTCTCAACAGTCGTGATAACGAAGAACTCGGTATCAATGACGACTACGAAGCGCCGCTTGAACGTATGGCATCCACTTTTGGCGAGAATGCCAGTGTGCAAAAGCATGTGCAGGCTCCTGGCGAGGCCTGGGAGGCGATGCTGGCACTTAACGATGGCGGCATCAAGCGTATCAGCCAGTATCTCGGCCGTATCGCTACCCTGGAGTTCAAGCTGGCCAGCATTGAAAAGCAGCTGAATGAAACACTGAGTTCTTTGGTAGAAAAACGCTTGGCCCCCCTTCACCAGACGGATGGCAGCGGCGAAGTGGCTAAAAAACGGGAGGTCGCCAAGCTGTTATGGCAAAGCCTACAACAACGCCTGGCAACCCTGGGTGAGCTGC
Source organism: Vreelandella sedimenti (assembly GCF_013416325.1). GTDB lineage: Bacteria > Pseudomonadota > Gammaproteobacteria > Pseudomonadales > Halomonadaceae > Vreelandella > Vreelandella sedimenti. Next base: position 22,408 of record NZ_JACCGK010000003.1, read on the forward strand.
AGCACCAACTTGAGCTTCCTCAGCAAACGGTACGCGATCTTTACTTGAGCGATAGCGAAGAGGATGGAGTAACAGCTACTGAAGACGACGTGGATAACGAGCCGAAGGTAGCCGATAGTCTTTATTGCAACAGTGGTTTTAACCTGAGTGATGATCCCTTCGCAGGTAGCATGCCGTTTGGTGAAGATGCATCCGCCGTACCTGCAGTGAAAAACGAGCCGGTGCTACAAGGGGCGGATCACCGTTTTGCTCGCAAGGTCTTTCAAGCATGGGTCGCCCATTTGCGAGAAATCCCCGGACGCCAGTCTCTGCTGCAACTGCTGGGGCTGGAAAAGGTAGTCGTTGAATCCTTGACCGATGAATTGATCACGGCAGCCAATCGCATGGCACTGCAACAACGCCTGGATCAAGCACTTCTGAGACGCGCCCAAAGTAGCGCCAAACGTGACCAGTTGGTGGAGCGTCAAGTATTGGCCGCCCAGTTGGTGCTGCGCGATTTTATTGCTTGGCTGGGCTACCAAGAAATGCCAATTGATGAGCGGCCGAATAGTCTTGCAGGCAAGAAGGACAAACTGTTCTTGCCGAGCGCACCGATTTTATCGGGTGAGCTGCCCCATCTAGCGCCTCAGCCCGTCAATCAAGCTGTCCTTTATCTGGCCGATTGGCTTTCAGGAATTTGCATCGTGACGCAGGAAAATGCAGGACATACCGTCGGACGGGAAATTACCATGGAGCAGAACGAGCGCTTGGGCGCAGTGTTGTCATCCTTTCGCCAACTGGAGGTGACCTATGCGGGTTGAACTGCGTCCATTGGAGTCCGGTACGCCGGGTGAAGGCCGTTTGCTGCTCAAGGGGTGGAAAGGGGAAACGGCTTCTCTGCAACTGTCGATTCAAGAAAGCCAGGATCAACAGTTTTTGCACCCGGGAAAAACGTGGAGTACTAAGGCTCACACCTTTGAATTGGCTAGCCTGGAGGAGGCCGGTGACCAGCGTCTCCAAGTGCTCCTCGACAGTACTATCATAGATCCTCTGTTGGAGCTTCCCGGCTCTACACAATATTTGCTGACCTTGCAGGATGCCCAGGGCATAAAAGACCAAGGTGTGATAAAGCTTTCACGCGATTTGATGCCCTCTAGTGCTTCGGGTTCCACGCCTTCTACGGGGGGGAGCAGCGTCCTGCATTCACCATCGGTTGCGGAAAAGGCACCCGAACCGACGCCAGAGCCGGAAATAAAGGTGGATGCTGAGCCGGAGCCTGCTCAGGTGCCGGAAGTGGAAGTGCCACCCGTGCCTGCCAGTAAGGCAAGTAAGCGCGGCCCATTGCTATTTATATTACTGGGGCTTTTGCTCCTGGCAGCAGTGGCTTTAGGTGCTTGGTATTGGTTCAGTAATAACGCTGATAATTCAGGGGCCGATCCGGTTGAACAAGAAAACGTCGAGGAAGAAGAGACTAACGGAGCAGAGGAAAGCACTCTAACGGAAGAAAATATCGAGGTCGGCAACGAGGACGCTGACGTACCCTCTGAGGAAAACACAGAAGACGTCATTACAGCCACTCCCCCTGGCCCAGCCCCGGCATGTTCGATTGAAGCTCTTGAAGAGCAGGACGAACTGGCGTTCGTGCAGGGATGTTCCCAAGCTGAGCTGACTCCTGAAGCACTGCTTTCTGTGATCGAAGCTGCTCGTGATGCAGAGCATTGTGGGATAGCACGACGGCTTTATGCCAACCGTGCTATCGCAGGCGATGCCAATATTGCTCTGGCCTATGCCCGTGAATACGACCCAGCTTATCACCAGACAAGTACCTGCTTTACGGAAGCTGATGCCGAAACTGCTAGCTATTGGTACCAGATTGTATTGGACATCGAACCCGACAATAGCGAAGCGCAGGCACGTTTTGAGGAGCTGGGCGAATGATACGCAACGCACTCGCGACCTTAATGTTCTCAACTGTCGCTTTATCGGTAACTGGGCTTTGTGCCACGGCTACGCTAGCTGATCCACGTCCTCTACTGCAGGAAGGCAAGCAAACCTTACATCAACGTGTCCTGACCACGCCTGGGTGCGAGTTAACTGATACAGCGGGAATTAGTGGCGAATTGCAACCTGCTTTCACCCGTTTCTATGTGTATGAGCGCAGCGAGGTGGATGGGCGCGAATGGTTGAAGGTTGGGCCGGATAGTTACGGCACTATCAGCGGCTGGCTGCCAGCAGACTGTAGCGTGGCTTGGAAGATGCAACTTACGCTGGCATTCACTAATCCAGCTAACCGTCAGCGACTGCTGTTCTTCCGTGAAAGAGACGCGCTTCAAGATATTCTCGATGAGTTTGAGCCTTCCAGTCGCGTTGTTCCTTTGCATGCCGCCCTAGATCGTGAGGAAGAGATCCCCGATATATTGGCGCGGGAGCCTGAGTACTTTGTCGACCTTCAGGAACAATTCTATTTGTTACCGATACTCGAAGGCGAAGAAGTTTTTACCGAAGCCGGATTTCGCGCACGACTGTTGAACGTGGCGTCGGTAAGCAAGGCCGGTGAGCCTGACCCTGCCGACACTGAAATTGACCCTGAAGATGACATACCAGCCAGTCAATTGCGTGAGTTCAATGCAGGTGTCGTCTTCGTGATCGACTCGACGATTTCCATGGGCCCATATATCGAACGTACCCGCGAGGCGGTGAGTAAGATACTCGATCGAATTGAGTCGGAAAACCTGGAGGAGCAGGTCAAGTTCGGCCTGGTCTCTTATCGTGATAGCGTGGAAAGCGTACCTGAGCTCGAATACATCAGCCGTATGTATGCCAACCCGATGGAAGTGCAAGGCAGGCAGGACTTGATGGCGCGCATGGACGAACTTCATGAAGCCACGGTGTCCACACCTGGGTTTGAAGAAGATGCTTACGCTGGGGTAATGCAGGCAATTGATGAAGTGGAGTGGAGCCAATATGGTGCCCGCTATATCGTTCTGATTACCGATGCCAGCGCCATTGATGGTGACAATGAACGCTCCTCTACAGGGTTGAGTGCCGATCAGGTGCGTCTGGAAGCGGCTAATCCGGGGGTGGCGATCTATACGCTGCATCTGAAAACCGAGAGTGGCGAGCGCTTTGGCGACCACACCAGAGCCGCGGCGCAATATGCCAATCTTTCCACTTATGCGGGAACCAATACCTCGCTGTATTACCCGGTGGAAGCGGGGGATGTAGAGGCATTTGGTGCCAAGGTGGATGCCTTGGCTGAGGCGATCACTTCTCAGGTGCGTGCTGCTTATATCGGCGATGAGGCTATTGGCAGTGCTTTGAATGCACATCAGTCTGATTCTAGCGAGGTTGATCCGGATCAACAGCAATTACTGGAAGATGCGGATCTTATTGGCCACGCCATGCAGCTTGCCTATCTGGGGCAGCAGGCTGGCAGCAAGGCACCGCCGGTTTTTCAAGCCTGGATCAGTGATCGCGACTTGGTACAGCAGAACCGTCCAAGTACGGACGTTCGAGTGTTGCTGACCAAATCTCAGTTGAGTGACCTGAGTGATGTGGTGGCGCAGATTCTGGATGCTGGTAATCAAGGCCTGATTTCACCCACTGACATGTTTGAACGCTTGCGCTCGGTAGCGGCTGCAATGGGCACCGACCCCAATCAGCTACAGCAAAATGAATCCACTCAGATAGCCGAGCTGGGGCTGATGGGGGAGTATTTGGAAGATTTACCTTATCAGAGTGAGGTGCTCAACCTGGATGAAGCCACCTGGAAGAGCTGGGACGGTCTTTCTCAAGAGAGGTTCATCCGCAATCTGAGCATTAAGTTGCGCCACTATCAACGCTATAACGAGGATGTTGACCGCTGGGTCTCTCTTGCCGAAGGCAGTGATCCACGGGATGACGTCTATCCGGTTCCTCTTGAAATGATGCCGTAAAGCACCGGCTTCTCAGACAATTGAGGAAGATAGGATGTTGGCGATAAAGGGCATGATGGCTCAGCGTGGTCATGGCGACCATGCGCATCGAATTCGACTACCCGAGCTATCTCTGGCGCCGGGCCAGTGCTTGGCTATTACCGGTCCTAGCGGGTGTGGCAAGAGCACTTTGTTAGAAACGGTGGGGCTGTTGTTAGCACCAAGTGAGCTTGAATGCTTCATGCTGGGAAAACCGCAAAAAGATGTGGCAACACTTTGGCGTACCCGCGAGCAAGGCGAGCTGGCCAAGCTGCGCGCGCGCGACCTTGGTTTTGTACTTCAAAGTGGGGGGCTCCTGCCATTTTTAAGTGTGGCTGACAATATCGCCTTGCCGCGCCGTATACAAAGTCTGCCCATTAAGAGTGACCGTATCACTCAAGCAGTCGATCGTTTAGGGCTGATACCGCTGATGGAAAAGCGGCCAGCAATGCTGTCTATTGGTGAGCGTCAGCGGGTAGCCTTCGTGCGCGCCCTGGCTCATGAGCCACAACTGCTGTTGGCTGATGAACCCACAGCAGCGCTTGATCCGCATAGTGCGCATGGGCTCTTCGCACTATTTATGGAAGTAGTGAAAGAGCTACAAATCGCCGCTTTGGTGGTCTCTCACGACTGGGCTCTTGTAGAGACATTTGGAGTGCCGCGTTTTGATGCCGTCACGGTAAAAGGGGAGACCGTCTTTGAACCTCGCCCTTAAGCGTTTGCGCCTGCTGGCATTGTTAGCGCTGCAGGATATCTGGCATGACCGCAAGGTATCAATGTGTATTGCAGCAGCACTAGTTGCCGTGATCGCGCCACTGCTATTGCTGTTCGGTCTCAAGTATGGGGTGGTCAGTCAATTACAGTCCGAACTACTTGATGATCCGCGGAACTTGGAAATCGGTATGGTTTCCAGTGGAAGGTATGACGCTGCCTGGCTCGATAGTTTGCGTAGCCGCCCCGATGTAGGGTTTGCGATTGGAATGACACGTTCACTCAATACCCAGGCAGATTTGGTCGCCGACCCTCAACATTTCCTGGATAACGCTGAAATCATCCCAACGGCAGAAGGAGACCCTCTGCTGTCGTCATTAACGCTTTCAGAGCCGCTTCAAGGGCCGGAAGTGGTGCTTAGTGAGTCGGCTGCACGGCGCTTGAATGTTGATGTGAATGACCCACTGAGCCTGTTCGTCAGCCGTCGACTCGATGGCAGAGCGGAGCGTGGCAGGCAATTTATTGTCGTGGCAGGTATTTTGCCACCTGACGTCTTTCCACGTCCGGCTGCCTTTGTTCCTTTGCCGCTCTTGATCGCGCTTGAGGAGTTTCGCGATGGCTATCACATCGATGCTCTTGGCGTGGGCACTGGCGAGCCACGAGGCGAAAGGGAAACACAGTTTTCACGTGCCCGTATGTATGCCGCCGATATTGATCAAGTGGCGGAGTTGGAGCAGTGGCTCAATGCCCAGCATATAGATACAGTTAGCCGCCTCGCGGAGATTGAGAATGTCAGGGCAATCAGTCACGTGCTGGGGCTAGTGTTTGGCGTGATTGCTATTACCGCGCTGGTGGGCTGCCTAGCCTCAATGTTGGGCGCTTTTCTGGCCAATATCGACCGGAAGCGCAAGGATCTGGCGGTGTTGCGTCTGCTGGGGTTCGATCGTCCGGCAATTGCGGGGTATATCGTGTTACAGGCTGGGACATTGACACTAGCTGCCTATGCAGTAGGGCTAGTCCTCTATGGACTGGGAAGCCAGGTGTTCAACCAAGCGTTGGCGACTAGCTCGACAACTGGAAGTGTTGTCTGTCGAATCACCTTCATGCACGGCGTAATAGCACTTTTATTGGCTTTGCTGGTTGCGCTCATGGTGGCGGTGATCGGTGTGCTGCGCGCCTTTAGTATCGAACCTGCGGAGAGTCTGCGTGAATTATAAATCTTCTAGACGTTTTGCTGGGCTCTATGGCAATGCCTGTTGGGTTGCTGTCTTGCTGTTGCAGGCGGGAAGCGCTTCGGCCGAATGGGATGAGCGGCTCTATAATCCCATGCCTCTGGATGACGACATCATACTGCCGATGCCTTGCGATGGTGCCATGGCGTTTCGCAAAATCCATATTCCCTCTGCTGGGCCGCTTGACGATTATCCCATCAATATTGGCCAGGATGGTACCGGGTGGGGCTATGTAGAACAGCGTCGCCCCTCTTATGTTTCAGGCAACTTCAGTGAGGTCGAAGGAGGCTCGCGCTACTACTTGCTGGCCAAGTATGAAACAACTCAGTTGCAGTATGAGGCCTTGATGGCTGAAGAGTGCCCGTCACCTTCTACTCGCTTGCGCTTACCGGCGGTATCGGTAAGTTGGTTCGATGCAACAGCGGCGGCTGATCGTTACAACTTGTGGCTGCGCCAAAATACTGAAGATATTTTACCCCAAGAGGACGGTGTGCTGGGTTTTGTACGCTTACCGACAGAAATAGAGTGGGAGTATGCCGCACGAGGTGGCTTGGAAGTTGGCACCGCCGAATTTCGCGACAGCCGCTACCCCATGCCAGAGGGCTTGAATGGTCATGAGTGGTTCGCTGGCCCTCAGTCAGCTAATGGTCAATTACAACTGGCGGGTTTATTACAACCCAACCCGTTGGGGCTGCATGACGTCCTTGGCAACGTGGCAGAAATGATGTTTGAACCTTTTCGTCTCAATAAACTGGATCGCCAGCATGGTCAAGCGGGTGGTTTTGTGGTGCGAGGGGGTAATTATTTAACGCCCCAAAGTGATATCCGCACTTCTCTTCGCGGCGAAGAGCCTTATTACCGAGAAGCTGGTCAATCCCAGAGTGGTCAAGTGGGCTTTCGCTTATCACTCGTTGCTCCCACATTGACCTCTCGAGAACGCATAGCCGCTATTGATGAGAGTTGGCAGCATTTGGGAAAGGACTTAGCTGATGGAGACGCAACGCAAGATACACCGGGAACCGTTGAGCAGTTGAGCAGCTTAGCTGCTGAACAAGAAGACATTGCATTGCAAGAGCAGTTACAGGACTTAGAGAACCAGTTAAGAGCAAGTAATCAGCGCCAAGAGGAAGCGCGAAACTTAGCGGTTCGCGCCAGTCTCAATTTAGGGAGCTTCCTTTGTACTAAGTTAGAGGATGACGGCGTTTTTCTCGATTTTCTGCACAATAATTATCAGATGAATTGTGGGGTAGACAGTACTGACACTAGTTGTGATATGCGTCAACAACGTCTGGAAGAGCAAGATGCGAGACTGGAAGCACTAAGCCGTTATTACGCCAGTAGTCTAGTCGAATCTGCCACCTTATATGGTGAAAATCTACTGGGAGAGCAAGTGGGAGTGTTCGAAGAGATCATTACTCACAATAAACAGCTTACTCAACTAAAGCCATATCTACATACTCACTGGGAAAACCAACGCGAATATCTGCAACAACAACACATTTCCACCAATGATTGGCTGGAAAACTGTAAAGCCATGGCAAATTAAAAAAACGCAAGGGAACATATTATGAAAATCAAGAAAATTTCAAAGAAAACAATCAATTCTGGCTGGAAAAAAGCACTGATGGTATCCGCTGTTGCTGGCAGTATGCTGGTACTAAGTGGTTGCGTCACAACGGGAAGTTCGCTGTTATCCGGTAATTCATCCGGATCATCAGCGGATCCGCGTCTAACCCAGGGCAATGACGCTCAGTTCTTCAGTCGTTCAGGTTATCAAGCTTGTGCTGCAGGTGCTGCTGCAGGCCTATTAGGTTGTGCACTTACTAACCCTGGGAACAAGACACAGTGCATGATCGTGGCAGGTATTGGAGCATGTGGCGTCGCCATGGGAGCTAATTACTACCTAGATCAACGACGCAGCGAATATGCAAATACAAGTGAGCGTTTGGAGGCAATGAGCGCTGATATTCAAGAAGATACACGTAAGGTTATTGCACGAACTGAAACCGCGCGTGAAGTGATGCGAGAGGATGAGGCTCGCCTTCAGCGTATTCAGCGTGAAATTGAGACGCAACAACTTGATCAAGCGGCGGCTGAACGTGACTTAGCTGCGATCGACGGTAACATCGGAATTTTGCGTCGCGAGTTGGTTAATATGCGCAATAAAGCAGAAGAATATCAAGAAGTCGCAGATGCAGAGCGTGTAGAGGCAAGCCCAGAGGAAATAGCCCGTATCGAGCAGGATATCGACTTGATGAACCAGCAAGTGCTGGCGTTGCAGCAAGAAGTGGATGATCTCTACAACATGCGTTCCGCTATTACTTTAGGTTAAGAAATCAGGTGCTACCATGATGAATAAAACCGTGTTGATCGCCAGCAGCATGATTCTGCTGGCGGGTTGCGCTACCTCCCCAGAACAGTGCGATCCCTACAATCGCGATGCGAGTCTTGTGGCCAAATTTTCCTGCGACACTTCAGGTGCCTATCGTGCACAAGTCGAGCAGCGGGAGCAGCAGGTACGACTTGATCAAGAAGAGAATGCTCTGTTTCGTCAGGTATATGCTGATATTAAGGCCCAGCAGAATGCAACCCGACAAGATATGAATGTTCAGCTAGAAAAGCAGCAAGCATTGAACGAATCTCTGCAAACGCTTCTAACACGCCTTAATGCACGTACTGGAGAGGAGTTAGGCCTACAGCACCGTCTAAATGATCTTGAACAGCAGCTACAAGCAAACCAAGAACCTGCCAATGGTGAAGCTGAGATTGAGGCTCGTAGAGCCCGGCTGACCGAGCTTGAACAACAAGTTAATCGCCTACATCAAAGTCTCGGCTATGAATAAGGCGAAAGACTAATCATGCAACGTATCCTGCGCGACTCCCAGGAGAGGCTGGGTGGTACCTTCGAGAGCTATCAGTCCAAGGTCGCTCTTATCCATCGCCACTTTCCTCCTAGCATTGGCAATATGTTTGCTATGCCGCGTAACGGTCAGGGCGATACGCTGGAGTGGTGGACGGAACTGCCAGGTCAGCCGATACGTTTTGATGCCTTAGATGAAGAGCAGCAGGCTGCTTTGCTGGAGCGTTATCAACAGCGTCAGCAAAGTCTGGGGCACCTAGCCGATGAGCTTATTCGGCGAGGGGACTCCGATGGTGGCAAGAGTTTGAAAACCTTGGTTGGCCCAGCTGACGAGCAACATCTCTACAGTCTTAATGGAGAGCCCGTCGTGATTCGCTGGGGAGCTGAAAAGGTGAAAGCCACTGCTTCAGATTTTATACCTCAGTCTGTGCCAATTGCTTCAACAGTTGCGCCTGTAACGTCTTCCTCTCGTAGATCTTTCAGGTCACTAATGTGGTTGTTGCCGGTGCTTCTCCTTTTTTTCCTGGGATGGCTACTGTATCTATTTTGGCCACTGGATCGCTTTTGGTCAGACGGCTTAACTAATGCTTCCGAGAAAGAGGTCGTCCCTTATGCTTGCCGTGAAGAGGGGAGTTTACCACCAGAGTTTGTAATGATATTTGATACATCAGGGTCAATGAATATCAATATTGCTGCAACTCAAGAAGATGAAGACTGGTATTTCAGTATGACCGAATTGCATATGATGTTGTTGCGGAATATGGGCAATGAGCGTCTCAGAACTCTGGAAACAGGTACTTCACGACTGGAAGTTGCTAAGGATGCTATTTCTGGAATTATTAATCAGCTTCACTCTGATATTGACACTGGGCTAATTACTTATGCCGGGTGTGGAGCCCCTGTCAAACAGGGAGTATTTAGTGGATCCCAGCGTGAACAATTGATAGATGGAATAAAGGCACTAAATGCCTACGATGGTACACCCCTTGCGGCCAGTTTAGTATCTGCGGCAGAAATGGTAGATGGACGTGAACGTGATGCAGTCATCATTGCCTTTGTTGATGGAACCGACGGTTGCGAACAAGATCAGTGCCAAGTGGTAGCAAACATCATAAAAAAACAGCCACGTATTACAATTAACGTTGTTGACGTAACTACAGGTGGTCTTTCCAATTGTTTAGCAGAGCAAACTGGTGGCCAAGTTTTCAGTTCAAAGAATGCTGATGAGATTGCTCGAATGATGGAGCAAGCTAGCTCACAGATGCTAAATGCTAGCCATTGCGAATAGTCATGATTTACCCGCTTCAGGAGTTGGTGTTTCTGCTGGAGTGACTGTTTTGGTATATTTTTATTTCGCCATAATTGGAATTTTATTGTTAAAATAAGATTTGATTATAGTGCTATAAATTGCATTAAATATGGGGTGATTAGTCAATAATGAGTGATGAATTTTCTGCCCTTTTAGTATTTAAAATATTTTTTTTGTTCGATAGTTAAACTCAATCTGCATGACTTTTGACAGATGAGTAAGCAGTTAAAAAAGGGCTGTTGTTTACCATCTGTGCCATAATATTTTGCTCAGGTGGTCCCCATCCCGAACGTACGGCCTCGTCCCTGATATAGCCGAGAGTGAGAGCAGGTAGCTTTGTTCACTGTCCGGTCACCCTCATGCATCCTAATACGACACATGCCAGCTGCTTCAGCACCTGCAGCTTAATATCCACGACCTTCCTCCTGGATTAACGTATTCTCTACGCTTTGTCCCTCTCGGCTGACTATTGCCAAGGAAATGCCCCATGTTTTTCCCAAAACGCGTTGCTCTCACGTCGTTCATTGCAATGTTTGCGCTACAGCCGCCTATGCTATTTGCTCAGGATGCTCATATTGGCAGCGTGCGTACCGAGTTCAAGCTGCTGGGCCCGAACAACACTATTGAAGTGGAGCGCTTCGATGACCCGAAGGTTCAGGGTATCTCCTGTTACCTCTCCTACTCACAGATTGGCGGGATCTCTGGGGCGGTGGGGCTTGCTGAGGAGGCCAGTGAGGCGAGCGTGGCGTGTCGGCAGACAGGAGAGGTTGTCTTCGATCCTGCTGAAGTAGAGGAGCAAGAGGTGATTTTTAGTCAACGCCGCTCGGCGCTTTTCAAAAATATGCGCGTCGTTCGCATGCATGACGCGGAAACCCAGACCTTTGTGTACCTGACGTATAGCACCAAGCTGGTCGATGGCTCGCCTAAAAACGCGATTACTGCTGTCCACTACGGTGAGCTAGGAGTCGGGCAATAACTGACTCGTGTGCGCTTAGCGCGGGTTGCCTAGCGTTTGTGTCCAGTAGGTTGAGTAGCGCGACTCCGAACCCTCGGCTTTTGCCATGCCCATCTCGGTAAAGGCATCATTCATGATGTTGCGGCAGTGGCCGGGGCTGTCTAGCCAGCCTTCCACCACGGCGGAAGCAGAGGTGAGGCCAGCGGCGATATTTTCGCCCACGGCTTGCCACACATAATCCTGATTACCCACACGCTGCTCAATGCCAGCGCCCTCCGGGCCGGTATGGCTAAAATAGTCATTCTCGGCCATGTCTTCAGAGTGGCTCTTGGCCGCTGCTTCCAGCTTGCAGCTCCATGCTAACGACTCTACGGCCTCATACTGCTGGTTACCGCATTGTCGCGCTTGGCTACGCGCCTTGTTGATTTGAGATAGCATTGCCTGCTGCTGATCGTTCAGTTCGCATTCACCCTGACGGGTAGCATCATCACTCTGGGACTGATCATTGGCCCATGAGGTGGATGAACCCATGAGCATGATAACGATCAGGCCGTAAAGCGCCCCAGCAGCGGGGCGCTTGGGAAGGAAGTTACCCACCGAACTTTTCATTCTCACCAAGGTTTGGCGTGGCGTCCTTTTTGAGGTTGGCTTTGGCAATTTCGTAAAGCTGGAATGTCTTGCTCTCTTTGGCTTTCCAGTGCTCACCCATCTGCACTTTGATCTCTAGCAGGGCGACGTCTGGGTCATCTTTACCTTCCGGGAACCAAGCAGCGATGAAGGGGCTCCAGTATTTTTCGATCAGTTCACGATTATCTGTCAGGTTGGCTTTACCCGATAGCGAAACGTAGACGCCAACTTCCTGGTCGGAAAAGCTAAGGCATACATCGTGGTCGCTTTTGGTTTCAAATACTTTTTCGGCACTGCGGCGGGTGAAGAACCACAGAGTGCCGTCGTACTCATCTTGCACAAGGTGCATGGGCCGGGCGCGTGGGGTGTCGTTATCCAACGTCACGAGCATGCCGACTTTGATATCTTTGATCATCTTCCAGATCTTCTGCTTATGTTCCGGGCTGGACATAGCGTCACTCTCCTTATGAATACGATCCTGGCCTTATGAATTAGATCCTGAAATAGTCATAGACAATGCTTGTACATCGAAGATGACTAGCTACAGCCTAGCTACCATTTTCCATATCAGCAAACGCTCTTCGAATAATCATATCTCTTGCCCACTAACATCCTGCTTGATGTATCTGCGGTTACTCACCAGAATCAAAGTGATGCTGAACTGTATGCTTAGGCGGGAGGTTTCAATGCTAACAGGATCTACATACCGCTATTGCCCAATTGTAGCGTTACTGATGCTCGGCGGTTGTGCCACGGGCGGGGGAGACCCCCATTCTCAAAATCAGATGACCCAATACGCGGCTGAATACTGTAGAAGCCTCGGCGGGCAGAATGAAATTAGCGAAAGCAGCCTAGGCACTGGCCGCTACTGCCGATTGCCTGATGGCCGGGTTGAAAATGAGTGGCAGCTTTATCGTACTGAGCGCCTTGATAATGACTAGTCGCCACCTTTTATCGCACATGGGTCAGCCATTGGGTGTGCAAAAGGCCTAGCTGTTTTTGGCTGTATGCCTTTTTTTAAAGCCAATCATAAGCGCTAGCAGCCCGCACGCCAGTGCTGGCAGCAGAACATCAAGCGCTGAGTCTAACGTCCACCCACGCCAGACGCCCTCAAACATACCTACCGGTAGCGTTTCGCCCCAGGCCCAACCTCGTTGGATGCCTAGCCTGTATTCGTGCTGAGCAATCTCGCGGCCAAGCAGTATCGCCACCGGGATAACACCCGCCACGCGAGCAGAAACAAATGGTAATAGTGAGAGCTGCATGATCAAAGCGATAACGACGTGCTCTAAATGTGTGACGTCCATTTCCACGCTCCCATAGTCTTTCGCCCATAGCTTTTCTTTCGTGAGCCTAAAGGGCTCTGGCACGAACATGGGCATCATACACCCACATTCATGTGGGTAGGGCTCGAGGCCTCAGCCCCTAACGTTTACCCGCTTTTGTTTTAATTTTGGGAGGTGTACCGGAAAGCTCTTTCTCTTTGGTGCGCCATTTAATCTTTACTTCCACCTCCTGTTTATCGCCTTCATCACTGGCGCGCAGGGAGACTTGCAGTAACTGCTGGGGGGAAAGTACCAGCTCACCTTCACTTTCCTGGAAGGCTAATTCGCCTTTATTGATCGCATTTGCCAGGGTAACCAGTAACTCTTGGGTTGACTGACGATCCAGCAGGGAATCGTGACTGAATTTCGTTTTTGACTTCATTTAGCGGGCTCCCACCCATTTTCCTTTGCGGCCGGGCTTGAATACTTTTGCCTGAGGGTAATCGCAGCTAAGGCCGATCACTCCACGGTTTTTGTCGATTAACGTTACCCCTACACCGTAGCCATCTAGCCCCTCATTTTTACGCGAGTGAGTGTCCAGGGTGATATCGGCTTCGATATGGATAAGCCCGTTTTTGAGCGTGACCCGCTGGCCAAAGTGTTGGTTGATATGGCCGTGAACCAGCACCTGAATGCCTGCTCGCCGGGCAACGTAGGCGCCGCGCGGCGTAAGGGGAAGATCGGCTTTACGGTATTTGGTTCTAAAGGTATTGGCCAAAGAGCCATAATAAAAACTGAACAGGTTTTGGTGCATTAGGTTTTTTTTGAAAGCCCGGTTGGCATGTTTTACGCCGTACTTGGCCAGCAGTTCAGCCATATGATCATCGAGGCCGGCATGCAGAAACAGGAAGGAACCGCGCTTTTTAACCAGCTGCATGCGGCGGAAAAACCAGCTAAATTCCCCCGATTTGTTAAGAAATAGCGAACGACACTTCATTGCGGCGGCGTAGACTTGGGTGAGCGACAGGCCGTTTTTTGCACAGTGCGCCTCGAAGCTCTGCGCCTTGGTGGTCATCTTACTGATTTCACGCTCTATACCCTCGGGGGTGAGAAACCCTGCGGCATAGAAGGGGAAATTCTCGAACCAGTCGTTGCCTGGAAACAGCGCGTGTCGGCACGCCTGCTCGGACGGTAATCCTTTGTCCCACTGGGTATCGGCCAGGTATTGATCGAATACCTCTTTAAACAGCGGTATCACCTTCTTACCCATACGCACAAAGAGATGTTGGCTACCGGCGTCAGTGTCGCGTTCCAGCGATAGCAGCCCCATCAGCAAGCGGAGGTCATGGTTACCGGCCAACAGAGTGATATCTGCTTTGAGGCGGTATAAGTGGGCCAGGCTGCGCAGCATCATCAGATTGCTGGGGCCTTTGTCCAGGCAGTCTCCGCCCACCACGATTTCGGCTTTTTTGCCGAATTTCGTCAGTGCATATTCACATAGATGGGAGCTTTCGCGTTCGATGACGCCTGCAGCAATTAGTGAGGCTTCAAATGCCTCGGCGTCCGCATGGGGGTCTGAGATGAATGCCACTGGCTTTTTGGGCCAGGCGAAGCCCTTTTTTCGCGAGCGCTTAATAAAGGTGCTTAGCGCCTCATCGTGATTGACCGAGGTCGCGTCATCGGGCCAGGGCGCCCACTCTGTCGGAAGGCGCGTCAAGATGGCGTTGTGATACGGTTGTTTGCTTACCTTTGGAATAACATTGAACGCGGTCATAGAAGCCATCTTATTCATCGCTATCGTCTAATCGAGTGGGTCTGCTGGCTGGCGCTGTTTCCAGTTTCCGTACAGTCGGTGCCAGCCTTGGTTATGCCGCTCGAAAACGACCGGATGACCATGAAACATACTTAACCGTTTAATATCGCTGAAGGGTATGACATTTAAATGATAGCTTGCGTGCCGAATGGAGGCGCCGTGGCCCACCACCAGCTGTAGTTGTTTAAATTGTTTAAGTTGCTTGAGTTGATTCTGTTGCTTCGTTGTCTCGATTCGCGGCTGTGGCTCTAAAAGTGCTTGTAAATGGGCAGCGACCCTTGCACCTGCCTCCAACAGGGATTCCGCGCCGTCGAAGGGCAGTCTGAAATCGCTGGCTGATTTCCACCCCTTAGGTAAGGGCTCAAGGCGAGGGTCGAGGGTGACGATGCGTTCTATTTCCTGAATGCTAAGATTGGCCAGCGCCCCAACGCTGCGTTCACAAAGGGCCGAAAAGCTGCGCGAACGGGGCGGCTCCGCAAACAGCGGCGTTAGCTCTTCGCGGAAGATTTCGGCTGTTTGCCAGGCTCTTAGCAGCGTCGAGCAGTGTATCTCCGCATTGAGCTGATAGCCTGAAGTGGTTAGCCACGCGCCGAATCGCCGCGCCTGCTCCCGAACGTCCTCTGCACCCTTTTCCGTGAGCGGGTAGGGTTGCAGGGCGCTGGGTGTATCCGCCAGTTGTGAATATTCACCGTGCCGAATCAGCGCCAGTGCCACCATCAGAGAAGGCCTTTGGCTTGGAGTAGCGCAATAGCACGCTCAAAATTGATGGCACCGGTGAGGCGCAGCACTTCAACGCGTTCTAGATGTTCGGCATAGACCTTGACAGATTGGGCTTGCTCGGTGGGAAAGTGGCCATCCGCATGCTGAAAAAATGGCCCTGGGCTTTTGCGTAAGCCCTCTAGCGCCTCAGGTGTTTGGTCGATATCCACGCTACTTAGGGCTGTCGGGGCGGTAGCGTCTAATGCCCAGTCAAGCAGTATCAGGTGTTTGAGCGTGCCGGATAGGGCAGTTTTACCCTCGCCATAGGTGTTAGGAATCAACACGTCGTACTTCTGCTCAATATCCCATAGCTGGCTTTTGGGCATGCCGGTAAATCGGGCGTGCTCGTCAGTGGGTAGTATGTCGCTCAAGCGGGGGGAGTTGATCAGCGTGCCCGGGTTAACGCGGGGGTGCTTGGCGACACCAAGAACGTTTACCTGGTGGTTGTCAGGCTTAAACAGAATCCGGTCATTGGAGAGAAAGCGCGCCTTTGCGGTTTCCAGCGCTTTCAGCATTAGCGTCGATTTACCGCCACCGGAGCTGGCGGCAATGGCCGTGACGTTGCCATCGATATCAAAGGCGGAGGCGTGGCCGAGCAGGTAACCATGGCGCTGATGGTGATTGAGGAACTGGTTGTTAATAAAGTTGATGACTTGCGATGAGTGCTTGCTTAACTCGCCAATCGCGACCGGTGCCGTTAACGATTGCAACAGCACCATCCCCGTGCGTACTTTATGAATCCAGCGCCCTTGAGGCGTATCCACGTAGGCCTCTTTCAGCCCTAGAGCACTGGTTTTGGCCCGTTTTACCGCTGTCCACTCGCGGCCGCTGGTATCCGCTTGCTGATCCAACAGCCATACCGGTTGCTCTGGCTGGTCAATGGTATGGACTTCTTTCGGGAGCAAACCAGACGCCGTTAAACCAGCATAGTAAACCTCAAGGTGGTCAAGAATGGCTGGATGGTCGGCCAGCACACGAATTGTTAAACCATTGAACGTCAGTGGTAACGCATAGGTGCAGGCGGCCTTTGCCTGGTTGATCTGTTGATTATCAAAAAGGTTGATCATTCACCTGCCTCTGCTGTCTCTGTCTCTGCTGTCTCGGCCTCAAGCTGACTAAGCACATAACCACACAGCTTCTCAGCAGCATCGATACCACATCCTTTTTTCGCGCCGCTAAATCCGCCAAAGGCCGAGACCTCAAAGACCACGGGCCCTTCATCGGTCAATGCGATGTCCACAGTGGTAAAGCTTAGATCGAAGCATGACTGGGCTTTTAGGCCAAGCTCAATCAGCTCAGGGCTTGCATCAAAGGTTCGATATTTGCCCCCGCTGTGTATCGTTGTATTCCACGACTTGTCATCGCCGACACGGGCATAGGTGCACAGGTACTTGCCGCCTAGAAATACCATGCCTAGATCCTGACCACCCAGGTTGACGAACTTCTGAAGGTAAAAAAGGCCATGCTTAGTCTTAAATTTATTCAGTAGTTGGGTATTGGCTTTAACACCATCTGCGGCTTTTAACACCACCATGCCGCGGGCTTTGGTTGAGTAGAGCGGTTTTAGGATTGCCTTTCCGAACGTCTGGATAGCCTCCAGCGCTGCATCAGTGCTCTCGGTGACTCGCGTCGCGGGCAGCGGGATACCGCCGGATGCCAGGGCGGCGGTGCCCTCAAGACGATTAATCAAACGGCTTACTTGGTTTGGACTGCTAAAACAGCGCACCCCATCCGCCTCAAGGCTGCTAAGCATGCGAAGTCGGTCGTCTGCGGCGGGGGAGTAGGTTTCGCTTATTTTTTTGATGATCACCCCGTCAAGCGCGTTGAGCAGGGTGCCCCGATAACGTAACTCGCCGGTTTCAAGCTCCAGCGCTACGTCGGCCATATCGACGACGCAGCGGTAGCCGGTGCGTTGTTCCAAATGATTCGCCAATACCTCGGTTGACCATTTGCCAGGTATCCCGATGACCGCAATCCGCTTATTAATCACTAAAAATATCCTCTAGGGGAAGCCTGTACTTCTCTATTTTCTCAGGGGTTAGAAGCGTTATGGCCTCTAGCAGGTAGCTCGCTCTAAGGGCGAGTCGGTTGGCAAAAAGCTTGTCGTAAATAAAGCGCGTAGAGGTGGCAAAGGAGCGACCTAGCGCGATGGCTAGCCGCGCATCAAAGCTTACATCGTTATTCTCTTTGGCGAACCGGCGCGCAAACTGATAGAGCTGTCTGATCAATCCCATTAGTTCGGCTCTAGGGGCCGCATCCATAATGGGCAGCCGATAAATTGACGCCATCAGAACGGATAAATCCTGAACATAATCAGAATAGGAGGCGCGGTGCAGGTCGATAAAGTAGATGCGATTTTTGAGTTCATCATAGATGAGGTTGTCGACGTTAAAGTCGCCGTGGATCAGCACGGAAAATGGCGCCCTAAGCTGATGCTCTAGGGGTTCTACGCGATCGATCAACTCATCAAAACTGGGGCGGAGAAGTTCGCAAATGGTTTGGTGTGTATGAAACAGTGTCGGGTGCGTGTGGCGGGTTTCGGGCATGCGTTTACGCAACTGCTGCATATACTCGGGTTGAGCCGGCTCGTTAGTAAGTGATGTCTTCCAGATCTTTCTCAACGTCCGTTGGAGTGTGTGGGCAAGTTGCTTGGCGGATTTCCATTGGCCGTTTAACAGCAGTGACTCAAGCGTTCGGCCGGGGAGGTGTTCGATCACCATTGAACCCAGTTCATCCCCCTGCTCGACATGGTGCGAGAGCACCGTTGGAGCCACCTTAGGATAGACCCGTTTCCATTGATCTACCCCGTAAAGCTCTTCAATGACTTTCTGGCTTTCACCCTCTTTGTAGACTGCCATCATCTTGCCAGAGGCGGCGTGCTCGGCTCTCAGTGTGGCAATGGTGCTGCCGCTGCGGGTAAGCGCCAGCCGTTCAACGGTAAAGTCGTCATTCTGGGCGGTCATCGCGTGGGCGGCATTTTTCAGTTGCTTGTAGTTTTGCAAGCGTACGGCAGGACCGAAGTTGGCAGCGAGTAGGGCGTCGGCAAGCTCCGCAAGCAGATGGATCATGCGGTGAAGCTGAAAATCCACCACGGAGCTGTTACGCATGCCTGAAGCGTCCTGCTCAAAAGCAGTGGTTAAGCGGGCGGTTATTTTGGGAATTCGGCGTCCAATTTTCAGGCCTTGGCGAGTGTTTGCATCATCGGTATTAATGATCACCAGCTTCAATGATTTACCCACCAATCGAATGAGCTTGGCGTACTCTTTTCGCGATTTATCGGGAAGCTGCTTCAGGGCCTTGATGGCGGTGAATTCAAGACAGGATTGGCCTAACTGGTCAAGCAGTCGGGCTAAGCGCTCAAGGGATTTGGATTGTTGAAAACCCTGCCCATCGACTTTGCGTCGCTGCACATCCATAGCGACGGCAAGCTCAACTTTCTCCACCAGCGTGCTTCTATAGCCTTTGCGATTGATCAGACGTCGAGAAACGGATTCACTTGGCTGAGTCACATAACCTTCAACTAACTCGAAGTGATTTTCAACTTCGAATCGTAGAAAATAGAAATGCTCCAAAATCGACGTATTGATACGCTGCCTCACCAAGATAACGTGCGCTTAGGTGGTTACTGCTTCTGAGAGTCAACAGTATAAATAACAGTGCCATCTTTTACGTTACATGTTTCTTACAGTTCAAAGAGTTGTATGAAAAAAAGACGTTTTATCGGTACCCGAATGTGCCTGCCCCGTGAGATTGGCAAGGGGTGGGATCTGCGTCTGGCCAGATACCGAAAAGCCCCCGAGCTAGGGCCGAAAATACTCTTCTTTAGTGGCGGTACGGCACTGAGACATTTTTCTGAGGTGTTGACGGACTATACCCATAATTCCATTCATCTGGTTACCCCTTTTGATTCAGGAGGTAGCTCGGCAGAGTTACGCCGGGCCTTCGCGATGCCTGCGGTGGGCGACCTAAGGGCACGTCTGCTTGCTCTGGCTGATGATTCAGTCACCGGGCACCCTGAGGTGGCTGCGCTTTTTTCACATCGACTAGGGGAAAAAGCAGCACTTAAGCAAAGCCTACAGGCCCTTGTCAGTGCTAAGCACCCGCTGCTCAAGGCAATTGCTGAGCCCATGCGGTCGCTGATCCAGAGCTATATCGCCGTATTCCACAACCATATGCCCAAGGATTTTAACCTCGCTGGTGCCAGTGTCGGGAACCTTATCTTGACCGGCGGCTATTTGATTCATGATCGCTCTCTGGATCCGATCGCCTTTCTCTTTGGCCAACTGATCAAGACCCGCGGCACCGTTCGGACTACGACGGATGCCAACCTTCAACTGGAGGTATTGTTAGAGAGCGGTCGAACGATTATTGGCCAACACTGCTTTACCGGCAAAGAGACGGCTCAAATCGATTCGCCTATCAAAGCTATAAAATTATCAGGCGAGGCGGACGATATCGACACCTTGGATGCCTCCAAAGTGTGTAAAGAGACCCGTAAGCTCATTGATTCGGCAGAGCTGTTGGTTTTCCCGCCGGGCAGTTTTTATAGCAGTGTCATTGCCAACCTATTGCCCAAGGGGGTTGATAAGGCATTGGCTAAAAACCCGTCACCCAAGGTGTATGTGCCAAGCCTGGGAACTGATCTTGAAACGCTTGGCATGACGTTGGTGGATCAGGTGCAAGTGCTCAATGAGCATTTGTCTGGCACACTCGAACCCTTATCGTCTAAGCGGTCTTCAATCGATTTTTTACTGTTTGATTCACAGCTCCTGAGTGTTTCGGCTGATCAGATTGAGACGCTACGCGATGAAATGGGTATTCAAATTATTGATCTAGATCTTGCGCCGGAGAATGCTGATACCCAACGTTATGATGACGTTAAGCTGGCTGAAGCGCTGCTTGGGTTGACCTGACACCGACATACTCTAAATGACCTTGGGCATTGCTATGCGTCTTAGTTACCAGGGCCCGCTGCCTGAAATGGTGGGGTTTTTGCTATTGCCGCAGTACTCGATGATGGCCTTCTTTGCGGCGGTGGAGCCGCTGCGAATTGCCAACCGCATTGCCCATCGGCCGCTGTTCGACTGGATGTTGATTAGCGCTGATGGCGGGCCGGTGACGGCGTCGAACGGTATGACCTTGATGGTGGATCACGCAACGGCGGATGTTCACCATTTGCCCTCGCTGGCGGTATGCAGCGGTTTTACTCCCGAGGCGCACCTTACCCGGCCATTAATGGCCTGGCTTCATCAGTTGGATCAGGCAGGCTGCTGTTTGGGTGGCATCGATACGGGGGCCTTTTTGCTCGCCGCCACCGGGTTGTTAAAGCACGAGCGGGTGGCTCTGCACTGGGAGAGTCTGCCCGCTTTTCGTGAACGCTTTCCGGGTATTGATACTACCGATGAGCTTTACGAGTTGGGCGAGCGGCGCTTCTCCTGTGCGGGCGGGGCAGCGGCGATGGATATGGCGCTGGAAGTGATTGCCAGACGGCATGGCGCAAAGTTGGCCATCGATGTCTCCGAGCAACTGATCCATGACCGAATTCGCACCCGCAGTGATCAGCAGCGCATGGCGTTGGTGAAGCGCTTAGGTACGCATAACCGGCGCGTTGTGGAGGCGGTTGCCCTCATGGAGCAGAACCTGGAAGAGCCGCTCCCCCTTGACGAGATAGCCAGCCAAGTAGAGGTGTCGGTACGTCAGTTGCAGCGTCTGTTTGAGCAGGAGCTTAACATGACCCCGCGTCAATGGTATTTGCAACTGCGCGTTAAGCGCGCCCAGCGACTGCTTGCCGAGACCGACTTAGCGGTATTAGAGGTGGGCGTGGCCTGTGGGTTTAGTTCGTCGTCGAGCTTTGCGCGTACGTTTCGTGCGCATTACGGCTACTCGCCTCGGCAGGTGCGTTCTGCCATAGCGGAGAAGACCTTTAAAGCGCAATAAGTGTCGCTTAATGCCTGATAAGCGTCGCTTAGTGTCTAGTGATAGGGGAGTAGCCGCGCATACTAACTAAACCCAACTAATAAAGAGGTTTGCCAAATGTCGGTCACAGCTATTTCTATCACTGCCAGCTCTGCCACCATCAACTCTACCACTACTAAGACGCTGTCGTTGACAGCGGGCTTTGTGCTCGCTGCGTTTGCTGCTACACCCGCCATGGCAGAGCTTGATGAACTGCGCTTTGGGGTGCCGCCGTGGCCTGGGGTGACGGTAAAGTCTGAAGTGGCGGCCCAGCTACTGGAGACCATGGGGTACGAGACCCGACAGCAAGATTTAGCCGTGAGCGTTATCCTCGAAGGCTTAACGCGGAACGACTTGGAAATTTATCTAGGCGGCTGGTACCCCGTACAGACCGATATGGTCGAGCCCTTGGTGGCTGACGGCAAAGTCGAAAAAGTGGTTTCCAATATCCGCGGCGCCAATTCCGGGCTAGTGGTTCCCCAGTATGTTTACGATGCAGGCGTCACCACGGTGGCTGAGCTGGCAGAACACCATGACCGTTTCGATGGTGAAATTCAGGGCATTGAAGCGGGCACCGGCATTAACGATGCGATTCTCAATGCCATCGATAATGATATTGCAGGTTTGGGGGATTGGCAGCTCCGCGAAAGCTCGACTTCGGCCATGCTGGCCCAGGCTGAACAAAAAATGGCCGATGAGGAGTGGGTGACCTTTGTCGGCTGGGAGCCTCACTGGATGAACGTGAGCTTCGATCTGGCCTATTTAGCCGATAGCGATGACGCGGGCGTGGCCTCCATTGAAAGCACGGTGTGGACCATTACCCCTGCCAGCCTGGCGGAAGAAGCACCCGAGGTTCACCGCTTTCTGTCGCAGTACGTGATCGATATCGAAGATCAAAACGATTGGGTGCACGAGTACAGCTACGAAGAGCGCCCGGCGGATGAAGTGGCTAATGAGTGGATCGGCAATAACTTAGATACCGTTGCCGAGTGGCTGGAGGGAGTTGAAACCCGCGATGGCGAACCCGCCATTGAGCAAGTGCGGGCCCAATACGGTTCTTAATAGTACGGCTTTTAATCGCACGACTCGTAAAGACTAAGCAGCGATAATGCCAAACAGCGCCTTATTAATTAAGGCGCTGTTTTAGTTTTTGGCAAAAGTCCTGCCAAGCGGTACTCATATCGGGTAGCCGCGCGTGGGCGTGAAGGGCAGCGTGTACCATGTGTGGTGCGCAGCGATAACCTACCGAGGCGCCTTCCTCGCGCCACTTTGCTATTGTGACTTCGATGGGTAGTGTCAGTGGGTCTCTCTCTACGGTCAGCATTTCAATGCTTGTGGCAGGCGGGCGGCGATCCCGCTGAGTAGCAATGATTTCAGGACACTGTTGACGAATGCTGAGCACCTCGTCGCGTGAAAGTAGCGGCGCATCTTCTCCCAAGCATTCAAGGGAAAGCGCGCCAACGGTTGGGTAGATCAATCCTAGCGGTGGCGCTTCATTGCGCTGATGGGCAAGGTCGATAGCCAATCGCCCGCCTGCGCTGTCACCCACCAGCGCGACAGGTTGAATCGCTTCTAGCACCGTACGGCAGTCTGCCAACATGGCGGGGTAATCTACCTCTGGTGCCAGCCGATAGTTAACGCTTACCACTTCACGCTCAAGCATCTGGGCCAAGCTGGCGGCGGGGCCATGGTGGCTCTCTGTTGAGCCGATGGTAAAACCGCCGCCATGGATAAACAGCACGCAGCCTGGCATTCGCCGTTGGGGAATAAAGCGGCGCACGCTAACGCCTCCCAAAACGCTATTGTCGATCTGCATACCGGCAGGGTCGGGTGGGGCGAAGGTGTAACAAAGCTTATCGTAGGCGCGCCGTGTTTGAGGTAGGGGTAGCTCCTCCATCACGGCCAGCCCTGCGCTAAAGCGCTGAATAAAGGCGTCTACGTTCATCTTTGCTGTAACCCTTAGCGTCGAATACCGATGGTGCGGCCAGCAAGCTCCGGCCAGGCATCGTTATTTGCCTGTGACAGTGCAGCCACATGATTCGCAACCGCTTCTGGAAACGGGCTTGGTCGTCCTGAGGCTTGCTTCATGCCCATCAGCATCTGTTCGCTGGTTGCCAGCAGGTTGCCTTCGTCATCGAACATGGCGAAAAACACGTGCAGGCGTTTTGCATCGCTATCGAGCAGCGTTAGATCAATATTCAGCGGCTGGCCTTGGTGCGCCTCGCGGCGATAGCAGAGGTGAGTTTCCAGCGTATAGATCGTGTAGCCATAGTGTTCACGGCCTGCTTCATCCAACCCAATGGTGTCGATAAGCGCCTCGCTGGCCTGGGAGAAGACGCGGGCGTACTCCGCGTCGTTCATATGCCCGTTGTAGTCGACCCACTCAGGGGCGACGTGGGTTTCATGGATGATCATTAAATGCGCTCCTGTAGGCCTTCGGCTTCCGGCCAGTATTTTTGCACTACTTCCAGCAGCTCGACTAAAAAGTCATCCCGGCGCCGGTCCAGCGTGGCCACTGAACGGCCCGCGGCCTGGTGCTCACAGCCTTCGACCACTTTATCAATCAGTTCATCGGTGAGTTCTGGGGCTTCCAGCTTGGTCCAGGGCAGTTTAAGCGCTGGGCCAAATTGCTCCAGCATATGGCGCATGCCTGGTTCGCCGCCCGCTAGGTGAAAGGTTAAGAACGTGCCCATTAACGGCCAGCGGAGTCCACAGCCGTAAACCACGGCGGCATCGATCTCTTCGGTGGTCGCCACGCCATCGTTAACCAGATGCAGGGCTTCCCGCCACAACGCTTCCATTAAGCGGTCGGCGATGTGACCCTCAATTTCACGGCGAACCACCAGTGGGCGCATGGCGAGCGCCTGATACAGCTCTTGGGCGCTGGCGATCTGTGCGGGCTGGGTGGCCTCACCGCCAACAAGCTCTACCAATGGCAGTAAATACACCGGGTTGAAGGGGTGAGCGACGATCACGCGCCCAGGCGCTTGTTGGCACTGCTGCTGCAGGTCGGTGGGCTTAAAGCCGGAGGTAGACGAGCCAATAATGACGCCCGGTGAGGCAGCAGCGTCAATAGCGGCTAAAATCTCTTGCTTTAGTGGTAGGCGCTCGGGCACGTTTTCCTGAATCAGGTCAGCGCCATCCACAGCTTTTTCAATCGTATCCGCAAAGGTTAGCCGCTCAGGGTTAGCATCGGGCGCTAAACCGAGCTGGGTTAACGAGGGCCAGGCATTGTCGATAAACGATTGGGTACGCGCCGGTGCCTTGGGATCTGGGTCGAAGGCAACGACGTCCCATCCTTGGGCGAGGGCGCGGGCAATCCAACCGTTGCCAATCACGCCGGTACCAATCACGGCTAAGCGGCTCATACAGCACCTCCTGCTGTGTTACCCATGATACGTCCGGTCATCGGATCGCGTAGTTTGAGATGAGCGCGGGTTTCTGCAGGTGTCATTACTCGGGCGCCGAGGTTTTCAATAATGGTCGACGCTTTCTCGACCAGTTGGCCGTTGTTAGCCAGCACGCCTTTCTCTAAAAACAGGTTATCTTCCAACCCAACCCGAGCGTGACCACCCAGCAGCACCGCCTGGGCGACCATAGGCATTTGATGGCGGCCAATGCCAAAAGCGGCCCAGTTAGCGTTGGCAGGTAATTTGTTACGCATGGCCAGCATCGTTTCTGTGTCTGCTTCGGCACCCCAGGGAATACCCAGACAGAGCTGATAGAGCGGGTCGCCATCGATCAAGCCCTCTTGCTGAAGCTGGCGGGCAAACCAGACGTGGCCCAGATCAAAGCACTCCAGCTCAGGCTTAACGCCTGCGGCCTGAACCAGGCGGGCGTGTTCGCGCAGCCAGTCTGCGGGGTTTACGTAGACCATATCGCCAAAATTGAGGCTGCCGCAGTCCAGTGTGCACAGCTCGGGAAGCAGTTCGCCGACCGGGGCGTGACGCTCGGCGGGTGTTTGGATATCGGTGCCTGGGCCGCCGCGCGTTGGGTCGGTGACATCGGGTATCCAGTCGCCGCCGCCGCCAGCGGTGATGTTCATCACAATATCCACATCGGCCTCACGTACACGCTCCATCACTTCGCGGAACTGTTCAGTAGAGTGGCTGATGCCGCCGGTCTCTGGGTCGCGAACATGGATATGCGCGATGCTTGCCCCGGCATGCGCCGCTTCAATACAGGAAGCTGCAATGGCCTTGGGTGTAACAGGCACATTGGGGTTTTTTGCGGTGGTATCTCCCGCGCCTGTCACGGCACAGGTGAGAATGACATTGCGGTTCATGGCGTGCTCTTTAGTCAGCAGTTTATTCGCTTACTAGTGTGTCGCCCTGTGCAGACATTAGTTGTCATAAAGCGACATTCGCTATACACAATGTGCGGTTTTTGATCTCCACTAATTAATCTACTCCTCCTCACTCTCAACGATGGGGATCACTCACTTAAAAAGTGCTGATTAGAAACTTGGGTAGCGGGAAATATTGACCGCCATGGTTGCCGATCTAAACTAAATAAGCCCGTGGCAAAGCTGATAACAAGTACAAACAACGTTATGAAGGAGTGCCTTCAATGACCCATAAACCCGTTCTGCGGCCGCTATCTGCGTTCATCGCTTCTGCGGTGATCATCGGCTTACCCGCCGTTGCGACTGCCAATGAGCCTGAACTCAGCCAGACTGAGGTGTTAACCGGTCTTGAAAACCCGTGGGATATGGCTTTTCTGCCTGATGGGACGATGTTTTACACCGAACGCTGTCGAGGGTTGTCGGTACGGCTACCCGATGGTGAGGTAGAGCACCTGCTAGGCATGGAAGGCACGGACGAGTATGCCACCACCGCCGATGATCTTGTTTGCGAGGGACAGGCGGGGATGAACGGTGTGGCGATCGACCCCGATTTTGACGAAAACCGGACAGTCTACGTTTACTCTGCTTCTAACATGTCTGAGCCACGCACCAATCGTGTGCTGCGTCTGACGGTAAACAGTGAGTTTAATGAGGTATCGGATCGTACCGATATTGTCGAGGATATTCCGTACAAGCCTGCCGCCACCGACCATCCGTTCGGTGATGCTGGCGCCCATAATGGAGGACGTATCCGCTTCAGCCCTGAGGACGGTTACCTCTACGTGACCACCGGCGATAACCATAACAGCGAGATCCCCCAGTCTCCGAAACTTCTAGGGGGCAAAGTTCTGCGCATTGACCGGGATGGCGAGGCTGCCGAGGGTAACGAACCGCCTGAGGGCTTTGATCCGCGGATTTATACCTATGGTCACCGCAACGTACAGGGCATTACCTTCCACCCGAACACCGGCCAGCCCATAGTGACGGAACACGGCCCCTGGCATTCGGATGAAATCAATGCGCTGGTCAATGGTGGTAACAGTGGCTGGGATCCGAAACCCAACATGGCTGGTCGCGGCGACTGCCCGGACGATTACTGCGGTTATGAGCCTAATCAGACCGAGGGGATGGACCCTAAAGAGCGTGCGGCCTATATGCCGGTGACCGACACCGAAACCTACCCCGACGCCATGAAACCGGCCTGGGGCAATGATGGCCTTTCTCAAGGCATGGCGCCTGCCGAATTTCTGGTTGGTGAGCAGTGGGGCGATTGGGATGGTCGTCTGATTGTGGGGTTTATGGGCATCGGTTTCGGAGGCACCTCGGTAGGTCAGCGCATTAACCTGATTGATATTGCGGAGGATGGTCTTTCGGTCAATGACGTTGCCGAAATGCCGGTGCCTATGGGGGCAGCTCGTTTTCGGTCGCTAGTGCTGGGCCCGGATGGTGATCTTTATACGGCGGTTGATGAAGGCAGTATTTACCGCATCACACCGGAGTGAGCTATTGGCAGCCGCGCTGGCGTATGCCTGTGCGGCTGCGAGCTCTTCAAGCCGCCTTAAGTTTTTTGATCAAGATCACTCCAATGGGAAAAGGTCACTATGAAGGTATCACTGTTTTGCGCTATTGCGACGACGCTGCTAATGGGGTCGGCTCCTCTGCAGGCGGCAGATAAGTCGGCTGGAGAAACACTCTATGCGGACGCATGCGCTCAGTGTCACGGCCCAAATGCACAAGGGATGGCTAGCTTTCCATCGCTTAGTGGTCGGGACGCGGAGTATATTACTTCTCGCCTTGAAACGTATCGGGCTGGTGAAAAGGTGGGGTCAAACTCTTTTCTGATGATCCCCAACGCCACCGATTTGTCGGATGATGATATTGCTAACCTTGCCGCCTTTATCACTGAGAGTGGCGAGTGACTCTCTGCTTTGTACATTAGCTTCTAGGTTTGACCTGTGTATTTCATGGGGTTATTCCTCATCATAAGGAACAGTGTCAGCCTGCGTGGGAACTGGCATCGACAGGGTACCGACTACCCAGCCGATAGCGCGTGGAGGGATGCAAAAACTTAACGTAGGTGACCACCCGTGAAGAACTCCATGTGCGGCGCATTAACGCTAGGCATGGCTCGTCGGTATCGATCTCAAGCGCTTTAGCGTCTTCATCCGAGGGCAGTAGCGCGTCTACGATATGTTCTATTTCGTCTACGGGAATAGTGTTGAGTAAGTAGCGCGAAGGTTGGAGCGTGTCATCAAACTGCTGGAGAATAAAATCAGGAGCCATGGCTGGTGAAACGTAGCGATCCTCAAGCTGGACGGCGAGATCTTCCTCATAGTGAACACAGCGTAGGTGATAAACCGAGCTACCGGTCGTAAGCTCTAAGGCTGAGGCAATGGTGAACGGTGCTGCGACTCGTCCCAGTTCGAGTACTTCACAATGATAGCGATGGCCGCGGGAAATGATCTCGTCGGCGATATTGGCTATTTGCAATAAATTGGAGTGAGGCTTGCGCTCCGCAATAAACGTACCTACACCGCTGGTTCGTTCTAAGTAGCCCTCGTTCGTCAGCTCCCGCAAAGCCCGGTTTATCGTCATTCGCGACATCCCGAGTTCGTTAACCAACTGGTTTTCAGATGGAATCATATCACCAGGCTTCCAGAAACCTGAAGCCGTGCGCTCTAATACAAACTGTTTAGCCTGTAAATAGAGTGCTTTTGGGGCAGTCGTGCTATCAGTATCGGTTTTTTTCATTCGCTATTCCGGTGATGATAAAATAGGCCTAGCTTCTAGGGGAGCCGGTAGACAATTGGGAACTCAGACCCTGTTAATGCATCGCCGTTCTGCAAGGTGAGATGGGCAAAAGGCGGAGACCCTTTGCCGCCCCGATCAACAAAGCGGGCATTGTCACCCAACCAGCGAGCGGAGAACACCCTGCGACGCTGGAGAGAAGTGTTGGCAGAGGCACCGTGAACCGTACGAAAATCAAAAGCAACTGCATCTCCAGGCGATAAAGCCCACTGCAGGATGCGGTACTGGGAATGGTCGGCATCAATGTCCGGCAGCTCTTCACGAGTATCTCCTTGATAAAGATCGCTGCCGTCAAAGCGTTTGGGACGGTGAAGCTTATTCCAGCGGTGTGACCCTGCAATACATTTTAGAGATGTCTCACATGCTACGGCATCCAAGGGGATCCAAAAGCTAATGCACTGTGTGCTCTCAACACAATAATAGGGTTGATCCTGATGCCATGGGGTCACTTGCGAGGAGCCGGGCTCTTTGACGAGCACGTGATCGTGGAAAAACTGCGCCTGTCTTGAACCCATTAATTTGCAGGCCAGTTCAGCAACAGAAGACTCGGTAACAAAACGCGAAAATGGTTCGATGCGCTGCCAGTTGCATAAATCCTGAAAGAAGGGGGCCGAACCATCATTGGGCTGATAGGAACGCTCCAGAGGGCTTGGCGATTCAATCAGCGTATCGACCCCTTCGCGCAGTGGTTCAACCCACGCGCTGAACAGGCCGCGAAGCACCACGGCTCCTTCTCGCTGGAAGGTTTCAACGAGTGAGTCATCTAGATTGGTGCTGGAAATGTCCATTGGATTAACCTCTGTGTTCAAGCATTGAGCTATCTAGGTCAGGGAGTATTAAGGCCGTGAGCGAAGGCGGCTGGTGCGGGTTGAAGAGAAGCTGACAGCGCGGCAAGAAATTGATCGTTCTGATCTCGGCTGCCAATCGAGACCCGCACCCAGTGGGTGTATCCCGTTTCGAGCCATGGTTTAACGATCACTCCATGGGTCAGTAGCACTTCATGCAAGGCGTCTGATACCTGATCTGTTCTGAAAAATAGGAAGTTAGCCCGAGAAGGCACTACCGTTAGATGCATGTCTTTAAGCACCTTGGTAACACGCTCGCGTTCGCGAATGGTCGCTTCAAGCCCTATATTTAGGTGGGTCTCATCCTGCAGTGCGGCTAGCGCAGCCACTTGAGCGAGACGGTTGACGTTAAATGGCGTGCGTAGGCGATCAATCAGGTCGGCAAGCGCTGGACTACTCACAATGCCATAGCCCAGGCGTAATCCTGCCAGGGCGTAGGCTTTTGAGAAGGTGCGCAAAACGATCCATGGTGTCTGCTGTTGGGATAGTCGAGCCAGTACATCTGGGTAGTCGGGGCTCGCCTGGGCGTACTCGTAATAGGCCTCGTCGAAGACGAGTAGGGTGGCGGGTGTTAACGCATTAAGCAGCCGATCTAACTGATTGGCTGATAGCGTGCTGCCAACCGGATTGGAAGGTGAAGAGAACATCAGCATACGTGGTGGCTCAATGAGTGCTTCAAGCAGCCCATCAATATCGAAACGTCCGCCATCCAACATGGGGACAGCGTGAATATGCGCCCCAAGCGAGTGCGGATATAGCGTGTGCAGGCCGAAGGCTGGGGTGATAGTGACCAAGGTGTCACCGTGATCAAGAAACACCCGGCACAAAATCGCAATCAGATCTTCCGAGCCATTTCCAAATACCAGCCGCTCGGGTTCAATCTCAAAGCGTGCCACGAGCGCATCTCGTAACAGGCCACAGGAGGCGTCAGGGTAAAGGCCGCTATCGGTGATAGCACTAGAGATGGCGGTGGCTACCTGGGGGGAGGGGCCATACGGGTTTTCATTGCTACCGAGTTTGGCAATTTTTGACACGCCAAAGCGCTTGCCTACCTGCTCGCTGGAAAGCCCAGCATTGTAGCCTTCGAGTTCGCGAACTTCTCGGCGCGCGAGAGGAGTGGGGTCGAGAGGCAGCATTAGTTCTCTTGCTCCGTTGTGGTATGCCAGAAGGCGTTGCGGTCGAGATAGTTCTGCAAAAATTGGCGCAGGCGGGGATGCTGGGTGTCGCGGAATACTTCGCTGGGCGTACCACGGGTAACGATACTGCCTTGATCAAGAAAGACGACGGTGTCAGCAACTTGGGCGGCAAAGCCCATCTCGTGAGTCACTACCACCATGGTCATGCCTTCAAGAGCGAGCTGTTTCATCACTGCCAACACCTCGCCAACCAGTTCAGGGTCGAGTGCCGAGGTAGGCTCATCGAAGAGCATAATCTTGGGCTCCATCGCCAGTGCTCGGGCAATGGCCACGCGCTGCTGTTGGCCACCGGAAAGACGCGCTGGGTACTCTTTTGCTTTCTCAGCCAAGCCAACTTTGTCGAGCACCTCCATGGCGCGCTTTTCAGCCTCGTTGCGTTTTATTCCACGTACTCTAACCAAGGCCTCGGTAACATTGCCCAGCGCTGTCATATGCGGCCATAGGTTGAACTGCTGAAAAACGATACCAAGATTGCGCCGGGCCTGATTGAGTCGGGTGCGTCCGGCGTGCTTGCGGCGACCCCGGTCATCAATTTCCCAGCCGAGTAAGCGCCCTTCAATATGAATTTCCCCTTCGTCATACTCCTCAAGGAAAGCCATGCTGCGCAACAGCGTGCTCTTACCCGAGCCCGATGGGCCGATCAAACAGACGACCTCCGAGTGATGCACGCTTAAATTAATATCAGCGAGTACTTGATGATTGCCAAAGCGCTTGCCAACGGCGGAAAGGTGAATGATGGGTGACGCCTTATCCGGCCCTTTTGGCGTGGCTTCAAGGTTAGAAGCAGCAGGGGGAGACGTAGAAGGGGATAGGGAAAGCGGCATAGCTAGCTCCTGTTCAACGCTGCAAGTAGGTGCCGACGCGGCGCTCAAGCCACCTGCCCGCCCGTGAGGTGATCTCAATGAGTAGCAGGTAGGCGATGCAGAGAACCAATAGCGTTTCAATAAAGGTAAACGTGCGGGTACCAATGCCCGTAAGCACGGCGGTTAACTCAGGCACTGTGATAATCGAGAGAACGGCGGTCTCTTTGCATAGGATTGTCAGCATATTGATGATCGATGGCAGGATTAGTACCAGCATTTGCGGCAGCTGTACTCGCCACATAAGTTGTAGTCGACCTAGTCCCAGGCACTCGCCTGCTTCCAGTTGCCCGCGGGGAACCGCGGCGAAGCCGCTACGAAAAATCTCAGCGAAATAGACGCTGCTATAGCCCGCGATACACACCACCCCAGCGGTGATGGCACCGAGACGAAGGCCGAACGATGGGCCACCGTAGTAGACCAGAAACAGAATCACCAAAAAGGGAGTACCGCGTACTAGCTCGATGAATACTCTGAGCAAGCGTTGCAATGGTCGACCACCAAATAGCATCAGCGCTGCGATAAGTAACCCTGCAATAAGGCCCAGCACGCTACCTGCCAGCCAGGTGTAAATGGTGACTAAAAATGCGTTCCAGATCGCGTCGGCATTGGCAGTAATAATGGATAGATCGAAAGTCACGCCAGACTCCTCTCTAGGTGACGCTCAAGTCGGCGTCCGAACATGGTCAACGGTATGTTGATCAGGCAGTAGATCCCGGCCAGCACCAGGTAGTGCTGGAAGAACAAGTAGTCTGAAGAGGCTAGGTTCTGGGCCACTCGGGTAAGATCCGCTAACCCGACGACTGATACCAACGCCGAAGATTTAATCAGCAACACCAGCTCGTTAACCAGTGAGGGCAGGGTGCTTTGAACCGCTTGGGGCAGTTCAACGCGCAGTAAAATAGCGGGGCGGCTCATGCCTAATAAGTGGGCTGCTTCACGCTGACCAGAGGGGATCGCCAACAGCCCTCCGCGTAAAATCTCTGCGATATAGGCGCCTGAGCAGAGTGAGAGCGCCATAATGGCGGCTACCATAGGAGGCAGATTGGGTAGCCCGAACATCGGTGCCAAGTAGTAGATAACCAGTAGCTGCACGAGCAGCGGCACCCCTCGAAAGATAAAGATATAGCTGCCGCCGAGGCGACGTAGCAAAGGCATTTTGGCTAATTGCATGCTGGCAATAAGAGTGCCGATAACAAAGCCAATGGCATTGCCTAGCAGTGACGTCTGAAGCGTGATAAGGAGTGCCTTACCCAGCAGCGGCAGGCTAAAGAGAAAAGTCGGCCAGTCGAACATTGGCAAGATCCCCGGAGGTGAGGGAGTGCGTGCTGGGCGGCATGCGCAGCGGTTGCCCCAGCACGCGTTGAAGGCAGATTAGATCTCGGGTTCAAAATCTTCGCTGGGAATGTCCATTGGTGCGCCGAACCACTTAGTTTGCAGCTCCGAGAGGCTGCCATCTTCGTGCATGGATAGAAGTACCTCGTTGATAGCTTCAACCAATGAAGCGGACTCCTCATCATTGCGTGCCATATAGCCAAAGAAGGCGGGTTGACCAAAAGGTGGTTGGACAACCTCGAACATGGGGCGCTGCGTCGCGGTATAAGCAATATTGGGTAGCGAGTTCGCCACTGCGTCGATACGCCCAGCGGCAAGGTCGGCGTAGGTTTGGCTATAATCAACATACTCGGTAATGGTGGGCGGCTCTGGCAGTTCAGCAGCAAACGCCTTCAGCTGTTCCAATTGGGCTGTTCCGCGCCCACCGCCGGCCGCTTTGCCAGAAATATCTTCAGGCGTTTGAATAGAGTCATCGTCAGCACGTTTCAGAATAGCGACAGTGGCATCGGCGATTGGCAAGGTGAAGTTGTAGCGTAGTTTGCGCTCTTGGGTAATCATCGCGGGGCCAGCAACGAAATCGTAATTTCCAGCCTCAAGACCGGGAAGTACGCTGGGCCAGGGTAGGTCGATCCAATTAATAGAGACCCCGAGTTCACTACCGACACGCTCCATAAGCTCGAGGTTGAGGCCGCTCTGTTGACCAGCATCTAAATATGCGAAGGGGGCGAAGTGAAACTCTGTGCCGACGTTGAGTACGCCCCGCTCCTTGACATCGTCAAGCAGGTCTGCAGAAGCAGAGGTGGCTGCTAAACAGAGGCCAAGGGCTAGCGTTAGCTTAGAGAGTGACAGCTTGAGTAGATTGGGCTTTTTCATTGAGTAATGACTCCATGGGACTCGGAACGGTGTGACTGACAGCACATGTCAGCGCTTCAACGATGCAAACTTCCCCTATGTAAAAGCAAACTACATGCCAAAAAGTACTTACCTGTATATACATAATGGTTTTGCAGATTTTGACCTCAAATCGTCAATCACACTTTGCACAATTTGGGTGCGTACTGACTTCAACGGAGGGATTAACAGAACCATTGTTTAACTGAAATGTTGTTTAACTGAGCTACTACTTAATTAAGTAACTTGCCAGGATTGAGAATGCCGTTAGGGTCGAGGGTATGTTTGAGGGCGCGCATAACGTCCATCACTTCGGGGTGGACACTGTGGTGTAAGAAATCGCGCTTGAGTAGGCCGATACCATGTTCGGCAGAAATTGAGCCGTGGTATTCGCCGACCAATCGATAGATCTCAGCTTCGATAGCATGGCGAGTCTCTGGTGTATCCTCGGCTAGCGTGCGGCCATTTACGGTTAGGTGTAGATTGCTGTCGCCGATATGGCCGAAGTTGACGATGCTGATGCCCGGCCAGCGCTGCTGCAGCATCGCGCCAGCGGCTTCGACGAAGGCGCCGATCGTGGGAATCGGCAGGCTGAGATCGAAGTTGATCGGCGCTAGCTTGAGTGGAAATTCTCCGGTCGCCTCGCGAATCGCCCATAGTGCCTGGGCTTGTGGGATGCTGCTTGCCAATACGGCATCTGCCACCTCGCCTGTTTCAATGGCGGCTGCTAGTGCCGTCTCCAGATGATTTGCATCGCCTTCGGCCTCGCACAACACGTAAAGAGCGTGGCTTGTGGGCAACGGTGGCTGACTATCTCGCCAATCGCAGCTCATGGTGTAAAAGTCTTGCCACATCACCTCAAATGCTTCTAGCGCCAACCCTGCGCCGCGTAGGCGGTGGAGCAACGCTACTGCTGCCTTATAGTTGGGCAGTCCACACAGCATTGTATGGGGTTCGCCTTGGGGCGGTGCCATACACAGCACGGCACGGGTGATAATACCTAGGGTGCCTTCGGCACCGATAAAGCAGTGCTTAAGGTCGTAACCGGTATTGTTCTTGATCATGCCGTTCATCAAGTCGAGAATCCGGCCATCTGCTAGCACTACCTCCAGGCCGAGCACCTGGTCGCGGGTCATGCCGTGACGAATAACCCCATGGCCTCCAGCGTTAGTGGCAATAGTGCCGCCAATCTGGCAGCTTCCCCGAGCGCCAAAATCGACCGGATAGCGAAAGCCAGCCTCCTTAGCCGCGTTCTGCACCACTTCAAGCGTGGTGCCCGCCCGTACCGTCAGCGTGGCGGCGTCGCGATCAACGCTCTCCACCCCGGTGAGCCGGGAAAGCGATACCGCGATGCTATCGGCATTGGGCACTGCCGCGCCCGCTAAGCCGGTCATTCCCCCCTGAGGAACCACCGCGCGGCGATGTTCATGACATAGACGTAGCAGCCTGGAGACCTCTTCACTACTGGTAGGGCGTACTAGCGCCAGAGGTCGGCAGGCGGCATGGCCCGTCCAGTCGCTGAAGCAGGACTCAGGAATCGCCTCACCCAGCAGCACGCTGTCGCCAAAGCCATCGCGTAGTAAGTCCAAGAAGACGTCCTTATTGGCTGGATCAACACTCACGGTAGATCTCCCATGGTTGGTTGCACGGTTGCTATGTGGGAATGCACCGAATTAGCGGTGGGATAGTCTGGGAAGTAGCGTGGAATATGGAGGGGAGGGCCCAGGCAGCTACGGTCGAGCTGGTTTAGGCGAGGGCGCCCCAGCAAGGCAAGGGTGTTACGCAATTGTTGGTGGAGTAGCGTCAGAGCATGTGCGGCACCCGCCTCGCCGCCGACCGAGAGCCCATACAGTGTGGCCCGCCCGCTGAGTACTCCATTTGCGCCCAGGGCTAGCGCTTTTGCGATATCGCTGCCTCGACGGATGCCGCTATCAAGCAGGATTTCACACTGTTTCCCCACCGCCTCTACAATCAATGGCAGGCAGTCGAGGCTGGCGGGAGAGTCATCAAGTTGGCGTCCGCCATGGTTGGTGACCACGATGGCGTCAGCCCCCAGTCGCTGGCAGTGACGGGCATCTTCAGCATTGAGGATACCTTTGACGATCAGCTTGCCTGACCATTGCTGGCGAATCTCGGCTAACGATTCCCATGTGAAGTCGGTAGCCATCTGTTGGCTAATATAGGTAGCCGCGCTGGCTGCACTATGCTCTCCATGGGGCAAGTACTTGAGCAAGTTGCCCAGCGTCGGCAGACCGTGGGGCCATAGCGCCTGAGCTGCCCAGTACGGGTGAAAAAAGGCGTCAAAAGCGTGGCGAAGTGTTAGCCGCCGGGGATTCTGGTAGCTGCGATTATCCCATTCACGCCGGCCCAGCACCACCGCGTCAGTAGTTACCACAAGGGCCTCTGCATTGGCCACTTGAGCACGCTCGATTAGATCCCTGGTTGCCTGCTTATCACGTAAGGGGTAGAGCTGAAACCAAAGCCGACCGGCCGGGACGGCTGCGGCGATCTCTTCAAGGCTGTTGCAGGAAACGGTGCTGAGCGTGAAAGGAATATCGTGTTGCTGTGCTGCTCGCGCCAGTGCTATGTCGGCATCACGCCACAACATACCGTTGTAGCCGGTAGGGGCAATGGCTAATGGCATTGCGCACTCTTTTCCCAGCAGTGTAGCGCTGCTATCGATTTCGCTTAGGTCAATGAGCGTACGAGGTCGCCACTGCCAGCGTTGAAAGGCCCTGCGGTTGTCGTTAAGGGTGCGCTCGTCCTCGGCACCGGCGTTGAGATACTCCCAGGCAAAGGCAGGAAGTCGCTTGCTGGCCATTGCAGCAAGTTCATCGATACTTTGCGCCTGGCGCCAGCGGTGGCTAGGTGCGTAGCGTCGTTGCATGTTATTCCTCAGCGTAGAGCCGTGAGCGGGGCAGTAGCGTCTCGAAGGCAGCGTCAGCGACGAATCGCTGAGCGGCAACCAGATCGGGTGCGAAATAGCGATCCCGTTCATAACGTGCCACATCGCGGCGAATAGTTGCCAGAGCTTCTTCGAGGGAGGGGGAGGAAGTTAGGGGGCGATGGAACTCAACCCCCTGGGCCGCTGCCAGCAATTCAATAGCCACCACGGCGCTGGAATTGAACGCCATATCGGCCAGCCGCCTTGCCGCGAAGGTGGCCATGGAGACGTGATCCTCTTGATTGGCTGAGGTGGGTAAGCTATCGACCGAGGCTGGGTGCGCCAGGGTTTTGTTCTCTGAGGCCAATGCGGCGGCGCTGACCTGAGCGATCATAAAACCGGAGTTGAGTCCGCTCTCTTCGACCAGGAAGGCTGGCAAGCCTGACAGCGCCGGATCGACTAGTTGGGCGATGCGGCGTTCCGACAGTGCACCGATTTCAGAGATCACCAGCGCCAACACATCCGACGCCATAGCCACCGGCTCGGCATGGAAGTTGCCGCCGGAAAGCACATCACCATTATCGAAGACCAGTGGGTTGTCGGAGACCGCGTTGGCCTCGCGCAGAAACACGTTGGCAGCGAAACGAAGATGATCCAGGCAGGCGCCCATCACCTGGGGCTGACAGCGCAGCGAGTATGGGTCTTGAACCCTTGGGCAGTCGCGGTGCGATTCACGTACGCTGCTGCCAGCCAGCAATTCACGGTAGAAAACGGCTACATCCCGCTGACCGGGATGACCACGAACTGCCTGAATACGCTCGTCAAATGGGGTATCCGACCCTTTTAAGGCATCCACCGACAGGCTTCCTGCCACCACGGCAGCGGTAAATAGCTTCTCGGTGGCGAACAGCCCACGAAGCGCCAGCGCGGTGGATACCTGGGTGCCGTTGATCAGTGCCAATCCTTCCTTGGGTGCTAGCGTTAGCGGTTCGATACCTGCCAGCGCAAGCCCCTCAGCGGCGGGCATCTCTCGACCTTGATGACGCATGTGGCCTTCGCCAAGCAGGGTGGCCGCCATATGCGCCAGCGGCGCGAGATCCCCAGACGCGCCCACCGAGCCTTTAGCAGGAATACATGGGTAGACCCGCGCATTGTAAAGCGCCAATAGCGCTTCAATAATCAACCAGCGTACGCCCGAGTAGCCACGCGCCAACGAAGTTGCTTTCAGCGCCAGAATCAGCCCCACGGTGGCGTCATCCAGATTGTCGCCGACCCCGGTGCTGTGTGACAGCACCAGGTTCCGCTGCAGCTCGGTTAGCGATGCGCGTGGGATGGAGGTTTGGGCTAGGACGCCAAAGCCAGTGTTAATGCCGTAAACGGTGCGGCCGCTGTCCAGAATGTCGCTGACCGTGGCTTCGGCCCGAGCAACCTGATCCCGGCTCTCCTCGCCGAGCGCGAGAGTGGGACTGCCCTCGAAAAGCTCCCGCAGTGTAGCGAGCGTTATTTGGCCTGGGGAGAGTCGTTGTATCGATGTCATGGTTACCTCTATTGGCGCTTGGTAAACAGTATGCCGTGATGAAAGTGGTGGTGATGAAGTGAATGCCTTTATTATGTATATACAGGTAAGTGGGTTTGATGCAAGCGTAAAAGTAGATGCTAAGGCATGAATCATGAATTTATAATTTTTGCGTATTTTAAGTGCGATATTTATCTTTATGTCTCATTTTTGTGCACTTTTATTTTCTGGTAGGTCTTAGTTGCTCGTCGATATGTATATACTTACTGATTATTTAGCCTCTTGATGTCTTTTGGCACGCTCATTGCAAAATCGTCATTGCAAAGCCCTCACTATCATTTTTGAAAAACAAAACAGCTAAGAGGATGTGCGCAAGTACGTTCTATTAACGTTAGGAGACACAGCAGATGAGCAACTCAGCAATGACCATTCCTCTTGTTGATATGCAGGGCGTGCGGGAGGGGGACGCCCAATGCCTCGCTCGGGCAGGTGAGGCAATCCATGCTGCCTGTACCCAGGTGGGCTTTTTTTACATCATCAATCATGGGCTTCCCCAGGCGGTGATAGATGATGCTATGAAGGCCGCTCAACGCTTTTTTGGCGAGCCGCTTGAACGCAAGGTGGAGGTGGCGGTTAATAAGCGCCACCGCGGTTTTCATCGTCGTGGAGGTGCGACCATGTACCAGGCGACTCACCCCGATGAGAAAGAGTTTTATAGCTTTGGGTTGGATCTGGCCGAGGATGACCCGAGCGTGCTGGCGGGGGAGGCGTTGCGCGGACCGAACCAGTGGCCGAGTTTTATGCCTGAATTTCAGCAGGCGATGGATTGCTACTTTGTGGAAGTAGGTCGCTGTGGGGCAGACCTATTGCGTGCGATTGCGGTGAGTCTAGGGATCGACCCTGAGTTCTTTGCGGCTAAATACACCAAGCCGTTGCAGCGCACCCAAGCGGTCTACTATCCCGTTCAGGCTGATGATCGACCAGCGGATCAATTTGGCGTTGCGCCGCATACTGACTATGGCTGCGTAACGTTGCTCTACCAAGACGCTGTCGGTGGTTTACAGGTGCGTGAGCTAGGTAGCGAGCGCTGGGTCGACGCCCCCTTTATTGAGGGCTCGCTGGTGGTTAATGTCGGTGATTTGTTGGCGCGATGGTCTAATGACCGCTTCCGCTCTACGTTACATCGTGTCATCAATACCAGTGGCCGCGAACGCTACTCCATTGCGACCTTTTATGACCCCGATTATGCTGCTCGCGTTGATCCTGCCGACCTCGGTGTACCGGCAGCAGAAGCCCACTATCCGCCAGTAGCTGCGGGTGATTACATCTTGGGTCGCATTGATGCCTCAATGAGCTACCGCAAGGCTGCCGCATCCTGATGGGGAGCAATCAATGACGCTGCCTGAAAGGTTATGCTTTAGTGAACTTTTGCCCGTCGCTTGGCAAAATGGCGGTGGAGTAACACGTGAAGTGGCGCGCCAGGAGGGCGATGGGAAATCGCCGGGCTGGCGGGTTTCGGTGGCTGAACTTGATAGAGAGGGGCCATTCTCGATTATTGCTGGGGTCAGGCGTCACTTTACGGTGATAGGCGAGTATCCGGTCACACTTGTTTTGCCTGATCAGCGTGCTGTTTTGGCGCCTCGGGAAAGCTTTATCTTCGAAGGTGAAGCAGCGGTGAATTGCTTGTTGCCTGAAGGGCCGAGCCGGGCGCTGAATTTAATGTACAATCCAGCAAACTGGCAGGCTTCTGTTCGCTGGCTAACGTCTGGGGGGCCGCTAAGGCAAGCCCCAAGTGCTGAGACACTTATCTTAGCCGTTGACGGGCAGGCGTGGCTGGTCGGTGAGTCGTCACTGCCCATTACCAGTGGTGATATTTGGCACTGGCCCAGGCTGAACGCTGCTTACGAGCTAGCGACCGATAGCGGTAACACAATGACATTTGAGACGCTGCCTGCAACGCACTTGATTAGGGTCGACCTGTCTCCGCGGGTTTGATAATTCTTTTCAGAGTGTTCATGAGCGGGGTGGTGAAAGGGATTTGAGGAGAGCACGTGGGACGCCAACCGCCCCGGTATCAACAGATTAAGCAGTACTTGCTGGATAATATCCAAACGGGGCATTTTCCCGTCGATCATAAGATCCCGCCTGAGGAGCAGCTTGCGGTTACCTTCGGTGTCAGCAGAATGACTGCCAACAAGGCAATTCGCGACCTAGTGCAGGAAGGCTATCTGGTGCGTCAATCGGGGATCGGCACTTTTGTGACGGATCGTCGCTCTGAATCGCCATTGGCCGAAATAAATAATATCGCTGATGAGGTACGCAGCCGTGGCCACGAATACACTAATCGTGTGGTGAGTTGCGAAGCGCTGAATGCTGACGATGAAATCGCCCTGCGGATGGGCGTTCGTATCGGGACCAGGTTGTTTCATTCGATTCTTATTCACTTGGAAAATGGCCTTCCGATCCAGCTCGAAGAGCGCTACGTCAATCCGCGCTGGGTGCCCGGCTATCTGGAAGCAAATTTTGCGCGCCAGACGCCCAACGAGGTGTTGGTTGCTGCCTGCCCGATTACCGATATGGAGCACGTGGTAGAGGCGGTGCTGCCAGAAGCGGGGGCGGCAGAGTGGCTAGAAATCGATGCTGCGCTACCCTGCCTTAGCGTTCGTCGGCGCACTTGGTCAGGCGACCGCCTAATTAGCTATGCTCACCTGCTGCATCCCGGTGACCGCTATAAATTGCGTACTATGGCGAGCTCTTCTAAGTAGTCGTTCTTGCAAAGCAGCTTAAGTCGTTCTCGCGAAACATTCTCCCGAAACATTCTCCCGAAACATTCTCGCGAAACATTCTCGCGAAACAATAACTAACCTATCTCACGAAACAGTTTGGCAAGCGCCACACTGTTGGCTTCATCAAGGGCGTGACGACGCGCCTGGATAACCCAGCGGCCTGCGACCATGACATCGCGTATCTGTTGCTTGGAACCGCCAAACAGCCAACGGCCTAGCCGTGTTTCGTCTGTACTAGTGGCGAGGTAGGGGTCGCTGCCATCGAGGACGACAATATCGGCTCGCTTGCCCGCTTCGAGCGCGCCGATGGGTTGTCCAGAGGCCTGGGCGCCTCCTGCTAAGGCATGGCGATAAAGCCAGTCGCCCACCGGGCGTATTTCGCTATTGTGCAGGCAGTTGCGCTGTTGCGTGGCAAGTCGCTGGCCATACTCAAGCAGCCGTAGCTCTTCAACCACATCGAGTGAGACGTGACTGTCGGAGCCAATACCCAGGCGTCCACCCTGGGTGGCATACTCAACTGCGCGGAAAATACCGTCGCCCAGATTGGCCTCGGTGGTCGGGCAGAGTCCAGCCACGGCGCCGCTAGCGGCAAGGTCACGTACTTCTGCATCGTCTAGGTGTGTGGCATGGATCAAACACCAGTGCTCATCTACCTCAACATTATCCAGTAGCCATCGGACGGGGCGTTTTCCTGAATAGACGAGGCTGTCCTCCACTTCGCGTTGCTGCTCGGCGACATGAATGTGGCGTGGCCCTATAGGGTTCGTCGCCAGCACCGCCTGAATCTCTTCTAATGTCACCGCGCGCAGTGAATGGAACGCCATGCCCAGTGCTTGCGTGGGGTGGCCTGCAAGGCTTGGCTTCAACGTCTCAAGCAGGTTCAAAAAGTCTGGGACGGCGTGGATAAAGCGTCTTTGCCCATGATTGGGTGGCTGGCCGCCAAAGCCGCTGTGGGCGTAAAGCACCGGTAGCAAGGTAAGCGCAATGCCGCTGCGCTCGGCGGCTTGGCTAATCGCCCAGGCCATTTCAGCAGGATCACTATGGGCCTTGCCCGATACATCGTGATGTAAATAATGAAATTCGCTGACCTGCGTATAGCCGCCCTTGAGCATTTCGATGTAGAGCGCCTGGGCAATGGTGCCCACTTGATCCGGTGTCAGGCGGTCAACCAAGCCGTACATGCGGTCTCGCCAGCTCCAGAAGCTGTCTGGCTGGGGGCTACCGACTTCTGCTAGGCCCGCCATGACGCGCTGAAAAGCGTGTGAATGTAGGTTAGGCATACCGGGTAGCGCTGGCCCGGCTAAGCGCTGGGCGTTGCCGGGCGAGCTGTTGGGCAGTACCGATGTAAGCATGCCCGTGGCATCGACTTCGAACAGCACCTGAGAGGCCCATCCAGTCGGTAGTAGGGCATGATCAGCAAAATAGCAATGGGTCATCGGGGCTCCTTTTTGTTAACGAATAACGGATAATGTATATACATATAGCGAAGTCCGCTTCTTAGGTAAAGAAGAGAGTTGGAATTTCCTCGTAAAGTCCATTTTGGTGCGTAATTTCGCCCTATTTTTGGCGTTTGCACTATGTTGGCGAATATTTGGGACTGAGTTGTTTTTTTGCTAAAAAGGGCGATTTAGGTGATTGCGCAGAAGCGTTTGTTGCCATAATGTATATACAAGCTTTGACAACAAACAGGAGTTACCATGTCTCTTTCACGCTTTCGCGATACCGAAATTCGGGCACCTCATGGAGTCGAGCTCTCCTGCAAGAGCTGGCTGACTGAAGCACCGCTGCGCATGCTGATGAACAACCTAGATCCAGATGTCGCCGAGAATCCCAAAGAGCTGGTGGTCTATGGCGGGATTGGCCGCGCCGCCCGCAATTGGGAGTGTTTCGATACCATCGTTGAAACGCTCAAACGTTTAGAAGATAACCAGTCACTGCTGATTCAGTCTGGTAAGCCGGTGGGGGTATTTGAAACCCATAAAGACGCCCCGAGGGTGCTGATTGCCAATTCCAACCTAGTGCCAGCCTGGGCTAACTGGGAGCATTTCAATGAACTGGATAAGAAAGGCCTGATGATGTACGGCCAGATGACGGCTGGTTCATGGATCTACATCGGTTCTCAGGGCATTGTCCAGGGCACCTACGAGACCTTTGTTGAGGCTGGTCGGCAGCACTACGACGGCAAGCTGGCCGGGCGCTGGATTCTGACGGCCGGTCTTGGTGGTATGGGCGGGGCGCAGCCATTGGCGGCAACGCTAGCGGGTGCCTGCAGCCTGAATATTGAGTGTCAGCAGAGTCGTATTGATATGCGTCTGCGTACCCGCTATGTGGATGAGCAGGCGAGTGACCTCGACGATGCCCTGGCGCGCCTGGAGCGCTATACCTCAGAAGGTAAAGCCGTCTCGATTGCGCTGCATGGCAATGCCGCTGAAATATTGCCGGAACTGATTAAGCGTGGCATCAAGCCGGATATGGTAACCGACCAGACCAGCGCTCACGACCCACTGCATGGTTATCTGCCCGCAGGCTGGTCATGGGATGAGTATCTGACACGCGGGAAGACCGAGCCCGAGGTGGTGGTTAAGGCGGCTAAGCGCTCCATGGCGGTGCATGTGCAGGCCATGCTCGACTTCCAGGCAATGGGTATACCTACCTTCGATTATGGCAATAACATTCGCCAGATGGCTCAGGAGGAGGGCGTTTCTAACGCTTTCGACTTCCCCGGCTTTGTGCCTGCCTACATTCGCCCACTGTTCTGCCAGGGAATTGGCCCATTCCGCTGGGTGGCGCTCTCCGGTGATCCAGAAGATATCTATAAAACCGATCAGAAAGTCAAAGAACTCATCCCAGATGATCCGCATCTGCATAACTGGCTGGATATGGCCAAGGAGCGTATCAGCTTCCAGGGCTTACCGGCGCGCATCTGCTGGGTTGGCTTAAAGGATCGTGCTCGCTTGGGGCAGGCGTTTAACGCCATGGTCGCCAGTGGCGAGCTCAAAGCACCTATTGTGATTGGTCGCGACCACCTGGACTCCGGCTCGGTGGCCAGCCCCAATCGCGAGACTGAATCAATGCAGGATGGCTCGGATGCCGTCTCCGACTGGCCGCTGCTCAATGCGCTGCTCAACACCGCCGGAGGCGCCACCTGGGTCTCCCTTCACCACGGCGGCGGGGTGGGCATGGGTTACTCCCAGCATTCGGGCGTGGTGATCGTCGCCGACGGTACCGATGATGCCCACGCACGACTTGGCCGCGTGCTGCGGAATGATCCGGCTACTGGCGTTATGCGCCACGCTGATGCCAGCTATGAGATCGCCAAGAACTGTGCCCGTGAAAACGACCTTGATCTGCCGATGGTCAAGTGAACGGCCTGACTCCAACAAACAAGAGGACATGACATGAAATATATGCCGAACAGTGAGAAGTGCCCGCTGCCTTACTCACCCTTCAAAAGCTGTACCGTTCCGCGCCCGATCGGCTGGCTCTCTTCTATCAGCCCGGATGGGGTCGAGAACCTGGCACCTTACAGTCAATGGCAGAACCTGACGTTTGATCCGCCGATGGTGATGTTTGCTGCCAACCAGTATCCCGATGGCCGGCGCAAAGATACGGTCATCAACGCAGAGAAGACCGGCTGGTTCGTCTGGAACATGGTGACCTTTGATCTCAAGGACGCCATGAACACGTCCGCCATGGCGGTGCCGTATGGTGAAAGTGAAATCAGTCTCGCTGGATTGAAGACGGTCAAGGCTGACCTGTCCAATGTGCCGATGGTGGCAGATAGCCCCTGTCATTTCGAGTGCAAGTACATCTCGACGCACCGTCTCAAAGGCAACTCGAACGTGGGTACGATCGATATTGTCTTTGCAGAAGTCGTGAAGATTCACGTCAAGGATGAGTTCATTACCGAAGAAGGTAAGATCGACATCATGAAAGCGCGTCCTATCGCGCGCATGGGCTATCACGATTATACGGTGGTAGATAACCGTTTCGAGATGAAGATCCCGAAAGCTTCTGAAGATGAAGCAGATGGCCTCGAAGGTCGCCCTTGATAACTGGCCGATGGGGGAGACCTTCT
Source organism: Vreelandella sedimenti (assembly GCF_013416325.1). GTDB lineage: Bacteria > Pseudomonadota > Gammaproteobacteria > Pseudomonadales > Halomonadaceae > Vreelandella > Vreelandella sedimenti. The sequence goes on from NZ_JACCGK010000003.1 coordinate 67,370, forward strand.
CCCCTGTCGTCATCCTAAGCTAAGAGGATGCGGGAAATGGACAATAGCGCTGTTGACAACAATGCCAAGAGAAAACATTCACTTGCCGAAATCTTGAGGGTGGCGATTCCGAGCTTCCTTGGAATCATGGTCTTCTTCGTTCCGATAACAATAGCCGAGAAGAACACCATTCTTCTCGACCATTTGGTGATCTGGTGTGAGAACCTGCTGGGTGAAAACAGCCAATGGTACGCGCTGCTGCTTATCATTGGTGGCTCGGTATTACCCATCATGCAGAAGTTCTGGCGACAGGGCTTTGGCAGTATCGTGTTCACCCTCTTCAAGTTCATCGGCCTGGTCCTGGCAGGCATGGTCATCTTCAAGGCCGGCCCGGCAGCGCTTTACGAGCCCTTCATGCTGGAGTTTCTCTGGAAGGCGCTGGTCATTCCGGTTGGTATCCTGGTGCCGATTGGCGCCATCTTTATGCCGCTTCTGGTCAACTATGGCCTGGTGGAGCTGGTCGGGACTTTGACCCAGCCCTTCATGCGCCTGGCGTTCAAGGTGCCCGGACGGTCTGCTATTGACGCGGTGGCGTCATTCATCACCAGTTTTGCCGTTGGGCTCTTGATTACCAACAAGGCTTACCTCAGTGGGGAGTACTCCGCGAAGGAGGCTGCCATTATTGCTACGGGGTTCTCCACGGTATCCGTCGCTTTCATGGTAATCGTGGCCAGAACACTGGGGCTGATGGATATCTGGGTAGTGTTCTTCCTGGCAACGTTGTTCACTACGGTTGTGGTAACGGCTATCAGTGCACGCATTCCTCCCATCTCCAGCATGGACGATCACGCCTCGAATCGAGAAGCGACACCGGACAAGGGAAATCGCGTGGCAACGGCAGTGGCGGAAGCCATTGGGGTCGCCAACAGCCCGAAGAGTTTCCTCAACCTGGTCAAGGATAACCTCAAGGATGGCATCGTGATGACGATGACCATCCTTCCAACCATTCTCTCGGTCGGCACGATCAGCCTGTTGATTGAGAAGTACACGCCAGCCTTTGACTACATCGGGTATATCTTCTACCCCATCACGCTACTCTTTGGCATGGAGAATGGGCTGGAACTCTCTTCAGCAGTGTCTACGAGCTACTCAGAGATGTTCCTTCCCGCGTTGATCATGGCAGAGGCTGATGTTGTCTCGAAGCTGGTGGCGGGGATTACGGCCATCTCTTCTATTCTCTTCGTATCTGCCTCAATTCCTTGCATCATGGCGACCAATATCCCGATTTCATTCTATGGACTGACGGTCGTCTGGGTGGTCAGAACAGCCCTGACGATGGTGATAGCCATTCCGCTGTCTATGGGTATTGCTTCATTCATAATGTAGTGTTTATTTCAGATGGAAGAGAAGAAACTCCGCTCTGCTACTGATAACCCGTTAGTGGTTCCAGTTGAAGATGACAACCAGACTGTGACCCAGGCTAATCCTCACGGCGCCTCGGTGGCGATGGCCTGCGATCTGTTGGCCATCGCGGCCTGTGAGTGGAGTTCGATCTCAGAGCGGCGCGCCTACCGTTTAGTGACCCCCCAGGCGAATCAGCTGCCACCTTTCTTGACCACTGAAAGCGGCGTCAAGTCCGGCATGATGATCGCCCACTACTCGGCGGCTTCCCTGGTGGCGGATAACAAACGTCTGGCGCAGCCCGCAGTAACCGACAATTTTATCACCTCGGGCCTCCAGGAAGACCATCTAAGCTTTGGCGAAAGTGCTGCCCTGAAACTGGACAAGACCCTCGAAAATGCTTTCTACGTTCTTGCTATCGAATATCTACTCGCCTCTCAGGCCCTTGATTTAATTGGCAGCGATGAGTTTGCCAAGGGCACGTCGCTGGCTTGGAAATCACTGCGAGACGTCTTGCCTGCTTACCAGGAAGAGCATGCGCTGCACCTGGATATTGAGGCGACTTACCAGCGCCTAAAGGAGACTCAAGTGATCGATAAGCTCCTGTCTATTGCCCCGAACTTACTGCCGAGTCGGCAGCCTAGCGATTAGGAGGAAGCATGAAACAGCTATGGCACCACTGCCATGCGGTGACCCTGGCGGGTGGCCGCTACGGAATTGTGCGCGATGCGGCGCTGATTATAGACGCGGGACGCATCGCCTGGATTGGCACTGAGGCGCAACTTGACCGCGATGCTGCATTCGATGAAGTGCGTGACCTGGGTGGGCGCTGGCTAACGCCAGGGTTGATCGACTGCCACACGCATCTGGTGTTTGGCGGTGACCGCAGTAATGAGTTTGAGCAGCGCCTGGAGGGCGTGAGCTATAGCGAGATAGCTAAACAGGGCGGTGGAATCGTTAGCAGCGTGCGGGCCACTCGCGAGGCCAGCTTTGACGAATTACTGGCCAGTGCCGAGGCGCGCGCCAAGGTGCTGCTGAGCGAAGGCGTTACAACCCTAGAGATTAAGTCAGGGTATGGGCTTGATCTGGAAAGCGAGCGCAAAATGCTCAAGGTGGCCCGGGCGCTGGGGGAACGGCTACCTGTCGAGGTGCTTACGACTTGCCTAGCGGCTCACGCGCTGCCGCCCGAATACCACGAACGTAGTGATGGGTATATTGATCTAGTCTGCGAGACGATTCTGCCGACGCTGGCGAAGGAAGGCCTTGTCGACGCTGTCGATGGCTTCTGTGAAGGTATCGCCTTCTCTGTGGAACAGATGCGGCGCGTTTTTAATACTGCAAAACAACTGGGCCTGCCGCTCAAGCTACATGCTGAGCAGCTGTCACGTCTTGGCGGTTGTCAACTGGCTGCGGAGTTCGGCGCGCTTTCTGCTGACCACGTCGAGTATGCTGATGAAGCCGATGCTCGTGCAATGGCACGAAGCAGTACTGCCGCTGTGTTACTGCCGGGGGCTTTTCTTACCCTGCGTGAAACCCAACTGCCGCCAATTGCAGACTTTCGTGAGCAGGGCGTCACCATGGCGCTGGCCAGCGACCTTAACCCCGGTACGTCGCCGGTACTGTCGTTACGATTGATGATGAATCTTGGCTGCACGCTGTTCCGCCTTACCCCTGAAGAAGCGCTGGCAGGGGTGACCATCAATGCCGCTAAGGCGCTGGGCATTGCTGCCACCCACGGTTCGCTAGAAGTAGGTAAATGGGCAGACGCGGTCGTATGGGATATTACCGGGCCAGCGGAGCTTAGCTACTGGCTGGGCGGGCAATTGCCGGTCACGGTGTTTAAAGCAGGTAAGGAGGTAGAAGTATGAGCGACAGTTACCAACTCACGCAGGGCGATACGCCGCTATTGATTTCGATGCCTCACGCAGGTATCGCGCTAACGCCGGAGGTAGAGGCGGGGCTTAATAAAGCAGCGCTCAGCCTTGCCGACACCGACTGGCATATACCCCTGCTTTACGACTTTGCCGCCGAGCTCGGGGCGAGCCGTATTGAGGCGCGCTATTCGCGCTACGTTATCGACCTTAATCGGCCCGAGAACGATACGCCACTCTACGCTGGCGCGACGACCGGGTTGTTCCCCAGTACCGATTTCGACGGTAATCTGCTGTTTGAAGAGAGTCAGGTACCCTCTAAGGCACAGCGCGACTGGGCCAAAGAGCATGTTTGGCGCCCCTATCACAACGCCCTGGCAGGCGAATTGGCGCGGCTAAAGGCGCGATTCGGCTATGCGCTGCTATTTGACGCGCACTCTATTCGCTCAAAAATACCGCGGCTTTTCGACGACCAACTGCCTGATATTAATTTGGGTACCTTCGAGGAGCAAAGCTGCGATCCTGAGCTTAGTCGGACCTTGCAGGCGGTGTGTGCCGCTCAATCGCGTTTCACTCACGTGGTCAATGGCCGCTTCAAAGGGGGACATATTACCCGGGGGTATGGGGATCCTGATAACCATATTCACGCTGTACAGCTGGAACTCTCCCAGCGCACCTATATGAACGAACCAGACGACGAACAACCGATCTTTGCCTATCGCGAAGACCGTGCCGCTGAAGTACGTCCACTGCTACGTGAACTACTTGAGGCTATGCAGCGGTGGGGAGAGGTTAGCTACAGCCAGGGTAAATAAGACAATGTAGTCTTGATTTGCTCAATACCCGGTCATTTCCAGGTAGCCCTCGCCAAGCGATTCGCCGCTGGCGCGGTCGTTGATCACCACTTCACCTTCCCAGTAGGGCACGCTGGTGGTCATCCAGCGGTTGGCGTGGGGCGCTTCGATGTTGATGTCGATTCCTACTGACGGTATTTCCAGCCGCCATTGGGTGGGCACATTACGACCGGCGACAGTCGACGTTGCCAGCGGCGTCAGCGTAATGTCATCTGATGCTAAGGGGGTGGCGTCGCCTTGGGGGGTAATCCAGGTGCCGGAGCGGTAGTCTGCACTCTGCTCCTGATCTGCATCGTTGCTATCACCATTACCACCTCCCCGCAGTTGAAATGCCATCAGTTTGTGGCCGTCATCAAAGTGGATCGAGAACCAGTCCCAGCCTGATTGGCGGGCATCAAGCAGTTGGCTGCTCCACTCACGATCCAGCCAGCCGCGTCCGCTAACGGTTTTTGTCTCACCGTTAATGGTTACTTCGCCGTTTATCCGCCAGAAGGGCTGGCTGTAGTACATGGAGCCCTGGCCATTCGCAGCTTTTTGGCTAAAACCCTCTTCGCCGTGCAGTACTAGAGGCCCCTCTGCGGTAAGTTCTAAGCGGTAGCCAAAACGCGACGCGCCTTCGCCGCTGTAAGCGGTTAGCGTGAGGTGACTAAAATCGCTGCTATCAGACTCTTGGGCTTTAAGCTGCCAATCATCCAGCCAGGCATAAAAGGGGCTAATCATTACGCCTGCTTGGCTGTCCTGGGGAGTGTTCAATGGAGCCTGTGAGTGGCTGCGCCCGAAACGTTCGGCCACCTGATGCTGCTCGCCTTGGGAGATCGCCATATGGGCCATCCACAGTTGATCGGCTACCCAAGGCGTCGGTGCAGGGCGTTCGCTGGGTGGCATCAACGCCTGGCGAAAGAGCGTCCACTGCAGGCCGACAGGCTCACCTGCGGTATCTTCAAGGTTGGCGGTGAGATACCACCATTCGATACGGTAATCCGGATGGGCGGCGTGCTCTTGTGGAAAACTGAGCGGCTGATTAGGCTCGGCATGTCTAAAACCATCAGCGTCTTGTCCTAAACCGGCAAAGCCTGTGCTGTTGGTTTCGGTTTGCTTTTCTTCGTCACAGCCGTAAAGCGTCAACGCTACAGTGGCTAGAAGTAGAAGACGCAGGGTTAGTCGAAGCCTTAAGCTCATTGATTCGCCTCTTCCGCCAGTAAGGCCCGCGGTGAGGCGCGCCAGAAACGCAGCGTGGGCAGGGCTGCTGCCAGGAGTGCCACACCAACGGCGGTGGCCAGGGTAACAGCCATTTGCCCAGGAAATAGATAGAGCGGTAGTCGCCAGCCGAAGGCGGCCACATTAATAATCGCCACTAATCCCCAGGTAATCGCGATACCCAGTGGAATGGCCAGCAGGCCGGTGGCTAATGCGGCACCGCTCAGTTGCGCCAGATTCAACTGTGCCAGCAGTGCTCGGGGAACACCCAGCGCCCATAGCGGTGCTAACTGTTGGCGTCGGCTGCGCGCCTGGGTCAGTAGGCTGGCGAGAAGCGCCAGTGCCGCTACCGCTAGAGTTAATACATTGAGGGCGCGGGTAATGGTAAAGGTACGCTCAAAAATCTCGGTGGCAATACGCTTGATCTCGCGCTGATCGCTCAGCGCATCGCTACCGAGGTCAAAGCGTTCACGCAGGGCAGTACGTAGGGTATCAACATCAGCGTCATCACTCAGCACTAACCCCATGGAGCTAGGTGGCGCATCAAAACGAGCGGCTAGCTGGGGCGATGCCATCAGTACCTGCCCGCTGGGGTTGCCGTAGTCGGGATAAATAGCGGCGATGGTCAGCGTTTCATTGGCGCCCGGCGCGCTAAGCGTCAGGCGATCACCGGGGGAAAGATTCTCTGCGGTGGCGAGTTGCTCGTTAATAAAAATCGCACCATCACTAAAGGCTGCCCAGGCGGATGAGCGGTCTTGTTGGGTGGCCAGCAGTGGCCAGTGCGGGGTGAGTGATTCGCCAGGGGTAATGCCGTAAAGCTCGATAGGCGTGCCTAAAGAGCGGCTGCCTTCCGGCGTTGTGGCGGCCTGCAGGGTTGCATCGCTGCGTCGAGTGAGCAGGCGCTCGAAGACCTCCTGGCGATCAGCCAGCCAAGCATCAATATTCGCATATTGCTCGGTGGGGGCATTCAAATAGAGTGGGGCGACCAAGCGCTGATCAAGCCAGTCTAAAAACGTCAGGCGAAAGCCGCCGACCATGCTACCGACCCCCAGATTGGTCGCCAATGCGATAAGTAGTGCCATCATGGCCAGTGACAGCCTAGGTAGCTGAAGCTGCATATCCGCCAGCGCCCAGTGAATAAGCGGGCGCCGCCGGGCAAGGCGTGCCAGCACTTTCAGTACCAGTGCTAAAAAGGGCGGCAACAATAGAGCACTGGCCAGCAGCAGCGCGGCAATCAGCCCAAAGCCTGCCACTAAACCATCGCCAGGGGACTGAAAGTGTAGCCAGCCATATAGCGCTAGCGCACTACTTAAGGCGAGTGCGCCGGCGATGCTCATTAGCGATAATTGGCGGCGGTAACCGCTACGCCAAGCCTGCATCTGGCCTAACTCCAACATGTTTAAGCGGGCCGCGCGCCATAACACGCCGCTGCCCGCCAGCAGTAGTCCGGCAAGGCTAACCGCCAGCCCACCGACCCAGTAATGCCAGGGCAGGTTGAGCTCTTGCCCCACGCCAGCGCCATATAGTGAGTTCAGGGTTGCTGCGACATCGGGGAGTAACGAGCGTGCCAGCCATACGCCGCTGGCAATGCCGGCAAGCGCTCCGAACAGGCCGAGCAGGAACAGCTCTAAGCTGAGCGCTAGCACTAAACTGCGTCCTGATACACCCAGCACACGCAGGGTGCGCAGCATGCCCAGGCGTTGCTCCAACGCTAGCCCTAGCGCTGCTTGAACGATAAATAGCCCCACGACCCAGGCAAGTAGCCCCAGCGCGGTAAGGTTCAGGTGAAAGCTCTCGGTAAGTTGACCGGGGGAGGCTAGCGTGGTGGCGCGAGTGAGCGTTAATCCCGGTGGCGCTTCAGCGAGTGCCCCCGGGGCGGCCACGATGCGTGTCAGCTGGTCGCCGCTTTCAAGCAACCGCGCTGCGGCGGCAATATCCATGATCAGCGTGTCCGGCGGTAGTGCTGGCGCTAAAACGAGCGGCGGGAGTGTTTTGCCATCTGCCAAGGTCGGGGTGGCAGCCGATGCATTTTCACGCGCTATCTCCAGGGCTGCCAGGGTGTCAGGCGCTACGCGTGTTTGCCACGGGGGCGTTAGAAAGTCGCTTAACGACGCGGAGGTGTTGGCTTGAGCCAGCGCGTTATCGCTGGAAAGAGTCAGTGGGTCAATGCCGATCAGGGTTAGCCGAGTGCCATCTTGGGTAATTATTTCACCCTCTAGCATAGGCGAAACGGGCAAGCCTGCTTGGCGCAGGGCGTGATACTCGGCACGACTGAATGGCGTGCCATCGCGCCGCTCAAGCTGATCCAACTGGGTGTCAAACAGCGCATCGGCGCGGGCATAGCTGTCTCGCGCGGTGGCGTTGATCGCTTGGATACCACTCCATAGGGCACTGGCCACCCATAGGCCGAGCAGCAGCATAATCAGTTGCCCGGGGTGGCGCCGGTAGTGGCTAAGTAGCGTGGATAACACCCGGATCATGGTGCCGCTTCTAGTAGATTACCGTGGCTTAAGCGTAGGCAGCGGTCAAGCGGAGCCGCTACCTGGGGACTGTGGGTGACAATGAGCAGGGCGCACTGAGTCTCGCGAACCAGACTCAATAGCAGTTCAAGCACCTCGCCTGCGGTGGTTTCATCTAAATTGCCTGTAAGTTCATCGGCAAGCAGCAGAGGCGGGCGCGGCGCCAGGGCGCGGCCAATGGCCAGCCGCTGCTGCTGGCCACCAGAGAGCTGCTCCGGATAACGTTTTTCCATGCCATGCAGCCCAAGCCGCTCAATTAAGTAGTTGGTCCAGTCGGCATCGTCGCGTTTGGCTAAGCGCGCCTGTAAGCGCAGATTGTCGATGACCGTTAAGCTGGGTACTAAGTGGAATTGCTGGAAGACTAAACCCAGTTGCTCACGGCGTAGCCTGGCACGTGTGGGCTCAGGTAGAGACGCGACGTTCTGGTTTTCGAAGCTAACTGTTCCTTGGTCGGGAAGATCTAAACCAGCGGCAAGATGCAGTAGGGTGGATTTGCCGCTCCCAGATTCTCCCATAAGCGCCAGGCTTTGCCCTGCTGCAAGGCGAAGGGAGACATTGTCGAGCACGTTCAGCGGCCCTTGTGGCGTTGTGTAGGTTTTATGTACCTGATGAAATTCCAGCATGGCTGCTTTTGTTGTCCATTAAAGTAGAGGCTAGTTGATGCTAGTTTGGAGCCCCTGGCGCACCGCGCTCCCCATATACTGCTATTCCACCCCTGCCCGTGCGTTTAATGAAATACATACTTTTATCCGCGGCATCAATAAGCTCGCCTGCATCGCCAAATCCGCCGTCGTCCAGGCAGGCAATGCCAATTGAAACGGAGACATAGATAGGGTGCTGGCCGTCGTGAGCCATCGGCGTTTTTTCTAAACGCTGGGCAATGCGTTTGGCGAATACTTGAGCTGCCTGGGCATCTTCATCTGGCAAAATGACCAGGAACTCTTCGCCTCCCCAGCGCCCCGCAAGATCGCCTTCACGAATAAGCGACTGCAGCGTTTTGCCGAATTTTTGCAGCACGTTGTCGCCCATTTGGTGACCATATTGATCGTTGAGCCTTTTAAAGTGGTCAAGATCAATAAATACCACTGACATAATGCGTGACTGGCTTTGGCAAAGGATAAAACGTTTATGCGTCTGCTCTTCAAGCCAGGATCGGTTGGCAAGACCGGTGAGCATGTCTGTTCGTGAACGCTCTTCTAGCTCATCTTGCCGTTGACGCAGGGAGGTGAGCTCTACTTGTTGAGTATCAAAGCGCGCTTTGAGCTGTAAAGTCTGTTGAAACAGCAGCTGTTGGGCCTCAGCAAGCAACGATTCGTTATCCTGCAAAGGTGGCGCCGTCATTTGCAGCATGTCTGCCAGCGCTGGCAACTGTTCCTGAATATTCTCTAACAAAAGCCGTAATGAGATCGCATGGGCGCCCTGGTAGGTTTCAAACTCTCGTACCACAGCGATGAGCGACTGCGCAGGATGTGAAGAGAGCCAGGCGTCGGCGATGGGCCCAGATAGCTGAATGCAAAGTCTATCGGCAGCGGTAATGTCGTACTCACCGTGGCTGTCGCAGATACGCTGAGCGAGCGGTGTTGGAACACCCCACTTGGCGGCGAGCCAAGCGCCTACTTGAGAGTGGTCGCAGCCAAAAAGGCGCTGTTCTGATTCGGATAACTGTCGATGAGAGAGTGCGTATTCAGCATATAACTCATTGCTTTCTTTCGGGTATGTCGCCCTTAAGGCCATGATGCCAATGTCTTGTAGTAAGGCGGCAGTGAAAACGGGCCCCGCCATGTCCGGGCAAAGCTGTATGGCAAGGTGCCGTGCTGCTAACGAGGCAATGATAGAGCGCATCCATACCCGCTGATAATGGGCGTCAATACCTCTGTTTTGAAGCAGGCTGAAGCTCATTACCGCTGCCAGCGTGGTGTCTAACCCCAAACGAGCCGTTGCTTCTTGGCACGCATTTACCTTTATATGGCTACGTGAGAAAAAGGCGCTATTGGCTAGGGTAATGATACGTATGCTCAAGGCGGGGTCACGCTCGATAGCATTGGCGTAGTCGTTTACCGACGGATGCTCAGTACGCGCCAATTTTAAAACGTTAACGGCGACAGCAGGGAGGGTAGGTAAGTTTGGACACTTGAGTAGATCGGCTATCAAAAATGACGGTAATTCTGTCGTTAAGACCAGGTCTTGCGAATTATCCCTTGCCTGGATGGCCTGCATTATTCTCTCCTTACTTACGCGTATTTAGCTTGCAGCAGCCTTGAGCCATCCATGGCAATTTCGTATTGGGCAGTATTCAGTCGTTTGTATTAAACCACTTTAGGTGATTCGTCTGCTAAATACTCGCGTTGAATGCCAATTTTTTTACAGCTCAAAGTTCAAAAAATACGCCAAACCGAGATGTTATGTAAGATATTTCTCAGAATCAGGTAAGAAGCTGGCTATTCGTCGTCCGGCTCGATGTGCGACTAAAGAGTATAGAGAGGACCCTTTTTTTATCTCAATTCAACTACCATACTAGTCATATCAGTTCCTGACGCTAATCGTCTCGGGCTTCTCTAATTAGGATCAGGTGCAATGCACACGACATTACAAACGCTATGGCAGGAAACCCACGAAGGGGAATCAGTTCGCCAACGGCTATTTCATGTGCTGAGGCAGTCGATTATTCAGATGGTGCTGGCGCCGGGGCAGGCGCTATCAGAAAAGGAGCTTGCTGACACCTTTTCGGTGAGCCGTCAGCCGGTGCGGGAAGCTTTTATAAGACTCTCTGAGGCTGGGCTGGTGGAGGTGAAACCTCAGCGCGGCACCTATGTAGTCAGGATATCCCAGCGGGCAGTGCTCGAGGCGCGCTTTGTACGTGAAGCGGTTGAGGTAGCCGTTGTAAGGCTGGCGGCCGAAAAAGGCCTTGATCCAGCAGTGCTGACAGATTTGCACGATCTGTTAGCGCGGCAGCGTCGCTGTATTGAGCCTAATGATAACGATCGCTTTTACCGTCTTGATGAAGCCTTCCACCGCACGCTTTCACTGGGGGTAGAGCAGCACGCCGCCTGGAAAGTCATCGAAGAAGTCCGTGCTCAACTTGACCGGGTACGCTACCTCAGTGTGCCTCATAGCACCCCGCTGGAACGGCTTGTGAGCCAGCATGCCAGCATCGTTGCTGCCATTGAGTCACGAGACACCCAGCAAGCTGAAGAAGCGATGTCGCTGCATTTGCGTGAAATTTTGGTCTCTATGCCCGACTTGGTTCGTCGTTTCCCCGCGATGTTTGATGGAAAAGCAGCGTTCGAAGAACAAGAAAACCCAGCTCTTAAGCAGGAGACGATCTAATGAAGATTGAGCAGGCTTATACCATTGTGACCTCGCCGGGGCGCAATTTTGTGACGCTGAAGATTGTGACCGACCAGGGTGAATACGGCATTGGCGATGCAACGCTCAATGGTCGTGAATTGGCTGTGGTGGCGTATCTAGAGGAGCACGTCATTCCGACGTTAATCGGGCGCGATCCTCAGCGTATTGAAGATATCTGGCACTACCTTTACCGCGGCGCTTACTGGCGGCGTGGGCCTGTCACCATGAGTGCGATCGCCGCCGTAGACATGGCACTTTGGGATATTAAGGCGAAGCTTGCGGGCATGCCGCTGTATCAATTGTTGGGTGGTAAAAGCCGTGATCGGGTGATGGTGTATGGCCATGCAACGGGGCGAGATATTGAGGCGTGCCTGGAAGAGGTCGCCCGTCACGTGGATGAGGGCTATAAAGCCGTGCGCGTTCAAGCCGGTGTGCCAGGTATTGCCAGTATTTATGGTGTCGCCAAAAAAGAGGGCGAGCCCTACGAACCTGCAGATTCTGATTTGCCTGCAGAGCATGTGTGGAGTACCAGTAAATACTTAAACCATGTGCCTAAATTATTTGCCGCCGTACGTGAGCGCTTCGGCGATGATTTGCACGTGCTACACGATGTTCATCATCGTCTGACGCCCATTGAGGCTGCTCGCTTAGGTAAAGAAGTGGAGCCCTACCATCTCTTTTGGCTCGAAGACTGCGTACCGGCTGAGAATCAGGAGGCGTTTGGCCTTATCCGCCAGCACACCACCACGCCGCTGGCCGTAGGCGAAGTCTTTAACAGCCTTTTTGATGCCAAAGCGCTGATTGAAAACCAATGGATCGACTATATACGCGCCACTCTGACTCACGCCGGTGGGATTACCCATGTACGCCGAATCGCCGATTTAGCCGGGCTTTATCACGTGCGTACCGGCTTCCATGGGCCAACGGATCTTTCACCGGTTTGCCTGGGGGCGGCGATTCATTTTGATACCTGGGTACCCAACTTTGGTATCCAGGAATACATGCCGCATTCCAGCGCAACTGACGAAGTCTTCCCCCACGATTATCGCTTTGAAGATGGGCATTTCATCGTCGGTGAAAAGCCGGGGCACGGCGTTGATATCGACGAAAAGCTAGCCAAGCAATACCCCTATAAACGCGCCAGCCTGCCGGTGAACCGGTTAGAAGACGGCACCTTGTGGCACTGGTGAAGGAGTTCATCTAAATGCAAGCATTTCAAGTAAAGGCGCCCCATGACTACCAGGTCGCAGAAGTCGATCCGCCCAAGGTGGCTGCTGGTGAAGCACTGGTACGCGTAGCATTTGCCGGTATCTGCGGCTCGGATATGCACATTATCCATGGCGACAATGCCTTTGTGCGCTTTCCGCGCATCACCGGGCATGAGTTCGCCGGGGTAGTGGAGGCGGTAGGGGAAGGCGTGGCTGAGGTATTCGTCGGGGATCGCGTGTGCATTGATCCTGTTATCAGCTGTGGTCAGTGCTATCCCTGCCGGATTGGCCGTCCCAACGTGTGCAGTTCGCTTGAAGTGATCGGCGTGCATCGCGATGGTGGTTTTGAAGAGTTTGTGGCCGTCCCCGCGGCTAACGTGCATCAGCTACCTGATCATATCGGACTCGATGCTGCTGCCTTAGTTGAGCCCTACACCATTGCCGCCAACGTGCTTGATCGTATGCAGCCGCACCCTGGTGACCGGCTAATGATTCTGGGCGCCGGCGTTATTGGCCTTACGATCCTGCAGATGGCTCTGGCCAAGGGGATTAAAGAGGTCATCGTCACTGACGTTATTAATGAACGATTAGCGGCGGCAAAACAGCTTGGGGCAGCGCAGGTATTTAATAGCCGCGAGCAGGATGTCGAAAAAGAAGTGCTTGCCTTGACCCAGGGTGAAGGCGTGCCACTAATCGCCGATGCGGCCTGTGTGCCAGCGCTGCTACCGCAAATGCTGCGTTTAGCGTCGCCAGCAGGGCGCATTGGTCTGCTGGGCTTTAGCGTTCAGCCCAGCGAGCTCGTACAGCTAGAGGTGATCAAGAAAGAACTGACCCTGGTGGGGTCGCGACTTAACAACCGCAAGTTTCCGGAGGTGCTTAAGCTCATGGCAAGTGGGCAGTTGGATCCGTTGGCGTTAGTTAGCCATCGGTTGCCGCTAAGCGACATGCCCAGCGCTATCGACATGCTGGATCACCGACCAGAAGAGGCCCGTAAGGTGCTGATTCAAATTAGTGCTTGAGGGATGCGATACCAACCCACGCCAACCCACGCGCAATTAATAGCTGCAATTAACAACTAACAACACCCGTGTGCAGGAGAAAGACAATGATTAAACAACTTATCACCAGCGCTGTTCTTGGGGCCGCCATGCTAGGCAGCCACTCACTAATGGCGGCAGACTTTACTCTGCGTTTTGGCCATTTAGCCAATGAGCAGAACATTTGGCACCAGGCCGCCGAGAAATTTAAAGAGGAGGTAGAAGCAAACTCTGACGGGCAGATCGAGGTACGCCTCTACCCTAGTGAGCAGCTTGGTAACGAGATGGACGTGATCAATAGTATCCAGTTGGGCACAGCGGATATGACGATCACCGGCGAAAGCTTACAGAACTGGGCACCAAAAGCCGCGATGATGGCGGTACCGTATGCCTTTAGAGATTCCGAACATCTCCATTCCGCCGTTAACGGCGATATTGGTGCTGAGATTGAAGCGCAAATCACTGAACGCACTAATCTGGTACCTCTGGCGTGGTTTGAGCGTGGCCCCCGGGAACTGACTTCCAATCGTCCTATCCGTACGCCTGATGAGCTGGATGGGTTACGTCTTCGCGTGCCCAACGTTCCGCTGTTCGTTGATACATGGCAGGCAATGGGGGCACGTCCAACCCCAATGGCATTTAGCGAAGTGTTCACTGCGCTGCAGCAAAATACCCTGGAAGGTCAAGAGAACCCGCTTAGTCTGATCGAAAGCGCCAGCTTCAATGAGGTACAGGACTACGTCAACATGACCGGCCATGTGCGCAGCTGGATCTACGTGGTGATTGGTCGTAACCAGTTGGAAAGTATGCCGGAAGAACTTCAGCAGGTGGTGCGAGACGCTGCTCAAACGATGCAGGAGTATCAAGCCGAGCTTTTCGTTGATGACCAAGCACGTCTTGAGCAAGCGCTACAGGAGCGTGGCATGGAGTTCGTGGAAGTCGATGTCGATGCGTTCGCAGAGAAAGCTCGGCCCGCCGTGCTTGAGGCCTTAACCGAAGAGCAGCGTGAGCTCTTCGACGCTATCCAAGATTTGTAAGGTTGTATTGGAAGCGAACTGATAATGGTGATGGGCTAGCATCTTGCTGGCCTATCTTCTAACTGCACACGCAGCTTGCCCATTAAGGATACGGTTATGAACTCGGATCACAAAACGCTTGAAGAGCATGCGTTGGAGAGTCTGGATTCAATGTCGGCGGTGCCTAAGCTAGCAGGCCCCATAGGGCGCGTGATTGGCTGGGTGGATAAGTGCTTTCTAACCTTGGCCGTTGTGGCGCTGGTTGCCATAGCCGCCACGGTGCTGCTGCAAATTTGTTCTCGGCTGTTTTTGCCGTTTTCGATAGCCTGGACCGAAGAACTCTCGCGTTATCTGTTTATTTATATGGTGGCACTATCTGTTGGTGTAGTGCTGCGACAGAACCGAAACATCAGCGTTGAGCTTTTCCATCATCTGCTGGGGCCGCGCATACAGGCAGCCTTTCAAGCGTTGATCTGTGCGCTGATTGGCCTGTTTGCCTTTCTGGTGCTGCCTTACGCTTGGCAGTATGCGCAAAACGGCGCTTGGCAAACCTCGCCAACGCTGCATGTTCCCATGCTGTATATCTTTTTCTCAACGGTAGTCACCTTTGCGCTTCTCCTGGTTTACAGCTTGCTGGGGTGTCTTGAGGGAATTATCGCAATGTGTCGCTCCTCTGCCTCCCATCAGGAGTCGTAAGCATGGAAGTTATTATCCTCTTTAGCGTTTTCTTGGTTTTGCTCTTGGTGGGAATGCCCATTGCGTTTGCGCTGGGTTTAGCCTCGCTCTCTTATCTGCTGCTTGAAGGCATTTCATTAACCATCGTGCCGCAGCGTATGTATGCGGGTATCGATACCTTCGTGCTGCTGTGTATCCCCGGTTTTGTGCTGGCCGGCAATTTAATGAATGTGGGTAATATAACTGATCATATTGTGCGTTTCTCCAACGCTCTGCTAGGCCATATTCGCGGCGGACTTGGCTTGGCCAATGTGGCAGGGTCGATGATTTTCGGTGGTATTTCCGGCACGGCGGTTGCGGATTCAGCCAGCATCGGTTCGGTGATGATTCCCGGTATGGCTCGCTCAGGCTATGACAAGCCGTTTGCCGCTGCAGTTACCGCCGCCTCGTCAACCGTTGGGCCGATTATACCGCCCAGCGTCCCGATGATTATCGCCGGTTCGCTTAGCGGTATTTCGGTCGGGCGGATGTTCCTGGCAGGTGCAGTGCCGGGGCTTTTAATGGGCCTCGCCATGATGATTACGGTGTACATTCTGGCCGTTCGGCGTGGGTATCCCAAAGAGCAACGGGTACCGTTTTTGCGGTTGCTGCGCGAAGCCAAAACGGCCTTCTGGGCACTGCTGATGACCGTGATTATTCTCTACGGCATTATTGGCGGGTTTTTTACCCCTACCGAAGCCTCTATTGTGGCTTGTCTCTATGCCTTGGTCGTCGGCATGTATGTGTATAAAGGCCTGTCATGGAAAAAGCTTCCGGCGATTTTGTCAGACACCGTATTAACCTCTTCGGCATTACTGCTGATGGTGGGGTTAGCCAACCTGTTTGGCTGGATACTCACCAGTGAGCAGATCCCTCAGATGGTAGCCTCACTGATTCTCTCCATTAGTGATAACCCGCTCATTGTTTTACTCATCCTTAATCTGATTCTTTTGTTTGTTGGCGCTTTTATGGAGACCATTGCCGCGCTGATTATTCTTTTCCCGGCCTTGGTGGGAGTAGCGACTGGCGTGGGTGTCGATCCGGTTCACTTTGCGGTAATCGCGGTGTTGAACCTGATGATTGGGCTGACAACACCACCGGTGGGGGTGTGCCTATTCGTGGTGGCGGGGATTGGCAAACTACCTATGTTGACGGTGGCAAGAGCCATCGTACCCTTTTTGCTATGCAACTTGGCGGTGCTGTTGTTGGTGACTTATGTCCCCGCGATTTCGCTTTGGCTGCCTAACTTGCTAATGGGAGAGTAATTAATGATAGCTCCACAGCGTATTGAAGCAATGCCAAAAAGCGGTCGGATCGGGGTTGTCCATCTGGGGTTAGGCGCTTTTCATCGCGCGCACCAAGCGGTCTATTTAGAGCGTTATCGCCAACGCAGTGGCGATGGTGAGTGGGGCGTCTGCAGCGCGAATTTACGCTCTAGCGTTGGTCTAGTCGACGGCTTAGGTGCGGCAGGGCAGCGCTATCATGTAGCGGAGTACGCCGATAGTGACAGCATCACGCTGCGCGAAATAGGCGTGATTGAAGAAGCGCTATTCTCGGGCCGTGATGGTGCGGACGAAGGTATGGATAGCTGGGGTCGGGATCGGGAGGCGCTACTGGCGCGAATGGCGTCTGCGGATACCCGTGTTGTTACATTAACAGTCACTGAGAAGGGCTACTTTTTAAACCCTGCCAGCGGTGAGTTAAGAGCCGATGACCCCATGATCATCGGTGATATAGCTTCGCCCCAACAGCCGCGTACCGCCCCAGGACTATTGGTGGAGGCGTTGGCTCGACGGCATGAAGCAGGCATTGCCCCGTTTACGGTGCTTTCTTGCGACAACATGCCGGATAACGGCAAGCGAACCCGCCAAGCGGTGATCCAGCTGGCCGAGCAGCGTGCCCCCGCGCTGGCTCGCTGGATCGCCAATGAAGTGGCGTTTCCCTGCAGCATGGTGGATCGCATCGTCCCTGCGATGACCGACGACGACTTTGAGCGCTTAGCGGCATTGGGCGTTACCGATCCACACGCCGTGGTATGCGAAGCGTTCACGCAGTGGGTGGTTGAAGATAGCTTCCCCCAGGGGCGACCCGGCTGGGAAGCTGAGGGGGTTGAGATGGTGGCAGATGTGGCGCCGTTTGAAACCATGAAGCTGCGCATGCTCAATGGCAGCCACTCTTTGCTTGCCTATCTTGGCGCGCTTGCAGGTATCGAAACGGTTTATGACGGCATTAATCACGTCGAGCTTCGGGCGCTATTGCGCCGATATATGCTTGAAGAAGCGGCACCTACACTTGAGATGCCCGAGGGAATCGATTTAGACGCTTATGCTGACTCGCTGCTGGCACGCTTTGCCAATGACAGTTTGCGTCATCGTCTGCAGCAGATCGCGATGGATGGCAGCCAAAAGCTCCCGCAGCGCTGGCTCTCTGGTGCGCTCAAACGTAGCGCCGCTGGTCTATCCTCGCCCTGTGTGGCATTGGGGATGGCGGCCTGGATTCGCTACACCACGGGCGAAGATTTATTGGGGAATCGCTACACCGTCGATGACCCGTTAGCCAAACGCTTTGCTGATTTACACCATACCCATAGCTCCGATCCCAGCGCTCTGGTGGCGGCCTATTTAGCCATGGACGATGTCGTGCCTTATGCATTGGTAGCGGATAAGGCTTTTGCTCAGTCCGTACTAACGGCATATCAAATGCTGAACCAAGCCGGATTGGACGGGGCGCTCGCGGCACTTGAGCGCAACTAATAAAAGGAGATCACCATGGAGCATACCTGGCGCTGGTTTGGCCCTAATGATGCTATTCGGCTGAAAGAAATTCGCCAGACAGGCGCAACCGGTATCGTCACGGCACTGCATGAGGTGCCCAATGACCAGGTTTGGCCGGTTGAGGCAATCCGAGAGCGTCGGCGGATGATTGAAGCGGCTGGTCTGACATGGTCGGTGGTAGAGAGCGTGCCGGTACATGAGTCGATTAAAAAAGGATTGCCGGCGCGAGATGCCCTGATTGCAACCTACTGCCAGACACTGCGCAACCTTGCGGCTTGCGGTATCGACACCGTTTGCTACAACTTTATGCCGGTGCTGGACTGGACGCGTACCGACCTGACCTATGAACTGCCCGATGGCGCTTTGGCCCTACGTTTTGATCAGGTGGCGTTTGCCGCCTTTGATCTTTATCTGCTGCAGCGGCCAGGGGCTGAGAAAGAGTACCGCGCCGAGGAGAAAGCCCAGGCACGCCGCTATCTGGACGTAATGGATAGCGCAGGGCGCGACAAATTAGTCAATACACTGATCGCTGGACTACCGGGTGCCGAAGAGCACTACACCCTTGAGCAGTTTCGCGCTGTATTGGAAGAGTACGCTGATATTGATGCCGCTCGGCTGCGAGAAAACCTTGGCTACTTTCTGCAGGCGGTGATTCCGGTGGCAGAAGAGGTGGGCATCCGTATGGCCATCCATCCGGATGACCCTCCGCGGCCGCTACTGGGCCTGCCTCGAGTGGTTTCGACTTGCGAGGATGCCCAGTGGATTATCGATTGCATACCCAGCCCAGCCAATGGCTTGACGCTTTGCACAGGCTCTTACGGCGTTCGTGAAGACAATGATTTGGTGGCTATGACTCGCCACTTTGCCCCGCATATTCACTTTATTCATCTGCGCGCCACCCAGCGTGAAGCGGATGCGCTCTCGTTCCACGAGTCCCCTCACTTGGCAGGTGATGTGGATATGGTAGGTGTTATTCAAGCGCTGGTTGAAGAGGAGCGCAGACGCGAAAGAGAGGGTGGGGCACGTTTACCGCTGCGTCCGGATCACGGCCACCAACTTCTGGATGACCAACAGCGCAGTACGGCACCCGGCTACCCGCTTTACGGTCGTATGCGCGGCCTAGCCGAACTACGCGGTGTGGAGCTTGCAGTGCGACAGCAAACTGACCGATAACCCATTACCCTTCAACCTATATTACTCATCAACCTACATTACTCCTCAATATAGGAAAGCCCTGCTGGCTAATGTCTCAGCAGGGCTTTTTGGTGGCGCTAGCGGCTAACGATTAGCGAGGTGCAGCGGGCGCTTCAGCGTTCGTGAGAGTCGGTTCGGGCACTTGCTCCATACGCTTGCGCTCTTGGTCAAGAATTGCCAGTGCCTGGGTAGAAGTCACGCGCGAGGCGGGCGTCACTAGGCTTACAATCACACCCGCTACCAGCGCTACTAGCACAGCGGGGATGCTTGGGTTACCCCAGAAGGCTGTCCAGTCGCTATTGGCAATAATCGTTAAGGAGGTCACCGAGGCGCAAATTAATGTGGCGATGGCACCCTGCCAGTTATAACGTGACCAGAAACGGCCCAGCATGGCACTCACAAATAGTCCTGAAAGAATCGTTGAGATCATACGGGTGATGTAGGTGATGACATTGTCTGAGGCCAGGGCGAACAGCAGCGCCAGACCAATGGTTGCCACTAGCGCAATACGCGAGAAGCGCACTACATTTCGCGCTGAAGGCGTGCGGCCCGTTGCCAGCACATATAGATCGCGAATCAGCGTGGAAACACCGGCAATGGCATCGGAGCTAGCGCTAGACATCGTGGCGGAAAGACCCGCGACCAATAGCAGTAGCCCTAATCCTAGGGGCATGATTTCAGTGGCCAGGAAAGGGAAGGCAAAGTTGCTATTTTCAAGCCCAGGGTTAAGGGCGTGGGTGGCCATACCAATAATCGCGGGAATGATCGAAAAACCCAGGTAAAGAACGCCGGTGATTAAGAACGAGCGGCGTACCGATTTGACTGATTTGCCTGAATAGATGCGTTGACGAAAGGAGGGTGTAGCAAGCACGCCAATGGCAATCACGGCAGCCAGTGACAGCGCTGGCAACGCACCAATTTGATCAATACCTAGAAAGCTAGTGGCCCCTGCATCCATACCAGCCGTAAGGCCTGAGAAGCCGCCAACCTCGATCAGTGCCAATATTGCCATCAAGATAAAACCCGCGAACAGCACGACTGCTTGAATGGTGTCAGTCCAGATAACCGCAAAATAACCCCCTACCACGCAGTAAATGCCGAAGCCTAACGCCACCAGAATACGCGCGGTGGTTAGATCGATATCCGCCATCCAGGAGAGATAGAGACCACCGCCAAGAATATGCGCGCCCAACCAGCCTATACAGGCGATATAGATAAGTAGCGCGACCACATTACGTACCAGCCGATTCGCACCGACGTAATAGGCGAGTTCCTCACTCATGGTCATAAAGCGAAGTTTACGTACGGGAGCAAAACAGACCGCGAGCAGTAAAATGCCCACGGCACCCCCAAGCCCGTATAAGGCACCCGCCCAACCGTTGGCGTAACCGAACCCAACGGCGCCCATGCTGGAGCCGGTGCCCACCATGGTCGCCACCGTAGTCCCCACGGTAAGAAATAGCGGTACGCTTCGCCCGCCGAGTAGGAAGTCGTCGCCGCTGCCCCGTTTGTGTCTTGAAATCCACCAGCCAAACACAATCATGGCGACAATGTAGAGCACGAAGGTAATAAGGAATAGTTGGCTGTTCATGTTAACCTCTTATCGTTGTTTATCCGGCCGTTGCCGCGGCCGAAGGTAGGCAATGGAAGCGATTACCGTGGAGCTTTTTATCCTAATCACGCGGTAATCTGGCGCTGCGCCCTTGCCGGGGTGCGGCGCTTTTTTTGGTATTTAAAGTTGAGTGTTTAGACGCGATCAGCGCGGAAGCACTTCACGTCAACCTCGACTTTGCAATCCACCACCAGGTCTTGAACGCTGCAGATGCGTGCCGGTGGGTTGTCACCAAAGACCTCCTTAAACACCTTGTTGAACGAGGTGAAATAGCGCGCATCGGTGAGCACGGTGGTGACATGTACGACGTCTTCAACGCCGAAACCTGCTTCTTGCATGATGGCCAGGCAGTTATCGAAGGCGAGGCGGGTCTGCTCAACAATGCCGCCTTCAACGACTTCGCCGTCGGTCATTGGTGTTTGTCCGGAGACGTATAGCCAGCCACCTGCCTCTACGGCGCGGGCAAAGGGCAGCTTCTGACCGCCGGTGCCTACGCCGCCTTCCGTGCCGTATCGAGTAATGCTCATGGTGTTTGCTCCTGGTTGGGTTGAAAGGTGGGGATCGATTGAGAAATGCGCTCTGTTCTGCGCAGCATTCTGCCAGCGCGTTGGTCTGAAATTGCGCCTTGGTGATAGGCGATTTTGCCGTTCACTATGACCATTTCGATGCCTTTAGCGGCCGCGATGGGGGTCTCGTAATTGGCCGTATCTTCAAGAGTCGTGAGATCAAAAAGGGTGAGGTCTGCGTAGGCGCCTATGCGGATCACTCCGCGATCCGTTAAGCCGAAATTAGCTGCTGAAAGGCTGGTCATTTTGCGCACTGCTTCCGCCAGTGACATTAGCTTTAAATCGCGGCTGTAGTGGGCCAGCACACGCGGAAATGCACCCCAAAGGCGTGGGTGAGGGTGCGGATCGTTCGGTAATCCATCGGAACCGATCATGGAGAGCGGATGCGCTAACACTTGCTGCATATCCGTTTCACTCATGTTGTGGTAAACCGCCCCCGCCGGCTGTAGCTGCTTGGCCGCATCTAACAGTGATACCCCCCATTCGGCGGCGATCTCTTTTAATGGGCGACGCGCCTGCTCTGGGTGCGTTGTCGACCAAGTAATGGTGATCTCAATCTCATCCGTGACCTGGCCCAGATCGAGAGTGGAGGAGCCTGCGGTGTAGGGGTAGCAGTCGCAGTGGGCATGCTGGTACTGGGCGGCAGACTCCAATTTACTCAGCGCTTTACCAGCGCCTCCCCAATTGCCCGCGCCTGCGCATTTGAGGTGCGAGATCACCAGAGGCACCTGACCATTGCGAGCGGTGGAAAATGCTTCGTCCATGGCCTCCAGCAGGCCCGCAAACTCATCTCGAAGATGGGTGGTATATACGCCGCCTGATTTCCCAACGGCGGCCACCAGTGGGGCCATTTCGGTGGTCGGCGCGTGTATCGCGTTGCGATAGGCAAGCCCTGAGCTAAGCCCTAGGGCTCCCTCATCCAGCGCTTGGCTTAGCAGCACCTCCATTTGTGCAATTTCTTCAGCAGTGGCAGGCCGGGCAAAGCTGTCCATCACCTGGCTGCGCAGACTGGTATGCCCCACCAAGGCGGCGACGTTGATACTTGGCGCAGCGGCGTCTACGGCGTTGGCATAGGCGCTGAAGCTTGGGTAGCGAAAGTCTTCTAGCTTGCCCAGTAAATTCATGGGATCGGGTACTTCGCGAGTGAGTGTCACGGGGCTCGCACTGATCCCACAGTTACCCACCACCACCGTCGTTATCCCTTGTGTCAGCTTCGGCAGCATCTCGGGAGTACGAATGACATTGGTGTCGTCGTGAGTGTGGACATCGATAAAACCAGGGGCCAGATGGCGCTCTTGGGCGTCAATAATGGTGGTGGCGGTGGCGTAGGGCATGTCTCCGATGGCGCAGATACGCTCGCCTTGAATAGCTACATCGGCACGAAAATGAGCTGCGCCGGAGCCATCCAGTACGTTGGCGTTACGAATCAGCAGGTCGTAAACCATCTTAATCTCCTAGTGGCTGGCGGTTGTCGCCACCGCGATGGTCATCGAGGCTAAGCTTGAGACGACGCAATTTAGTTCGTGAACGCTCACGGTGACGCATGGCAAGTTCAAGTGCTAACACATCGATGACCGCCAGCATGGCGTAGCGGGAAGCTGAAGGGTGATAGATGAAGTCCGTTTCCCGAGAGGTAATCGGGAGCACAATGTCGGATGTATCGGCTAAAGGAGAATTCAGGGCGGTGATGGCAATCACTTTTGCGCCGTACTGCCTGGCAATTTGTGCAGACTCCACCATCTCCGGGGTGTAGCCAGTGACAGATAGCACGACGACTACGTCATTCGGCTCTAGGGTTGACGCTACCATGCGGGGCAATAGTGCTTGAGGGTAAGCGCAGATCGCATAGCCAAGACGGACTAAACGGAATTGAAACTCTTGGCAGAGAATGCTGGAACCGCCCCCTGCGCCAAATACCAATATCTGACGCGCTTTATCCAGCTGTTCGACCGCGCCTGCCACATCGGCCTGGGCGAGTAGGTCGCGGTTAAGCGCGAGGGTTTGTGTGGCTATGTCATACACCACGCTTGAGCTGTCTTCGGGTGTCGCTTCTTGTATAAAGCGGCGACCTGCTGCTAAAGCGCGTGTTAAGCGCGTTTTTAAGTCGCGCACATTAGTGCAGCCGATAGCGCGTGCAAATCGGGTGACACTGGCATCACTTACCCCCGCGCGCTTGGCGATGTCACCGATGCTTGCTTCGGTGACAAACTCGATGTCAGCAAATATCAGCTCGGCGACTTTTTTTTCAGCTTCACGCAAGGCAGCAAAGTCAGTAGTAATACGTGACAAGATGTCGATTTCCTGGCTCACCGTGGACTCCTAATGGTTGCCTGATTTAAAAAGTATGTTAGTTTCTAACCTTAAGTCAATAGTTGTGAAAGTATCTAACATTGATGCTTTATTAAAATGAGGATATGGGCGTATGCAGACAATGGCGTTAGCGATGGATAAAGGCGGTGAGGAATTGGGATCAAACCTTCTATCAGGTGTCAGCCTACCCGCTGCCGTGGTGCATGAAGGCCCACTGGCTCATAACGTAGAGTGGATGCAGCGCTTCGCAGAGGCTCACGGTGCTCGCTTGGCGCCCCATGGCAAAACCACCATGACGCCCGCGCTTTTCCATCGACAGCTCCAGGCAGGTGCGTGGGGTATCACACTTGCCACTGCGCCCCAGTGTCGTGCTGCTTTCGCCAATGGCGTTACCCGAATATTGATGGCGAACCAACTGGTGGGTCAGGCAAATATGGCCATTATCGCC
Organism: Vreelandella sedimenti; assembly: GCF_013416325.1. Lineage (GTDB taxonomy): Bacteria > Pseudomonadota > Gammaproteobacteria > Pseudomonadales > Halomonadaceae > Vreelandella > Vreelandella sedimenti. The sequence continues at coordinate 91,418 of NZ_JACCGK010000003.1, forward strand.
TGTCTGATCGAACAGGGCGCTGCGTTTTACTGTGTGGTCGATAGCCATGAGAACGCACGCCAACTCGGGTGTTTTTTTGCTGAGCGGGGCTTGACGTTATCGGTGCTTATTGAGATAGGCGTGGAGGGTGGCCGCTGTGGCTGCCGCAATCAGCAGCAAATTCTTTCGCTGGCGGAGGCGATTGCTAATGAGCCAGCACTTTCTCTGGTGGGCCTGGAGGGCTATGAGGGTGTGGTTCACGGGGATAATCCCGAATCTGGTATTCGTAACTATGCTAAATACCTGGTGGATGCTGCCGTAGAGCTTGAAGCTGCTGGACGCTTTGCTGAAGAGAACCCGATTGTCACCGCGTCAGGTTCCGCCTGGTATGACGTGATTGCGGAGGCCTTTCAGGGCGCACCGCTTCAGGGGAGATTTACCCCCGTGCTACGCCCAGGTTGCTACATCGTCCACGACCATGGGCTTTATCGTGAAGCGCAATCAGCGGTATTAGGCCGCCGGCCAGATTTGCAGCAGGGGCTTGAGCCTGCCCTGGAAGTTTTTGCCCAGGTGCAGTCGCTTCCCGAACCTGGACTTGCCATTGTGGCGTTAGGTAAGCGTGATATCGGTCATGACCAGCTACCTATTGCCCTGCGTCGGTTCCGGGAAGCCGGTGAGCCCTCTCAGTCAATGTCAGTTGCTGGCTGGGAGGTGACAAAAATTATGGATCAGCACACCTTTGTGCGCCTTCCGGAAGGAGCTCAAGATGTCGAGGTCGGTGATATTGTCGCGTTTGGCGCCTCTCATCCCTGTTTAACCTTCGATAAATGGCGCCAGATACTGTTAGTGGATGATCAACTAAACGTTAAAGAGCGTATGGCGACCTACTTTTAAAGGTGTCTGCAGTGTTGCCCGTCGCGGCGCCATCATTACGCCGTCGCTTGTACAGTTAAGCGTGCAATAGCAGCGGGTAATTCATGGGCGTGATGGATGCCAATGGCACCTTCGGGGGTGATTTCCTCATTAGGGAAGTGGTTGAGGTGAATCACGTGCATGCCCGCCGCTAGCCCTGCTTCCACACCCACAGCCGCATCATCGATCACCACGCACTGCTGAGGAGCGTAGCTCATAGCGGCGGCAGCCTTACGATACAGCTCGGGGTCGGGTTTCCAGACGTTGAGGGTATAGGCGCTAAAGAGCTTGTCGGCAAAGTGATGGCCTAACTCGGTGCTTTCCAGCGCACAGCGAATTTTGCGCTCGGGGCCATTAGACACCACGGCCTTGGGGTGGCTGCTTAAGTGGTCAAGAGCAGCAGCCATGCCCGGTATTGCCACAAGCTCGGCCCGCATACGGGCTTCCATGCGCGCCCGCATACCCGCCTCAAGCTGAGAGAACTGGCCTTCTGCCAACGCCTGGAAACGCTTTTCCAGCGTTTGGACGATGGTCTGGAAGCGTACCCCGCGAAACTCATCCATATACTGCCGTGCTGTGAAGGGTAAGCCGAACTCGGGAAGGATTTCGGCCATCACCTCGGCAAGCAGTATTTCGCTATCCACCAGGGTGCCATCGCAATCGAACAGTAAGCACAGGGGCGTGGAAGGAGGCGTGGCAGGCTTCATTGATAGGTTTCCTCGTTGACTAAGCTAATTGGCCGCTCGCCCTGGAGTGCTAGACGAATATTATCCACCGCCCGTTGGGCCATGGCGTCGCGGGTTTCATGGGTAGCAGAGCCGATATGCGGCAGGGCGACCACATTGGGCATCTTCGTCAGCGGTGACGCAGCGCGTAGTGGCTCCTGCTCAAATACATCCAGCCCGGCTGCTTGAATAACGCCGTTTTCCAAGGCGTCTATTAAAGCGCTTTCATCGACGACTTTGCCTCGGGCGATATTGATAAAAATGCCTGAAGGCTTCATCAGCGCGAACTCTTGGGCACCGATCAAGCGTTCGGTTTCGGCGGTAAGCGGCACAGTGACACAGACGAAATCGGCCTCGGCCAACAGTTCGTTGAGTTCGCGGCGCTGCGCGCCAAGTTCACTCTCTAAATCGGGCTTGGGTGAAGCGTTGGAGTAGAGCAATTGCATACCAAAGCCCAGGGCTCCGCGCCTGGCAACGGCTTGGCCAATGCGTCCAAAACCCACCATGCCCAAGGTTTTGCCATGTACATCGCTGCCAAACAGTGCGGGGCCAATGCTGGCTTGCCATTTGTCCGCTTTGATCCACTCGGCTAGTTCAACCACTCGGCGCGCCGCGGCCATGATCAACGCAAAGCCGGTGTCGGCGGTGGTTTCGGTAAGCACATCAGGTGTATTGCACAGCATAATGCCGCGCTTCGTAAGTTCATCAACAGGGATGTTGTCGTAACCAACAGAGATGGTCGCGATGACTTTCAAGTTGGGTGCTGCGTCCAGCAACTGGGGGGTAATGGCTAAGCCAGAGCCGATGATGCCGTGCGCCTCCGCTAATAGAGCGCGATTTTCAGTGGCATCAAGCGCAGTGGCTTGCGGCAACACATCCACTTCAAACAAATCGCTAAGTTCAGCCTGTTGAGCGTCGCTGAGTCGTCCTTGAATCACTAGACGTTTTTTCATTGTTATCTCCATGGTGAAAAGCCTGTTATATAAAAGTAGTGTGTGGCGATTAGCCAATGGGCTGGTCGACTTCAAGCGCTAATAGCTGCTCGCGATTAGGCAAACCTTCCATATCACCCACTACCTGGATGGCTTGGGCGCCAATGAGGTTGCCGCGTTGGGCGGCTTGATGCGCCGTCCTTCCGTCAAGCAGGGCGCTAATGACACCGACGGCGAAGCCATCGCCTGCGCCTACGGTATCCACCACCTCAGCAACGTGGCAACCGGCCACCGTAAAGCTCTCTTCTTGCCCATCCAGGTTGCCACGGTAATAGCTACCTTCAGGGCCCAGCTTGATGATCACAGCCGAGGCACCTTGATCCAGATAATAGCCTGCTATGTCGTAAGGCGTCTTCTGCCCGGTGAGAAGCTGGCCCTCTGAAAGCCCAGGTAACACCCAATCGGCGCGACCTGCGAGTTCATTAAGGGTCGACCGCATAACGTTTTCGCTGGGCCAAAGTGACGGCCGTAAATTGGGGTCAAAGGAAATACTAGCGCCGTGGGCGCGGGACTCTTCCATCAAATGATGGCTAAGCTGGCAGGCGCTTTCAGATAACGCTGGGGTAATGCCCGTCGCGTGAAGGTGGTTAAGCGCCTGAAAGTCGACATTCCGGGCGTCGTCAATAGTGAGATGGCTGGCGGCACTGCCACGTCTGAAATACTCTACTCGCGGGTCGTCGCCATTCTGGGCACGCTCTTTAAAGAGCAGCCCGGTGGGGTGCTGTGCATCGGCACGAATATAGCGATCATCGATACCTTCCGCTGTTAATGCGGCCTGAATAAACCCTCCAAAGCTATCGGTTCCCACTCGACTTAACCAGCCCACGTGGAAACCCAGCCTTGAGAGGCCTATAGCGACATTATTATCGGCGCCTGCCAAGCGGCGGTGGAAACGCTCAATGCTGGATAAGTCGCCCGGTGTATCAGCGACAAACATAGCCATGGCTTCGCCGAAGGTGAGAATTTCTGGTGGGCTAGAGAAGGAGTGGTGCATAGTCAGTAATCTCTTCGAGTTGTTCGTTATCATCCAATGGGAACGATACCATTTTTGTGGCAATTTTTTAGCACCGACTAAAAAATTAGCGTTGAGTAGAACCTCGTTCGATCAGAGTAGGTGAAAAACTCAGCGCCGCTGGCATTGACGATGCATGGGGCGCAATGCGATGCATCAAGCATTGAACAGCCGTTTTACCCATTGCATCGGTGGGTTGGGCAAGCGTAGTAATGCCGGGAGAGATCAAAGCGCACCACTCGAGTTCATCAATCCCCATCAAGCCTATCTTGCCAAGCGATAAGTCCAACTGTTGAAAAAGACGGGTCACTGTTAGGGTGGCATTGCCATTGCCGCATAAGACAGCGCAGGCGTGTTGTTGGTGGGTTGCTAAAAAGTCGCTTAGCGCTTGAAGCGTTGCAGTGCCATCTGAGTTAGCAAGCAGGGAGGATGAATGAATAAGCCCCAACTGCTCGGTAGTGTGGTTAAAGCGGGCCAAGCGTTTTTGTCGGGTGCTTGACTGCTGGGGAGCTTCGCTGACATACAGCACGGCCTGGTAGCCCTGATCGACCAAGTGTTCGAGTGCCATATCGATCGCCAAGTGATTATCGAGTCCAACCACCTCCGCTTCCACATGATCGACTTCGCGGTCTAGCAGCACAATGGGAGTCCCCTGGCTGATAAAAGTATGTAGTTGTCGTTCAGGGCTGCCGGACGCATTTACCACAAGACCTTCCACCTGATAGGCACCCAGCAGGTCTAAATGCTGGCGCTCCTGTTCTGGGTCGTTATCAGTATTACATACTACCAATGAGTAGCCGTATTGGCGGCACGCTTGCTCGACACCATGTGTGATAGCCACTGAAAATGGGTTGCGGATATCTGCCACCAACATACCTAACAATTTAGAGCGGCCACCTTTTAACCCGCGTGCCATCTGATTTGGCTGGTAGCCAAGGGTACCTGCCGCATGGGCGATACGCGCTTGGAGTGAGGGCGAGAGCCGATCACGCTCTTCGCCAAAATAGCGCGACACGCTGGTTTTAGAGGCACCAGCGAGGCGGGCTACTTCAAGAATGGTGGAACGGCGCGGTGTAGGCGGCATAGTGTGCTTAAAAAATAGTGTGCTTAAAATTGTGTGATTGGATAAATAGTGTCTTTCGCCAAAGTATCTTCCGTTACATGCTGGTTGACAAAATTAACACAGTCTAATTTTGGGTGTTTGCTAGGCCAAAAGCAACGGCGTGCGAGCCGCTAAGGGTGATTGACCATATGAATATTGTAGTCTGTGGGGTTTACCGTGCCCTCAAGATGTCCAATTTGAGTAAAGTCACTATTTTCAAGAACCGTGTCAATAGATGTGTCTCTAAAGGAGAGGTTTTTAATAACGTTGACCTTGCACGGCATTCCCTTTGTGTCGACATCCATTATCCATGCTAAAAAACCGTTTGAGAATTTAGCTAAGCTGCCGATAGGGTATAACCCAAAGTGTTGGATATACTCTACAAGTAGTGACTTTTCATAAATAGTTGGGCAGTTGTTAACCCAGCGATAGGCATCAAGAGGTTGCCGTGGTTTCTGACCATTTCGTTCGTGAGTTAATTTGTTGATTATTTTAATAACACTGATTAGCCGAACGTGCTCGGATAACTCTGCTGCTGTCTTTCCTGCTGGATACCCGCTGCCATCAAGCCGTTCGTTGGCATTGAGGATAATGTTATGGCAGGCTGGGCTAGCAGTCCAGTTTAATGCCGTTAGTCTGTTCTCCAATGTGACAACATGCTCTTTGAGCATTTCCGCTTGTGAAGGAGACATATGCATCTTAAGCGAGGGGAGTTGCTCGCTAATAAGCAGTGGTTTTCCCATGGTGTGCAGTAAAGCCCCGGCGACCGCTTCCCGCGTCTGCGATGCGTATGGATCACGACTGATCAGAATCATCGCGAGTTGACTACCCACTTGTATGGCATGGCGCACCCACTCGGGTTCATCATGCAGAAAAGCCATCGCATACTGAAGTCCCTTTCGGTCTTGATTCACCATGTACAGCAGGCTGTCTACACACTCATAGAGGCTCTCTTCTGGAAATAAATCCTTGTTTTTGGTGAACATTAACATGACTTGTAGCTGGTGAGCGACTTCAAGAACACCGCGTAGCAGAGGAGAACGTTGGCTACTCTTGGTTTGATCACGCTCTTCTTTGTGCTGCATTTTCTTCTCTTTGGCATCTGCGATGAAAAGCCGCGACTTAGCACGTGAGTTGCTATCTTGTAGGCCTGAACGAAAAGCGGCTTCGAACTCAGACTCCGATACATAATGGAAAAGTGTTTCAGTCATTGTGGCTGTCATGTTAATAAACTCAATGCCGATAGCCGCGTAGTCGTGGCTTCCAAAAGGGCGCATATGACGAATACGCCCCTGAGTATTGAATGTTTCTCCGTTTGGAAACTCCAGTGTTACCTCTGGCAGCGTCTGGTTAACGCTAAGGGCCATGCTATCTTCGAGGCTGACATACACCATGCAGCCGCCCACTGAAAGGTTACGCACTTTTCCTTCCACATTAAGCTCATGAGCAAAGACTTCAAGGTGCACACGTGCATGCATACCAAGAATAAAGGGAACGCGTAGAGCACCTCTATTATCGGAAGCAAAAATAGAGTTGGGAAGCTGACACTCAAGATGGTAAGTGCAGGCATCTATCTTAACGACGTGTGCAGGTACTTGCTCAATATTGTAAATTTCTTCTTCTATGCCAGGTGAAGGGTGTGAAGCTTCTATGTCAAAGCAAATAGTATCGTTTTTAAAATAAGGAGAAAGCGAACTTCCAGTGTAATGAATAGCTAAGGTTATTTTTCCCCTATCCAAATCTATCTTAATTGCCTTAGCTTCGATGGCATAGGCTGCTTCCTTAGAAAATATAGAAATAGCATGCTCTTTTTTTAGCAGTGATCGTATTATCTGCCCAGTGGTATTTTGGTTTTCCATATCGATAATCATATAAAACCCACCGCATTTATTTTGTTATAATTTATATCGACTTGGTGGTGACTGCTCTACATTTCTATTGCTTGTCACTGCTACCATGATAGGACATTTTCCCTGTGTCGATTAGCTATTATTTCGCTCCAGTTTGCAAACCTATTTATATCTGTTTTAAAAGTGATTTGTAATGTTTTGATGATTTTTGTTTATGTTTGATGCAGGCTAGACCACCATTCGGTCGAGTAGGCATAATCAGGTAAACTGCACGTTTTCTTTTACAGTGATGCCCGCGGCATGCCCTCAAACCCTAAATCAATCCATTCTCAATCGCGCAGCTATGAATTAACGCCGTCTGGCGATCGCTATTTCGATGGCCTGGCCGAGAAATTTTCCCGCTCGCTCTATCAAGCGCCCCGGGGCGAGCTGCGTCTCGCTATGCTCGACTACCTGCTACCGGAAATGCTGAATCTAGAGTGGCAGTGTGTGTTGGACGTGGGGGGGGGGTTGGGCCAGCAGGCGGCATGGTTTGCTGAGCGGGGGCACCGGGTCACGATGACTGAGCCCTCAGCAGATATGCTCAGCTACGCAAAAAACTGGCACCGGAATGTTAAAACGTTACCGGAAGAGGCGATCACTTATCTACAGGCGCCGCTGCAACGGTTAACAGAACAAGCTCCTGGCCCATGGTCGCTTATTACCTGCCATGCAGTGTTGGAGTGGTTGGGTGATCCGCAAGCGGCGCTGGCCACCTTGAGCGATTTATTGGCCCCAGGTGGCCAGCTAAGCTTGATGGTGTTTAATCGCGATGCACTGCGCTTTTCTAATGCAGTCAAAGGCAACCTTGAGAAGGCGTTGAGCGACCGCTTGGCAGGGAAGGGCAAGCGCCAACGATTGACGCCTATTTCGCCCGTTAGTCATGCCGAGATAGAGCAGTGGAGTGCGGATAACGGCTTAGTGATAGATGCAGTCGCCGGTATCCGCGTCTTTCAAGATTTCTTGCGCCACCCTCCCGCCACGCCAGCAGAAATTGAAACGCTGCTGGCGCTGGAAAAAAAGTACTGTCGCCATGATCCTCACTGGCGCTTAGGTCGCTACCTACTTTATACATTAACTAAACCGGAGATCGTTGAATGAGTGCCCAAGCCCCAGCGTGCCGATTGTTAGAGCGGCAAAAAGATAACTATGTAGCGCTGTGGGTCATTGGCCCGCCAGTCGATAGCTGGCTTATTGATCAATCGACGGGTGTGGTCAGTGGCGATTTTGGCGCACTGCGTGAGTGGCAGGCGAAAGGCAAACAGGCCCGAGCGCCTTTTGACTTAGAGGTGGGCGAGACATTCGGCAAAGAGCTGGTGCTGTTTTGGCCGAAGGCACATCAGTTAGGTATTTGGTGGCTCAAGTGGTTATGTGAGCAGCTACCTGAAGGGACGCCCTTTGAAATTGTCGGCGAGCATCAAGGTGGAATTAAACGCGTTCCCAAGATGCTGGAAGAGCTGGGCATGCCTTGGGATAAGCGCGACAACGCCCGGCGCTGTTCACTCTTTGCCACCCAAACCGTGGCATTGGATTCGACTAGCGATAGCGCTTGGCAGCAATTCGAGACATTAGGACTTACGCTGAACAGCCACCCGGGCGTATTTGGCCACGGTAAAGTCGATGAAGGCACGCTGTTACTGTTGGAGAGCATTGAGAATAGCTTGCCGAAAAAAACGCTCAAAGTGCTGGATATGGGCTGTGGCGACGGCATCATTAGCGCCTGGCTGGCTCAGCGTGGCCATTATGTAACCGCTGTGGACGTCAGCGCCTTTGCGGTAGAGGCGTGTAAGCGTACGTTAGCGGCGAACGGGCTAGAGGGTCGAGTGCTCTGCAGTGATGTTTTCAGTGCGCTTGGAGGCGAGCAGTTTGACTGGATTGTTAGCAACCCGCCGTTCCATAAGGAGCGTGATATCAGCTATGGCCCCAGTCAGCGTTTGATCAGCGCGGCGCCAGAGCATCTCAATGTGGGCGGGCAGTTAATCCTGGTGGCAAATGGCTTTTTGCCCTATCCAGACCACTTGCAGCGGGCATTTCAGGACTTCCAGACCCTGGCGGATAATCGCCGCTTCAAGGTTTACGGTGCGGTTAAATCTCAGCGCTAGGCCTGGACGCTTACTCGGCAAAGAAAACATTAAGTACGTGATCCAGATGCACTTCCATGGCACGACGAGCAGCCACCGGGTCACGTTCTTCAATGGCTTTAACGATGCGCTTATGGTCGTCCTGGGAGCGCTGCGGCATATCTGTTTCCATAAATAGCTCCTGGAGTCGACGAAACATGGCGCCGTACTTGTGGCCAAGCAGATGCTTGATGACAAGTGCGTAGGCCGCGTTACCTGAAGCCTCAGCAATACGAATATGCAGTAATCGATCCCCGGCGCAGTTACGCCCGCCATCGGCGTTGTCAGATACATTTCGCTCAAATGCCAAACGGATCGCTTTCATATCCTCTTCAGTGGCGTTCATGGCTGCTAACGCGGCAATTTCCGGTTCCAGATAGCGGCGCGTCTGGAGCAGTGAAAAGGGCGGGATCTCTTCGTCCAGATTGAGCTCAATTTCGCTCTCGAACTCTGGGTCTATTGCCCAGGGCTCGGTTCGAGCGGCTGCGCGCATCACCGACTCCATGGGAGTGGCGCGCGATTCAAGAACCACGACACCATGGCCGACCCGAACAGCTACCTGCCCAACCACTTCGAGAGCAATCAAGGCCTCTCTCACTGAAGCCCGACTAACGCCAAGAGCTTGGGCAAGCTCTCGCTCGGGGGGTAACAGCGTTCCTGGGGGAAACTCACCGTCATTGATTAACTGCTGTAACTGATCAGCAATCTGGCGATAGAGGCGCTGCGAGCGGATGGTTTGAATCGGCATTCGTGGTGTTTCCTATCCGTTTCATTGGTGGTTTTAGACTAAGGTTGATGGCTACTAAAGTTTATTCCCCAAAGCAGCTATTTAGCTTTTTGAGGCTTGCCAGGGTCAAAGTTTCTCGCTCATACTCGGCTCATTGGTCAGGCCATTGGATATCTGGATGATTTGGCCTGATGTATGTTCCCATTCTTTTCAAGGTCGTACCACAGCTTTTAGGCGCGCGCCTTAGCCGTTAGGGATGTGCAATAGTATGAGACTCAAAAACAAAACTGCACTGATCACCGCCGCTGCAAACGGCATTGGGCGTGCTAGCGTCGAGCGCTTTGTTGCCGAGGGTGCACGCGTATTCGCGACAGATATCGATATTGCCAGCTTAGAAGGGATACCGGGTGTTGAAGCTTATCGCCTGGACGTCACGGATAGCCAAGCGATCCACCATTTAGCCGCTTCACTACCGGCCTTGGATGTACTGTTTAACTGCGCCGGTATGGTGGCAGGTGGGACCGTACTCGAATGCGACGAGGCCACTTGGCAGCGATCGATGGATCTGAATGTCACTTCAATGTTTCATACCTTGCAGGCTTTTTTACCGGGCATGTTGGCAAAAGAGAGTGGCAGCATCATCAACATGGCTTCCCTGGCATCTAGCATTAAAGGAGTTGCTAATCGCTGCGCTTACGGTACCTCTAAAGCCGCGGTAATCGGACTGACCAAGTCAGTCGCCGCCGACTTTATGACCCAGGGAATTCGCTGCAATGCGATCTGCCCTGGCACCGTTGAGTCTCCCTCTCTCAAACAGCGTATTGCTGAGCAGGCACGTAAAGAGGGGCGCAGTGATGCAGAGGTGCTAGCCTCTTTTATTGCCCGTCAACCAATGGGTAGGTTGGGGCGAGTGGAGGAAGTGGCGGCGCTGGCGGCTTTCCTGGCTTGTGATGAATCGCAGTTTATTACCGGCACCACGCAATTGATCGATGGTGGTTGGGCTAACTGATTACTTCAGAAGGAATAACAATATGAAACTTTTACGCTTTGGAACGACAGGACAGGAAAAGCCGGGCATTCTCGATAGTCAGGGTAAGGTGCGTGATCTTTCCGCCCTCGTTAGCGATGTTGCTGGTGATGTGTTGAGCGACGAAGGGTTGCAGAAACTTCGCGATGTGGATCTCTCTACATTGCCAGAGGTCGCGGCTGATGTGCGTCTGGGGCCTTGTGTTGGTCACGTGGGCAAGTTTATTTGTATTGGTCTCAACTACTCCGATCACGCAGCAGAAACCGGCGCTGAGGTTCCCCCTGAGCCGGTCATTTTCAATAAGTGGACAAGCGCTATCTGTGGCCCCAATGACAACGTAGAGATTCCTCGTGGCTCCCAAAAAACCGATTGGGAAGTCGAGCTTGGGGTGATTATTGGGAAGGGGGGGCGTTACATTGATGAAGCCGAGGCCATGTCACATGTGGCGGGGTTCTGCGTGGTTAATGATGTGTCCGAGCGCGAGTTTCAGCTGGAGCGCAGTGGGACTTGGGACAAAGGCAAGGGCTGCGATACGTTTGGCCCTTTAGGGCCCTGGTTAGTTACCCGTGATGAGATTGTTGACCCACACCAGTTAGGTATGTGGCTTGAGGTAGACGGCCAGCGTTACCAGAACGGCAATACGCGCACCATGGTGTATCAAGTGCCTTTTCTGATCAGTTACTTGAGTCGTTTCATGAGTTTGCAGCCTGGCGATGTTATCTCAACCGGCACACCTCCCGGTGTGGGCATGGGCCAGAAGCCCGCCGTTTACCTTCGTGATGGGCAGCAAATGCGTTTAGGTATTGAGGGCTTAGGTGAGCAGCAGCAGCGGGTCGTTCAGGCCTAAACATAACGAGGAGAAGCGCGCTTATGGAAGTGCTTGTCTGTTCAAAGCCGCAACATCTGGAGCTGCGTCACGCTGCTAAGCCAGAGTGTGCCCCTGGGCATGCCGTGGTACGGATACGCCGTATCGGTATCTGCGGAACGGATATTCATGCTTATGGTGGTAATCAACCCTACTTTGAATACCCCAGAGTGTTAGGCCATGAGCTTGCTGGTGAGGTCGTCGAGGTTGCTGATGATCACGCTCAGCACCTACTTGGCAAGCAGATTTATGTCATTCCTTACCTGCATTGCAGTGAGTGCCGTGCCTGCCGTCAGCATAAAACCAACTGTTGTCAGCGCATGCGGGTAATCGGCGTGCATAAAGATGGCGGAATGGCGGAGTATCTAGCCGTTCCCACCACTCATTTAGTGGTGTCGGAAACGCTCACGATTGATCAACTGGCGCTGGTGGAGTGCATGGCGATTGGTGCACACGCAGTACGGCGTAGCCAGCTTCAAGTTGATGAACTCGTCGTTATTGTGGGCGCTGGGCCTATTGGCATGGGTGTGTTGCAGGTAGCTAATAGCCGTGGTGCTCGCACACTGATGGTGGATACCAATGCCTCTCGGCTGGGTTTTTGCCGCGATGTGTTGGGTGCTGATGCGGTGGCCAACCCACAGAAAGTCGATGTGGCTGAACTTATAAGCGAATTGAATGATGGGGCGTTGTCAGATGTGGTGTTTGATGCCACAGGGAGCCCTCGTGCTATGGAGGCTGGGTTCGATCTGGTGGGGCATGGCGGTCGCTATGTGCTGGTGAGTATAGTCAAAGCAGACATTACCTTCAGTGATCCTGATTTCCACAAGAAAGAGTTGACCTTGATCGGCAGCCGTAATGCCATTCGCGAAGACTTTGATAGCGTGGTGTCTCTGATGGAGAGCGGGGACATCAATGCTGAAGCGATGATTACCCACCGTGCTTACCTTGCTGACGTGCCTGCCCAGATGCCCCAGTGGTGCGACCCCGCTAATCAGGTTATCAAGGCCATGATATCGATTGATCATTAACACTTCTGCATCGTTTCCTCAAACTTGCCACATTCAGCCGCCGACGAAATTACCGTTAAGGACTATCGTTAAGGGCTATGATGCAAATTAAGGAGTCGTTAATTTAACGGTATGAGTAGGAGTGGCGGCAATGACGGGAAATATTCGAAATACGGCGGTACTGGGAAGTGCCGTTCTACTGGGCGGGCTGCTGGCGCTAGGGCTGGTATGGAGCGGTAGCTATATCAAGGGCGCCGCAGAAGTGTGGCAACAGTCGTCACGTAGCGTCACGGTACGCGGCTTGGCCGAGCGAGAAGTGCCGGCGGATTTGGTGCTGTGGCCGTTCAATTACAGTGTCAGCGCCAATAGCTTGAGTGACCTTGAGCAGCAGTTGTCCAGTGACGAGCAGGCAATTCGCGATTTTCTGGAGGCGCAGGGGTTTGCATCGGAGAATGTTAGCTCCACTCCGCCGCGGATTACCGACCAATATAGTAATCAGTACGGTGGTCAGCGCCCGGATGAGCGCTACCGCGCCGAAGCAACACTGCTACTACGCTCCCCCGATGTTGAAGGGGTGATCGAGGCAATCCCCAATGCGACTTCACTGGTGCGAGAGGGCGTACTGCTCTCGCCCAGCTACGAATACCGCACGGAGTTTCTGTTTACCGGACTCGATGCGATCAAGCCTGAAATGATTGCGGCGGCCACTGCGGATGCGCGTAACGCCGCACAGCAGTTTGCCGAAGATTCCGGTAGCCAAGTGGGTCAGATTCGTCAGGCGACCCAGGGCTACTTCTCCATCGAGGACTTGGACAGCTACACGCCGCAAACCAAACGTGTTCGCGTTGTCACCACAGTGGATTATTCCTTACAAGATTAGGCCCTAGGCGGCGTGAATGGCGCAGGAGTTAGCCAGTGTAATCAATGGCGGTGATGGTATAAAACGTATCACCGTTAGGCGTGAGCACTTTTGCTTCATCACCCACCTGTTTACCGAGCAATGCTTTGGCCATAGGCGCATCGATACTGATCCAGCGCTTTTTGGTGTCGATTTCGTCGTGGCCAACGATCCTGAGGTGCACCTCACCGCCATTTTCATCCTCCAGGCTTACATAAGCGCCGAAAAACACCTTGCTGGTATCGGCTGGCAGGCGGTCTACGATTTGCAGTTCGTCCAAACGTTTCGTCAGGTAGGTGATTCGGGCGATAACGCGGTTCAGCTCTTTCTTGTTATAGGTGTAATCGGCGTTTTCACTGCGGTCGCCCTGGGCGGCTGCTTCGCCGACCTTTGCTGAAATGTCCGGGCGTTTAACCCGCGATAGGTGATCCAAGATAGCGCGCAAGCGAGCCGCCCCTTCTGGGGTAATCAGGTTGCTCTTAGGGGCTTGACGCGGATCTTTGGCTGGATCGCGCCAGCGGGTCATGTTGCGGCCTTTCATTACCTATTCCCCATTGTGTTTCGAGCTATCTACCTTACGTTAATTGCGCGAAGCATACCAAGCAACATACTACTGGAGAATCATTCAAACGTTTGTTACATTTTTGCTATATTGAGCGAGAGACCCGCTATTGGTAGGTCTAACCAGGACAACAATAATGTTAGGAGCATGTATGCGAACTTACTCTTTTTCACGCAACTCTTTGTCACGTTCAATAATCGCCGTTGCCATTGGCAGCGCGCTGATGCTGTCTCCGCTAACCGCTTCTGCCTTTGAAGGCGAGCTGTTTTCGCTTAAAAACAGGTGGGAGCATACCGTGACTGAGATGCCCGCCAACGAGCGGGAGAGCACGTTAAAGGCGTTGGCAGGTGAAGCGGAGCAGTTGGCCGAGCAGCACAGCGATGAAGCTGACGTACTTGTCTGGCAGGGTATAATTCTGGCGTCTTATGCCCGTGAGCGAGGCGGCTTAGGCGCATTAGGAACCGCAGGTGATGCGCGTGACGCGTTAGAAAAGGCGATTGAAATAGATCCCCAGGGGTTGAATGGTTCCGCCTACGTCACACTAGGTGCGCTTTACGATCGCGCTCCGGGGCGGCCACTCGGTTTTGGCAATAGTGATAGCGCTGAACGCATGTTCCAGCGTGCCTTGGAGATCCGCCCAGACGGCATCGATGTGAACTACTACTACGCTGCCTTTTTGAAAGAAGAGGGCAATGAGCAGGCCGCTCGCGAGCACGCCCAGCGAGCGGTTAACGGCACCGCTCGAGACAACCGGCAAGTCTCCGATGAAGCGCTACGCCGTGATGCCGAAGCGCTGCTTAATAAGCTGTAATCCACCCGCTGAATTGGCATTCCCGATGGCGAGCATTGATAATAGATCGATTATCACCACCGGGAGTGCCTCATGGCGTCCAACTCCAAGCACGATGCTGTTCAGAATCCTACTTTTCAGCGCCCTCCTTTTAAAAACACGTCTCTTAGTGTCCCTGACTTAAAGCGCGATGATGTTGAGCTGTTTAAACGGGAGACGCTACACCAAGGGTTTTTCCGCCTGGAAGCCTTAGAGCTTCGTCACCGGCTGTTTGAAGGCGGTTGGAGCGAACCCTTGCGGCGTGAAGTGCACAATCGCTTTGATGCGGTGGGTGTACTGCTCTACGACCCCGAACGAGACTCTCTGGTGCTCATTGAGCAGTTTCGTGCCGGCGCCATTGATGATTCCGCGTCTCCCTGGAAGCTCGAACTCGTGGCCGGTTTGGTCGAAAAAGACGAATCGCTGGAAGATGTGGCGCATCGCGAGGCATGGGAGGAGGCCGGTTGTAAAGTGGCCCAACTGACCAAACTTCACACGTATTATCCCAGCCCTGGCGCCTGCAACGAGCAAGTGACACTATTTTGTGGTTTGGTAGATACCCAAGGATTAGGTGGGATTCATGGCCTAGATGAAGAGCATGAGGATATTCGTGTTCACGTCATGCCTTTCGCTAACGCTTGGGAACTCTTAGAGAAGGGGCGACTCGACAACGCCATGTGTTTAATTGGTCTACATTGGCTTAATAGCCAGCGAGCCTCACTGCGTGCTGCCTCTCAGCGCGCTTTGACGCAAAGCGAAACCGACGAGGAGTGAACATGGCGAGAACGGCCTATGTCACCGATTTAAAATCGCTCCAAGGGGAGTGTAGCGCCAACTATTTACGTTTGGTGCGCCTGGTGGGCGATATGGAGGCCGGCCAGCGCCGCGATATTGCCCTGCGCGGTGATAAACAGCATTTCGGTGATCTGCATCTGTATATTCAAGAGCAGGCGCCTTACACCACCATGGTGAATGTTTCTCAGACCGGCCCACTAGATACCGTTTTGGAAGGGCCGCGTATGCGCGTACATCTCTATCACGATGTACGCATGGCGGAAGTGACCGACTTTCAACGTGAGCGCCACTTTAGTGGCCGCTACCGCTACCCCAATGCCCGGATGCATCAGCCGGATGAGAAGCTTCAACTTAACCGCTTCTTGGGCGAGTGGCTGGCTCACGGCCTTGCCCACGGTCACACGGTCGACGTGCCGGAGATGCCCTAATGCGTGTGGTTCAAATTACCGACGCCCATCTCTATGCGGATATTGAAGCGCGTTCCCGGGCGGGCATACCCTGGCAGCAGTTTCAGCAGGTGTTGAATGCCGTTGTCGCCGAAAAGCCCGATATCGTGCTGTTTACAGGTGATATAAGCCAGGATGAATCGGCCGCTTCCTACGCCTTGGCAGTGCAGGCGCTGGAGCAGTTGCCTTGCCCCTGGTACTGGCTGCCGGGTAATCACGATCAGCCCGAGTTCATGGCGGCCGAGCGGCCGATGGTCGAACAAGTGGACTTGGGTTCGTGGCGCATCCTGCTGCTCAATACCCAGGTGGAGGGCAAACCCCACGGTGAACTGGGAAGCGAGCGGCTAGCTAAGCTCGCTGAACAGTTAGAGAACGATGACCGGCCCACGCTGATAGCCATGCACCACCCGCCAGTTGACGTGGGGGCGGTGTGGATGGATGCCATTGGCTTACAAGATCGCGACGCATTTTGGCAACTGCTAAGTAAACACCCGCACGTTAAGATCATCCTATTTGGGCATGCGCACCAAGCCTACGCCGAGCATCATATTTTAGGCGTAGGTAGGGGCATAGGTGAAGCGACTATTGATGTTTATGGCTGCCCGGCGATGGCCGATCAGTTTCTGCCTGGTGCCGAGCAGTTTGCGATTGATGAAGCTTCCCGCCCTGGCTATCGGGTTATCGATTTGGCGTATAGCGATGCCCAGGAAAGCGAGTGGCAGAGCTGGATTGAGCGCATTGATTAATAGGCCTATCACATTCTTAGTCTTCGTTAGGTGATTAAGGAATAAAAAGATAGTTATTAATTCTTTTGGGTTATTATCAACTCGGCGTTACCCTACCCACATTCGAACGTACAATTATTTATAACGTACGCTGATTTTAGCTTGTGTGACGAGCTTGTTCTTGTGAGGTAAGGGGCCATGACCCAATTGTCTACATTGTCGTCAAAAGAGCGGTCTTCAGAGACGCGTTCTTCATCTACAGCGATGCAGGGGGAGGCTTTTAATGCCCCTGATGCCGCACGCTTGACCCACCTCAAGCAACTAGAAGCCGAGTCTATCCATATCATCCGTGAAGTCGCCGCCGAGTTCGCTAACCCGGTGATGATGTACTCCATCGGCAAAGATTCGTCGGTAATGCTGCACTTGGCGCGCAAAGCTTTTTACCCCGGCACACCCCCATTCCCGCTGATGCACGTGGATACCACGTGGAAGTTTCGCGAAATGATCGAGTTCCGCAACCGCATGGCCGAAGAGGCGGGTATGGAGCTGATCGTGCACACCAACGAAGAGGGGCGGTCAGCCAATATCAACCCGTTCGATCACGGCAGCGCCAAATACACCGATATCATGAAAACCCAGGCGCTCAAGCAGGCGCTGGATAAGTATGGGTTTGATGCGGCCTTTGGTGGCGCGCGTCGGGATGAAGAAGCCTCGCGTGCCAAGGAGCGCGTCTACTCGTTCCGCGATAAGTATCACCGCTGGGATCCTAAAAACCAGCGCCCTGAGCTGTGGAACGTGTATAACGCCAAGGTCAATAAAGGCGAATCGATCCGCGTGTTCCCGCTCTCTAACTGGACCGAGCTGGATATCTGGCAGTACATCTACTTAGAGTCGATACCCATCGTGCCGCTCTACTACTCGGCCAAGCGCCCGGTGGTCGAGCGTGATGGTATGCAAATTATGGTCGATGATGACCGCTTGCCGTTAGCGCCTGGTGAAGTGCCGGAGCAAAAGTCAGTGCGGTTTAGAACGCTTGGCTGCTACCCGCTAACCGGCGCGGTGGAATCCGAAGCCGCGACGCTTCCGGAAATTATTCAAGAGATGCTGCTGACCCGAACCAGTGAACGCAGTGGCCGCGCCATCGATCGCGATCAGGTGGGTTCGATGGAAAAGAAAAAGCGCGAGGGCTATTTTTAAATGAGGAAAGTCTGATGTCTCATCAATCCAATTTAATCGCCGATAATATCGAAGAATACCTGCACGAGCACGAAAACAAAGACCTGCTGCGTTTTATTACCTGCGGCAGTGTCGACGACGGCAAATCGACGCTGATTGGCCGTCTGCTTCACGACTCAAAAATGATCTTTGAAGATCAACTGGCGGCGATCACTCAGGCTTCCAAAACCAGTGGTACTACCGGTGACACCGTTGATCTGGCGCTGTTGGTGGATGGCCTGCAGTCAGAGCGTGAGCAGGGCATTACCATCGATGTGGCGTACCGCTTTTTCTCTACCGATAAGCGCAAGTTTATTATCGCCGATACGCCTGGGCACGAGCAGTACACCCGCAATATGGCCACGGGGGCGTCAACCGCCAGCCTGGCGATTATCCTGATCGATGCACGCTATGGTGTGCAAACCCAGACTCGCCGCCATAGCTTTATTGCCGACCTGCTAGGTATTCAACACCTGGTGATTGCGGTCAATAAGATGGATCTGGTGGACTTCTCCGAGCAGCGGTTTAACGAGATAGTCGATGAGTACCGCGCCTTTGCTACCAATCTGCAAGCGCCGGATATTCGCTTTGTACCGATGTCGGCTCTGAATGGCGACAATGTGGTCAATCGCAGCGAACAAACGCCCTGGTATTTTAGCGATGGTTACCAGGGGGAAACACTGATCGAGCTATTAGAGAGTGTCGAGATTACCCGCGATCAGAACCTCAGCGATCTGCGTTTGCCGGTACAGTACGTCAACCGCCCGAACCTGGATTTCCGCGGCTATTGCGGCACGTTAGCTGCGGGGGTATTACGCCCTGGGCAAGACGTTAAGGCACTCCCGTCGGGTAAAACATCGCGGGTTGCACGGATTGTCACCTTTGATGGCGATCTAGCGGCGGCTTATCCTGGCCAGGCGATCACTGTGACCCTGGAAGATGAGATCGATATCTCCCGTGGCGACTGGCTGGTGGCAGCGGATAGCGAACTGCCACTCTCCAACACCTTTAAAGCCGATATTGTCTGGATGCAGGAAGAGGCGTTAACGCCGGGTAAGCTCTACGATTTCAAATTGGCGACCCGCGACCTTTCCGGCGAGGTCAGTGCTATTGATTACCAAATCGACGTCAATACCCTCGAGAAACATGCCACTCACTCGCTGGGGCTAAATGCGATTGCCCGCTGCGATGTGGAACTGACCGCCGCTATTCCGGTGGATGATTACCGCACCAGCCCAGGTACCGGTAGCTTTATCATCATTGACCGGCTGACCAATGTCACTGTAGGGGCCGGTATGATTCGCGGTACCGCCAGCGCCCCAGGCAATGCTTCAAACGCCACCGATTGGGCCGCCTTTGAACGCGACTTGAATGCCCTGGTGCGTAAGCATTTCCCTCACTGGGAAGCGAAAGATATCAGCGGCTTATTTAACCGCTAAAAAGCTTAGACGCACGCACCGCAGCACAAAGCACAACGGCACGCCTTGAAGGCGTGCCGTTTTTTGATGAGTTGAAATATTACTCAGCGTTAGGAAAAAATAGTTGCTGTCCGTCTACCTCAAAATCCGCAATCGCTTGCTGGCCTTTATCGGAAACCAACCACTCGTGCCACTGGGCGGCGAGGTCGTGCTTCAGGTGCGGGTGACGCTCTGCCGAAAGCAATAGGCTGCCATACTGATTGAATAGCGCTTCATCGCCTTCAAACAGCAAGGTAAGGTCTTGTGGGTTGTCAAAGGCGACCCATGTGGCTCGGTCAGTAAACGTATAGGCGTCCATACCCGCGGCGGTATTCAACGTAGGGCCCATGCCGCTGCCCAGCTCGCGGTACCACTCGCCCTGTGGTGTGACCCCAGCATCTTCCCACAAGCGCAATTCCGCGCGGTTGGTGCCGCTATCGTCCCCACGTGAGGCGAAGGGCGACTCGCTCTCGGCAATACGCTGCATGGCATCTATAACGGTTTCGCTGTCATGGATGCCCGCAGGGTCATCGCTCGGGCCGACGATCACGAAATCGTTGTACATCACATTCAGACGTTCTGTGGCGTAGCCATCGGCCACAAACTGCTCTTCACCTGCGGTGTCGTGAACCAGCAGGCTATCCGCATCGCCACGGCGGCCAATTTCGAACGCCTGGCCGGTACCCACGGCGACCACGCGCACATCAACCCCGGTCTCTTCGCTGAATGCGGGGATGATGGCGTCAAACAGGCCAGAGTTTTCGGTAGAGGTGGTGGAGGCCAGGGTAATGTAGTCATCGGCTGCCATCAGCGTCGCGCTGAAGGTCAGCCCTAGGGTGCCAGCGGTGATAAGTGCGGTAGTTTTGTTCATTTTTGCTCCTTGATCGCTTTTCATGAATCGTTTTACTTCAATCCTAGGGCTCACTCATATTGGAGCTACCAGACCAACTCGCCGCGAATAAACGCCCCCGCCTCAGGTGAGGTGGGGGCGGTAAAAAAGTCACTGGCAGGGGTATATTCAAGTAGTTCGCCGTTATGCAAAAACACCACGTCATTGGCTAAGCGACGTGCTTGGTGCAAGTCGTGAGTAGTCATAACGATACGTGTACCGCTGTGATGAAACTCCAGTACGGCATCTTCAACGGCCTTGATGGCGGCGGGGTCGAGCGCCGAGGTGGGTTCGTCTAAAAACAGCACTTGGGGATTGAGCAGCCAGGCCCGTGCTAACGCTAAACGCTGCTGCTCACCGCCGGAAAGCACCCGCGCAGGCCGTTTGGCTAGGTGTGCTAAGCCAAACTTCTCAAGGGCACTCATCGCCTGGGCTTTTCGAGGTAATGCTTTCAGTTCTGATCGAGCCGCTTTGTTGATGGCTAGCACATAGGTCAGATTATCCAGCGCAGAGCGTCGCAACAGCACCGGGCGTTGGAAAACCATGGCTTGCGCAGGCTGAATTCCTTGCCAGCGAACCGAACCGCTAGAGGGCGTTAGTAGGCCGTGGGCGAGACGCATTAACAGGCTTTTGCCCGCACCGTTCGGCCCCATTATTAACGTTCGCTGGCAGCCTGCAAGGCGCAGTGAAGTCGGTTTAAGCAGGGTATGGCCGCGATGGATAAAGCTCACGCTGTCGAGCTCAAGGGGGGCGATGGGGGGCATATGATAAGCGTTCATCCCAGCCGCCTTTTCGCCGTTTCGCCGATCATGTGGGCAATCGCGTTAATCATGGTAACCAGGGCGAGCAGGATGATCCCTAAGCCAAGTGCCATAGGCAGGTTGCCCTTGCTGGTTTCCAACACAATGCTGGTGGTCATCACGCGAGTGACGCCATCGATATTGCCACCCACAATCATTACCGCACCCACTTCGGCGCTGGCGCGTCCGAAGCCCGCTAGGATCACCGTTAACAGCCCAAAGCGCGCGTCCCACAGCAGGGTGGGGATCATACGTAGGCGCGTTAGCCCCAGTGAGTTCAACTGCTCGGCATACTCACTGTGAAGCGCTTCAACCTGCTGCCGAGTGAGGGCGGCAATAATGGGTAGCACCAGAATTACTTGGG
Organism: Vreelandella sedimenti; assembly: GCF_013416325.1. Taxonomy (GTDB): domain Bacteria; phylum Pseudomonadota; class Gammaproteobacteria; order Pseudomonadales; family Halomonadaceae; genus Vreelandella; species Vreelandella sedimenti. The sequence goes on from NZ_JACCGK010000003.1 coordinate 112,755, forward strand.
CTATCACCATCGCGGTTGGTGTAAACAGCAGCCCCCATTCACCCAGTGGGCCTGCGCGCGAAAGCAGTAGGTAAACACAAAGCCCTGCCACGACTGGCGGTAAGCCCATCAGGGCATTTAGGGCGACAATCACGACGTTACGTCCAGGAAAGCGCCATAGCGCCAGAGCAGCGCCTAAGGGCAGGGATATCAGGCTGGCAATTAATACCGCCATCAGCGATACCTGCAGCGAGAGCATCACGATGGAGATTAACGCGCTATCCATACTCAGGATTAGGGTGAGAGCCGTACTAAAAGCGTTGTCACTGGTGAGCATTGAGCGTCGGTTTCACTTTTGTATGAAGAGCTGTTGTATGAAAACTGTTGTCCGAGAATTGGCATAATGTATCGAAAAATGACTTAATGCACTGTGTCCTGAAATTTATGCAGTCATATGCAGTAAAAATAAAAAATTGCGCTCTATGCAGTGAGGCTACCTTGCGATGTCTGAACCACATGCTTACCTGACCACCACAGAAGTCGCTGACTATTTGCGCTTAAAAGAGCGCAAGGTGTATGACTTGGTACGCCAAGGCCAGATCCCCTGTAGTCGGGTAACGGGAAAGTTGCTGTTTCCCCGCCAACAGATCGATTTATGGGTACTCAACCATTTAGAAGGCGATCAGGCGCAGCGCTTATCAGTGCCGCTAGTAGCGGCCGGTAGCCAGGATCCGCTGCTGGAGTGGGCTATTCGGGAAAGCGGCTCTGATTTGGCGATGCTCTGCCAAGGCAGTGGCGACGGCGTGCGGCGGTTGCTTGACGGCAAGGCGATGCTGGCGGGTATTCATCTGCTGGATGCTTCTACTCAGCGTTATAACGAGCCCAGCGCGCTTGGCTTAAGCGGCATGCGTGATTTGTTGATAGTGCACTGGGCAAAGCGCCGCCAAGGGTTGCTTTTACCCGCTGGCAACCCGCTGAGCATCTCTGGGTTAAATGATTTAAAACGGCCCGGAGTGCGCGTGGCGCATCGCCAGTCCGACGCTGGAGCAGCACGGTTGCTGCACTGTTTGCTACAACAAGCAGGCATTGAAAGCTCGGTGATCAACTGGGCGCCACATGCTTCCTTAAGTGAAGATGATTTGGCGCTTAGCATTGGTCAGGGCGAGGCGGATGTTGGACTGGGAGTTGAAGCCGCCGCCCATCGCCAGCACCTCGGCTTTGTTACACTTTGCGATGAGCCGTTTGATTTGATTATGCAGCGGCGCAGCTATTTCGAACCTTCAATACAGCGACTATTGGCGTTTGCTCATCAAGTGCGTTTTGCCGAGAGGGCAACACAGTTAGGGGGTTATGATATTGCTGAACTAGGACGGATTGTGCATAACGCCTAGCGCGCTATTCGCTAACTGTTAATCTGCGGTGTCAGCAGGAGAGCTTGACCCTGATTCAATATCCGCCACACTAGTGGGGCGTTACTAACGCAAATCATCACGAAAAGGAGAGCATGATGAAACAAGGACTAAACGGTAAGCGTGTTGCTATTTTAGCCGCAGATGGTTTTGAAGAGTCTGAGCTGAGCGTACCGCGCGCCGCCTTACAGAAAGAGGGTGTTGAGGTTCATGTGGTCACCCCCGACGGTAAAGGAATCCGCGCTTGGGCGGAAACCGACTGGGGTGACAACTATGAAGCCGATAAAGCCCTTGCTGATGCCAGTGAGTCTGACTACCACGCCTTGGTATTGCCGGGTGGTTTATTCAACCCCGATGAACTGCGCATCAACGACGATGCGTTGAGTTTCGTAAGAGGGTTTTTCCAGGCAGGTAAGCCTGTTGCCGCTATCTGCCATGCGCCGTGGATTTTAATTAATGCGGGCGTGGTTGAAGGCCGCCGCATGACCTCGGTACACAGCGTCGCGCAAGATTTACGCAATGCCGGCGTTGAGTGGGTCGATGAGCCAGTTGTTGTGGACAGCGGTCTTGTGACAAGCCGTACGCCGAAGGACTTGGATGCCTTTAACGCCAAGTTACTCGAAGAGCTGCAGGAAGGGCGTCACTCCGGTCAACACGCTTGATGAACGTATTGCGTCAGTGGACAAGCTTTATCAAAAGGCTTGTCCACGTTATTGCCAAACCCATCAAAGGAGACAGTAGCCGCGGCGGGATGGTGGTTCATCCTTACCGCGGCTATGGCTCCCAGCGTGAAGTTTTTGTCATGGGCCGGGTGTTTCGCCAAGCCGCACTAGGTCGAGCCATTCCTCGCCATGGCATGCTACGCGATACCGCAGACGTGGCGCGGCGCGTTTTACGCCGAGGGCTGGCCGAAGCGCAGGTAGAAATTCACATCGGCGAAAATCAGCTCTGCGTCGGTACAGATCGAGATGGCTATTTCGACGTCCACTTACCGATTAGTCACACCCTGCCCATTGATGTCTCCTGGCACCGAGCCGATATTTTAGTGCATTGCTCAGGGCAGACGTCGGTACGTACTCACGTAGAAGTTTATATACCTCCGTCAGAGGCGGATTTGCTGATTATCAGTGATATTGATGACACCGTTATGTTTACCGGGGTGGCGGAAAAGCTCAAAATGCTTTACCGCTTATTTGTTAAAAAGCCTCATCGCCGCACCGCTTTCCCCGGGGTTGCGCCGCTTTATCAAGCTTTACATCGTGGCGTGAGTGAACGCGCTGAGCGGCCCATTCTGTATGTATCCCGTGGCCCTTGGGCGATATACGAAATGCTCGAAACCTTTTTTCAGATCAACCGCATCCCCGTTGGGCCGATTATTTTTTTACGCGAATGGGGCGTCTCTTTACGCAAGCCTTGGCCGCGCCGTGCAGAAGAGCATAAGCGTGAACTGATCGACCGTATGTTGACGCTTTACAATGATATGCCGTGTATTCTAATTGGCGACAGCGGTCAGCACGATCCAGAAGTATATATTGAGATCTTGAAAGCCTACCCGGATCGGATTAAAGCGATTTACATTCGTCGAGTGGATAAAAACCCCAAGCGTGAGCAGGCGATACAACGCTTGCGCGATGAGTTGGTTGGCACCCAGTGCGAGTTGGTTCTTGCCGTCGATAGCGTTCTGATTGCCGAACACGCTCACGCCCAGGGCGATATCTCTGCTCACGGCTTAGCGGCAGTAAAGCGCGAAGTGGAGGAGCATCGCAACGATCCCGCATAACGCTGTTGCCAAGCCAGTCCCCATGGTAAAAGCTACGCTACGAAAAGGTGTGTTTAACGACGGTCATTTGTAGATAGGGACTGCCATGGTTGTTGTGCTGATCATTTTTGCGCTGGCGGTATTTGTGCTCCCCAATGTTTGGGCCAAGTGGGTGCTGAAACGCCATACCCGCGGCCGTGACGATTACCCGGGCACGGGTGCAGAGCTTGCCGATCATTTGCTGCGCCGACTAGGTATTGAGGGCGCAAGCGTTGAGCGCACTGAGTTCGGTGACCATTATGACCCTGAAACCCGCTGCGTACGTCTTTCACCAGATAACTACGATGGGCGTTCGCTAACGGCCGTCACGGTGGCTGCCCATGAAGTAGGGCACGCCATTCAGCATCACCAGGGCTACGCGCCGCTACTGGCGCGCAGCCGCTTAGTCGGCGTTGCCCAAAAAGCTGAGAAACTCGGCGCTGTGCTGATGATGGCTGCGCCTTTTCTGTTTTTATTGACGCGTCTGCCGGGTGGTTTGGCCATTGTAATTGCCATGGCGGTGATCAGCTTTGGCACCGCAGCGTTGGTACATTTGGTGACTCTGCCGGTTGAGTTTGATGCCAGCTTTAACCGCGCGCTGCCGCTCTTGAAAGAGTACGTCCCGCCTTACGATATGCCCGGTGCCCGGCATGTACTCACCGCCTGCGCGTTTACCTACGTGGCCGCCTCACTCGCCAGCGTGATGAACCTAGGCCGCTGGCTGGTGATTTTGCGGCGGTAGTTTGCAAGCATGCAGCCCCTATTCTGGCTTGTTGGCGATAATCACCGCCCGCCGCGGTGCGGGGTAGCCTTCAATGGTGTGGGTGCGGTCTTCAGGGTCGAGAAAATCAGCCAAAGATTGGTAGGTCATCCACTCGGTTGAGCGCTGCTCGTCTAAGGTGGTAACGGCTTCGTCAACCACGCGCACGTTGGTAAAGCCGCAGCGCTCCAGCCAATGGCAGAGCGCCTGAGAAGAGGGCAGGAAGTAGACGTTGGGCATGGCGGCGTAACGTTCGCCGGGCACAAATACGGTCTGCTCGTCGCCTTCGACTACCAATGTTTCCAGCACCAGCTCGCCGCCCGGAGCCAACGCGGCTTTTAGCTGCTGAAGATGTTCCAATGGGGCAGGGCGATGGTAGAACACGCCCATGGAAAATACCGTATCGAAAAAGCTCAGGTTTTCTGGCACATCCTCGATGCCTACTGGCAAGAACTGCGTTCTGCCACCATCAGCATCGCCGACGAAGTGGCGTACCGCCTGAAACTGCCAGTAGAAGCGCGGCGAAGGGTCAATTACTAATACGAAAGCAGCCCCAGCCCCTGCCATCCGCCAAGCGTGGTAACCGCTGCCACCGCCCACGTCGAGCACCTTGCGGTATTTTAGCGGCGCCAGGTGTGGAGCCACTCTCTGCCACTTCCAGTCCGAGCGCCACTCGGTATCAATATGAATGCCGCCCAGTTGAAAAGGGCCTTTACGCCAAGGGGCAAGCTTTCTTAGTAGGTTAAAACACTGGCGCTGCTGGCTATCGCTAAGATCGAGATCAACGCTGACGGTGTCGCTGTTTAAATCCACGCGCCGCTCGGCGGGCAGCGCGGGAAGCTTGGCCACCGCTTTTTCCCAGGCGGATAAATCGCCGTGGCGGTTACGGTCAAGCCCGTGAGCTAACTGCTCGGGAAGCTTCGCTAGCCAGGATGTTAGCGAGGCATCAAGCGTGGCTTGCTCTAAAAACGCCTGATAAATTGCGCGATGATCGTCGGGTAGTGGCGCCACCTTTAACCCTCCTTAAACGCAATCAGCGAGGCAAAGTTAAGGTACTGGAACCAGGTCATTGAGCGTGGAAAGCCTGCTTGTTTCAAACGGCCATGAAGTGCATCGAGGGTATCCGGCACCAGTACGTTCTCAAGAGCGGTGCGCTTCTGGCTGATCTCCAGATCACTGTAACCATTGGCGCGCTTGAAATCGTGGTAGCGTTCTACCCGCCAGGCATTGTCGCGCTCGTCGGCGTCGATGGTTTTCTCAGAGAGAATCAGCACGCCGCCGGGTTCCAGCGCCGCATAAAGCCTCGCCAGTAGCGCATCGCGGTCGGCGGCGGGCAGAAACTGTAGGGTAAAATTGAGAATGATCATGCCCGAAGGCGCATACTCTAGGGTACGAATGTCGGCTTCTTCGACCTGCATAGCGTACGCTGGGCACTCGTCAGCAAAGGTTTGCCGAGCCTGGGCGACCATGGCGGGCGATAGGTCAACGCCCGTGTAGCGAAAGGCGTCGGGCGCCAGCGCCCCTGCCAGCGCCAGGCCGGAAGCGCCCAGCGAGCAGCCTAGATCATAGACATGGGCGCCATGGCGCAGGTGGCGCTGGGCAATTAAGCTCAACATGCCGAGAATTTGCCCGTAGCCGGGTACCGATCGGCGGATCATGTCAGGAAAGCAAGCGACCACCTTTTCGTCGAAAGAGAACCGCGCGACTCGGTCAAGGGGTGTCGAAAAGATAGCGTCACGGTAAGATGCATCACTCATGGGCAAGCCGGGATCATGGAAAAGGCGTGCTAGTTTACGCGCCCTTAATTGACGAGAACAGGCCTGTCTAGCACAGACTCGTTTAGAACAGCCCTGTTTAAGTTTATTAACCTGCTTAAAAAGCCCCGCTGCAAGGATCGACGCCACTGGAGAAGCTAAATGGCCTCAGCATCAAGCGCTACACCCGATACGTTACCGGCATGGCAAACGTTAAAGCATCACGCTGAAACGCTGCAGCACGTTCACTTGAAAACGCTGTTTGGCACCGAGCCTTCCCGTTGGGAAAGCTTTACTCGCCAGGTGGCGGGCTTGACGCTGGATCTTTCCAAGCAGCGCTGGGATGACGATACGCTCGAGCATCTGTTTACGCTGGCCAGCGAAGCGGGCGTACCCTCTGCCATTGAGGCGCTGCTAAGTGGTAAGCGAGTGAACGTCAGCGAAAACCGCCCGGCGTTACATACAGCGCTGCGTTTACCCGATGATGCGACGCTGGAGGTTGAGGGTGAAGATATCGTTGCCGCCGTACACGAAAGCCTTGCCCAAATGGAGCGCTTGGTCAGCCGGCTGCACGCAGGGCAGTGGCGTGGTGCCACCGGCAAGCCGATTCGGCATGTGGTTAACCTGGGTGTAGGCGGTTCAGATCTAGGCCCACTAATGGTCACCCATGCCTTGGCAGATTTCCGACCCAAAGATATTCATCCTGTTGAGGTGCATTTTGCCTCCACCATGGATGGCTCCCAGTTAGCGGACTATCTGAGCCGGTTGAATCCTGAAACCACTATCTTTGTGTTGTCATCCAAGTCGTTCACCACCATTGATACGCTCTCCAACGCTAACACCGCTCGGGAGTGGTTACTTAGCCGCTTGACCCAGCATGGTGCGACGCCGATCAGCGCTGAGCTGGTGGTGCGTCAGCACTTTATTGGTGTGTCGGCGAGCCCTGAGAAAATGACCGAGTGGGGCATTGCTGACGATCACCAGTTAACATTCTGGGAGTGGGTAGGCGGGCGCTACTCGCTATGGGGCACCATTGGCTTACCCATTGCGCTGGTGGTTGGGATGGCGAATTTCCGCGAGTTTTTAGCCGGTGCGCACGCCATGGATCGCCATTTTGCTGAGGCAGAAATGGCGGAGAACCTGCCCGTGCTGCTGGCGTTAGCGGGCATCTGGAACGTCAATTTCCTGGATATCCGCGCGCACTCCATTCTGCCCTACGATGGGCGCTTGGAGTATTTCGCCGCCTATCTTGAACAGCTTGAGATGGAGTCCAACGGCAAGTCGGTTACCCGTCAAGGCCAGCCGATTAACTACTCCACCTGCCCTGTGCTCTGGGGTCAGCTTGGCCCCAACGCCCAACACGCGTTTTATCAGCTATTACACCAGGGAACTCAACCGGTGGTGTGTGATTTTATCGCGCCGCTCAAGCGATACGATGAGGTGGAAGACCCGGATACCCGCCGCCACCTTAAAACCCAGCATCGTCTGGCACTGGCCAACTGTTTTGCGCAGTCCCGCGTATTAATGCTTGGTGATGACGCTTTGGAAGACGACGGCCCACGGCCAGAGCACAAGCGTTATCGTGGTAACCAGCCCTCGACGACGGTGCTGCTTGACCAGCTCACCCCAGCGACCCTTGGTTCGCTTATCGCCCTTTACGAGCACAAAGTCTTTGTTCAGGCGGTGATTTGGGATATCAACCCGTTCGATCAGTGGGGCGTTGAGCTAGGCAAACAGATTGCCACGGATACTCAAAAGATTATCGACCATGAGGGAGATCTATCGCGGATGGATGCTTCCAGTAAGGGATTGATTGAAGCATTTTGGGCGTCTGAGCAGGAGTGAATTAAGTAGATAGCGAGCCGGGGCTAACCCGGCGACAGGTCTACGAGGAGGCGCTGTGAACCCATCCTTGGGCGCTACATTTGCCATCTGACCGCCATGGATGGCGAAAATGCCGGAATTGAAGGGATCATTTTTCCGGCCATGGCAAATGACCTCCTCTACGACCTATCCCCGGCGCCCCTGGCAACAAGCATGAAGCATGGCTAGATATACAGCTTTTTGCTTTTCCGCTATCCTGTGCTTCTTTGCAAGTCGGCAATGACACTTTTCAGCATTTGATATGGCTGCCAGTACGATTTTTCAGGGAACCGACGTTACATGACCCAGTTTGATGCCTCTCAGTACGGCGCGAGTTCCATCGAAGTCCTGTCGGGCCTCGAGCCGGTACGTAAGCGTCCCGGTATGTATACCGACACCACACGCCCCAACCACCTTGCTCAGGAAGTGATTGATAACAGCGTCGATGAAGCGCTGGCGGGCCATGCCACCGAAATTAACGTCGTGCTACATAGCGATGGCGGTATTGAGGTGCAGGATAATGGCCGAGGTATGCCCATCGACCTACACCCGGAGCATGGTGTTTCAGGCGTTGAACTGATATTTACCAAATTGCACTCGGGTGGCAAATTCTCCTCCACTAGCTACCGCTTCTCGGGCGGCCTACACGGGGTAGGGGTCTCGGTGGTTAATGCGCTATCGCGCCGGTTAGATGTCGAAGTCACCCGGGATGGGGCACGCCATGCCATGGCCTTCGAGTTCGGTGAGAAAGTCGAAGAGCTGCATGAAATTGGCAAAGCCCCCAAGCGGGCAAGTGGTACTTTGGTGCGTTTCTGGCCGGATGAGAGCTACTTCGATAGCCCCAAGTTAGCGCTAACCCGGTTGAAACACCTGTTGCGTGCCAAAGCGGTGCTGTGTCCCGGCTTAAAAGTCACGCTGGTAGAACCTGACGGCACTTCCACCGAGTGGGAGTTCGCCGATGGTTTGCGTGATTATCTGGTCGAAGCCACTGACGGCTATGAAGTGCTTCCGGCGGAGCCGTTTGTCGGCCACTTCAATGACGACGAGCACGGCGTAGACTGGGCGATTCAGTGGCTACCGGAAGGCGGCGAAGCGCTGCTGGAGAGCTACGTTAATCTGATTCCCACCCCCCAGGGCGGTACCCATGTAAACGGCTTCCGTTCCGGGCTGTTGGATGCGCTGCGGGAATTCTGCGAATACCGTAACCTGCTGCCCCGCGGCATCAAACTCACTGCTGATGACCTCTGGGAGCGCACCTCCTTTGTGCTCTCAGTGAAGATGCTCGATCCACAGTTTGCCGGGCAAACCAAAGAGCGGCTCTCATCGCGCACGATTGCCGGTTTTGTTTCCGGCGTCGTTAAAGACGCTTTCTCGCTATGGCTGAATCACCACGTGGATCAAGCCGAAGCAATTGCCGAGCTGGTCATCAGCGCGGCGCAAAATCGCCAGAAAAAAGCCAAAAAAGTCGCCCGTAAAAAGGTCACTTCCGGCCCGGCACTGCCCGGTAAGCTGGCGGACTGCTCCGGTCAAGATCCCGCCCAGAGCGAGCTGTTTTTGGTAGAAGGGGACTCTGCCGGCGGCAGTGCCAAGCAGGCGCGTAACCGCGAGACCCAGGCGATACTGCCCCTGCGCGGTAAGATTCTGAATACCTGGGAAGTGGAAACCCACGATATCTACGGCTCCCAGGAGGTGCACGATATCGCCGTCGCCATTGGCGCTGACCCCGGCAGCGCTGATCTGGAAAAACTGCGCTATCACAAGATCTGTATTCTCGCCGATGCCGACTCCGATGGCTTGCACATTGCCACGCTACTGTGCGCGCTGTTTGTACGCCATTTTCCGAGCCTGGTAGACGCAGGCCATGTGTATGTCGCCATGCCACCGCTTTACCGTATCGATCTGGGTAAAGAAGTGCACTACGCCCTGGATGAGAGCGAAAAAGCCGCCATTCTTAAGCAACTGGCCAATAAGCGTGGCACACCTAATGTGCAGCGCTTTAAAGGCCTGGGTGAGATGAGTCCGCTACAGCTACGTGAAACCACCATGTCGACGGAAACCCGTCGCCTTGTGCAACTGACGTTGACCGTCGGCGACGGCACCATGGAAATGATGGATATGCTGCTGGCCAAGAAGCGTGCCGGTGATCGCAAAAAATGGCTGGAAGATTACGGCAATCTTGCCGATATCGAAGTGTAGGTAAAAGCAGACAAGCGTTAACAAGCCGTTGTTACAGTAACGCGTACTTTAGCCGATAGTTGAATGTAGAGCTTACATACTAAAAAGACGTAATAAACGTACATTCATATATAAGGGGAAGGCTTTTGTTTAACACGATATCCCGACAGTTAACGCTGTCTGCATTCGTACTTATGCTTCTGATGGCGGCCAGTATTTACGGCGTAATGGCGTGGCGAGGTCAGCCGCTGGTTATCGATGCGAGCCAGTCATTGATAGAGCGTACGGGGGGCTCGATTGTAAATGCGCTCAATGGTCAATTAGCCCGGGTCGAAGGCAATACATCAAGTTTGGCGGCTTTGGCCGAATCGCTACCGCGTGAAGAAGCCATTTACCTTGAAGCCTTGCCTAATGTCGTTGATGACAACGGCAATGCAACGGTGGCGGGCGGCGGTATTTGGCCGGAGCCCGGCGCATTTTCCTCGGGGGTCGAGCGTTTTAGCTTTTTCTGGGCACGCAATGCCCAGGGCGAGCTGGAATTTTTGGATGATTATAACGCAAGCGATATTGCCGCCTATCATGATGAGGCATGGTACAGCAGTGCCCTTGATGCAACCCCTGGGCAGTGTGTTTGGTCTGCTGCTTATCGCGATCCGGCGACCGGCGTCGCGATGGTGACCTGTAGCGTGCCTTATTACCTCGATAATGACTTTGCTGGTGTGGCCACCATTGATATGCAGTTAAACGGTGTTGCTGAGTTTCTCGCCGAAAATGGTGGCGGCACAGGTGGCTATGCTTTTGTGTTGGATAAAGATCACAACGTAATTGACTTGCCGGGCGTTGAGCAGGCGTCGGATGAAATGCGTGGCCTGGGCGATTTAGTGGGTGATATGCCTTGGCTTCAGCCCATTGTAGAGGCCGTTGAGGCTGGCCGTGATGAGGCCAATGTAGAAAGTGCGGGCGTATTGGACGAGCCTGCGGCAGTGCGTTTGTTTGATATGCCAGACACTGGCTGGACACTCGGCTTGGTAACGCCTAGCGAACAGGTAACGGCTTTGGCGCGCACCTTAACGCGTGATTTATTGATGTTTATTTTACCGCTGTTGGCGCTGCTGCTCGCGCTAGGCTGGTGGGGTGGGCGTATCTTGTTACGTCAGATTCGCAGTACTACTGGGCAGATTGATCAACTGGGCCAGGGCGGTTCCAGTCGTGAACTGACCATTTATCGCGATGATGAAATCGGCGAGCTACGCGGTGCCGTTAATCGCTACGCGGAGAAGTTGCAGCGTCTGTTTGGTGACGTGCGTGGCGTAGCGGATGCCATTGCCAGTGAATCGACGGAAATTGCCGCGGGCAATACCGAGCTTTCTAGCCGCACTGAGCAGCAAGCGGCTTCTCTGCAAGAGACTTCTTCTACGATGGAAGAGATGGCCGCTACGGTGAAGCGCAATGCTGACAACGCTCAAGAGGCGGATCAGCGAGCGAAAGAGTCAGCAGAAAAAGTGAAACAGGGTGGAGAGCAGGTATCACGGCTGGCGCAATCCATGGAGGCCATCAATGCGAGCTCTACTGAGGTCTCTTCGATAGTCGATGTGATTGAAAATATTGCCTTCCAAACCAATATTTTAGCGTTAAATGCCTCTGTGGAAGCGGCGCGAGCCGGTGAACATGGGCGTGGCTTTGCGGTAGTGGCCAGCGAAGTACGTGAGCTGGCGTCGCGTAGCGCTGCTTCTGCCAGAAACATTAATGGGCTGATTAAAACCACCTCAGAGCAGATTGCGACCGGTAGTGGCTATGCTCAAGCAGCTGAATCCGCCATGAAAGACATCGTGGTGGCGATTGAAGAGGTTACTGCACGTATTAGTGAGATCAGCCAGGCGTCTGGCGAGCAGACCAACGGTATTGATGAAATCAACCGGGCGGTCACGCAAATGGATACGGTGACGCAGCAAAATGCCGGGTTGGTTAGCGAAGCGGCGAGTGCTGCCAATGAGCTGTCGTTACAGGCCCAGCGCTTGAAAGGGCTGTTAGACGAGTTTCACGGTAGTTCTCAAGAAGCGTCATCTACGGCAGCGCTATCTAATGCATCAAACGAAAGGTATCAATTAACATAGCGAGCCATGTTAAGTGGCCGCGTGTCCGCTTATCAGCCGCCCCAACAGGGGCGGTTTTGTTGTCAAGGTAGGATATGATCGACATGGATATTCAAGTAGCGGAAGGAGACGTCGAGCGTCTCTCCCTGCGCGACTACACTGAAAAAGCGTACCTCGACTACTCGATGTACGTCATTCTTGACCGCGCCTTGCCCAATATTGGCGACGGCATGAAACCCGTGCAGCGGCGAATCATTTACGCCATGCGCGAGCTGGCGCTGCATGCCAACGCCAAGTACAAAAAGTCGGCGCGTACCGTCGGTGATGTGCTGGGTAAATTCCACCCCCATGGCGACAGCGCCTGCTACGAAGCCATGGTGCTGATGGCGCAGCCGTTTAGCTACCGCTACCCGCTGGTAGACGGCCAAGGCAACTGGGGGAGTCCTGACGATCCCAAATCCTTCGCCGCCATGCGCTACACCGAAGCCAAGCTTTCCAAGTTCGCCGAAGTGCTGCTGGGTGAACTGGGTCAAGGCACCGTCGATTGGGCGCCCAACTTTGACGGCACCATGCAGGAGCCGCTGGTACTGCCGGCCAAGTTACCCCATGTGCTGCTCAATGGCGGCACAGGGATTGCGGTTGGCATGGCCACCGATATTCCTCCCCATAATGTCTCGGAAGTGGTCGAAGCGACTTGTCATCTGTTGCGCAATCCCAAGGCGACCACCGCTGATTTAATGGAATTCGTACCCGCACCTGATTTCCCCACCGATGCGGAAATTATTACTCCGCCTGCTGATCTGCGAAAGCTTTACGAATCCGGGCGTGGCTCGGTCAAGCTGCGTGCCCGCTACATCCGCGAAGAAGCCAATATTGTTATCACCGCCGTGCCCTATCAGGTCAGCGGTGCCAAAGTATTGGAGCAGATTGCCGCGCAAATGCAGGCCAAAAAGCTGCCCATGGTGGCTGACCTGCGCGATGAGTCGACCCACGAAGAGCCGACTCGCTTGGTCATCGAACCGCGCTCTAACCGCATTGACGTAGAGTCGTTGATGGCGCACCTGTTCGCCACGACTGACCTGGAAAAGAATGTACGGGTGAACATGAACGTGATCGGCCTGGATGGCCGCCCACGGGTGATGCCGCTTCCCGAAATGCTGGGTGAGTGGCTGCAGTTCCGTCGTAGTACGGTGCGCCGTCGTTTAGAGCACCGCCTAGGCAAAGTCGAAGATCGCCTGCATATCTTGGAAGGCTTGCTAATTGCCTACCTTGATCTGGACGAAGTGATCCGCATTATTCGCGAGGAGGACGAGCCTAAAGCCTCGCTGATGGCGACGTTTAGTCTCTCCGAACGCCAAGCCGAAGCCATTTTAGAGTTGCGCCTGCGTCACCTTGCCAAGCTCGAAGAGATGAAAATTCGCGGCGAGCAGGATGAACTGGAAAAAGAGCGCAAATATTTAGAGGGGCTGCTGGGCAGCGAAGCCAAGCTCACCACACTGATCGAAAAAGAGATCCGCGCAGCGGGTAAAGAGCACGGCGACGAGCGACGCTCACCGCTGGTCGAGCGCGAAGAGTCCAAGGCGCTTTCAGAAGTGGAGCTGCTGGGCGCTGACCCGATTACCGTGGTGCTCTCCGATAAAGGATGGATTCGTGCGGCCAAGGGGCACGATATCGACCCCGAGGGGCTCTCCTATAAAGCCGGGGATAGCTTCCAACTGGCGGCGAAAGGTAAAACCAATCAGCCGCTGGTACTGCTGGATGACACCGGTCGCGCCTATACGCTGTCTGCTCACAATCTTCCCAGTGCGCGGGGTCAGGGAGAACCGGTCACCGGTCGCGCTAATGTTGCCGCTGGGGCGAAAATGGCGGGCCTGATGTTCGCACCGCCGGAACGGCGCTTCGTGCTCGCCACTGACGGCGGTTATGGCTTTGTGGCGCGGCTCGATACGCTCACCGGTAAAAACAAAGCCGGTAAAGCGGTGCTTAGCCTGCCCAAAGGTTGCAATGTGATGGCGCCGGTTGAAGTGCCAGAGGGCGACGAGCTGTGGGTTGCCTCGGTTTCAAACGAAGGCCGGCTACTGCTGTTTCCCTTGGATCAACTACCGGAAATGTCCAAAGGCAAAGGCAATAAGATGCTCGATATCCCCGGCCCACGAGCTGCCCGTCGGGAGGAGTTTGTTACCGGCATTGTGGTGCTCGCCGCCAGTGAGGCGCTGATGATTCATGCTGGTAAGCGCAAGCTAACCCTAAAAGCTGACGATTTAGCTTATTATCGCGGCGAGCGTGGCCGCCGCGGCAGCAAGTTGCCCCGTGGCTTCCAGAAAGTCGACCGTTTAGAGGCAGGAGAGTAAATAATGGCAGGAGCTAAGTGATGGCAGGCGGTGACTTAATCCTAACCGTATTAGCGGCACGTTTAACCGCAGATATTCAATCCCAGGTAGACGCCCTGATCGTGCAATTTGGTCTGCAGAAAAGGAGCACCCGTCGACTTGCCGATCTGTCGTTGCAGCAGAACTCGGTACAGCTGAGCAAGTGCCTCGACTGTATCGAGCATCGTCTGGTAGGTGAGGTGGATGTTGAAGCGGTTCGTAATGCCGCACGGGTACTGAGCGAAACTCTTAGTGCGGATATTGTTATCCAAGCAGATACTCGTGATCACGTTCAGCCCCGTTTGGTGTGTTTCGATATGGACTCCACGCTGATCAAAGCTGAAGTGATTGACGAACTGGCCCGCCGCCATGGCGTGGGGGGTGAAGTCGCAGAAGTCACCGAGCGTGCCATGCGCGGCGAGCTGGATTTCAAAGCGAGCTTTCGTGAGCGGATGAGTAAACTGGCCGGTTTGGATGAGTCCGTGCTGGCGGAGATCGCTGAGGAATTGCCGTTAATGGAAGGTGTAGAGCGCTTAATGATTAACCTGAAGCGCTTAGGCTTTCGCACCGCCATCCTCTCCGGCGGCTTCACTTACTTTGCTCGCCACTTACAAGAGAAGCTTGGCTTTGACGAGATCCATGCCAATGAACTGATCATCGAAAATGGCAAGGTAACTGGCGAAGTAAGTGAACCGATCGTCGATGCCGAGCGCAAAGCCGAACTATTAGAGTCCATTGCTCAGAGGGAAGGTTTTACCCTGGGTCAAACGATTGCGGTAGGGGATGGCGCCAATGATCTGAAAATGCTTGCCAAAGCGGGCATGGGGATTGCATTTCGGGCTAAGCCTTTGGTGCGTGCTCAGGCACGCCAGGCGATTTCTACCTCAGGTCTTGATGGCGTGCTCTATCTACTGGGCTATCACCAGCAGGATTTAACTCCGTAATGTAATGCGTCTGGAAGCTAATTGTGGGAGGCAGCTTCAGCGGTGGTTCGACATCTCGGCGAAGGGAGCAGAATGCTCCCCAAGGTTATCAGCCTAAAGGGTCGCGAGCTAAAGCTACCTCCCACTGTGGGACTATTATGCTGGAAGCCAGTTGGTTGTGAGCTAAAGTCCCGCTCACTTAGGCAGGCGTTTTTATTGTTATCGTTTCAGCCATGGCCTTTATCCGGGTGGGGGACCGGTTTATCGCCGACTTCTTCTGGTCGCAGCTCTACCGGTTTACCCTGGGTTTTATCAGCGTGCTTTAAACGCAGGTGCAAGCCGGACTTGGCCAGCAAGTGGGCACTGACCGGAGCGGTAATAAACAGGAAGAGCGTGATTAGCAGTTCTTGAATGTCGGGTTTGCCGTCCACGCTCCAGAAATACATCATCGAAGCGATCAACATACAACCGATACCCAGAGTGGTGGCCTTGGTCGGGCCATGCAGGCGCATATAAAAGTCGCGCAAGTGGGCCATTCCTAGCGAACCAATAAACACAAAAATGCCGCCAGCAACCAGCAGCAGCGAAATAACCGCCTCTATTACTCCTGACATAACGCCCCCTGGCATGATCCTTTCTGGCATTGCAGTTGCCTCTTTTTGGAGGCGGCGATCACGGTACTCATTCGATAATATCTCCGCGCAGAATATATTTGCACACCGCAACGGTACTGATGAAACCTAACATCGCGATCAGCAGCGCCGACTCGAAATAGGTTTTGCTGTTCAGCCATAGCCCCAGTAGCACAATCAGTGCAATCGAGTTGACGTACATAGTGTCCAGGGCGAGTACCCGGTCGGGCAGGCTGGGGCCGATGGTAAGCCGGTAGAGATTCATCAACAGTGCCATCACCACCAGGGCTAAGGTGATATAAAGCGCAATGCTCAGCATTCGTAAATCTCCTTGAGCGGGCGTTCATAGCGCTCACGAATCTGCTTAATCAGCGCCTCTTCATCGTCCACGTTTAATGCGTGAATCAGCAGTGACTTGCCATCCATGCGTAGATTGGCCGATACGGTGCCCGGTGTCAGGCTGATCGTGCTGGCCAGCAGCGTAATGGTGAAGCGCTCTTCGAGCATGAGTGGGTATTCAATAAAGTGAGGCTTAAGCTTGCGCCACGGGTTGGCGATCAAGTAAGCCACTTCAAAGTTGGCGATGATAATGTCGCCCAGTAGCCGGAAAATAAATCGCAAAAGCGCGAAAGGTTTGGCTATAAGTGGGCGCGCATCCCAAAAGCGGTGGGTCAGCAGTGGGATCAAAATGGCTAATGAGCCACCGAGTACGAATTGACCAAAGGCATAACTGCGTACCAGCAGCAGCCAAACGACTAGCAGTAGTAGTGATAAAACAGGCGTGGGTAGCCAGGAGCGCGGAGCAATCATTGGGCATCTCCAGCATCAGGTAGTAGCGTGCGAATTAGCACCTGGGGGTTAGCTAATTGCTCAGCCGTGGCTTGAGTGTAGCTGCTCACTGGCCCGGCCATGGCGACTAACAGAGGGGCTGCACTCAGCAGCCAGATAACCCCAAACCACTGGCAACGGGAAAGTGGCGTACCGCTGATGGTGCCCCGGTGGCTACGCCAAAACAGCGTAGAACCTGCCCGGGAAAGAGCGATCAGCGAGGCTAAGCTGGTTAGCAGCAGCAGCGGCCATAGCCATAGTCGCTGGGTGCCTTCGGCAGCATTGAGCATCAACGCTTTGCCGAAAGCGCCGGAGAACGGCGGGATGCCTGCGACGGCGATAGCGCCGACAAAAAACAACATGGCGAGTGCTGCGCCCTGCACCATAGGGCGGCCCTTGACTATGCGAGTACCCGCTTTGCCACGCTGTAGGCCAATCATTTCCGCTAGCAGGAACAGACCACCGGTGATCAACGTAGTGTGGATCAGATAGTAGATTAGTGCAGAGACCGCCTGTGGCGAGCGCATGCCGATACCCGCCAGCAGCGTGCCCACTGACACCAGCACCAAATAAGCAACCAGCAGTCGTAAGTCCCGTGCGGCCAATACCCCAACGCCTGCGGCAGCCAGGGTAGCGAGCGATAGCCACCACACCCAGGGCTGTTCCAGCGCTTCCAAGTCGCCAGCGCTGTCGCCAAAAATGAGCGAGTAGACGCGCAGAATGGCGTAAATACCCACTTTGGTCATGATGGCAAACAGCGCCGCCACTGGGGCGGGGGCCGAGGCGTAAGCTTTGGGCAGCCAGAAGTAGAGCGGCAAAATGGCGGCTTTTAACCCAAACACCACCAGCAGCATCAGTGCCCCAGCGCTCACTAAGCCGTCACGCTCTGCGGATAGTTCTGCTACCCGAATAGCCATATCGGCCATATTGAGCGTACCCGTAGCGCCATACAGGATCCCCACTGCAATCAGAAACAGTGAGGAGCCTGCCAGATTGAGCACCACATAGTGGACGCTGGCTTGAATTCGCGCTTTACCGCCGCCGTGAAGCAGCAGGGCGTAGGACGCCAGGAGCAGAACTTCAAAAAAGACGAACAGGTTAAACAAATCACCGGTTAAAAAGGCGCCATTGATGCCCAGCAGTTGCCATTGAAAAAGACCATGGAAGTTACTGCCTTTTTCATCGTCACCGGCGCAAGCAAACACTACTGCGCCAACGGCTAATACGGCAGTCAGCAACAGCATTAACGCCGAGAGGCGATCCAGCACTAACACGATGCCGAACGGAGCTTGCCAGTCCCCCAGCGCGTAGTAGGTGATTTCACCACTGGCGGCTTGGCGTAATAGGCCTATCGCGACCAGCAGCAGTAGCACCGTGGCAGCAACACTCACCGTGCGCTTGTAACGCACTAATCCTTGGCGTTGATAGAGCAGCAATATGCCCGCGACTAGCGGTAGAACGACAGGGAAAACAATTAGATGCTGCATCATTCTCGGTCTTCCTTTTTACCGTCGACGTGGTCGTTCCCCACTTCACTCCGCGCCCGCATGGCCAGGATCACCACAAACGCGGTCATCGCAAAGCCGATCACTATAGCCGTGAGCACTAGCGCCTGGGGCAGCGGGTCGGCGAAACCTGCACCCTCGGAGACAATGGCAGCTCCATCAGTGGTTAGCCCCCCCATTGAAAACAGGAACAAATTCACGGCGTAAGAGAGCAGCGTAAGACCCACCACGACCGGAAAAGTACGGCCGCGTAACGTTAGATAGAGGCCAGAAGCAGTCAATACACCGGTGGTCATCGCATAAAGCAGTTCCATTAACGAGGCTCCTTGGCAGAGGTGGCGGCGGCGTTGGCGTCAGCATCCTGTTCGCTTGCTTCGGTCACCGGGCGGTGAGCGGTGGTGACCTTACCAAGGTTGGCAAGAATCATCAGCGTAGCGCCCACCACCGCTAAGTAGACACCCAGATCAAAGAGCAGCGCGGTGGCCAGTTCAAAGGTGCCGACTAGCGGTAGGCTGAAATAGCCAAATGTGGATGTTAAGAACGGATGACCAAATAGCCAGCTACCCAGCCCAGTTAGGGTGGCTATCGCCACGCCAATGACGGCTACTGGTTGGAAAGGGAAGTCCAAACGCTCTTGCGCCCACGCCACGCCCCGGGCCATGTATAGCAGGATCAAGGCTACCGCCGTGATCAGCCCGGCGATAAAACCACCCCCCGGCTGATTGTGGCCACGCAGGAAGATAAACGCTGATACCAACAGCGCCAGCGGCAGCAGCGTCATTGAAATTGATGTGAGTACCGCTGGGTAGCGGTCAGGTGACCATACTCGGCCTTCGCCGTCGCTGTGCGGCATAAACAGGCGTAAGCGGTTCAGCAGCTTAAATATCGCCAGGCCAGCGATGGCCAGTACGGTGATTTCACCTAGGGTATCAAATCCCCGGAAGTCGACCAGAATCACGTTGACCACATTGTAGCCGCCACCGCCGGGCTTGCTGTTCTCCACAAAGAAACTGGAAATCGACAGCGTCTCGCGGGTCATGACCGCATAGTTAAGGCTGGCAATCACCAAGCCAAGGGTGCCGGCTAGCAACATGTCGCGAACGTTGCGTAGTGGGCTGGATTCCCGTGGGGTCTTTTGTGGCAAGAAAAATAGCGCCAGCATCAACAAAATCATGGTCACCACTTCCACCGAAAGCTGTGTCAGCGCTAAATCGGGTGCTGAGAAGCGGGCGAAGGTGAGTGCCACAAAGAGCCCGACGACCGATAGCATCAGCAGAGAAATTAGCCGGTAGCGGTGAGTGGCAGCGGTGGCCACGCCGCCAAACATCAGCATCCCCGCCCCGAGTATGAGGATACCGTCCAGCTCTTGATTGCCGGCAGCACCCGTTAAGTCGGTGATCTGAACCAGGCCGATCCCACCCATGACTAATGCGCCCAGCCAGAGCCAGCCCACATAACGCTGTAGCGAATTGCCTTCCAGCGCGGCAATAAGCTGCTCGGCGCGATAACCTATGGAGACAAGCATGCGCTCAAACACCCGCCGGGCATCGACCCCGGCAAACTGCTGGGTAAATCGACGCACCTCTCCATAGCGCCAATAGAGGGCAATGCCCACCACGAAGGCGAGCAAACTCATGATGAGCGGTAGATTCACGCCGTGCCAAATAGCCAGGTGGAAATCTAGCGGGCTACCGATCACCGCTTGGCTGGCGAGCTCTAACAATCCCGTTGCCATAAAGGCCGGGAACAGTCCCACTATCACACACAGGGCTACCAATATTTCTACCGGCAAACGCATAAGGTGTGGCGGCTCATGGGGCGATTTCGGTGGTGCTTCCCGAGCCGGTTTGAAGAAAACGGCGTGTACTAAACGCAGTGAATAGGCCACGGAAAGAATACCGCCAAGCGCCGCTAATGCGGGTAACAACCAGCTAAGTCCGCCTAAAACGGGCGTCGCTAGCGTTTCTGTGAAGAACATCTCTTTGGATAAGAAACCATTAAATAGCGGTACGCCCGCCATTGCGGCAGCCGCTAGCGTAGTCAAGAGTGCCGTCACTGGCATGGCTTTTTTCAGCCCGCCCAACTGTTTCAGCTCCCGGGTACCGGTCTCGTGATCGATAATGCCGGCACTCATAAACAGTGCAGCTTTAAAGGTGGCGTGATTCAGAATGTGAAACAGGGCAGCTAAAATCGCCATGGGGCTACCGATACCCAGCAGCACGGTAATCAAGCCTAAATGGCTAACGGTGGAGAACGCCAGAATACCCTTTAGGTCGGTCTTCATCAGTGCAAACCAAGCGCCATATAGCATGGTGATGATACCGACCAGGGAGACCACCACGCTCCATAGCTCGCTACCCGCGATGGCTGGGTGCAGTCGTGCCATCAGGAAAATGCCCGCTTTAACCATGGTGGCCGAATGCAGATAGGCTGATACCGGTGTGGGCGCTGCCATGGCGTGGGGTAACCAAAAATGGAACGGGAACTGCGCCGATTTGGTAAAGGCCCCCAGCAGTACCAAACCCAGCATAAGCGGGTAGCGGGAATCCGCCAGAATCACTTCGCCGCTAGTCAGTACATCGCCCATATTGAAGCTGCCCGCCATATCGCCCAACAGCAGCAAGCCTGCCAATAGGGCAAGGCCGCCCGCGCCGGTAACAGTGAGCGCCATGCGTGCGCCTTTACGGGCGTCCGATTGGTGCGACCAGTAACCGATCAGCAAAAACGAAGAGAGGCTGGTTAACTCCCAGAATAGCCATAGCAGAATCAGGTTGTCCGACATTGAAATACCCACCATTGACGCCATAAAAAGCATCAGGAAGGCGTAGAATCGGCCATAGGGTTCGTCTTTGGCTAAATAGTAGTGAGCATAAAGAATAATCAGCAGACCGATGCCGAGTATCAATAGGTTGAACAGCAGCGATAGCCCATCCAGGCGGAACGCCAGGTTCAGTGCCAGTTCCGACATCCAGGTGGCCGAAAAACGTAGCTGCTCGCCATCTAAAAGAGCTGGCACATTGAGTAGCGTCATTACTAGGGCGGTAGTGGGCAGCACCGCCGTTGCAAGGGAACAGAAACCGCGCCCGCGCCGTGCGGTGAGTGCCGGCACCAGTACGCCTAGCAGAGGCAATAAGGCTATCCAAAGCAGTGTCATGGGGATCATCCAGCGGCTAAAGTAAAAAAAGTCAAAAGAGTACCAACAGGGCGTCTAAAGAGGCGTTCTGGTGGCGTAGGATACATCAAGTGAAACAACAGGATATCACTTGTGTAGCAGGCGTGTAATTTTAGTATAAAGTGTGCGGATTAACCGTTGAGAGATTTTTTGTTACATGAGTGAGTCCTTTACTACCTGGCAGGCCCGTTTTGAAAAGCTGCGGTCAAACAAGTTTTTTGAAGCGATGGTGATCGCCATTATCGTCATTTCCGCCCTGGTGATCGGAGCAAAAACCTACGACGAAACCACTCAGGTTGAGCAGTGGCTGCTCTATCTCGATATCGCAGTAACGATATTTTTCCTGATTGAGATTTTAATCAGAATGGCCGCGGAGCGCAGCCTGCTCGACTTCTTCAAAAAGGGCTGGAACGTTTTTGACTTCCTGATTGTGACTGCCAGTCTCATCCCCATGGATGACTCGGAAATGGTGCTACTGGCCAGGCTGCTGCGCATTTTCCGGGTACTGCGCCTGGTGTCGATGATTCCTGAACTTCAGATGCTACTTAGCGCCCTGGTGAAGTCGGTGCCACGGATGGGCTATGTGGTACTGCTGATGTTTATCATCTTCTATATATACGCTGCCATTGGGAGTTTTCTGTTTCACAATGTAGACGAGGGGCTGTGGGGCAATATTTCCCTGGCCATGCTAACGCTATTTCAGGTGGCGACCTTTGAGAGCTGGGCCACCGCTGTGCTGTACCCGGCCATGGACGTCTACCCTTACGCTTGGATCTATTTTCTCACCTTTATCTTTTTGAACGCCTTTATCTTTCTCAATATGATGATTGGTATTGTGCTGGACGTGATGCAGAAAGAGAGCGCGCAAATGGCGCTGGACAACGGCGAAGGCGAAGAAGCCGAGCTGCAGTCGCTGCGCAATGATGTTCGCGGGCTGAAAGCGCAGCTTGACCGTATGGAGTCAGCGCTCTCTCAAGCATACTCGACAGACCCAACACAACAGAATGAAGCGGGCGGTAAGCACAGCGACAAGCCCCCAACTGACTGATTTTAGGAGAGCCGCCATGATGTTGACTGATCCTGCCAAAAAGTACCGCCCCTTTGTGGCCGTTGATCTGCCCGACCGCCAGTGGCCGAGCAAGCGTATCGAGACGGCGCCTATCTGGTGCAGCGTTGACCTGCGCGACGGTAACCAGTCGCTGATCGACCCCATGGATCAGGAGCGCAAACAGCGCTTATTCGACATGCTGCTTAGTGTTGGTTTTAAGCAGGTAGAAGTGGGCTTTCCGTCAGCCTCCCAAACTGACTTCGATTTTGTGCGCTCGCTGATTGAGCAGGATAAAATTCCTGAGGATGTGATCATTCAAGTGCTTACCCAGGCACGGCCACACTTGATTGAACGCACTTTCGAAGCGCTGCAGGGTGCCAAAAACGCCATCGTCCACGTCTATAACGCCACCGATCCCATGTTTCGCCGGGTGGTGTTCAACGTCGATAAAACTGAGTGCGTACAAATCGCCGTGGAAGCAACCCAGCAGATCCGCGCGCAGATGGACGCCGCACCAGAAACCAACTGGACGTTCCAGTACTCGCCGGAGCTCTTCACTACCACCGAGATGGACTTTGCCGTTGAGATCGTCGAAGCGGTCATGGACGCTTACGGCACCCGCGCCGATAAGCCCATGATCGTGAACCTGCCGGCCACGGTAGAAGTCGCCACGCCCAACAACTACGCCGACCAGATCGAGTGGTTCTGTCGCCACGTCAAAAACCGCGACCACTTGATTGTTAGCGTTCACCCCCACAACGACCGCGGTACCGGTGTAGCAGCGGCAGAGCTGACGCTGATGGCCGGGGCTGATCGCGTTGAGGGCACGCTGTTTGGGAACGGCGAGCGCACCGGCAACGTTGATATCGTCACCCTGGCGATGAATATGTACACCCAGGGCGTTAACCCCCAGCTCGATTTTTCCAATATCACCCCGATCATGCGCGAAGTGGAGTACTGCAACCAACTGCCGGTGCATCCCCGACACCCCTACGTGGGCGATCTGGTGTTTACCGCCTTCTCCGGCTCCCACCAGGATGCGATCAAAAAAGGCATGGCAGATCGTCGCGCCAACCCTGATGCCGTTTGGGATGTGCCTTATTTGCCTATCGACCCGCTGGACGTGGGCCGCAGCTACGAAGCGGTGATTCGGGTTAATAGCCAGTCGGGTAAAGGCGGTGTTTCCTACCTGCTTGAGCAGGAACACGGTATTGAGCTACCGCGTCGGCTTTCCATCGAGTTTAGTCAGGTCGTTCAGGAAGTGGCAGAACGCACCGGGCGTGAGATCACCTCGCAGATGATCTATCAGGCTTTCTCGGATGAGTATTTAGAGCAGCGAGTGCCCTTTGCATTAGTTAACCACCGTTTGTCGTCTGAACCCGACAGCCCCAAAGTCACGCTGGACGCCGTGATTGAGGAGAGCGGCACACGGCAAATGTTAAAGGGCGAGGGTAACGGCCCGTTAGCGGCCTTTGTTAAAGCATTGGCAGCCGCAGGGCACGATGTAGAGATTATCGACTACCACGAGCACTCCCGCGGGCAGGGCGCTGACGCTGAGGCGATCGCTTATGTGGAAGTGCGTATCGACGGCAAAGCGGTATTCGGTGTAGGCAACGATGAAAGCATTACCAGCGCGTCGATGAAGGGGGTGTTGAGCGCGATCAATCGCCACCACTCTACCCAGCCCGCGGCGGCCAACGTGACGGCGGAGACATTGGGGTAATCCTGAGGTTACCCGTTGAGTGAGGTGGATTGCGATGCGGCCCTGGCAGATAATGGTAGTAACCGCGATAGTGATCGCCGGGCTAGCATCAGCATTGGCCTCTCATGAGCCGTTTGAGTCCAAACTGGTACGATTGGAAGCTCAGCGGGCGTTGCCCTCGCTAGAGGCGTCGCTTCAGCAGGAAACACCGGAGCTCAATGCGCTGTTTCTCAGCTATGCTGACGATCAGGCGCTGTGGATGAGTGCCTCTTTGGCGATTTTGCGCCACGGTGATATGGCCCGCGATGTATTAGTGGAGTACGGCTTACTGCCCAATTTTCAGCGAGTACTGGTGCGCTATGGGGCTGACGCAGTACTTCCCATTAGCTACTTTCGCAGCCACGATGTGGCCACGCTAAAGGCGCAGTACTGGGTCGGTGAGCGTTATCAGCAATTCAGCCGCTGGTGGAGTGATGAGGAGGGAGAAGCGGATTCAGCGTTCACCCCTTACCGCCGCGGGCAGATGGGTATTGCGCTGCTGGATGCCAATGGCCACGCGCTGCTTAACCAGTTTGTGGTCAGCGAACAAGGCGACGTGGAGTGGCTACAGGGCGAGCGTCTGGTTGCGGGCCTGGGCGATTTCTTCACCAGCGGTTTACGCGATTTGGAAAGCCAGTGGCGGCGGGGCGACGATGTTGGCGCCGCTGATCTAGGCTGGGCCGGTGTCGATCTACTCGTGATGGCCAGCACCGTGAAGGTGCTGCGGGCAGGCAAAACCGCTCGTGCTGCCCGGGTGGGCAGTGTGGAAGCCCAGGGCGCTCGGACGAGCCTGCGCCAAGGGATTTTCGCCACCAGCGGACGTTTTACGCGCTTGCCTCGTATGGCCAAGGTGGCCGCAGTAGCGGGCACTGCCTATGTGGTGGTGCGCCACCCAAGCTTAGTGAGCGCACTCGGCGCCAACCTCTCTACTTGGCTTGGCTGGCCGGTCTGGTTCGGTCAGTTTCTTATCTGGTTCATCGTGCTACTGCCAGTACTCTTCATCGCGCGCTTTATTTACCGCTGGTTGCTCACGCCGATACTGTGGTTGCTGGTACCACTGATGCGAGTATGTTTTAGGGCGGCAAATAATCAGTTAGCCAGGCGTACCAAGCCTCAGACTCGTGACCTTGGCTGAAGCAGTGAGAGACAGTAGCTGTTAACGTAAACGAGACGGCCTCAGAGGCCGCCCCGTTTATCATTTTACCTACGCTGAGGGTTACTCTGGCAGCGCGTAGACTACGATCTGATCACCCACCTGGTCTTTCAGAATGGTATTGCCACCGGAAACAAAGGCGACATATTGGCGACCGTTGTACTCGTAAACCGCAGGGTTCGAGACCGAGGGGGCTTCGGTCTGATCCGACCAGAGCTCCTCGCCGGTTTCTAGGGAGTAGGCACGCACCTTGGCATCCATGGAGGCGCCAATAAAGATAATATCGCCTGCGGTGACGGCCGGGCCACCGATGGTAGGCGAGCCCCAGCTCTCAGGCATAAAAAAACCATACTGTTGCGATGCACCCACCGGACGACGCCATTTGATATCACCGCTGGTCATATCCAGGGCGACAAGCTCGCCAAAGGGTGGCTCCCAGCAGGGCATGCCTAGCCGGTTAAGCGCTACCTCAAGACGCATCCCGTAGGGGGCGCCTTCTTGGGGGGCGAAGCCGCTTTCGTTGCCGGAGCCGCTATCGGCCTTTTCATACTCTTCACGACTGTAGAGCTTTACATACTGCACAATGTGCGAGGTATTGACGATTGCTGTCTGGCTCTCCGGATCAAAGGCCACGCCACCCCACTGTACGCCGCCTGCGCTGATCGGATAGCCGAGCGTGCCTTCGCCTTGGGTAGTGGGCGGGGTGTACATGCCTTCATAATGAAGATCGCCCCACAACGCGGAACACTCTCCGAAGCTAACCGCGTCAGCCAGCGCCCAGACGTTGGGCTTTTCAGACTGATCTAACAGCGGTTCCGGTTTAGTCGGGAAAGGTTGGGTCGGCGCGTAAACTTCGCCCTCAACGCTGCCATCACCGCCGGGTACCGGGCGCTCCTCAATCGGCCAAACGTCTTCGCCTGTTTCGCGATTAACCACGAATAGAAAGCCCATCTTGGTTGCTTGGATGAGTGCCGGTATGTCTTCACCATTTACTGTGATGTCCATCAGCGTTGGCGCGGCATTGATATCGTAATCCCATATATCGTGATGTACCCACTGCCGCGACCAAACCACTTCGCCGGTCTCGATATCCAGGGCGGTGGTGGATGTGCCCAGGGGCACTTCTTCGGCGCGATTGCCGCCCCAGTAGTTCGGCGAGGGTGAGGAAACCGGCAGATAGACTAAACCACGCTCCTCGTCGGCGGACATATGTGTCCAGACATTGGCGGTGCCGCTTTGATCGCGCATCTCATCTGAAAGTGCCTGGAACGTCCATTCACGTTCTCCTGTGCGGGCATTAATTGAGTAAATAGTGCCTGGTGGCGCCTGTTCGTAGGCCCAGTCCATCCCCGCCCAGCCGAGTACCAAGTGGTCTCCCACCACGGTAGGGGGTTGTAGTAGCGAAAGCGGCCAGCGGTCGTTGGTGTCGTTCCACTGGTTGACGTCGAGCACACCGTTATCAGCAAAGTCAGCGCACTGTTCGCCACTATCGGCGTCGACCGCGAATAGCTGTGCATCCATGGTGCCCATATAGATAATTTTCTGGCAGGGCTCGCCTGCTACCGGATTGTCGGCTTCCCAATAGGCCACACCACGGTTTTTCAAAGCGGGTTGAGTTAGCGCTTCCAGAGAGGATTGAGTATCGAAACTCCATTTCTCTTCGCCACTACCGGGGTCTAACGCGAGTATGCGGTAGAAGGGGGTACCAATATAAAGGGTATCGTTAGCAAACACCGGGGTCGCTGACCAAACGGTGGCTGGCAACTCACCTGAGCCATCTGCGACATCGCCGGTATGCACTTCCCATACCTTCTCCAGCTCGCCGACGTTATCAGTATTGATTTGATCAAGCGGGCTATATTTTTGGGCATTAAGCTGGCCATGGAAGCTGTCCCAGGTCGGCTCGCCAGGCACCAACGGGATGGGAGCGCGACTGGGCGCTTCTTCTTGCTCGGGATTCTCCTGCTCACTGGGTTGATCCTGAGCCAGTAACGGCAAGGGCGTAAAACACATCGCCAGGGCGGTGACTGCGCCTAAGCCTGGGGTTACCGATTTAAACGGGGTGGATAATAATGTCGGCATGGGCGGCTCCTCAGGTGTGGGTGAGACGGGCATGATGGGTTGCGCGAACCATATCAACAATCAAGCCGATCAGACCGACTACCATGGCTGCACTGATCCACCACTGATGCAACAGCATTCCGGCGAAAAATGTACCGGCAAGCCCCATCAGGATGAGTATCCGCAGTACGATGGAAGCACCACGCCTTTTGACTTTAAAGAGAAGTAACGCCATCACCGCAAGGGCGAGGCAAGCCACAATGGCGACCAGTGCCCCAAGCGTTCCAGTGACGCCGGTTAGTGGTGTGAAATAGGCATATAAAGCGATAGCAAGCCCGGCAAGCGAGGCTATTAAGAGGACGAAAGCGCCCGGTCTGGACGAGAGGGATGGTGACATAACGCTATGGCCTCCTGCTGAGTGAGATGTCCAACGTTGAGGCTAATTCAACGTCAGAAATCGTTAGCACTATAACTTTAGCAGAAAACGATACTTTTACGATCTGGGTGATATGTCTTGATTAACTGTAGCAACACCTAGCGCTGTTTTTTCAATGGAGGGGAGGCATTGTAAAAGCGCCTGGTGTTTGTGGCAGGACAGTTTAAAATATCTAATGACTTTGATCGGATGGACAAAATTGAACAGCTTAAATGCCAATAATCTGTTTCGTTTAAAAGGCCCATCCGCAGCGTTTCACATGCCCATGGGCCTCGTATATCAGCGTTATGATCGACTCGCTAACCACCCCCGCCAGCCGCCAAACTCGGTAATATCCTCTGCTTTACCACCTTCGTTTAGCGCCCCTGCGGTGCAGATAAAACCGCACTTCCAACTGCCATCGACAAGTTCCACCTGGCCTAAACCGAGCGGTGCGGGTATGCCCGCTAAAAAGCTGCCCAGGGTCTCGATAGGCAGACGCCACACTTCCACTTCAATGGCTTGCCCATTCTCGTCGCGTAGCATCGCCGGGCGCTTTGGGCCCCCGCCTGCCAGAGCAAACAGCTTATAGCGCGGGGCGCTGTGGGTAGTGTTCACCAATACGCCGCGGCGTTCTGTCAATTGGTGATTCAGCGGCAGGCCTTTTAGGTGCGCACCGCATACCACTAGTTCTATGCTGCCGTCTTGGGCAGGAGCGGTGAGTTCTGCTAAAGGCGGGTGTTGAATTCCGGTCGCGCCTAACGGCAGCATTAAACGAGTTTCGAGAGCGCGAGCGAGGGAGAGCAGCGTTAGATCAGCAAATACGGGCCCAAAGAGCGTGACGCCAACTGGCAAGTCCCGCTCGCTAAAGCCTATAGGTACGGCCAGGGCGCTGTAATCGAGCAGATTCATAAAGTTGGTCCAGGTGCCCAGGCGAGAATTGACACTGATTGGATCCGCCGCTACCTCGGCCTTGCTCGGATGCGTGACCGTGGTGGGTGAAAGCATCACATCCACCTGACTGATGAGTGCGTCTGCCTGACGCTTATACTCAGCGAGTTTATAGCGTGCATCGAAGGCGTCTACCGCCAGCGGCGTGGCACCATCTTGGGTAATTTCAAACGTGACCGGATGCACCGCATCCGAGTGGCTCTTCATCAAATCGCGAATCACATGGTAGCGCTCGGCCACCCAAGGGCCTTCGTAGAGCAAGCGCGCTGCCGCCAGTAACGGCGAACAGTCCAGCTCGACCTTTTCACCCCCAATGGCTTCAAGCTCGGCAATCGTCTGGTGCATGCCTTGGGTATAGGCCGCATCGGTTTGCCACTGGGATTCCAGCGGCACCCCAAAGCGGAACGCAGTGGGCGCTTTGCCGTAGCGTTTACCGTACACCGCAAAATCATGCTGTCGCGACCAAGCGCACTGATCATCATAGGCAGCGGTAATATCCAACACCTTTGCGGCATCGTCTGCGGTCAGCGCAAACAGGCTAATGGTATCCAGCGTGGCACAGGCGGGAACTACGCCGCGGGTGCTAAGCAGCCCCAGGCTGGGTTTAACCCCGTACAAGTTATGAAAGCAGGCAGGTACACGACCAGAACCGGCGGTATCGGTACCGAGTGCAAAGCTAACCATACCGGCCGCGGTGACCACCGCTGAGCCGCTGCTGGAGCCGCCGGGCACCAGCGTTGGGTCAAAAGCATTAGCAGGTGTGCCGTAAACTTCTAGCGCCCGCTCTCCCACCAGCCCGGTGGCGAACTGATCCAGGTTGGTTTTGCCCATGGGAATCGCGCCCGCATCAATCAACTGCTGCACCACAAAAGCGTTTTCCGTAGGTGCATAGGCATACGCCGGGCTGCCAGCGGTGGTAGCAACCCCCGTCAGGTCGATATTATCCTTCAGAGCAAAGGGAATGCCGTAAAGCGGTAGCGTCTTCGGCGATTCGCCTTCCAGGCGCTTCAAATAGGGCGCCAACTGCTCGCGACTTAAGCGAGTAATCCAGGCAGGCTCTTTACCGTGGGCCTCGGCTTGAGCGAGCAAATCGTCGATTAACGCTGCAGGGGTGAGTTCACCCTGTTGGTAGGCGGTGTGAAGGCTGGCGATATCGAGTGCGATAGGAAGCGTCATAATAGATTCCTCAATTAAATCGGTGTCACGAAAGAAGGCTTAAGTAGATTTTTTGCGCCATCCAGAATCAGTCCCTTTCGCCAGGGCTGGGTAGATAGCATTACTTGCCAGCCGTCTTGGCTTTGCTGTAAGTAGTCAAAGCATAGGCTGGCGCGCCAGCGTAGGGTGTCTTCGGCGGCGGTACTTATGGGGGAAAACAGATCGGAAATGTTGGCGGCTGGGCGCGGGGTAATCGCTATAGCGTGGTTACCTATTTGCAGCCAGCGCAGTTGCCCCTGCTCGTCTTGAATCACTTCTTCAACGGCATTATTGGCAAGCCGCTGCCAGTGCTCAACGTACTGACCGTGAGGGTGTCGCTCTTCCAGGGTGGTGTCGTTAATCCATTGCAGTAGTCCTACATCCTTTTCCAGACTAGGGCATAGATCCTGATAGCGGTGCCAGATGCATAGCCTTTTGCATAGCTCGCCTTTTATTTGAGTAATACCCGCAAAAGCCGTGAGCCCCGCCAGCCACTCAAGCTGAGATCGGTTGCAGTCGTCTAAACAAGTGATGCCTGCAAAGCCAGGCGAGTCCGCAGGCAGGCGCAGGTCGGCATGCCAGTGCTTGCCCTGTAGCCAATACACCTGCGTAGTGGTGTCGGCCCTTTGGTAGGGCTCAATAGCGGGCTCGGCGTAAAGAGTACGCTGCCATACGCCGCGAAATGTTTGAGGTGTGGCTGGCAGGTTAGCGTTCATAAGGGGGTTCCTTATGTTTGCCGTGCTGGCCTAGGCTGCCCACTTCGCGGGAGCCCTCTGGGAGTGTGATTTCGCCCTTTGCCAGTCGATCGCGGAGATAGCGGAAGGTTTGGATCGTTTGGGCGTAGAGGTGATCACCCGCTTTAAGCGGTGCGTAATGGGCTTTGCCGTGGCGCTGGACTAATTCAGGCCGCGGCGCGACCTCAGTATGATAATCGCAGGCGAAAAATAGCGGGAAGGAGTAGCGCTCCTGTTTCACTTTGCGCACACGGTGAGAGGTCGCCACAAACTCGCCGTTACTCCAGATTTCCAACATATCGCCAATATTCACCACCAAGGCATCGTCTTGATACGGCACATCAATCCATTCGCCCGCACCGTTCATGACTTCAAGCCCAGGCGCGGTGGGTAGCAGCAGGGTAAAGCACTCGTAGTCAGTATGCGCGCCAATGCCTTGGGCGTCTTCGGCGTCAGGATTGTAAGGGTAGTGAATAAGGCGCAGCTGGCTGGGTGGTTTGTTGACGTGGCGCAGTAGCTGCTGTTCTTCAAGCCCTAAGGCCAGAGCAAAGCCGCCCATCAGCGAGCGACCCACCTGATAAGCCGCCTCATAATAAGCGGCCACCGGTGCGCGGAAACCGTCAAGGTCTGGCCAGGGATTGGGGCCGAGCAAAGGCGTTCCGGCTAATACTTCAGGGTCGCTTTCGGGAAGCTCAAAAGCGAGATCAAAAGCCTCTTTCATATCAGGCTTGTTAGGGTCTGGTGACTCTTCACCGGGAGGGACATAGCCCCGATGATGGTGGTAAAGGCCAATATAGCGCTCCATTTTGGCTGCTTCAGGTTGAGCAAAGAAGCGCTTGGCTTGGCAAATCAACCCTTCGCGCAAGGAGTGATCAATTCCGTGCCCCACCATTTGAAAGAAACCTACTTCCCTTGCGGCGCGGCCAAGGGAATCGGCGACGGCTTGACGCGCGGGGGTATCGCCATGGAGTAGGTCGTTAATGTCGATGACGGGAATGGACTGGAAATCAGCCAAGCGCTGATCGTTAGGAAGCTGACTCATGCGCCCGTCTCCTCTTTACTGGTGAGCACTACAAGCGGTTGCCCAGGCCCAATAGACGCCCCTTCGCTTATGGGAAGCCGGGAAACGCAACCCGCGCAGTGAGCAGTTACTTCTACCTCCATTTTCATGGATTCGACTAACGCTACTGCTTGACCGGCGCTAACCTGCTCGCCTTCTTGTACCAGCAGTTTCCATAGGCTGCCGGTTACCGGGCTTTCAATACCCACTTCGCCGTCGGCCAAGGTTTCGATTTCAGGGCTAGCCGGTACTTGATCTTCAAAGGTGAACTGACCATTAGAACGCCAGGCGGCCATCTCTGCCTGGAAGGCAGCTTCGCGCTTGGTACGGAAGGTTTCGATGGCGTCGGCGTTTTCGTCGATGTCAGCTTGGTAGTCCGCCAAACGGAAGTGTGCCGTTTCGGTGGACAGCTCAAAACGACCATGGGGGAAGTCGCGGCGAATTTGCTCAAGCTCGTCGTGGCTGACTTCATAAAAGCGCAGCTGATCAAAAAAGCGCAGCAGCCAGGGGTTTTCGAAGTGTTGGGTGGTGCGGTAGCGGTTCCACATTTGTAGCGTGCGACCGACAAACTGGTAGCCACCGGGGCCTTCCATGCCGTATACGCACAAATAGGCACCGCCGATGCCCACAGAGTTTTCTGCCGTCCAGGTGCGGGCGGGGTTGTATTTGGTGGTCACCAAGCGCTGGCGCGGATCCAGCGGTGTGGCGACGGGGGCGCCTAGATAAACGTCGCCAAGACCCATTACCAGGTAGCGGGCATCGAAAACGATATCGCGCACTTGTTGTTCGCTCTCCAGTGCATTGATGCGGCGAATAAAGTCGAGGTTGCTGGGGCACCAGGGTGCATCTGGGCGCACGCTGCGCTGGTATTTGTCGATGGCTTCGTGGCAAGCAGGATCGTCCCAGGAGAGCGGTAGATGCACCACCCGCGACTCAACCTCTAGCGACTCTATGTCGACTAGCGCCTGCTCGGCTTTGAGCAAGTGCTCGAGCAACTCATCAAGGCTAAGTTCTAGCGGTTCATAGTGAACTTGTAGCGAACGAATGCCGGGGGTTAGCTCCCGTAGGCCGGGCAGCGAGTGTTCCTGTAACCACAGCATCCAAGCGTGTACGCGAAAGCGCAGCGCGATATCCAACTCCATCGCACCAAATTCTATCAGCAGGAAATCGTCCCCGGCGCGGCGGTAAACGATGCGCTCACCGGCTTGCTGAGTAGGGACGTCGCGCAGGATCGGGGTGTCGCGTTCTGGCTGAATATCGTCAACAGGCGGCGCTGTAAGGTTCTCTAACTGGGCGCGCTGGCGCGCTTCCAGGCTGCGGGCGGTGGCGAGGCTAACCGCCACAAAGCGCACCTTATCGCCAGCGGCGAGCTGTCCTAGCTTCCAGCGTTCGGCACGCACCACGGTGGCCGGGCAGACAAAACCGCCTAAAGAGGGGCCGTCGGGGCCAAGAATCACCGGCATATCGCCAGTAAAGTCGATAGTGCCAAAGGCGTAGGCGTTATCGTGGATATTGGAGGGGTGTAACCCCGCTTCGCCGCCATCGGCTCGGGCCCACTCGGGGCGCGGGCCAATCAGCCTTATGCCGGTGCGGCTGGAGTTGTAGTGGACTTCCCACTCGTGGTCGAAGAAGCACTGGATGTCGTCATCGGTAAAAAAGTCCGGCGCGCCGTGGGGGCCGTAAAGCACGGCCACTTGCCAGGTCTTGCCGCTGTTTTGATGGCCGAAGGTAGGTATTAACGCCTCATCCAAATGCGCCTGGGAGGTGGCGGCAAGCGAGGGTAAATCGAGCATATCGCCGCTGCGCAGCGCTCGGCCGCCGTGGCCGCCGAACTGCCCGAGGGTGAAGGTGCTGCGTGAGCCTAAATAGCGTGGGCATTCGATACCGCCACGCACTAGTAAGTAGGCCCGCGCGCCCGCAGCGACCTTGCCCAAGCTAAGCGTTGCTCCAGCGGGAATATCAGTTACCTGCCAAAAAGCAACTGTTTCGTCATCGAGCGTTGCAGGGAGCTCGGCACCCGTCAGCACGATTTGTGTGGCGCGGTGAAAACGCAGCGTCGGGCCGGTCAGGGTGATTTCAAGCCCGGCGGCATCGGCGGGGTTATCGAGCAGGCGATTGCCGAGGCGAAACGACCAGTCATCAAAGGGCCCGGAAGGCGGCACGCCCACATCCCAGTGGCCCTGGCGGCCGGGGTGGTCTTGAATCGTTGTCACTGTGCCGGGGGCGATCACTTCAATGGTGGGCGGCGCCCACTCCAGGGTGGTTAGCCAGTGGGTGTCCAGGTCGGCGTCACGAAAACGGTCTGCGCGCAGCGCATGGGCAAGCCAGGCGCGGTTAGTGGTAATGCCGTAAACGCTGGCGTTATCCAGCGTGTCTGCTAACTGTTCGATAGCTGCGGCTCGGCTGTCTGCGTGAACAATCACTTTGGCTAGCATGGGGTCAAACAGTGCCGATATTTCTAGCCCAGCTTCAATGGCGTGGTCGATGCGCAGACCGTCAGCCTTGGGGAAATCGACTTCTGTCAGCAAGCCTGCGCTGGGGCGGAAGTCGTGGGTGGGATCTTCGGCGTAGAGGCGCGCCTGTACGGCATGGCCGCGTGGGGCGAGGTCGTTGGTGAGCGTCTCAAGGGCGGGCAGTTCGCCTGCCCCGAGGCGTACCATCCACTCAACGATATCAACGCCGTAGACTAGTTCGGTGACGCCGTGCTCGACCTGGAGTCGGGTATTGACCTCTAAAAAGTAGAACGCTTCCCGCTCAGCATCGTAAATAAACTCGACGGTTCCTGCGCTACGGTAGTTGACCGCCTTGCCCAGTTGAACCGCCGTGGCGTGCAGCGCCTGGCGAACGGGTTCGGGCAGGTTGGGGGCCGGACACTCTTCAAGCACTTTTTGGTGGCGGCGCTGGGTAGAGCAGTCGCGTTCACCGAGGGCGATCACGCTGCCTTGGCCATCGCCAAATAGCTGAACTTCCAGGTGCCGGGCGCGGGCGATATAGGCTTCCAGAAACACGCCGCCGTCGCCAAAGTTGCGCTCACCTAGGCCTTTCACTGAGTCAAAGGCGCGTTCAAGCTCGGCGGGGGTTTGGCATACCTGCATACCGATACCGCCACCTCCGGCGGTGGATTTGAGCATTACCGGGTAGCCAATTTGCTCGGCGCTGGTGAGTGCCTCGTTAACGCTTTCGAGAAGTTTTGAGCCGGGCACCAGGGGCACACCGGCGTTTTTGGCCAGGGCGCGGGCCTGGTGTTTTAGGCCAAACTGTTCAATTTGCTCGGCGGTGGGGCCTAGAAAGGTCAGCCCTGCTGCGTCGCAGGCTTCGATAAAGCGGGTGTTCTCTGACAGAAAGCCGTAGCCAGGGTGAACGGCTTGTGCACCGCTTTTTTTGGCAATGGTGATCAGCTTGTCGATATTAAGGTAGGTATCGCTGGCCGAGCCTTCGCCCAGGGCATAGTTCTCATCAGCCTGATGAACGTAGGGCGCGTCCCGGTCGGCGTCGGCGTAAACCACCACGCTGCCGATATTGAGTGTTTTGAGAGTACGTAAAATACGTGCGGCAATGGCACCGCGATTGGCAATCAGTACTTTGCTAAACGTTTTATTGATGGACATGGCACTGCCTGCAAACAAAGGCGGGTCGTCCCGCAGAAGAGTCAACCTCTTGGGGTCGTCCCCAGAGATTTAGTGCTGTGGCCCATTCAGGAGAGACGCGAAAACGCTGTGAACCCATCCATGGGCGCTCGGCTTTTTCATCTGACCGCCATGGATGGCGGGAATGCCGGAATTGCATGGAGCTCTTTCCGGCCCTGAAAAAGACGTTTCGCTTACTCTCCTGACTTGATCAGCGCCTATTCTCATGTCAGTCCCAAACCAACAGCTCAATAGGCGTTGGGTTGTAGTCGTTGCAGGGGTTATTGAGCTGGGGGCAGTTGGAGACCAACACGATCACATCCATCTCGGCGACCATCTCAACGTATTTACCCGGTGCGGAGATGCCGTCCTCAAAGGTTAGCCCACCGTCGGCGGTGACCGGCACATTCATAAAGAAGTTGATGTTGTGGGTGATATCGCGCTTGGTAAGCCCAAACTCTGGATAGTTGGCGATGGCGTGCATCCAGTTATCCCGGCAGGAGTGCATATAGCGCTTTTCCAGGTCGTAGCGCACGGTGTTGCTTTCGCTGGCGCAGGCGCCGCCCAGGGTATCGTGACGGCCGCAGGTGTCAGCGGTAATCGTCAGCATAGTGCGGCCTTCGCTGGAGATCAGCGGGGAGCCTGCGGTGAGGTAAACCGCGCCTTGTTCGCGTACCGTATCCATGGCGCTGTAGCGCTCGCTGGTATCGTCAGCGCTGAAGAACAGCGTATCTGCGGCCTGATTGCCTTCTAAATCGAGAATACGCAGGGTTTGGCCGCGTTTAACGATGCCTATGTAGTGGTCGCCTGCGTTTACAGTGGTGCGGCTTAAGGCATTTTCGGGGCGTAAAGTGCTTTCAATAATCATGGTGTTCGTTCCCCCTTATAGGCCGAGGTGGTAAAGACGGTTATTGGCGAAGCCGCGGGCATTTTCGGGCCGCGAGCGGTAGCAAGGGTCGTCTTCGGTGGTCGGCTCGGCGGTGCCGAGGGCGATGTCCACGCCTCGACGGGGGTACTCCGTGCTGAGGTCGAGTGGGTGGGGGCAGGTGTGCAGCAGCACGAGTGTGTCCATCTCAAAGCGCAGTGTGACGCTTTGGCAGGGCTGGCAGTGGCCAGAGATATAGCGCAGCCTGCCCTCGTCATCGCTTTCTACCCGGGAGAAAAGATTTAGATTGGCGGCCATGTCCCTGCGGCCCAGGCCGTACTTGGCCAATTCCACTAAAAAGGCATCGAAGCCAGTGAGCGTCCAGTCGTTATGGGCCTGTTGATAACTGACCGGCTGCCAGCCTTTCTGCAGCAGATGGTGGGGCATTAAATTGCCGCCCACGCTATCGTGCCAGCCCAGATCATCATGGGTGATGGAGGCAAAAATACGCCCCATATCCGAGTAGAGGCAGTGGCCCTGGGTGAGTTTAAAGGTGTGTTGACACTTCAGGGTGTCGGGTAGGTTTAAGCGCTCCAGCAGGTTTTCGGGGTTGTAGCATAAAAGCCCTACGTTGCTGTCGGCTTCCTGCGCCGTCAAGGTCAAGGTGGTGCCGCGGCGCAGGCGCAGCGACCAGTGGTGCCCGCCAGGTAAATGAGTGGTGTATCGCGCTTCGTTGATCATAGCAGCGTCTCCTGGGTGTGAGTTTTCAGACCGCCCTGGTAAAGCGCTTCTTGCAAGTCTGTTGAGGGGCGGTCTCTCGAAATAGGAAGGTCGTAAGTAATTGTGGCGCCATATGCCTCCGGCGCCTGTGGGTCTTGACGGGTTTTATCGAATACCCACAGCCGCGTGCCTAGCTCAAAGGCTTCTTTAAGGTCGTGGGTAATCATAAAGATCGTCAGGTGCTGCTCTTGCCACAGGCGGTTGATAAGCACATGCATATCCTGACGAATGCCTGGGTCAAGCGCGCCGAAAGGCTCATCGAGCAGTAAAATGCGCGGCCGCATCATCAGCGCCTGGGCGATGGCCAAGCGTTGCTGCATACCACCGGAGAGCTCGTGAGGATACTTTCTGAGCGCATGGCTAAGGCCGACTTCTTCAATGCGAGCACGAGCCTTTTCAATAGCGTGGCGCTTGTCTGAGCCAAAACTCTTGCCCAGCAGCTTGGCGCGGTGAAACTCATCGGCAATCATTACGTTGCCCTGCACCGTGAGGTGAGGAAACACCGAGTACTTCTGGAACACCACTCCCCGGTCGGGGCCGGGCTCATTGGGGATGGGTTTTTCATCCAGCGTTAAGCTACCCCGCGAGGAGGCTTCAGTGCCCAGAAGCATTTTAAGAAAGGTGGTTTTACCGCATCCCGAGGCGCCCACTAAGGTGACAAACTCCCCG
Organism: Vreelandella sedimenti; assembly: GCF_013416325.1. Lineage (GTDB taxonomy): Bacteria > Pseudomonadota > Gammaproteobacteria > Pseudomonadales > Halomonadaceae > Vreelandella > Vreelandella sedimenti. Next base: position 150,312 of record NZ_JACCGK010000003.1, read on the forward strand.
GACTCAACGCTAAAATTAAGGTTTTCGAGCACAACGTGATTGCCGTAGTGCTTCTCTAATCGTTTGGCCGCGAGAAGGCTCATGAATTATCTCCTTCGCCGGCGTGATACCAGGGGAATGCTAGCCGCGACACCCAGGCCAGCAGTTGGTCGAGCAGAAACGCCAGTAGGGTGATCCAGGCCACATAAGGCAAAATCACATCCATCGATAGATAACGACGTACCAGAAAAATGCGGTAGCCAAGCCCTTCCTGCGCCGCGATGGCTTCAGCGGCGATCAAAAAAAGCCAAGCAGTGCCCAACGCCAAACGGGTGGCGTTCAGTAGCCGAGGGGTAAGCTGTGGCAGCAGCACTCTTAACAGCACCTGCCAGGAGCTGGCGCCTAGGGTTTGTGCTTTGATCAACTGCTCATCGGGGAGCCGCAGGGCGTGGCCTTGAAGGTCACGAATAAGAAATGGCGTTACCCCAATCACAATCAGGGCAATTTTGGCGGCCTCACCGGTACCAAAGGCGATAAATAGAATCGGCAGTATCGCCATAGGAGGAATCAGCGAGGCGACAGTAACTAGTGGCGAAAGCTTGGCGCGCACAACAGGCAAGCCGCCGTTTAGGATACCCACCACTAGACCAATCAATGCACTAATACCGACACCAATCACAATACGTTCCAGGCTTGCGAAAGTGTCTGTCCACAGCACAATCTCCCCCGTGCGAACGTTCTCGGCGGTGGCCAAGTGATAAAACGAGCTTGCCATGGTCGAAGGCGTGGGCAACAAACGGTCGTTAGGGTTTTCCGCCAGCCTTGCGTTGGAGAGGCTCATATAGAGCATAGCCAGTAGCAAAAAAGGCAGCAGGCCCAACAGCCAGCGGCCGCCCCGAGAGGGCGTTAAGTTAATTAATCGCTTCATGACGGTGTCCACGAAAGATGGGAGCAGAGGGAGTGGCAAGGGCCACTCCCGTCGCGCTAATGCAGGAGGGACCCGTTACTGAGCGTCGAGATACGCTTGGGTAAAGCTAGGTTCGAAGCGCAGTTGCACATTGCTCTCATCGCCAAACATGCCGCTAGGGGTTTCGATGCCGACGACGCCAGCATTGGGCGCCATATCGCCGAGTAGGCCATGGGTGAAACTAAACTCGGCGACCCGTTCCATGGTTTTGAGCAGCTCGGGGCTTTCCATTAACTCAATTGCCTCTGCTGGGTCGGTATACAGGTAGGTGGCGTCTAACTGAGAGCGATAGCCTTCAAGGTCGGTGCCCGCCGCATCGGCCATAATGTTGAGGGCATGCTCATCATCCGCTTCAACCAAACCCATTACTTCATACCAAGCACCGACCAAAGCGTGGCCAAGGGCAGGGTTATCGGCTAGGGTTTGGGTGTTGACCACCATCATATCGAGGATTTCGCCGGGGATTTCCGCTGAGGTATACACCACGTTGGCATCGGGCATATCAGCGATGGCGCTTAGCTGTGGATTCCAGGCAGCGACAGCTTCGGTGGTATCGCTAGAGAAGAGACCAACAATATCCGCATCGGAGGTATTGACCGTTTCGATATCGCGTTCAGTAAGGCCGACGCTCTCAAGGGCGCGCGCCAGGAAGTAGTGGGAGACACTGAACTGAACCAGGTTGACCTGGCGGCCTTCAATATCGGCAAGATCGTCGCTACCTTTGAGCACGATGCCGTCGTTGCCGTTGGAGTAGTCGTTGATAATCAGTGCAGTGGAGTCGACGCCACTGGCGGAGGGGATTGTCAGCGCATCCATATTGGTCATGGCGCAGCCGTCAACATTGCCCGAGGTGAATTGGTTAATCGATTCGACGTAGTCGTTCACTTGCACCACATCAATGCTAATGCCGTACTTGTCGGCCCATTTATCGACCACGCCTTCAACGTCGGCGTAGGCCCAGGGCATCCAGCCGGCATAAATCGACCAACAGACGCTAAACTCGTCCCGCTCTTGGGCTTGGGCAGGCGCAGCCGCAACAAGAGTTGCCAGCAGGGTGGTAGAGAGTGCGGCGGAAAGCGAAGTGAGGGGTAAGCGTTTTGGGGAAGTACGATTGCAACGGGTCATGGCAGCCTCCAGCGGCTAAGGGAAAACTCGGGGGCATCGGCGCATCACTGCACCTTATCCTCCCGGGCTTTTGTCCCGCCGTGTAACCTCACGCCTTGGCGTTAGGTCGATTGCTCTCGGACCAGCCACAGCCATCAGGGGGTATATGTTGATGGTGTCGGAACCCTAGCGATCTATTGGAAACTTAAATTGTTTGGCAGCGTTAGCCGTCGATACCCCGTTTGTAACACTTATTAATAGAGCAAAATATTGGCCCGATTTAAAAAATGCGTTTATTTTTAGTTGTTTGCTGAATTTAAATTCTGACGAGTAGCATGCCTGTTAAACATTAATTGCATCATGATAGTGCGGATGAATATCTTGATGCACTATTGTGAGGCTTTTTATAACGATCAGCGTCAGCATTTAGAAGTCTTAGCGTGGCTTTTGATAGTCGCTTTTCTATAGCGGCGTTTTACTCTCTTTACCGGGGATTTCCCGCACTAGTCGTGGCATTAAGAACCCAGGTAGATGAGCGAGAAGTTGAGCAACTAGCTTGCGCGCTTCATTATCCGTCACATCAAAATGCGCAGCGCCTTGCACAGGATCCAGCACATGCAGGTAGTAAGGTAGAATACCCGCTTCGAATAGCCGTTCAGAAAGCGCGGCAAGTGTGGTGACGCTATCGTTCACATTGCACAGCAGGACACTCTGGTTGAGTAGTGTTGCACCCGCCTGCTTAAGGCGCGCACAGGCGTCTATCACTGCTTGGTCGATTTCATTGGCGTGGTTAATATGCAGCACCACCACTTTTTGCAGGCGTGTAGCTGAGAGCCAGTCAAGCAGGGCGTCATCGACCCGATCGGGAATCACCACCGGCAGGCGGGTATGAATGCGTAGCCGTTTTAGGTGCGGGATGCTTTCTAGCTGCTCCACCAGCCATGCCAACTGGCGATCGCTGGCGGCCAGTGGATCGCCGCCAGACAGAATCGCCTCGTGAATAGTGGTGTCAGCGCGCAGGTAATCCAGCGCTTCCTGCCACTGCGCTCTGGAGGGTGAGTTATCGCTATAGGGAAAATGTCGACGAAAGCAGTAGCGGCAGTTGATGGCACAGTTGGGGCTGGCAATAAGCAGCACTCGGCCAGCATACTTATGGATCAGCCCTTTGGCGGGCCGATGTTCGGCTTCTTCAAGCGGATCGACGACGTAGCCATGTGGCGTTAGCGCTTCCTCGCCAAGCGGCAGTACCTGGCGCAGCAACGGGTCGTTTATATCGCCATAGGGTATTCTGTTGAGATACGCTTCAGGAACACATACGTCAAACAGTGCATGTCCAGCCTGGGCGCCCGCCAACCAGTCGTGGCTTAGTCCCAGCCGTTCGCAAAGTGTTTGCGGATCGCGAATGGCATGAGAAAGCTGCTGCTGCCAAGTAGGTTGCGCCAGTGAGTCGCGATGGCTTTGCGTTTCAGACGCGGCAATAATGATGTTCTCCTGCAAAAAAGCTCTCCTTCGGGTTATCATGCGCGCACTTATTTAACGACGCCATTTGCAACGCTGCTGGCATATAGCTACTGGTATATAAACCTGCTGACGGTGGCAAAGTATGGTTTCGCGCACTACCTGTTGAAACAAATAACTGAAATGGATAATTGAGAGACATTATGGCGAACTATTCTACCAACGAATTCAAGGCCGGTCTGAAAGTAATGCTCGACGGCGATCCTTGCTCGATCGTTGAGAACGAGCTGGTCAAGCCCGGTAAGGGGCAGGCGTTTAACCGAGTTAAGCTGCGGAATTTGATGACTGGCCGCGTAGGTGAGAAGACTTTCAAATCTGGTGACTCGCTGGAAGGGGCCGATGTCATGGATTTAGAGATGGAGTATCTATACACCGATGGTGATATGTGGCACTTCATGAAGACCGATGGCTCGTTTGAGCAGTATGCAGTAGAGAAAAAAGCGCTAGGCGATACCGTCAAGTGGCTGAAAGAGCAGGTGCCCTATATCATTACGCTTTGGGATGATAAGGCTATTTCCGTGACGCCGCCTAACTTTATCGAGTTGGAAGTCGTGGAAACAGATCCCGGTTTGAAAGGCGATACGGCACAGGGTGGTTCTAAGCCTGCGACGTTGTCTTCTGGTGCTGTGGTGCGTGTGCCGCTCTTCATTAACCAGGGCGAAGTGTTGAAAATCGATACGCGCAGTGGGGACTACGTCTCCCGCGCTTGATCGCTTTCCTGGGCGCTTGTATGTCTTAATGGCCACGCTTTGTGCGTGGCCATTATTATTTTAAGGTGGTTTTCCAAGGAGTCTCCATGGCCATTGATTGGCAACCCTCAGCGTCTTTTGAAACGCTGCGCGAACGGGCGCGGTTAATGGCCAAAGTGCGCGCTTTTTTTGCCCAGCGTGATGTGCTGGAAGTAGAAACGCCAGTGCTGGGGCAGGGGGGCAGCACGGATGTGCACTTGGTCTCGCTACACACCTTGGCGCGCACGGACAAAGGGCAGCGCCGTCTATGGCTGCAAACCTCCCCAGAATTCCATATGAAGCGCTTGCTCGCAGCGGGCAGTGGGCCGATCTTTCAGCTTGCGCGCAGTTTTCGCGATGGCGAAATCGGCGCCCGCCATAATATTGAGTTCACTATGCTGGAGTGGTATCGGCCGCAATTTACGCTGGATCAACTGATTGATGAGACTGCGACGCTCATTATGTCACTGTTGCCCAGTTTCCCCGGCCCACCTGTGCATTATCGCTACCGGGAGTTGTTTCATACTTACGTAGAGGTTGATCCGTTCACGACGTCGCTGGTTAGGCTGAGGGCGATAGCTGCCGAGCGGGCACAAATGCCTGCCCAATCCTTAGCTGATGAAGGTCGCGATACCTGTCTTGACCTGTTAATGAGCGTGGTGATCGAGCCGCAGTTAGGCCAGCAGGAGCTAAGCGTGGTGGTTGATTATCCGGCTAGCCAAGCAGCCCTGGCGCGACGCCATCAAGATGCAGATGGTGAGTGGGTGGCTTCCCGCTTTGAGGTCTATCTTAACGGTATTGAGTTGGCTAACGGCTACGATGAGCTGACAGATGCGGCTGAGCAGCGCACGCGCTTTGCCGAAGATAACGCTGAGCGCCGCCGTTTGGGCTTACCGGAAGTGGATGTGGATGAGCAGTTGCTGGCCGCACTTGAGCACGGAATGCCCGAAGGCGCCGGTGTGGCGCTGGGGATAGATCGTTTGATTCAGTTGGCACTCGGCAAAGCACGCCTGGAAGACGTGCTTACATTCTCAACGCCTAATTGCTAACAATTAATAATCCCCCAGCGCTTGCCCCATCTGCACCATGCTGCCCAGTGGGTTGACTGCAAAGTTCAGCGGTTTGGCGAAGCACATCACCACGGTAGAACCAAGCTTGAAGCGGCCCATCTCGGCGCCTTTTTCAAGTGTGATAGGTTGGCTAAACTGTGTGCGCTGAGGGCAGCCCGCAAGCGGCGTCACCTGCCCTGACCAGACGGTTTCGATGGCAGCGACGATCATCGCACCAACCAGTACCATCGCCATGGGGCCGTACGCGGTATCAAAGATGCATACTAAGCGCTCGTTGCGGGCGAAGAGGCCCGGCACGTAGTTGGCGGTGGCCTGGTTGACCGAGAAGAGCCGACCGGGTACGTAGATCATTTCTCGCAACGTGCCGGTTACCGGCATATGCACTCGGTGATAGTCCCGTGGGGAGAGGTAAACGGTGGCAAAGCTGCCGCCTAAGAACTCTTCTGCCAGTGCCGTATCGCCGCCGAGCAGGGTTTGCGCGGAGTAGGTGTGGCCTTTGGCCTGCACCAGTTGTCCGGCCTGTAGGCGTCCGTATTGGGAGAGCGTACCATCGGCGGGGCTGAGGATGCCGTCGCCTAGCGGGCGGGCATCCGCTTTGAGCGCCCGGGTGAAGAAGTCGTTGAACGTAGCGTAGGCGGTGGGGTCTGGCTCCAGCGCCTGGCTCATATCAACGTTAAAGCGTTTGATAAACGCTTTAATCAAGGTGTTTTTCACCCACGGATTGTCACACTGGGCGAACTGGCCGGTTAGGCGCGAGATCGCGTGGTGAGGCAGCGGATATTGGAGTAGTGAAAAGGCTTTTTGGGAAAGGGTCACAGTGGTTACTTTTTGGCAGTGGCTTGTAGTGGGATATTGCCATTAAGAGTTACCCCGATGACAGGTCTACGAGGGGGCGCTGTGAACCCTTCCTTGGGCGCTACATTTGCCATCTGACCGCCATGGATGGCGGAAATGCCGGAATGGTATGGAACATTTTCCGGCCATGGCAAATGACCCCCTCTACAACCTGTCCCCGGCGCTCTTGATCAAGCACATACTTGTTTTAAACATTGGGGAAGAGTGCGTTATTACTTCTCAATCGGTGTGTCGTCGCGGTTGCCCCATTCTCCCCAGGAACCCGCATAGCCGCGCATATTAAAGCCCAGCGCCTTGCCCACCAGCCAGGTAAAGCTGCTGCGGTGGTGACTTTGGCAGTGGGTGGCAATTTCCATGTCGGGCGTGAGGCCCAGGGCGCCTAGCTCGGTGATCAACTCGGCGTAATCGCGTATACGTAGCGCACGGTTGCGATCCATGGCGTGGAGCCAATCCATATTGACCGCCCCTGGAATATGGCCCAGGTGCTTGTTGTTACCGCGTACGCCATCGTACTCATCTTTGGAGCGCGCATCCCATACCGCAAACTGCCTATCATCGAGCTTTTCTTTGATTTCGTCGCAGGTAATCAGGGCTTGGGGGTTGAGAAGTTCAGCGTGGTATTCGCTGGGGGTTGGGGCGTTTGGTTCTGTGCTCTCTTCCAGGCCCGCATCGCGCCAAGCGTGAATGCCGCCGTTCAAATAGGAGTAGCGAGTGTGGCCGATCAGGTCTAGCGTCCACAGTAATCGTGCCGCCCAGCCGCCGCCTTCGTCGTCATAAGCGACCACGTGAGTATCGCGGGTTAAGCCCAGGGCACTGAACAGCCTTGATAGCGCCTCGACGCTGGGAACGTCGCTGGGCACAGGCCCTTCACCGCGCATCAAATAGCGAAAATCGAGGAAGATAGCCCCAGGCACATGGCCCTGACGATAGCTATCGCCGTTGACCGGTACATCGATAATCAGCAGCTGTGGGTCATCCAAATGTTCCTGCAGCTGTTCAGGCTCAACGATTAGCGGCAGCAGGTTGGATTCCGACGATTGGCTTTCGGTGCTCATGAGTAACTCCTCTAAATCCTAGCTATCCAAGCTATCAAGTATGCGCCGGTAGCTGGTAAAGCGTGCTGGATGAATCTTGCCTGCCTCGACCGCTGCGAGTAAAGCACAGCCTGGCTCATTGCGGTGGCGGCAGTCACGGAAGCGGCAGTGACCAATATAGTCGTGAAACTCAATAAAGCCGTCGGTAACTTCCTGCTCGTTGAGGTGCACCAGGCCAAACTCGCGAATACCCGGTGAGTCAATGAGATCGCCGTCGGCCACTTCAGCACGACTCATGGTGTAGAGGCGTGCCGTGGTGGTGGTGTGAGTACCTTTACGCGAGTCTTCCGAGAGCGCGCCAATGCGCAGGGTTTCATCGGGTAGCAGCAGGTCGATTAGCGAAGACTTGCCCACGCCGCTTTGACCGACGAATACCGAGGTGCGGCCTTCAAGCTGGCTGCGCAGATCATCCAGCCCGGTTTCGGTAGCGGTGGTGGTGCGTACGACGGGATAGCCCAAATTGCGATAGCGTTCTAATAATTTGCCTAACTCGCCGCCATCTTCTGGCAGCAGGTCGGTTTTGTTGAGCACCAGCACGGGCGCTATACCGGTGGCCTCGGCGGCGACCAGATAGCGATCGATAAGGTTGGCGTGAGGTGCGGGTTCTACCGCAAACACGATCAACAGCTGGTCAATATTGGCGGCCACCGGTTTGAGCAGGCCGCGAGCGTCTGGTCGCTTAAGCACGCTATCGCGCTCTTCACGAGCCACCACCACGCCGGAGCCTTCTTGCCCTGCACGCCATATCACTCTGTCGCCGGTGACTAGGCCATCCAAGTTGGCGCGTAAGTGACAGCGCACCGGTTCATTATCGCTATTGCGCACCTCCAGGGTGCGTCCAAAGTGAGCAACGACACGGCCCGGCTGTTCGGCTCCGTATTCACCGGCGGCGAGCTTTTCAGCGTCTTGAACATCGCGCTTTTCTGCACGCAGGGCACGTTCCGCCTGGACTTTCTCGACGCGCCACTGTTGCTGGCGACTTAATTTACGTTTGCTCATGACCACCTGATGATCGCTACAATAGAGGTCATTGTACCTATCAAAGGTGTGATTGTACTTATCAAAGATGCCATCAAGTAGCCAAGCTCTCCTTTGTAGCTGCTTGGCGGATCTATTTAAGGCACACTTGCATGATGTTAATAGCCATTTATGCAAAAGGATAACGGTAATGAGCAGCGATACGACGGGTGCAACGGAAGGAAAAACATCGCCGCGGAATGATCTGCTGGTGTGGATTGATCTAGAGATGACCGGTCTCGATCCTAATAAAGAGCGCATCATTGAAGTAGCCACGCTCATTACAGATGCGGATTTGAATGTGGTCGCCGAGGGGCCGGTTATTGCAGTGAAGCAGCCCGATAGTCTGCTGGCGCAGATGGATGACTGGAACCAGAAAACCCACAACGAATCAGGCTTGGTTGCACGCGTGAAGGCAAGCCAAGTGGAAACCGCTGAAGCTGAGCAGCAAACCCTGGCGTTTTTGCAGCAGTACGCAGTGGCGGGTTCGTCGCCCATGTGTGGCAACAGCATCCATCAGGATCGGCGTTTTCTCGAGCGTGAGATGCCTGCGTTGCTCAACTTTTTCCACTATCGCAATCTTGATGTGTCTACCATAAAAGAAGTGGCCAAACGCTGGAACCCCGGTGCGCTGGCGGGCTTTAGCAAACAGAATGTGCACTTGGCCATGGACGATATTAAAGAGTCGATTGCCGAGCTGGCCCACTACCGCAATACGTTTTTACGCGTTGATCAGCGCAGCGACGAAGAAGAGTAAGCGTTTAAGCCCCCGTCAGTAGTAATTAGCTCGCCGCGTTTGAGGTGCTGCTCCTCAAGCGCCCAGGCGACGTGTTCACGCACCAGCGCGCTTGGGTAGGCCCTACGCGCCCATAGCGCGGCTTCAACGGCCTCGCTCCAGGGCGCGTTGCCCAGGCCAATGGCAATGTTACGCAGCCAGCGCTGGTAGCCAATGCGCCGAATGGGGCTGCCGGCGGTTTTGTTCAGAAATTCCGCTTCGCCCCAGCCAAACAGGCTAATAAGCGATGCGCGATCCAGGTCATGGCGCGGCGCAAAGTCATCTTCCTGGGTGATATGGGTAAAGCGAGTAAAAGGGCAGACCAGTTGGCAGTCATCGCAGCCGTAAATACGGTTACCCATGGAGCGGCGAAACTCAACTGGAATCGCGCCGTGCAGTTCAATGGTGAGATACGAAATGCATTTGCGCGAGTCGACGACTTTATCGTCAACGATGGCGCCGGTGGGGCAGGCGGTGCGGCAAGCACTGCAGCTACCGCAGTGTTCGTGCTCAAACGGTGCGTCAATGGGCAATGGAAGGTCAGTATAGAGTTCGCCAAGAAAAAACAGCGAACCCGCCTTGGGGTTGAGCAGCATGGCGTTTTTGCCAAACCAGCCGAGCCCCGCTTTTTGAGCCAGGGCGCGTTCCATCACCGGCGCTGAGTCAACAAAAGCGCGGTACCCGAAGCTGCCGACTTCCTGCTCAATTTTTTTTGCTAATAGGGCTAACCGTTTGCGGATTAGCTTGTGATAATCACGCCCAAGGGCGTAGCGCGATACATAGGCGCGGGCGGGCTGGCCGAGCACCTTGGTGCTCTCCACCTCAGCAGGCAGGTAATCCATACGCACGCTGATAATGCGTTGAGTGCCGGGTTCCAATTCCCCAGGGCGAGTGCGCTTGGTGCCGTGCTTGGCCATAAAGCCCATTTCGCCGTGGTAGCTCTTTTCCAGCCACGCGTCGAGGTGGTCTTCATGAGCCGACAGTTCAGTATCGGTGATGCCCACTTGCTGAAAGCCCAGCTCTCGCCCCCAGGTTTTAATCAGGTCGGCCAGGCGAGCAAGTTTCTGGTCAGTCATTGCACCATCAGAACGTGCAAAGGCAGTGGAATTCGACATAGTCAATCAACAGCAAGGCATTAAGAGCGCTATGCTAACGCATTGGCAGCCATCAAAACATGTGAAAGGAGCGATCGTGACAGTCCCGAATACTTCCATGCTACGCCCCCTCTATAAAGCAGCCCAGGTTCAGGAACTCGATCGGCGCACGATCGCCGGGGGTATCGATGGCTTTGCATTGATGCAGCGCGCCGCCTCAAGCGCCTGGCACAGCTTCCGCTCCCGCTGGCCACAGGCACGTAGTATCACCGTGCTATGTGGGAGTGGTAACAACGGTGGCGATGGTCACGTGCTGGCAGCGCTAGCCATGCAGTCGGGCCTCAAAGTGCAGCGGATAACCCTTAAGCCTGTTGAAGAGCTCAGCAGCGACGCGGCCCGTGCCGCGGAATTAGCAACATCCGCGGGAGTGGGCTGCGAGGAGTGGCACGCTGGGATTGAGCTCACCGGCGAAGTGATTGTTGATGCATTGCTGGGCACCGGGTTGACCGGTGAAGTAGAGGGGCGCTTCAAGCGTGCTATTGAAACGATCAATGCTGCAGGTCAACCGATACTGGCGATTGATACTCCCTCCGGTTTGGTTGCCGACACCGGGGCGGTGCCGGGGATTGCTGTGAAGGCCTCCTGCACGGTGACCTTTATTGGCGATAAGGTTGGATTACATACAGGTGATGCCCCTGCCTATACTGGCGAGATCGACTTTCGACCCCTGGGTGTCAAAGCCCAGGCCTATTTCGATATTCCCCCCACGGCGTGGCGGCTGGATGATTCGCTGCTGGCAGAGGCTTTTGCACCGCGCCTACGCACTAACCATAAAGGTGACATGGGGCATGTGTTGGTGATGGGGGGCGCTCCAGGTTTTGGTGGTGCAGCTCTACTGGCCTGCCAAGCTGCCGCGCGTTTGGGAGCGGGTAAAGTAAGTTTGGCGACGGCTCCTGAGCATATCACCGCCAGCTTGGTACGTTGCCCGGAAGTGATGGCTCATGGTGTACGCGGAGGCGCTGAAGCCGCTGAGCTGCCCAGTAACGCTGACGTTGTGGTGGTAGGGCCAGGGCTTGGTCAGGCTGCCTGGGGGCAGGCAGTGCTACAGAGTGCACTGCAGTCAGACGCCCCGCTGGTGGTAGATGCCGACGGGCTTAACCTCCTGGCGCGCCAGTGGCCGGAGGTTCGCCGTGATAACTGGATTTTGACTCCACACCCCGGTGAGGCCGCGCGACTATTAAACTGTTCCGTTGCCGATATCCAATCCGACCGGCCCGCAGCTGCCCAGGCACTGCAACGTGCCCGAGGTGGTGTGGTGATTTTGAAAGGTGCGGGCAGTTTAATTGCTGGGCCTAGCGGTTTGGTGGTGTGCCCTTACGGGAATCCCGGTATGGCCAGCGGCGGCATGGGCGATGTGCTCAGCGGTATGCTGGGGGCGTTGGTTGCTCAGCGGGGCGAGGTGGAGTTTAGTGCCTGGCTAGGTGCCATGGTGCATGCATTAGCGGCCGATCGCGCGGCAGAGGAAGAAGGCGAGCGTGGCCTGCTGGCCAGCGATCTGGCATCCTATGCGCGAAAATTGATTAATCCGTGAAGGCAGCCCACATGCAGGTGCAATTAGACAACGAAGAGGCCCAGGTCGCTTTTGGCGAAGCGCTCGGGCACGTATTGCAAAGACGCGGGCTCGTCTATCTAGAGGGTGAGCTAGGTGCCGGTAAAACCACGTTAACGCGTGGCATCCTACGGGCTTACGGCCATCAAGGGGCGGTTAAAAGTCCTACTTACACCTTGGTAGAGCCTTATGAGTTGAACGACCAGCGGGTTTATCATCTGGATTTATACCGCTTAGCGGATCCAGAGGAGCTTGAATTTATTGGTGGTCGAGACGTGCTGGCCGACGATGCAGTCACCATTGTCGAGTGGCCCAGCCGCGGTGAAGGGTGGTTGCCTGCGCCTGACCTGCGCCTAACCTTGGAAGTAGTGGAACAAGGGCGTTTAGTCTCATTAGCTGCGGGTAGTGATAACGGTCAGCGTATGCTTGAATTATTGCGAAGTAAGGTAAGTGCAGTCAGTAAAGAAGGTTCCGACCAGTTGGAGAACGGTGTGATTCAATGGAAATGAAGGGCATAGCGGCAGGCGTATATCGCTTATTAGCCACCGGTTTTTTTGCCCTGGCGGCGGTAGATGTGCAAGCGTCCAGCGTAGAGAGCATGCGGCTTTGGGCGGCGCCAGATCATGCCCGGCTGGTGTTTGATCTCTCCGCTGCGACTAATGCCAACGTATTTTCGCTGGAGAACCCGGCGCGGTTGGTGATTGATTTAGATGATACCCAGATGGATACCGACCCCAGTACGCTGCCTTTGCATGACAGTGCAATTACCTCGGTGCGTACCGGCGCGCGGGAGGGTGGGGGCCTGAGGGTAGTGCTTGAGCTCAATCGAGAAATTGAGCCACGCCATTTTACCCTGACACCTAACGATCAGTACGGTCACCGACTGGTTGTTGATCTCGAATATCCTGGTGAGAGTGCCGTCGAGAATCCGATTGACCCAATTGAGGCGATGATTCGGGATCAGGAAATTCAGGCCCAGCGGGCATCTGCTCAAGGCCAGTTGTCGGACAGCGTGGCGTCGCCTAGCGAGGCAACGCCGGCAGAAGTGCAGGAAGCCAAGCTGCACCCAAGGCGCGATATTATTATTGCCGTCGACGCCGGTCATGGTGGTGAAGACCCGGGGGCGATTGGCCCTTCAGGCACACGGGAAAAGGACGTAGTGCTGGAAATTGCCCGTCGCCTAGCCGCTGAAGTGAACGGTACTGAAGGCTTTAAAGCTGTGCTGGTACGGGATGGCGACTACTATATAGGGCTGCGTCAGCGTACCGCACTGGCACGTGAGCAAAAAGCCGACTTTTTTGTCTCGATACACGCCGATGCTTTCACCAGCCCAAGGCCCCAAGGGAGCTCGGTCTATGCGCTGTCTCAGCGCGGCGCCACCTCGGAAACCGCGCAGTGGCTGGCGGATAGTGAGAACCGCTCCGACCTTATCGGCGGTGTCGATGGCAATCTCTCCTTGCGTGATAAAGACCAGGTGCTGCGCGGCGTGTTGTTGGATTTGACCATGACTGCCACGCTGAATGACTCGCTCTCGATTGGTGGTCAGGTATTGGAGCAGTTAGGCCGCATTAACCGGCTGCATAAGTCGCGGGTCGAACAGGCTGGGTTTATGGTACTGAAGTCTCCCGATATCCCCTCGCTGTTGATTGAGGTTGGCTTTATCTCTAACCCTGACGAAGAGCGTCGGCTACGCGACCCAGTTCACCAGTCAGGGCTTTCTCAGGCTATCTTCAGCGGTTTGCGCGAGCATTTCGAGCGCTTCCCACCGCCGGCCAGCCTGCTTGCCTGGCAGCGTGATAATCAGCGTCGCCCTTCGGGTAACGAGTACCGTATTCAGTCGGGAGACACCCTGTCAGCGATTGCTGTGCGCCATGGCGTGCCGGTTAATCAGTTGAGGCAGGCCAATGACCTGAATGGTGACGTGATTCGCGTTGGCCAAGTGTTACAGATTCCCCGTTCATGAGGTGCCGTGTTGACTGATATGACCGCTACCGCACCGCGTATACAGGTACTCGACCCGCGGTTGGCCAACCAGATTGCCGCCGGTGAGGTGGTTGAGCGCCCCTCATCGGTCACCAAAGAGCTGATAGAGAACGCTATCGATGCTGGCAGCCAGCGTATCGAAGTAGAGATCGAGCAAGGGGGCGCGCGGCTGATCAAGGTGCGCGATGACGGGATTGGCATTGGCGAAGAGGATTTGCCGCTGGCCCTGGCCCGCCATGCCACCAGTAAGATTGGCAGCCTGGAAGACTTAGAGGGCGTTAGCTCGTTAGGCTTTCGCGGCGAAGCGCTGGCATCGATCAGCTCCGTCTCACGGCTGGAGCTAATCTCCAATGCCGAAGACGACCCCCGCCATGGCTGGCGGGTGGTTGCGGAAGGTCGGGGCATGGAAGCACGGGTGACACCTGCGCCACACCCCCGTGGTACCAGCGTCGGCGTGCGCGATCTGTTTTTTAATACCCCCGCCCGGCGCAAGTTTCTGCGCACAGAAAAGACCGAATTTGCCCATGTAGAAGAGGCATTTCGCCGTCAGGCGCTATCCCGCTACGACATCGCTTGGGTACTGCGCCATAACCAAAAAGTCATACACCAGTTGCCCGCCGGTCACTCTGCGGCGGCCCGGGAGCGGCGTATTGCCTCGCTGCTGGGCAAGAATTTTATCGAGCACGCCCGCTATATCGAGCGCGAAGCGGGCGGTATACGGCTAAGCGGCTGGGTGGGCCTGCCTACTCACTCACGCTCCCAGGCTGACCAGCAGTACTTTTTTGTCAATGGGCGCGTGGTGCGTGATCGTTTGGTCGCCCACGCGGTGCGTCAGGCCTATCGTGATGTGCTGTTTAACGGCCGTCATCCGGTCTTTGTGCTCTATCTGGAGCTTGATCCAGACGTTGTGGACGTCAATGTCCACCCCACCAAGCATGAAGTGCGCTTTCGTGATGGTCGTATGGTTCACGATTTTCTCTATTCGAGCCTCCACCACTCCCTGGCGTCAGCTAAACCCGCCGAGAGCTCAGAGGAGCGTGATGCCGAGGTGGCTGATACGTCAGGCGCATCGTCACAGGGCGAAGCGTCAGAAGTGGGCGCCGAACAGCCCCGCTGGCAGCAGCAGGGGATGGCCCTGACCCACTCGCCGGATCGCCACCCCGGTGCTGAGCGCGTGCGTCGCTTTATGCAGGGTTATCAGGCGCTGCACCCCAATCACGAAGAAACGCTGTTAACGCCTCAGCCGAGCCCTCCCAGTGAGCGAGTTAGTGAGGTGCGTGAAGCGCCCCTGGTGATGCCTGATGACGACCCCACTGCGCCACCACCACTAGGGTTTGCGCTAGGGCAGTTGCACGGCATTTATATTCTGGCCCAGAACGCTGAGGGATTGGTGCTGGTGGATATGCATGCCGCCCATGAGCGAATCGTCTATGAGCGCATGAAGACACAACTGGCCGGCGCCAAAGGGTTGGATGCGCAGCCGCTGCTAGTGCCCGTCTCCATTGCCGCTAGCCGGGCCGAAGTGGCCACGGCAGAGAGCGAGCAAGAGGCAATTGCCAAGCTGGGTATTGAGCTGGATATCGCCGGGCCAGAGACGCTGCTGGTACGCCAATTACCTGCGTTACTTGCCCAGGCTGATCCTGAGGCGCTGGTGCGTCAGATGTTGGAAGAGCTGTCGCGCTATGGGCGTACCCATCAAGTCGAGGCTAGGGTGCATGAACTACTCTCTACTATGGCCTGCCATGGCAGCGTGCGTGCCAACCGTCGGCTTACTATTGACGAGATGAATGCGCTACTGCGCGACATGGAGCGCACCGAGCGCAGCGACCAATGTAATCACGGTCGTCCCACCTGGACGCAGATGGGGCTCAAAGCGCTTGATCGGCTCTTCTTGCGCGGCCAATAAATGCTTGAACAACAGCTGCGCGATCAGTAATCACCATTTTCTTAGCTAATGGAACCGCGCATGGCTGATACCCGCCCCTGGGCGATTTTTTTAATGGGCCCCACGGCCGCCGGGAAAACCGATGCTGCGATGGCGCTACACGAGCGCCTAGGGCATGAGCTGATTAGCGTTGACTCGGCCATGGTGTATCGCGGTATGGATATTGGCAGTGCCAAACCCAGCGCGGCGGAGCTTGCCCGAGCGCCTCACCATTTGATCGACATTCGCGATCCTGCGGAGCCCTACTCAGCGGCCGATTTTCGTGTAGATGCGCTTTCGCTTATGCGACAAATCAGCGCGGCGGGCAAAGTTCCACTGCTGGTCGGCGGTACCATGCTTTACTACAAGCGGCTGGTTGAAGGGGTGGCAAACTTGCCTTCTGCCGACCCGGCTATTCGCCAACGGCTTGAAGCACAGTGGCAAAACGAAGGACTATTGTCGCTACATCAACGCCTGGCAGAGGTGGATGTGCTATCCGCCCAGCGCATTCACCCCAATGACCCGCAGCGCGTCATGCGCGCGCTGGAGGTGTACTACGCCAGTGGGCGGCCAATGAGTGAGCTGTGGGCAGAGCAGCAGCCGGAAACCTTTCCCTGGCGCGTGTTGTCGATAGCTTTAGCGCCCAGTGATCGCAGCTTGCTGCATCAACGCATTGCCCTGCGTTTCGAAGTAATGTTGGGTGAGGGCTTGATAAATGAAGTCGCCGCCCTCAAAAAGCGTAATGACTTACATTTAGGCCTACCGGCGATGAAGAGTGTTGGTTATCGCCAAGTGTGGGAGTACCTGGAAGGTGAGTATGACTATGCCTCCCTCGTTGAGCGAGGCGTGATCGCAACTCGTCAGCTAGCCAAGCGACAATTAACCTGGTTAAGAAGCTGGCCAGAACTTAACTGGGTGGATTCACAGCGCTCAGATGCGCTGGATCAGGTGTTGAAACTCGTGCGTGCCAGCGGTGCTTAGCGTAAGATAGTTCGCTAAGCTGGTAATTTAGGTAGTGTGTTTTCGATTGGCTGGGTGTTTGAGCCTTTCGAATATCACTAGGCTCTTCGGGCATCATTCGGCCTTCCGGGCAGTAATAAAATAGTGCGGCGTAGCACCAGTAGGGCACGCCATTTGATAATTAACCCCAACGACAGTTTTAGGGAGAGCAACATGTCCAAAGGGCAGTCCCTTCAAGACCCGTACTTGAACATTCTGCGCAAGGAGCGCATTCCGGTCTCTATCTTTTTGGTCAACGGCATTAAGCTGCAGGGCCAGATCGAATCGTTTGACCAGTTTGTTATCCTGCTGCGCAATACCGTCAGTCAGATGGTTTATAAACACGCTATTTCCACGGTTGTTCCATCTCGCAACGTACGCTTGCCTGCGCAAGACCCGGCAGAGCAGGATGCGGAGATTTAACACCGCTGGAGAAGCAAGAGAGTCCACGAGGTATTGATTGTTTTTCGAACGCCCAGACGCCGGTGAAACGGCAGTTCTTGTTCACGTCGATTTTCATGATGAACAAAAACGTGAAGACCCGGGTGAGTTTTTAGAGCTCGTACGCTCTGCTGGTGCAGAGCCTGCGACTCTACTCACTGCTAGCCGCCACCGACCTGACTCGCGCACCTTTATTGGGTCAGGTAAGTTGGAAGAGCTGCGGGCACTGCTCGCGGCTCATGAGGCAGAGCTGGTGATCTTCAACCATAGCTTAAGTCCCTCTCAAGAGCGCAATGTAGAGCAAGAGCTCAAGTGCCGAGTGCTTGACCGTACTGGTTTGATCCTCGATATCTTTGCGCAACGGGCAAGAACCCATGAAGGTAAGCTGCAGGTAGAGCTTGCTCAGCTTGAATATATGTCGACTCGCCTCGTGCGCGGTTGGACACACCTAGAGCGGCAAAAAGGTGGGATTGGCCTGCGCGGCCCAGGCGAGACGCAGTTAGAAACAGACCGTCGTCTGTTGCGTGGTCGGATCAAATCGATTCACAAACGGCTCGATAAAGTACGCAGCCAACGCGACCAGAATCGCCGTGCGCGTGCTCGTGCGGAAATTCATAGCGTATCGCTGGTGGGATACACCAACGCCGGCAAGTCAACGCTATTTAACGCCTTAACCAATTCTGAGGTGTATGCAGCCGACCAACTGTTTGCGACACTTGACCCCACTTTGCGGCGGCTTGAGATTGAAGACGTAGGCCCGGTAGTGATGGCCGATACCGTGGGCTTTATTCGCCACTTGCCGCACAAGTTGGTTGAGGCGTTTCAAGCAACGCTCCAGGAAGCCTCTGAAGCGTCGTTGCTGGTACACGTAATCGATGCCGCAGACCCTGACCGCGAGTTAAACGTGGAGCAGGTGGAGCTAGTGCTCAAAGAGATCGGTGCCGATGATGTACCGGTACTCAAAGTCATGAATAAAATTGATAAGCTCGATAGTGCACCGCGTATAGAGCGTGATGGGCATGGTGTGCCCGAAGTGGTTTGGCTTTCGGCCCAGCAGGGCCAGGGGCTTGAGCTGCTCCATGAGGCGCTGACCGAGCGCTTGGCAAATGATGTCATTGGCTTTTCGCTGACACTGACTCCCGAGCAGGGTAAGCTGCGGGCAGGGTTGCACGAGCTTAATGCCGTTCGCGAGGAAGCCTTTGATGAGCAGGGGCATTCAGTGCTTGATGTGCGTTTGCCGCGGCGTGACTTTAATCAGTTGATGGCCCAACTGGGCGAGCGAGCCAACACCTATTTACCTGAAGCGCTGCGTGAAACCGATGAGTGGTAAGCGACTTAATTACCCATCCTAGTACGCTGCATGTATGCAGTTTTGTATAAAAATGGTACAAGGTTTATAGAGCAATAATATCAAAACGCGGTGGTGCCGCCTAAGTGTGATGCCACTAGCGTTAGCGAATACCTTAGTGGAGACGAAGTATGGCCTGGAATGAGCCTGGTGGTGGCAACCAGCACGACCCTTGGAGTAGTGGCGGCCGACGCGGTGGAAACGACGGCGATGGAAACCGTGGAAGTAATAATGGCGGCAACGGCAATAAAGGGGGTAACAACCAAGGTCCACCTGACCTGGATGAAGCGCTGAAAAAGTTTCAGGACAAGCTCAACAGCATGTTGGGTGGCGGCAAAAAAGGCGGCGGCAAGAAAACCGGTGGTGGCGGTAGTGATAAGAACCGCAACCCTTTCGCGCTGCCAGGTCTGCTGATTATTGTTGCGCTGGCTATTTGGGCTGCAATGGGCTTCTACCTCGTGGATCAATCCGAGCGTGGCGTTGTGCTGCGGTTTGGTGAGTTTCAGGGCATCGTAGATCCAGGCCTGCAGTGGAATCCGCCGCTGATTGATGATGTGCGTATGGTCAATGTGACCCGTGTACGCTCTCTGTCGCAGACCCAGTCGATGCTGACCCGCGATGAAAACATTGTCGAAGTGGAAATTTCTGCTCAGTACCAAGTGGCTAATCCACGTGATTTCGTACTTAACGTTCGTGATCCTGCTATTTCGATCGAGAATGCGTTGGATTCGGCATTACGTCACGTTGTCGGCGGTACTGATATGATCGATATCCTTACCTCAGGTCGTGAGATTCTGGGTAGCTCGGTCGCTAGTCGTTTGCAGTCCTATCTCGACAACTATGGTGCCGGTATTCGCTTACAGACCATTAACATTGAGTCCACTTCGGCGCCCGCGCCAGTGATTGACGCCTTCGATGACGTTATTCGTGCTCGTGAAGATCGCCAGCGTACGATTAACCAAGGTATTGCCTATGCCAACGCGATTATTCCTGAAGCGCAAGGTCAGGCACAGCGTATTGTTGAGCAAGGCCAGGGTTACCGTGAATCGGTAGTTGCTGAAGCGCAAGGTCAAGCCAACCGCTTTAACTCGCTATTGACCGAGTACAGCAATGCACCGGACATCATGCGCGAACGTATGTACCTAGACACGATGGAAGAAGTGTTCGGTAAAACGCCGAAGGTGCTATTGGATGTAAGCGAAAACGCGCCGCTGATGTATCTGCCCCTCGATCAGCTTAGCGGTGGGAGCAGTAATCGAAATAACTCTTCGAGCGGAAGCGCCAATAGCGATGAACAGCTAGACCCGAGTGTGCTTGAGCGATTACGCAACACCCAGGGCAGTTCCAGCTCTGCATCGAATACCAATAGTAGCTCCATCCGCAGGGAGGGCCGGTAAATGATTAATAATCGATCCCTGCTGATTGTTGGTGGTCTGGCTGCCGTGGCGTGGCTGGCGAGTAATACTCTCTACGTAGTAGATGAAACCGAACGCGCCGTTAAGCTGCGGTTTGGTGAAGTTATCGAAGAGAATATTCAGCCTGGCCTGCACGCCAAAGTGCCGATCGCACAAACGATCCGTAAGTTTGATACGCGCTTGCTGACGCTGGACACTGATACCAGCCGTTACCTGACGCTAGAGCAGAAAGCGGTTATCGTCGACTCCTATGTTAAATGGCAGGTGGTTAATCCAACGCGCTATTACGAGGCGACGGCCGGTGATGAGTTGATGGCTATCCGCCTGATTCAACCGCGAGTGGATGAGAGCTTGCGTAATGAATTTGGCCGCTTGAACCTTCAGGAAATTATTGCCGAGCGGCGTGATGATCTGATGGTCGGTCCTACCGAAGAGCTTGATTCACTAATGCGTGAAGAGCTTGGGGTAGCTATTCGCGATATTCGTATCAAGCGCATCGATTTGCCCGAAGACGTATCAGCCGCTGTTTTTGAGCGGATGCGCTCGGAGCGTGAGCGTGAAGCCCGTGAATGGCGTGCTCAGGGTCAGGAAGAGGCTGAGCGTATTCGCGCCAATGCGGATCGTCGTCGTCAAGTACTGCTTGCCCAGGCCAATGAGCGCTCCGAGACGCTGCGCGGTGAAGGCGATGCCCAAGCCGCGGCGATCTTCTCTGAAGCGTATGGTCAGGATCAGGAGTTCTTCTCTTTCTGGCGTAGCCTTAATGCCTATAGCGAAAGCTTTGCCGACGATGGCAATCTGATGGTGCTGGAGCCGAGTAGCGATTTCTTCCGCTATTTGCGCAGCGCTGAACCAGAAAGCGGAGAAGACAACGGCGAGTAAAACGCCGTCGGCCGGTGCTCCTCGTCTTGGTTTGTTGATAGCCAAGCGGGGTTCACCCGGCCAATAAACGTGATAGAATTTATTGACCGGGCGTCGCCCGGTTTTTTTGTGGCTCCTATTTCTTCAAGTTCAAGGCAATCGTCATGACCATCGCTGACCGCTGGCTACTGCCCGACGGCATGGATGAGGTGCTCCCGCCTCAGGCAAGCCGTATGGAAGAGCTGCGCCGCGCGCTGCTCGATCTTTACCACTGCTGGGGCTACGACCAAGTTATGCCGCCCCCAGTGGAGTTTCTGGATTCGCTGTTAACCGGCACCGGTACGGATCTGGATCTTCAGACCTTCAAACTGACTGATCAGTTGACCGGCCGTATGATGGGTGCCTCGGCGGACGTTACGCCGCAAGTTGCGCGTATGGATGCCCATTCGCTAAAGCGTCAGGGGCCGGTGCGCCTTTGCTACTGCACTAATGTACTGCGTGCTAAGGCAGACCAGCATCAGGGAGGGCGTAGCCCGGTACAGGTGGGCGCTGAGCTGTTTGGTCATGCTGGGCTAGAAGCGGACAGTGAGATAATTCACTTGGCGCTGGCCAGTATGAAGGCTGCAGGCGCTGAGGAAATTCACTTGGCGTTGGGGCATATCGGTATCTATCGAAGCCTTGCCGAAGCGGCAGCGCTCAGCGACGATCAGGAGCGTGATTTATTTGAGGCGTTAGCGCTAAAATCCCCCAGTCAACTGGCGCAGCATGTAGATGCCAGCGTCAGCGACCCGGCCTTAGCGGACATGCTGTTAGCTCTGGGTGATCTGCACGGCGGTGCGGATATTTTACGTCAGGCGCGGGAGCGTTTTGCCGGCGCGCCGGCCTCGGTCACGGCGGCACTGGATCAGTTGGATGCGCTCTATCAAGGGGTGCTGGCACGCTTTGATGTGTCGCTCTACTTTGACTTGGCGGAACTGCGCGGCTATCAATACCACACGGGTATGATGTTTGCCGCTTATGTGCCGGGCTACGGACATGCGCTGGCTAAAGGCGGACGTTATGACGATACCGGGCGGGCTTTTGGTCGTGCGCGCCCGGCCACCGGCTTCTCGATGGATCTGAAACAGCTGGCGTCGCTGGCGCTGGCCTCTCCGAGTCGCGGGGCTATTTGGTCGCCCGCTGTGCAGGATGAGTCGCTCAACGCTGCCATTGTCGCGCTGCGTGAGCAGGGGGAACGCGTGATTCAAGCGCTGCCAGGGCAGCGTACTGGGCCGGCGGAGCATGAGTGTGACCGCCGTCTCGAGCTTATCGATGGTCGTTGGCAGCCAACGACCCTGACACAAGAGACGAGTGCATCATAATGGGTAAGAATGTCGTAGTGCTGGGCACCCAATGGGGTGACGAAGGCAAGGGTAAAATCGTTGACCTGCTGACTGAATCCGCATCCGCCGTGGTGCGTTTTCAAGGTGGCCATAACGCGGGTCATACGCTGGTCATCGACGGTGAAAAGACCGTTCTCCACCTGATTCCATCCGGCGTTTTGCGTCCAGGCAAAACCTGTGTGATTGGTAATGGTGTGGTGCTTTCGCCGGAAGCGCTGATCAAAGAGATCCGTGAGCTGGAAGCCAAAGGTGTGCCGGTACGCGAACGCCTGCGTCTGTCACCAGCTTGTCCGCTAATCCTGCCTTACCATGTGCGCCTGGATCAGGCCCGTGAAAAAGCCCGTGGCATTGCCAAAATTGGCACCACTGGCCGGGGCATTGGTCCCGCCTACGAAGACAAAGTCGCCCGTCGCGGCCTGCGCTTAGGCGATATGCTGCATCGCGAACGTTTTGCTTCCAAGTTGGGCGAAGTGCTCGACTACCACAACTTCGTGTTGGTGAATTACCACGGCGAACCAGCGGTCGACTTCCAGGAAGTGCTGGACACGGCGATGCAGATGGCCGAAGAACTACGCCCCATGGTTTGCGATACCGTCAGTATGGTGCATGACCTGCGAAAAGCCGGTGAGAATATCCTGTTCGAAGGGGCTCAGGGCTCTCTGTTGGATATCGACCACGGTACCTACCCCTATGTAACCAGCTCCAACACCACCGCAGGCGGCACGGCCACCGGCTCTGGCGTCGGCCCGCTCTATTTGGACTACGTGCTGGGTATCACCAAGGCGTATACCACCCGTGTTGGTTCAGGCCCGTTCCCCACTGAGCTGTTCGATGTCGATGGCCGCCACCTTGCCGAGCGTGGCCACGAGTTTGGTGCTACTACTGGCCGTGCCCGCCGCTGTGGCTGGTTTGACGCCGTGGCACTGCGTCACGCGGTGCAGATCAACTCGGTCTCGGGGATCTGCCTGACCAAGCTGGACGTACTGGATGGGCTGGAAAATATCCGAGTCTGCGTTGGTTATCGCAGCAAAGATGGTGATGTGCTGGAGACGCCAGTGGATTCAGAAGGCTATGAGGCGGTTGAGCCCCTCTACGAAGACCTGCCAGGCTGGAAAGAGTCGACTCTAGGCGCTAAAAAGGTAGAGGATTTACCTGCCAATGCCCGCGCTTATATCAGCTACCTTGAAGAGCAGGTAGGCACCAGTATCGATATTATCTCCACCGGTCCAGACCGCATGGAAACCATCGTGCTGCGTAACCCGTTCGATAGCTAAGCACGGTTTAAGCGGGTCATTAGTGAGCAGATGAGCAAAAGGGGCAACTTAGTTGCTCCTTTTGCATTGGTGGTATTGATGGTTAGAATTAAAAATCGATCCCCCGACGCGCCTGCAGGCCATTGTTGAAGGCATGACGCACTTCCTGCATTTCAGTCACCGTATCGGCCATGGCGACGAGTTCGCGGTGAGCGTTGCGGCCGGTAATAATGACTGTCTGTTCTGTAGGGCGATTCTCCAGTGCTTGTTTAACGGCTTCGATCTCCAGGTAGCCAAACTTGAGCATATAGGTAATTTCGTCGAGCACCACCAGATAGGTCTCTGGATCCGCGAGCATACGCTCAGCCTCTTTCCACACTGTTTGGCAGGCGTCGGTGTCCGCTTGGCGATTTTGCGTATCCCAGGTGAAACCGGTAGCCATTATCGCCACCTTTAGATTGGCATCCTCCTCCAATCGATTGCGTTCGCCGCACTCCCACAGTCCCTTGATAAACTGCACCACGCCCACTTTATAGCCATAACCCAAAGCGCGGGTAACCGTACCCCAGGCAGCGGTTGTTTTGCCTTTACCGTTACCGGTGTTAACAATGATTAGGCCGCGCTGCTCGTTAGCACTGGCTACTTTCTCCTCTACGCGCGCTTTAAGCTTCTCCATAGAGGCTTTGTGGCGGGTGTCGCGGTCACTCATGGTATCTCCTGGGTAAAAAAGAGTAGGCTGAACAATCGTCAATTTTATAAACCGCTAGCCTAAGCTATCCGCAGTGGGTTGAACATCACTATGGATTTACTTAAAGACAATTTTTGTACAAATATTTCTAAGCTGTTGTGAATATTTGTCTTAATAATGCACCTTAAAATCCAACAATAAAGAAGAGAATTGGCCCCTAGGGGTCTGGCTGCTCTAGAATAGGTGGTCATGTCTTGTCAGGAATTACATCATGCCCTCATTTGATATTGTCTCAGAGTTCGATAAACACGAAGGCGCTAACGCCGTTGACCAAGCCAACCGAGAAGTGCAGTCGCGGTTCGATTTTAAGGGGGTCGATGCCAGCTTCACCCTTGAAGGCGACAAAGTGCAGCTTGAGGCGGAAGTCGATTTCCAGCTCAAGCAGATGCTCGATGTGCTGCGCGCCCGCTTAATCGCCCGGGGTATCGATGCCCGCTGTATGGATGTTCAAGACCCGGTGCTCTCCGGCGTGAAAGCACGCCAGGAAGTCGCTCTCAAGGAGGGGCTCGACGCGGCGGAAGCCAAAGATGTGGTCAAGCGCATCAAGGCCAGCAAGCTTAAAGTGCAGGCGCAAATTCAGGGTGAGAAAGTGCGTGTGACGGGTAAAAAGCGCGACGATTTACAAGCTGTTATGGCGCTGTTGCGCGGTGAAGAGGGGCCGGATTTGCCGCTCCAGTTCGATAACTTCCGCGACTAGGTAGCGGTGTTAAGCTGTCGAACATTTTGAACTATGTAATATTCGTTTTATACAGGAGTCACGCACTATGTCTGATCCGCAGCCGGTTTATTTAAGCGACTACCAGCCACCCGCCTACCGGGTAACTCATACCGAGCTGACGTTTGATCTTGACCCCGCCGCGACCCGTGTGAAAGCGCGACTGTTGATTGAGCGACATCCAGAAGCTGACGCTAATGCACCGCTCGTCTTAAATGGCGAGCACCTAAAGCTTATCTCCCTGGCGATTGATGCAACGCCGCTGGATGCCGCTGCTTATGAACTAGATGATGAAGTCCTGCGCATTGCTCAGGTGCCCGAGCGTTTTGTCTTGGAGAGCGAGGTGGAGATCGCCCCGCGGGAGAATACGGCGTTAGAAGGGCTGTACCAATCCAACGGTATGTACTGCACCCAGTGCGAAGCCGAAGGCTTTCGGCGGATTACCTTTTACCCTGACCGTCCGGACGTCATGGCGACCTTTAAGGTCACCGTGATCGGCGATCAGCAGCAAGAGCCGATCTTGCTGGCTAACGGTAACCCGATTGAGCGTGGCGAGCTGGAGAGCGGTCGTCACTTTGTTACTTGGGAAGACCCGCACCCCAAGCCCTGTTACCTGTTTGCTTTGGTGGCAGGCAACCTGCATAGCGTAGAAGATCACTTCACCACCATGAGCGGGAGGGATGTCACGCTGCAAATTTGGGTAGAAAAAGAGAACCTGGATAAGACCAAGCATGCCATGGCCTCGTTAAAGCGTGCCATGGAGTGGGACGAGAAGGCGTATGGACGCGAATACGACCTGGATCTGTTTATGATCGTGGCCGTCAATGACTTCAATATGGGAGCGATGGAGAACAAAGGCCTCAATATCTTTAATTCCGCCGCAGTCTTGACCCACCCACAGACCGCCACCGATGCAGCGTTCCAAAACGTGGAAGGCATAGTTGCCCACGAATACTTCCACAACTGGTCGGGCAATCGCGTTACCTGCCGCGACTGGTTCCAGCTCTCGCTGAAAGAGGGCTTTACGGTCTTTCGTGACCAGTGCTTTTCGGCGGATACCAACTCTGCGCCGGTTAAGCGCATTCAGGATGTTTCCTTTTTCCGCACGGCCCAGTTTGCCGAAGATGCTGGCCCCACGGCTCATCCGATTCGTCCCGACCACTTTATCGAAATTACCAACTTCTATACCCTGACGATTTATGAGAAAGGGGCCGAAGTCGTACGCATGTTGCGTAATTTAGTGGGGGGGGAGAGCTTTCGTCGCGGTTCAGACCTTTACTTCGAGCGGTTCGACGGTCAAGCGGTGACCATTGAAGACTTTGTCGGCTGTATGGCTGAAGCCTCCGGTGAAGACTTCAGCCAGTTTATGCACTGGTATTCCCAGGCGGGAACGCCGGATATTGATGCCCACGGTGAGTATGATTATGTTCAGGGCGAGTACCACTTAACGCTGCGTCAGCGTACGCCTGCAACTCCCGGCCAGCCAGATAAGCTGCCGTTGCATATCCCGGTGCGTATGGGGCTGGTAGGTACCAAGTCGGGGCAGGATCTCACCCTGACGCTCAATGGCGAAAAGCTCGGCAAAGACGCGGTTATTCATCTACGTGACGATGAGCAGACGTTCATATTCACCGATGTTGCTGAAGCGCCGGTGCCCTCTTTACTACGCGAATTTTCTGCCCCGGTGAAGCTGCATTACCCCTATTCAAGGGAAGATCTCGCCTTCTTGCTGACCCACGACAGCGATGGTTTCAACCGCTGGGATGCGGGTCAGCGCCTGGCACTTTTGGCCTTGGATGACCTGATTGCTGCTCACCGGAATGGCGTCGAAAAGGTTATGGATAGCCGCGTGGTCGATGCCTTTAGAGCGCTGCTCGGTGGGCCAATGAGCGATAAGGCAGTATTGGCTGAGATGCTGACACTACCCTCTGAAGCGTATATCGCCGAGCAGCAACCCATTGTGGATGTTGATGCCATTCACGCGGCGCGTGAATTTGTCCGCCAGTCGTTGGCGGTTGCCCTGCGCGATGAGTTTTTGGCTATCTATGAGGCCAATGTGGCCGAAGAGCCATACGCGCCGACACCCGAGCAAATAGCTCAGCGTAGCCTGAAAAACGTGGCGCTCTCTTATCTCATGTCGATTGAAGATGAGCAGGGCTTGGCGCTGTGTGAAGCCCAATTTGCTGCCGACCACAATATGACCGATGTGCGTCAGGCGCTCACCCTGCTGGTGCACAGCGACCGCGACGACCTGGCCTCGCCAGCACTCAAAGCCTTCGGTGAGAAGTGGGCGCATGACCCGCTGGTGATGGATCAGTGGTTCACCGTCCAGGTATCTCGCCCTCAGCCAGATGTGCTTGAGCGGGTGAAGTACCTGATGCAGCATCCCGCCTTTTCACTCAAGAATCCCAATCGAGTCCGTGCGTTGGTCGGCGCCTTTGCTCAAAACCGGGTCAATTTTCACCGTTTGGATGGTCAAGGCTACCAACTGCTGGCTGATGTAGTCATCGAGCTCAACCGGCTTAACCCGGAAATTGCCGCGCGGCTAATCACCCCATTAACCCGCTGGCAGCGCTTTGATGAAACCCGCCAAGCACTAATGCGGTCTGAGCTTGAACGGATTAAGCAACAGCCGCTATCTTCAAATGTATACGAGGTGGTCGAGAAAGCACTGGCATAAGCTTTTGGCGCAGTAGTGAACAACCGCAGTTAAACCATGGAAAGGAATAACAATAGTGACAGACTCACAGCAACACTATTTACTGATTATCAATGGTAAATCCGCCGGTAATCCGGCATTGCGTGAAGCAGTCAATGAACAACGTCAGGCAGGGATGCTGATTACGGTTCGCGCTACCTGGGAAGGTGGCGACGCTGCGGATATTGCAGAGCAGTCTGATGCCATGGGCATAACCCACGTGATTGCTTGTGGCGGCGATGGCACTGTCAGCGAAGTCATGAACGGGCTGATGCGCTTGCCTCATGATCGGCGTCCTGTATTAGGCATTGTGCCATTAGGTAGTGCCAATGATTTTGCAACCTCCGTTGGTTTACCGCTGGAGCCAGGCGCCGCTTTGTCCACTGCACGGGAGTTAAACGCCTATCCCATTGATGTTGTGCGCGTGACCGCAGGCGCAGGTGGCGAATCGTCCACCAGCTACTATATCAACATGACCACCGGTGGGTTTGGCGCTGAAGTTACCTCGTCGACACCGAAAACGCTTAAGCGGCTGCTCGGGGGTGGGGCTTACTCAGTGATGGGCGCGCTGAAGGCTTGGCGTCACCGCAGCTATCGCGGCACACTCCATTGGGATGAAAAAGAGGAGAGTGCGTCTTTGTTGCTACTGGCGCTAGGTAATGGCCGCCAGTCGGGTGGTGGGCAGGTGCTGGGGCCGCGTGCCAAGCTGGATGATGGCCGACTGGACGTGCTGCTGGTCAAAGACTTTCGGTCGGTAACGGAACTGACCAAGCTCATTAGCGAGCTGCAGAGTTTCCCCTATGACGGTCGATTCGTGCGCTACTTCACCACGACCCAACTGACCGTGACCACCCAGGCAAATGGTTCGCCCTGGCCACTCACGTTAGACGGCGAGGCGCGTTACTATGACCAGTTCTGCGCGGAAGTAGTGCCCCTCGCTCTGCGTGTGTTACTGCCTGAGGAGTGCCCATTGCTCTCCTCGACCAGCCGGCCTTAGTTTTTTGGCTCAGATTGTTAACGTTATGAAGGAGACAAATTAAATGGCAAATCGCGTGTGGATACCCGCGCTCGCCGCCGTGGCACTTCTGCTGAGTGCCTGCGGTGACTCCCAGGAAGATCCCACCGTGACACCCGATGATAATGCTGCGGTGACGGATGAAGAAACGGCTCGCGATGAGGGGGCGGGCGAAGAATCGTCGGCCACGGCTGAAGACGCGACTGAGATGTCCAGTCCCGAAGAAGTAGAGGATGATATTGAGGAGCGCCAAGCCGCTGAGGAGCTTGAACGAGCGGAAGCGCTGCGCGAGGATAGCGACACTCAGGCTAGTGACCCCCAGTCCAGCGGTACTCAGTCCAGTGGCAGTGCGACGGCTGGCGGTGAAGAGGTTGAGGCTGGAGAAGACACCCTGGCGGCGGATCCTGAAGAGGTGCTCAATGAAGAGAGCGCTATGCCGGGTGAAGCTACACGTTCCGATGTAGATGACATCATTGCCGAAACTGAACGCCGTTTTGAAGAGGCCGAGCAGCGTTTGGAGGAGCAGTTTCAAGAGGTAGAGCAGCAGGCGCCGACCTTGGAGCCGATGGAGAACGAGGATGTGCCGCCTAGCTGGGACACCGAAAGCAGTCTGCCCGAGCGCACACCCTTGCAAGATGATAGCGATGTAACCGATGTTGACGCCTTGATTGAAGACACCGAGCGTCGCTTTGAAGAAGCGCAGCAACGGCTTGAGGAGCAATTCCAAGAGCTGGAGAATCGTGAGGCGGAGAGTGGTGCTGTGGTCGAGCCGTCAGGCGAGCTTGATAGCAATGACTTTGACAGCAATGACTCCGATAGCGCTGAAGATAGCCAGGAAACCGGTGCTAATGGGGAGTCGCGGAGTGAGGAAGGATCGCTTGAGTGATTGTCGTTAGGCAATAAAAAAGGCCCGCGTTTGCGGGCCTTTGTCCATCCGTTAGCAATTAAGCTGGGCGGATGTTGGAAGCCTGAAGGCCTTTTTTACCCTGAGTCACTTCAAAGCTGACTTTTTGACCGTCTTGCAGGGTCTTGAAGCCTTCAGCTTGAATTTCGGAGAAGTGGGCGAACAGATCGTCTCCGCCGTCATCAGGAGAGATGAAGCCGAAGCCTTTAGTGTCGTTGAACCACTTAACAGTGCCAGTTGCCATTTTCTATTTCCTTAACGTGCTTAGTAATCACGGGCAACTCTATTGTCCACCCGCTACAATTACTCTAGATGTAAACACGGCTGTCGTCCAGCGACATTCCTAAGATTTTTTATTTGGTTGCGAGCAAGCACAAATGATGCAGTTAGGTTTTATTGATGCGCAGTTTATTTCCTTTTTGGTAGCGATCACGTTGCTGACGATAAGCCCCGGTGTCGATACGCTGCTAGTGATACGTAACACGGCACGCGGAGGCATCCGTGATGGTATTACCACGAGTTTGGCTATCTGCTGCGGTCTGTTTGTACATGCCACGATTTCTGCATTGGGTATTTCGCTTATCCTGCTGCAATCGGCCTGGGCGTTTCATATGCTGAAACTGGTGGGGGCGGGCTATCTAATATGGCTAGGCATTACCAGCTTATTAGCGGCGCGGAAAGGCCAGCCACTGCCGGTTAATGGAATGTTAGAAGGCGTGCCTGCCGTTTCTCGCTGGCAGCCGGTCAAAGAGGGGTTTTTGTCCAATGTGTTGAATCCCAAAACCGTGGTGTTCTACATGGCCTTTTTGCCCCAGTTCATTGCTCCTGGGGACCCTGCGCTACTGAAGTCGCTATGGCTGGCGGGGGTGCACTTTATCATCGCCAATATTTGGCAAATCAGCGTGGTCATGATGGTGGGAAGCGCCGGCAAATGGTTGGCTAACGCACGCTTTGCACAAGTACTTAATGCCGCTACGGGCAGTGTATTGGTGGTGTTTGGTATTCGGCTGGCATTAACACAACGCCCGGCATAATAAACCGGGCGCTGGTAATGTGGTAGGTAGAGAAGGGCTTAGCGGCGGGCGAGAAGGGCTCGGTCGTAGCGTACCTGCTGCTCGTTATCGCTAAGCAGTGAAACGCCTTCGCTGCTGCCACCGTTAGCGAGGCTTTCAAAAATCACCCGATAGCTAAGCACCGCCTGCACGTAGTCGCGGGTTTCGCGGAACGGGATGCTCTCTACAAAGAGGTCAAAGGCCTCTACGCCATCGCCCAGCCACTGATCGACTCGGCTTGGGCCCGCATTATAAGCCGCTGCGGCGGCCAGTCGATTGCCCTGGTAGCGTTGCAGCTTGTCGCGCAGGTAGGTACTGCCCAGACGAATATTAAGCTCTGGGTCGAGAACGCCGTAGGGGCCAGGATCGCTAATACCCAATTCGCGGCTGACTTGGCTGGCGGTACCGGGCATTAGCTGCATTAACCCACGCGCCCCTGCCGGTGAAAGGGCGTTAGGGTTGTAAGCGCTTTCACGCCGGGTAATGGCCATCAATAGGTATGGATCCACACCGGTGAGACGGCCCCAATGTTGAAAGCTGTCGTGGTAGGCCTGGGGGAAGCGCCAATCCAAAGCGTCCCACATTTCAGCGGCAATGGTGGTTTGCACCAGGCGTGCATGCCACTGCTGCTGAGCGGCATAGTCGGCTAGCGCCCGTGCTTGTTGCGGCGAACCGCTCTGCACCGCGTGCAGCCACTCACTGTTGGCGAGACCATCCTCACCAATGCGTAGCAAGGCCTCGGTGCGCTGAACGGCCGGTAGTTGGGCAATACGTTGACGCGACGCTTCGTCAAAATGATTGCGTTCAAGATTCAATTGATAGGGTTGGCCGAGCTTTTCTGCTGCTGCAAAGCCGTAGAAACTGCGATCCTGCGCAGCCTGTTGGTAGCGTGCTTCGGCGGCCCCCTGATTGCCAAGCTGCTCATTGGCGCGGCCTAGCCAATACTGCCAACGGCTATTCTCCTGCTGGATAGCGGGCATTTCGGCAATCCAGTAGAGCACTCCGTTCCAGTCCCGGCTAGCCAACGCATGGCGGACACGCAGCTCTAATACGCGCTCGCTCTCCAGGCTTGGTAACACGCTGTCAACCCAGCTTAGCGTGCCCGGTACATTGCGCACCAGGGCGTAAAAAGCCAGTTCTTCTTCAATAGCTTGACGGTCACTGTGCAGTAGGTTTAAACGCGACGAGAGCGTCTGCCAAGCGGCAAAGGCTGCAGACGTATCTTCACGGGTGTAGCGCTGCATGGCGGCCCGGTAGAAGCTTGCCGTGGCGGCACACTCGGGGCCTAGGCAGGTGGGCGCCTGGGTGATGGCGCTGCTGCGCGCAGCGACACTATCCACTGTCTCTAGAGCGGTTTGCCACTGGCCGCTTAATAGCCCACCAAGATAGCTAGATAGGCGCGTTTCTCCCGCCAGCCAGGCGAGCATTTTACGCTCCCAAATGGCTGTGGCATCAATAGTGCCATTGGCCCGCAGGCGTTCAAATAGCGGGTCGCAAGCATTGGGCTGCGAGCTGCCTACGCGCCATAAGGCCAACCCCACTTCGCTCGCCTGCTGAGGCTGTTCATCCAGCAACGCCGTGTAGTAGTAGCACTGGCGAGCCGTGCCCGCAGGCTCGCCATCGGCCACTGTGAGCAGGTCGTTATAGCGGCCCGCGTGGCCATACTGTGCAATCGCTTGGCCACGCAGCCACCCTGCTAGAGGAGAGTCTGCGTGCTGGTCGATAAATTGATGCACCCGGTTAGGAGAAACGTTAGGCAATTGTCCTCTTAAGCGGTGGTACTCCACATAGCCACGCAGCGGGTGGTCTTCAATTGAGCGCTCATCGACCCGTGCCCACTGCTGCTCGCGGGCAGCGGCGAGGGCATCGCGTAACTCACTATCGGATGCGGCCCACGAAAGTGCAGGTAATCCCGCCAGAAGTGCTGTACACAGCACGCGGGCGGTATGGCGAAATGGCGAAACCAACATGGTGCTCTCTCTCTATAAATCGATGTCACTTAGTCTGGGTTCAAGTCAGCCCAGGTAGATTGCGGTGTGCCCGCTATACTGAACGAATAGTAGCAAGCATGTTCTGACGGCCCAGATACTCAAAGGATTTAATTTCAATGGCTCCATTATCCACTTGGTGGTTACTGCGTCGACTCAAATCCCGCGTTTGGGTGACAAAACGTATTGTGCGCGCATTAAAGCTGTTTATCCCTATGACTCGCGATGTTATCCGCGGCAATTTTCAGCCTATTCCCTGGTCGGCATTCGGCATGATGGCATTAGCGCTGGGCTATTTGGTACTGCCGTTCGATCTTATACCCGACTTTCTGATGCTAATCGGTGTGGTGGATGACGTGCTGATTGTCGGCTGGCTGCTCAATCGTATCGATCAGCGCCTGGAAGGCTATCGGGCCTGGAAATATACCGATCCCGATATAATGCCTTCTTAACCCCAGCGCCTTCTTAATCAAGGCTGCTTGAAAAATCGCTGCCTATCCCCATATCTACTCCACGAAACCATTTTATTCCGCTGCATGTACACGCAGAGGGATGCGACTCAACGTGATTGATAAGGGCTAAGCGCATGACTACAGCTACCCACGAACAAGCGACTGATAAATCGGCTAAACACGAAGAAACGCTAGGCTTTCAGACGGAAGTTAAGCAACTGCTGAATTTGATGATTCACTCCCTGTACTCTAACCGGGAGATTTTCTTACGCGAGCTTATCTCAAACGCCGCCGACGCCTGCGATAAGCTACGTTACGCGGCTCTCGATAACGATGCGCTCTACGAAGGCGACAGCGAACTACGCATTGAAATCGAACACGACCACGATGCCAACACCATCACCCTACGTGATAACGGCGTTGGCATGAACCGGGAAGACGTGATCGCCAACTTGGGTACCATTGCGCGCTCCGGTACCGCTGAGTTTCTCAAGCAGCTCTCTGGTGAGCAGCAGAAAGACGCCAAGCTAATCGGTCAGTTCGGGGTTGGTTTCTACTCGGGTTTTATCGTCGCTGATGAAATTTCGGTGCGCACCCGCAAGGCGGGTACAGACGCTTCAGAAGGCGTTGAGTGGCGTTCCAAAGGGGAGGGTGAATTTACCGTTGCCGATATTGAGCGTGCTCAGCACGGTACAGAAATCACTTTGCATCTGAAAGAGGACGCCAAAGAGTTTGCTGACGACTATCGGCTGCAGGGCTTGGTTCGTAAGTACTCGGATCATATCGAAGTCCCAGTGCGTATGCCGAAAACAGAAACGGCGAAGGACGACGAGGGCAATCCTATCGAGGGTAGTGAAGTGACTACCTGGGAAACCGTTAACGAGGCGACGGCGTTGTGGTCGCGTCCCAAGAGCGAAGTTTCCGATGATGAGTACAAGGCGTTCTACAAGCACGTTGCCCACGATTTCTCTGACCCGCTGACCTGGAGCCACAACAAGGTCGAAGGCAAGCTCGAATACACCAGCCTGCTCTATGTACCAGGTCGGGCACCTTTTGACCTGTTTGAGCGCGACGGTGCCCGGGGCGTTAAACTCTACGTTCAGCGTGTCTTTATTATGGACGACGCCGAACAGTTCCTGCCGCTCTACCTGCGCTTTATCAAAGGCGTACTGGATACCCGCGAGCTGTCGCTAAACGTATCCCGTGAGCTGCTCCAGCAGGATCCCAATGTAGATAAGATCAAATCGGCGCTTACTAAGCGCGGTTTGGATATGTTGAAAAAGCTGACCAAAGATAAAGAGCAGTACCAGACCTTTTGGAATACCTTTGGTAGCGTGTTGAAGGAAGGGCCGGGCGAAGACCCCTCTAACCGGGAAAAAATCGCTGGTCTGTTGCGCTTTGCCTCAACCCATACCGATACGGCTGCCCAGGAACACGGGCTGGCGGACTATGTCGAGCGCATGAAAGAGGGGCAGCAGAAGATTTATTACGTCGTAGCTGAAAGTTTCAATGCGGCGAAAAACAGTCCTCATCTGGAGATCTTCCGCAAAAAAGGCATCGAAGTCCTGCTGCTGTCTGACCGTATCGATGACTGGCTGATGAGCCATCTCACCGAGTTTGACGGCAAAACCTTTGCCGATGTGGCCAAAGGCGAGCTTGATCTTGGCGATGTGGAAGACGAAGCAGAGAAAAAAGCTCAAGAGGAGACCGCTAAAGCCAAAGAGGAGCTGGTGAAGCGCGTAAAAGAAGCGCTGGGCGATGGTGTGCAAGAGGTAAAAGTGACTCACCGCCTCACCGATTCACCGGCCTGCGTCGTGCTACCCGAGCATGAAATGGGCTACCAGATGCGCCGCATTATGGAAGCCGCTGGTCAACCGTTGCCCGAGGTGAAGCCGATTCTTGAGCTTAATCCTAGCCACGCGCTGGTAACGCGTTTGGAAGGGGCTGAAGGTGATCAATTTGGACAGCTAGCCCACATCCTGCTCGATCAGGCAATTATTGCTGAGGGTGGCCATTTGGATGACCCGGCGGCCTATGTGAAGCGTCTGAATAGCGTCTTGACGGCTTAATGAGCCAATAGCGTCAGACACGCGGCCCGCTTGGATTTCCAAGCGGGCCGCATCTGTTAGTGAAGATGCTATGGGTGAAGATGCTAAAGTACCCAGTAAATATAAGAGACCAACGATCAGGATATCGTCATGGCTGAGCAGCAAACCAATGTCCCAGTGACAACCAACGTAGCGGTACTGGGAGGCGGTAGTTTTGGTACGGCGCTAGCAAGTATTGCCGCCGATAATGGTGCCCGCGTTCGTCAGTGGATGCGTGATGAAACGCTGGTCACGCAAATCAACCAAGAGCACCGTAACGGACGCTATCTGCCGCATTACGCAATGAATCCGGCCGTGGAGGCCTCAACCGACCTTCAAGGCGTGCTGGCTGACGCGGAGCTAGTACTCATCGCTATTCCATCAAAGGCCTTTCGCAGCGTTGTGCAGGCGGCGAAAGCGTGGCTGAGACCCGAGCAGATACTGGTCAGTACCACCAAGGGAATCGAGCAAGAAGGCTTTCTGCTGATGAGTCAAGTACTCGAGCAGGAAACGGGCTTTAGTCATATTGGTGTGATTGCGGGCCCGAATCTAGCCTCTGAAATTGCCGATAAGCAGTTAACCGCTACCGTGATTGCCAGTGCTGACCCGCTTACCCGCACCCGCGTACAGCAAGTATTGGGCTGCCGTTACTTTCGTGTTTACGCTAGCGATGACCGTCATGGTGTTGAACTGGGTGGTGCACTGAAAAATATCTATGCGATTGCCGCCGGTATGGCGGCGGCGCTGGGCATGGGCGAAAACACCCGCAGCATGCTGATGACTCGCGCCTTAGCCGAAATGAGTCGCTTTGCCGTTGCCCAGGGGGCCAACCCGATGACTTTTTTAGGGTTGGCGGGGGTGGGGGATTTGATCGTTACCTGCTCGTCTAACCTATCGCGCAATTACCGTGTTGGCTACGCCATGGGCGAAGGGCGCACGTTAGAAGAGGCGGTTGATGCCCTTGGCCAGGTCGCAGAAGGGGTGAATACCGTTAAGCTGGTATGCGCTAAAGCGAGTGAAATGGGCGTTTATATGCCGTTGGCGGAAGGTCTCAATCATGTGCTGTTTGACGGCGTGCCTGCCCAGGAGATGGCGCGCACCCTTATGATGGGTGAGCAGAGTAGCGATGTAGAGTTTATTCTACCCCGTGAAGCCGTACAGCAGGCCCATCGAGACCAAGCTCAAGCTCCTCACAACCAAGCTCCTGACAACCACGCTTCTAAGAGCCAGGTTTCTAAGGACAATGGAGGCAGGAATGCCTGATGTGCTGATTATGCGCCACGGTGAGGCCGCGCCGGGGTATCCCGACCAAGCGCGTCAATTAACGCCTCATGGTGAGCAGGAGGCCGCAAAAATGGCCCGTTGGCTGACTGAGCGTGTGGCTGAAGGAGAGCTGTTTATGCCGAGAATTTATGCCAGCCCCTATGCGCGCGCGCAGCAAACCGGGCAAACGATATGTGATGCGCTGGGAGCTTCACTGGAGACGCTGGATTTTATCACTCCGGATGACTCGCCCCATGCAGTAAGCGACTGGTTGCTGGAACAGCCTGAAGGTGCGCCGATTATGCTGGTCAGTCATATGCCGCTGGTAGGTGATCTGGCGGGGTTGTTAGTAGAGGGCAGCCCTGCCCAGGGTATTGGCTTTCCTACCGCCGCTATCGCCGAGCTCGAGGCCGACGTATGGGCAGCAGGCTGCGCGCAGTTGAAGCGCTTTACCCAGCCCAGTCAGTTGGCCTAGTTCAAATTTGTGCCATTAAAAACGGCTGCCAGGGCAGCCGCTAGGATCTAGTAAGTTTTAGATCCGAATCGACTCGTAGCGGGGGGCTTTCGCCATGGCCGGAAAATGTTCCCAACAATTCCGGCATTTCCGCCATCCATGGCGGTCAGATGGCGAAAGTAGCGCCCAGGGAGGGGGTCACAGTCACAGCGCCCCCGCGAAGAGTTGTTCGGATCGTCTCCCTGTTACAACAGCGCGTCGAGCTTCTCTTTTAACAAGCCGTTCACCTGCTGTGGGTTGGCGGTGCCGCGTGAGGCCTTCATCACCTGACCAACAAAGTAACCGATCATTTTGCCGCGTTTTTCCGGCTCCGAGTCGCAGTACTGGGCGACCTGAGCGGGGCTGTCGGCAATCACTTGATCGATCATTGCTTCAATGGCGCCGGTGTCGGTCACCTGCTTGAGGCCTTTTGCGTCAATCACCTCGTCGGCGGACTCACCCTGACCGTTCCACAACGCCTGGAAAACCTCTTTAGCGGCTTTGCCGTTAATGGTGTCGTCTAGTACACGGCTTATCAGCTCGCCTAGCTGGCGCGCTGAAATCGGGCTATTGGCAATGCTCAGGTTTTCGCGGTTAAGCGCCCCGGAAAGTTCACCCTGTACCCAGTTAGCTGCCTGCTTGGCATCGCCGCACTCGCTATGCACCGCTTCAAAGAATTCAGCCATATCGCGACTGGCGGAGATGACGTTGGCATCATAAGCAGACAGGCCTAGCTCGTTCTGGAAGCGCTCGCGCTTATCCGCAGGCAGTTCGGGCAGCTGGCCACGCAGGTGATCCAGGTAGGCTTGGTCAAGCACCACCGGCAGCAGGTCGGGGCAGGGGAAGTAACGGTAGTCGTTGGCCTCCTCCTTGGTGCGCATGCTGCGGGTTTCATCACGGTCTGGGTCAAATAGGCGGGTTTCTTGAACTACTGTGCCGCCATCTTCGATCAGCTCAATCTGCCGCTCAACCTCAAAGGCAATCGCACGCTCGACAAACCGGAAGGAGTTAACGTTTTTAATCTCTGCACGGGTGCCAAAGGCTTCCTGACCTTTGGGGCGTACCGACACGTTAACGTCGCAACGCATGGAGCCTTCCGCCATATTGCCGTCGGAAATGCCCAGATAAGTGACGATGGAGTGAATCGCCTTGAGATACGCCGCGGCCTCTTTGGCACTACGCATATCAGGCTCGGAGACGATCTCCAGTAGCGGTGTGCCAGCCCGGTTCAAGTCGATACCGGTCATGCCGTGAAAATCTTCATGCAGCGATTTACCGGCATCTTCCTCAAGGTGGGCATGGTGAATGCGGATACGCTTGGTGCTGCCATCTTCCAGCGTAATCTCAACGTCGCCAGGGCCGACGATGGGGTGGTACATCTGGCTGGTTTGATAGCCCTTGGGCAAGTCCGGGTAGAAGTAGTTTTTTCGGTCAAACACCGAGACTTCGGCGATATCCGCATGCACCGCTAGGCCAAACTGCACGGCCATAGCTACGGCCTGCTCATTGAGCACTGGCAGCACCCCGGGTAGGCCTAAATCCACCGCGCAGGCCTGAGTGTTTGGCTCAGCGCCAAATGCCGTTGAGGCACCGGAGAAGATTTTTGAACGTGTTGCGAGCTGAACGTGGACTTCAAGCCCAATCACGGTTTCCCATTGCATTAGGCGTACTCCTCGGCAAAGGCAGGACGTTGTAAGTGCCAGTCGGTCGCTTGCTGAAACTGATGAGCGACGTTAAGCAGCTGCGCTTCGGCAAAGTGGGTGCCCAGAATCTGGAGACCAACGGGACGACCACCGGCAAAACCCGCTGGCACGCTGATGCCGGGAATGCCCGCCAGGTTCACCGCGATGGTGTAGATATCCTGCAGGTACATCGACACCGGATCTTTTTTGGCCCCCAGGTCAAACGCCGGGGTAGGCGAGGCGGGGCCCATCAGCACGTCTACGTCTTCAAACGCGTCCAGGAAGTCCTGACGGATCAAACGGCGCACCTGCTGGGCTTTGGTGTAGTAGGCGTCAAAGAAGCCTTCAGAGAGCGTGTGAGTGCCGATCAGGATGCGCCGTTTAACTTCTTCGCCGAAGCCTTCAGCCCGTGAACGTGTGTAGAGGTCAATCAAATCGCTGGGATTGTCACAGCGGTGACCAAATCGTACACCGTCGTAACGGGACAGATTGGAAGAGGCTTCCGCTGGGGCGATCACGTAGTAGGCCGGAATTGCATAGTGGGTATGCGGGAGGCTGACCTCACGAACCGTCGCGCCTAGGGATTCGTAAACTTTTACCGCCTCACGGACGGCTTTTTCGACATCAGGGGCTAAACCATCGCCGAAATACTCTTTGGGAAGCCCGATCTTGAGGCCCGATAGGGGGGCGTTAAGGCCTTCCACATAGTCGGGTACGCCGCGGGAAACGCTGGTGGAATCGCGGCCGTCATGGCCCGCAATAACCCCCAGCAGGTGGGCGCAATCTTCGGCGCTACGCGCCATGGGGCCAGCCTGGTCAAGGCTTGAGGCGTAAGCAATAATGCCAAAGCGTGACACGCGACCATAGGTGGGTTTTAAACCGGTGATGCCACAAAATGCCGCTGGCTGGCGAATTGAGCCGCCGGTGTCGGTCCCCATGGCGGCGGGCACCAAACCAGCCGCGACCGCTGCTGCGCTGCCGCCGGAGCTGCCGCCGGGCACCGCCGTCAGATCCCAGGGGTTTTTGACCGGGCCGTAGTAGCTGTTTTCGTTGGAGGAGCCCATGGCGAACTCGTCCATATTGGTTTTGCCCAGGCTGATCGTGCCCGCCGCGTTCAGTTTTTCCACTACGGTGGCGCTGTAGGGGGCAATGAAATTATCCAGCATTTTTGAACCGCAGCTGGTTTTCACGCCCTGGGTGCAAAAAATATCTTTTAGCGCTAAGGGAATACCCGCCAGCGGCCCGGCGTTGCCCGCCGCTCGGGCGTTGTCGGCTACTTCAGCCTGTTTCAGCGCTTGCTCGGCGGTCACGCTGATAAAACTGTTCAGCTTGCCGTCAGCCTGTTCGATACGCTGCAAATAGTGAGCAGTCAGCTCGCGGCTTGAGAACTCACCGCTTTTTAGCGCGGCGGCGAGTTGCGTTAAGGTTTTCTCGTACATGACCCAGAAGCTCCGTTCAGGGGAGAAAAAAAGAGGCAATAGTGGTGGCTTGATTAAATATTCGTTCGTCGTTACTCAGCGTACTTATTCAACGACGCGGGGCACGAGATATAGGCCATTTTCCACTGCCGGAGCACAGCGCTGAAACGTGTCGCGCTGGTTGGTTTCTGTCACTTCATCGGCGCGCAGTCGCTGGGTCGCATCTAGCGGATGGGCGAGCGGCGTAACGCCTTCAGTATCGAGGCTTTGTAGCTGGTCGACCATGTCCAGAATCCGGCTTAGGTCGTCTACAAAGCCGCTGGCTTGGTCATCGCTGACAGCGAGTCGGGCCAAGTGAGCGGCCCGGCGCACATGAGATTCTTCAAGCGCCATGATCGATATTTCCTCATAAACGTGATGGAACATAATCGGCTTTAAGCGGTATACATACCGATATCAAAACAAACGTCTTGTGTTGCAGACGTGGAAAATAGCCGCAAAAGGTACCACATCTTGGCCTTAACGGGCAGTGTTAAGCGCGACTCGTGCTTGCTGCCAGGGGGTTGCGGTGATACCGTTTGCATCCGCACAGGGTTCCCGGTCTGCACTAGGTAACAACATCCATGTTTAAACGTTTGAGGGGGCTGTTTTCCAGCGATCTATCGATCGATTTGGGTACGGCCAACACACTGATTTATGTTCGCGGTCGCGGTATCGTGCTCGATGAGCCTTCCGTGGTTGCTATCCGTCAGTCTGGCAATATGCGCAGCGTCGCGGCAGTTGGTACCGATGCCAAGCGAATGCTGGGGCGTACGCCCGGCAATATTACCGCGATTCGGCCGATGAAAGATGGCGTTATTGCCGACTTCACCGTCACCGAGCAGATGCTTCAGCACTTTATCCGTAAAGTTCACCAAAGCACCTTCCTAACCCCCAGCCCACGCGTTCTGGTATGCGTTCCTTGCATGTCAACACAAGTAGAGCGTCGGGCGATTCGTGAGTCTGCCGAAGGGGCCGGTGCCCGCGAGGTGTTCTTGATCGAAGAACCCATGGCAGCGGCAATTGGCGCTGGCCTTCCGGTTGATGAAGCGCAGGGGTCGATGGTGGTGGATATCGGTGGTGGTACCACTGAAATCGCGATTATTTCACTCAACGGCGTGGTCTACTCCGAATCGATTCGGGTGGGCGGCGACCGCTTTGATGAAGCCATTACCGCCTATGTGCGTCGTCACTACGGCAGCCTGATAGGCGAAGCGACAGCCGAGCGCATCAAGGAAGAGATTGGTTGCGCCTACCCCGGTGGCGAACTGCGCGAAATCGACGTGCGCGGTCGTAATCTGGCCGAAGGCATCCCACGCAGCTTCACGCTTAATTCCCACGAAACCCTGGAAGCATTGCAAGAAACCCTGGGTTCTATCGTGGCCGCGATTAAGAGCGCCCTTGAGCAGTCACCGCCTGAGTTGGCATCCGACATCGCTGAGCGAGGCTTGGTGCTAACGGGCGGCGGGGCGCTGTTGCGCGACCTGGACAAGCTGATCGCTGAAGAGACAGGGTTGCCGGTAATTGTTGCCGAAGACCCGTTGACCTGCGTTGCTCGCGGCGGTGGTAAGGCGCTGGAGATGATTGATCAGCACACCTTTGAGTTGCTGTCGAGCGACTAATCGCAGCGGTTAATTGCGGGGGGATTGCCTATTAAACCGCTGTTTTCGCACGGGCCACTGCCGGGCTACCGGCTGTTTTTTTGCGTCTTGGCCGCCAGTGCATTGATGTTTGTCGACCAGCATTTCACGCGTATGGAGAAAGTGCGCGCGCAAATGTCGATGGTCGTTGCTCCTATTCAATGGGTCGTCAGTGTGCCTAGCGACCTGTTGAACTGGGGATCGCTTGCGCTCTCCGATCAGCAGGCGTTGGTGGATGAAAACCGTCGCCTGCGTGAGCAGATTCTCACCCTTTCCCATCGTGGTCAGCGAATGGCGAATTTGACTGCGGAAAACAGCGAGCTACGCGACTTGCTAAAAGCCGCTAAGCGGCGTGATATTCCTTATATCACCGCCGAGCTGCTGTCGCTTGACAACGACCCCTTTAGTCATCAAATGGTGATTAATCGCGGCCATCGCAATGGCACATACGTGGGGCAGCCGGTGATTGATGCCTCGGGCTTGGTGGGGCAAATTACCGCGGTCTCTGCCTACTCAAGTCGGGTACTGCTGTTAGCTGATGCCAGTCATGCGTTGCCGGTTCAGTTAAACCGCAATGGCTTACGCTTTATCGTTCAAGGGGCGGGGCGTTACAGCAGCGTTAATGTGATGCACGTACCTGATACGGCGGATATCCGTGAAGGTGATTTACTGACCACATCGGGCTTGGCTGGACGTTTTCCTCCGGGTTACCCCGTGGCGCGAGTCACCGAGGTGTTTCACGATCCGGGGCAGCCTTTTGCTCGCGTGACGGCCGAACCGATGGCCCAACTGCAGCGCTCACGTCATTTTTTGCTACTTTTTCCGCCTCCGCGAGAGGAGGTAGAAGAGCATGCCTGGGATGAGTCGCTGGATATCTCCGCAGAGGCCTTGCGCTCTTCGCTCCAGCTATCAACAAGCCCCAACAATGCGTTGCGCGACTCAAACGCATCATCTCAAGAGGTGCCCTGATGCCACGTGCACCGATTGTTCCGCTAGTGATTATTTGGTTTAGTTTGGTCTTGGCTCTTTGCTTGCAGGTGATGCCGCTGGCCGATGGCTGGCAGGTATATCGCCCCGAGTGGTTAGGGCTGATGCTGATCTACTGGTGTATGCGCACACCCGACAGAGTTGGCGTTTTTCATGGCTTTGTGCTGGGGATTTTGATGGATTTAATTGAAGGCACCGTGCTGGGCCAGCATGCGCTTATTTATGCACTGCTGGCCTTCCTGTGTGCGCTGGTCTATGCCCGCTTCCGTGCTTATTCACTGGTACAGCAATCAGCGTTGGTGCTGGTGCTGTTGGGCTTGATGCAGCTAGTCGCTCAATGGCTACGCACTATCGTGGGTGATTTTTCGATTCATTTAGCCTTTTTGATTCCCGCGCTGATCAGCGCGTTGCTATGGCCATGGCTAGCGACGATGTTTCAAGCTTTAGAACGTCGGTTGGCCGCTTCATGACTGCGCCTGTTTTGTGTTTAGCGTCTGCCTCTCCACGCCGTCGAGCTTTGCTGGCATCCATTGGTGTGCCGGTCACGGTTCACCCTTGTGATATTGATGAGACTCCGCTGGTGAGTGAGTCGGCTCAAGCGTATGTGCAGCGCTTAGCAGTTGCCAAAGCCGAGGCAGCAGCCCCTTTTACCCACTTGCCTATCCTAGGTTCAGATACCGCTGTGGTGGTTGATGGGCGTATCCTAGGTAAACCAGCGAATGCTGAGGAGGGCGCCGAGATGCTGC
This sequence comes from Vreelandella sedimenti, assembly GCF_013416325.1. Classification (GTDB taxonomy): domain Bacteria; phylum Pseudomonadota; class Gammaproteobacteria; order Pseudomonadales; family Halomonadaceae; genus Vreelandella; species Vreelandella sedimenti. The sequence continues at coordinate 193,652 of NZ_JACCGK010000003.1, forward strand.
GGCTGCTTTCGGGGCGGTGCCACGAGGTGCTTACCGCTGTGGCGGTAAGTGGGCCAGAAGGTATGCTCTCCTCCTGCGTGACTACTCAGGTAACAATGCGTGAGATAAGCGCTGATGAAGTCGTTGCCTATTGGCGCACGGGTGAACCTGCTGATAAGGCTGGTGGCTACGCAATACAGGGATTAGCCGCCATATTTGTAAAACAGATTCAAGGCAGTCACTCAGCAGTGGTAGGGCTACCGCTGTATGAGACGACGCACTTGCTATGCCGACAGGGAGTTCCTATCTGGCAGCGCGTTTAATTCTCTAGAATAGAGGGCAGCGCCGCCTGTATCGCTGGCAAGGAATACGTCAACCAACAAGGAATTTTGCATGAGCGGTGAAGTTCTCATCAATTTAACGCCAATGGAAACCCGCGTCGCGCTGGTTGAAAATGGCGTTTTGCAAGAGGCACTGATCGAGCGTTCCCGTCGGCGTGGTATCGTGGGCAATATCTACAAAGGCAAAGTAGTGCGTGTGTTGCCTGGTATGCAGGCTGCCTTTGTTGATATTGGCTTAGAGCGGGCGGCATTTATTCATGCCCACGAAGTGATGCCACCCGGCACACCGCTCGATGAGCAGCAGACCATCGGCCAGTTGCTTCATGAAGGCCAGGCGTTGGTGGTGCAGGCCACCAAAGACCCTATTGGAAGTAAAGGTGCGCGTTTAACCACTCACCTCTCGATCCCTTCCCGCTATTTGGTGTATATGCCCGATTCGCCGCATCACGGCGTTTCGCAACGCATCGAGGATGAGCGTGAACGCGAGCGTTTAAAAGCCCTGCTGGATAGCAGCGTGGCGGAGCAGACGCTGGAAGTGACGGGTGGCTTTATTGTCCGAACTGCCGCGGAAGGCGTAGGTGACGAAGAGCTAAAAGGCGATATGCACTTTCTGCTGCGGCTGTGGCGTAAGGTGAGCGAGCGTAAAGTCATCGCGACGCCACAAAGCGTAATTTATGATGATTTGCCGCTCTTTATGCGCACTCTACGCGACGTAATGCGCGACGATATTGAAAAAGTGCGTATCGATTCGCGGGAAAACTTCGTCAAGCTGGTCGAGTTTGCCGAAGAGTTTATGCCCGATGCCGTTGAGCGGATTGAGTACTACCCTGGCGAGCGGCCCATCTTCGATCTCTACAGTGTCGAGGATGAGATCCAGAAAGCCTTGGGGCGCAAGGTGCAGCTGAAATCCGGTGGCTATCTGGTGATTGACCCTACCGAGGCAATGACCACCATTGATGTTAATACCGGCGGCTATGTGGGTCACCGCAACCTTGAAGAGACCATTTTCAAAACCAACCTTGAGGCGGCCACGGCGATTGCCCGCCAACTTCGTTTGCGCAACCTGGGCGGTATCATCATTATCGACTTTATCGATATGAACGATGTTGAGCATCAGCGGCAAGTGTTGCGAGTATTGGAAAAAGCCTTAGAGCGCGACCACGCTAAAACCAAGTGTACCGGTGTCACCGAGCTTGGCTTGGTTCAGCTTACCCGCAAGCGCACCCGGGAGAGCCTGGAGCAAACGATGTGTGAAGCATGCCCCACCTGCAGTGGGCGCGGCACACTTAAAACGCCTGAGACTGTCTGCTACGAAATTTTCCGTGAGATTCTGCGCGAAGAGCGTGCCTACAGTGCTGAAACTTATATGGTGCTTGCATCGCAGCCCGTTGTTGACCGCTTACTAGATGAAGAGTCAGCGGCAGTGGCTGACCTGGAGACGTTTATCAATAAAACGATCCGTTTTCAGGTTGAGCAACACTACTCCCAAGAGCAGTACGATATTGTGCTGATGTAACTATGCTGACTCGTTCGCTGGTGCGTTGGAGTTTGCTGATAGCGGCCTGGCTTTTGGGCAGCGCGGCTGTGCTGCTGTTGCTGCTGCGTGTAGCGATCAGCCAATCCGATGCCCTTACCCCCCACATTGAAGCGTTACTCGAGGCGCGCATTGGCGTGCCGGTGACCATCGAGCGCTTATCGCTATCGCTAGCGCGTAGCGATCTACTGCTACGGCTTGACGGGGTGAACGCGGAAACCCCCGATGGCCAAGCACTCTTTTCCCTTGAGCATGCGGGGCTGCGCTTAGATACCTGGGCGTCGTTTGCCAATCTGGCACCGATTTTTAGTGATGCGCGTATCAGTGGTACACAGTTTCACCTCTATCAAGGTTCGGGGAGGTCTTTACAGTGGCCTGAGCCTGCGGAGTTACCGCTATTGATGGCGGCAGAACCCGATGTGGATCTGGCCACAATTGATAGCTGGGCGGGCTTGATTCTACGCCAACGCCTGTGGGTGGATGACACGCGGGTTGTACTGCACGGCAAAGACGACACCGTGCTGCTGCATGCTCAGACACTGCTGCTGACCGGTGATGAGCGGCGCACAAGGTTAGAGGGCGCCATCAATATTGCCCCATCGTTAGAGCAGGCTCGCGATATAGACCTTCCTGCGGCGGAAATGAAGGTCGAAATGCAGCCCGGCCGACGAGGTTTTAGCGATTTTTCGGCAGCACTGCAGTTGGATATTCAGCTTGATCAGTTAGTGGTTCTGGCGGATATGTTTCGGCCTGATCATGCCGCCTATTTAGAGCAAGCCGGGGGCAGTGCGCGGCTATGGGGGCGTTGGACCGCCGGGCGCCTTGAGGAAGCTCGTGTTGCCGTCGACGTTCCACAGTTGACGCTTCGCCACCAGGTTCAGTACGCGGTGTTAAGAGATATTAAGGCTAATGGCCTGTGGCAGCGCGACGGCGAAGGTGGTGAGGCGTGGCTAAGCGGCGACGCGGAGAGCGTTGAGTGGGCCCAGCCCCCTGGAGGTAACGTTGGGCCAGCGTTGCCACGCCACTGGCATGCCACCCACCAACCAGGACAGTGGGAAGTGCGCACCAGCGCCTTTGAGCTTGCCTCGCTGACTGCTTGGCGTGACTACGTATTGCTCCCTGAATCCGTCACCCGGGTATTGCAAACCCTTGCTCCCCGTGGGCAAGTCGAGGGGTTGCACGTGGGGCAGCAGGATGGCCACTGGGGAGTGGATGCGGCGCTAACCGGCGTGGAGGTCTCACCGTGGCAGCAGGCACCGGGCGGAGGCCCGCTGGATGCCTGGGTACAGGCGCGGGATTTACGCGGCCGCGTGCTGTTTAGCAGCAACGGTGAAAGCACCCTCTACTTTCCTGAGTTTTTTGCCGCTCCCATGCAACTGCGACGTGCTGAAGGGGAAGTGGAGTGGGTATACGACGGCCCCAATACCATGGTGAGTGGCAAGCGTCTAAGCGTCGACTGGGACGGCGCCCAGATAGCGGGCGGCTTTGGTTTGGTGACGGGTAATCAGCGCGGGCATTTTGGTTTAGACCTTACTTTCAGTGACGTGGATGCTGTTGAGCGTCCGCTGGCCCAGTGGTTGCCGCTCAGTGTCATGGATGACGAGCTTCGCGAATGGCTGCTTAATGATATTGGTGGTTACGTGAGCAAGGGTTCTCTGCAGCTTAGCCAACCGTTGGGTGAAGGGGCGACCGCCAACGACTTTACTGCAACGCTCGCCCTGGCGGTGACCCAAGGACATTTGCCGATCGCGCCAGGCTGGCCGCGCCTTGACGACGTCGAGGGGCGCTTAAAATGGCAAAACAGAGTGTTAGAAGCTGAAATTGATAATGCTCAGAGCCATGGCGTCACTGCTTCAGAGGGTGAGGTAATGATGGAGGATGATACGCTTAACCTTTCGGGGCAGTTAACATCGGATGGGCCAGCGCTGATATCATTTTTACAGGCAATGCCCGAGATTGATCTTTCCCCACTAAATGATTTGCGCGTAACGGGTGGCGTTAACGGCGACATTGCGTTGTCGTTGCCGTTGGCAAACCCTGAAGCGCTGCAACTGGAAATCAATGCTCGGCCAAGCTTTCCGGAAGTGGTGTATCAACCGCTCGATCTAAGTCTTCAATCGGTTGAGGGGGATCTCGCTTGGCTTCAAGACGGGGAGAGTTCAGGTCTCGTCGGCGAGGCTAGTGGGCAGTTGCTTGGAGGCTCTATCAACGCTGATATTGATACTCAACGCAACAACATACAGCTGCAGGGGAGTGTCGCCACCAAGGCGCTTTTTGGACTTACAGGGTTGGGTAGTCAAGGGCGTATGCCGCTAGAAGGACCGCTAGAGTGGCAGGGCAGTGTCGCTCTGACGCCAACGCCCACCCTACGCTTGGAGAGTCGTTTAGTCGGCCTCACCAGCCACCTTCCCGAGCCCTTTGCAAAATCGCCACAGCAGGTCTGGCCTTGGACATTAACCGCCGATATGGACACAAAACGTATCGAAAGCCGCCTAGCCGATATCGCTTCTGCACGACTGCAACAGCTTAACGGCTCGCTTGCCGGGACGCTAAATTTAGGCAGCCAGGCGGAGCGCCTACCTGGCTGGCCCTCCCAGCCAGGGGTTAGTATCGAAGCTGCCCTACCTCGAGTTGACCCGCTAGCGTGGCAGCAGGCGATTTCACCGCTAATGGCAGACGGGACACCCGGCACATCGGGTGGGGGCACTCAAATACCGTTGGCGGTCTCGTTAGCCACACCCTGTGTAGTTTACCAAAGGGAGTGTTTAGGCAGCCTTAACGCGTCGGGAGGCGTGAACGATGGCCGGATCGATTTGGGGCTAAGTGGTAATCTGGTCACTGGACATTTGCAGTACGATGCTCAATCACCGCAACCGTTAGATGTGGCCATTGAAGCATTGGCGCTTGATCGCCTGCTGGCGTTAGCCAATGTTGAACACGACAGCGATGCTCCGCTGCCAGACTCCTGGATGGAATCGGTCGACACCCAGCGCAAGGGGCCTGTGGCCATTCCCGATTGGCTAGCCGATGTGCCTAATGGACGATTACGTTTAGCCGAAATTGCTATGGGGCCGCGCCGCTTCGGCCCTTTGACTGCCTACTGGAAAACCGACGGCGAGCGTTTTTCGCTTACCCCCGTTGGCTTAACCCTTGGCCAGCTCTCTGCGCGAGGCGAGCTATACTGGGAGGGGGACGCTGTTTCCAGTCATACTCGTGCGGACATTACGATTCAGGGTGGCGACATTGGCACCGCCCTTGAGCGTCTTGACCAACCGGTGGCCATGCGCAGCCGTAGCACCGATGTGGCTGCTTCACTTGACTGGCCGGGGGCGCCCTGGCAGTTGGAGTTAAGCCGCTCAGATGGCTATATCAGTACCGACATTCGTGATGGCCGCTTTGTCACTCTGGAATCGGCACCTGCGCGCTTAATTGGCTTGCTCAATTTCGATAATATTTTACGTCGTCTACGCTTGGATTTTTCCGACGTTACCGGTCGGGGTACCGCGTTTGACCGTGTCAAGGGTACGGCTGATGTAACCGGTGGTTTGCTGACGCTGCGCGGGCCATTGCAAATTGATGCCCCGGCCACCACCCTAACGCTTACCGGCAGTGTCGACCTGGTGACGCGTGAACTTGACCAGCGGCTTGGCGTCACACTACCAGTGACGCAAAGTTTACCGATTGCAGCGATTGCCGTTGGCGCACCCATCGTGGGTGGCGCGCTGTTCCTTGCTGACCAGCTGTTTGGCGACGCCTTAGATCGCGCCACGACACTCCATTATCGCGTGCGAGGCCCTTGGACCTCGCCGCAGGTTACTTTAGAAGGCCCCCAATGACCGCATATAAAAGTGATGTAGATACGGCCGCCGCCATTCTGTTGACCCCTGGAGGGCTCGATTTAGAGGCTCTGGAAACGGGTTTGGGCTACGCCATGGGCGCGGGCATTGACTATGCAGATCTCTATTTCCAGCGTACCTGGCAAGAGGGCTGGGTACTGGAAGATGGAGAGGTAAAAGAGGCCAGCTACAATATCGACGGTGGCGTCGGCGTACGCTCACTGGCTGGTGAAAAGACTGGCTTTGCCTACTCCAATCAAATAACGGCCGATGCGCTAATGGACACCGGCCGCACGGCGGCAGGCATCGTCCGCAGTGGTCAGCGTCTGCCTGGGCAGTTGGTGCGCCCGGTATCCGCCAAGTCGCGCTATGCGGGGATTGACCCCCTGGCCGGGCTAAGCGCGGAAGACAAAGTTGCCATGCTAAAACAGGCTGACAAAATCGCTCGTGCTGCAGACCCGAGCATCAGTCAAGTGAGTGCTTCTCTTTCAGGTACCTACGAAGTAGTGCTGGTGCGGGCAAGCGATGGCACCTTGGCGGCGGATATTCGCCCGCTGGTGCGCTTTAACGTCAGCGTTATCGCGGTTAAAAATGGTCGTCGTGAACGCGGCAGTGCGGGCGGCGGTGGCCGTTACTCCATGGCCAAATTGCGCGATGACCAAGTGGCCGAGCAGTATGCCAAAGAGGCGGTGCGTCAGGCATTGGTCAACCTGGAAGCCGTCGATGCGCCTGCGGGGCAAATGCCTGTGGTGCTGGCGTCGGGGTGGCCGGGAATTTTGCTTCATGAAGCCGTCGGACACGGTCTGGAAGGAGACTTCAATCGTAAGGGCAGTTCCGCCTTTGCTGGCAAGATGGGCGAGCGCGTGGCTGCAAAAGGCGTGACGATTGTCGATGACGCGACACTATCGGATTGCCGCGGCTCAATGAGCGTGGATGACGAGGGCACGCCGGGCCAATACACGCCGCTTATCGAAGACGGTATTTTGACTGGCTATATGCAGGACAAACTCAATGCCCGCTTAATGGGTATGGCCCCCACAGGCAATGCGCGACGCGAATCCTTTGCCCACCTGCCGATGCCGCGCATGACGAATACGGTCATGCTTGCGGGCCAAGATGAGCCCAGCGATATTATCAAAAGCGTTAAGCGCGGTATTTACGCGGTGAGCTTTGGGGGCGGGCAGGTAGATATCACCTCTGGCAAATTTGTGTTCTCTGCCAGCGAAGCCTACTTGATTGAAGACGGTAAGGTGACGGCGCCGGTGAAAGGCGCCACCTTGATTGGTAACGGGCCTGAAGCGATGCAGCGTGTTTCCATGATTGGCCATGATATGGCGTTGGATACCGGTATTGGCGTATGCGGTAAAGAGGGGCAGGGCGTGCCGGTGGGGGTGGGACAGCCCACCCTGAAATTGGATGAGCTGACCGTCGGTGGCACGCAGTCTTGACAGGCGGTCTTGAAAAACGGTCTTAAAGAGGCTGTTTTTAAAGTGCGAGGGTTTCGCGCAGGTGTTTGAAGAGCTTGCGCGAGCTGGTCGGCGGTTTGCCCTGTTCGCGTTCCCGCTGGGCGTTGCGAATCAATTGACGCAGTGTCTGGCGATCAGCGTCGGGGTGCTCCGCCATAAACAGGTCAACTGCCGCATCGCCCTCGTCAATTAAGCGTTCCCGCCATTTTTCCAGTCGGTGGAACGCGTGGTCGCGCTGCTCCTGCTCCTGATCGATGGAGTCGAAAACGGCTTGAATGGCGGTGAGATCCTCTTTGCGGATGAGCTTACCGACATACTGCATATGGCGGCGGCGACCTTCATGGGAGCGAATACGCGAGGTTTCCTCGATAGCGCGTAGCATATCGTCAGAGAGGGGGAAACGGGCGCGTTCCGTCGGTCGCATGGCGATTAAGGTTTCCCCAAGTGCCTGTAAGGCATGCATTTCGCGTTTGAGTTGCGACTTGCTAGGGCGTTCTTCCTGCTCTTCTACTTCATTAGTACGTGGGACGGTATCGGGACGTTGCTTACGCATAGTGTGACTCACAGACAAGATTCGTGGCGGCATTATACCAGCTGCGAGTACAACATTGATTCGCCGATGACACTCTCTTGAAAGACTTTGGTTGAGAGACATTCGGTTGAAATAGGAGGCCATATGGCACAGGCATTTGATGCATCCACGCAGCAGTCGCTATTGACCGCGCGCGCTGAAGAGGCGCTAGCGCTGGCGAAGCGCTTGGGCGCAGATGCTGCCGAAGTAGGCGCAAGCGTCGATCAGGGTATAGGCGTTAGCGTACGCCTGGGCGAAGTTGAAACGGTTGAGTTATCCCGTGACCAAGGCATTGCCGTCACGCTATATGTGGGCCAACGTAAAGGCAGCGCTTCATCCACTGATGCCAGCAGTGCCTCGATCCAGGCAGCCGTAGAGAAAGCGCTGGCGATTGCCCGCTATACTGGCGAAGACCCGGCCGCAGGGTTGGCCGATGCCTCTCTTATGGCCACTGAGTTGCCCGATCTAAAAGTGCACTACCCCTGGGCGCTCACAACGGATGAAGCGATTGAGTTAGCGCTTGCCTGCGAGCAGGCGGGGCGAGACGTTGACGGCATCTCACAGTCAGATGGCGTGTCTCTCTCCAGTGGTGAAGGGGTGCGCGTTTACGCCAATAGCCACGGCTTTTTAGGTACCCAAAAGGGCAGTAGTCACTCTCTTTCTTGCATGCTGATTGCCCAAGACGCGAGCGGTATGCAACGTGATTATGACTACACCTCTGCCCGCGATCCTAAGGCGCTGCGTGCCCCCGCTGAGGTGGGGCGCGAAGCTGCGGTGCGTACGCTGCGCAGGCTAGGCGCTAAACGGCCACCAACGGGCACCTTTCCGGTGCTGTTTGACCCGTCGTTGGCCAGTGGCTTGATTGGTCACCTGCTCGGTGGGTTAGCCGGTGGTGCGCTTTACCGGCAGGCCTCGTTTTTGTGTGACCGGCTCGGTACACCATTGTTTCCCGACTGGTTTAGTCTCGAGGAGCGGCCAATGGAGATTGGCGCCACGGCAAGCTCACCGTTTGATGGCGAGGGCGTGCAAACGCGCAATAATCGCTTTATCGATCAGGGACGCATTTCCAGCTATATGCTCTCTTCTTACAGCGCTCGTCGTCTCGATATGCAAACCACGGGCAATGCCGGTGGGGCACGTAACGTGCGTTTAGCAACGCCACTGCAATCACGCGAAAGCCTGCTGCAAGAGATGGGGCGGGGTATTTGGGTGACTGAGTTGATGGGCCAAGGTGTCAACGGTGTGACCGGTGACTATTCCCGCGGTGCAGCAGGTTTTTGGGTCGAAAATGGAAAGGTGCAGTACCCTGTCGAAGAGTTCACCATTGCCGGAAACTTGGAGCGGATGTTTGCTGGCTTAGTAGGTATTGGCGATGACACCGATACCCGTGGCAGTGTTCACACGGGTAGCTGGTTGATTGATGCCATGACCGTGGCGGGGGACTAACAAGCACAAGCGGTGGCTTACTGATCCTCCTCAAAACGGGCGTCGAACAGCGCTTGAATGGCTTCAAGAGCCTGTTCGGCGTCATCGCCTTCGGCGGTGATCTTAAGCTCGGTGCCACAAGGTGCGGCAAGCATCAGCAGTGACATGATGTTGGCGGCGTCGGCAGCCTGTTGCTGTTTGTAGACACGTATTTTTGCCGTGAACTGTTGGCCGCATTTGACCAGTTTTGTCGCCGCGCGAGCGTGTAGCCCGCGTTGATTGGTAAGTGTAAGTATGCGTTCTGGCACCCTGGTTCCTTTTCGCCGAGTGGTGTCATTAATGGATAGACGCGCTTAAGAGGTCTCTCGCCGCTCGTTAGGTGTGGAAGCGCTGACGAGGGGGGCGGCCAACTGTTCGCTTAAGGTGTAGTGCAGGCCCAGCTCGCGGTGGCGAAGTTGAACTTCACCCATGCTAGGAGCCAATTTTTCCGCTAATTTCTCGGCCATATAGACCGAGCGGTGCTGGCCACCAGTACAGCCTATCGCGATAGTCATGTAGCTACGTTGGCTATTCTGGTAAGCGGGTAGCCAACGCTCTAGCCAGGCCAAAATGTCGTCGCTCATGGCATCAACAATCGGATAGCTGCTCAAAAAGGCCACGATGTCCGCGTCGCGGCCAGTGAACTGGCGCAGCGTGGGGTCCCAGTACGGATTTGGCAGGCAGCGCACATCGAAGACCAGGTCGGCGTCTAACGGTACGCCGCGTTTATACCCAAACGATTCCAGCGTTAGCGTTAGCTTGTCGCGCCGCTGATGCGCCACCTGGTCGGTAATGCGACGGCGTAAATCGTGCACCGATAATCGTGATGTATCGATCAATAGGTCGGCAAGATCTCGAATATCCTCCAGCGTCGTCTCTTCTTTATTGATCGCCTCTTCCAGCGTCATTTCGCTATCGCGGGTCAGCGGATGACGGCGACGCGTTGCTGAGTAACGCTCAAGCAGTATGCGCGCATCGGTGGTCAGGTAAATAACTTGAAAGTCGATTTTACGCTGGCGCAACTCGTCTAATAAAGAGGGCAGACGCTCCAGAGCACTTGGCAAATTGCGGGCATCGATACTCACCGCTAAATGTGCCCGGTCGCCCTGGTCACGTAGTTCATCCACCAACGACCCCAGCAACATAGCGGGGAGGTTATCAATCGCGTAATAGCCAAGGTCTTCCAGCGCTTGCAAGGCGATAGATTTACCTGACCCGGAGCGGCCGCTAATGATCACCAGTTGCATAGAGTCTCTCTTTGCTTTGATCAAGCTGCGTTAAGGGTGGTGAGCGAATAACCTGCTGTGATCTTCCCTGAACAGGGTTTCAGACCTTTAGGCCGCTGATTGCTCGCGTATTTTGGCGGTAATCAGCTCAAGCAGTTCGCGCTGGCTGGCTGCTTTACGCAGTTGCTGGCGCGTGTCCGCATCATTCATGATGGTCGCTACCTGCCCCAGTAGTGAGAGATGCGTGTCATCTGCCTCTTCGGGTACCAACAGGACAAACACCAGATCTACCGGGTCGCCGTCGATAGCGTCAAAATCGATCGCTTCAGCCAGTTTTAAAAAACCAGCGATAGGGGCGGTGCAGTGGGGGCTACGCGCATGGGGAATAGCCACGCCGTTACCAATACCCGTACTACCTAAGCGCTCACGGCCGATTAAACGGCTAAACACTTCTTGGCTGTCCAGGCTGGGAATATTTTGGGCGATAAAGGTGCTGTAAAACTCCAGCACCCTTTTTTTGCTGCCCCCGGGGACGTCGAACAGAACGCGTTCCGGGGGGAGTATGGTTTCCAACGTCATTGAATTAACGCACACCGGCGCCTTGGGCGCGAGCTTGTGCTTTTTCCTTGTGTTTAACGAGTTGACGGTCGATTTTGTCCGCTAGCGCGTCGATAGCGGCGTACATATCACTGTCTAGGGCTTCCGCATGTAAGTCAGCACCTGCGGCGTGCAGCGTACACGCGGCCTGCTGGCGCTCTTTCTCCACTGATAAGGTGACTTGCACCGTAGTTATGTTGTCGTAATGGCGCTCTACACGCTCAAGCTTTTCGTTGACATAGTCACGCAAGGCGTCAGTCAGTTCTACGTGATGACCAGTGATATTTACTTGCATTGACGTGCTCCTTATCCATCGGACTGTACTTCGATTGTAACCCTTTTTGCCGCGTTGCAAAGCCCTTGTCGAGAGTTTCCCTGAAACGTTAACGCGGTTAGCGCAAACGACGCCGTTCACTCGAAGAGGGAATGCCCATGGCTTCACGGTATTTCGCCACCGTACGACGCGCCACTTGAATCCCTCCTTCGCCTAATAGTGTTACTAAGCGGCTGTCTGAAAGCGGCTTGCCGGGCGGCTCCTCTTGAATCAGTTTCTTGAGTCGTGCACGGATAGCGGTACTGGAGTGGCTGTCGCCATCTTGACCGCTCACCTGGCTTGAGAAAAAGTATTTGAGTTCAAACACACCGCGGGGTGTATGGATATATTTTTGCGTCGTTACCCGTGAAATAGTCGACTCGTGCATCTCCACGGCTTCGGCAATGTCGGCCAATATCAGTGGTTTCATGGCTTCTTCGCCGTGCTCTAAAAAGCCAATCTGACGGGTAATGATTTCGCGACCAACACGCAGCAGCGTATCGTTTCGGCTAGAGAGGCTCTTGATCAGCCAGCGCGCTTCCTGGAGGTGCTCTTTGAGAAACTGATTATCCTGACTTTTGTCCGCACGCTTAATCAGGCTGGCATAGTCGGGCTGAATGCGCAGTCGTGGCAGGGCCTCGGGGTTGAGCTCTAAATGCCAGCCTTCATTGTCGTGGCGGACGACTAGATCGGGGGTGACATAGCTGTCGTCGGTGTCGCCGTAAGCGCTGCCTGGCCTTGGGTCTAGGCTGCGAATAAGCAGGATGACATCGGCCAGCTGTTCATCGTCGAGCCCTAGGCGGCGTTTCAGCAGGCGCATATCGTCTTTGCCAAGCGCTTCGAGAAACTGCCTCACCAAGCGGCGGGCGGGAACCAGCAGTGGCGTATCATCGGGGAGAGCAGCGAGTTGCAGCATCAAGCATTCACGCAGGTCACGGGCAAATATGCCGGTCGGCTCAAACTGCTGGAGCTTGAGTAGAATGGTTTCCACCTCGCGCTGGCTAAGCCCGTCAATGCCCTGGGCACGAAGCCCTTCGCGGATGTCGTTGAGCGGCTGGGTCAGGTAGCCGTTGGCGTCTAGTGCGTCGATTAAACTTTCCGCGACAAGCTGCTCACGCGCGCTAAAATCGGTCATGGCGAGTTGCCACAGCAGGTGGCCATGAAGACTCTGCCCGGCTGCCTGACGCTCAAAGTCGGGGCCTTCGCTGCTGCCCCCCTGGCTACCCATATCTTGATAGGTATCTGACCAGTCGCTATCTACCGAGAGCTCAGTAGGGATGCTCTCTGACCACTCTTCTTCCTTAGGCTCGCTGACAGCCTGTTCACTAAACTCATCTTCCTGCTCCAGCATGGGATTGGCATCAAGGGCCTGCTGAATTTCTTGACGAAGATCCAGCGTAGAGAGTTGCAACAGCGCAATGGCTTGCTGCAACTGGGGCGTCATGGTCAGCTGTGTGCCGATACGCAGTTGGAGAGAAGCTTTCATGACCATCTGAGAACCACTCGTTAATCAGAATGCTCCACCCTAGTGCGAGTGAGTGCTTGGCGCAAGTGCAATAAGCATGCCATTGGTAGTAAAGTTGTTTTAAAGCGCTATTTAGGGGCTATTAAGGCAAAAACATTACAGGCGAAAATCGGCGCCCAAATAAACATCCCTTACTTTTTGGTTGGTGAGAATCGAGGTGGGTGAGCCACTGGCGATGATTTGCCCATCGCCGACGATATAGGCGATGTCGCAAATGTCTAGTGTTTCACGCACGTTGTGATCGGTGATCAGCACGCCGATATGGCGCTGTTTCAGTGCACGAATGATGGTTTTAATCTCACCTACCGAGATGGGGTCAACACCCGCAAAAGGCTCGTCGAGTAGAATAAAAGCGGGTTCTGTGGCTAGCGAGCGGGCTATTTCTACCCGCCTGCGCTCGCCGCCCGAAAGGCTCATGCCCAGGTTGTCGCGAATATGGGTGATATGGAAGTCTTCGAGTAGCGCTTCCAAACGCTGTTCGCGGTCGCTGCGGTTAAGCTCTTTGCGGGTCTCGAGTATCGCCATAATATTCTCGGCAACCGAGAGTTTGCGGAAAATAGACGCCTCTTGAGGTAGATAGCCAATCCCCGCGGCTGCACGCTCGTGCATGGGGGCACGCGTTAAATCCACATCGTCGATACCCACCTTGCCAGCGTCGGATTTGACCAGCCCAACAATCATATAAAATGAGGTGGTTTTGCCCGCGCCGTTGGGGCCCAAAAGGCCAACGACACTGCCTTGGGATATTTCCAAATTGATGTCTTTGACCACTCGGCGGCGTTTGTAGCTTTTAGCCAGGTGGTGAGCATAAAGGGTTTTGATCGGCGCAGTGTCAGCAGTTACCACAGCTAGGCTCCCTATTGTTCAGGCTGAAGGGTCATGCGTATGCGCTGGGGCTCGCTGCCGTCAACGTCAGAGCGCGCTTGAATCACTTCTCGGTCAATAAAATACTCAAGACGACCGCCGCTAAAGGTGTCCTCTTGCTGGGTCAGTTCGGCTTGGTCGATCAGCTCTACGCGACGCTCGGCGACGTGATAAATAATCCGCCGCGCCCAGCCTTCCGTGGGCCCTTCTTGATCTTCGCCTTGATGGCGCAAGTAGGCGCGCTCACCGGTGGCGGTGGCTGTCGAGAGCTCGCCCGCGTCGTTACGTTCGATCTCTACCCGCTCGCCGCGTAATTGCATTTCGCCTTGGCGAATGTCTACATCCCCAGTGTAAACAGCTGTGCCTGCCCGCTGATCAAGATCTAAACGGTCGGCTTCCACTTCCACTGGGGCTTGTTGGGAAGATGAGTTGGTTTGGGCTAACACTGATAAAGGTATCGCTAAACCGAACAGTGCAGTGTAGAGCAGGGCTGGGGAAATCATGGCTTTCATGGCGTTTCCTATTAGCGTTGTGTGGCCGGGGGGTGCGTGCCGCGCACATTATCCGTTAAGCGAACCTGGCTGGTGTTAAGCCAAACGTCCATACGTGAAGCGCTCATTTGCTGTGGTGGTTGCTGCATCAATACCGGTGTGTCACTCCAGGCATGCTGCTCAAGGCCATCGTAGTGCAGTAGCTCGGTATCTAGCTGCCAGCCTTCATCTGGTGCAAATAGCCGAGCCGAACCTGACAGCAGCAGGGCTTGGGTAGCGGTATTGAGCGTGCCTACATCGGCGCTGGCCAGCCACTGACGGTTTTCGCTGTCATACAGTACTGCCTCGGGCTCTTCTGTCCAGGTTTCGCTTCGCTGCGGGGTATGTATAAGACGCGGTGTTTTTAGCGACTGCATGACACTGCCGTTATCACCGAATAGGGTAATCTCAGCATTTTCCAGCACGTGGCCAGGTTCCTGAGCCTGTGCGTCGGGATCGATGCTGGTGTCTTGAGGCCCGCGGGGGTCAAGCCATACCAGCAGAATCCCTAGCGCGATGACTAGCCCGGCTAACCAAAGGCGTACTTTAAAGCGTTTAAACATTTACGTGCGGCCGTGCAAATAGGTGTCGAGCACCGCGCCCCAGTGTCCTTGAGATTCAAGCAGCGTATCGCAGATCTCACGCACGGCACCATGGCCACCCAGGCGTTCGGTAGTCCAGTCGGCGTGGGTGTGCATATAATCCGGTGCGTTAGGTACGGTAATGCCGACGCCGCATCGTTTGATCGCCGCTAGGTCGGGTAGGTCGTCGCCACAATAAGCCACTTGGTCTAGTTCAATATCGAGGCGCTGGCAGAGCCCGCGCAGTGTGACCAGCTTGTCTTCACAGCCTTGGTGAACATGGTCAATGCCGAGTGCTGCCGCGCGTTGGCTAACCATGGGAGAGTCGCGCCCGGTAATCAACGCTACATGTACGCCCACGCGTTTGAGAAGCTTTAGCCCGTGGCCATCCTGGGTGTGGAATGCTTTGATTTCGATACCATCGGCCTGAAAGTAGAGGCGTCCATCGGTGAGGACACCGTCAACATCCAGTGCTAGCAGGCGTACACGGCGGAGTCGGTCGAGTAGCGAGGCAGGTAGGGTCATAGAACCTCCATATCAATCAGTTCGTAAAGCAGGTCGTGTTGGCGCCGCTGGGTTAAATAACGCCGCTGGCGAGCAGGTCGTGCATATGTAGAGCCCCAATAGGGCGCTGTTGTTCATCAACCACCGCTAGCGCGGTAATACGGCTTTCTTCCATGATGCGTACCGCTTCGGCCGCCAGGATGTCGGGGCCTATGCGTTTGCCCGGCCGGGTCATGACATCATCAACGCACACGTCGCGCAGATTATGGAATTGATCCAGCGTGCGGCGTAGGTCGCCATCGGTGTAGACCCCCGCTAATCGTCCCTCACTATCCACTACGCAGGTAAAGCCAAGCCCTTGCCGGGTAATTTCGAGTAATGCGTCGCGCAGCGGGCTGCCCAATGCGACTTGGGGCAGGCGTGCGCCGTCGTGCATTAGGTCTCTAACGCGTAGCAGTAAGCGCTTGCCCAAACTGCCACCAGGGTGGGAGAGGGCAAAATCTTCAGCGGTAAAGCCGCGTGCTTCCAGTAACGCAACCGCCAGTGCATCACCCAGGGCGAGGGCAGCGGTGGTGGAACTGGTAGGGGCGAGATCTAGCGGGCAAGCCTCACGCTCAACGCCACTGTTTAGGTGCGCATCAGCGTGCTTGGCAAGCGTGGAGTGGGGTCGCCCCGTCATGCTGACCAGCGGTGTACCCAGGCGTTTAAGTAGTGGTAGCAGAGCAGTGACTTCGGCAGTTTCGCCCGAGTTAGACAGCGCCAGCACTACATCTGCGCGGGTAATCATGCCTAGATCGCCATGGCTGGCTTCGCCGGGGTGAACGAAAAAAGCCGGCGTGCCGGTACTGGCAAGTGTCGCCGCTAGCTTTCCAGCAATATGTCCCGACTTGCCCATACCGGTCACCACTACACGACCTTGGCAGGCGAGAATTAGCTCACAGGCGCGATCAAAGCTTTCGTCTAGCTTAGCCTGAAGGCCTCCAATCGCTGCCTGCTCGATTTGTAGCGTACGCAGTGCGCTTTCACGTAGCAGGCTGGAGGGGGCGATAGGCTGGCGCATAGCGTTTTCTCTTAACAAATGAAAATATAAAAGTAGTAACCGGTAAGAATAACATCTCGACACCTCTAATAGGCAGTAATTGAGGTGACTACCCAGGGCTATACCCGCATCACCAGTGCCGAAGAGCAGGTTTAGGCGAGGATAAGCAAGCCTTTGTAACTTTGATAACCCTAAACAATAGCAAAGCCCATTCGTGCAGTAATGGCTTGTAGCGTTATAGTACAATGTTCGATAATGTTTTAGAAACGCTGTTTTCTAACTGCGATAGCCGCAAGTAGGGTATGCTATGCAGCTTTAGTCGCGCCTCGTTAAGAGTCAACTGATCCATGACAGATGCACCCTTTATAGAAATTGAAGAGCTTTACTTTTCGCGTGGTGATCACGAAATTTTCCGTGGCGTGAATATGACCATACCGCGGGGTAAAGTAACCGCGATCATGGGGCCAAGCGGTACTGGTAAGACCACGCTACTGAAGCTGATCGGCGGCCAGCTAACCCCGGAAAGTGGTCGAATACTCATTGATGGACAGGATGTTCATCAACTGTCCCGCAAGGCGCTATTCACGCTACGCAAGCGGATGGGAATGCTGTTTCAGAGCGGTGCGCTGTTTTCTGATTTAGATGTGTTTGAAAACGTTGCCTTTCCGCTGCGGGTGCATACGAACTTGCCCGATACCATGGTGCGTGACCTGGTGTTGCTCAAGCTACAGGCGGTCGGCCTGCGCGGAGCGCGACACTTAACACCTGCGGAGCTGTCCGGAGGGATGGCGCGCCGGGTCGCGTTGGCTCGTGCGGTGGCGCTGGATCCAGAGCTGATTCTGTATGACGAGCCGTTTGTTGGTCAGGATCCCATCTCTATGGGCGTGTTGGTACAGCTAATCAAGCGCCTTAACCAAGCGCTGCAGCTAACCTCGGTAGTGGTTTCCCATGATATCAAGGAGACCTTGAGTATTGCGGACTATCTCTACCTGATCGCCGATGGCCAGGTGGTGGCTCATGGCACGCCGCAAACCTTGGACACAAATCAAGACCCCCGAGTTAGCCAGTTTATTCATGGCGAACCCGATGGTCCGGTGCCATTTCACTACCCCGCTGAGGCGTTTTATCGCGATATTCTGGGTGAGGCTCCGGTTAAATAGAACCGCTAGGGTGGGTGGCACAATGCGCTTAAATGCACCAATGCAGGGTAAATAAAGGGCAGAGTTAATGCAGTCAAAGTTCTCTAACAGCGCCGCACGTGTTACACGGCTGGGGCGCCGAGGGTGCGACTTAATGGAAGCATTGGGTCGAGCTGGTGTGTTTCTATTCCAGTCGGTGGTTGGCGTGCCTTCCCGGGAAGGCTGGCGATTATGGTTGCACCAAATGCACTTTGTTGGCGTGCTTTCGTTAGCCATTGTCTTGGTGTCGGGGCTGTTTATTGGCATGGTGCTGGCACTGCAGGGCTATACCATTTTGGTCGATTTCGGGGCTGAGCAGGCGCTGGGACAAATGGTGGCACTGTCGCTATTGCGGGAGTTAGCCCCAGTGGTGGCTGCACTACTATTCGCTGGCCGGGCGGGATCTGCGCTTACTGCTGAGATCGGTTTAATGAAAGCGACAGAGCAGCTCACCAGCATGGAGATGATCGGCGTTGACCCACTGCGCCGCGTGGTGGCGCCACGACTATGGGCGGGCTTTGTGTCACTGCCTATTTTAACGGTTGGGTTTAGTGTAGTGGGCATCTGGGGTGGCTACTTGGTGGGCGTGGAGTGGCTAGGCGTCTTTGAGGGCTCTTACTGGAGCAACATGCAGGCCAATGTGGCCTTTATCAGTGATATCGGTAACGGCATGATCAAAAGTGCCGTATTTGCTTTGGTGGTGACCTGGATCGCGGTATTTCAAGGTTATGATTTGGTGCCCACTTCTGAAGGCATTTCCCGCGCTACTACGCGCACGGTGGTGTATTCGTCGCTTGCAGTATTGGGGCTTGATTTTGTGTTGACCGCCATTATGTTTGGCGGCCTTTAATGGCTGGAGCAGTTTCATGAAACGCAGTAAAACCATGGAGTTCGGTGTGGGTCTGTTTATGGTGGCGGGCATTCTGGGACTGGTGTTCCTCGGCCTACGTGTGAGTGGACTGACGCTCTCAGCGCCCACGCAGTCGTTTCAGCTAGAGGCCAACTTCGCCAATATTGGCAGTTTAAAACCCCGTGCCCGGGTCACCATGGCAGGTGTGACGGTGGGGCGGGTCGAAGCCATTGAACTGGATACGCAGTGGTTCGATGCGCGGGTCGTTCTTAGTCTGGATAGCGAGCTTGAAGGGCAACTCTCCAAAGACTCGATTGCCTCGATCCTGACCGCAGGCTTATTAGGTGAGCAGTACATTGGCCTTAGCGTGGGCGGCGATCCTGAAATGCTGGAGGATGGCGATACGATTCGCGACACCCAGTCGGCACTGGTGCTGGAAGAACTTATCCAGCAGTTTGTGTCCAATATGGCAACTAACTAGTGTTTCAAACGGCAGACACTAATCCAGTGTAATAACGGGCCCAGTGCAATACCGGGTGGGGAGATGATGGTTATGAATGGAGTGAACTTGATGATGGGTCGTTGGTTATTGGTGGTAATGATGCTGGCAGCGTTAATGGTGCCACTGCAGTCACAGGCGCAGTCTCAGACACCTGAAGCGATGATTCG
Source organism: Vreelandella sedimenti (assembly GCF_013416325.1). Taxonomy (GTDB): domain Bacteria; phylum Pseudomonadota; class Gammaproteobacteria; order Pseudomonadales; family Halomonadaceae; genus Vreelandella; species Vreelandella sedimenti. The sequence continues at coordinate 212,719 of NZ_JACCGK010000003.1, forward strand.
CGATAACGTTGAATCGTTAATGAGAGATCTTGAAGGCCGTAAAGATTATTACGCCAACAACCTTGGCGAACTCGAAGAGCTGGTGGATAGTAATCTCGATCAAGTGGCTGACTTCCGCTACATCGGTGCTAGCGTGATGGGCAGCTATTTTCGCAACGCTTCGCCGGAACAACGTAGCCGTTTTGTTGATGTATTTCGTCAAACGTTGATCGATACCTATACCCGTGGGCTGGTGACGTTTGATTATGATGAGCTACGGGTGTTGGATGCCCAGCAGGCTCAGCGCTATGACGACCAGGCCAGCGTTGCCATGGAAGTAGTGGCCAATAACGGTGAGGTGTACCCCGTAAGCTATAGCTTGAGACTCTCCGATGGCGAATGGCGGGTGGTTAACGTGATCGTTAACGGTATTAACCTGGGTTTGACGTTCCGTAATCAGTTTGACCAAGCCATGCGCGATAACAACCGTGATTATGACGCGGTTATTGACGGGTGGTCGCCTGAAGTGGGCGTTGAAGAGCTTGAGCAGGGAGGAGATGCGTGACAGTGCTGTTTTCACGCCCCGGTGTAACGGTTAGTGTAGAAAACACTACCTTGCTGGTGGAAGGTGATGTGGAGGTATCATTGGCGGCCGATTTGGCAGCCAGTGGTGTTAAATGGCTCAAACACACTGAGCTAACTTCGCTCGGCTTAGACTTTAGTCGCGTTGAAAAAGCCAGCAGTGCTGCCATTAGCGTGCTGTTTGAATGGCTACGAATTTGTCGGCAACGCGGTATCCATATCCAAGCCATTCTTTTTTCAGCGCCGCTACGTCGACTTGCCTCCTTGGCTGAATTGGATGCTTTGATCGATCAGCCTGCGGCTACTTTGGCCGTTTAACGCCCCGGCATCGCCAAGCGCACTGCTTTTCTTTATTATGTCGACCCAATTGTTCATTAATAACGATGACCCCAAAGGAGTTTTCTGCGCCATGCAACCCAATGAGGTAAAAGCACTGCTTGAATCCCGTATCGACGGATGCCAGTTCCATATCCAGGGTGAAGGCTGTAACTTTCAGGTGATTGCGGTTGGCGATGCCTTTGAAGGTCTCTCTCCGGTCAAACGTCAGCAGCTTGTCTACGCTGCGCTGAGTGATGAGATCGCCTCGGGTGCGCTCCACGCTATTAGCATCAAAACGTTTACTCCGGCGCAGTGGCAAACTGCACCGGAAAACGTTCAATAACGGTCGCCCCATGGATAAATTAATCATTACCGGCAATGGATCGGTAGACGGTGAAGTGTGGGTGAGTGGCGCTAAAAATGCGGCATTGCCTATTCTGTGTGCCAGCCTGTTGGCCGATGGCCCCGTGGTGATTGGTAACTTGCCGCACTTGCAGGATATTACCACCACCTTAGAACTGCTCGGTCGCATGGGCGTTGAGCCGGTGATGGGCGAAAAGCTGAGTATTCAGTTGGATGGCTCCCAAGTCACTCAGTGTCACGCACCGTATGAGCTGGTTAAGAAAATGCGTGCCTCGATCCTGGTGTTGGGTCCTCTGCTTGCCCACTTCGGTAAAGCCGATGTATCGCTACCCGGTGGTTGTGCCATTGGCTCGCGCCCAGTGGATTTGCATATTCGCGGTTTAGAAGCCATGGGGGCGGAAATTCGCGTTGAGGCTGGCTATATCCGCGCGCGGGTGGACGGTCGTCTAAAAGGGGCAACTATCTACTTTGATACCGTGACAGTGACCGGTACCGAAAACCTGCTGATGGCGGCGACCCTAGCCGATGGCAAAACCGTTCTGGAAAACGCTGCCCGCGAGCCTGAAATTGTCGACTTGGCTGAGTGCTTGATCAAAATGGGCGCTAAAATCAGCGGCCAAGGCACTGACACCATTACTATCGAAGGCGTCGAAAAGCTGCACGGTTGCGAACATGATGTCATGCCCGACCGTATCGAGACAGGCACCTTTCTGGTTGCCGCCGCCATGACTGGCGGACGGGTGAAGGTTAAGCGCACCCGGGCCGATATCCTGGACGCGGTCATTGCCAAGCTGGAAGAGGCGGGTGCGGAAGTTACCAGTGGTGACGACTGGATCGCTCTGGATATGCACGGCAAGCGTCCTAAGGCGGTGAATATTCGTACTGCGCCTTATCCAGCGTTCCCTACCGATATGCAGGCGCAGTTCGTGGCCATGAACGCTGTGGCCGTGGGGCACTCTCGGGTGGTCGAGACGATCTTCGAAAACCGCTTTATGCATGTTCAAGAGCTTAACCGCATGGGCGCCAATATCGTGCTGGAAGGCAACACCGCCTTGATTGAGGGGGTCGAGAAGCTTTCCGGTGCGCCAGTAATGGCAACCGATCTGCGCGCGTCGGCTTCGCTGGTGATTGCGGCCATGATGGCTGAGGGAGAAACCCTAGTAGACCGCATCTATCACATCGACCGCGGCTACGAGTGTATCGAAGAGAAATTGCAGCTGCTGGGTGCGCGCATTCGCCGTATTCCTGGCTAGACCATTTCTACTGAGCCCCTGCACGCTAATAACTACTGGGCAACACGATGAGTAAGCAACTGATTTTAGCCCTCTCGAAGGGCCGTATTCTGGAAGAGACGCTGCCACTGCTGGCCGATGCGGGTATCACGCCCGTAGAAGATTTAAGCAAAAGTCGTAAGCTGCTATTTGATACCAACTTGCCCGACGTAAAACTGGTCATTATCCGTGCCACCGACGTGCCCACCTACGTCCAGCTGGGGGCGGCCGATGTCGGTATCGCAGGTAAAGATGTGCTGCTTGAGCACGGTGCCGAAGGGCTTTATGAGCCGCTGGATTTGGAAATTGCCCGCTGTAAGTTGATGACCGCGGGTGTGACCGGCCAGTTGCCAGCCCGTGCCCGGCGTCGGGTGGCAACGAAATTTGTTAACGTGGCGCGACGCTACTACGCCGAGCAGGGAATTCAGGCCGAGGTGATCAAACTTTATGGCGCTATGGAACTGGCGCCGTTAATGAACCTCGCCGATGAAATTGTCGATATCGTCGATACTGGCAATACCCTGCGGGCGAATGGTATGGAGCCGCGTGAGCTTATTGCCCATATCAGCACCCGGCTGGTGGTGAATAAGGCCGCCATGACCATGAAGCATGAGCGTATTAAGCCGTTACTAGAGCGCTTGAACAGTGCGGTCAAAAAGCGTCAGACCCAGCTTGCCGAATGATGTGAGGTGACCCATGAGTGAACCCATGAGCAAACAGACGACTGCGACGATTTCACGCCTATCAACAAGCGATGATGCCTTTAACCATCGACTTGATGCGCTGTTAGATTGGGAAGGGGTGTCTGATAAAGCGGTGCAGGCGCGGGTCGAAGAAATTCTTGCCAGTGTAAAGCAGCGCGGCGATGTGGCGGTAGTGGAAGCTACGAATCGCTTTGACCGGCTTTCGGCTACCTCAATGGACGAATTGCAGCTAACGCCCGAGCAGTTGAAAAGAGCGTTTGATAACTTGCCTGCTGAGCAGCGCGAGGCGCTTTCCAGCGCCGCCGAGCGGATTAAGCACTACCACGAGCGTCAGAAGCCCAGCTCCTGGCAATACGAAGAAGCAGACGGCACCGTGCTGGGTCAGAAAGTTACCCCGCTGGAGCGCGCCGGTATTTATGTCCCTGGCGGCAAAGCTGCCTATCCCTCGTCGGTGCTGATGAATGCGATTCCTGCCCATGTGGCCGGCGTGCGCGAAATCGTTATGGTCGTGCCTACGCCGGATGGCGTGCTCAATGAGTTGGTGTTGGCAGCGGCCCACCTTGCGGGAGTCGACTATGTGTTTACCATTGGTGGCGCTCAGGCCGTAGCAGCACTTGCTTACGGCACTGAAAGTGTTCCTCGAGTCGATAAAATAGTTGGGCCGGGCAATATTTATGTGGCCACGGCGAAGCGTGCAGTATTTGGTCAAGTGGGAATTGATATGATTGCCGGGCCCTCGGAGATTATGGTGGTTTCCGATGGTCAGACTGATCCCGATTGGCTGGCAATGGATCTATTTTCTCAAGCCGAGCACGACGAAGATGCCCAGGCGATCTTGGTGAGCTGGGATGCCGGGCACTTAGATGCTGTGGAGTCGTCAATTGAGCGGCTGCTGCCGACCTTGGAGCGCGAACAGATCGTGCGTGAGTCGCTGCGTAAGCGAGGAGCGTTAGTGCTCTGCCAGGGCGCCCAAGAAGCGATTGCGTTGATTAATCGGATTGCTCCTGAGCACCTGGAACTTTCGGTGGCTGCCCCCGAGACATGGTTAGACGATATTCGTCATGCCGGTGCAATCTTTATGGGGCGTTACACCGCCGAGGCGCTGGGTGATTACTGTGCTGGGCCAAATCATGTGCTGCCTACCTCTGGCACGGCGCGCTTCTCTTCACCGTTGGGGGTTTACGATTTCCAAAAACGCTCTTCGATTATTCACTGCTCCGCAGACGGTGCTTCTGAGCTGGGCAAAATCGCCTCGGTATTAGCGCGGGGTGAATCACTCACCGCCCATGCCCGCTCTGCGGAGTACCGGATTCGCGATTGATACTGCCAATACGCTTTGCGCTACGCCAGCGCGTTTTGTAAACAGGCTACGAGTCGCGTGGGCCAGGAGTCTCCTCATTAATTGGGATGGTAGGGAGTGGGCGTTCGCCCACTTCGAGGGTCATCTCCATGCGTTCGCCGCTACGGACGATGGTGAGCGGTAGCGAGGTGCCGGGTTCGATAGAGGCGATTTCACTCATCGTGGTGCGGGCATCCAGAATAGGCTGGCCATTGACAGAGAGAAGTACATCGCCTGGCTCTAGCCCCGCGTCCGCTGCGGGCCCTCCGCTGACAACCCCCGCGACGATCACCCCTTGAGGTGTTTGCAGTCCAAAAGAGGCTGCCAGTTCCCGTGATAGCGCCTGCGCTTCAATGCCTAACCAGCCACGAATGACCCGTCCTTGAGTGACCAGTTCATCCAGAATGCTGTGGGCAAGGTTGGCGGGAATGGCAAAACCAATGCCTTGGGAGCCACCTGAGCGCGAGAAAATAGCCGTATTAATGCCGACCATGGCGCCCTCAGGATTGACCAGCGCGCCACCTGAGTTGCCCGGATTGATAGCCGCATCTGTTTGAATAAAGTCTTCATAGGCGTTTAGCCCTAAATGATTGCGCCCCGTGGCACTAATAATGCCCATGGTGACCGTCTGACCGACACCAAAAGGGTTGCCAATAGCGAGCGCTACGTCGCCTACCGCTACGTCGGCGGAGTCTGTGAGTTCAATAACTGGCAAATCGTCCAGGTTAATTCTTAGCACGGCTAAATCACTTTCAGGATCTGTGCCGATCACCTCCGCCAGGGTTTCGCGTCCGTCACGCAGAGCGACCTGGATTTCATCGGCGCCGTTGATGACGTGATGATTGGTCAGTACGTAACCGTCCTCGCTGACAATAACGCCAGAGCCCAAACTTGAGAGCATGCGTTGATGGGTCGTCGCGTCATCGCCCTGGCTGTCAAAAAATTGCTGGAAAAAAGGGTCTGACATCAGCGGGTGTTGGTCGCGTTCAACGATGCGTGAAGAGTAAATATTAACCACCGCAGGTGCGGCTTGCTCCACTGCCTGAGCATAGCTGACGGGCCCTTCGTTACGAGACAAGGGGGCTGCCTGATGAATTTCAGGAGCAGGGCGGCTAGGGTTGGGCTCTACGACTGTTGGCGTCGTCGAGATAACCGGCGCAGAGATTTGAGGGACTTGAGGCGAGGAGTCACGAAACGGGTTGGGCAACTGCTCGGGGAGTGCAAAGAGAATAACCACAGCGAGCAGTACGCCAGTGATAACAGGCCAGAGGTAAGGCAGCACGTAGCGTCGCATGCAATCAATTCCTTAACGGGTCGGTCTCGCTGTTCGCGATAAAAAGCAGCGAGTTTTACAATGGTTTTATGGTAACACTTTCTAAGCAAGTACCTCACGGGTGCAGTTAAATCAATAAAGGACTCAATATGATTCATCGTGATCAACTAGTCGCGGCCTGTGACCATCAGTTACGTGCATCTGAATTTAAGGATTTTACCATTAATGGCTTGCAGGTGGCGGGCGGCGAGCAAGTCAAGCGCATTATGACGGGGGTTACTGCCTGCCAAGCGCTGCTGGACGAAGCCGTTGCTTGGCAGGCAGATATGGTATTGGTGCATCACGGCTACTTTTGGAAAAACGAGCCCGTGGCGATTACCGGTATGAAGCAGAGACGGATTAAAACCCTGCTTGATCATGACATTAGTCTGTTAGCGTATCATCTGCCTCTGGATGCGCATGCCGAGATGGGCAATAACGCGGAGTTAGCCCGTCACTTGGGGTGGAAAGTAGAGGGGTGCATTGATGGTGCGCTGGGGCAGGGGCTTTTGTGGTCAGGCCGTTTACCTCAGCCGCATTCGGTTAGCGCCTTGGCCGCGCAGATAGCGCAAACCTTACAGCGCGAACCGTTGGTCATAGAGGCCCCGCAGGTGGGTGATATTGAGCGCATCGCTTGGTGTACCGGTGGTGCGCAGGATATGATCACCGACGCCTATGAGGCGGGCGCGCAGGCATTTGTATCGGGTGAGATATCCGAGCGAACCACTCACCTGGCAAGGGAAATGGGTATCCATTATATCGCCGCCGGGCATCATGCCACTGAGCGCTATGGTGTTCAGGCACTTGGTGAATGGTTAAGCGATGAGTATGACGTTGAGCACCGCTTTGTGGATATTGATAATCCTGCTTAACACATTAAACGCCCCGGATTGCCGATAATGGAAGCCGGGGCTGATCAATCATTATTAGGCTTTGTCTGAAAAGTCGGCGAGCGAAGGCCAGACAAGGCAAAAAAATCGGCGAAAAGACGGATCGGACTCGCGCACGAGCCGATTTTTAACGCCGTATGGTCGAGCGGCAGCCAGTTTTCAGGCAAATCCTAGTAGCGCNGCAGCCAGTTTTCAGGCAAATCCTAGTAGCGCGGCGGCTGGGGTGTCGCCGCCTCGTTGCCCTTCAAGCCAAAGTCTTCTGACAGCGTGCCGCCTTTACCATCCGCGTAGTCACGTGGCGTCGAAGGGGTGCTGGCGTCTGCCCTTGTCTGCTGCTCGCGCGCTGGATCAATACCCGATAGATCAAGGCTAGGCTGAATTGCAGCGTCGCGAATATCCCACTCCGCGGCGTCCTCTTTCAGTTGAAGTTCAAGCTGGTTGGCTTCATCGCGGATATTGCTTAGGCGTTGATAAATGCCCGTTAAATGGCTGCCCACGCTGCTCTTCATCTCGGCAATCTGGTGCTCGCGTTCGAGGAGCTTTTGGCGCATGGAAGCCGCTTCACGTTGGCTTTTGCTGAAGAGGCGATAAGCAACCGCTCCAATGATCAGGCCGACGATAAAACCGATTATGGCAAACGTTAATGGTGAGCTCGCGTCCACAGTGTTCTCCCTGGCGCCTTGAATATAATGATTTAGAGGCTGCATAAGCCAGCAGCTTAAGAATCAAACAGGCTGCCATTATAGGCGTCACTCAGCCGGTTGGGTCAATCCGCTCATGCGCTTAGATGTCTCTACGGGTATAATCACAGCCTTCTCAAGGTTGCCAGTAATGTACTGGCGGCTGCCTTACATGCTGTGGGAGGCGAGTGCATGTCATCAACAACTGCGAGTAGGGCATCGTCAAAAACGCGCCCTGCATCGCCTATAGAGCGCTATCGGGCGGACTTAGAGCGTGATGATTTTCAATATGATGCAGCGCAGGAGTTGGCAGTAAAACATTTACAGCGGCTCTATGATGAGCTTATCGCTGCACCAACAACCGTTCCCAAAGCTCTGGTTGCGAATAAAGGGCTCCATAAAGGGTTAAAAGCCAAGATGGCGGGTTTGATGGGCAAGAAATCCTCATCGGCTGACAAGCCTGTCTTGCCCAATATCCAAGGGCTCTATTTTTGGGGTGGGGTAGGGCGGGGCAAAACCTACTTGGTCGATACCTTTTATGAAGCCTTGCCCTTTCCCGACAAAATGCGTACCCATTTTCACCGCTTTATGCAGCGCGTCCATAACGAGCTGACCCACTACAAAGGCGAAAAGAATCCACTGACCCTAATCGCGGGTAAGTTTGCCACTGAGGCGAGGGTTATTTGCTTTGATGAGTTTTTCGTCAAAGATATTACCGATGCGATGATTCTTGCCAACTTGCTAGAGGCGTTGTTTGAGCGCGGAGTAGTATTGGTGGCGACCTCTAATATCGTACCTGATGATTTATATAAAGATGGCCTGCAGCGGGCGCGCTTTTTGCCGGCCATTGAGCTTGTGAATCGTCATTGTGAGGTGGTTAATGTCGATTCTGGGGTGGATTATCGACTGCGCGCATTAGAGCGTGCGGCCATCTTCTACTCGCCGCTGGATGAAGCCGCTGAGCGCGAGCTATCGCGCAGCTTTAGGGAAATAGCCGGGCACGAAGGCGAGTCACAGGCGTCGCTAGAGGTAAATCACCGCGTGTTGAAAACACGTCGGCTGCATGATGATGTCGCTTGGTTTGAGTTTCTTGAGCTGTGTGACGGGCCGCGCAGTCAAAATGACTATATTGAACTGGCCAGGGAGTTTCATACGGTGCTGGTTTCCAATGTGAGGCGTATGAATGCCAAGCAGGATGATCAGGCGCGCCGCTTCATCAATATGGTCGATGAGTTTTATGATCGTGGCGTCAAACTACTGATGTCCGCGGAAGCGCCGATTGAAGAGCTGTATAGCGATGGCAAGCTGACGTTCGAGTTCCAGCGGACTTTGTCGCGTCTGCAGGAGATGCAGTCCAAAGAGTACTTGGCGCTGGCACATAAGCCTTAAAGCCTGACGGGGTGTCGGCTTAGTAAAAAAGTCACGATACGGCTTAACTTGTCAGTGGCCTTACTGTAGAATGCCGCCTCGCTGCATGTTGCTGGGTTAAACCAGCAACCAAAAAGAATAGGGATGGTGCTTCGCCGTACAACGGTGTAAGTCACCCAATACATTTAATCTGGTGATTTCATCCATGAAGACGTTCAGTGCTAAGCCGCAGTCCGTCCAGCGCGACTGGTATGTAGTCGACGCTACGGACAAAACGCTCGGTCGTCTGGCAACCGAGATTGCTCGCCGCCTACGTGGCAAGCATAAGCCCGAATTTACCCCTCACGTTGATACTGGCGACTACATCGTCGTGATCAACGCAGAGAAAGTCCACGTAACTGGTAATAAGGCGAAGGCTAAAACCTATTACCGCCACACTGGTTACCCGGGCGGTCTGCGCTCTATGACATTCGACAAAATGCTTGATCATGCGCCCGAGCGTATTATTGAGTCTGCCGTTAAAGGTATGTTGCCGAAAGGTCCCTTGGGCCGTGCCATGTACACTAAGTTGAAAGTGTACGCTGGCGACGAGCATCCGCATGCTGCCCAACAGCCGCTTGAACTGAACCTCTGAGGAAATCTTCGCCATGACACAGCAGTATTACGGTACCGGGCGCCGCAAGACTTCCACCGCTCGCGTGTTTATGAAGCCGGGCTCTGGCAAAATTACTGTCAATAACCAAGACCTTGACCTCTATTTTGGTCGTGTTACCGGTCGCATGGTTGTTCGCCAGCCGCTTGAATTGACTGAAACCCTGAACCAGTTTGACATCTTCGTGACTGTCGCTGGTGGTGGTGGTTCTTCTCAAGCTGGCGCAATCCGTCACGGCATTACACGTGCCCTGATGAACTACAATGAAGACCTGCGTCCTTCGCTACGTGCCGCTGGCTACGTAACGCGTGATGCGCGTCAAGTTGAACGTAAGAAAGTCGGTCTGCGCAAAGCACGTCGTCGTCCGCAGTTCTCGAAGCGTTAATTTTTACGCTATGCGGCAAAACGCCCAGGTCATCGACCTGGGCGTTTTTTATTGGAATATCAAAAAATTATATTGCTCGTACCACTATGGTCACGAGCGGTTGTTCTTGTGCACAGCGCTTTGTTTTTTTACCATAGAGCGTAATTAATATTCGTCGCCGCAAGACGCCTTTGCGGCGGAACGGGTAAGCTGATGGGAGAAACCTGAAATGGCAGATAACGGCGTAAACAAAGGCCGACGCCGTTTCCTCGTAGGCGCCACCTCCGTTGTGGGTGCGGTAGGTGCTGTCGGGGTAGCGGTCCCCTTTGTGGCTTCTTGGCAGCCTAGTGCCAAAGCAAGAGCGGCGGGTGCTCCCGTTCAAGCAGATATTTCCAAGCTTGAGCCTGGGCAGCGTATGACCGTTGAGTGGCGTGGTCGGCCAATATGGATCATTAATCGCACGCCGGAAATGATCGAGCGCACTGAGTCGCTGAGCGGTGAGCAATTGGCCGATCCGGATTCGGAAGAGCCACAGCAGCCCGCTTATATTGAGGGTGGATTGCGCTCTATCAAGCCCGAGATTGGGGTGCTGATCGGTATTTGCACTCACCTAGGCTGTTCGCCGTTATTCCGGCCTGAACCCGACGCAGAGGGCGTAGGCGTTGATAACTGGCCGGGTGGTTTCTTCTGTCCATGCCACGGTTCTCGCTTTGATTTGGCAGGTCGCGTATTTAACAACGTTCCCGCGCCGACCAATCTTGAGGTTCCACCCTACCGCTTTGAGAATGACGATATCATCATCGTCGGCGAAGATGAGGAGACTGCCTAATGGGTAATCCGAATAAAGCCAAGGCGGAAAAAGGCCTCATGCGTTGGGTGGATGATCGCTTCCCTGCTACTCAGATGTGGCAAGAGCACCTCTCCAAATATTACGCGCCGAAAAACTTCAATTTCTGGTACTTCTTTGGCTCATTAGCGCTGCTGGCGCTGGTCAACCAAATCCTCACCGGGGTTTGGTTGACCATGAGTTTTAATCCCTCAGCTGAAGGTGCCTTCGATTCCGTCGAATACATCATGCGTGATGTGGAGTGGGGGTGGTTGATTCGCTATATGCACACCACTGGGGCCTCCGCCTTCTTCCTCGTTGTCTATCTGCATATGTTCCGTGGCCTTTTGTACGGTTCCTATAAAGCCCCGCGCGAGTTAGTGTGGGTCTTCGGCATGACTATTTACCTGGTGCTAATGGCGGAAGCCTTTATGGGGTATCTGCTGCCGTGGGGGCAAATGTCCTACTGGGGCGCGCAGGTGATTATCTCGCTGTTCTCAGCGATTCCGGCGATCGGCCCTGACCTGGCACAGTGGGTGCGTGGTGACTTCCTGATTTCAGGCATTACCCTAAACCGCTTCTTTGCGCTGCATGTGGTTGCGCTGCCAATCGTTATTCTGGCACTGGTTGTGCTGCACATCATTGCTTTGCATGAAGTGGGTTCGAACAACCCGGACGGCATTGACATCAAGCAGAAGAAGGATGAGGCCGGTGTGCCGCTGGATGGGATTCCGTTCCACCCCTACTACACGGTGAAAGACCTTGTCGGTGTGGCGGTGTTCCTGTTCGTTTTCTGCGTAGTGGTGTTCTACTTCCCCGAAGGCGGTGGCTACTTCATTGAGCGGCCTAACTTTGATCAGGCGAACCCGCTGCAGACACCCGATCACATTGCCCCCGTTTGGTATATGACACCGTTCTACGCCATTCTCCGTGCCATAACTTTCTCGGTATTTGGTTTAGACGCCAAGTTCCTAGGGGTTATATTTATGGGCGCGGCGATTGCAATACTATTTGTTCTGCCCTGGCTGGATCGTAGCCCCGTGCGCTCTATGCGTTACAAAGGCTGGATGTCGAAAGTCATGCTGACACTGTTTGCTATCAGTTTTGTCATCCTGGGTGTTTTAGGTGTGTTGCCATCGACAGAGGGCAGAACGCTGCTAGCCCAGGCGTGCACCGTGATCTATTTCGCCTTCTTTGTCTTGATGCCGTTCTACACCAAGCTGGAGAAGACTAAACCCGTTCCGGAAAGGGTGACTGGCTAATGAAAAAGTATCTATTTGGACTCCTTTTCGCCTTAGTGCCAGTAACCGCGATGGCTGCAGGGGGTACAAGTGTGCCTCACTCGATGGATCCTGATCTGCACGATCAGGCCTCATTGCAAAATGGCATGAAGCTCTATGTTAACTACTGCATGGGCTGTCACTCGCTTAACTATCAACGCTTTTCGCGAGCGGCAGATGACTTGGGGATGCCTCAGGATTTGGTTGAAGAGAATCTGATTTTCTCGTCAGATTTGGCTTACAACGATCAAATGCATAACGCCATGAACAGCGGTGATGCGGAGGGTTGGTTTGGTGCGCCGCCGCCCGACCTGTCGCTCAAGACGCGTGTGCGTGGAACCGATTGGATTTACTCTTATTTGCTCGGTTTCTACAAAGATCCTAGCCGTCCCACGGGCGTTAACAATACGGTGTTTGACCTAGTGGCAATGCCGAACGTGTTAGAGCCTCTGCAGGGCGTGCAAGAGCTGGTATGTGCTGAAACTGATCACCCGGTAGAAGGGCAGGAACCGGATGCGTTATCGGGCAAGTATCAGTCTTGTGACGTGCTGCAAGTGACTGAGCCGGGGGAGCTCGAGCCTGCGGAATTTGAGGAGGCGATGTATGATCTTACTAACTTCCTGGCTTATGTAGGTGAGCCCTCCAAGCTTCAAGCACAGGCGCTGGGGCCCAAAGTACTGATCTTTATTTTTATTTTTGGTGTGATTGCTTACCTGCTCAAGCGCGAGTACTGGCGAGATATCCACTAATTAGCAGTAGCTGATGGTCAGTGGGGCGCACGGCGTAAGTCGTGCGCCTTTTGCTTGTCAGCATGGCAGTAAAGCAAAGCAAGCTGGCTTCCCCTAAGGTAGCGCTGGCGTGTTATTATCCAAGATTGTTTTGATGTGAGGATGCTTTCATGGGTGTTGTGGCCAAGCGGTCGTCGATGATCTTTTACTCAGGCAGTGATGATCATTTCAGTCATCGTGTGCGCATTGTGCTGGCCGAGAAGGGGGTTGCCGTCGATATCGTCGATGTGCTCGACGAAAAACCACCGGAAGAGCTGGCAGACCTCAATCCGTACAACAGCGTACCGACGCTGTTAGATCGTGACTTGGTGCTGTATGAGTCCAAAGTCATGATGGAGTACCTGGATGAGCGTTTCCCGCATCCTCCGCTATTGCCTGTTTATCCAGTAGCGCGTGCGCAAAGCCGCCTATGGATGCACCGCATTGAGCGCGAGTGGTGCCCAATGGTCGACCTGATTCGCAGTGGTGGAAAGAAAGAGGCAGATAAAGCGCGTAAAGAGTTGCGTGAAAGCCTGATTGGCATATCGCCAATTTTCGAGGATATGCCTTACTTCATGAGCGAAGAGTTTACGCTGGTGGATTGTTGTTTAGCGCCTGTATTGTGGCGTTTGCCGGAACTCAATATCGAATTGCCCGAGAAGCAGGTTAAGCCGCTGCTGTCCTACATGTCGCGAGTATTCGAGCGTGAAGCGTTTAAGGCATCTTTAAGTGAGCGTGAAAAAGAGATGCGCGCTTGAATTCATTTGGCTCCTTTGTGCTTGATAAGGGCAGGGAGCCTTTCTTGTAAGGAGGAGGGAGTCTAGATGAAATCGAGTCGCCCCTATCTCGCCCGAGCACTCTATGAGTGGTTGTTGGATAATGAGCTAACGCCTTACCTGGTGGTTGATGCTACCTTGCCTGGCGTTGAGGTGCCCCGCCAGTTTGTTCAAAACGGTCAGATCGTTTTGAACGTGGCGCCGACTGCAGTGCGTGATCTTTTTATGGAGAATCAGGCGATAGGCTTTAATGCGCGCTTTGGCGGGCAGCCTATGCAGGTAATGATCCCGACTCCGGCCTTAATCGCTATTTACGCCCGTGAGAACGGTGCAGGTATGGTCTTTGGTCATGAGCCTGAGCTAGGCGATGGAACCGACTCTTTTGGACCTAGTGAGGACGAAGAGAAGCCCTCTAGTAAGCCTGAGCTGTCGATCACAGAGCCCGTTTCTGAAAAGAGTGACAGTGACTCAACGGCGTCAGCGGATACGTCTGAAAAAGAGTCTCAAGCTAAGAGTAAGGCGAAGAAAAAACCAACCCTGCGGGTTGTTAAATAACATCCTGGGGTGTGCCGTCCACAAAAAAGCCTCGCTTAATAAGCGAGGCTTTTTTGTGGCTGCTAAAACGCAATGGGAAAATAGCGGCTTAGTCTAGGTAATCAAATACTTTTACGATTCGTTGTACACCACCAACCGAGGAAGCGGCATTGACGATACGGTCAGCCTCTTCCCGGGTCACGCGGCCCATCAGATATACGCTGGCATTTTCGGTGGTGACTTTGATTTTTGAAGAGTCGATGCGGTCGTTGGTTGCCAGGTGGCTGACAACATTCGTGGTGAGCCATGTGTCGGTCAGGCGCTGGCTGGCCGGTAGGCGAGCGGCGATGGTGAGTTCGTTGTGGACGTCAGTAACGCCGCGTAGATTGCTGGTAACTTCACCCGCCATATCGCGAAGCTCTTCACTGGGGACTTGGCCCACCAGAAGCACAACGCCGTTATAACTGTGGGCACGAATGCGGGCATCGCCTAGCCGGGCGTCGGCACGCTTTAACGCGTCATCAACTTCACGCTCAATGGTGGTATCGATGGCTTCAACATCGTCGCTACGCTGAGCATAGTTGGACTGATTGGAGGCTGAGTTATTAGCACAGCCGGTAATGAAGAGTGTCGCGCAAAGCGCAACGGCCATGAAGCCGCGGGGGGAGAGGCGTTGGGTCATCGTATGACTCCTTTGATGCTAGCAGTTAAAGACATCGTGGTTGTTAACACAGTATAAATGGCGACTAAGCGCTGCCAAACAGCTGTTCATCGATAAGATCGCATAAACAGTGAATCACCAGCAGGTGAACTTCCTGGATGCGCGCCGTCGATGTCGCCGGGACGCGAATCTCGCAGTCATCCTGGCCTAACAGTGATGCCATATCGCCACCGTCGCGGCCGGTAAGGGCAACCACGGTCATGTCGCGATCATGGGCGGCTTGAATGGCCTGCACAATATTGCCCGAATTGCCACTGGTGGAGATAGCTAAGAGTACATCGCCGGGCTGCCCGAGGGCGCGAATCTGCTTTGAAAACACCTCATTGTAGCTATAGTCGTTTGCGATTGAAGTGAGTGTGGATGTATCAGTAGTGAGTGCCAGGGCAGGGAGGCTAGGGCGTTCTCGCTCAAAGCGGTTGAGCAGTTCAGAGGAGAAGTGTTGGCTGTCGCCAGCGCTGCCGCCATTGCCGCAGGCGAGGATTTTTCCTTCGCTGACAAGGCACTGCACCATCATTTGGCTAGCCACTTCAATGAACGGCGGAAGTACTTCGCTGGCGTACGTCTTGGTATCGATGCTAGCGTTGAAGTGGCCGAGTATCCGAGATTGAAAGTCCATCAGGGCTTCCTGGTTGAATAGTGATAAAGAGTGTTTTTTTAAAGACCGTTTTTAAAGCCAGTTTATAAAAACAGCTTAAAAAAGCAGTCAAAAGGCATCAAAGGCAGCTTTTACCCAGTGAAACTCAAGGTTGGGCGGCTTGCCCGTTATGGCCAGGATATCAAAGCGGCAGGGTGAAGAAAGCCCGCCGCGGGCGATATAGAGCCGTGCCGCACGCACTAGGCGTTGCTGCTTCTGGTAAGTGATCGTTTCCAGCGGATGCCCGTAGCGCGTCGTCGTGCGGTGTTTGACCTCGATAAAAACGAGAATATCGCCATCGCGCATTACCAAGTCAAGCTCACCTCCTTTCACGTAATGATTCTGCGTGACAAGGGTGAGCCCCTGTTGGCGCAGCCATTGAGCGGCAAGCTGCTCAATGGCTGCGCCGCGGGCGCGGGCGGTGTGAGCGTTAGTCGTCACTGTCGTCCAGGTTTGGGATTAAAATGGGCGAGGGCACGCCATTCTGAAATTTGGCCCAGGGCAGCTCGCGGTAGATACGACCATCGTCGCTTAAGTAGAGGGTGCCGGTACTGCCATTAAGGCCGTTCAGCTCGCCAAGGTTGGAAAAGCGGATAGCCAGCTCGTAAGCATCAACGCCCATTGCCATCAGACGGAACATGGAAGCGTCTGATTCATCCCGCAGGCTTTGGTAGGTAGATGCAAAGGGAAGAGCCTCTTCGCCACCGACGGCGGCATCGGGGATCTGCCAGGGGATATCAACGAACATGACATCGTTTAGATCTTGGTCAAGGCGCGTTTGCAGGCGACCTTCATGCAAGTGTGAAGTGGCATAGATCGGCAGGTTGGGGGCGTAGTAGTAATCCATAGTCGGCGGTACCTGGCGCGCATACTCTGGCAGTGCGAGCAGGAATAGGGCGTCAATATTGCTTAGGCGCGCGCGATCACCGCTGACGTTGAGCGCAGTTTGTACGGCATTGGAGACCGAGCTATCCGGGTTATAGCGCACGGCATTGGTGATTTCGCCACCCTGGCTATGCCACTCATTCCAGAAGGCTTCGCCTACGCGTCGGCCCCAGCCGTTATCCGGAACCATCATGGATATTTGGCGCTGCCCGTCCTGCCAGGCACGACGGGCAGCTTGGCGCGCTTCATCTTCGGCTGAAAGCCCGTACTGGAAGAGTCGCTGGGCTTGATTGTTATCACCGCTGCCATAGTTGAGCGCCAGTGTAGGGAGCGGCACGCTATCGCGCTGTTCTAGCTGGGTAACTTGATCCTTATCCAGCGGGCCAATAATTAACTGCGCATTCATTTGCTGGGCGCGGTCATAGAGCTCATCCATCGAGTAGCGTGAGGCGTCCAGAAAGCTCAGCTCAACGCTGCTGCCCTTGACGTCATGGTGCTGCCGCATAGCCGAGGCAATAGTATTGGCGACGCTGCTAAGCGGGCCTGATTCGGGCAGAGCTACCACGATGCGGCGTATTTCCTGACCCTCAAGCTCTGGCAGCGCAACGCTCACCGCACCGCTGGGCTGATCAAGCGCCTCGCGGGCCCAGCGCTGGCGCTCTTCAAGCCGCTCCTGCTGGTTAGCCTGCATCGGCAGTCCGTCGTCGAGGACCTGGGTGGCGCGCAGCACGGCACGGGGTTCATCCAGCGCGCGGGCAAGCTCGGAAAATAGCAGTGCCCAGCGCACCCGGTCGGGTTCTGAGAGCAAGCTTTCATCAATCCCATCGGCGGTTTCGAAGGCTCTGTCGCGCTCACCTTGACGGGCCAGAATATTAGCCGCTTCCAGGCGTGTTTTCGCGGCTTGCTCTGGCGCTTGCTGTTCCGCTTGGCTGAGTAGCTGGCCAGGGTCTTCATCGGGCATTCTATCTACCACGCTAGGCGATTGCATCGCACAGCCAGCAACGAGAAATGCCACAAGGGCAGCGGCGAGTAAGCCACGTAATGACTGTTTCATGTATCCTTCCTTAGGTTTCCATTTGCGCTGTCGCTGCTTGTCAGCGATTGACCAAGCCACTGCACAAGCATAGCGCACCAGCAGGGCAAGCCATCAACGAATTGAGAGTCAACAATGACAGACGATAATCCGGGCACATTGTACGTGGTTGCCACGCCAATTGGGAATTTGGATGACTTAACCGCGCGTGCCGCTCGGGTGCTGGGCCAAGTGACACGAATTGCCGCTGAAGATACCCGCCATAGTGGCCGCCTGTTGGCGCACTTGGGGCTAAACAAGCCTATGCTTTCTTTGCATGAGCACAACGAAGCGCGCCGGGTAGATGCTTTGGATAGTTATCTCGCCGCAGGTGAAGATATTGCCCTGATCAGTGACGCCGGCACACCGTTGATTAGCGATCCTGGCTTTGTACTGGTACGTGAGTTGCGGGCGCGCAATCGCCATATTGTGCCTATCCCCGGCCCCTGTGCCCTGATTACTGCGCTGTCAGGGGCGGGACTGCCAACAGACCGCTTTGTGTTTGCCGGTTTTTTGCCTGCCAAGCCAGGCGCACGACGCCAAGCATTGGAGGGTTGGAAGACCCGCGAAGAGACGCTGGTGTTTTATGAATCCCCCCACCGTATTATGCATACCCTTGAAGCGTTACAGGCGCAAATGGCGGATCGCGATGTGGTCTTGGCGCGTGAGCTCACTAAAACCTTCGAGACGTTTTTATACGGTACGCCTGCATCGTTACTGGAGCAATTGACTGCCGACCCTAATCAAACCCGCGGCGAATTCGTGGTGATTGTTGCCGGGGCACCGCCGGTTGAGCAGAGTGAGCATCAGGATATATCAGCGGACGCGTTGCTGGAGGCACTGCTGGCAGAGGGGGTTGGCGTGAAGCAGGGCGCTGCAATTGCCGCGCGAATGCTCGGTGGTCGTAAGCAAGTCTGGTACGCGCGTTTGCAAGCAATTAAAGGTGAGCATTGAGGCAAGTCGAGGGCGCTGGTATGCTTGCCGCCGGAGTTGGCCAGACAGTCGCCGCTAATACCCCTTAAAAGGTGTTGGGGGAGGAAAGTCCGGGCTCCATAGGGCAGAGTGCCAGGTAACGCCTGGGCGGCGTGAGCCGACGGAAAGTGCAGCAGAGAGTAGACCGCCTAAGTCCCTGAAATAAACCTCTGGGGCCGGTAAGGGTGAAAGGGTGCGGTAAGAGCGCACCGCGCGCCTGGTAACAGTGCGTGGCATGGTAAACCCCACTCGGAGCAAGACCAAATAGGGATCCAATGGCGTGGCCCGCGCTGGATCCGGGTAGGTTGCTTGAGCGCTGTGGTAACGCAGCGCCTAGAGGAATGGCTGTCCACGACAGAACCCGGCTTATCGGCCGACTCCCCCACTTACGTACCAGAGCGTGCTTGCACGCTCTTAATGACGCTGTCTCTATTATCTTGTGTGAGTAAAACATGCCTTCTCCTGACGCTGAACAGGTTGCTACCCGCTTTCGCCATACCAGCGTACTACTGGAAGGTGCTGTCGATGCTCTGGTGCACGATGCGCGAGGTGTCTATTTAGATGGCACCTTCGGGAGAGGCGGTCACTCACGATTGATCCTTGATCGTCTGGATGCCCACGGCCAACTGCTTGCGATGGATCGCGATCCCCAAGCGATTGCCGCGGCCGCTGACATAGACGATCCACGCTTTCAGATTACCCAGCGAGAATTTGCTCAACTAGCCGAGTTTGCCCGTGAGCAGGGTGTATTTGGCAAGCTTTCCGGCGTGTTACTCGATGTTGGCGTGTCGTCGCCTCAACTAGATGACCCCGAGCGCGGCTTCAGCTTTATGCGCGATGGCCCGCTAGATATGCGTATGGATCCTACCCAAGGACAAAGTGTGGCTGATTTCCTGGCCCGGGCCAGTGAAGCAGACATTGCCTACGTGTTTAAAACTTACGGCGAAGAGCGCTATGCTAAACGTTTGGCCCGCGCCGTGGTCACTCGCCGGGTCGAGAAGCCGTTTACCCACACAGTGGATTTGGCCGAGGTATTAAAAGTAGCCCACCCCGCCTGGGAAAAGGGACGCCACCCTGCCACCAAAGCATTTCAAGGGCTGCGTATTTTCGTCAACGGCGAGCTGGAGCAATTAGACAGTGCTTTAGACGCCGCGCTAGAGGCGCTGGCGCCTGGTGGTCACTTAGTGGTTATCAGCTTTCACTCGTTGGAAGATCGTCGCGTGAAGCGCTTTATTCGCCACCATGTCCGCGGCGATACCGACTTGCCGCGAGGGGTGCCGATTCGCGACGATCAAATGAATCGGCGTCTTGAAGCGCTAGGCAAAGGTGTGCGGCCAAGCGAGGAGGAAGTGGATGCCAATCCTCGCGCACGTAGTGCCGTCATGCGGGCTGCACGCAAACGGATGTAAATGTCATCATGAGCATGGATCGGATTGAGCAGTGGGCAACCACGCTACGCACCGAATGGCCTTTCAGGCTGCGTTTGCGCGCCTGGCCGGTAGCTATTACGCTACTCTTTCTACTCTGCATGGCCTCTGGGCTGGGCGTGGTTGTCACTACCCATATGACGCGGGTTCAATTTGCTCAGCTGCAACAGCTGGAGCAAGAAGAGAACCAGTTGCAAACGGAGTGGGGGCAACTGCTACTTGAGGAGGGCGCATGGTCAACACCTGCCCGTATTGAACAAATTGCCACTGATCGCCTGGGTATGCGAATCCCCGATGTCCATGATGTTGAGGTGATTCGGCCATGAGAAGCGAACGTCGCGGCGGTACCTCGCGTCAGGCGCCGATTGCCCCTCCGCTCGGCGGCGGGCGGTTCATGTTTATTATGCTTGCGATTGGCTTGGCATCGGCTATTTTGATTGGTCGGATTACCCTGCTGCAGGTCATTGACCGACCCTTTCTGCAAAGC
Source organism: Vreelandella sedimenti (assembly GCF_013416325.1). Lineage (GTDB taxonomy): Bacteria > Pseudomonadota > Gammaproteobacteria > Pseudomonadales > Halomonadaceae > Vreelandella > Vreelandella sedimenti. Next base: position 232,922 of record NZ_JACCGK010000003.1, read on the forward strand.
CAGGGTGACGCGCGTACTCTTCGTCACGAAACGATCCCTGCCCACCGCGGCATGATTACAGACCGCAATGGCGAACCGTTGGCGATTTCCACGCCAGTGGTCACCCTCTGGGCTAATCCGCAAGAGCTACCCGACGATGCTATACAGCGTGTAATGCTGGCCCAGGCGTTGGGTATGACGCTGGGTGACTTCGAGGCGCGGGTGGCTCGCTTCAGCGAGCATGAGTTCATGTATTTACGCCGTCAGATGACCCCTGCGGCGGCCCAGCAGATTCTAAACCTGCGCACGCCCGGCGTTTATCCGCAGCGTGAATATAAACGCTACTATCCCGCTGGCGAGGTCGCCGCCCAACTGCTGGGGGTAACCAACGTTGACGATGTCGGTCAGGAGGGCTTGGAGCTTTCTTATCAGCCTTACCTGGCGGGGCGACCAGGTCAGCGGCGGGTCATTAAAGATCGCCGCGGGCGCCTGGTTCGTGAGCTGGGCGTTATTGACGAAGCCCAGCCGGGGGGCGAATTGACCCTCTCTATTGATCAACGCATTCAATATATGGCTTACCGGGAGCTGCGCGCAGCGGTAGCTGAGAATGAGGCCGATGGCGGCGTGTTGGTGATGATGGATGCCCGCACGGGAGAGGTGTTGGCTATGGCTAACTTACCCTCCTACAACCCTAACAACCGAGCGGGGCTTGATCCGCGTGGGTTACGTAACCAAGCGTTGGTCGATGTATTTGAGCCCGGCTCGGTGATGAAGCCGCTGGCCATGGCTGCCGTGTTAGAGAGCGGCGTGGTGGATCGCAACGCTGTGGTTGATACCTCGCCTGGTTGGATGCGACTGGATCAGTTCACCATTCGCGATTTCCGTAATTATGGCGAGCTGGATTTGGCTGGCATTCTGGAACATTCTTCGAATGTTGGGATGTCTCGACTGGCGCTGCGGTTGAGCGATACGGCGATTTGGGAAAAGTATAACCAGTTAGGGCTGGGGCAGGCACCCGGAACCGGTTTTCCTGGCGAGTCCACTGGCAGCTTACCGGCACCGGTTCGCTGGTCGCGCAGCGAGCGGGCGACGCTCTCCTACGGTTACGGCCTATCCGTGTCAGCGGTGCAGTTGGCGAGTGCTTACACGGCGCTAGCCAATGATGGCGTGCGTTTGCCGCCCTCACTGCTACGCCTTTCTGAGCCGCCCCAAGGCATCCCCGCGATAGAGCCTTCGGTTGCCAATGACCTGTTGCGGATACTGGAAACTTCCGTTGCGGCCTATACCGGCGGGCGGCGAGCTCGTGTCGAGGGTTATCGTGTTGGCGGCAAAACGGGCACGGTGCGCAAAATAGGCCAGCAGGGCTATACCACCGATGCCTACCGCAGCGTCTTTGCTGGTATTGCGCCTATTTCTGACCCGCGTATTGTCACAGTGGTAATGATTGATCACCCCAAAGCAGGCGAGTTTTATGGCGGCGCTGTTGCCGCACCGGTTTTTTCCAGCGTGACGGGGAATGCTTTACGCTTGCTGGACGTACCGCCGGATCACGAGGCGGAGTAGTATTTTAAGGAGATGGCATGACGCTGAGTCCAGGCGAAATATTAACGGCACTCGCGAAAGTATGGCCTAAGTCACCACTGCCCGCTGACCTGCCCAAGCTGCCGGATCAGGTGCGCATTGAAATGAACTCGCGCAAGCTTGCCAAGGGCGACATTTTCGTGGCCGTGCCTGGCAGCCAGCGTGACGGACGCGATTTCATCGAGCAAGCCCTTGAAGCTGGGGCTTCGCTTGTTTTAGCGCAGGGGTCTCACGGCGATGTACAGCTTGAAGGGCGGGTGCTGAAGCTGCCGCATTTGTCGTCGCGCTTAGGTGAGCTAGGCAGGGCACTGTACCAGGTGCCTAGCGATCTGGAAGTCATTGCGGTGACCGGTACAAATGGTAAAAGCTCTGTTACTCACTATATTGCTGCCCTCAGCGAAGCATTGGGAACACCTGCGGGTCTTGTCGGCACCTTAGGCGTGGGGCGGCCTGGCGAGCTGAGCGATAGTGGCTTAACCACGCCTGGCCCCTTGGCGCTGCAGGCGACGCTGGGTGAGTTGGCCCAGCAGGGGGTGAAGCGCGTTGCCCTCGAAGCCTCTTCCCACGCTCTGGATCAGTACCGGTTGGAAGCGGTCAACGTCAGCGTAGGAGTGTTTACCAATCTGACCCGCGATCATTTAGATTATCACGGCAGTATGGCGGCCTATGCGGCCTCGAAAGCCAAGCTGTTTCGCCGTTCTGAGCTTAGCTTGGCGGTGGTGAATGGTGATGACCCCTTGGCGCGCTTAATGCTGGCTGGTGCTAGTAGCCGCGTACGTGTGCTGGCCACCGGGCAAGACGAGGCCGTTACGCTGCGGGTGCTGGACTGGCAGGCGTTCGAGCAGGGGCAGCAGGCGATGATTGCGACCCCCGACGGCGAGAAAATGCTGCGCTTAACGTTAATGGGGCGCTTTAATTTAGATAACGTCCTGCTAGCGATGGCTGTGCTGTATGGGTTAGGCGAATCCCTCGATGCGCTGTTTGACGCAGCGACAACGCTTTCTCCTGTGCCGGGGCGTATGGAGCGCTATGGCGATGTGGGGGCTCCCAGTGTGGTTGTGGATTATGCCCACACACCTGATGCCCTACAGAGTGCCCTTCAGGCGCTACGGGCTCACTTGGGGGACGCGGGTAAATTGTGGTGTGTGTTTGGCTGTGGCGGGGAGCGTGATACGGGTAAGCGAGCTGAGATGGCCCGGGCCGCCGAACAGTTGGCAGATCACATCGTTGTCACTGACGATAATCCGCGGAATGAATCCGCCGCGCAAATCCGTGAGCAGATTCTGAGCGGGTTCTCAACGGTGGTGCAACCGATTGAAATCGCTGAGCGCCGAGAGGCCGTAGCAGCGGCTATTCAACAAGCTGGCGCCCAGGATGTGGTGCTGATCGCCGGGAAAGGGCATGAGGCATATCAGGAGATACAAGGGGTACGCCATCCTTACGCCGATAGCGAAGAGATTCAGCGCGCCTTTGCCCAGCGGAAAGCGCAGTAATGCATTGGGCTCTTGGTCAAGTGGCCGCGGCGCTCGGCATTGAATCGCCGTCAGGCAGTGCTCAGTTAATCATTCACTCGGTTGTTACCGATAGTCGTAAAATTGAGCCTGGCTGCCTGTTTGTCGCGTTAAAAGGCGCCAATTTTGATGGCCACGATTTTGTCGAGCGTGCCCATGCGCTCGGCGCGGTAGCGGCGTTGGTCGACGCACCTGTTGCCAGCGACTTACCCCAATTGGTGTGCCCCGATACGCGCTTAGCCCTGGGATTGCTAGCCGGTGAACATCGGCGCGCATGGCACGGGCCCTTGGTAGCGGTCACCGGCAATAGCGGTAAAACCACGGTTAAGGAGATGTGCGCGGCACTGCTGAGGCCTTTGGGCGAGGTGTTAGCGACCGAGGGGAATCTGAACAACGATTTCGGTGCGCCGCTGACCTTATTGCGATTGCGGCAACAGCACAAAGTCGCCGTGATAGAGTTAGGCGCTAATCATCTGGGTGAAATCGCCTGGACGGCGCCGCTGTCACAGCCCGATATTGCGATTATCACCAATGTCACCGGCGCCCATGTGGGTGAGTTTGGCGGCATGGGGCAGATCGCCCAGGCGAAAAGTGAACTGCTCGTTGGGCTAAGCGAGCAGGGTACGGCCATATTGAACCGCGATGATCGCTACTACTCCTTTTGGGCTTCGCGTGCGGCCCCAAGGCGAGTGGTTAGCTTTGGCTTTCATCCCCAGGCACATGTCAGCGCCTCAGCGCTTTCCTGTGATCCTCAAGGGCGGTATGCTTTCACGCTACTGCAGCATGGTCAGGCGCTGGGCCAAGTGCGTTTACCGCTACTTGGCAAGCATAATGTCAGCAATGCCTTAGCTGCGGCTGCCGCGGCATTAGCGCTGGGCGTGCCGCCTGAGCAGATCATTACGCGCTTGGATGCATTGCAAGCGCTAGCGGGTAGGCTAACCGTGGTGCCCGGTTTGCGGGGGGGCAAACTACTGGATGATACTTACAATGCCAACCCCGGGGCGGTCAAAGCCGCTCTGGATACGCTGGCAAGTTTCCCGGCCCCACGCTGGTGTGCGTTGGGCGTAATGGGCGAGCTGGGAGACGAGTCGGCAGCGCTGCACGCGGACATTGGCCGTTACGCTGCAGAACTTGGTATTGATCAGCTGTTGACGCTGGGCGACGCGGCAAGCGCTGCCAGCGAGGCCTTTGGTCGTGGGCTGCATTTTAACGATCACGAGGCGCTAACGCGTCATGTCACTAATACTTTGCCGCCGGACACCACCTTGCTGGTGAAAGGGTCGCGCAGTGCGGGCATGGAACATGTCATCAATGCACTGCGTTCGGATAAATAAGGTAAACGCCGTTCATGTTACTTCACTTGGCGAATTTTCTGTCGCAGTACCAGTCTGATTTTCAGGTAGTCAATTATTTAACTCTGCGCGTGATTTTAGGCGCTCTCACCTCATTAATGCTCTGCTTATGGCTGGGGCCATGGATGATCCGCAGGCTGGTCGAGGGGCAAATCGGTCAATCCGTGCGTGACGATGGTCCTCAGTCCCATCTTTCCAAGGCGGGTACCCCGACCATGGGTGGGGCGATGATTCTGTTGGCCATCGCCATGAGTACCTTGCTATGGGGTGACCTAACCAATCTTTATATTTGGGTGGTATTAGGCGTCACGCTAGGTTTTGGTGCCATCGGCTGGGTCGATGATTACCGCAAAGTAGTGGAGAAAAATCCGCGTGGCTTACCCGCTCGCTGGAAGTATTTCTGGCAGTCGGTGGTGGGGCTTGGGGCGGCAGTGCTGCTCTATTTGACCGCTTCAACGCCGGTCGAAACCAGCTTGTTAGTGCCAATGTTCAAAGAAGTCGCGCTGCCGCTGGGCCTATTCTATATCGTGCTTACCTACTTTGTGATTGTGGGCAGTTCCAATGCGGTTAATTTGACCGATGGCCTCGATGGCTTGGCAATTATGCCTACGGTACTGGTGGCCATGGGCTTGTCAGTGTTTGCTTATGCCAGCGGCAATACCGTGTTTGCCGAATATTTACATATTCCGTTTATTGCCGGTACCGGTGAGCTGGCGGTTTTTTGTGCCACCATTGCCGGTGCCGGGCTTGGCTTTTTATGGTTCAACACTTACCCCGCCCAGGTCTTTATGGGCGACGTAGGCGCCTTGGCGTTAGGGGCTGCGTTGGGGGTGGTGGCAGTGATCGTGCGCCAGGAAATCGTGCTGTTTATTATGGGCGGTATTTTTGTCATGGAGACGGTGTCGGTCATCCTTCAGGTGGGATCCTATAAGCTTACCGGGCGGCGCATCTTTCGCATGGCGCCACTGCATCACCACTATGAATTGAAAGGCTGGCCTGAGCCGCGGGTAATCGTGCGTTTTTGGATCATTACCGTGGTGCTGGTGCTGCTCGGCCTCGCAACGCTCAAGGTTCGTTAATGAAAGTTCGTTGATGCAAATGGCCAAGAGTGGATCGACGGGTCGAGAGCATGAGGCGAGAGGAAACCGGTGATGGTTCGAGTTGCTAAAGGATTAACGCTAGTGGTGGGGCTGGGGCTATCGGGTCGAGCGATATGCCGCCATTTAAGCCGCTTAAAAGTGCCCTACATGGCAGCGGATACACGTGCTGAACCTCCGGGGTTGGATGACTTTAAAGCCACTCATCCGGGTGTTGCAGTTCACTGTGGCCCGTTAACGTCGCTGGATCTGCGTGATGTTGATGAGGTGGTGGTTAGCCCTGGTCTTGATCCGAGAATGCCGGGCTTGATAGAGCTGGCGGATCAACTAAATCCGCGCACAGGTGAGCCGATGGTGGTGGGCGAAATAGCCCTCTTTGTACGCGCCGCTAACGCCCCCATCGCCGCTATTACCGGATCCAATGCCAAGTCAACAGTCACTTCGCTGCTGGGGGAAATGGCCGCTGCTGCCGGTGTTAATGCGGCGGTGGGGGGGAATCTTGGCACCCCCGCGCTGGATCTGTTGGCCAACCATCCCGATGCCGCGCTCTATATCTTAGAACTTTCAAGCTTTCAGCTTGAAATGACGCCCCACCTGAATGCCAGCTGTGCTGCCTTTCTGAACTTATCCGAAGACCACCTGGATCGCCATGGCGATATGCATGGCTATCGCGCCGCCAAACAGCGTATTTTTATTGGTGCCGAGCATGCCGTGGTGAATGCTGATGATCCTAACACGTGGCCTGAATATCCCGTTGATCAAGTGTCTTACTTTACGCAAGCAGCCCCAAAGGGGGGCGAGTGGGGGCTGGCGTTTCGCCACGAGAAGCTGACGTTAATGCAGGGTTCCACCCCTTGGTTGGCTATTGATGAGCTAAAAATGGCCGGCCAGCACAACTACCTCAATGCTTTGGCGGCACTGGCCATGGGCCAGGCACTGGGCTTTGCAGCCGAGCCCATGTGCAGCGCGCTGCGGGAATTTAACGGCTTGGAGCACCGTAGTGAAGTCATTGCGCAGATTAACGGCGTCACCTGGGTCAACGACACCAAGGGTACCAACGTAGGCGCTACCTTAGCGGCCATTAATGGCATTGGCTCAACACTGAAAGGGCGTTTGATTCTACTGGCGGGCGGGGTAGGTAAGGGCGCTGATTTTTCCCCCTTGGCTGAACCGCTTTCGAGGTGCGCGCGGCACGTGCTGCTGTTTGGTTTAGATGCCCCGCGGTTAGCCGACGCCTTGACTGAATACGTCAGCATTCAGCAGGTGGAGGATTTAACCCAGGCGATGGAGACAGCCTTTGAGCTTGCCCAGCCGGGCGACTGCGTGTTGTTATCGCCCGCTTGCGCGAGCCTGGATCAGTTTGCTAACTATCAGCAGCGCGGCGATGTATTCCGCCGCTGGGTACAGCAGCGGGCACTGCCTGCCAGAGGGGAGGCGCCATGAGTCGAATTCAGCGTCTGCGCACGGTGCTTACCACCCGTGATCTACCCTGCGATGTGTGGCTCATTGTAGCGGCGGTTGCCTTGGCGGGGTTGGGTTGGGTCATGGTCAGCTCGGCTTCGATTGGCTTGCTGGAAGATACTTATCACTACTCACGTCAGCACGGCGTTTTCCTGGTGCTTGCCATCATTGCCTGCGTTTTTATGCTCTGCGTGCCGCTTGAAGTGTGGCGCCAAAACGCAGCGCTGATTCTGCTCGCCACTATTTTTCTATTGGTTTTGGTGCTGATTGTTGGTCAGGAGATCAATGGTAGTAAGCGCTGGATAGCGTTGCCGGGGCCATTGCCGAGTTTACAGGTCTCCGAATTTGCCAAAGTCGGGCTGATTTTCTATATGGCGGCATTTATGTCGCGTTTTACCTACGACTTGCGTCGCCGAGCGTTCAGCATGTGGCGCCCACTGGCCGTGCTCGCCGTACCGGTTGGGCTGCTATTTTTAGCGCCTGATTTCGGCGGGATGGTGGTCTTTACCGTCTGCGTGATTGGCATGCTGATGATGTGCGGTGCCTCGCTGGTGCTGCTGATTGGCAGCGGGCTGTTGCTCGGCTCCGGGGCGGTTGTAATGGTGCTGATAGAACCCTACCGGCTGGCCCGGTGGACCAGTTTTTTAGACCCCTGGGCCGATCAGTTTGCGACCGGTTACCAGTTAACTCAGGCGTTAATAGCCTTCGGGCGAGGTCATGTGACGGGCACTGGGTTGGGTAACAGTGTGCAAAAACTGCATTACCTGCCCGAGGCGCATACCGACTTTATCTTTGCCGTAATCGCTGAAGAGTTGGGCATGATAGGCGCGATTATCGTCGTGCTGTTGTTCACGCTGTTTATTGCCCGCGCTATGTGGATAGGGCGCAAAGCTGAACTGGCAGGGCATCTATTTGGCGCTTATGTAAGCTACGGCATCGGTTTTGTCGTAGCCGCCCAGGCGTTTATTAACATGGCGGTAAGTTCCGGGCTGTTGCCGACTAAAGGGCTAACGCTGCCGCTGATGAGCTATGGCGGCTCTAGCCTGCTAGTGACAGGTATAATGGTTGGGCTACTGCTGCGCACGGATGCTGAAACACGTCATCGCCCCCGACGCGCGTCCACCCCCTATAAATCGCGCCATGAACCGCGTTTATCGTAATGCGATGCCGCTTGGTGCTATCAGGAGTTTGATGTGACGACTAACGTTAGCCGACGAGTACTGATTATGGCGGGGGGCACCGGCGGCCACGTGTTCCCAGCCTTGTCACTCGCCAACGCTTTGCAAGCGCAGCAGGTCGACGTTGAGTGGTTGGGCAGCCCTAGAGGGATTGAAAACCGCCTGGTCCCCGAAGCGGGCATTAAATTACATACAATTGCGGTTAGCGGGCTGCGCGGCAATGGCTTGATGGGCTGGCTAAAAGCACCTCTTAACCTTAGCCGTGCGGTGTTGCAGGCGCGTGCGGTTATTCGCGACTTCAAGCCTCAGGTGGTGGTCGGTTTGGGGGGCTTTGCCAGTGGTCCCGGCGGGTTAGCTGCTTGGCTGACGCGCGTTCCTTTAGTGATCCATGAGCAGAATGCCGTGGCAGGCCTGACCAATCGCGTGCTGTCACGACTCGCCAAGCGTACCTATGCCGCTTTCCCTGAGGCCTTTGGGGCGCGTGCCGATGTCATTGGCAATCCAGTGCGTGACGATATCGCCGCCTTAGGGAATACCCCAAGAGATGCGGAGATCCTCTCTGCAAGGCCTCTGCGGTTGCTGGTAGTGGGAGGCTCGCTCGGTGCTGTCGCCCTTAACGAACGCTTGGCCCCCGCGCTGGCAGCTCTGCCCATTGAGCGTCGCCCCCTGGTGCGCCATCAGGCGGGTAAAAACCGTGAAAAGACCACTGCTGAAAATTATCAGCAGCACGGCGTGAGCGCCGAGGTTAGCCCCTTTATTGATGATATGGCTGCTGCCTACGAGTGGGCCGACTTAGTGGTGTGTCGCTCAGGTGCCCTGACTGTCGCGGAGTTGGCCGCTGCGGCCAAGCCAGCGCTGCTAGTGCCGTTTCCTTTTGCCGTTGATGACCATCAGCGGATCAATGCCCAGGTGCTAGTCAAGGCGGGAGCGGCAAAGTGCGTGGTTCAGTCTGAGCTCACTGTTGAGCGGTTAAGTGAATTTTTAAATCAATTGCTCGTCCCAAATACCCTGGCTGCGATGGCAGCGAATGCACGTCAGGCTGCCCATTTAGACGCCACGAAGCGCTTGGCTGAAGGGTGTTTGGCGATGGTGCCGTTAGGAGACTCTGCGTGATCGATTCAGACAAAGCCATGACACCCTCACGTTCTGCCGCTGGCCCCGGCATGCGCCGAATTCAGCGACTCCATTTTGTCGGCATTGGTGGCGCAGGGATGTGCGGTATTGCCGAGGTGTTAGCGAATCAAGGTTACACCGTGAGCGGTAGTGATGCGAAAACCTCTTCGGTCGTGGAGCGGCTGCGGCAATGCGGTGTTTGTGTTGCGATCGGACATGCCGAGGCCAATGTCGAGGGCGCTGATGTGGTGGTGGTGTCGAGTGCCATTGATGAAACCAATCCAGAAATACGCTGGGCCCATGAGCACCGCGTGCCGGTGGTGCGCCGGGCTGAAATGCTCGCTGAACTAATGCGTTTTCGTCACGGTATTGCCGTGGCGGGTACCCATGGTAAAACCACCACGACCAGCTTGACGGCAACATTGCTGGCTGAAGGGGGACTCGATCCCACCTTTGTGATTGGTGGCAAGCTGACCAGTGCCGGCGCTAATGCCCGCTTAGGTGAGGGCGACTATTTAGTTGCTGAAGCCGATGAATCCGACGCCTCTTTTTTACACCTACAGCCGATGGTGTCGGTTGTCACCAATATCGATGCTGACCATATGGCGACCTATGGCGGCGACTTTGAACGGCTCAAAAGTACCTTTATCGAATTCCTACACAACTTGCCGTTTTATGGCTTGGCTGTGCTGTGTATCGATGACCCGCATGTGCGCGTGCTGTGTGAACAGGTGAAGCGGCAGTTCGTGACCTATGGGTTTGATAGCGATGCCGATTACCGGATTGTCGATTTTGCCCAGCGTGGCGGTGAAGTGACGTTCACGGCGCTACGCCCTGGCGGCGCTGCGCCGTTAAATGTCCGTTTGGCTATGCCGGGGCGCCACAATGCTCTAAACGCCATGGCGGCAATTGTGGTAGCCACCGATGCCGGTGTGAGCGATAGCGCTATTCTGAGTGGTCTGGCAGGTTTTGCCGGTGTTGGTCGCCGTTTTCAGGTGCATGGCCATTTCTCTGCACCCCAAGGGGGCGGCGATATCATGTTGGTGGATGACTATGGTCACCATCCTCGTGAAGTTGATATGGTCATTCAGGCGATTCGTGCAGGCTGGCCAGACCGTCGCCTAGTCATGCTTTATCAGCCCCATCGCTATAGCCGTACCCGCGATTTATACGAAGATTTTGTCAGGGTGCTTTCTCAAGTCGATACGCTTGTGCTGCTTGATGTTTATAGCGCCGGTGAAGCGGTTATTCCTGGTGCCGAAGGAAAAACCTTGGCGGGCTCTATTCGACAGCGTGGTGACGTCGACCCGCTATTTGTTGAGCATAAACACGAACTGCCTGCGCTGTTAACCAACGTATTGCGCCCAGGCGATATTTTAATAACCCAGGGCGCCGGTGATGTGGGTGGGATCTCCCTGCGCTTGGCACAAGCACAGCTAGCGATGAACGAGGTGGATCTGTGAGTGTTGACGTAGCAACTCCCCAGTCTCTTGAAAAAGTCGTTGTCGTTTACGGTGGCACCTCTGCTGAACGCGAGGTGTCGCTGAAAAGTGGGTCAGCGGTGCTTGAGGCGCTGCAACGTAAAGGTGTCAATGCCTGTGGCTATGATCCCCGCGACAACGGCCTAGTGGGCTTGGAGCAATTGGCTCCCTCGCTTGTCTTTGTGGCTCTGCATGGCCGCGGTGGGGAAGACGGCACTCTACAGGGGGCACTAGAACTGCTCGACATTCCTTATACCGGCAGCGGGGTGCTCGCTTCAGCCCTGGGGATGGATAAGCAGCGCACCAAGCAGGTATGGAGCGCGGTTGGGCTACCCACCCCTGAAAGTATTATGTTAGAGGCAACGGCGGAGTGGTCCGCCGTGGTCGAGCAACTTAGCTTGCCGTTGATTGTGAAGCCTGTGCATGAAGGGTCGACGCTGGGTATTAGCATTGTAAAAAACCAGGCAGCGCTTGAAGCGGCCTATCACGAGGCGGCCCAGTTCGACGCCCGCGTGATGGCGGAGCGTTTTGTGGTGGGTGAAGAGTATACCGTTGCGCTGCTAGGTGATCAGGTATTACCGGCGATTCGTGTTGAAGTACCGGGTGGTTTCTACGACTACGAGGCCAAATATATCGCTAATACCACCCAGTATCACTTGCCCTGCGGTTTGTCGGCACAGCATGAGGCTGAGCTTGCATTGCTTTGCCAGCAGGCGTTTGCCGCTATCGGTGGAGTCGGCTGGGGTCGGGTTGATGTCATGCGTGATAGTGAAGGGCGTTTTTGGCTGTTGGAAGTCAATACGGTGCCAGGCATGACCGATCATAGTTTGGTACCTCAAGCGGCGGCTCACGCGGGCATCAGCTTTGATGATCTAGTGTTGCGAATACTCAACACCGCAGGCGAGCATTTCACCGCATGAGTAATGACTTGTTTAAAAGCGCCTTTTTAAAAAGTGCCTTATGAAAAAGCGTAACGCTTGGATGGGAATTCTCCTGCTGGCGCTACTTATGGGAGCTGGCGGGCGCGCGCTTTGGCTGTGGCTAGATCGTCCGATTGAACGTGTGTCTATTCGCGGTGAATGGGAGTACGTCAGCGCCGACTACCTGCGTACTCAGTTGGCACCCCTGGTGGTTGATGCCACCTGGTTATCAGCTGATTTGGGTGAATTACGCGACCGTGCGCTGCAAGTGGGTTGGTTAAACGAAGTGCGCATTTCCCGTGAGTGGCCAAATGCACTGGTGTTTGAGCTGGTTGAACAGCAGCCTGTCGCACGCTGGAATGATGACTTCTTGCTTAATCCTGAAGGGGAGCCTTTCGCTTTTGCGCCATTATCACCACCTACAGGTTTGCCCGATCTCGCTGGTCCTGCTGGGAGCAGTGAAGAAGTGCTGGACTATTACCACCGTTTAAAACTTCACTTTGAACAGTTATCGTTGAATCTTACTCAACTACGTTTAGAGCCGCGCGGTGCCTGGCGGCTCCAATTAAACGATGGCGCTTGGGTGATGTTAGGTCGGCGTCAGCATGAAGTGCGTTTAGCACGGCTGTCGGCTTCATGGCAGCGTGAGTTATCGTCTCTTGGGGATCAGATTCGTTATATTGATCTGCGCTACCCTAACGGTGTGGCTGTTGCTTGGCATGGAGAAAGTGAATTTACGGTGCAAGATGAGTAACTCTTCTATTACTTGATGCAAATAAGGTGTAAAAGTGAGTGGTTGCCATCGTTGAAAAAGCCAATAATCGGCTTTAAATTGCTACCCAAGCCTATTATTGTGGGTTTGTACTAGTCGTATTGCGACTATTGTTTCTATACTATGGGCCAGAAGCGGATTAAATAGTTTTTAATTTCGACTATTGGTACTTAGCGATTGTCTGAAAAGCAGCACTGATTATTTTGGGTAGCACGCTTTCAATGTTAAGCGTTGGATTAAGCGCCACCCTATTTATATTTATTTTTAACAATGACGCAAGGAGATTTCCCGACTCATGGCAGGCTCACCCAACGCATCCAATATGGTGGTCGGGCTGGACATTGGAACGTCCAAGGTCGTCGCGATAGTCGGTCAACCCACCGACGACGGCGGAATTGAAATTGCAGGTATTGGTTCGCATCCTTCGCGTGGCATGAAGCGTGGCGTAGTGATCAATATTGAATCGACAGTGCAGTCTATCCAGCGCGCCGTTGAAGAAGCAGAATTAATGGCCGGTTGTGATATTCACTCGGTATACGTTGGCGTGGCAGGCAGCCATATCAGTTCAATGAACTCTGATGGCGTTGTCGCCATTAAAGAGCGTGAGGTAACGCCCTCCGACATTGAGCGTGTGATTGACTCTGCGCGGGCGCGTGCCATCTCTGAAGGCCAGCGAGTGCTGCATGTGCTGCCCCAAGAGTTTTCGATTGATGCCCAGGGTGGCATTCGCGAGCCGCTTGGCATGTCCGGTGTGCGCTTGGAAGCGCAGGTGCACTTAGTGACAGCCGCATTAAACGCGGTGCAGAATATTGAGAAGTGTGTGCGCCGCTGCGGTCTTGAAGTTGATGCTATTATCTTAGAGCAGCTCGCCTCTAGTATGGCCGTGCTTACTGAAGATGAGCGTGAACTGGGCGTCTGTATGGTCGATATTGGTGGTGGAACTACCGACATGGCTATTTTCAGCGAAGGCGCCATACGCCACACGGCGGTGATTCCCATCGCCGGGGATCAAGTCACTAACGATATCGCCATGGCGTTGCGAACACCCACGCAGCACGCTGAAGAGATCAAAGTTAAATACGCTTGCGCGCTAACCCATTTAGCCGCCAGCGATGAAATGATTAAAGTACCTAGCGTAGGTGATCGTCCAGCGCGTGATCTATCGCGCCAAGCGCTCGCTGAAGTGGTAGAGCCACGCTACGAAGAGCTATTTACGCTAGTGAGAGACGAATTGCGCCGTAGTGGCTATGAAGACATGGTGGCTGCTGGGATAGTGCTTACCGGCGGTACCTCGCGCATGGAAGGGGTTAGCGAATTGGCAGAAGAGATTTTCCATATGCCCGTTCGTATCGCATGTCCGCAGAATGTAAGAGGTTTGGCGGATGTCGTTTGTAATCCCATTTATGCGACGGGCGTTGGTCTGCTGCATTATGCCTTGCAGGAAACGCGTCATGGGCAAGGTCTAAGAAGCCACGGGGGAGTGGTTGCAGCCCATAAGGGACGCAACGAGCTTGCCCGGCGTGATATCAAGGAAGACCATTCGGCGCTGGCAAGAATTAAAGGCTGGTTCAAAGGAAATTTCTGACAGGGCCGCAAGCGCGGTTCAGGAGACGGGGCTTATGTTCGAATTGGTAGATAACGCACCCTCGAGCAGTGCGGTCATCAAAGTGGTTGGCGTTGGCGGCGGTGGCGGCAATGCTGTTAACCACATGGTCGAAAGCAATATTGAAGGCGTTGAGTTCATCTGCGCCAACACGGATGCCCAGGCGCTCAAGCGCGTATCGGCAAAAACTGTACTGCAGCTGGGCAGTGAAATCACCAAAGGGTTAGGCGCAGGTGCCAATCCCGATGTGGGCCGCCAAGCGGCAATGGAAGACCGCGAGCGCATCGCTGAATTACTGGTCGGTGCCGATATGGTCTTCATCACTGCCGGTATGGGCGGTGGTACGGGCACAGGAGGTGCGCCGGTGGTTGCCCAGGTCGCCAAGGAACTGGGGATTCTCACCGTTGCGGTAGTGACGCGCCCCTTCCCCTTTGAAGGGCCGAAGCGTATGCGCGCTGCTGAAGAGGGCATGAAAGAGCTCTCTGAGCACGTTGATTCGTTGATCACTATTCCTAATGAAAAACTGCTTTCCGTGCTGGGCAAGAACGCCACGCTACTGACGGCCTTTAGTGCGGCGAACGATGTGCTGCTGGGGGCTGTTCAAGGTATCGCAGAACTGATCACCAGCCCGGGCATCATCAACGTCGATTTTGCTGATGTGCGCACCGTTATGTCTGAAATGGGCATGGCGATGATGGGTACCGGTGGTGCCACGGGTGAAAATCGTGCTCGCGAAGCCGCCGAGAAAGCGATTCGCAGCCCGCTGCTGGAAGATATCGACCTTCACGGCGCACGTGGTATCTTGGTCAACATTACTGCAGGTCCCGATTTGTCGATCGGCGAGTTCAACGATGTGGGCGCTACCGTCCAAGAGTTTGCGTCTCCAGATGCCACCATTGTTGTCGGCACCTCCATTGATATGGAAATGTCCGACGAGCTGCGTGTCACCGTTGTTGCCGCCGGCTTGGACGGGCAAAAACCTAAGGCGGCCGCGCGCGAGCCGGCCCGTCGGTCAGCTGCAGAATCCTCGGATTACCGCAAGTTGCAACAGCCAACGGTAATGCGCCAGCAGGCAACAGCACGCGCTGAAGCGCCCGAAGCGACCGCAAAATCGCGTCCTGAAAAGCGTCGCGCTTCCGAAGCCGATGACTATCTGGACATCCCCGCGTTTCTACGCCGCCAGGCGGATTGATTCTCGATATCAGGCTCATTGCAACAGCGAGCGAGCGTTTTATTGGCTAAAACGCTCGTTTGCTGTTAAAGTGAACACTGTTTGATAACTTTTTCCCCTGCGGTTATTACCGTCATCAGAGCTCGGCTACTATCCATGATCAGACAACGCACCCTACAAAACGTCATTCGCGCCACCGGAGTGGGCCTGCATTCTGGCAAAAAAGTCCATCTTGCTCTGCGTCCGGCGCCGGCCAATACTGGGATTGTGTTTGTTAGAACCGATTTGGATCCCGTTGCGCACGTTCCCGCACGGGCAGAATTGGTTGAAGATACCAAGCTATGTACTGCTCTTGTATTTAATGGGGTCAAGGTAGCTACCGTTGAGCACCTGATGTCAGCCTTCGCTGGGCTGGGTATTGATAACGCCTATGTGGATGTTAGCGAACCTGAAGTGCCTATTATGGACGGCAGTGCGAGTCCATTTGTGTTTTTAATCCAATCAGCGGGAATTTTAGAGCAGGATGCTGCTAAAAAATTCATTCGTATCAAACACCGTGTAGCGGTGACCGATGGCGATAAAGAGGCGGAGTTCTTACCCCATCAAGGGTTCAAAGTCTCCTTTGCAATCGACTTTGATCATCCTGTTTTTGAGCAGCAGAAACAGACCGCGTTGATCGATTTCTCGACCACGTCCTTCGTTAAAGAAGTTTCCCGTGCACGTACTTTTGGATTTATGCGTGACCTAGAGTTCTTACGCTCTAACAATCTGGCGCTCGGCGGAAGTTTAGACAACGCCATTGTGGTGGATGATTACCGCGTCGTTAATGAAGGCGGCCTACGTTACGAAGATGAGTTTGTTAAGCACAAAGTATTGGATGCTATCGGTGACTTGTACCAGCTGGGTTATAGCTTAATCGGCGAGTTCCGAGGTGTGAAATCTGGCCACGCACTCAACAATCAGCTCTGCCGCGAGTTGATGGCGCAGCCCGATGCCTATGAAATTGTCACCTTTGAAGAAGACAAAGCTGTGGCGCCGATCTCTTATGCCGCACCCGCAATGGCGTAATATAGTAGGCTTAGCTTTTATATTAGCGCTTTTTTACTTTTGATTCATAAAGCATCGCTTAGGCGGTGCTTTATGCTTTTAATAGTGTGGCGATAGGGCGCTAAGCTTGATTGGTAGAGAAAACGGTGTGAGCGTTACTTGGCTGGTCGAGCATGAGATGCAAGCCGTTCCAAGGCACGTTTTAGCGCTGGGTTGGTGGTATCTTCAGCGCACTCGGAAAGGGTTTTGCCCGCGTCGGCCGACAGACTACGAGTGTTACGCTTTGGTGCCACAATAGGGCGTACAGGACGTACCTTAAAGGTAAAGCCGCTGACCCCTTCAAAGCCAGGCAGTTGATGGAGCAGTTCCAATAAGCGCCGCTGTTCGAAGCGTAGCCACGTCAGCCAGCTCGCCTGACCACTAATCAGGGTTAAACGACCTTCACTAAAGCCACCCACAAAAATATGTTCGCGCATCTCTTCGGGCAAGTGGGCGCGCAGGTGTCGCTGGGCCTGATCGATGAGACGAGATAGGCGCATTAACTGATTAATATCACCCGACTTGGAGAGCAGACGGGCGATGGGCTGTGCGCGAGAACGCTTAACCTTTATACTCATACGCTTAATTCCTAGGGTGCTGCTGTATTAGGCACCACTACTAATGACGTCGGCCACCTTCGCCGATGGCTGATTAGTAAACTCTACCACGCTCAGGAGCCGGTCTACAGCATGTCACCTACGCTTGATGTTCAATCAGCTTTGCCGCGGCGCCATCGCCGTTACGGTTTAGCGCGTTGGTGGCTGGCCGGTCTGTTGGTGAGCTGCCTTTTACCCGCCAGTTTAGGCCCTGCAGATGCATTCCGCGGCGGTGAGCGTAGCGTCACGGTCTGTTTCTGGGTGCCTGCGATTTTACGCGCCCAGTCCCACTGGGTAGCCAAGCGTCGGCGCGCGCTGCAACGTTTTGCTCAAAGCCCCCAGCGCTTTGCGCCTGTTCGGCGTCTATGTCACTGGCTAGCCCCGATGGCTATGCTGGTCGCCGCGCGGGATGTCTTGACCCAGCGCGGCCCGCCTTCCCGCCAAGTCTGTCGCTAATACATCTACTTTTTGCATGCTCTAGAGATAATCAGCATGCATTGAAAGGGCAACGTCCGCTGGGACGCTCGTGAATACTTGGATATTTCATGCTTAATAATTTATTACGAAAAGTCGTGGGCTCTAAAAACGACCGCGATGTCAAACGCATGCACAAGAATGTGCCGCAGATTAACGCCTTAGAAGCAGAGCTTGGGGCGATTAGCGATGCTGAACTGCAAGGTAAAACCGCCGAGCTGCGCCAGCGCTTAGAAGCCGGTGAGCCTCTTGATTCGCTGTTGGCGCCCGCCTTTGCGATCGTGCGAGAAGCCAGTAAGCGCGTTATGGGCATGCGCCACTTCGATGTGCAGATGGTAGGCGGCATGACCCTGCACCGTGGCCGCATCGCTGAAATGAAAACTGGTGAAGGTAAAACGCTGGTGGCGACGCTGGCGGTGTACCTGAACGCGTTGCCGGGTAAAGGGGTGCACGTGGTCACGGTGAACGACTACCTGGCTCGCCGTGATGCTGAGTGGATGCGTCCACTATATGAATTTCTGGGCCTTACCATTGGCGTCATTTTCTCTGGTCAGACGGGCGAAGAAAAGCGTCATGCGTATCAGTGCGATATTACCTATGGCACCAACAACGAGTTCGGCTTTGATTATCTACGCGATAACATGGCGTTCTCGTTAGAAGATAAAGTTCAGCGTGGCCTGCACTATGCGATTGTCGATGAGGTTGACTCGATTCTTATCGATGAAGCCCGTACGCCGCTGATTATTTCCGGCGCGGTCGATGAGAATACCGACCTCTATAAAGTCGTCAATCAACTTGCCCAGCAGCTTGAAAAAGGCGAAGAGATTGAAGATGAGGAGGCCACGGTTGTTGGTGACTTCTTGGTCGATGAGAAGCAGAAGCAGGTAGAGTTAACTGAGCAGGGGCATAATAAAGTTGAAGAGCTGATGCGCGCTGAAGGCTTATTAGGCGATGAAGAGTCGCTGTATGCCGCGCAAAACCTTAACTTGCTTCAGCATATGCACTCGGCGCTGCGCGCCCGTCATCTCTATAACCGTGATGTCGACTACATCATCTCTGAAGGTCAGGTGGTGATCGTCGACGAGCACACCGGCCGCTCTATGCCCGGGCGCCGCTGGTCGGAGGGATTGCACCAAGCCGTTGAGGCCAAAGAGGGCGTCACGGTGCAGCGCGAAAGCCAAACGCTAGCCTCAACGACGTTCCAGAACTACTTCCGTCTGTATGAAAAACTCGCCGGGATGACCGGTACAGCGGATACTGAAGCCTTTGAGTTTCGGCAAATTTATGGCCTCGACGTGGTGGTGATTCCCACCAATCGGCCATTGGCCCGTAAAGACCTTAACGATCTGGTTTATTTGAGCGCTGAAGAGAAGTATGAAGCGATCATCAAAGATGTTAAAACCGAGACCGAAGCTGGGCGTCCAGTACTGGTAGGTACGGCTTCTATTGAGACATCCGAGTACCTTGCCAAGCTGATGCGCGAGGCGGGCCTTACGTTCAATGTGCTTAACGCCAAGCAGCACCAGAGTGAAGCGGAGATCATTGCTCAGGCAGGCCGCCCAGGGGCGATTACGATCGCCACCAACATGGCCGGTCGTGGCACCGATATCGTTCTAGGGGGTAACTGGGAGGCCGAAGTCGCCAAGCTGCAAAACCCTAGCCAAGAACAGGTTGAAGCGTTAAAAGTCGAGTGGCAAGCGCGCCACGATGGTGTACTCGCCGCTGGCGGCCTGCATGTGGTGGGTTCTGAGCGCCACGAGTCCCGGCGTATCGACAACCAACTGCGTGGCCGAGCCGGACGCCAGGGTGACCCTGGCTCAACGCGCTTCTTCCTGTCGCTTGAAGATAGCCTGATGCGCCTGTTCGGTTCTGACCGCGTCAAACGCTTGATGCAGGCATTGGGGCTTGAGCATGGCGAAGCCATTGAGCATAAGATGGTCTCTAACGCCGTTGAGCGTGCCCAGAAGAAAGTCGAAGGGCGTAACTTCGATATTCGTAAGCAGCTGCTTGAGTACGATGACGTCGCCAACGATCAGCGCCGAGTGATCTACGACCAGCGCAATGAGATTCTGGCCGCAGACGATGTGGCTGATGCCGTTATTGGTATCCGCGAAGAGGTGATGGAGACGGCCATCAGCGACTACGTGCCGCCCCAAAGCCTGCCCGAACAGTGGGATCTGCCCGGTTTGGAAGCCCACCTGAAGACGGAGTTCAACCTTGACGCACCGGTGGTTAAATGGGCCGCCGAGGATGATCGCTTTAGTGAAGAGCAGCTGCGTGAACGGCTGCAGACAATGCACCGCGAGGCCTATGCAGCCAAAATCGAGGCGGCTGGCGAGAAGCTGATTCGCCGCTTTGAGAAGCAGGTCATGCTGCAAGTGCTGGACACGCGTTGGAAAGAGCATCTTCAGTCGATGGATCATTTGCGTCGCGGTATCCACCTACGTGGCTATGCTCAGAAAAACCCCAAGCAAGAGTACAAGCGTGAATCTTTTGAACTCTTCCAGCACCTGCTAGAGCACATTAAAGCTGATGTGACGCGCATTCTGAGCCACGTGCAGGTTCGTCAGCCCGAGGAAGTGGATGCCCTTGAGCAACAGCGCCGCGAAGCGCTGGCGCGGGAAACCGCCACGGCGGCAAGCCGTCATGACACCCCGGCCCAGGAGCAGCCCGAAACCGAGCAGGAAGCGCCTGGTGTCGATGGCCGCCCTGTGCGTCGTGAAGGCCCGAAAGTTGGCCGCAACGACCCCTGTTTTTGTGGCTCGGGTAAAAAGTACAAGCAGTGCTGTGGAAAACTAAGCTAACGGCGCCCGTTTTTGAGACCGTTTTTTGAGACGGTTTGTGAAACGGTCTTTGTCTAAAGGAGAAAATCATGGCGGTTGGAAACACTCCCTTTCCAGAGTTGCCCCCCCTAGAAGGGGTGCGCCTGGGGGTTGCAATGGCGGGTATCAAAAAGCCGGATCGTCGTGATGTAGTGGTGATTGAGCTGCCCGAGACCGTGGCGGTTTCAGGGGTCTTTACCCGTAATGCGTTCTGCGCAGCGCCCGTTTTGGTGGCCAAGCAACACCTCGAGCAGTGCCGGGCAGAAAACCGTTCGCCACGTTTTTGGCTGATTAACACTGGCAATGCTAACGCAGGTACGGGTGAAGCAGGGTTGCGGGATGCCAGGGCTAGCTGTGTAGAACTGGCTAAACAAGCCGGTGTATCTGAGCAGGACGTGCTGCCGTTTTCAACCGGCGTAATTGGCGAGCCGCTGCCGATGGAGCGTCTGCTTGCGGGATTGGCAGCGGCGCTTGAAAGCATGGCCAGCGACAGCGTTGCCTGGGAGCACGCAGGCCAAGGTATTTTAACCACCGATACTCGTGCCAAAGGCACCAGTGTCACGGTTGAAATAGGCAATCAGCAGGTAACGATTAACGGCATCACTAAAGGGTCTGGCATGATCAAGCCCAATATGGCTACCATGCTGGGCTTTGTGGTGACCGATGCAACTATCGAAGCACCGCTGCTGGATCGGCTACTGCGTGAAACCGTCGATCGCTCGTTTAACTGCATCACGGTGGATAGCGATACCTCTACCAATGACGCTTGTATGTTAGCAGCGACCGGCACAGGCCCCCGCATTGCCGATGAGGAACAGATTGCCGTTTTCAGCAACGCCTTGCAGCGTGTAATGACCGAGCTGGCGCAGGCGATTATTCGCGACGGCGAGGGCGCAACCAAATTCATTACCCTTCAGGTCGACGAAGCTAAAAGTCGTCAAGAGGCGCTCGATGTGGCCTTTACTGTTGCGCACTCACCGCTCGTCAAAACAGCGCTTTACGCTTCAGATGCTAATTGGGGGCGTATTTTGGCCGCGGTAGGACGAGCGCCTGTAAGCGACTTTGATGTCAACCGTGTGGTGATTGATTTAGGCGATGTACGTCTAGTTGAAAATGGCGGGCGTGCTGCAGGCTATACCGAAGCGGCAGGAAGCGCTGTCATGGCCCAGTCAGAAATTACCATTCGCATTAATTTGGGGCGCGGCGAGGAAAGTGCCACGGTATGGACTTCCGACCTCTCCCATGACTATGTGTCTATTAACGCGGATTACCGCAGCTAGTCAGTCTTCCCTGTGCGGGGCGTTGGTTGGCAGGGGTAGTGGGCATACGCAGCGAGATAGCACCGATGCCTTTAGCATTGGTGCGCGCAGTGGATAAAGACGTAACGAGTATATGAGTCTATGAGCATAAAGGTAAAACGACGGGTTCACGTCGCGGCGGCAGCGATTATCAGCGCCGATCAACAGCAAGTACTGATCGCTCGTCGGCCATCAAACGTAGATCATGGCGGGCTTTGGGAGTTTCCGGGCGGCAAACTGGCCCCTTATGAAACCGGCCTTGAAGGGTTAAAGCGTGAGCTGCACGAAGAGCTAGGCGTTGAGATCGTTTGTGCCCAGCCGTTGATTCGTGTCCACCATGAGTACCCCGACAAGCATATCCTGCTCGATGTATGGCAGGTGCATGAGTTTGCTGGCGAGCCCTTTGGTCGTGAAGGACAAGCGGTGCGCTGGGTGCCCATGAGCGAGCTCTCCAACTACCCCTTCCCGGCGGCTAATTTGCCGATTCTGCGAGCGGTAAGGTTGCCTACCGAGTATTTAATTACCGGGGAAGAATTGGATGAGGCGCATTTCGATGCGTTTTTGGAACGCGCGCTACGTGAAGACAAGATTCGCTTGGTGCAGTTGCGCGCCAAGCAGTTGGATGAAGCCGCTTATCTGGCCCGTGCCCAGCGTGCCTTGAGCCTGTGTCGTGAGCACGGCGCGCGACTGCTGCTCAATGGTGAGCCGACGCTGCTTGATCACATTGACGCTGATGGCATTCATTTGACCAGCGAGCGTTTGATGCAGCTTGAGCGTCGTCCGATTGCCGAAAACAAGTGGCTGTCCGCATCGACGCACAACCAAACGCAGCTTACCCAGGCGGCGGTGTTAGGCTGCGACTTTGTTAGCCTGTCGCCGCTGCGCACCACGCCGTCACATCCGGAAGTATCCCCGCTCGGCTGGCATGATTTCCAGCAGTTGGTAGAGCGCGCAGGTATGCCGGTGTTTGCGTTGGGTGGCATGACGCGTTTTGATGCCAATCATGCTCGTGCCGTGGGCGCTCAAGGGATTGCCTCGATCCGCGATTTCTGGAAATAACACACTAAACCAGAACGTATAAAGAGCGTTATGCAATGAAAAACCGCCTGCTTCGGCACTTAGCCAAGGCAGGCGTTTTTACGTTTTTATCTATAAGGCTAAGGCCAAGCCTAACTAATCGCGGTAGCGGCGAGTCAGATCCCCATAAGCGTCCACACGACGATCGCGCAGATAGGGCCAGATGCGGCGGGTATTTTCACTGCGCGCCATATCCAACTGAACGACTAACTGCTCAGTATCTTCCCCCGCATGGGCCAATAGTTCGCCTTGTGGTCCGCAGACGAAGCTGCCGCCCCAGAACTGAATGCCGTCTCCCACCCCAGAATGATCCGCCTCAAAGCCAACCCGATTGGCGACTAGAACCGGCAAGCCGTTGGCGACACCGTGGGCGCGCTGAATCAATGTCCAGGCATCTTTTTGGCGGCTCTTTTCTTCACCGACGTCATTGGGATCCCAGCCGATTGCCGTGGGGTAGAGCAGTAAATCGGCACCGGCTAGCGCCATAAGACGGGCGGCTTCGGGGTACCACTGATCCCAGCAGACCAAGACGCCGAGACGGCCCACGGATGTTTCGATCGGAGTAAAGCCTTCTCCGCGGGTGCTGTCATGATCACCCGGCGTGAAGTAAAACTTCTCATAAAACCCAGGATCATCGGGAATGTGCATCTTACGATACTGACCTATCAGGCCCTTGGCGCAGTCATAGACCACCGCAGTATTGTGGTAGAGCCCTGGAGCGCGGCGTTCAAATAGCGATCCAACCAGCACAATATTCAACTCTTTAGCGAGCGCCGCCAGGCGCTGGCCGGTAGGGCCATCCAGCGGTTCCGCTAGATCAAATAGGGCAGGGTCTTCAAATTGGCAGAAGTAGTGGGTGGCGTGCAGTTCTTGTAGCAGTACCAACTGCGCGCCTTGTTTAGCGGCGCTGCGGATACCTTCTTCGCTTGCTGACAGGCTTTGGGCTTTGTCCGGCCACGCGGGTTGCTGCACAACAGCGACGGTTAGGGTTGTCGACATGGTGACTCCTTTAGCAAATAGCGGTCGTGGCAAGCGTGCCTTGTGGAAGCTGCATGGTTAAGCAGTGCAGGCTGCCATGTTGGCGAATAACGCTTACACACTCAATCGGAATTAGCGTGTGCTCGGGAAAAGCAACTGCTAGCGCGTTCAGTGCAGTGACATCTGCTGGGTCGCTGTAGGTAGGCACCAGTACGGCCTGATTGATGATCAGAAAATTCGCATAGGTGGCGGGCAGGCGGTGGCCATCTTCCGGGTCAAAGCAGGCTTGGGGCCAGGGCAGTGGAATAAGCCGGTAGGGTTCACCATTGCGTTGCCGGAAAGCCTGCAGTTCTTGCTCCATCGCCGCCAAGGCCGCGTAGTGCGGGTCGTGGGGATCGTCACAACGCACATAGGCGATGGTGGTTGGGTTGCAGAAGCGTGCCAAGGTATCAATATGGCTGTCGGTATCGTCGCCTTCTAAATGGCCGTTAGCCAGCCACAGTACACGGTCAACGCCGAAGTCTTTACCAAGCTGCGCTTCTACCTCTGCTCGGGATAGTGTGGGATTGCGGTTGGGGTTTAGCAGGCATGCTTCGGTGGTGAGCAGCGTGCCTTCACCGTCGGTTTCTATACCGCCGCCTTCCAGTACCAGATTCCTCGAGGTCACCGGGCAGGCCCAGGCGCCCGCATCGGCAAGCCACTGGGTGAGCAAGTTATCGCGCTCGGCGGGAAATTTGCCGCCCCAGCCGGTAAACGTGTAATCGAGCAAGACACATTGGCCCTCCTCATCAACTACGCTGATCGGGCCATGATCCCGCGCCCAGGTATCGTCGGTGGGTGCGACAATAAGCTGCAGGCGTTCAGCGGGCACGCCGTAGGCGTTAAAAGTATCGGCCAAGCGCTGTTTGGTTAGCTCGTCTGGCACGCAAATCAACACGCGCTGATAGCGCGCAGTGGCAATCACAATACGTTCGAGAGTGGCTTCGATGCGTGCAAGCAGAGGCGCCCAATCGCCGTCTGGGCGTGGCCAGGTCAGTTGTATCCCATCTTGGGGATACCATTCGGGTAGCAAACGATACGTCATAAAAGCGCAGCCCCACGGTCAGCAGTAAATCGGCGCAATGTAGGGCGTGGCGGAGTAAGTTGCAAGCGTAACGTTTTTATTCTGAACGCTCACGGCGAAGGCCGCTCTAATGGCCGTTTGAACATGCAGAGAGACTAAAAAAACCGTACCATGAGCGCTTATTGATAAGGAATGACGCCATGCTTGATCGTTTGCCTTTTCTGGTGGGGCTGCGCTACGTGCGCGCTAAACGCCGGAACCACTTTATTTCGTTTATTTCGCTCACCTCGATGTTGGGGCTAATGCTGGGGGTCGCCGTACTTATTTTGGTGCTGTCGGTGATGAACGGCTTCGACCATGAGCTGCGCACACGTATTTTAGGCATGGTGCCCCACGCTAAAATTGAGTCCCGGGTAGGCATGGTGGAGTGGGAGACGTTAGCCGAAGAGTTGATGCAGCGCGAGCGGGTCATTGGCGCGGCGCCTTACGTTGAGCAGCAGGGTATGTTCTCCGTGGGCGGGCGTAATCAGGGGGCCATGGTCAATGGCATCAACCCGGAGTGGGAAGACCGAGTGTCGATTATTGGTGAGCACATGCGCCAAGGCGAATTGGCCGACCTGGTTCCCGGAGAGTGGCACGTGGTGCTGGGTTCAATGCTGGCGCGCAACTTGGGCGTTGGCGTGGGGGATCGAGTAACGCTGCTGGTGCCCGAAGCATCAATTACTCCCGCCGGTGTCTTTCCACGCTTAAAACGCTTTACCGTTAGCGGTATTTTTAGCGTCGGTGCTGAGCTGGACGCTAATTTGGCCTATGCCAATATTGAAGATATGCAGACCCTTGCGCGCCTGGGTGATGCGGTGGGCGGGCTTCGTCTACAGTTGGATGATCTGTTTGCCGCCAGTAGCGAGACCCAGGCGATTCTCAATGAGCTTGGCCCGGAGTATCGGGGCAGCGATTGGACGTTCTCTCAGGGTAATCTTTTCCAGGCGATACAGATGGAAAAGCGCATGATCGCACTGCTGTTAACTGTGATTATCGCCGTGGCGGCGTTTAATATCGTCTCGACGCTGGTCATGGTCGTCACCGATAAACGTGCGGATATCGCCATTCTGCGCACGATCGGTGCTAAACCGAGCTCGATTATGGGGATTTTTATTGTTCAGGGCATGGCTATCGGGCTGATCGGTATCGCTGTTGGTGTGGCCGTGGGTGTGCTGCTGGCGCTGACCATTGCGGATCTGATTGGTTGGGTGGAAGGAACACTGGGTATTCAGTTCTTGGATGCTGGGGTTTACTTTATTAGCGACCTGCCTTCTCGCCTGCAGTGGAATGATGTCAGTCGTATCGTTTTGGCCGCCTTTGGGCTGACGTTCCTGTCGACACTTTATCCCGCTTGGCGGGCAGCAAAAGTTCAGCCGGCGGATGTGCTGCGTTATGAATAACGGCTTCAGGAACAAGGATGACACGATGTCTATGAATTCGACGGCTATAAAATCTACGCGCATCAATACTGGGCAAGAGGCGGTGGTAATGCTCGATTGCCAGTCGTTGACACGAACCTACAGCGAAGGCCCCCAGGATCTGACGGTACTGGACAAGCTTAATTTGCAGGTGCGTGCCGGGGAACGGGTGGCCATCGTGGGCAGCTCGGGGTCAGGTAAGACAACGCTGTTAAACCTGCTGGGCGGTCTTGACCGCCCTAGTGAAGGCAGCGTCGTTATCGCCGGTGAGCCGCTATCAGGGTTGAATGAAGCGGCGCTTGGCAGCTTTCGTAACCGCTACATCGGGTTTGTGTATCAATTCCACCATCTGTTGGCGGAATTCACTGCACTCGAAAATGCGGCGTTACCGCTAATTATTCGCGGTCAGTCGAAAAAGGCGGCCGAGAAGCGGGCCATGCAGATACTCGAGCGGGTAGGCATGCAGCCGCGGGCGGATCATAAGCCGGGGGAGCTTTCCGGCGGGGAGCGCCAGCGCGTGGCGATTGCCCGTGCGCTGGTCACCGATCCTAGCCTGGTGCTAATGGATGAGCCCACGGGCAATCTGGATCAAACCACGGCGGCGACTATTTTGGCACTAATGGACGAACTGGCCAAAGAGAGCGCCTGTGCATTCGTGATTGTGACCCACGACGTTAGCCTGGCGGCCCATCAAGACCGCGTGCTTAAACTGGATGCGGGTAAGTTGGTCGAGCAGGCACCGGCGCTTTAACCGTCGGGTTCAATCATCAAACCTTATCGTCAAATTCTGCTTCTATCTGCGCACGCCGCTGCCGACGTATCTGGCGGCGGCGTTTCCAGTTATGGGAAACGTGCCAGCGCCAGATCAAGCGAATGCCAATATTGACCACGATGGCTAATATGACCGCTGTTACCAACGAGCCGACGATCAGTGGCGGCATAATGTCGTGCATCTGTTCGGCAATCCAGCGTGTTGAAATACGCGAGGGAGCCTCCCGCACGGGGGCGCCGAGGATAAAGGTGCCAATCCGGTAGTTGCCGTAAAAAATCAGCGGCATCGTTAATGGATTAGTAATCCACACCAAGCCCACAGAGAGGGCTAAATTGCAGCGTGTTAGGCGCGCGCCTAGCGCGGCAATGACCATCTGAAAGGGGATGGGCAGCATCGCGCAAAACACGCCCACGCTAAACGCATTGGCAACGCTTCGGCGAGTTAGAAGCCACAACCCCGGGTCTGCAATCAGCGGTGCCATAAAGCGTAGCGAGCGCTGTTTCCTGATAGTGTCGGGTTTGGGCATGTAGCGCTGCAGGAATCTGCGCGGCATGACGGATACTCTTGCCTATCGATGTGGGTCATTATCCATATAGAGCCACTCTTCGGCTATGCTAGGCCATTAATGAACATTCGCTGGAGGGCTCTATGCGGTTAGGTGTTGCCATGCCAGCGGCGCTTGCAGCACTCGCAGGAGGTGTTTTTGCTTGGTATTTCCACACCGCAGGAGTGACTCCAAACGCGTTTGGCTGGGTGTTGGTAGCCGCGTTGCTGGTAGTGGGGCGGTGCCCGCGATTTGCTATATGGCTGCTGATCGGCGCCTGGGTCTTCACTGGCGTACAAGAAGAGTGGGGGAGTCGCTTGCCGGCGGGGCTAAGCGGAGAAGATCTTGCCGTTGAGGCAACCGTGTTGACCGCCCAGCCGGCGGGTAAAGCCACGCGCCTGCTGTTAAGCGTTGATCAGTGTCAAAGCGCTTCGACTAGCCTGACACAACGGCCCAGCTGTTCCGCGCTCACCAAGGTACGCATTACCGCTTATAGCGATGTGCACTTTAGGCCCGGCGAGCAGTGGCAAATGACGCTTCGTTTGCGTCCTCCAAGTGGCTTTGCCAACCCTGATACCTTCAATTATGAGCAGTGGCTGTGGCGTGAGGGAATCCACGCCACGGGCTATTTGCGCCAGGAGCCAGCGCCGGTTCGGCTCTCTTCTGCGCGCCCTGCGTTGCGCCAGCTAGCGCTGGATTTTTTAGCCCGCCAGTCACTCGGCGATCAAACCAAGCGCTGGCTGGCAGCATTGACGTTAGGTGATAGCGAACAGCTAACCCAAGATGACTGGTCTCTGCTGAATGCCACCGGAACCACGCATCTGGTGGTGATTTCAGGCTTGCATGTCGGGCTGGTGGCCTCATTTGTACTGCTGCTAGCCAAGTCAGTCGCTCGGTTTACAACGCCCACCAACTGGCGTATGCGCACCTGGCCGTGGTGGTTAGCAGCGCTAGCTTGTGTCAGTTACGCCACTCTTGCCGGGATGGCGCCACCGGCTATGCGGGCGATGGTGATGACATTGATCGGGCTGTGGGTGCTGAGTGGTCGGCATGCGCCGGGGGCTTGGCAGGGCTGGTGGCTGGCACTCGCGCTGGTACTTATTGTCGATCCGCTAGCGCTATGGCGACCTGGCATGTGGCTATCGTTTGTGGCAGTGGCGTGGCTGATTATTATTTGGCAGGGGCGGCGACGCCCTCAAGGGATAAAGGGCTGGTGCTGGGCGCTGGTGAGATCGCAACTGCTGCTAGCCCCGCTAATGGCCGCCGCCGTATTGGTGGCCTTTGGGCGAGTCGCTCCCGCTGCCCCATTGATCAATTTAGTCGCCGTACCTTGGGTGAGCTCGGTGATGGTGCCCATCGCACTGCTGGGGTGGCTGCTGTCACCTCTGCCCATGGTGGGAGAGGCGGTATGGCAGCTGTTTGAGCAGGCGCTAAGCGTTTTCCACCTGTTGCTGACGCTGGTGGTGCAGCACTGGCCACTATGGGAACCTGATCGGTCGTTATCGTACCCGCTCGCCCTCGCACTGTTACTACTGTCGTTATGCTGGGGCCTGCCTGCCGTGCTGCCTAGTTTACGACTGGCAGCCTCCGCGCTGATCGTTGCGCTGCCCTGGTGGTCGCTTCCGTCATCGATTCCCCCCAACGCGCTCAGAGTCAGCGTCCATGATGTGGGGCAGGGGCAGTTGATAGAACTGCGTAGCGCGCATTATCGACTGCTCTACGACACCGGCCCCCGATTTCGTAGTGGTTTTATGCCTCTGGAAGCGCTTTGGTCACCGGGGCAGTTATTTGATCAAGTGTTAGTCAGCCACGCTGATAATGACCATGCGGGCGGTATCGGCGCATTGCTAGCCGATCATCGGGTCAAGCAGTGGATGGCTCCTGCGGGTGAGGCGCTGCCAGTTTCCGGTATTGATTGTCAGCGTGGTCAAACATGGCAGAGAGATGGGGTGCGTTACCGTATTCTCTGGCCGCCCGCGGGTGATAACGATTTATCTGCCAATGATCGCTCCTGCGTACTTGAGGTGAGCGCTGGTGAGCAGAGACTGCTGATTACGGGGGATGTGAGCACTGAGGTAGAGCGTCGCTTTCTGCGAGAGGTGGAACTGCCTGTTAGCGTTTTGGTGGCAGGGCACCATGGCAGCGGCACCAGTTCAGGTATCCAGTTCGTGCGTCACACCGTACCTGAACATGTGATATTTAGCGCCGGGCAGAATAATGCTTTTCAACATCCCGTAGATCCCGTCGTGCGCCGTTTCCGCCAGCAGGGCACCTGTCCATGGAGCACGGCGCATGACGGTGCACTGCGTTTTTGGCTAAAAGCGGCCCAACCCATCCAGGTCGAAACAACGCGACCATTGCCAGGACGACGCAACCAGTGTTGAAGCGCGTCGCCATCAGGTAGAATTCTCCGATTGCACACTATGGCCAGGAGCGCGTGTGACTGATTCAGGTTGGGGTATTTATAAGCGGTTGTTGGGCTATGTGAAGCCGCATTGGCGGGCTTTTGCGCTAGCGATAGTGGGCTTTGTGGTTTACGCCGCGTCGAGTACCGCGCTGGCGGAAATGATGAAGCGATTAATTGATGGCATTCAAAACCCAGATGCGGCGTTTCGGTTATTTCTACCGCTGTTTGTAATTATTATGTTTTCCGCCCGGGGATTAGGTACTTTTTTAAGCACCTACTTCATGGCTTATGTGGGCCGCTACGTGATTCATACCCTGCGTTGCGACGTGTTTGCCCATCTACTCCATCTGCCGGGCTGGTTTTTTGACCATCACTCTAGCGGTCAACTGGTATCGCGGGTGACCTACCACGTTGAGCAAGTCGCGGGGGCGGCCACCAAAGCGGTGACCATTATTCTCCGTGAAGGCCTGTTCGTCGTCGGTTTAGTGCTCTATCTACTCTGGACTAACTGGATGCTAACGCTGCTGTTTCTGGGCGTTACGCCGATCATTGCCGTGGTGGTGAGCTACGTCAGCAAGCGCTTTAGACGCATTTCAAAACGCATTCAGCACTCCATGGGCGATGTCACCCATATTGCCTCGGAAGCGCTGTCGGGCTATCGGGTAGTGCGCACCCACGGCGCAGAGCCGTATGAAAAGCAGCGCTTTGAGCGGGTAAGCGAAGAGAATCGCCGCCAAAGTATGAAAGAAGCCATGACCCGTGCGGTCAGTTCCCCTGTGATTCTGATGTTGGTGGCCATCTCCATGGCGCTATTGGTCTGGCTGGCCATGGCACCCTCGCTGATGGAGAACATGACGCCTGGTGAGTTTGTGGCCTTTATTACCGCGGCTGCCCTGATGATCAAGCCGGTACGTCAACTAACCGAGATTAACGGTGAAATTCAGAAAGGTCTGGCGGCCGCGTCAGAGCTTTTCGGGTTGCTGGATATGACCCCTGAAGAGGATAGTGGTAAACATATCGCCAGCCGTTTAAGCGGCGATGTCGTGATCGATCATGTTAGCTTCCGCTACGCCGACGATCAGCCCGAAGTCCTGCACGATATTAATCTGCGCATAGCGCCGGGCGAACTGGTGGCGATAGTCGGGCGTTCGGGAAGCGGCAAGTCCACTCTGGTCAGCCTGTTGCCGCGTTTCTATCGGCCCAGCCAGGGCAGTATTACTATTGATGGCATTAATGTTGATGAATACGCGCTTGGCCCACTGCGCCAGCAGATTGCCCTGGTGTCGCAGCAGGTGACGCTATTTAACGCCTCGATTGCCGATAATATTGCTTACGGGGTGGCCAATCCTGACCCCCAGGCTGTACAGGCTGCGGCTGAAGCTGCCTATGCCCATGAGTTTATCGATAAGCTCCCCAATGGTTATGCCACCACCGTGGGTGAAAATGGCGTGATGCTCTCGGGCGGCCAACGCCAGCGGCTGGCGATTGCCCGGGCGATCTTCAAGGATGCGCCGCTACTGGTGCTGGATGAGGCCACTTCCGCGTTGGATACAGAATCCGAGCGCTATATTCAAAAAGCCCTTGAGCGAGTCTGTGAAGGGCGCACCACGCTGGTCATCGCTCACCGCCTCTCCACCATTGAGCGGGCTGACCGGATTGTGGTGATGGATCAGGGACGTATTATCGAAGAGGGGTCGCATCAGGCGCTGCTGGATGCCGATGGCTCCTACGCGGCGCTGCATCAATTGCAGTTTCAAGAAGCGCCATGAGGCTATCGATATGAGCCTTTTGATATGAGTCTATCGTTATGAGCTTTGCCAAGAGAACGTTGGCGGAGCGCTGGCTGCAAGGCGCTTACCAGGGCAGCCGCTGGCTATCGCCGCTGAAGCCTTTAGGGGCGCTTTACCAGTGGGCCATGGCGCGGCGGGAGCGGGAGTACTCTAGCGGCAAAAAAGCCACATGGAAGGCACCGGTGCCGGTGATTGTGGTAGGCAATATTACTTTGGGGGGGACGGGTAAATCTCCGCTGGTGGCGTGGCTAGCTGGCTGGCTGGTGGCCCAAGGCTGGTCGCCAGGTATCGTTAGCCGCGGCTATGGCGGAAAAGCGCCGAGTTACCCGCTGCTGGTCACCGCCGATACGCACGTTGTCGAAAGCGGCGATGAGCCGCTGATGCTGGCACAGCAGACGGGATTGCCAGTGGCCGCAGATCCCAATCGCGTGCGCGGTGTTCAGGCACTGATCGAGAAGGGCTGCGATATTATCTTGAGCGACGACGGTTTGCAGCACTTGGCGCTGGATCGAGATATTGAGTTGGTGGTTGTGGATGGTGCCCGTGGATTGGGCAATGGGCGCTGCCTGCCCGCCGGGCCGCTGCGCGAGTCCCCCAGCCGGTTACAGCGTGTTGACGCGGTGATCATTAACGGAGACTCACCGCCTTCTCTGTCGATTACTCCGTCTATTATGCAGTCCGCCACCACTATGCAGCTAGCGCCGCTGTGCTGGCGCCGCCTTGATGACGGCGCACGTTTTCCGCTTGCGCCACTGCCGTTTACGCTGCCGGTGCACGCGGTGGCAGGTATCGGACATCCCGAGCGCTTTTTTCGTACACTCTCCGCGTTGGGTGTTGAGGGCGAGTGGCACCCGTTGGCCGATCACCAGCACTTTAGTGCGGACGCGCTAAGCTTTGCAGATACCCGCCCAGTGATTATGACCGCTAAAGACGCCGTGAAGTGTTACGCCCTGTCCCCGCCTAACAGTTGGGTATTAGATGTGGAGGCAACCCTTCCACCCGAATTTGAGTACTGGCTGGCAGCGCGGCTGTCGGCACTTTCCTAAAGGAGATAAGCGCATGGATAAGGAACTGCTGGCAATGCTGGTCTGCCCGTTGTGTAACGGTAAGCTGAAGTATGATCGCGAAGCTCAAGAGCTGCGCTGCCACTACGATGGCCTGGCCTATCCGATCAAAGAGGGGATTCCGGTGATGTTGCCGGAAGAGGCTCGCGTGATGGATGCCGATGAAAAGCTGCCTACTTCTCCAGGGCGTTCACCAGGTCGTTCTCAAGAGCGTTTAGGAGACGCTTAATGGCCGTCTTTGATGATATGGCTGATTTCAAGGTGCCTGATTTTACCGTCGTCGTACCTGCTCGCTACGGCTCTACCCGGCTGCCCGGCAAGCCCCTGCTTGATATTGCCGGGGAACCGATGGTCGCTCACGTATGGCGCCGTGCTTGCCAAAGCCACGCCAGCCGAGTGGTCGTGGCAACAGACGATAGCCGTATTCGTGATGCCATGCTGCCCTACGCCGCCGAAGTGATCATGACCCGAGACGATCACCCATCGGGCACCGACCGCTTAGCCGAGGTGGCTGATATATTGGCATTGACGGATGATGCGCTGCTGGTGAATGTGCAGGGGGACGAGCCGCTGATTCCTCCCGCGCTGATCGACCAGGTGGCTCTGCGCCTAGCCGACGATCCCGGAGCGTCGATAGCCACGCTGGCGGAGCCTATCAGTGACGTGGACACGCTGTTTAATCCCAACGTGGTCAAGGTGGTGCGAACGCTACAAGGCCGCGCGCTGTATTTCTCACGGGCCCCTATCCCCTGGGATCGTGAGCAGTTCAAAGCGCCGCCGACCATGCTGGCAACCGATGCCTGGCTGCGGCATATCGGCCTCTATGCGTATCGTGCCGGTTTTCTAGCTGCCTACCGGGACTGGCCAGCCTCTAGCCTAGAACAGCTTGAACAGCTCGAGCAGTTGCGTGCACTGCAGAATGGTCACGCTATTCAAGTGGCATTGGCCTGCGAAGTAAACCCTGCCGGTGTTGATACGGCCGAGGATCTAGCGCGGATTCGGGCGCTGCTGGCCTAGCACGGGTTCGGGCTCTGTTGGCTTAGTGCAGGGGCGGGCGCTGCTTGAGCAGCTCAGTTTGTAAGGAGCTATCGTGAAAGTATTATTTGTATGTTTAGGCAATATTTGCCGTTCACCGACTGCCGAAGGTATTTTTCGTCGTACTCTTGAGCGAGCGGGGTTGGCCGATGAGGTCGAGATAGACTCCTGCGGCGTCGGCAGTTGGCATGTGGGCAAAGCGCCAGACGCCCGCGCGCAGCAGGCAGCACTACTGCGCGGCATCGATTTAAGCGATCTGCGCGCCCGCCAGTTAAGCGAGCACGATTTTACCCAATTCGACTACGTGCTAGGCATGGATCAGGACAATTTACGCGCCATGCGCGAGCTGAAACCTGCCAATAGCCAGGCGCATGTTGGGCTGTTTTTAGATTTTGCTGGTACCCCCGGTGCTGAAGTCCCAGACCCCTATTTTGGCGGTGATGAGGGATTTGAGAAGGCTCTGGATATGATTGAAGCTGCATCAGAAGGGCTGATTCGACACCTTAAGCGAGAGCTGTAATGGGGCTGATGATGTGGCTGCACAGATGAATATTCTCAACAATGTCGATTTGTCCGCCGCTAATACGCTTAGGCTCCCCTGCCAGGCAGAGCGCTTCGCGTCACCAACGACATTAACAGCACTACGCCAAACGTTAGCCGAGGCACGCCATGAAGGCTGGCCCGTCACGCTGCTCGGTGGCGGCAGCAATGTTTTGCTTCCCGAGGCACTACCAGGTTTGGTGGTGCGGCCTGATTTGCAACAATACTGGCTCAGTCAGCGTCAAGGGCATGTGCTTGCCCACGTAGGGGCGGGGGTTAATTGGCATACGCTGGTGATGGCGACTGCTGCACGCGGCCTGTGGGGCATTGAAAATCTGGCGCTGATCCCTGGCAGTTGTGGTGCTGCGCCGGTGCAAAACATTGGCGCCTACGGCGTTGAACTTGCCGACACGCTGCAAGCGGTGCAGATAATGGAGCTTGCCACCGGGCGGGTGGATTGGCTAAGCGCGCAAGAGTGCGCTTTTGGTTACCGTGAGAGTATTTTTAAAGGCGAGTTGGCGAGTAGCGTGGTGATCACTCAGTTGGTATTGCAATTGTCACGCACGCCAGCACCTCGGCTTGGGTATGGCGATCTCGCCGTACGCTTAGCAAGCTCTCCCACGCCGCTGGCGGTAGCCGAAGCGGTATGTAGTATTCGACGCGAGAAACTGCCCGACCCACAGGTGCTGGCTAACGCGGGGAGCTTCTTCAAAAATCCGCTGGTAGCTGATGTGCTGGCAGCGCAGTTGTTGCAACAGCATCCTGCTATGCCCAATTTCCCCCAGCAGGGAGGGCAAACAAAGCTGGCGGCGGGGTGGTTAATCGATCAGTGTGGCTTGAAAGGGATGCGTGATGGTGCCTTCGCAGTGCATCAGCATCAAGCGTTGGTGCTGGTGCACTTTGGCGGCGGTGATCGTCAAGGCCTAATGAAAACAGCTAGCTATATCGCTGACCAGGTCGAGGCACGCTTTGGGGTGCGTTTAGAGCCCGAGCCGCGGTTAATTAATCCCTGTTAGTTAATCTCTATTAGTTAATTTCTATGCCCTGCCTCTAAGGTGCACATAACGCAAAAATCCCCGCCGAAGCGGGGATTTTTGTTACTACAATACGCGTGAACCGATCTATTCGGAGCGTGTGTCTTGCTGCGCCTGTTTGCGCTTCTCACGCGGGTCATTGTGGGCCCGTGTGCGACGGCGGCGCGGTTTAGGTGCTTCTTCCGTTGCTGCGGCTTCTGCGGGTGCTTCACTGGTGACCGGTTGAGCGGGCTGAGTGTCTGCTTCAACTGCAGTGGCTTCAGTCACAGGTGTTTCAGTCGCTGCTAGTTCGTCGCTGCTCTTTTCAGAGCTATTTGCAGAGCTATTTTCAGAACCATTTTCAGAACTATTCGGTTCAGCGCCATTCTCTTCAATGCTTCTGTCTTCAACGCTTCTGTCTTCACCGTTTGTGTCTTTAACACTCTTAGGCTCATCACCTTTTTCTGCACTGTCCTGCTGCGGCTCGCTGCTGGCAGGCTTTTCAGTTGAAGGGGCTGCGGCGACTCTCTCAGAAGTGTTCTCAGAAACATCTGGGTTTGCCGTTTCCTGGCGGGCTTGGATGCTAGCTGGCGCTTCGGGCTGATGCTCGTCGCTGCTTTGATCCGTACCCGCACTATTGAAAGGTGCAGGAGAGGCCGCCTCTTCAATGGTTGCGGCTGAATCAACGGCGCTGGCCGCAGGCGGTTCGACGGCTTCAGGCGCTGCCTGTTCGCTAGCACTGGGCTGCTGGCTATCGTCGGTTTTCCCACTTTCAGCTGGCTCTGCGTTCGCCTTGGCTGTTGCTGAGGTCACCTCAGATGGCGCTGACAGGTCTTCGCTGGCTGTGGCCTCCGGTTCGCTTGGCTTGGCAACGGCCTCATCCTGCTCAACGGTGCTGGCAGTTGACGTTTGCTCTGCCGGTGAAGCCGCTTTAGGCTGGCGGCGCTGGTGCGTCGACTTGCGCGCTTTAGCGTTTTCTGCCACGGGCCGGTCGGCGGTCGTTGCGTCGTCCGCTTGCTCGGCGTTGGATTCAGGCGCATCGGCTGCTGCCGCTTCTGGCTCAGCGCTATTCCCCGCGTCCGATCCTAATGCAATCGGTGCGTCATTTGTTGCTGCTTTAGCTACCTGTTCCTCTGTTGCAGGGGCTTCGTTCGGCTCTGGTGTCACTGCGCGCGCTTCATTCTTAGCCTCGGCCTGCAGTTTTAACTGCTCAGCTTCTGCCTGGGGATTGATCGCCTGGGTGCGCGTGCGGTTACGCGGATTGTTACGCGTACGCTTCGGCTTGCCGTCATCCTGTTTGGTCTCTAAGTTCTTTGACTCTGGGCTCTTGGCCGTGTCATCTCGCTGACTGTCGCGGTTTTTGTCACCACCATCGCGACGCGACTCTTTCTGCGCTGCGCTTTTGCCGTTGCTGCTCTCTTTGGAAGAGCTATCAGCCTGGTTCTCTTTGCGAGGCGCTTTGGCTGATTCTTGACCGTTAGCATCGTCCTGCTGGGGGTGACGACGACGGTTGCGTGTACGGCTGGGGCCGCTACGCTTATCACTACTGTCGTCACTGGCAGGACGCGGTGTGCTGCTGCGCTGCTCGGCTTTCTGTTCAGTTTTTTGTTCAGCTTTGGGCTCGGGGCGGGCGCTGTTATCGCTGCGCGACTCGTTACGGCTTGCGTTGTCGCCACGCGACGATTTTTGCCGCGGCTCGCTACTGCGTTGATTGGTTTTGCGCTCGCTTGGCTTGCGCGGAGAGGGTGTTTCAATCTTGGGCTCTGGTGTGGCTTCTGCACTGCTTTCGTCGCTACCGAGCAGTTTGGCGAAGCCACGGATAAAGCGCCCAATAACGCTGGGTTGCTCGCTGGCCACTGGTGCTGCTTTGGCCGCTGGAGCTGTAGCGGGCGCCTTCTCTTCCGTTTGCAGCGATGCCGGGGCGGGAGCGTTGTGGGTAACACTCTTGACGGCGGCTTCGGCGCGTTGAGCGGGCGGCACGAAGCTCGGTGCCGGCTCTTTGCCTACTTCGGTATCGGTGGAGAGCTCAAAGCTCGATAGGCTTTGAGTGTCATCCTCGTCCAGGTGGTCATCACGCAGCCGCTGCACGTCGTAGTGGGGCGTATCCATATCAGGATTGGGCAGCAGTACCACACGAACATTCTGGCGAGACTCTAGATCTGCCAGCACGCTGCGTTTTTCATTGAGCAGGTAAGTCGCCACGGGTACCGGTAGAATGGCGCGAATCTGCGCGCTATTCTCTTTCATCGCCTCTTCTTCAATCAGGCGCATGATAGAGAGGGAGAGCGAGCGAACATCGCGAATGGTGCCCTGGCCATTACAGCGCGGGCAGACCACGCCGCTGGTTTCCCCCAGCGAGGGACGCAGGCGCTGGCGGGACATTTCCATCAGGCCAAAGCGTGAAATACGCCCGATCTGTACCCGTGCGCGATCCAGCTTTAGGGCATCGCGCATGCGGTTTTCAACTTCACGCTGGTTGCGTGCAGGCCCCATGTCGATAAAGTCGATAACCACCAAACCGCCGATATCGCGCAGGCGCAGCTGGCGGGCGATTTCATCGGCGGCTTCAGAGTTGGTCTGCAGAGCGGTCTCTTCGATATCGCTGCCGCGGGTGGCGCGGGCGGAGTTGATATCGATGGAGACCAGCGCTTCGGTGTGATCAATCACAATCGAGCCGCCAGAAGGCAGCTTCACTTCGCGCTGATAGGCGGTTTCGATTTGTGATTCGATCTGGAAGCGCGAGAATAGCGGTACTTCGTCCGCGTAGAGCTTGATCTTCTGTTGATACGAGGGCATTACCTGACGAATAAAGCCCAGCGCTTCGGCGTGAATCTCAGGGCTGTCGATCAGTACTTCGCCAATGTCCTGGCGTAGGTAGTCGCGCATGGCGCGAATGATGACGTTGGATTCACGGTAGATCAGGAACGGCGCAGGGCGCTTGGCGGCTTCAGTGGTTATCGATTCCCACACCTGAACCAAGTAGTCCAAATCCCACTGGAGCTCTTCCGGATTGCGACCAATACCTGCAGTGCGCACGATCAGGCCCATTTTATCCGGCACGGTCAACTGACCCATGGCGTCTTTGAGCTGACTGCGCTCGTCGCCTTCGATACGGCGAGAAATGCCACCTGCACGCGGGTTATTGGGCATCAACACCAAAAAGCGACCAGCCAGGCTGACAAAGGTGGTTAGCGCGGCACCTTTATTGCCACGTTCCTCTTTATCGACCTGGACGATGACCTCTTGGCCCTCTTTAAGCACTTCTTTAATGCTTGGACGTCCGGAAACGTCTTTGACAAAGTACTCGCGAGAGATCTCCTTGAGGGGCAAAAAGCCGTGACGGTCGGCGCCGTAGTCAACGAAGGCAGCTTCCAGGGAGGGTTCTACGCGGGTGATTTTACCGCGATAGATATTGGCTTTTTTCTGTTCTCTTGCGCCGGATTCGATATCTAAATCGTATAGGCGTTGTCCATCAACTAAAGCGACACGCAGCTCTTCGGGCTGGGTCGCATTGATAAGCATCCGTTTCATAGTGTCTCGCATAGCGTTGCGTGCCGGCGAACTGCCTATTGGGGTGACGTAGGCGAATCGCTGGGTGCTGCGTGCTTGTGCTCGGCGCATTGCAATGCTGACGCGTCAAGCCGGGAAGGCGTCATCGCCAACCCGGCCGATAGGGCGTTGAGTACGTGGCGGAGGCAGGACGTGTTCCGGTGGCTGTCACGTCCATCCGGCCCTGCTGACACCGCCAACACCTGGCATTCATCGATTCACCAACGCCGGCCACCGGCACAGCGTTGAACTTTTCGCCCGGAGTCAGTCATCGCCCTGTGACGAATAAGGCGGAGCTGCTCAGGACGTGGCGTTGTTTAGTTGCTGCCTGCCGTTGAGGGCAAGGCTTATTCTCCTCTGCCGGCATAAAAAACGGGCGGCAGAGTTACTGCATTTTTAAGATCATCTTTTAATACTGGAAAACGGGCAATGCGTACACTGGTGCCGTTTTCGCGTTCAGGCCTGCGTGTTAGTCGGGCAGGCGCATTAACCAAGCTCAGCGGTGATGCTCTCTGCTAACAAATTTAATCAATTAGCTATCGAACAGCTAGTCACTAGCGCTAGACAAGACAGCTTTCTGCGCTTAGCTGGTGAACGATTTCGAATATAACAGTAAAGACTACGACCAGCAATTGACGCAATGCCCTTGGGTCTACGCTAGAATGCCGTTTTTAAGCAGGAGTAAGTAGTAATGTCCGAAGGGCGTGAAGTGCAGTGGGTGGATATCGCCCCGGAGCAAGCAGGGCAGCGAATTGATAATTTTCTGATGACGCGGCTTAAAGGGGCGCCACGCGCGCTCATTTATCGCATCGTGCGTAAAGGCGAAGTGCGCGTTAATAAAAAACGCGTGAAGGTGGATTACCGTTTGCAAGCGGGGGATTTAGTACGCGTTCCGCCGCTGCGTTTGGCGCCTCGCGAAGCGGTGAAGGAAGTCAGTGATAATTTGCGCGACCTACTGGTAGGCAGCGTTATTATGGAAGGCCCCGATTGGATGGTGCTTAATAAACCCTCTGGTTTGGCAGTGCATGGCGGCAGCGGGGTTAAAATTGGTTTAATAGAAGCGCTGCGTCAAGTGCGCGATGATCTGAGCTTTCTGGAACTGGTTCACCGTTTGGATCGCGATACGTCTGGCTGTTTGCTGCTGGCCAAGTCGCGCGATGCGCTGGTGACGCTGAACGAGTCGCTGAAAAAGCACGGTATGGATAAGCGTTATCTGGCCCTGGTCAGTGGGCGCTGGCCAGCGCGGAAAACCTATGAGAGTGCTCGGTTAGACCGCTTTGATGCCGGTAACGGCGAGCGGAGGGTAAGGGTAGATCCCAACGGAAAAGTGTCACGCACCCACTTTTCGGTAGTCGAAACCTTCGAAAAAGTAACCCTTATAGAGGCTGAGCCGGTCACGGGCCGTACCCACCAGATTCGCGTACATGCCGCCCACGCAGGCCATGCGTTATTAGGTGACGATAAGTACGCTACCCGTGAAAGCGGTCTGCTCACCAAGCAGTTGGGGCTGGGGCGTTTGTTCCTCCATGCGCGAGCACTGACCTTTCCTGAGCCCACTAACGGCCGCCCGGTTACCGTCAAAGCGCCGCTGCCAGAAGCCTTGGAAGAAGCGCTCAAGCGCGCCCGTCAATAACTTCTTTTTCACCGCGTTGCCTTTTACAGGGAGCTGCCATGCAGTACGAGCTAATTATATTTGATTGGGACGGCACCTTGATGGACTCAGTGCCGCGGATTGTGTCGTGTATGCAGGCGGCTGCTTTGGAGGCCGAGTGGGGGGCGCTTTCAGCGGCGGAGGTGGAAGATATTATTGGCCTGGGGCTGCCCGAAGCAATTGCCAAGCTCTGCCCAGGTATATTGCCTGCTCAGGCCGAGCGGCTTCGCGAGCGTTACGCGCACCATTTTGTGCAGGCTGATACCACGCCAATGGCGTTTTTTAGTGGTGTTGAAGCGCATATCGCCCGTTTGCGCGGGCATGAGCAACAGCGTTTAGCAGTGGCAACGGGTAAAAGCCGTCGCGGGCTTGACCGTATTTTTACTGAGACCGGCAGCGGCGCGTGGTTTCATGCCAGCCGTACCGCGGATGAAACCCGCTCCAAACCGCACCCGCAGATGCTTTCAGAGTTGCTGTCTGAGCTTGCGGTGCCGGTCGAGCGGGCGGTGATGGTCGGCGATACTGAGTATGACTTGGAAATGGCTAGGGCGATGGGGATGGATCGGGTGGGGGTAAGCTATGGGGTACATACGCGTGAGCGCCTGGCAATGAGCGAACCCAAGTGGATTGCCCATAGCGTAGACGAGCTTTTTGATCGGTTATAAGGACATTTTATGAGTGACGATCCAACCCGCAAAGAGGGTACGCAAGAGGGTCATGATGGCCCGGTTAATAGCGACCAGCCAAACGAGTTCAAGGAAGATCCTTGGACTGAAGGGCCCGAGGTTCCACCTGGTAAGGGGGCTAAGCAGCCCCCAGGAGTGCCAGGTGATGATGCCGAAACCCTGCGCGAACGCCAGCGATTAGCGCAGCTGGAAATGATGGATCACTGGATAGGTGGCGTCTTGACCGAACAGCGGCGTACCCGCCGCTGGAAGCTGTTTTTCCGTCTGATGTTTCTCGCTGTTGTGTTGGCGGCGCTGTCTGCCGCGCTTTATAGCCTGTACTGGGACTCGCCAAGTGTCGCAACCCCCACCCAGCGCCACTTGGGTATTGTTAAGATTGATGGGGTGATTGCTAGCGATTCGCCAGCCAATGCGGAACGCATCATCAAAGGGTTAAACCGAGCCTGGGATGCCAAAAGCGCTGCAGCCGTAGTGCTGCACATTAATAGCCCCGGTGGTAGTCCTGTGCAGTCCCAGCGTATCTATGCGGAAATCATGCGCCTACGTGAGCAGGGGGATAAACCGATTATCGCGGTGATTGAAGATGTCGGTGCCAGCGGCGCTTATTACATTGCTGCAGCGGCAGATGAGATTGTTGCCTCGCCGGTGAGTTTAGTGGGCTCGATTGGTGTGATTTACGCTGGTTTTGGCTTTGAGGAGGCGATAGAGCGCATTGGCGTTGAGCGCCGCGTACTCACCGCAGGAGAGAATAAGGCCTTTTTAGACCCATTCCAGCCGCTGGATAATGATGCAGAGGCGTTTTGGCAAGGCGTGCTGAGCCAAACTCATCGCCAGTTTATTGATGACGTCCGCGCGGGTCGCGGTGAACGGCTCAGTGATAGCTCGGACATTTTCTCAGGCCTGATCTGGAGTGGCGAACAGAGCATCGAGCTAGGGTTGGTCGATCAGTTGGGTAGCCTCGAACAGCTGTCTCGCGATCAAGTAGGTAACATCGACTGGGTGGACTATACGCCGAGTCTTGATCCATTTGAGCGCTTTACTAGGCGCTTTACCGAGGTTGCCGCCGAAGTGCTAGGCATTAGGGCGCCTAACACCCCGCTTCGTTTCTGATCGCCAATCCACATCCTGGGCGCTGTTGAAGGACGTGCCAAGCGGATCAAGGCCCGCTTGGCGCAACATGTCGCAGAGTGCGATCAGCGGTAGACCAATCAGCGCGTTGGGGTCACGGCCTTCCAGTCTTTCAAACAGCGCAATGCCAAGGCCTTCCATACGAAAGCTGCCAGCGCTATCTAGGGGCTGCTCTTTGGTCACATAGTTTTCGATCTCCTGCGTGCTAAGAGTGCGAAACACGACCTCGAAGGGCTCGACATGGACTTGATGGCGCTGGTGGCGAGTGTCCAGTAACGCTAAACCGGTCAGAAAAGTGACACGCTGACCAGAGAAGCGAGCAAGATTGGCGCAAGCCTTCTCCGGTGTGTGCGGCTTGCCAAGAATGTCGCCTTCAAATACTGCTACCTGATCAGAACCTACAATACAGTGGTGAGGGAAGAGAGCTGCGACAGCATTGGCTTTGCTGAGCGCTAGACGATGCACCAAAGCGTGGGGCGTTTCGCCACTGTGAGGCGTTTCATCAATATCTGGAGAGTGGCACTGGTAGGGGAGCTGCAGGCGATCCAGTAACTCGCGCCGCCAGCGTGAACTGGAGGCAAGCACCAATTCTGCAGTTGAGGACTGAGCAGTTGATGGCTGAGTGCTCGATGGCTCTGTCATGGAGTGTGAGGTCACAGAAAACTCCTGGCTAGTGTGGTTGCGCTCTTGGGGCGGCAGAGCAATAGAGTGTAGCGAAAGCTGTGAATTGTGCCCATATCGGCTGTTTATTGAGGCCTATGTTGGTTATTTATTGAGGAAGCGATGAAGAAATATACCGACAGCTTTGACACCAGCAGGGGGAGTGCCTATCATTGCGCGCCTATGTTGACCTCACAACTCCCCAGTCGGGTGGAGCCTTATAAGCTCGCAGCCCGCCACGAACGAATCGAAGGCCTGGTAGCGCTGGATAAGCTGCCACGTCTTGCCGAAGAAGCGGGTGACCAAACCGGCGACTGCCAT
Source organism: Vreelandella sedimenti (assembly GCF_013416325.1). Lineage (GTDB taxonomy): Bacteria > Pseudomonadota > Gammaproteobacteria > Pseudomonadales > Halomonadaceae > Vreelandella > Vreelandella sedimenti. The sequence continues at coordinate 276,155 of NZ_JACCGK010000003.1, forward strand.
GTCGTGCTTGAGTTTGGTGTCGATGCTCAAGGCCGTCGTGAAATTCGTGGCCACTTGCAAGCGACGTTGGCGCTTGCCTGCCGACGCTGCCTAGTGCCGCTGCCTCAAGAGGTGAACAGTGACTTTCTGCTTGGGATGGTCACTGATGAAGCCTTGGCGGCCGAGTTGCCTGCTAGTCATGAACCGGTGCTGGTGGAAAAGGAACAGCTGGATCTTCTGACGGTGGTTGAGGATGAATTGATTCTCAGCCTGCCCCAGGTGGTCTATCACGATGAAGCCGAATGTCATGTCTCGGCGGAGCAGCTGGTCAGCAAAACAGAAGGCGCGGCGTCAGATACAGCGCCAGCGACGAACCCTTTCGCGGTGCTGAATGTCTTGAAAGGCAAAAAATAAGCACCCTTTACCTTAAATACCTTGGAGTAAACCCCCATGGCAGTTCAACAAAACCGTAAAACTCGTTCCAAGCGCGGCATGCGTCGCAGCCACGATGCGCTGACCGCTCCGACGCTGTCTCAGGACAAAGAAACCGGTACGACTCACCTGCGTCACCACGTTTCTCCAGACGGTTTCTACCGTGGTCGTAAAGTGGTTGAGGTATAAGCCTCAAGTGCATTACTAAGCGGCTAAACGGACTCAGTGCGGTATGCGCTTAGCGATTGATGTGATGGGGGGTGACCAAGGCCCTCATGCGATTATCGCAGGCTCCGCAAGGGCGGTGTTGGAACACCCCGGTCTTGAGCTGATTCTGTTTGGCCCGCGTCAGCAGATTATTGCTGAGCTTTCGCGCTTGCCGCAGCCTCTGGCTGCGGCAACGTCACGTTTGGTGGCGCATGATTCGCCCGATAGCGTGATGCCGGGGTCAACCGCGGCCTGGGCGTTGCGCAGAGGCGAGGCAACGAGCATGGCGCACATGCTGCAATGTGTCGCCCAGGGTGAAGCGGTGGCTGGTGTAAGCGCAGGCAATACGGCAGCGCTTGTTGCCTTGGCAAGGCGCTATCTGGGGATGGTCGAGGGGATTTCTCGTCCGGCAATCAGTACCGCGATTCCAGCCCGCCAAGGGCGCCGCTGTTATTTGCTGGACTTAGGTGCCAACGTGGATTCCCCTGCCCATCGACTGGTTGATTTTGCACTGATGGGTGCGGTGATGGCGCAGTGTATCGATGGCACTGCGGTGCCGCGCGTGGCGCTACTCAACGTTGGCGCTGAAGCCACCAAGGGGAGTGTGAACGTACGTGAGGCTGATCGTCTGCTGCGCGAGTATGCCATTGGTAGTGCTTTTGACTATCAAGGCTATGCTGAGGGTGGCGACCTGTTTAAAGGCCAGCTTGATGTGGTGGTGTGTGATGGCTTTGTGGGCAACGCTGTCCTCAAGGCGAGCGAAGGCTTGACGAGTATGTTGGTTGAGCGCGTGCAGATGGCGTTTGAGTCGCGCCTAAGTGGTCGTTTGGCAAGCCTACTGGCCAAGCCTGTGTTAAAGCGCTTAAAGCAAGAGCTTGATCCTGTGCGCTACAACGGGGCCAGTTTATTGGGGTTGCGCGGTATCGTAGTGAAAAGTCACGGCAGTACTCATGCCGATGGATTTTACTACGCTATTCATCGCGCCCTGCAGGAAGTAGAACATAACTTACCTGCGCGGATCGCAGGCCGCTGGCAAGCGCCATCAAGTGAAAACGATGGCACAGGCCAGCCATGACCAGATAATAAAGATTTAACTTTTTTGCGGGTTTATAGGTGGCATCAGGATGTGCCAATAATCTCGCCTATCGCTCATATGAGCAAATGCCTACAAGAGCAAAGGTGAACGACATGTCTCAACCCCTTGCCCTCATTTTTCCCGGGCAAGGCTCTCAGCAGCTTGGAATGCTGCGAGAGCTTGCCGAGCGCTATAGTGTGGTGGGAACGACATTTGAGGAAGCGTCGGATGCTTTGGGCTACGATTTGTGGAAAGTCGTCCAAGAAGGACCCGAAGAGTCGCTTAATGCAACTTCTTGCACCCAGCCTGCGCTGCTTTCTGCCAGTGTCGCTATTTGGCGTGTGTGGCAAGAGCTAGAAGGGCCGCGGCCGTCGGTGATGGCGGGCCATAGCCTGGGCGAATACAGCGCAATGGTGTGCGCAGGTGTCATGAGCTTTGCCGAAGGCGTCAACTTAGTGCGTCTGCGCGGAGAAGCCATGCAGGCGGCGGTGCCTGCTGGCGAAGGCGGCATGGCAGCGATCCTGGGCTTGGCAGACGATGCGGTTGAGGCCGCCTGTGAAAAAGCTGCCCAGGGCGACGTGGTATCAGCAGTCAACTACAATTCCCCAGGGCAAGTGGTGATAGCGGGCTCTAAGGTGGCCGTTGAGCGAGCTATTGTTGCCTGTCAAGAGGCCGGGGCCAGACGCGCCATGGCATTACCGGTTTCCGTGCCTTCGCACTGCGCATTAATGCGCCCTGCTGCCGAACGCCTGGCAGAGGCGATACAAACTATTGAGCTACGGGCGCCGCGCTACAAGGTCATCCAAAACGTCGATGCTCAGTCTCATGCCGATACCGCTACATTGAGCACGCGACTAGTCGAGCAGCTCTATCAGCCGGTGCGTTGGAGTGCCTGTGTTGAAGCCATGGCGGATCAGGGCGTGGAGGTATTTATTGAGTGCGGGCCAGGAAAGGTGTTGACTGGCCTCAATAAGCGTATCGTGAAGGGTAGCAAGGGATTGGCGGTGAATGATCCTGATAGTCTGGAAGCTGCGCTTGAGCTGGCGCGTGAAACCTTGGCTGATAAGGCGTGACCAAGAGATATTGCAATCCACTATCCTTGCTTGATTACACGGTTAGAGGCAGAACGTTATGACACAAGAGAGTAGAGTTGCCCTGGTAACAGGGGCGAGTCGTGGTATTGGTCAGGCCATTGCTCGCGAGCTAGGTCGCCAAGGCCGTATCGTCATTGGCACCGCGACCAGTGAGCCAGGCGCTGAAAAAATTGATGCCGATTTGAAAGAGCACGGCATTCAAGGGGCAGGTCTATGTCTTAACGTGACCGACCAAGCCAGTATCGATAACGTGTTGAAAACGATTACTGAGCGCTTTGGTGCGCCGACTATTTTGGTCAACAACGCGGGTATCACGCGTGATAATCTGCTGATGCGCATGAAAGAAGATGAGTGGGATTCCGTCATGGATACCAATCTGAAATCTGTCTATCGCGTTAGCAAGGCATGTTTACGGGGTATGACCAAGGCGCGGTTTGGGCGTATTGTGTCGATTAGTTCTGTAGTGGCAACCATGGGCAACCTGGGCCAAACTAACTATGCTGCAGCTAAGGCCGGTATGGAAGGTTTTAGCCGCGCGTTAGCGCGTGAGGTCTCCTCTCGTGCAATTACGGTTAACGCAGTGGCACCGGGCTTTATTGCGACTGATATGACCGAAGCGCTACCTGAAGAACAGCACGAAATGCTGCTTAAGCAAATTCCGCTGGCCCGTTTAGGGGCACCGGAAGAGATCGCCGCAGCAGTGGGTTTTCTGACCAGTGATGCAGCCGGTTATATCACTGGCGAGACGCTTCACGTGAATGGCGGCATGAATATGCGTTGATGGCCTTGGGCTTGGCGGTTGCGTCTACCCAAGGGCGTCTATAAACTACCCCGCAGCTTTTGGCTTGCGGTTTCCAAATAGCTGGTTATCAAAAACGGCTAATGTGAACGACTGGAGTACGTTAATGAGTACTATTGAAGAGCGCGTTAAGAAAGTTGTAGCAGAGCGCCTGAACGTTAAAGAAGAAGACATCCAAAACAGCTCTTCTTTTACAGAAGACTTGGGTGCCGATTCGCTCGACACCGTTGAGCTGGTCATGGCTTTGGAAGAGGAATTCGATACTGAAATTCCCGATGAAGAAGCTGAGAAGATCACCACGGTTCAAGAAGCCATCGATTACGTGAACGCCCACCAGTAAGGGCTGCGTCGATGCATCGAACCAGGGTGGGGTGCTAGCCACCCGCCTTAAAAGCCGTCCTTTTCCAGGGCGGCTTTTTTGCTTTGCTGCCACAATGCTTATAACGTTCAATCTCCGTTATACTGTTGACCAAATTTAAGCAGCAAATGACCCAAGTGGGTCGCGTCACCATGGATGCCTGGAGGAAAGCTGATGGCACGGAAAAGGGTAGTGGTAACTGGGTTAGGCCTGGTGACCCCAGTGGGTAATAGCGTTGATGAGTCGTGGGCCAACATTGTGGCCGGTAAAAGCGGTATTACGCCTATTGAGCATTTCGATACCAGCGGTTTTAATACCCGTTTTGGTGGGTCGATCAAAAACTTTGATATTAGCCCGTATCTGAATCCTAAAGATGCCCGCAAGATGGATCTGTTTATTCAGTACGGCATGGCGGCGGGCGCCCAAGCGGTAGAAGATTCCGGGATTGAGTGCACCGAAGAGAATGCCGATCGTATCGGTGTGGCTATCGGCTCAGGCATTGGTGGTCTACCCATGATTGAGCATAACCACAACGCGCTCAACAAAGGTGGTGCTCGCAAGGTATCTCCATTCTTCGTGCCTGGCTCTATCATCAATATGATTTCGGGCAATATGGCGATTCAGCACGGCTTCAGAGGCCCGAACATTGCCATTACGACTGCCTGCACCACCGGTACTCATAATATTGGTTACAGCGCACGCACCATCGCCTATGGCGATGCGGACGTGATGATCTGCGGTGGGGCTGAAATGGCCACCACGCCGCTGGGTCTGGGTGGTTTTTCGGCGGCTCGCGCGCTCTCTACGCGTAATGATGATCCAGAAGCGGCAAGCCGCCCCTGGGATACCGACCGTGATGGTTTCGTGTTATCCGATGGTGCCGGTGTGCTGGTACTTGAAGAGTATGAGCACGCCAAGGCGCGAGGCGCCAATATCTACGCAGAGCTGGTGGGCTTTGGTATGAGCGATGACGCTTATCACATGACTTCACCGCCGGAAGATGGACGTGGCGCAGCGCTCTCCATGCGCAATGCGATTAAAGATGCCCAGGTTGACGTTTCTTCGGTCCACTACATCAACGCCCACGGCACCTCCACTGCGGCAGGCGATCTGGCCGAAAGTCGTGCCATTGAGAACGTCTTGGGTAGCGCTGCAAGCAGCGTGGCAGTGAGCTCCACCAAATCGATGATTGGCCACCTGTTGGGTGCTGCCGGTGCGGTAGAGGCGGTGTTTAGTATTCTGGCTATTCGTGATCAGGTCGCGCCGCCCACGATTAATCTGGATAACCCGCAGGAAGGCTGCAATCTGGACTATGTGCCGCACACCGCGAGGGATATGCGTATTGATATGACGCTTTCAAACTCCTTCGGTTTTGGTGGTACCAACGGCTCGCTGCTATTCAAGAAGGTGTAGTGAGCGATGCTGCCGCCTACGTTATGTGATGATCAATCTGTGCCGTTTGATGATCGTGGGCTGGCGTATGGTGATGGTCTGTTTGAAACGGTGCTGTTGCGTACGGGAAAGCCGGTGCTGTGGCGCTATCACAGGGAGCGTCTGGCACAAGGCTGTCATCGCCTGGGGCTACCGTTACCTTGCCAGGAGGCCCTTGACGCCACTTGGCAAGGCGATTCCGCTGCTGAGTTCGAAGTGCTTAAGCTGATATTGACCCGAGGCAGCGGCGGGCGTGGCTATGCCCAGCCCGAGCAGGCAACACCGCGGCTGCTCAGTCGTCGAACGCCGTTTCAACCGTCGGTTAAGCGCTGGCAGGAAGGGGTGACAGTGCGGCTTTGCGATTTGCGGCTGGCTCGTCAGCCTCGGTTGGCAGGTATCAAGCACCTAAATCGACTGGAAAACGTACTGGCCCGCCAGGAGTGGAGCGATCCCGCTATTGCCGAAGGATTACTCGCCGACGGTGAAGGCCTTGTGGTAGAAGCCACTAGCATGAATGTTTTTTGGCAGCAGGCGGGGAAAGTGTTAACGCCTCTGCTTGACCAGTGCGGCGTGGCTGGCACGCTGCGTGCTGCATTGCTGGAACAAGGTGCCGTCGCTCAGGCGTCGCTGACGCTTCATCAACTTGCTGATGTCGAGCGACTATGGGTGGCCAACTCTGTTCAGGGTGTATGGCCTGTTACCACGTTGCTTGCCGCGGATGGTTCACTGCTGCAGCGCTGGCCTCTGAGTCAGCCTGACCCGTTCCAGCGCTTGGCACATCAGCTATTAGGCGTTGTTTAAACGCCAGTGTTTAGATATCGCTCTGCAATTTTCTAGAGGTGTCATGGTGAAACGGTTATTAACCGCTTTATTGGTGTTAGTAGTGGTAGGAGCTGCAAGTGCAGCAGGCGGTTATTTCTATTGGCAGAGCCGATTAGAGGCACCGCTAGCACTCGATGAGCCAATGCTTTACCAAGTGCCCTCTGGCGCGGGCTTTAATCAGGTAGTGGCGCAATTGGAAGAGCAGGGCGTGCTGGAGGATGCTTGGGCGTTTCGCTTGCTAGCGCGGGTCGAGCCGGAGCGCGTGCCGCGGCTGCGTACCGGCGAGTATCAGCTGTTGCCGAATATGAGCGGTCTGGAAATGATGGCACTGCTGGGTAGCAATAAGGTGGTTACCTACTCGCTGACCATTCCTGAGGGGTGGTCTTTTCGACAGATGCGCGAATTACTCAATGCGGCGCCGAAACTCGACCACCGCACTGCGGAGTTGAGCAATGCAGAGGTGATGGCGCTACTCGATCGAGAAGGTACCTTTCCCGAGGGCTGGTTCTTTCCCGATACCTATCGCTATCATTTGGGTATGAGCGATGTTGATATCCTGCGCCAATCATTGGAGCGGATGGAGAACATTCTGGAAGAGGTGTGGGAGGAGCGCGCGGACGACCTAACCATCGACTCTCCCTACGAAGCGCTGATTATGGCCTCCTTGATCGAGCGAGAAACCGGTGCGCCCGAGGAGCGGCGCGAAATTGCCGGTGTGTTCAAACGCCGCATGGAGCAGGGCATGCGCCTGCAAACCGACCCGACGATTATTTACGGTATGGGTGAGCGTTATGAAGGGCGAATTACTCGTGCCGATATCCTTGAGGCCACGCCCTATAACACTTATGTCATTGACGGCATACCGCCCACGCCGATTGCCATGCCTGGGCGTGCCTCCTTAGAGGCAGCGGTTGATCCATTGCCTGGCGAAACGCTCTATTTCGTTTCCCGTGGTGATGGCACGCACCACTTCTCGCGTACGCTGCGGGAGCATAACAATGCCGTTAATCGCTATATCCGCAATCGCTAATCGCCATGACACATCACCAATGATTGATGACCACTGTAAGGGAGCATGATGAGTAAGCGTGGACGCTTCATTACGCTGGAAGGCGGCGAAGGCGTGGGTAAATCCACCAATGTGGGCTTTGTTGCCGAGTGTTTGGAGGCCCAGGGGCTGGAAGTGGTGCGTACCCGCGAGCCGGGCGGCACTGCTCGTGGTGAAGCTATTCGCGCACTGTTACTGGATCCTGCCCCCCAAGAGCCGCTGCATGTCGACGCTGAGCTGCTGCTAATGTTCGCCGCGCGAGCGCAGCACTTGGCGGAAAAAATACTCCCCGCCTTGGCGAGAGGGGCATGGGTAGTGTGCGATCGCTTTACCGATGCCACCTTTGCCTATCAGGGCGGGGGGCGAGGCATTGCCAAAGAGCGTATCGCCGTACTGGAAAATTTTGTTCAGCAGGGGCTCTCTCCCGATTTAACCCTACTGCTCGATATGCCTAAAGAGGCTGCGAGGCAGCGCCTAGAGTCGCGCCTGCGTGATCGCCATGAGCAGCGTGATCGTTTTGAACAGGAGCAGGCTGACTTTTTCCAGGCCGTGCGGGATGGCTACTTGGCAAGAGCGGAAGAAGCGCCCGAGCGCTTTGCGGTGATCGACGCACAACACACCCTGGATAAGGTACAAAGCCAAATCCAACAAGTTCTATTAACGAAGGTCGCGGCATGGCGTTAACCGGGGTAATGCCGTGGCACCAAGCCACCTGGCAGCATTTAACCCGCTTGGCTGATGGTAGGCGTATGCCCCACGCGCTGTTAATTCACGGCGCCCACGGTGTGGGTAAGCAGCAGTTGGCTGAGGCGCTCATTGCGCGAACGCTATGCGCCTCGCCCGCTGATCAAGCGTGTGGCCGTTGCCACAGCTGCGCGATGCTGGCATCCGGTTACCATCCGGATCTGCTGCGGGTTTCGCCGGAAGAGGGAAAGCGCCAAATCCGCATTGACCCTATTCGCGAGGTTAATCGCTTTGTTTCGCAAACGGCGCAGCAGGGCGGTTACCGTGTGATTGTGGTGTCTCCTGCCGAGGCAATGAACGTTGCCGCCGCCAATGCGTTGCTCAAAAGCCTTGAAGAGCCCGGTGATAAAACCCTGTTTATTCTGCTCTCAGACGTACCTTCGAGGATGCTGGCGACGATTCGCTCTCGCTGTCAGCAGTGGTCACTACCCAGCGTGGCCTTTGAGGCGTGTCATGGCTGGTTGATTGAGCAGTTGGGCAGCGCCGATGAAGCCTACTTCTGGTGGCAGGTGGCGGGTGGCCTGCCGTTGCTGGCCGTGGAGTTGGCCGCACCGGAAGAGCGCGCCCTGCGCCACCAGATACACGATAGTTTTGAGCAGCTAGTGCGTGGTGCCGAGCCCGTTTCAGAAGCGGCCCGTCTGGATCGTCAGGCGATTGATGCCATCTTATGGTACGGTATCGCCTGGCTGGAAGACCTGATTCGTCTAGGTTTGTCTGGGGAGGCGGCGGTGTTGCATAACCCTGATTTAGAGCCGCTCTACCGCCAGGCGGTTAAAAATGGTCGTGTTCAGGACTGGTTTCGCCTACTCGATTATGCCCGCGAACAGCGACGGTTGTTGGCGGTGGGGGCTAACCCCAATCCTCAGCTAGTGCTTGAAGCATGGCTGGTGCGCTGGGCGGCGCTGCTGCGTTCATAGTGGTGTTTGTTCAATCCCCCACGGCTGTTCAAAACAGTACAGCGAGGTCGTCATGGCAGCTAAGAAAGCGCTCTCTCTTGCCGTTCCGGATGTTCCGACACTGCTTTCCGCTTATATGCCCTTTCTGGATCGCGGGGGGATTTTTGTACCTACTCAAACCCCCTACGCACTTGGACAGCAAGTGTTTTTGCTGCTTACGCTGCCGGGTGAAAACGAGCGTCTTTCGATTACCGGCCAGGTGGTGTGGGTATCTCCAGAGGGGGTGAGTGGCCGTCGTATGCCAGGCATTGGTCTTCACTTCAGCCAGCAGGATTATCACGTGCGTGACCGCATTGAGGCGCTGCTTGCCGGTCAATTAGACAAAGCAGCTCCATCGTTCACGCTCTGAATGCCATTTTTCTGATCCAGTCGTTATGGCCTATCTGTTTTACCTATTTGTTGAGAACCGTATGTTTGTTGATTCACACTGTCACTTAGATCGCTTATCCGACCAGACCCATGGGGGCGATATTGCCGCCACTTTGGCCGCCGCCCGCGCTGCCCATGTCAGCCAATTTCTTGCTGTAGCGGTTACTCTAGAAGATATGCCGCAGCTTGCGGCCATTTCACGGGAACATCACGATGTGGCGATTTCTGCTGGTTTGCACCCCCTGCACCACAGTGAGAATGAACCTAGCGTTGAAGACATAAAAGACACCGCTGAGCAGTATGGTGCGGTGGCAGTCGGCGAAACTGGCCTGGATTACCACTATCGCGACAGGGTACCTATCGAGATTCAGCACGAGCGCTTCAAGCGTCACTTAATCGCCGCGCGTGAGTTAGAACTGCCGGTGATTATTCATACCCGCGAAGCCAAAGAGGAAACCTTGGCCTTGCTACGTGAATATAGCGACCCGCGAGTGGGCGGTGTATTACACTGTTTTACTGAAGACTTGACGATGGCCCGTGAAGCGGTGCGGCTGGGTTTTTATATCTCCCTGTCGGGCATTATTACTTTTCGAAACGCCGCTCCGCTGCGTGAACTTGCCCGTCAGCTGCCGCTGGATCGCCTGCTTATTGAGACCGATAGCCCTTATCTAGCGCCCGTTCCTCATCGCGGAAAACCTAATGAGCCCGCGTGGGTGGTGCAGGTAGCGGAGTGCATCGCCAAGGAGCGAGGTATCAGTGTTGATGAGGTCGCCATGCAGACGACCGCTAACTTTTATCAGCTTTTTCGTGCCGCCGCTCCCGATGCCCCGGAACACGTTAAAGAGGCGTTGGCCCACTCAGGGCTTCTATAGCCTGAGGTGCCTTAAATACGCTCAAGCGAGGTGGGCGAGATGAATATTGATCGATTGCTGCAGCAAGGTAATGGAGATGAAGAGCGCGTTGGCGCTATTCCTCCACTCGATGAGTGGCAACCTGCGCTCTCTGGCGATATGAACATCATCATTCACGCCGATGGTAGCTGGTCGCACGAAGGCCAGCCGTTTGCCCGCCCCAAGGTGGCACGCCTATTGGCAACGCTGCTGCGCCTGGATGACGAGGGTTACTGCCTGGTTACGCCGGTAGAGCGCTGGCGAGTGAAGGTCGAAGACCTGCCGTTGGTGGCGGTAGAGGCTGACTTCCGTGACGGTGCCTGGTGGTTTACCACCCAGTTTGACGACGTTGTTCGCTTAGATGCCGAGTACCCGCTTACCGTCACCTCAACTCCCCAAGGTGAGGCGGTGCCACAACTGCCAGTGCGTTTTGGGCTAGCTGCCCGCTTGCACCGCAATGTCTATTACCAGTTGGTGGAGGCGGCTGAAACCCGTGATGTCGCCGGTGGCAAGTGTGAACTGGGGCTAACGAGTGCCGGTCAGTGGTTTGCGCTGGGTCAGGTGGATGATGAATTACTTGGCGAGGCGCCGTGAAGCTAACTGTTGAACAGCAAGCTGTTGTAAATCATCAGGCTGGGCATGCGCGCGTGGCAGCGGTGGCCGGGGCCGGCAAAACCACCACCATGGCCGCTCGGGTGCTGCATCTATTGGCCGGAGGTGTACCGCCAAAACGTATTTTAGTGCTGATGTTTAACCGCTCAGCAAAGGATGATTTTCAGCGTCGTTTAGCCGCAATGGCGCCTACAGGGCAGGCATTGCCCGATGTCCGCACCTTTCACTCCCTGGGGCACCGCTTGACTCAAAGCTTGTGCCGTTGGGGGGCGATAGTGCCGCGCCAGCTATTATCCGCCGATTGGCAATTAGAGAGGCTGCTTCGCCAGGCAAGTATTAATGTACTGCGTGATGCCGTTGAGCGCCGGGATGCTGCTCTGGAAGGAGATCGGCTTGAAACCTTAGCCCATTTTTGCGGCTTAGTTAAAGCAGAAATGATCACCCCAGAGGCGCTCTATGAGCGACTGAATTTTGATCCAGACACCGACTATTTCCCAGCGGCGTTTGCCGAAGCAGAGAGACTATTGGAAGCGGAAGGCGTGATGACTTATGCCGATCTGCTTTATCGTCCGTTGTTGGCGCTAGAAGCAGATAGTGCTTTACGTGGTCGCGTCGAAGGGTTTCTCGACCATGTCATTATTGATGAGTATCAAGATATTAACGCCGCGCAGCAGCGACTTTTATCCGTGTTGGTGGGCACTCGTGCCGAGGTAATGGCGGTTGGCGATGCCAACCAGTGTATTTACGAGTGGCGCGGTGCCAAACCCGACACCATGCTGGAAAATTTTACCGCTACCTTTGGCGAAGCAACCGATTACCCGCTATCAACCACCTTCCGGCACGGTCATGCGTTGGCGCTGGCTGCGAACCATGCCATTGCCGCTAATCAACGTCGCCCCAACCAGCTGTGTCTGGCAGCAGCTAATAACCCGGAAACTCGTGTTTCAGTTGGGCAGGGGAGCCGATTGCTTCTTGATGCGTTGATGGACTGGCAGGCCCAGGGACGAGCGTTTAACGAAGCTAGTTTGCTGGTACGCAGTTGGGCGCTTTCGGTGCCGTTTCAACTGGCGCTGCTACAAGCAGGGATTCCATTTCGGCTTCAGCGCGAGGATCGTTTTGTGTTTCGTCTGCCGCTGGTGCAGGCCTTGGCGGGCTATTTAAAGCTGTCGCGTCGTCCAGATCTTCTTCGCGACCCGCAGCAACTGTTACTGCTGCTTTCACAGCCGACCCCCTTCGTTGCCCGTGAGCGGCTTCAGCGCTTGGCGCACCAACTGGCGACTACTCAGCAGTGGCCCGAGCGGCATGATGCCATGTTAACGGCGTTAAAGCCGGTCCAGAGGCGCACGCTGAAAAAGCGCTGGTTGCTGCTTTGTGAGCTGCCACAGCTGAGTGCATGGCCCCCCGCTAAGTTGCTTCGCCATGTGGTGGAAAGCATTGATGCTGAAAAAACGCTTAAGCGTGCGGCAGCCCGGCGGGATAAAGGCGAAGAGGATGTACGCTTACTCGACGTGCTGATCGAACAAGCGCAAAGCGTGCAAGACCCGGATGCCTTTATCGAACTTCTTGAACGCCCGGTAGAAAATCAGGCGGGCGGTGTGCTGATTAGCACCGTGCACGGGGCCAAAGGGCTTGAGTGGCCACTGGTAGCGGTAGCCGGTGTTAACGAAGAAGACTTTCCTCACTATAGCCGCGATAACCCGCTCAGCGATGAGCGTCTTGAGGAGGAGCGACGGCTCTTCTACGTGGCAATTACCCGCGCCGAGGAGCAGCTATTAGTGCTCCATGATGGCGGTGTACACCGCCCTAGTCGTTTTATTGCCGAAAGCGCCTGGCAAGATAGCATGCGAGTAGCCTCCTGCTTGGCCAGTGCCAGCCTGCCTGCGGCGGCGCTCCAGGTGGCCTCACTGGAGCTGGTCGAGCGCTATCTAGCGCGGCTGGGGCGAGACGATATTGTGCTTACGCCTGCACAGGTTGACGAGGCCAAAGCGGGTTATTCAGCAGAGACGAATTTCTACCCTGGTCAACGGCTTCATCACGCGGTATTTGGCCTAGGCGAGGTGGCGGCGGTGGAGGGAAGTGCCAGCGATCCGGTCATTGATGTGCGTTTTGATCAAGCAGGGCGAAGGCGACTCATTGCCCGCCGCGCACCCATTGAACTACTCGAAAATGGCTCAACGCTTGCTGGGTAAGTCATTGATTCGCTAGTAGTACACACTCTTTCACATTTGAACTCAAATTAAGCTTTAGGGCTGTTTGACTTAACATCGCCCTGCCGATTTAATACCCAAACTTCTACCGAGCTAATACTCATCAGCTCATAGCATATAACTAATGAAATAGGGAACGAGCATGGTAAGGCAAGTCTCTTGGCTTTGCGCCATTTTGATCGTTACCCAAAGCGGCGCCTTGCTTGCTGATAACTCCCTACCTAATCTTGAATTCAATGGTTTTGGCACGCTGGGAGTCGTTCACTCTGACGAGCAAAATGCTGACTTCGTTAATGACCCTTTTGCTTCACAAGGTGCTGGATACAGCCATGATTGGAGCGCAGAAGTTGATAGCCGCTTAGGGCTTCAAGCTACGCTGCATCTCACGCCTATACTTTCCTCGGTTGTTCAAGTAGTCAGTGAGAAGCACTATGACGGCTCTTACGCACCTGAGATTGAATGGGCGAATGTTCAATACGATATTACCCCTAATCTCAGTATCCGCGTTGGGCGTATGGTGCAGAGCTCATTCATGGCTTCTGAACATCGTAAAGTTAATTACGCCACTCCATGGGTGCGGCCTCCGCAAGAAATTTATCGTCTAATTCCGGTGGCTAATTTTGACGGTGTTGATATGCGCTATCGATACCCAGTAGGGAAGGCAACCAATGAGTTGCAGATGAATTTTGGTGGTGGCAGCGTTGATTACTCAACGGGTAGTATCGACGCCAGCGATTCCTGGGGCGTTTCTCACCGTACCCATTGGGGGGATGCCACTCTGTTTGCCAGCTACGGCGAACTGAAAGTAAGCGCAGATGAACTCTCACAATTCTTCGATGTTTACCGCCTCTTTGGTCTACCCGGTGAACAGCTTGCTAGCCGCTAAGAAGTTGATGGTAAGCGTACGAGCCTGCTGAGCTTTGGGTTGGGTTATGACCCAGGGTCATGGTTTGTTATGGGCGAGTGGGCACGCTCTTCGTCGCCTTCTTTGCTACGGGAGAGTGAAGGAGCCTACATGACGTTAGGTTACCGTGTTGCCGAGTGGACACCGTATATAGGTGTGGCGCGAGCAAAAGTCACCAGCAATACGTCAGAGCCGGGGCTGAATGCTGCCCTGTATCCATCGCCCTTTGCAGAAGGTGCACAGCTACTTAACGGGATGTTGGATGAGCTGCTATCCAGCGGAATACAGCAAGAGAGCCTAACGGTTGGGGCACGCTGGGATTTCAGGCCGGGTATGGCCTTTACAGCCCAATATGATTACATCGATATGCGCTCAGGGTCATCTGGAGGGCTAATTAATCAGCAGCCCGAGTTTACCCCAGGTGGACGTATTAACCTGTTTAGCCTTGCGCTCGACTTTGTGTTTTAAGGAGAGTGGCAATGCTTAAACGTCTAACTGGATCCGGAATCAGCTTCTTATTAGGGGCGATGTTGAGCATGACTTATCATCCTGCTTCAGCCGAAGTATTGGTGGTGGTATCCGCCGAGGCGCCTTTTACTCGCCTTACCAGCAGCGATTTAAGGGATGTTTATTTAGGGCGCCGCACGCTAATAGTTAACGGAGTGCAGGTGGTGCCCTTGGATCTGACAGAAGGTACGGCAGCGAGAAGTGAGTTCTACACCCATTACACGGGGCAAACTCCTGCGCAGATCAAGTCACACTGGGCCAGGCAGATATTTACCGGGCGAGGGCAGCCGCCCCAAGCGCTGTCTAATAGTCGCGCAGTGGTAGAGCGATTAGTCAGTGATGCCAAAGCGCTGGGCTATATAGATTCTTCCTTTCTTGATGAGCGTTTGAGAGTAGTGACAATTGAGTAGTCTCAATGATCAAAGAGGTCCTAGCAGAGTCAGCTCATCCAGAACCTTTATTCATCGATGGTCACATCATCTTGTAGAGCCACTGGTACTCTTTAGCATCGTGGCTTTTATGATGTTATTGATTATATGGGGAAGTACTTATTTTTTAGTCAATAAAGAGCGTATATCCATTGAGCGCCAGGCAAAGCTGTCCGTAGGTGAAATCACCGACACCTACGAAGCAAGGGTTGTAAGAGCCCTCAGGGAAATTGACACGACACTGAAATTAGTACGTTTTACCGCCAACAGCCGCGATCACTCGAGCGTGCTCAATGTGTTAAATGAGCAGCGGCTGCTGCCTCCCGCACTGCTTTTTACCATCAGTATTGTTGATTCGCAGGGCATGGTTGTTGAGACCACTGATCCAGGGCTGCTTGGGCAGCGCCTAACGCCTCCTGCGCAAGCAATGCTGGACGGTGATTACTTAGCCGTGGGGGAAAAGGGGGCTTACCAGGCAAAGCAGATTACCTTTACTCGGCCATTAAGGCCTGAGCAAGAATCTGCGCAAGGAGGGGGCTCAGGCTGGGTCATTATCGCTATTGATGCCAATTACTTTGTGAGCAGTTATGAAGTTCGGTCTTTGGGCCAGCAGGGCTTGCTGGCACTCGTCAGCGCGGAAGGCATCGTACGGGTCAGGCGTTCTGGAGATACTATCCATTCAGGCGAGTTAATGGATATAGGAGCCTGGAAAAGTAGCACACTGGATGCTGTTAGTGCGCCCTTTATGACTCACTGGCAGGGGGTTGAGCGCTACACGCTGGTGCGCGAGCTGTATGATTTTCCACTCTCTATCGTGGTAGGGCTCTCTGCCCAGGAGCAGTTGGCCGCGGCTCACCAGCTTGCGCGAAACTATTGGCAGCGGGCCGGTTGGACTAGCGGCCTGCTACTCATCATTCTGGCTATGCTCGGTCGTTTGAGCTGGCAACTTCAGTGGGCGCGGCAGCGGGTAATGGAAGAGCGTGTATCACATGCTCAGCAGGTTGAACACTTAGCTTTCCATGACATGCTAACCGATTTGCCTAATCGAGCCTTTTTGAGCCACTTGATTACTCAGGCCGTGAAGCTTGGCGGTCGCCATAGTGAATCCTTCGCGCTGCTTTTCTTGGATCTTGACCGCTTTAAGTTAATCAATGACACCTTGGGACACGATGCCGGCGACCTTCTTCTGCAAGAAGTAGCTAGGCGACTAACCTCTTCGGTGCGTGAAAGTGATGTCGTCGCTCGGTTAGGGGGCGATGAATTTGTCATCCTTTTGAGTAAGGTCAGCCGACGCGACCAGATTGAGCCCATCGGCAAAAAAATTCTCTCTGCCGCCAGAGAGCCCTTTATGCTGGCGGGCCAGGAGTGCCATATCTCGGTAAGTATTGGTGTCTCGCTGTATCCGTTTGACGGGCTTGACGAGCAAACATTAATGAAAAGCGCTGATATGGCGATGTATCAGGCGAAGCAGCTGGGCAAAAACAATATCCAGTTCTATACCGATGAATTAAGTGCGGAAATGGATGTGCGTTTAACCTTAGAGTCTGGCCTGCATCGTGCGCTTGCGAGTCATGAGTTTAGGTTGTTCTTCCAATCAAAGCATGACGTCGAAGTAGGCAGCACGCTTGGCATGGAGGCATTGCTTCGTTGGCAGCATCCAACGCTTGGATTGCTGGAACCCGCCCAATTCATGCCCCTGGCTGAAGAGAGCGGTTTGGCCATGCCTATCGCTCAATGGGTGCTCGAAAATGCCTGTAGGCAAAACATGCTGTGGCAACAAGAAGGGTTTCCCACATTAACGATGGCGGTCAATATTTCTGCACGTCAATTTTACGACAACAGCTTTGTGGAGAGTATCAAGGAGGCATTAGCCACTACTGGAATGGATCCCAGGCTACTTGAGCTGGAAATTACAGAGAGCATGCTGCTGCAGAATGTTCAGCGTACGGCGAGTATCTTTGCAGAGATTAAAAAGCTGGGGGTAATGATAGCCGTTGACGATTTTGGTACAGGGTATTCTTCTTTATCTGACTTAAACGCTTTGCCTGTCGATACGTTAAAAGTAAGTTCTTCTGTAGTTAAGCGTTTGTCAGGCACTCGTCGTGACCAGCAGTTATCGTCATCGGTCATTGAGCTGGGCAAGTGTCTGGGTATGGAGGTGTTCGCGAAAGGTGTCGCTTCTCATGAGCAGGCACACTTCATAGGCAGCCACTCCAGTCTCCCTTTTCACGGTTTTTATAGTAATGAACCGTTGTCAGCAGAGGAGAACGGCCAAAAGGAGAAGTAGCTTAGCCGAACACTGCTTACCCTTCTATATTACAGCCATGCAGGGCAAGCAGTGAACACAGGTTTTAGCCGACTACCTTACATATTAGGGTAGTTGGGCCCGCCACCGCCTTCTGGTGCTACCCAGGTAATATTTTGCGCTGGGTCTTTGATATCGCAAGTTTTGCAGTGCACACAGTTCTGGAAATTGATCTGAAAGCGTGGCTGTCCCGCGCTATCCTCCACCACTTCGTAAACACCAGCCGGGCAGTAGCGCTGCGCTGGTTCTGCATATTTGGGCAGGTTTTCACGGATCGGTAGCTCAGGATCGTCCAGGCGCAAATGACACGGTTGATCCTCTTCATGGTTGGTGTTCGACAGAAACACCGAGGTAGGCTTGTCGAAGGAGAGCTTGCCGTCTGGTTTGGGATAGTTAATCTTTTCGAACTCGTCCGCAGGCTTGAGGGCGCCATAGTCGGTGGTGGTATCGTGGACGTTAGGCAGCTTGTTGCCCAGTAACTGGTGAGCAAAATTATACGCTCCGCCGCCCACGGTGCCATATTTATGGATCGCGGGCCCGAAGCTGGCGCTCTCTTTAAGCTCTTGGTAGGCCCAGCTGGCTTCCCATTTCTGGGTAAAGCTCGTTAGCTCCTGGGCGCCTTCATCGCCACCTTTGATCGCCTCAAATACGCTCTCCGCGGCAACCAAGCCAGATTTCATGGCGGTATGCAGGCCTTTGATCTTGGAAAAGTTGAGGGTGCCCGCATCGCAGCCAATCAATAGCCCGCCGGGGAAGGTCATTTTGGGCAGGCTGTTAAAGCCCCCTTTGGTAATCGCCCTAGCGCCATAAGCCACGCGCTTTCCACCCTCCAGATACTGACTAAGTACCGGATGATGCTTCATGCGCTGAAATTCGTCGAAGGGTGAGAGCCACGGGTTCTGGTAGCCCAGATCCATAATCAAACCCACAACCACCTGCTGGTTTTCCGCATGGTAAAGAAACCAGCCACCGTGGGCGTTTTTATCTAATGGCCAGCCAGAACCATGCAACACAAGCCCAGGCTCATGCTTGTCGGCAGACACATCCCACAGCTCTTTAAGGCCGATACCGTAGTGTTGTGGGTCGCGACCCGCATCCAGTGAGAAGTCTTTGATTAAACGCTTGCCCAAATGCCCGCGTGCGCCTTCGGCAAACAGCGTGTACTTGGCGCGCAGTTCCATGCCCGGCATATGACCATCTTTGGGGGTGCCATCTGCGGCGACACCCATGTCGCCAATCAGAATGCCGCGCACAGCGTCGTCTTCAATGATGACTTCTTGGGCGGCAAAGCCTGGGAAAATTTCTACGCCGAGGCCCTCTGCCTGTTCTGCCAGCCAACGGCACAGGTTGCCTGCACTGATTACATAGCGGGTAAGCTCGCCGTCGGTGTTATGCATGCTTTTAGGTACTAACGCGTTAGGTACTTTTTGCGCTTTTTCGGCGTCTTTGAGCAAATAAACATCATCGCGAATCGCCGGGGTATTGAGCGGTGCGCCGCGCTCTTCCCAGTCAGGAAAAAGTTCTGCCAGTGCACGAGGTTCAAAGACCGCGCCCGATAAAATATGTGCGCCAACTTCTGAGCCTTTCTCAACGACACAAACCGTGAGCTCTTGCTCAGCCTCGTTGGCTTGCTGCATTAGTCGGCATGCGGCGGAAAGCCCGGATGGGCCCGCACCGACAATGACGACATCAAAGTCCATTACATCGCGTTCAACAGTTTCCACCCGGTTTCTCCTTATTCTCTTTAAGTGCCAGCGTTTACAAAGCTAATCTAAGGGTAACTTCTGGGAACTAGCTTATAAAAAGTCGGCCTTAATTTAAAACGGTCGTTTGCTTCTGGTTATGCCCCATGATAGGCATAATACCTGTGTCAGGTCACGCCTACGATGGTGAAAGGAGCATTTATTGGCAGTATGCTTCGTTAATCCTCGTTCAGTGCTACGACCAAGGCCGTAGTGGATGATTAAGCATTGGGTATTGTCGCTTTATGGCAGGCTATGGCAAATTGGTAGGGTTTTTCAATTGCGCACCTATCAAACGCTCGATTGAATCTTATGCATTGAATTTAAAAGCGCCGCCATTTTTGTTGGCAGCGCCTGTATTGGGGCAGGCGAATCGCTGTTGAGAGATTGCCAGTAAGTCTTCAATACACCACACGTCTTAAAAAGGGGTATCCGCTGGGCGGGTGCCGTCTCAGGGTAACGGCTTTACGACAAGCCAAGCGAGGAACCTATGAAAGTACTCGTCGCGGTGAAACGCGTC
>NZ_JACCGK010000030.1 GCF_013416325.1 Vreelandella sedimenti
GCGAATTCCACACCCAACGTCGAAGAGCCCTTTTTATTTTTAGTAATGCACTATCGTCATCCAACGATGATTCACTGGTCTCAGATATAACTCCATACAGATTATTGTACCCCTGTGGGATTCGGATAAAGGAGCCAACTTGGCCCACTCGATGTGTTCTGCCTCCAATGATTAGAAGTCCGGATTTCAACTGAGGCGTCAATTCTATCACTACTGATGAACCGGTAACTGCACTAACGCTGCCTAAATATGTAGGTTTATTCACTAGCTTCATTGCCAGCCTCCCCAGCTTCTAGGGCGTATATTTTCTCACCACCTGATTTGGCTAAAAAATGTGTGAAACGTTTAAAGTCACCCAGGTTGAATCTACTATCTTTCCAATATTCTTGTCTTATTCTTCCCCAGTTTTTGACAGGTTCTTCGCCTAGTTTCCAAAAGGCTTTAACGCCATTAATTACAGCTCCATCAGAGCAGTATACACTCAAGTTCGGTCTTTTCAGAGCGATGCTCACAGCGCTAGATTCCTCCTCTAGTGTTTTGTATTGCAGAGCTATTATTGCCGAGGAAGGATTTGCTGCCATACACTCCATTAGTTTTGAAGAAATATGTGCGTCGGCAAATGAAAATCCATTCGCTATTAATATTGAATCAGGTTCTAGCATGAAGCTTTTTAAACGATCAAATAAAGAGGTGAAAGGAGCGGCTTGCGTTTGGTCATATTTAATATGAGAAGGGTAAACCATTGTTTGGCCATCGGTAGAAAAATCTCTTATAACATCGCCTTTCTTATTTTCAGCCCAACCTATTGAACCATGAAGCTTCCATAACCGTATCCAATTTACGGGTAGATCATTATTGGAAATGCTTGACGGATCAAAAAAGGCTGATTTAGCCCCAACAAATCCGTCAAAATACGGAGTTCTGGCCCTTTCCATCGCCTCTTCAAATAATAGATCGTAGTTAGTAGTGAATATTTCAACAGGTTCTTTTCTTGTAATTCCATTGACCCAAGAAATAAGATCGGAGTAGGGGTTCTCTCCATCAGGCAAGCCAACGTCAACAGTGCTCTTAATAGAATCACAAATTGACTTTGAAAGAGACTTATATCCTTCACCGTTCAAACACAAACTTCGGTCGCACCAATGACTTCAGATAGCCCTCTTACTCTAGATAGTACTAACTCAATATTAGAGCTGCTGACTTGCTGCTCCAAACTTATGTAAGCATCTTTCTCTATTCCTTTTAGATTTTCACGGACTTGATTTGTAAGGCCTTCGATATTTGGAATCAAAGGCTTATAATTATCTGAATCACCTATGTTTATACTTACAGGAGCGCCAGCACCAATTAATAATCCAATCTTTTTCCTTCCGTTTGTGATTATCTGGCGAAAGTCAAGCATATACTGGTCTGGGTTGTGAACGGTCGTATCCATCTTTATTCCTGACGTTTTATGTATTAACCAGCTATATGCCCTTTCATTATTATCAATTAAAAAGTGGCGTTATTGCTTTTAGGTTGTTAGCTGTATACATGCTCAATATTTATGAAGTGGCAATTTTTCTTGCACCGATGCTTAACTTTTAAACTCCCGCGTTTAATTTAGCCTAGCACAAGCTGCTGAAGTAGGCTGAGGTTCGTCAGCTTTTATTTTCAACGTTCCTTCGTGGCCTGCTGATTAGGAGCCGTAACATTTTTTAGCTTTGGCGGCTGTGCAGCAGACGCAGTCTTGATTAGATGGGAGCTGGGGAGCAAACAAGAACCCCGCGTAAGCTCGTGAAAGCCAAGAGGCGGGGGCATGTGCTCATGGCCATCACGCTGTTAGCTGTCAGTGTGAGGGCGGCAGATGAGAAGAGCCTAAATGCTAGATCAAGCACCGGTCTTAAGCCGACATAAAGTCATTCCAGCGCCTTACCAAATAGTTATGCTCGGTATTCCGCACCGCGATACGGCTCATTCTTGTCTGGTAGTCTCCGCCGTCGCGGATTTCGCCTCGGTGAATCATATCAGCGGTGCCATCGGGGCCCGGAAGGCTCTTGCGGCAGGTTTGCCGTCATACCAAAAGTCCCACTCCGCAGCGGATAGGTGAGGGCAGTCAGTTCTGGGGTGGAAATGTAATAGCCTTGGCAGGCCATGACGGCGCCGGGCCATCCAGAAATCCACCAGTTGAGGTAGTCATAAGCCGCATCTAGCGTGCGTCCCTTCACATGCCGTGAGATTGACATGCCACCGTACCAGGCGCGATATCCCTCTGTTGGCGCCGCCATGCGCACCTGCATGTTGCGTTTTTTGAGGTCAGTCATGGCGGGCGACCATAGGCTTTCATTGTTTTATCTCTTTGCGTTAGCACTTTTCTATGGCTTTTTAGTAGATGGGAGAATAAGCGTAGATTTATTTATAAGTCCTGACTTTCTCCATGCTTCATATTGATGCTAGCTCGGCTTATTCATGAGTGAACTAATTGTTGGTGGGCAGCGAAGACTTTGTCACCTTAAGTGCTAATTCCCCCTAGCAAAATCATGACGCCTGGAATCCAGCCAGTAAAGATTGCGCAAAAAATGGTATAGGTGGCAACGTGTCGCTGAATAGGCTTCGCTAGCGCTAATAGGTAGAAGAAGCTGAGCCATAAAAGAGACCATGCAAACCAGCTAGCGGTATTCCACAGTTTGAAGTTTGTCGTGTAGCCAGCGAGTGAGTGCACACCAATAACGGCGGCGGTGATACTTACAAAAAGACAGAACCAGCCTAATCCTTTGCCATCAGATTTTAGCCACTGATTGGCACCTACCCAAAGATAAGTTATTGAAAATAAGAGTGTAAAAGCCCCTGTGCTAATCTCAACCGTGTTGTTAGGGACTTTGAAAATTAAGTGCATGGCTATAATAAAGCTGAGCAACCCAACCAGGATGTTGATGATGGAGACTTCTTGGTTGCTGATTTTTCCCAGGAGCCAAATACCATTTATAAACAAAACGGCGCCCACATATAGCAATGTAAGACCCAGGATCATACTGTCTTGCTCCAGATGTTTAGTTTTAATAAAGCCACGTGCTCGTTCCCGTGGCTTTGCTTTAGCGGTAGGGTGCTTTTAGTAAGGCACTAATGTGCATTGTTAATGTGCATTGTTAGTGTGCATTGATCGCTTGCGTCGTTAGCTGCGGTGTTGATTCATTCAGCTTAAACCGGGCGACAATAGAGTTGAGGCGTTCGGCCTCATGCTGAAGCTCGATGGCGGCCGTACTGGCTTGTTCGACCATTGCGGCATTTTGCTGAGTCGTTTGCTCCATATCGTTGGCTGCGATATTAACTTCTCGAATACCCGCGCGTTGTTCTTCGGTTGCTACGGATATCTCGTCCATTAACGTGGTGACCTGGGTCACCGATGTCATGATTCGCGCCATGGTTTCGCCTGCTTTATCCGCTTGATGCGTGCCGGTTTCTACCATATTGGCCGATGTTTCAATCAGTTTTCGAATATCCGTTGAGGCGCTAGCGCTGCGGGTAGCGAGCTGGCGTACTTCACTGGCCACCACCGCAAAGCCGCGGCCATGCTCTCCAGCGCGTGCCGCTTCTACTGAAGCATTGAGTGCGAGAATATTGGTCTGGAAAGCAATGGAGTCAATCAGCTTGATGATGTCGGTGATTTTCTGTGAGCTTTCGCGGATGTTGTGCATATGGCTAATGACCTCCATGACCACACTACCGCCTTGATCCGCAGTGTTTGCAGCTTCACGAGCTACTTGTCTTGCTTGGATAGTGTTCTCGCTGTTGCGCTCCATTGTTGAGGTCATTTCTTCGATGCTTGACGCGGTTTCGGTTAACGAGGCTGACTGTCGTTCCGTACGCGCCGAGAGATCCTGATTACCTTTGGCGATCTCTTTGGCGCTGGTAAATACTTCGCTACTGCTTTCTCTAACCGTCATAACAGTGCCGAGTAAGCTTTGCTGCATATGACGCAGAGAAGTGAAAAGCACGCCGATTTCATTTCGACCGCGGGTTTCCACTTCTCTTGAAAGGTCGCCTTCCGCCATGCTCTTGAAATGCTCGGTAATGCGGTGCAAAGGCCGTATTAAATTAGCACCTACGCCCCAGTAAACAATCACGGTAACCATGAGCGCGATAATGAAGACGGTGATGATGGTAATAGTGGAAAGGCTGATGACAGAGTCAAAATTGTTCAGCCGGTTGTTACCTTCTTTTTCTACTTGATGAAAAAAACCAATCGCATCTTGATAGAAAGCTGCATAAGCCTGGTAAGCGGCGTCACGCTGTTCGCGGTAAGTAACTGTATCGCCTTCGTACAATGCAGTTACTTGCGGCAAAAGGTGTACATCTAGCATGGTGTCAAAGCTTGTTACGATAGGCGAGATAATCGCCTCATGAGCTGCGTTGGCGGGCAGTGAGAGAAAATTCGAAAACACGTCTTGGGCACTGTTAAGCGAACTATGCAGCTCAGTAGCTCGCTGTTGCCTCTCTTCATTGGTAAGCGTTGTTTGTGGCTCAATCAATTCCTCATAAAGGCGCGCCATGCTAAGGCGTGTGGCTTGTAGCGTGGAATTAGTTCGGTTGAGACTAGCCTGCTGGTTAACATTGACATTAGTGAGCTGCTCGATGCTTTGTTGGCTGTGATTGACGGCATAAAGCCCTGTGCCACTGAGCACAAGAAGCATAAGTAAGAATGAGAGTAGAACCAACGTCCAGCTCATTCTTAATGTCATATTATCTAATATACGCATTTATATTCCCAAGTTAACCTATAGAGCCATGCACCTTAACCACAAAATAGAACTGCCAGCGCACGCAGCAGTTCTATTTAGTGGTGGCCAAATGGCTTCTAATTAGGTGTACATAAAAACTGTTTAATTAGAGTGGGTGCTGTTTTGTGAGATTTTCTGGCTTCATTTGTCGCTGTCGGCTTTGGCCGCCTCGGCATCTGCTTTGGCAATCGCCTCCCGCTCTTTTGCCTCGTCGGTCAGTGATTTATTAGGCAGGGCTATGTTAAGTGTGAAGGCTGTTATCGCAGCAACTACAATAGGCGCACCGCCAATTAGGTCTCTCAACACCGCCGGAAACTGCTCAATGGCAGAGGGGACAGAAGCGATACCTAGGCTCAATGCTAAAGCGAGCCCCACGATCGTCATATTTCGAGCGGACATTTCATCTTTTACCAACAGCTGAATGCCCGTCATGGTGATCATGCCGAATACGGTAATGGTTGCTCCACCCAATACGGGGTAAGGAATGGTGGTCATGATTGCCCCAAACTTTGGGCTAAGGCCGGCCAGAATCATCATGATGCCCGCCAGCGCCAGGACATAACGGCTAATAACCTTGGTCATCGCCACAATGCCTACGTTCTGACTGAAGGTGGAGGTTGGCAATGCACCGAAGAAAGAGCTTAGGGTGGTAGTCAGGCCATTGCCCAGTAAACCTCCCGTCAACTCCCTAGTCTTCAGCTCTCGATTCATGCCACCTACGGTTGTTGCGGACAAATCGCCGATAGTTTGTACGGAATTGATAATGCAGATAACGACCATAGAGGCGATGGCGGCCGCGTGAAATTCCATCTCGAAAGGCATTACCTTGGGGATGGCCACCCAGGAAGCATTGGACACACTATCGAAACTGACCATGCCAAGGGCGAGCGAGAGCAAGTAGCCTACGACGATGCCTACAATGATTGCGGAAAGCTTAACCACGCCTTTACCGAACTGAGCGGCGATCAATACCGTGAGTAGCGTTACCACCGCTACGACCCAATTAATCGGATCGCCAAAATTGGGTGCGTTTACGTTGCCACTGCCCGCCATATAGCGAATAGCAATATCGTAAAGTGATAAGCCAATGACCAATACCACTGTGCCTGCAACAACAGGCGGAAAGAGGTGGCGGATATACTGGATGAAATAGCCCACTATCACCATGGTCATACCGCCTATTAACTGTGCGCCAAGAATCCCTTCAATACCATACTGAGCTCCTACTGCGACCAAAGTTGGTACATAGGCAAAGCCTACGCCAAAGATGGCGGGCAAGCGGGCGCCAAATTTCCAAACACCGTAAAGGTGGAAAACAGTACATACCCCTGATGCCAGCACGGCAATCTGAATAAGCAGGAGCTTCTCTTCTATGCTCGCCCCCACAACACCGGCAACGATAATGGGCGGAGTGATGACGCCAGCGATCATGGCCAGTAGATGCTGAAGAGATAGAGGCAAGGCCTTTGAAAACCGCGGTTTTCCATAGAAATCAAAGAGAGAGGTGTTCTTTTCGCTCACGCGTTTCCGATCTTCGGAAGAGGCTAATGCATCATTCATAGATGAGGCTCCATTGTTATTGTATTCAGTGCTATTAATTTTTTGTTTATCGAATTTGACCATACTGTACACAAAAATAAATCAGAAAATAAATAATTTTGCAGCTCTCTGCCAACCCCATATCATCAATGTGCATTTTTTACAGATAACTATACCTAGAGAAAATATTGATATGCTCAATGGCTACTAACAAAAATCTAAATAAAATAATTAAATTACAATGGGTTATATTTATATTGTTTGTTTTTCATCTGCCTTCTGTAGCCGACCCTTCTAAAGCTAAATCCCCTTAAATCATGCCTACTAAAGTCGCATTCACTAACGCGGGGTGCCCATACAGTTTAAAATGTATACAAAAAATATTTGAAATGTATCCATTAAAGAGCTAAAAATGTTGTCCATAACCACATGATCACTTTTTAGAATGTGCTAATGCTGCGTTGCCAATGATGAGCTAACGGCACAGGATTCACGGAAAATCATAGGAGAGGGGTGATGGGAAAACTGACAACACATGTTTTGGATACAGCCCAAGGCTGCCCTGGTGAAGGAATTAAAATCGAGGTATTTCGTTTAGATGGGGAGCAACGTCAGCTTCTTAAAATAGTTAAGACCAATGACGATGGTCGTTGTGATGCTCCGATACTTGAAGGAAGTGAGTTAGTAAAGGGCAATTATGAAATGGTGTTTCATGCAGGTGACTACTTGATGCGCCAAGGATTAAAAGCGCAAGAGCCGAGCTTTTTGAACATCATACCACTTCGTTTCGGGGTTAATGATGTGGCGCAGCACTATCATGTGCCATTACTGCTATCGCCGTATGCCTACTCGACTTATCGCGGCAGCTGAACATTAATCCTTAGCGTCAATAACCTTTTTGTAGTTAGCCACCCAACAATAATCAAATGAGGCGAGGTTCCCCTAATGCAAGCCTATTTACTTGAATTTGGAAACTTTATGCTGCGCTGGCTGCATGTCATCGCGGCCATCGCTTGGATAGGCGAATCCATCTATTTTGTGATGCTGGACAATGGCCTCAAGACACCTAAAGACGAAAACTGCCGCCAAAAAGGGGTGTTTGGTGAAATGTGGGCTGTTCATGGTGGTGGTTTCTATCACAACCAGAAATATGCAACGAGTCCAGAAAAGCTACCGGATGATCTGCACTGGTCGTTCTGGAAGTCTTACACTACATGGCTATCCGGTTTTGCCCTGTTCATCATTTTGTATATGGTTAACCCAGGGTTCTACTTGGTGAACCCCAACAGTAACTGGGAGTG
Organism: Vreelandella sedimenti; assembly: GCF_013416325.1. Taxonomy (GTDB): domain Bacteria; phylum Pseudomonadota; class Gammaproteobacteria; order Pseudomonadales; family Halomonadaceae; genus Vreelandella; species Vreelandella sedimenti. Next base: position 7,598 of record NZ_JACCGK010000030.1, read on the forward strand.
GGCGGCTAACCTTGCTGGCTGGGAAGCTAATATCCTGGCGCTGGCCTTCCTGCTACTAGGGTGGGTTGTTTATAACGAGATGTGTAAGCGTATCAGCCCGAACATGGAGCGTGATGGTCTCTTGAGTATCGGCGTAGCGGTCATGATGATCGTAGTTGCCTACTTGAGTACTCAGATGTTTTCGGGACGCGCGGCTTTCCTGTTAACAGGGGCGGTGATGGCTACTGCGATGTCGGCGAATGTGTTCTTTTGGATCATTCCTGGTCAGCGTCGCATGGTAAAGGCGATGAAGGCTGGTGCAACACCCAATCCACTTGATGGTAAGCGTGGTAAGCAGCGCTCGGTTCATAACACCTATTTCACCCTGCCCGTCGTATTGTTGATGATCAGCAATCATTACTCCTTTGCTTACACTTATGAGCATGCATGGGTGCTGATGACACTCTTTATCTTTGCGGGTGCATTGATTCGTCAATACTTTGTTTTAATGCATGCGGGTAAAATTCAGCCGATCTATCCCATTGCTGGTGTTGTTCTTATCTTAATAGCTTTTTGGGTGGCCATGCCTGCGCAAATCTCGAATCAATCTGGCGCTCAGGCCGCAGAAAAGGGGCCAGATATCACTGAGATCGGTGCCGTAATAGAGCAGCGTTGTGTCGCTTGCCACTCACAAACGCCGACACAGCCGGGCTTTTCTGCTCCTCCTGCTGGTTTTGCATATGACGAAATCGAGCAAATCATCAAACAACAAGAGAGCATTAAGCGAGTAGTAGCGAGTAACTATATGCCACTTGGCAATATGACGAATATGACGGAGGAAGAACGTGCATTGATTGAGGAATGGAAAGAGTGACCGTTTAAGTAAAATTCGTACGTATTTAAAGTCAGTGCTATTGGTGGCCTGCCTTATGGCAGCGCTTGCTTTCCCCAACGGTCACCCGAGCATGCGAGGTGCTTTGCCGCTGACCATTTTCGGCGTGGCCATGGTGATCCTAAGGCGGAAAGCGACAAACTGAACCAGAAGTTCTCCCAAAGTAATTCAATCCCGATTAAGCCGACCAGGTAAAGTTTCTTGTCCTGCCGCCGATAGGGTATTGACCATATGGTCAACTCAACACACAACATGGCGATCCTGACGATGCGCCTCAGCATAGGGCAGGATAATGAAAAATTTTACCATCGCGCAGAGGCTAATGATCATCGTCAGTCTTTGCATGCTTTTGATCGTGGGCGGTGCCACCGCCCTTCAATATTACTTGTTCGGCAACCTGGTGACCAACCGGGTCACAACGGTCGAGCTGCCTGTGACTCTCGAAAGTATCCGCAACGATATCGAAGCCACGCTGTCTGGTCCCATCAGCGTGGCTGAGGAACTGGCGCATAATCGCTACCTCAAAGATTGGCTGGCAGAGGGAGAGCCACAGGGGGATGCGGATCGGGCCATTGGTCATTTTAGTGAGATTCAGCAGCGTACCGGCGCCAACGTCGTATTCTACGTGTCGGCGCAAAGCGGCAACTATTACACAGCCGATGGAATCGATAGGCGCTTGAGCCGCGAACAGGATGGTTGGTTTTACAACCTTGTCGACGCTAATGACGGGGTCGACTATCAGCTAGACATTGATGATGACGGAGGGGAACTGCAGGTCTTCATCAATTACGTGATAGAAGCACAAGGCAAACGAATCGGCATTGCGGGCGTTGGTTACACGCTGGAAACCTTGGCTGAAACTATTCGGGACTATCGCTTAGGTGAGGGTGGTACGGTATTTCTGGCAAACCGAGATGGCACCATCAGCATACACCCCGACGGAGCCGAACGGGTCGGGGAACCGCTCGCGGCGTTGCCAGGCTGGGAGGATGTTGCTCCTACGTTGCTGGCGGAACAAGGCTATCGCTTCGAAACGGTCCGGGATACACAAGGTGCGGAGCACTTGGTGGCTGCTATCGACATACCAGGCACCGAGTGGATAGCCTTCGCACAGATCCCACGGGACGAGCTGTTCTCCGACCTCAATCAGGCGGTTTTACTGACCCTACTGGCCGTGAGTCTGATCTTGATAACGAGCCTGGCTGTGATTGCCCTACTGTTACGCGCACAGCTTCGACCTATTCGTCGCACTGCAGATGCCATGCGTGGAATCGCTCAAGGGGATGGAGATCTGACGCTGCGTCTACCGGTAACCGGCAAGGACGAAAGCGCTGAGCTCGCCATTCAGTTCAATGCTTTTGCCGATAAGATGCATGATGTGCTGAGTCTGGTTCGAACCAGCAGCGATGCTGTACAACTGGTTGCACGGGAGGTTGCAAACGGTGGCCGGGACATGTCGCGAGGTACCGAACAGGCCGCCTCCAGCCTGCAAGAAACCTCGGCCTCCATGGAAGAAATTGCTGGCACCGTCGAGAATACCGCTACCTCTTCCCAAGTAGCCAATGGGTTATCACAGGCCGCAGCGGAACTGGCTCAGCGCACCGGCGGGCAGGTGGAGCAGGTAGTGACGACTATGGGGGCAATTCAGGAAGCGTCAACGAAGGTCGGTGATATCGTTAAGGTTATGGACGACATTGCATTTCAGACCAATCTTCTGGCTCTGAACGCGTCTGTCGAGGCGGCTCGAGCGGGCGAAAGCGGGCGGGGGTTTGCCGTGGTAGCCGGTGAAGTCCGACAGTTGGCGACACGCAGTGCAGCGGCCTCGCGTGATATTCGTCAGCTGATTGATGCCTCGGGAGAGAAAGTACAGAGCGGTACTCACTTGGTCAGTGAGGCGGGCAAAGCCATGCATGAGTTGATGGAGAGCGTCCAGCGCGTCGCTGGCATGCTCGGTGAGATCAGTCATGCAGCCGGCGAACAGAGCGACGGCATCGGCCAAGTAAATATCGCTGTGGCGGAGCTGGATCGCATGACACAGCAGAACGCATCACTGGCGGAGAGATCTACCACATCGGCCCATCAGCTTAGTGAGCACGCCGATCAATTGGCCTTGATGGTGGGGCGCTTCAAGCTGCGCGGTGATTTGCTCCCGGCGCCGGCGGTTGAATCAGCCTGATCGTTCGCCGGTCTTGAACTGTAATGCAGTTCACTTAAGCGGCGCTGCCTTACGATTTACCTGATAGCGGGTTTTGGATATTGTTACCGTCCTCGGTCTAGATGGTTGAGGATGGTCATCTAAGAAGAGACTCGCCATCGCCACCCCAGCTCCCGTTTTTGATACAGCTTGGCTATCTGGGTAGTGCTGTATTGAGCGGCGGGCAGCGGAGTAATGTTCATCTGGGCTTCTCCTCATCTTCACGATGATTGACTGTTCACTCACCATCTTGGCACGTAGATGTCGGTTCGTTGAGGAGGAGTCCATCCCATTGCTTACCAATAATTTGTTCTGCCAGGTATTTCTTGAGATGTATAGGAAGGCAGGGCTTTGAGGTTTGCTTGTTTCATGGTGTGCTCCAGGGGCAAGCTCGCAGAATATAGGTTTTGACACCCACAAACTGCGAACTTGCCATTCCCCGAAAAGTGCTCATGGATGAACACTGATCGAAGCTGAAACCTACCCTGCTTCGACAAGGAATTTATCACAAGCCCGATCTATTAATGACGATGGAAGGCATTCTTTATCGAATGCGTTCTGGCTGCCCATAGCGTAATTTTCCCGAGATATTTGGCCGCTGGCACACGGTCTATAAGCGCTTCAATGCCTGGTCGGCAGCCAGCAAAATGAAGCATTACCGGGATATTGCGACATGCTACGATAACCTCCAGCGAAATTACGAGAGCATGGTTGCTTTAGCCTGCGTGTTCCTCTGGTTACCGATGTGAAACGTCAACAGACCTTAGCGAATGGCTTGGAAGATAAAAGATGGATAGCGTCAGTCAGTCTCGGACGTGCTGGCGTCTGCCGCTTGCCCAGGTTTCCAGTACGCTGCGGTCATCGCCCATCATCATCAACGCGAACAGGCGCTCGCTAAGGGTGCGGCAGCGGGCATGGCGCCTTGACAGCAACGGTGTCGCATCGAGGTCGAGCACCACGAAGTCGGCCTCCATCCCGGGAGCCAGACGGCCGATCTCGCTATCCAGCGACAAGGCTCTGGCATTGCCCAGTGTCAAGCCATAAAGGCCTTGCCAGGCCGTCAGGGGCTGGCCACGCAATTGTCCTACCTGGTAGGCGGCCTTGAGAGTCGCGAGTCCGGAAAGATCGGTACCACCGCCAATGTCGCTGGCATAAGTCACGTTGAGCCCGACGTCGCGTGCGGCGTGACGGTCGAACAGGCCGCTGCCTAGGAACAGATTGGAGCTGGGGCAGAAGGCCAGGTTGGCGCCACGATCAGCCAGCCGCCGCCGCATACCCTGGTCAAGATGAATGCCATGGGCAAAAGTGCTGCGTGGCCCCACCAGTCCGGACTGCTCGTAGACCTCTAGGTAGTCGCGGCTCTCGGGGAACAGCTCGGCAACCCAGTCCAGCTCGCCGGTATTTTCGGAAAGGTGGGTCTGCAGCCACAGGCTCGGGTCATTGCGCAACAGCCCTCCCGTGGCGTCCAACTGCGCCCGGGTCGAGGTGGGAGCAAAGCGTGGGGTCAGGCTGTAGCCGAGTCGGCGTGTGCCGTGCCAGTCGCTGATCAGCCGTTCGGTATCGCGAATGCCACCTTGGATGTCGTCGCACAATGTCTCGGGGGCATGGCGATTCATCAGCACCTTGCCCGCCAGCATGCGCAGGTCGCGCTTGCTGCTGGCGGTGAAGAAAGCATCCACGGAATCGGGGTGGCTGGAACAGAACACCTGAGCGGTGGTGGTGCCGACCCGCAGCATTTCGTCGAGAAAGACATTGGAAAGCGCCAGGGCGTAATCGTACTGGGCGAAACGACACTCTTCGGGAAAGGTGTAGTCGTTGAGCCAGTCGAGCAGCTGGCGCCCGTAGGAGGCCATGATCTCGAGCTGGACATAATGGACATGACTGTCGATGAAGCCGGGCATCAGCAGCTTGCCGCGGTGGTCGATCACCTCGATTCTTGGAGGCAGATCCGGTTCGAGTCGCGCATAGTCATCGATGGCGCGGATGCGGCCACCCTCGATCCACAGGGCCGCGTCTTCGATATGGCGTACGCTGCCTTCGGCGGGTGTGTCGCCCTCGCCGGGGTCGGCGTCAAAGCTCAGTAGTTCGGCGCGGATCACGTATGTGTCATTCGTCGTCATAATGGGGACTCTTGTTTCCGGTGGCACGGTGTATAGCTATGAAGGATGCTGGCCGACTAGGGCACGCAGTTCCCCTGGGTCGAGGCCGCGTTGGTCTGCCCGTTCATGGGTGCTCACCAGAGGCAATAGCTCGGCCATGGCGGCAAGTGCAATGGCATAGGGCGTCTTATTGCCGCCCTTGGTCTTTTCACCGTTTGCACCCGAAGCAACGCCGATGGGGCAGCGTACTCTGGCTAGCGCTGTCGCGGCATGCCCGGCCTCGGTCAGCCGCGAGCGAAAGCTGGCCCATTTGCTCTTCGAGCCGATCAGGCCGATTGAGGCCATGTCGTCACGACGCAGCAGGGCATCCACCAGCTCGCGATCCTCGGCATGGTCGTGTGTCAGCACTAGCGCGTGGCTGCCCGCTGGCAGCGCCGCGACGGCGGCCTGAAGGTCAGTCGCGTGGCGACAGGTCAGCCGCGGCTGTGCCTCGGCCCAGTCGGTGAAGGCGCTGTCGCGGCTGTCATGCCAAATCACTTGCCAGGGCAGTGGGGCGGCTAGACGCACCAGCTCGGTACCGACATGGCCGGCGCCGAAGATGGCCAGAGTTGCCGCACTGCCGGGGAAGATCTCTAGCAGCACGTTGACGAAGCCGCCGCAACATTGCCCGCTGCGCCCGCCCAGGGCGAAGGCCTCGAGGCTCATGCCTAGCGCTCTTGATGCCAGCCGCTCGCGGGCTGAATCGATCACCTGAAATTCGAAGGTGCCGCCACCCAGGGTATCGAACACGTCATCATCGGTGATGACCATCCGAGCGCCTGGCTCCCGGGGCGTGGAGCCAGCGCTGGTCACCACGGTGGCCAGCGCATGGGGTAGGCCGTCCCTCTGCAAGCGGTGCAGGGCCTCATGCCAGCTTTCGGGGCGCTGGACGTTCATTATTCGGCACCCTTTTCCAACGGCCACGTATCGTTCCGGGCGCCATACTTGGCGCGCAGTGTCTCGGCGGCCATGAGCACACGTTCCGGGGTGGCCGGCGTATCAAGTCGCGGCGCTTCAGCATAGTCAGCAAGACTCGCAAGAGCGTCACGCAACGCGGACCATACCGCCATGCCAAGCATGAAGGGAGGCTCCCCCACGGCCTTGGAACGATAGATGCTGGCCATGGAGTTGGGGTGTCCCTCCAGCAGATTGACATTGAACACCGGTGGCAAGTCGCCGTAGGTGGGAATCTTGTAGGTGGCCGGGCCATCAGAGATCAGCCGCCCGGCGTCGTTCCACTTAAGCTCCTCACTGGTCAGCCAGCCCATGCCCTGAATGAAGCCGCCCTCTACCTGGCCGATGTCGATGGCTGGGTTGAGTGAGTCACCTACGTCGTGAAGTATGTCCACACGGTCGACTTGGTACTCGCCAGTCAATGTGTCGACGCTGACTTCCGCCACGGCGGCGCCAAAGGCATAGTAGTAGAAGGGGCGCCCCTGGCCGACGTTACGGTCGTAGTGGATCAGCGGCGTAGCGTAGAAACCTTTCTCCGAGAGCGAAATACGGTTGAGGTAGGCGGACTGAACCAACTCGCCCCACGGTATCCGACGCTCGCTCTCGCCGTGGCCTGTAATCAGGTGCCCGGCTTCCAGGCGCATGTCTTCACGGTCGAGCCCCTGATCCGGATAGAGGTGCTCATGGGCAAAATCGAACAACCGCTGCTTTAACTTCATGCAAGCATCGCGTGCCGCCTGGCCGTTGAGGTCGGCGCCACTGGATGCGGCGGTGGGCGAGGTGTTGGGCACCTTGTCGGTGCGCGTGGCGGTGATGCGGACTTCCTTGGCATCGAGGCCCAGCTCACGGGCGGCTACCTGGCAGATCTTGGTATGCAGGCCTTGGCCCATCTCGGTGCCGCCATGGTTAATCATCACGCTGCCGTCGGTATAAACGTGCAGCAGGGCGCCGGCCTGATTGAGGTGCTTGGCGGTGAAGGAAATACCGAACTTCACCGGCGTCAGCGCCAAGCCACGCTTGACGATCGGGCTCTCGGCGTTGAATTCGGTGATCGCGTGGCGGCGTTCCCAGTAGTCGCTACTGGTCTCGAGCTGGTCAGTCAACTCCTTGAGCAAAGCGATCTGATCGACCTCCTGGCCATAGTGGGTCGTTTGACGGCCGGGACGGTAGAAGTTGCGCTTGCGGATCGTCAGTGGGTCTTCACCCATGCGACGGGCGATGTCGTCCATGGCCGCCTCGATCACCATCATGCCTTGAGGGCCGCCAAAGCCGCGAAAGGCGGTATTCGATGCGGTATGGGTGCGGGCACGGTGGCCGGTCACCCTGGCGTCGCCCAGCGAATAGGCGTTGTCGCTGTGGAACATGGCGCGATCGACGATGGCGTCGGAGAGGTCGGGGGAGTAGCCGCAATCACCGATCACGGTGATCTCGCCACCTAGGATCACGCCCTGATCGTCGACACCCAGCCGATAACGGTTATGGAAGGGGTGGCGCTTGCCGGTGGCGCGCATGTCCTCGGCACGAGGTAGGCGTACCCGGGTGGCGCGGCCGGTTCGTCGGGCAAACAGCGCAGCGATACAGGCCCAAGGCGATGCCTGGGTCTCCTTGCCGCCGAAACCGCCCCCCATGCGGCGTACCTCCACGGTCACGGCGTGAAACGGGATATCCAGTACCTCGGCCACCAGTTTCTGGGTTTCGCTGGGGTGCTGATTGGAGGTAAACACCACCACACCCTCGTCCTCGGTGGGCTGCACAAGGCAGGCCTGACCTTCCAAGTAGAAATGCTCTTGGCCGCCGACGAATTGTTCGCCTTCCACGGTCAGGGTGGCGTTATTCAGCGCTTGCTCCCAGTCACCGCTCTGTTGGACATGGCTGGGGCGCACAAATTCTTTCCGCTCGGCGGCGGCGACCGGGTCGAGGCAGGCCGGTTGCTCGTCGATCTCCACGACTGCCGCTTGGACGGCTTCCCGCGCAGCACGATGGCTCTCGGCAGCCACGGCGAAGATGACCTGGCCGACGTAGCTGATCTCGTCCTCGACGAAGATCGGGTCTCCAGGGAAGACCGGGCCTATATCGGTGTGGCCGGGCACCTCATTTACTGCAACGACATCCACGACGCCGGGCATGGCTTTGACTTTTTTCAGGTCGAGGCGGGTCAGACGACCATGGGCCACCGGTGACAGACCCAAGGCAACATGCAGGGTATTAGCAGGGGCGCTCAGGTCGTCAATGTAGGCCGCCCGCCCGGTGACATGCTTGACCGCGCTCTCATGGGCCTGGGAATGGGGGTGAGTATTGGTATAGAGAAGGGTATCGCGGGCCAGGGGGCCGTCGCCCTTGATGCGACCGTCGAGCTCGTGCCGGGCAGCCGCCGAGTCGGCACTCACATCGACCGTTATTTTATCTTGTTCCGGCGCGACATCAGGCGTCTTGGAAAGCTTAGTGAGCGTACGCATGGAGCATCACCTCCCGGGGGCTGTCTGTGGCGTTCTGCGCAATGACCAGGCGCAGGCGTTCGAGCAAGTTGGCGGCTGTAACTTGGCGGTAGTGGGCGCTGCCGCGTACATCCGACATGGGCTGGAAATCCTGAGACAGCGCCAGCCGTGCTTGCTGGAAGGCAGCCGGTGAGGGCTCCTTGCCCTCGAGCGCCGATTCGGCCCGGATCGCACGCTTGGGAATGGCGGCCATGCCGCCAAAGGCCAAGCGAACGTCGCGCAGTACGCCATCCTCCAGGCGCCAGGCGAAGGCCCCAAGTACCGCAGAAATATCGTCTTCTCGACGTTTGGAAAGCTTCCACACCTTGAGGGTTTCTCCCTCGATAGGGTGAGGCAGGAACAGGGCACGGATCGCTTCGCCCTGCTGTAGTGCGGTACGCTTGTAGTCGAGGAAGAAGTCCTCAAGCGGCAGTTCGCGCTCACCCTCGGAACCCACCAGCTTGAGACGTGAACCCAGCGCCAGCAGCACTGGCGGGGTGTCGCCAATCGGTGAGGCGTTAGCCACGTTGCCACCCAGTGTGCCGCGATTGCGGATCTGGGAAGAACCCAAGCGATGCAGCAGGTGGGCGAACGCGTCGTAGTGTGTTTCCAACAGCGGCTCAATACGAGTATAGGTCACGGCAGCGCCGATCCACCAGCCGCGGCGGCCGTCTTCGAGTGTGGTTTCTTCAATCACGTTCAACTCGGCGACGCGCGTGACATCGATTAGCCGCTCGAAGCGGGCTAGCCGCTGGGTGCTCTCCAGCCACAGGTCGGTGGCTCCGGCAACGAGGCGAGCCTCGGGATGACGCTCCAAGCACTCGATCAAACCAGTAAGCGTGGTGGGCTGGGCAAAGGAGCTTTCACTAATGACCGGTTCGGGTTTCGGCTCAGGGCCGGTGGCATCCATCCACAGCGGGCGATGCTCGGGGTGCTCGTTCATGGTCAACGCAGCGTCGCGGATCGGGCGGTAGCCGGTACAGCGACACAGGTTGCCCCCCAAGGCGGCCTCTAGACGCTGCGGCGTCAGCGGTGCCAGGGCCTTGTCTTCCTGTCGACGCTGTTGTTCATGAAGAGTGAACAGCGACATGACGATGCCTGGGGTGCAAAAGCCGCACTGGCTGCCGTGGCATTCGACCATGGCGGCCTGGGCGGGATGCAGCTTGTCACCATTGGCGAGACCATCCACGGTAATCAGGTGGTGTCCATTCAACTGATGGGCAGGGGTGATGCAGGCATTGGCGCTGTGATAGCGCAGCTCGCCATCAGCACCGGTTTCGCCAATGGCGACGGTGCAGGCGCCGCAGTCGCCGGAGGCGCAACCCTCCTTGGTACCCATTGCGCCAAGGCTTTCACGTAACAATTCAAGCACACTGGTTTCGGGTGTCACCTCGCAATGGCGGGGCTGCCCGTTGAGAAGGAAGTCGATCATCGCGTGTCTCTTGTTGATCTTGTTAAGGGGTGCGTTTTTCGCAATAAGTTGACCGATTGGTTAAGTCGTTTTCAGCATGTGCCAGGATGTAGAACTTTGCAAGTCCGAGAGCAGAGTTTTTGTGACCGAGGAAGGCTTAAAAGCGGACTGTAGGTGCTGGTTGTAACGCTAGATAATCCGACGACCCGCAACGAAGATCCCAAGCCGTTTCCGTTTCAGTGGCGGAAAAATGCTGATGAGATAGTGGCGTCGGTAGGTCGAGCAGCATTAGCCATGAAGGGATCGACCCACCTACAAACCAAGTTAACGATGCGAACTTGAGAAACACCACACTGCCCGAGGGTGAGACCTCTGCCTTCACTCCTTGAAAAGTTTCGTCTACGACAATAGTCAAAGCCACCTGTCCAAATGGTCAATTGTTGTTTAGTCTGCTTCTACGCTTGGTTTGACCAAGTGGTCAACATAGAAGACGCCTACTGGCAAGATACCCAATTTCCAATTCTTTCCAACAACAATGGGATCACCAATATGGAACCGAATTCCTCCTCCTTTGCCGATAAGAACACCGTACGCTCCGATGGGCAGGTCGCCGGGCCTGTCAACTGGCTGGATCACTATTTCGGCGTGACTCGGCGCGGCTCGTCGCTACGCACCGAAATCCTCGCCGGGATCGCCACGTTCCTGGCCTCCATGTATATCATCGTGGTCAACCCCGCGATTCTCAGCGACGCTGGCATCCCATTCTCCGCCGCCCTCTCGGCTACGGTGCTGATCAGTTTCATGAGTAGCCTGGCAATGGGCCTTTATGCACGCAACCCGATCTTGGTGGCCCCGGGCATGGGAATGAATGCTCTCTTCACCTACACCCTAGTACAGGGCGCCGGCCTCTCCTGGGAAGTGGCACTAGGTTGCGTATTCTGGTCCGGGGTGCTGTTCGCCATACTGGCCATGTTCAACGTACGCAAGGCTATCATCGAAGCCATTCCCGCCTCGCTGCGCTATGCAATCACCTGTGGCATTGGCTTGTTCATCACCTTTATCGGTTTCAAGAATGCGGGCTTCATCGTCGGCAGCGATGCCACCTTGGTCACGCTGGGCAATATGGATGCCAGTATGATTACATTCTTTATTGGCATGATGGCGACGGCGATCCTGGTCATCCTGCGCTTCAACGGTGCGTTGATCCTGGGTATCGCCTTAACCACCCTGCTGGCCTCGCCCATGGGCCGGCTATGGGGCGGCGACGTGGTGGTGGAGTGGAGCGGCCTGACTGCCTGGCCAGACTTCAGTGCGGTGATGCAGGTGGACATCTGGGGAGCGCTGAAGGTTGCCTATCTGCCGTTCATCTTCGTGATGCTATTCACCAACTTCTTCGATGCCTTGTCGTGCTTCATGGCCCTCTCCGAGTCAGCCAACCTCAAGGACAAGGATGGCAACCCTCGTAACCTGAAGCGTTCCATGACCGTCGATGCCTTCGCCTCGATGATTGCTGCCCCTCTGGGTACCAGTGCGGCCCAGACTTTCATCGAATCCGGCGCCGGTGTTGCCCAAGGCGGTCGAACCGGTCTAGTGGCGGTGACCATCGGCCTGATGTTTCTGCCCTTTCTGTTCCTATCGCCGCTGCTCTCGCTGATACCAGGCATCGCCACCGCCCCAGCGCTCGTGTTGGTAGGGCTCTTCATGCTGGCCCCTATCAGCAAGATCGAGTGGGCCAAGTTCGACCAGGCCTTCCCGGCCTTCCTGGCCATCATCCTGATGCCGCTGACCTATTCGATCACCCTAGGTATCGCCTTCGGCTTTCTCAGCTTTGTGCTGATCAAGCTTTTCACCGGCCGCATTGAGGAGATCAAGCCAGCCATGTGGGTCTCGGCTGCCCTCAGCGTGGTGATGCTCGTGACCACTCACTAAGGGTAAGTCGGCGACCAGGAAGCTAAGTTTTCCCGTGACAGATTCACTGGCACGGGAAAGTCTAGGCACCTTACCAGTGAGTGGTTGACGTGTCATGGCAGGGATATTGGCAAGCTAAGAGCAAACCCGCACAGTAGCGGTTCCGAAGCCCATCACCCTGCGAATCTGCAATCCCACGACTGATACTCACCAATGAAAACTGGTCGACGCTTAAAACTATCCTGCTTCAACACGGCATTTATCTAAGGTTATGACAGTGACACTGTTGTCGGGACTTACATAATGTTAGAGGAAGTGAACATTTCTTATAGTTAAGGTTGCACTGCATATGGGTACAGTTTATATTTTTATTGTATACAATTTTATTATTTTTATGCACTCATTAGAACGTTGTTTCACAACAAGGAGCTTACATCATGCCTTCGCCCAATTATCCTCGTGACTTGGTCGGCTATGGCTGTACTCCTCCTCAGGCCAATTGGCCTGGCAAGGCGAAAATTGCTGTGCAATTCGTGCTGAACTACGAAGAGGGTGCAGAGAACTCGGTACTACACGGCGACACCGGTTCCGAGCAGTTCCTTTCCGAGATAGTCGGTGCGCCTGCTTTTTCCAATCGCCACCTGAGCATGGAATCCATTTATGAGTATGGCTCGCGGGCAGGGGTATGGCGTATCTTGCGTGAATTCGAACGACGTGGTTTGCCGCTGACCATTTTCGGCGTGGCCATGGCGCTGGAGCGTAACCCCGAGGTGGCTCACGCCTTTCNCGCTGGAGCGTAACCCCGAGGTGGCTCACGCCTTTCAGGAGTTGGGTCATGAGATTGCGTGTCACGGCTATCGTTGGATCAATTACCAGGAAGTGCCAGAAGCGCTGGAACGCCAGCACATGGAGCGTGCTGTCGAGGTATTTCAAAACCTTTACGGTGCGAAGCCGCTGGGTTGGTATACCGGCCGCGACAGCCCCAATACGCGCCGTCTGATATTGGATCAAGGCGGTTTTTTGTACGACAGCGACTACTACGGTGATGACTTACCGTTCTGGACACGCGAGAAGGACAGCCAGGGCCATACGCACCCTCATCTAGTAGTGCCTTATACGCTGGACTCTAATGATATGCGCTTTGCCTCGCCACAGGGTTTTAATACCGCTGATCATTTCTTTAGCTATCTGCGCGATGCTTTTGACGTGTTATACGCGGAGGGAGCAGAAGTGCCAAAAATGCTCTCTATCGGCTTGCATTGCCGCCTGATAGGACGTCCTGGCCGTTTTATCGCACTCCAGCGTTTTCTTGATCATATTGAAGCGCATGACCGTGTCTGGGTAAGTCGGCGCGTGGATATCGCCCAGCATTGGGTAAAGCACCATCCCGCCTGCTGAGCTGATCGATGCAGGTCTAGAGAAATAATTATTAGTAACTTCTTATCTACTAAGGTCTCTTTTTTTGTTCGCCTAAAAGCGATAACCCTGAAGCGAGTGAACGAGCCATGAGTGACAAGGATAACAAAAAACATCTGATACCCGCGCTTGAACGAGGACTAATGATCTTAATGGAGCTCAATCATCATCACCGAGAGATGAGTTTTTCCGAGCTTGTTAAGCGAGTGGGTTATCCACAAGCAACGTCGCATCGAGCGGTACAGACCTTGGAACAGATGGGGTTTTTACGTCATCACCCAGTCACGGGTTTATATTCCCTTGGGGTCAATGTATTGCGTCTAGGCTTTGAATACGTCGCGTCGCTGGATGTAGTGCAGGTTGGACAGCCAGTTATTGAGTCTTTGTGTGAGCAGACCGGTTGTTCAAGCCATATCGCTATTCGAGATGGTCGTGATGCGGTCTACGTGGCGAGAGTCGGGGCATCGAACGCCACTATTCGCCGTGTGAGTGTCGGAACCCGTTTGCCGTTGCATTGCACTTCTTTGGGACGGATGCTGCTTGCCGATCTATCAAGAGAGGAATTCGAAACTCTTTATCCACCAGATTACCTTTTAGATAAGGAGCCGGGTGCGCCTGCCAACCGTGATGTTCTCTGGGATCTAGTGCAGGAAGACCGGCAGCGTGGATATGTGATTGCGGACTCCTATTATCACTTTGGTATCTCTTCGGTTGTCTATCCCCTCTATAACCATGATGGTTCTATGGAAGGCGTTATTAGCATTATGGTGCCAGTACATGAAGTCCCTGCCGAAAAGCGTGATCAATTACGGCACTGCGTCGCTGAAGCTGCCGGAACCATTTCCGCTATGTTGGGTTACGGATAAATTTCTTGATCCCTTGTTTATGTATATAAAAAAATCCAGACGATAAAATGACCACAATAAAGGAAAGGTGATGGCCAAGCGTAACTATTATGCCCCCAAGGGAGGATTGCCAGCACAGACACAACTGCTGTCGGATCGTGCCGTGTTTACCGAAGCCTATGCAGTGATACCTAAAGGGGTCATGCGTGACATTGTGACCAGTAATTTACCGTTTTGGGATAAAACCCGCCTATGGGTGTTGTCTCGCCCCCTATCTGGCTTTGCCGAAACGTTTTCACAATACATTATGGAAGTATCTCCAGGCGGTGGCAGCGAAAAGCCGGAACTAGATCCGGCAGCCGAGGGGGTGCTGTTCATCGTTGAAGGCGAACTGACCCTCACCCTGGCGGGTGAAACTCACCTCATGCAGCCCGGCGGCTATGCTTTTTTACCCCCAGGTATTAGCTGGCAGGCTCATAATAGGACTGACGAGCCGGTTCGCTTTCATTGGGTGCGCAAGGCTTACGAATATGTTGAAGGCATTAAAGCACCTGCGTCATTCGTCACTAACGAAAACGCCATTGAACCATCGGCCATGCCGGGTACCGATGAAAAATGGGTGACTACACGCTTCGTCGAACCGGATGACGTCCGCCATGACATGCATGTCAATATCGTCACTCTGCAACCTGGAGCAGTCATCCCTTTCGATGAAACCCATGTCATGGAACACGGGCTTTACGTGCTTGAAGGTAAGGCTGTTTATCACTTGAATCAGAGTTGGGTTGAGGTCGAGGCTGGCGACTTTATGTGGTTGCGCGCGTTCTGCCCGCAGGCCTGTTATGCCGGCGGCCCAGGGCCGTTTCGCTATCTGCTCTACAAGGACGTTAACCGCCATATGAAACTGGGTTGCGTGGGGGCACGCTGAGGCGTTACTTGGCACAAGTTGAAACCGAGGGTGATGGCGATGACGTACACACTCTGGTCAATAGCTTTGCTAGCCAGTTGAGGTGCCTTTGGCGCTAAATTTTCTCGAATGTTATCCGCTATCCCTTAAGGTTTTTATAGGCTAACAGCCAAGGCTGTTGGTCTATTAGTGGTGCCTGATTTTTCTCTCCTTAATTCTATAATTTCATCTTCGCATTCTGCGCATACTTACAATTGCTATATTTTAATAAGCACTTGTTTATTAAGTAAATATATTGGCGTTAAATTTTTTATGGAAATATTTTCCATAAAAAATTGACACTCATGAAGTAGGCGTCTATTTTTGAATACAAGAACAAATCTAAAATGAATACATAAATTGTATTCAATTGTTGAGGAGAAATTGTAATGGCTAAAATGACAGCTGCGGAAGCCGCCATTCATGTTCTGAAGAAAGAAGGTATCGACGTTGCCTTTGGGTTGCCGGGTGCCGCAATCAATCCTTTTTACGCTGCCATGCGCAAGGTAGGGGGTGTCGATCACATCCTGGCACGCCATGTTGAAGGGGCTTCGCACATGGCCGAGGGTTATACCCGGACAAAAGCGGGGAATATCGGGGTATGTATCGGTACTTCTGGTCCCGCCGGCACCGACATGATCACCGGGCTGTATTCCGCCAGCGCCGATTCCATCCCGATTCTGTGCATCACCGGTCAAGCGCCACGGGCCAAGTTGCACAAGGAAGACTTCCAGGCAGTGGATATTCAGACCATTGCCGGGCCGGTTACAAAATGGGCGATTACCGTGATGGAACCGGCCCAAGTGCCGCGAGCCTTCCAGAAAGCCTTTCAACTAATGCGTTCGAGCCGCCCCGGCCCGGTGTTGATCGATCTGCCGATCGACGTTCAGATGAGCGAAATCGAGTTTGATCCGGATACCTACGAATCACTTCCGGCCTATAAGCCGTCTGCTTCGCGTGCCCAGATTGAAAAAGCGTTGACCATGCTCAACGAGTCCGAAAAGCCGCTGTTGGTCGCGGGGGGCGGGATCATCAATGCAGATGCCGCAGAGCAACTTGTCGAGTTTGCCGAACTTACCGGCGTGCCGGTAATTCCGACGCTGATGGGCTGGGGTACGATTCCCGACGACCACCCGTTGATGGCTGGCATGGTGGGCTTACAGACATCTCATCGATACGGCAACGCAACCATGCTTGCCTCGGATTTCGTGATGGGTATCGGCAACCGTTGGGCCAATCGCCACACCGGTAACGTCGAAACATATACCAAAGACCGTAAGTTTGTTCACGTCGACATCGAGCCGACACAGATCGGGCGCATCTTCGGCCCTGATTACGGCATCGTTTCTGATGCCAAGCTGGCACTGACACTGTTCCTTGAAGTGGCTCGCGAAATGAAGGCGAAGGGCAAACTCAAGGATCGCAGTGCCTGGGCCGCGGAATGCCAGGAGCGCAAACGCACGCTGCTGCGCAAGACGCACTTCGATAACGTGCCGGTCAAACCCCAGCGTGTTTACGAAGAAATGAACAAGGTGTTCGGCAAGAATGCCCGCTATATCAGCACCATCGGTCTGTCACAGATTGCGGGCGCTCAGTTCCTACACGTTTACAAGCCGCGTCACTGGATCAACTGTGGCCAAGCGGGACCGCTAGGCTGGACTATTCCAGCGGCGTTGGGCGTGTGCCGTGCTGACCCTGAAGCTGAAGTGGTGGCACTTTCCGGTGACTACGATTTCCAGTTCATGGTCGAAGAACTGGCAGTCGGGGCGCAATTCAACCTGCCCTATATCCATGTGCTGGTGAACAACTCCTATCTCGGGTTGATTCGTCAGGCCCAGCGCGGCTTCGACATGGATTACTGCGTGCAACTTTCTTTCAAAAACATTAACTACACCGACGAAGAGGCTGAATTAGCTGAGTACGGTGTAGACCATATTGCTGTTGCCGAAGGCCTGGGTTGTAAAGCGCTGCGCGTAATAAAGCCTGAGGATATCGCTCCGGCATTTGAAAAGGCCCGCGAACTGATGCGTGAACATCGCGTACCTGTAGTAGTTGAGATCATTCTTGAGCGTATCACCAATATTTCCATGGGTACCGACCTTGATGGCGTCAATGAATTCGAAGAACTGGCTGAAAACTTGACGGATGCGCCTAGCTCCATCGCCAGTTTGACCTAAGCTTGGCCCTGGTGACCACCGAGGTTCGGTACCAGGGCAATTATTATCACTAAGATAAAAACAAGGAGACTTGCATGCCCAAATTTGCCGCGAATCTCAGCATGATGTTCACCGAAGTAGACTTTCTCGATCGTTTCAAGGCCGCCGCCGACGCTGGCTTTAAGGGTGTCGAATACCTTTTTCCTTATGACTACCCGGTAGCAC
The DNA here is from genome assembly GCF_013416325.1 of Vreelandella sedimenti. Classification (GTDB taxonomy): domain Bacteria; phylum Pseudomonadota; class Gammaproteobacteria; order Pseudomonadales; family Halomonadaceae; genus Vreelandella; species Vreelandella sedimenti. The sequence goes on from NZ_JACCGK010000030.1 coordinate 25,136, forward strand.
AAATCAAGGAACGTTTGGATGCCAATGGCCTCACCCAGGTGTTGCACAATTTGCCAGCAGGCGATTGGGGCGCCGGTGAGCGTGGCATCGCTTGCCATCCGGATCGTGTGGAAGAATTTCGCGCAGGTGTTGATCATGCAATCGAATACGCCACTGCGCTGGGGTGCCAACAGGTAAATTGCCTGGCAGGTATCCAGCCGCAAGGCGTAACCGCTGCCGCAGCGCGCAGCACCTTGATTGAAAACCTGCGTTACGCCGCTGAAAAGCTCAAGGCAGCCGGCATTCTGCTGTTGGCAGAACCGATCAACACCCGCGATATTCCAGGCTTTTTCCTCAACCGTACTGAGCAGGCACTGGCACTCTTCGATGAGGTTGGCAGTGACAACTTGAAGCTGCAGTACGACATCTACCACATGCAAATCATGGAGGGGGATCTGGCACCTACGATTGAAAAGCACCTCGCGCGGATTGCGCACGTGCAGTTGGCGGATAACCCAGGACGGAATGAGCCAGGTACCGGTGAAATCAATTATCCCTTCCTGTTCGCTCATCTTTACCGCTTGGGCTATGACGGCTGGATCGGCTGCGAATACAAGCCCAAGGCGGCAACGTCGGAAGGGCTGGTTTGGTTAGAGGCGGTGCGCTGAACACCCCAAGTATGAATAAGTACAAATTGCGTTAGTTTGAAGGAGAAAGAGGATGAGCAAGATTGGTTTTATCGGTTTAGGCATTATGGGACGCCCTATGGCAGGCCACCTGCTCGATGCGGGCCACTCTTTGGTGACCGTCAAACGCGGCCCCTTGGATGCAACGCTTGCCGATAAGGGCATGCAAGAGACGGCTAATCCAAAAGAAGTTGCCCAAGCATCAGATGTCATTATCACCATGGTGCCGGATACGCCAGATGTAGAGAGTGTATTGTTCGGTGAGAACGGCGTGATAGAGGGCCTCAAGCCCGGCACCCTGGTCATCGACATGAGCTCCATTGCCCCAATGCAGACCCAGGCATTCGCCAAGCGCATTACTGAAGCCGGTGGTGAGTTTGTTGATGCCCCTGTTTCCGGTGGTGAAGGCGGTGCGATCAATGCCGCGCTGACCATTATGGTAGGGGCGACGGACAAAGGTTTTGAAAGCGCCAAGCCGCTGCTTGAAGTCGTCGGCAAGGTCATTACGCACATTGGTGGTCACGGAGCAGGCCAGACCTGCAAGGTCGCCAACCAGATCGTTGTTGCACTGACTATTGAGGCCGTTGCAGAGGGGCTGCTGTTCGCCTCCAAGGCCGGTGCCGATGTCGCCAAAGTGCGTGAATCCCTGTTGGGCGGCCTCGCTCAGTCGAAAATTCTGGATGTGCATGGCGAGCGCATGATTAAGCGTACCTTTGACCCTGGCTTTCGCATCCGCCTGCATCAGAAAGATCTCAACTTGGCATTGGAGGGTGCACGTAGCCTTAACCTCTCTTTACCGGGTACGGCAAATGCCCAGCAGCTATTCCAGGCATGTGCCGCGAATGGCGGTGCGGATTGGGACCATGCGGGAATCCTGCGTGCCCTGGAAAAGCTGGCGAATTATGAAATTGGCCAGTAATGCCTTTTATGGCGTGACTGACTGATTGACGGAGGTTTCATTACTGTTTTACGGCGGGCATCGTTCTGCGGTCCGCCCTCGTTATTGCATGTGACTCGTTGCCTTTTCCCGGTGCAAGACCTCCGTTCCGTTATGTGTCTTTCACCGGTTTTTTTGTCCCCTTTTTCCTATTCCCCCCGGCCCTTGCCTGTGGAGTCTACCGATGAATGCCCTTTTTCGCTTAGCACCCTTTACTAGTGAAGAGGCCTCGCGCCAGTGGTTAGTGCACCTGGCTGAAACGGCCATCGCTGCGGTGCATCCTTTCAGCTTACTGCCAGACCAACTACCAGAAAAACCGGCCGGTCGAACCGTTGTCGTCGGTGCTGGAAAAGCCGCCGCTGCTATGGCAAGCGCACTAGAGTTAGCTTGGGTTGAGCGTGCACGTAACAACGGTGAAGCAATTGACTTGGACGGAGTGGTGGTGACTCGCTATAAACACGGTGCTGATTGTCAGCACATCGAAGTGTTAGAAGCGTCCCATCCCATGCCCGATGCACTTGGTGAGCAAGCCGCCAAACGAATGCTTGAAGCGGTGAAAAACCTCAGCGAATACGATCAGGTGATTTCTTTGATCTCTGGAGGCGGTTCTGCATTGATGACGCTACCCGCCGCAGGTATCAGTTTGAAGGACAAGCAGGCTGTTAACAAAGCGTTGCTGCGCTGTGGCGCACCGATACGCGACATCAATACGGTGCGTCGTCACTTGTCTGGGATCAAGGGTGGGCGTTTGGCTGCTCACGCTCACCCGGCTCGGGTGGTGACATACCTTATTTCTGATGTGCCGGGTGATGATCCTACACTGATTGCTTCAGGTCCCACCCTGCCAGATAACTCAAAACCGCTTGATGCCATGGAGATTCTCGAACGCCACGCCATCGAGGTTCCTGATAACGTGCGTCAACATCTGATGGCCAATCACGACGCGCCTCAAGCCTGTAGTCCTGAGTTTGCACGCGACCAGTCCATGATCCTGGCGCGAGCCAGTGATGCCCTTGAGGCTGCTCGGCTTAGTGCCGAAAAAAGTGCGGTCGACGTCAGAGTGTTGGGCGATGATTTGGAAGGTGACGCTCGTGATTTAGGTATTGCTCAAGCGCATATGGTGCGCAAACTGCAAGGTGAAATTACACGTCCACTGCTGGTGCTCTCAGGTGGCGAGACCAGCGTCACTGTGCGTGGCGATGGGCGTGGTGGGCGCAATGTCGAATATCTATTAGGGCTTTTCGACACACTTGAGGGTGCAGAGGGCGTTTATGCACTCGCTGTCGATACCGATGGCATTGATGGCTCTGAGGACAACGCCGGTGCTGTATTCGGCCCCGAGAGCTGGAAACGTGCAAAAGCCTTGCAGTTGTCAGCAAGAGATTATCTGAACCGTAATGATGCTTACAGTTTTTTTGCTGCTATTAACGATTTGGTTGTGACCGGTCCGACCCGAACTAATGTCAATGATTTTCGAGCTATTCTTGTTCTCCCGAGGCCAGTATGAAACCAACCGCTTATACCCCCATTCGTCGCACTAAAATAGTGGCCACCCTAGGCCCCGCCAGTGACCGTGAAGGTGTGCTGGAAGGTATGCTGCGGGCAGGTGTGGATGTCGTTCGACTCAATTTCTCCCATGGTTCGGCTGATGATCATCGCCGTCGGCTAGTCGAAGTGCGTGAGATCTCCCAACGGCTAGGCAGAAGCGTAGCGGTGTTAGCTGATTTGCAAGGCCCTAAAATTCGTATCGCTCGCTTCAAGGACGATGCGGTTGTGCTTGGAGAAGGCCAGCCCTTCGTGCTTGACATGTTGTTGGATAGCAATGCCGGCGATATCACGCGTGTCGGTTGTGACTATAAGACGTTGGCGGACGATGTCATCGTAGGTGACCGCCTACTGCTTGACGATGGTCGTTTGGTGCTCGAAGTCAGTGCCATTAAAGGCCAAGAAATCCATACTCGGGTTGTTGTTGGAGGTAAACTTTCCAACAACAAGGGCATCAATAAGCAGGGAGGCGGGTTATCTGCGGCAGCTCTTACCGACAAGGATAAACGAGACATTAAGACCGCCATCGAAATAGGTGTTGACTACCTTGCGGTATCTTTTCCACGTAGCGCTGCTGACATGCAGGAAGCTCGCAAGCTGCTGGGTGAGGATGGTAAAGAAATCGGTCTTGTAGCGAAGATTGAGCGTGCCGAAGCGGTGGCTGATGATGAAATTTTAGATGGCATTATTAAGGCATCCGAAGCAGTCATGGTGGCACGGGGTGACCTGGGGGTAGAAATCGGGGATGCTCAGTTGATCGGTGTGCAAAAACGCATGATCAAGCGCGCACGTAGCCTCAACCGTGCGGTGATCACCGCCACGCAGATGATGGAGACCATGATTAGTGCGCCGCTGCCAACGCGTGCTGAGGTTTTCGATGTTGCCAATGCCGTTCTAGATGGCACCGATGCGGTGATGCTATCCGCTGAAACCGCTGCCGGGGACTTTCCTGTAGAAACCGTGAAGGCAATGGATCGTTTATGCCTGGGGGCCGAACGTGAGCGGAGCGCTCAGGAATCTGGCCACCGCATCCATCAAGATTTTTTGCAGGCCGACGAAACGGTTGCTCTTTCTGCCATGTACGCTGCGAACCATCTCGCTGGAGTCACCGCTATTGCCTGTATGACGTCTAGTGGTTTTACGGCGATGATCGCCTCACGCATACATTCAGGATTGCCCATTATCGGTCTAGCGCAAAGTGAAATTTCTCAACGACGTATGGCACTGTATCGCGGTGTGGTCTCTCTGGCATTTGATACAACGAGTATGAAAGCCGAAGAACTCAATGATAAAGCAATAGAATTACTGGTATCTAAAGGAATTGTTTCCCAAAATGATCATGTCATCCTTACCCGTGGCAACCATATGAATGCACACGGGGGCACTAACACCATGAAAATTCTTGCTGTAAACCAGAGCATAAGATGATCGGAAACGCTACAAAAAATGCTTGAGTTAGCTCTTGAGAAATAACCATCTCCAACGATAAAGCATTGATCTTATGTTGGTTGTATTGGGGGATACATGTTAAGTTCCAGCGAGGATCGTTAGAGACAAACAATATGAACCTCGGCTGGCATAAAAATCGCTTTAATAAACCAAAAGAAGGTCGCGTCGGTGACCAGGACATCGTTGACCACATCCGGTCGGCTGTACTGATGCAACGTTTGACTCCCAATACTAAATTGCCTGAGATAACGTTAGGTGAAGTATTTGGAGTCAGTCGCTCGGTGGTGCGTAAGGCACTAACACGGCTAGATGCCGAGCATGTCATTGATCAACGCCCCAATCAGGTCGCTCGCGTGCGTGCTCCTTCAATCGAAGAAACTCGTGAGACCTTTTCTGCACGCAGGTTAGTCGAAGGTGAAATTGTGGCGCTGCTTGCAGGCAAGCTGGAAACTAGCGCTAAGAAAGCATTGCAACAGCAAGTCGTACTTGAAAAGCAGGCTTATGAAAATAATAACGAACCAGCACGCATTGAACATTCACTGAATATTCATCACCTTCTTGCCGAACGTTCCCCTAATAGTATCATGGGTGCGATGCTTACCGATTTAGTACTACGTACTTCTATCGTTATTGCACTTTATAAACCTCCGAGCTTATTATCTTGTTATTTAGAGGGAGACCATGCTCAACTACTTTCGCATCTTGTAAATGGAGATGCCGAAGCGGCTCGGAACTCCGTACATACTCACCTCAATAGCTTAGAATCTTTGCTTGTACTCACCTCCAGGGAACCTGATACTGATCTTATGGCTATTTTAGGCGGTAATTAAATTAATAACGCAAAGTTTTTATTTAAATACATGGCGCCTATAAAGGCGCCATGTATAAGCCCTTTTTTTTATCGTTAACTACAGCAGTAAACGACGAATATCGGTGAGCACATCGGCCAGGAAGGCGGTAA
>NZ_JACCGK010000031.1 GCF_013416325.1 Vreelandella sedimenti
CGGCGCACCCGCGACGGCGGCCCGGCGCGAAAGCAGTGCGAAGCGGTGCCGGGGTTGGTTGGGTGCCACGGGGTGTCGTTCCGTGAGCTCACGCTCCTCGTTACCATGCGCTACTTGAACGTGCATCTAACTGATTAAAGCCTAAACCCTTCAACAATATGTTCGGCCAGGCTATCGATAATCGGTGACTGGGTGGAGGAGGTGTGCTGCAAAACGATGGATGCCTCCGGGAGTTCGGGGAAACCCTCCTTGGTGCCCAATACCTGCATGTTGGCGGTGACTAGGCTGTCCATCCAGGCAGACACTGCCAACCCTGCCCCCACAACCGCCTGTAACGTTGCCAAGCTCGGGCTGCTGTACGCGACTCGATAGGCCCGGCCTGCGCGATCCAGTGCATTGCAGGCATGACGCCGACAAAAGCAGGGTGCCTCAAACATGGCAAGGGGTACTGGCGTCTGTAAATGAGTGCTGTGGCTCTCAGCGGAGACCCATACTGTGGGTTCCCGCCTTAATAGGGTGCCAATCTCATCGCCTATTTCCCGGGTCATAATGATCAGGTCTAGGCTGTCTTTAGGCTGCTGAGAGAGTACCGAAGAGGGCGCGCAGTGCACATCCACATCAACCAGCGGCCAGGCTTGGGAAAAGGTTTTCAGAATGCCGGGCAGGAATCGCATGACATAGTCATCCGGCACGCCCAGGCGCACACGACCCACCATATCCGGCTGGCGTAGAAGCGTCAGCGCCTCTCCCTGCAGCGATAAAATCTTGCGCGCATAGCCCAGCAGCGTATGGCCTTCGCTGGTCAGTTGCAGCGGCTTGCTCTGTCGCACAAACAGCGGGCGCTGAATAACGTCTTCTTCCAAACGCTTAATTTGCATACTCACAGCCGATTGGGTGCGGTTTACCGTCTGTGCCGCGCGGGTAAAGCCGCCCTGATCAACAATGGCAACAAAGGTACGTAGCAGTTCGTGATCGATCGTGGGTAGCATAGCCATGAGTATCAATCTTTTTGATGTTGTGCATAAGGAGTATTCGTTGGATTGATTGTAGGCGCTGCACAATACTTCCTTCAACGCTTATTTGAAATGCCGTTGTAAACGGCAATAAGGAGGTTGAAATGGAGTGCTCAGTCGTAAGTCATCAAAACGCGCAGCGCCAGCATACAGAACAGCGCGTAAGCAAAGTAACCTGGCGGGAAAGGTTCTATCGTTGGCGCCAATTGCGTCGCGAGCGGGATTCCTTGCGCCACTTGAGTGATGACATGCTGAAAGATATTGGCATCAGCCGCGATGACGTACAGCGCGAGTCACGCCGCCCGTTCTGGGATGACCACGGGTGGCGACGCTGAAGCCGCAAGTCATGCCAGCCGTGGCGCGTTTGTGATACCTTGTTGGCACTAAAAAATGCTGCATGAGTTAGTTGCAATTTATGGATGTCAATCAGCGTATTATTTCCCGCCTGGCCACTGAGCTTGGTGTACGTCCCGAGCAAGTGTCCGCCACGGTGGAGCTGCTGGATGGCGGCGCCACCGTGCCCTTCATTGCCCGTTACCGTAAAGAAGTCACCGGCGCGCTGGACGATATCCAGCTGCGCCAGTTGGATGAGCGTCTTCGCTATCTGCGAGAGTTGGAAGAGCGCCGCGCCGCGGTAATTGTCGCCATTGATGAGCAGGGCAAACTCGATGCTACGCTGAAAGCCAGCATTGACGCCGCCGAGACCAAGCAACGCTTGGAAGATTTGTACCTGCCGTTTAAGAAAAAGCGCCGTACCAAAGCGCAAATCGCTCGCGAAGCAGGGCTAGAGCCGCTGGCGGATTCACTGCTTGCCGATCCAACGCTTAACCCGGAAAGCGAGGCGGAAAATTATCTGCGTCCAGCAGAAGGCGATATTCCAGCCATCGAAGATACCAAGGCCGCCCTGGATGGCGCCAAGCAGATATTGATGGAGCGCTTCGCCGAAGATCCCGAACTCATTGGCCAACTGCGTGAACGGCTGTGGCAAGAGGGCGAGCTTAGTGCCCGGGTGCTGGAGGGCAAACAGCAGGAGGGCGCCAAGTTCTCCGACTATTTCGAACACGATGAGAAACTTGCCAAAGCGCCATCACACCGCGCCCTGGCAATGTTCAGGGCGCGTAACGAAGGCGTGCTGAGCCTGTCGATTCGTCTGCCCGGCGAAGACGAAGCCCCCATTCACCCCGCCCAGTTGGCGATTGCCAAGCAGTTTGGCATCAGCGATCAGGGACGCCCGGCAGATAAATGGTTAGCCGAAGTCGTCCGCTGGACCTGGCGGGTGAAACTCTACACTGCCCTAGAAACCGAGCTGCTGGGCCGCCTGCGCGAACAGGCTGAGCTCACCGCCATTGAAGTGTTTGCGGCTAATCTAAAAGACCTGCTGCTGGCCGCACCGGCGGGGCAGAAAGTGACCCTTGCCATCGACCCCGGCCAGCGCACCGGCTGTAAGGTTGCGGTGATCGATGCTACCGGGCAATTTGTCGATCACACCACTATTTATCCTCATGCGCCGCAAAACCAGTGGAAGGAAGCCTTGAGCGTGCTGGCTAAGCTGGTGAAACAGCACGGCGTCGAGCTGATTGCGGTGGGTAACGGCACCGCCAGCCGTGAAACTGACAAGCTCGCGGGCGAGCTGCTAAAAGCCCTGGCGCCAGCGCATCGGTTAAGCAAAGTGATGGTCTCTGAAGCGGGCGCCTCGGTCTACTCCGCCTCTGAATACGCCTCACGGGAAATGCCGGATCTCGATGTCACTGTGCGCGGTGCCGTCTCTATTGGTCGCCGCCTGCAGGATCCGCTGGCCGAACTGGTTAAAATCGAGCCAAAGTCGATCGGCGTGGGCCAATACCAGCACGATGTCTCCCAGGTGCAGCTGTCGCGCAGCCTGGAAGTCGTCATTGAGGACTGTGTTAACGCCGTGGGCGTCGATCTCAATACCGCTTCCAGCGCACTGCTTTCTCGGGTAGCTGGGCTGAGTGCCGCGCTGGCCGAAAATATCGTTGCTCAGCGTAATGTCAAAGGCGCCTTCAAAAACCGTAAAGAGCTGTTAGAAGTGAGCCGCCTCGGTGCCAAAACCTTCGAGCAGTGCGCGGGTTTCCTGCGTATCCACAATGCCGATAACCCTTTGGATGCCAGCGCCGTTCACCCGGAAGCCTACCCACTGGTGGAGCGTATCGCCAGGCAGAGCGGCCGTGAAGTACGTGGCTTGATTGGCGACAGCACCGCGTTGAAAGCGTTAAAGCCCGCCGATTTTGCCGATGAGCGTTTCGGCGTGCCCACTGTCAGCGATATCCTCAAAGAGCTGGATAAACCCGGCCGCGACCCGCGCCCGGAATTTAAAGCCGCGGAGTTCCGCGAAGGGGTCGAAACTCTCAAAGACCTCAAGCTCGGCATGGTACTCGAAGGCACCGTGACTAACGTCACGCACTTCGGCGCTTTTGTGGATATTGGCGTCCATCAGGATGGCCTGGTGCATATCTCGGCGCTATCCGATCGCTTTATCGATGACCCCCGCAGCGTGGTGAAGGCAGGGGATATCGTCACCGTCAAAGTGATGAGTGTGGATATTCCCCGTAAGCGTGTCGGACTATCGATGCGTCTCGATGATCAGCCGGAGACTGAAAACGATGCTAACAGCGGTGCCAACAAGAACGGTCGCTCGCCAAAAGATCAACACAGTGCTGCCCGTAAACCGGCTCGAAACCAGCGTAACAACGCTAATAAAGCGGATGCGCCAGAGCCTATGGGTGCGCTGGGCGCCGCGTTGTTGAAAGCGCGTGGCGGCAAATAGTCGCGCACCCTGGAAGCGAACGTGTCTTGAAAAAACGATCGTTGCCGCCATATCCTGTTTTCTGTTTTTGTAACAGCGATGATGGCGATGCCACCTGACTACACCAAAGCCCGCTCACGGCGGGCTTTACTGACAAGGAGTGTTCACCTTGCCTGAACCACTCACTGTGCCATCCGCGCTGACCGCGCAAGTCGAGCGCCTGATTCCCAGTGCGCGCCTTGGTCGGTTGGGCCGCCTGCGTCGTGGGCTTGAAAAAGAGGGGCTGCGGGTCGATGCTACTGGCCACATTGCGCAAACGCCGCATCCGCACGCGCTGGGGTCGAAATTAACCCACCCGCATATCACCACCGACTACTCAGAGTCGCTGTTGGAGTACATCACGCCGGTTTACTCTCAGCCGGGTGAAGCGCTGTGCTTTTTATCTGACCTGCATACTTTTACCTACCATCACCTGCAAAACGAATGGATTTGGCCCGGCAGCATGCCCTCTAGGCTATCCGGCAACGACAGCGTGCCGATTGCCGATTATGGCAGTTCCAACGTGGGCACCATGAAGCATGTTTACCGCAAAGGGTTGGACATGCGTTACGGCCGCATCATGCAGGCGATTGCTGGCGTTCATTACAACGTATCGCTGCCCGATGATATGTGGCACGCCCTACGCGAGTTGGAAAAAGCCACCAATATCCCCTTTAACGACTACCGCTCTACCCGCTATTTCGGCATGATCCGTCATTTCCGCCGCCATAGCTGGTTGTTGCTCTACCTATTTGGCGCTTCACCGGCCATTGATAAGAGCTTTTTGCCTCAGGGTAAGGTACCCGAAAAGCTTCAGTCGCTTAGCGACGACACCTACTTTGCCCCATACGCGACGACCCTGCGGATGTCCGATCTGGGGTATCAAAACAAAGTACAGTCGCAGCTTAAAATCTGTTTTAACTCGCTCTCTAACTACGTTAATACCCTGCGTCACGCCATCTCTTCGCCGTGGCCCGACTATGAAAAAATGGGCGTTAACGTGGATGGTGAGTGGCGCCAACTGAACGCTAATATTCTCCAGATCGAAAACGAGTACTACAGCGACATTCGCCCCAAACGGGTTGCCAAGCACAACGAAACGCCCAGCCAAGCCCTCGAAGCTCGCGGCGTGGAGTACATCGAAGTACGCTGTTTGGATTTAAATCCCTTCGACCCCCTTGGCGTCACTGAAGACCAGATGCGCTTTGTGGATACCTTTTTGATGTGGTGTCTGCTCAGCGACAGCCCGTGGATTTCCGACGAAGAGTGCGACCGCTTGGACGACAACCGCCGCTGGGTGGTGGAGCGCGGCCGTGACCCTGAACTCACGCTAATCAACCACGGTGAAACCACCTCGGTGCGTGAGTGGGGCGAGCAGATTTTTGCAGAGATGGGCGAAGTTGCCCGCCTGCTGGATGCGGTCGAAGAGGGGAGCCCGCATGCTGACGCACTGGCAAATTTAGAGCCACGCCTAGCCGACCCTTCGCTAACGCCCTCAGCCCAGGTGCTCGAACGGCTAAAAGCGAACGGCGGCTCGTTGAGTGATTTAATGCTTAGCCTGGCCAAAGAGCAGGCGGAGCAGCTGAAAGCAGAACCTATGCAGCGCAGCCGCGAAGCACTGCTTGCCCAACTGATTGAGACCTCGCACCAGCAGCAGCACGATATTGAAGCCGCTGATAAAGAGACCTTTGAGGAGTTCTTGCAGGTCTATTTCACTAAAGCTCGTGAGTCCCGCGCTATGTCAGCGCTGCCATCTGAGGTTAGACAATGATTCTCCACTCCTTTCGCTCGGCCGCCCTTGCTGGTTTAGCTTTCTGCGTTTTAATGATGGCGGTAGCCCTGGGGCTGGAGCACATCGGCGGATATGAACCCTGCCCGCTGTGTATCTTTCAGCGCGTAGCGGTGATCGCCGCTGGTATCGTGTTCGCGATAGCCGCTATCCACAGCCCCGCCGGGCGTGTGGGCAAAGTGATTTACGGGCTGCTGTCGCTGGCTGCTGTGGGAACCGGTGCCTTTATCGCCGGGCGTCACGTTTGGCTGCAAGGCTTGCCCGCCGATGAAGTACCTTCTTGCGGCCCTGGGCTCGATTACATGATGGATATTCTGCCCATGCAGGACGTGGTAGCCATGGTGTTAACCGGCTCAGGCGAATGCGCTAATATCGATTTTTCCCTACTTGGCCTCTCGTTACCCGCGTGGACGCTGGTCGGTTTTGCCATTCTGGCACTCGCCCCGCTGCGAATGCTGTTTTTTAAAAGCCGGGGATAGCCGTGCGCCAGCGATAAGGAGACCGACATGCTTTATCAACACTTTGTGACTCAAGAAGAGATCGACCGTGCCTACGACCCGATGCTCGGTCGAGACCCACTGGTGTTGGTAAAGAAGTGGCGTCAGCGCAGTGAAGCGTCACAGGCGCACCACCGCGCAAGCCACAAAGTAAGTCTCGATCTGCCTTATGGCCCAACGCTTGCGGAGCGCATGGATATCTTTCATGCCGATGCACCTGATACCGATAACCCAAAGGCGCCGGTGCATGTGTTTTTCCACGGCGGCTATTGGCGCTCGCTGAGCCATCGTGAATTTAGCTTTATCGTCGATGACTTGGTTAACGCCGGGATCACCGTCGCGGTGGTCAACTACGCGCTCTGCCCGCATGTACGCTTTAGCGAACTGGTGCGGCAGAGCCAAGCAGCGGTGGCCTATGTTTATTGCCATGCCGGTGAATTAGGCGTTGATCCTGAGCAGCTGAGTATTTCGGGGCACTCGGCAGGTGGGCATCTATGCGCGATGCTAATGTCGACGGACTGGGAAGGCACCTTTGGCTTACCCAACCAGTTGATTTGCGGTGCGCTCTGCATCAGCGGTTTATATGACCTGCGGCCCTTCCCTTGGTCGTGGCTGCAGCCCAAACTTCAGCTTAGCGGGCGCGATGTGCAGGAGTTCAGCCCTTTATGGCTGCCATGCCGAGTACCTGCGCCTATAAAGCTGGTAGCAGGGGGCCTGGAGTCAGAAGAGTTCGAGCGCCAGATGAGCAGCTATGCTGAGCATTTGAGCCAGCAAGGCCAAACAGTGACTCAGCAGCTACTTTCCGACGTAGACCACTTCTCGATTCTTGAGCACTATCTTAACGATGGTTGTTTAGTTGAGTGGATTAAAGGGTTTCACTGCTAATACCTAGCAGCGTCCAGTTAGGGGTGTTGAAAGTTCGGCTTCCAGCGAGGGGCTGGGGCAGGGTATAGCGGGGGTCTTTTTCCAGGGATGGAAAAAGTAGCGCCCAGGGAGGGGTTCACAGCGCCCCCGCGGCACCCTNCCGCGGCACCCTGCTGCTGCCCCGTACTCATACCGCTATACGGCTGGAATCACCGCCGTCGCTTCGATTTCCACCTTAGCCTGATCCTCAACCAGCCCCGCCACCTGAACCATCGTCATCGCCGGAAAATGTTTACCCAGCACCTCGCGGTAGGCGGCGCCCACCTCCTTAAGCCGCGCCAAATACTCCCGCTTGTCCGTCACATACCAGGTCAACCGCACGATATGTTCCGGGCCTGCATTCGCCTCTTTTAAGATCGCCACGATATTTTGCAGCGCCTGATTCACTTGAAAGACAAAATCGTCGCTTTCAAATACCTGGTCGGGATTCCAACCAATCTGCCCACCTACAAACACACTCTGGCCTGCAGCCAGCACGCCGTTAGCGTAACCCACCGCTGCTTTCCAATGCGAAGGGTGAAGAAGCTGATGAAAGTTGGCGTCACTCATTATGGCTATCCTTATAAGTTTTCGACGGTAAAGTGCTGGCGCATAGCCTCTGTCCAGGGCACTGGCTTACCGCTATTTAGATCCACATATACAAGGGTTGAACTACTGGTTAGACGTTTCTGATCACCGCAATAAGCGATAATCTGAAGGGTCAGACTGCTACGCCCAACGGTTTGAACCGCTAACTCAAAGGTGAGTCGTTCGCCTAACCGGCTCGGCGCATGAAACTGGGTGTCGATAGCGGCGGTGGGAACCCCTGTACCGCTCTCAACATGCAGTTGGTTAAAGTCGCGCTGCACCACCTCCTCAAACCAATCCTCCACCACGGAGTTAATCATCTCGAAATAGCGGGGGTAAAAAACGATTCCCGCCGGATCACAGTGCTGAAAACGAACTTTTCGCTGGGTAGTAAACGCCACTGTTTTCTCCTCCCTACACGCCCAGATAACGGTCACGCACGGTGCTGTCCAGCGCGGCGGGTTGGCCATCCCACACGGTGCAGCCTTTTTCCAGGATGGTGCAGCGGTCGGCGATGGGTAGAATTTCGCTTAATGACTTATCCACCAGCAGCGTGGCTTGACCTTGCTCCTTGAGCAGCCGAATCGCCCGCCAGATCTCCTGGCGAATAACCGGCGCCAACCCTTCAGTGGCTTCATCCAGCACCAGCAAACGCGGATTGGTCATCAGCGCCCGACCAATAGCCAGCATCTGCTGCTCACCGCCAGAGAGGGTCTTGGCCATTTGCGCGCGGCGCTCTTCCAAGCGCGGAAACAGCGTTGCTACTTTCTCCAGTGTCCACTCCCCTGGGCGGGCGGTCACCAACAGGTTTTCGCGCACCGACAAATTAGCGAAACAGCGGCGCCCCTCCGGCACCAAGCCAAGCCCCGCTTTAGCGATACGAAAAGCGGGTAAGCGGCGTATGTTCTGGGATTCAAACTCAATCGTGCCGCGGCTGGCCGGAGTCAGACCGAATATCGAGCGGATAGTAGTGGTTTTACCCATACCGTTACGCCCCATGAGGGCGACCATCTCACCAGCGTTTACTTCAAGATTCACGCCAAATAACGCCTGAGAAGGCCCATAAAACGTTTCAATATCAGCAACCTTAAGCATCAGAATCCCCCAGGTAGGCTTCACGGACGTGGGGATCCTGCCTAATAGTGTGGCTATCCCCATGGGCGATAACGCTTCCTGATACCAGTACAGAGATACGATCAGCCAGACGAAACACCGCCTCCATATCGTGCTCGATCAGCAGGATAGGCACTTCCAGCTTTAGCGCCTCCAGCAGCTCGGTCAGCTTCGCTGACCCTTCTGGGCCCAAGCCTGCCATGGGTTCGTCCAGCAGCAGGGCGCGGGGCTTGAGCGCCAGAGCGCAGGCCACCTCAACCTGACGGCGCTCGCCGTGAGATAGCTCATACACCGGCGTCCAGGCGCGGTGACTAAGCTGCATGCGTTCCAGCGCCGCATAGGCTGGTTCAAGCAGTTGCTGATCGCGAGCGACGGGCTTCCAGAACCGAAAACTGTGACTCTGCAGCGCTTGAACCCCCATCATTACATTGCGCATCACCGATAGCGGCTCCGCCAACGAGGAGACCTGAAAGCTACGCCCCAGGCCTAGGCGCGCCCGCTGAGCGATACTCATGCTCGTGATCTCACTGCCTGCTAAGTAAACACTCCCTTCATCAGGACGTATATTCCCCGCGATTTGGCCAATCAGGGTCGATTTCCCCGCGCCGTTGGGGCCAATCAAAGCGTGAATCTCCCCGGGTCTAAGATCCAACGAAACATCGCTGGTCGCCTGTAGTGCGCCAAAGCGCTTATGCAGGTTTTGTAGTGAAAGAACCACATCACTCATTGCGCTCCCTCCCGGCCAGCCAACCCATCACACCATGTTTGGCGAATAGCACCACCCCAAGCAGCACTAGCCCCAGGAAGAGCTGCCAATATTGGGTGACTCCCCCCAGAAAGGTTTCCATCATCACAAACAGCACCGCACCGGCTAACGGGCCGTAAAGGCGCCCCACGCCGCCCAAAATAACGATGACCATCAGTTCGCCGGAGAAGTGCCAACTGAGCATTGTCGGGCTAACAAAGCCATTCAGATCCGCATAGAGTGCCCCAGCAAGGCCGGTAATCGCGGCAGAAATCACAAAGGCCACCAAGCGAATGGGGTAGGGGCTGAGCCCGGCAGTGGCAAGGCGCACATCGTTAAGCCGTGCCATGGTCAAGGCCGCTCCAAAGCGCGACTTCATCATTCGTGAGGTAATTGCCATCGCTAACACAAGCCCGGTGAAGCAGATCAGGAAATAGGTGAGTGCATCACTGCTATCGAGCATGTTGTTATTGAACAGGGGCAGGGTGTTGCGAATATAAATAGGCAGGCCATCTTCGCCGCCATAGGTCGGCCAGGAGTTGGCAAAGTAGTAAATCATCTGCGCAAAGGCGAGGGTGATCATAATGAAATAGACCCCCGTGGTACGCAGTGAGATAGCGCCGATGACCAGCGCTAGCAGCCCGCACAGCAACATGGCGGCGAGCCATATCACCAGTAAATTGTCGCTGCCCGGTACGCTGAAGGGCCACGTCATAAACGGGGTCATATCAAAAGCGTGATAAGCACTGATACCTGCCACATAGCCACCTAGGCCGAAATAGGCCGCGTGGCCAAAGCTCACCATGCCCCCATAGCCAATTGCCAGGTTAAGGCCAACGGCCGCCATGGCAATAATGGTGATACGCGAGGCCAAGTTGACGTAATAAATGTGGCCTGAGAAATAAGCCACCACCGGTAGCAGTAACAGCAAGCCGAGTAGGGCCATCTGAACCAGCCCTTTGCGGTCAAAAGGTCTATCCGCTTCGGGCGCTAGCGCAGCGTTCTTGGACATGGAAGTGGTATTAGTCATGGGCAGAGAACAGTCCCTTAGGCTTGAACGCGAGAATGACGGCCATGAGGATATAGATCAGCATCGCGGCCAGCGCAGCCCCAACCCCGGTCGCCTCAGAAGGCGGCATAAACGCACGGAAAAAGATGGGCAAATAGACGCGCCCCAACGTATCGACCACGCCCACCAGCAGGGCACCTAGTAGCGCCCCTTTGATTGAGCCGATACCGCCTATTACGATGACGACAAAGGCCAGGATCAGCACCGGCTCGCCCATGCCTACTTGAACCGACTGCAGCGCCCCTACCAATGCACCGGCCAAGCCTGCCAAGCCGGCGCCCAAGGCAAACACGACGGTATACAGCTTTGAAATATTCACCCCCAGCGCACCAATCATTTCACGGTCGCTTTCTCCGGCTCGAATACGCATGCCTAAGCGTGTTTTAGAGATCAAAAAGTAAAGGGCAATCGAAATAACAATACCCACGCCAATCAGCATTAGCCGATAGATGGGGTAGCGAGTATCACCCGGCAAGGTGACAAAACCGGTTAGCCAGGAAGGCGGGCTAAGCCGCATAGGCGACGACCCGAAAATCCAGCGCGTGCCTTCGGAAAAAATCAGTATCAGCGCAAAGGTTGCCAATACCTGGTCCAGGTGAGGGCGGTGATAAAGTCGACGGATCACCAGCAGCTCTACCAACGCGCCGACCATCGCGGCGGCAGCCATGCCAGCCCCAAGGCCAATTAAAAAAGAGCCCGTTGAGGCAGTCACCGCCGCCGTAGCGTAGGCACCCACCATATAAAAAGAGCCGTGGGCAAGATTGATCAGCCCCATCACCCCAAACACCAGAGTGAGGCCGCTGGCCATCAAAAACAGCATCGTGCCGAGCTGCACGCCGTTAAGTAATTGCTCAATTAGCAGGGTAACGGACACGTTAGTTAACCTTAACGAAGGTGAAGAGAAATGGCTGGGTGCATGCACCCAGCCGAGGCGAGCTTACATCTGGCACTGCTCGTAGTAGACGTCTTGGATATCTTCGATGGCGACACCGATCAGGCGATTGGTGGGCTCGCCATCGTCACCCTCCACGACTTCACGCACGTAAATATCCTGGATAGGGTGCTGGTTCGGGCCGAAGCGGAACTCACCGCGTACGCTGTCAAAGTCGGCGGCCCGCAGCGCTTCGCGGAAGGCGTCTTTGTCATCGGGGTGGGCAGTTTCAAGCGCGCTAAGAATCAGGTTGGCGGTGTCGTAACCCTGCGCTGCGTATAGTGTTGGCATGCGGTCATAGGCGGCTTGGAAGCCCTCCACAAAGCGGTCGTTGGCCTCGTTTTCCAGGTCATATGCCCATAGCGAGGTGTTGCGTGCGCCAATCGCCGCACTGCCTACCGCTTTGATAAGAATTTCATCAAACGAGAAGGCCGCACCAAAGATCGGCATATCGACACCGGAGCTTTCCCACTGCTTCATAAACGAGATGCCCATACCACCGGGCAGGAAGAAGAACAAACTGTCGGCATCACTGTCGCGAATCTGGGCAATTTCAGCCGCGTAGTCGGTCTGACCCATTTGGGTGTAAAGCTCGCCAACGACCTCACCCTCATAAAGGTGTTTGAAGCCTGCCAGCGCATCGGTACCCGCCGGGTAGTTGGGCGCCATGATGATCGGGCGCTCATACCCCTCTTCGCGCATGTAGGCACCCATGGCGCCGTGCAGGTTGTCGTTCTGATACGCCACGTTGAAGTAGTTTTCATGGCACATGCGACCAGCCAGATCGGAAGGGCCAGCATTGGGGGAGAGATAGAAAGTGCCCTGACGTGTGACGGTAGGCACCACCGCCATCGCCAGGTTGGACCAGATAATGCCAGTCAGAATATCGACCTCGTCGCGCTGCATAAACTCATTGGCCAAACTGCGCGCCAAGTCTGGGCGGTTGGCATCATCTTGAATCAGCACTTCCACATCGTCGCGGCCCGATTGCTCAAGCGCCAGCATAAAGCCATCGCGAACGTCCACACCCAGGTGCGAACCGCCGCCTGAAAGGGTGGTGATCATGCCGATCTTGACGTCATCGGCATGAGCCGTCACCAGGCTGGAGGAGAGCAGTAAGCCAAGGCCAAAGCGGGATATCATTTTCATGGATCATTCCTCATTTTTTAATCGTTTATTGCTTAGAGGGTCATACGTTGGTGCTATTAGTTTTGGTGCTGTTAGTGCAAGGAGAGCCAGCGCTCGGGTAATGTTCCTGGCTCAGTCGAAAGCGCTGAACCTTACCCGTGGATGTTTTAGGTAGTGCCTCGATAAATCGTATGGAGCGAGGGTACTTATACGGCGCGATGGTCTGCTTCACGAAGTCCTGCAACATTTGCTGACATTCTTCATCTTGCTGAAAACCACCGTTTAGAACAACAAAAGCCTCGACAATTTGGCCACGCTCCTGGCTAGGCGCTCCGATCACCGCGCACTCTTTAACGGCGGGGTGGGCCAACAGCGCTGCTTCCACCTCGGGGCCCGCGATGTTGTAGCCCGCCGAGACAATCATATCGTCGTTGCGAGCGGCGAAGTGGAAGTAGCCCTCCTCATCCTGGTAAAACGCATCACCGGTGATATTCCAGCCCGCCTTGACATATTTTTGCTGGCGCTTGTCGGCTAGGTAGCGGCAACCGGTAGGTCCGCGCACGGCCAGTTTGCCGACCGTGCCGCGGGGGACATCTTGCATGTCGTTATCAACGATACGCGCTTCATAGCCCGACACCGGCTTGCCGGTACAGTTGGGGCGATGGTCATCCAGCCGGTTGGTGATGAAGATATGCAGCATTTCTGTCGCGCCGATGCCGTCGAGGATCGGTGTGCCGGTTTGCTTTACCCAGTCATGATAAATCGGTGCGGGCAGGGTTTCGCCAGCGGAAACCGCCACGCGCAGGCTGCTCAAATCCTCATGGCGAGTAGGTGCTGAGAGCATCGCCCGGTAGGCTGTTGGTGCGGTGAAGACCACCGTGGCCTGATACTCGCGGATAATGTCCATCATATTGGGCGGGGAGGCGTGTTCGAGTAGCACGGCGGTGGCGCCGAAGCGCAGCGGGAAGATGGCCAGCCCGCCCAGGCCAAAGGTAAATGCCAGCGGCGGCGAACCGACGAACACGTCCTCCGGCGTTACCTGCAAGACTTCCTTGGCGTAGCCGTCGGCAATCACCAGCAGGTCGCGGTGAAAGTGCATAGTGGCTTTGGGTGAGCCGGTAGTGCCTGAGGTAAACCCCAGCAGCGCCACATCGTCGGCGGCGGTATCCACCGCTTTAAAGGAGGCGGGTTTGCCCAGCGCTAAACGGTCAAGCTCCGCGTCGTGGTTAGCCGTGCCATCAAAGCCAACCACACGTTTGAGTACCGGGCTGTGCTGTTGGCACTCAACCAGTTCATCGAGTAGGCGGGTATCGCACAGGGCGAGGCTGATTTCCGCTTTATCGATTACCTGGCATAGCTCTTTGGTGCGCAGCATCGGCATGGTGTTGACCACCACGGCGCCCGCCTTGGTGGCGGCCAGCCAGCAGGCCACCATGGCCGGGTTGTTCGCAGAGCGGATCAGCACCCGCTGGCCGGGAACCACGCCCAGGTCTTCGACCAGCACGTGGGCAAGGCGGTTGGTCCACTCGGTGAGCTCTTGATAGGTGCGCCGACGGCCATTGCCCGCTAAGGCAATCCGTTCGCCGTGACCCTGGTCGAGCAGCCGGTCGCAGAGCTCCACGCCCGCGTTAAGTCGTTGGGGATAATGGTAGCCCGCGAGCAGGAACTCAGGCTGACAATCAGTGGGTGGCAGGTTATCCCGCGCAAAAGTATCAGCATGGGCCGACTGGATGTACATGACCAACCTCCGTATTTGGTGTCGTTGTTTATTCCTGCCCACGGCTCAAAGGAAGCGCGGGCAGGGATACGGTGTCTGGCGTTGTGTTTTATTGTTTTTGATAACTGCTGTACGGCTTTTTGCTGTTTATTCCTCCGCGAGCATGCTGCGGGCGATGACGACTTTTTGTACATCTGAAGCGCCTTCGTAAATACGCAGCGCGCGGATTTCCCGGTAGAGGCTTTCGATAATATGGCCCTTGCGAACGCCGTCGCCGCCGTGAAGCTGTACTGCCTGGTCAATTACCTGCTGGGCCTGGTCGGTGGCAAATAGCTTGGCCATCGCCGCTTCACGGGTCACCCGTTCAGCGCCTTGATCTTTCGTCCAAGCAGCGCGGTAAACCAGCAGGGCGGCGGCATCCACGTTGAGCGCCATATCCGCCAAGTGGCCCTGCACCATCTGTAAGTCGGAAAGGGTGGCGCCAAACAGCTCCCGGGAGCGGCTGCGGGAGAGCGACTCTTCCAGCGCCCGCCGGGCGAAGCCCAAGGCCGCCGCACCGACCGTGGAGCGGAAAACGTCCAGCACCGACATGGCGATCCGAAAGCCTTGCCCAGGCTTGCCGATCAGCGCGCTGGCAGGCAGCACCATATCGTTGAAGCCCAGCCGTGCCAGCGGGTGAGGCGCCACCGACTCCAGGCGCTCACGAATCTCCAATCCGGGTGTGTCGGCAGGCACTAAAAAGACTGAAAGTCCTTTGGCACCGGGGCCTTCACCGGTGCGGGCAAAGACTGTATAGATATCGGCAATACCGCCGTTGGAGATCCAGGTCTTTTCGCCATTCAAACGGTAGCTATCGCCGTCGCGCTCAGCGGTGGTATCCAGTTGCGCCACATCGGAGCCGGAGCGGGGCTCGCTCAGGGCAAAGGCCGAAAGCGCTTCACCGCGCCGGGTTCTGTCCAGCCACCGCTTCTGTTCATCGCTGCCATAAAGGCTGATGGCGCCGGTACCCAGCCCCTGCATGGCAAACGAAAAGTCGGCCAGGCCGTCATGGCGGGCCAGGGTTTCACGGATCAGGCACAGGCTGCGCACATCGATATGTTCGCCCGCAGTGCCTTCCAGAAACCCAGCCTCGCCTAAATCGCGTACCAGTTGAATGCAGGTCGCATCCACATCGCTGTGGTCACGGGGAAGTTCAGTGCGGCACCACGCTTCGAGCTGCTCGGAAAGTTCGCGGTGTCTGGCCTCGAAAAAGGGCCACGCTAGAAAGCTTTTGTCGCTCATCAGTCCCCCTTGAACTCAGGTTTTTGTTTGGCTACGAAGGCGTGGTAGGCGCGTTCGAAATCGTTGGTCTGCATGCAGATCGCCTGGGCCTGGGCTTCCGATTCGATGGCCTGCTCCAGGCTCATCGACCACTCCTGATTTAGCTGGGTTTTGGTAATGCTGTGGCCAAAGGTGGGGCCCTGGGCCAGACGGTTGGCGTAAGCAATGGCGTCTTCTTCCAAGGAGTCTGGTTCGACCACTCGGTTGTAAAAGCCCCACTGGTGGCCTTCCTCGGCACTCATGCTACGCCCGCTGTAGAGCAGGTCGGCGGCGCGGCCCTGGCCGATAATGCGCGGTAGCATAGCGCAGGCGCCCATATCGCAGCCCGCCAGGCCCACGCGGGTAAACAGAAACGCCGTGCTGGCGCGCGGGGTGGCAAAACGAATATCCGAGGACATGGCAATAATCGCCCCCGCGCCAACGCAGATGCCGTCGACGGCGGCAATGATCGGTTTGCCGCAGTTCAGCATGGCCTTGACCAGGTCACCGGTCATGCGGGTGAACTCGAGCAGCCCCTTCATATCCTTGCCCACCAGGGGGCCGATGATTTCGTGCACGTCGCCGCCGGAGCAGAAGTTCTCGCCGTTGGAGGTGAACACCACGGCATGCACATCGGATGCATAGGCCAAGTCACGAAAGGTATCGCGCAGCTCGGCGTAGCTCTCGAATGTCAGCGGGTTTTTGCGCTCTGGGCGATTCAACCGGATAACGGCGACATCACCTCTCATTTCCCAAATAAAATGCTCAGGGGCCAAGTCAGCCATGCTCTTCATATGCTTGTTCTCGCCTGTCAGTGATTAATCGGGGCCGCCGTCGCTAAGATAAGGAGGCATCGTTAGGAGCAGCCGGTAAACGATGCAGCAACTCGCCTATGTGGTGGGCGTCCTCTTCAGTCACACCCTCAAATAGCGCATTGATCCAGCATTCATGCTCAACGGCCATAGCCCTGAAGCTTTCGCGACCAGCGCTGGTCAGGCAGACCCGCGTGGCGCGCCGGTCGCCCTCAATGGCAATACGTTCCACGGCGCCATCCTCCACCAAGCGGTCAATAATGCCGGTGACGTTGCCGTTGGAAACCCGCAGCCGCTTGGAGAGCTCGTTCATTTTCAGGCCCTCCTCAGCGGCATATAGCGCGGCCATCACATCAAAACGCGGCAGTGTAGAGTCGTGCTCGGTGCGCAGGCGCTCGCGCAGCTCGGACTCCACCTGACGGGTAACCCGCAGCATGCGCAGCCATAAGCGCAGGCGCTCCTTGCTTAAGCTATTTTGTTCTAGACCCTCGGCTGTCATACCTCTCCTCCTGAGATTGATATCGCCTGTCCGTTTATTGCGCCACTGTTAGGCCCGCATAGCCATAGGGCCGTCGCGGTGACCTCTGCAGGAGAGACTAAGCGTCCGCTGGGGTTGGTAGATTGAAAATGCGCAGTGGCCTGTTCGGCAGATTGGCCGGTTTTGGTCACAATATTCTCCACGCTGGCGGCCAGCAGCGGTGTGTCGGTAAAGCCGGGGCAGAGCGCATTGACGGTCATGTCGCGGGTGGCGGTTTCAGCCGCCAGTGAACGCACCAGCCCCACCACGCCATGTTTGGCCGCGCAGTAAGCACCCACATAGGCGTAGCCTTTCAGGCCTGCGGTGGAGGCAACGGCAATCAATCGCCCACCGTCGTTCAACTGTTTCAAGCCCTCGCGCAGGGTCAGAAACACCCCACTAAGGTTTACATTCAGCATGTGTTGCCACTGCTCGAAAGAGGTCTTTGTGAACGGCGCACTCTCCGCCGCCCCTGCGTTGGCGATAACGATATCCACACTGCCGACCTTCTCGAATAACGCCACCATGGCGGCTTCGTCGGTGACATCCACCACGGCGACATGGATGCCGTCATGCTGCTCGGCGACCGCTCGAAGGGCCGTCTCCCGGCGGCCGGTAATGGTGACCTCGGCGCCCGCCTGGGCAAAGGCCAGGGCCATATCGGCGCCGATACCGCTGCCTCCACCGGTAATGACGGCGCGTTTGCCTGCCAGGACCTTATTTTCTAGGTTCATACCCAGCCCTCGCCACGTTCAGCCAAGCGCTGTAGCTGATCGGCCCCTGCCCGGTAGGGCGCCGGCCATTCAACCTCACTATCACCCAGCCCGGCGGCCACGTGCAGTAGCCAGTAAGGGTCGGAGAGATGTGGGCGGGCGATACAGACTAAGTCGGCGCGCCCAGCCATCAGAATCGAGTTCACATGGTCGGCCTGATAGATATTGCCCACCGCCATGGTGGCGATAGGCGTTTCGTTACGTATCCGGTCAGAGAAGGGCGTTTGGAACATACGTCCATAGACCGGCTTTGCCTGGGTCGAGGTTTGCCCGGCAGAGACATCGACAATATCCACCTCCGCATCCCGCAGGCGTTTGGCGATCTCCACCGCATCGTCGGGGGTGATGCCTTCATCGCCGCACCAGTCGCTGGCAGAAATACGCACCGAAAGCGGCTTATGGACAGGCCAAACGCGGCGCACGGCGTTAATAACTTCAAGCGGGTAGCGCAGCCGGTTATCTAGCGAGCCGCCATACTCATCGTCACGGTGGTTGGTTAATGGCGTGATAAACGAAGAGAGCAGGTAGCCGTGGGCGGCGTGAATCTCGATCATGTCAAAACCCGCTCTATCGGCCATCTGCGCCGCACTGACAAACTCGTCGCGCACCCGATCCATATCGTCGCGATCCATTGCCTTGGGTATTTGGTTACGCGCTGACCAGGGCTGCGCTGAAGCTGCCAATATTGGCCAATTGCCATTCGCAAGCGGGGCATCCATCTCCTGCCAGCCCAGCTGAGTAGAGCCTTTTGCTCCTGAGTGGCCGATTTGGGCGCACAGCTTGGCCTTGGTTTCGGCGTGTACGAAATCACAAAGACGCTTCCACGCGGCTTCGTGCTCCGGGGCGTATAAACCTGGACACCCTGGGGTAATTCGCCCTGTGGGGCTGACGCAGGTCATCTCGGTATACACCAGGCCTGCGCCACCCTTGGCGCGCTCGGCATAGTGGCTAAAGTGCCAATCGGTAGGGCAGCCATCGACGGCTTTGTACTGAGCCATGGGAGAAACCACCACGCGATTAGTCAGGGTCATATCGCGCAGTTGATAAGGCGCAAACATCGGAGCGCGGGCGCTGCCAGGGTTGCCCACCTGGGTTTGGAACCAGCGCTCTGCACTTTCTAGCCATTGTGGGTCGCGTACCCGCAGGTTTTCGTGACTGATGCGCTGGGAGCGGGTCAATAGCGAGTAGTTGAACTGCACCGGGTCGAGATCCAGGTAGCGCTCCACCTGCTCAAACCACTCGGTGGAGTTGCGCGCGGCTGACTGTAGGCGCAGCACTTCGAAGCGGCGATCCTCTTCATAGCGAGCAACGGCAGCTGCCATGCTGCTTTCGCTGTGCAAGTAGTTGGCCAGCGTGATGGCACTCTCCAGCGCGAGCTTGGAGCCGGAGCCAATCGAGAAGTGTGCGGTGGCGGCGGCGTCACCCATCAATACGACGTTTTCATAGCTCCAGCGCTCGCAAAGTACCCGTGGAAAGTTAATCCAGGCGGAGCCGCGTATATGGTTGGCGTTGGTCATCAGCGCGTGACCGTCGAGATGCTGGGCAAAAATGCGCTCGCAGACTGCAATCGATTCCTGCTGGTTCATTTCGCCAAAGCCAAACGCCTGCCAAGTGGCTTCACTGCATTCAACGATAAAGGTCGCCGTATCCTTATCAAACTGATAAGCGTGGGCCCACACCCAGCCATGCTCGGTCTTCTCGAAAATAAAGGTAAAAGCATCGTTGAAGGTTTGATGGGTACCCAGCCAAACGAACTTGCACGCTCGTACATCAATGTCGGGCTTGAAGTGATCGGCGTAGGTTTGGCGGGTGCGAGAGTTAAGCCCATCGGCGGCCAGGACCAAGTCATACTCACGCCGGTACTGCTCAATGGAGGCTTCTGTTATATCGGTTTCAAAGCGCATCTCTACGCCAAGCTCGCGAGCGCGCTCCTGTAGCAGAATCAGCAGTTGGCGGCGGCCAATGCCGCAAAATCCGTGGCCTGTAGAGACGGTTTTGGCACCTTTGTGAACGACCGCAATATCATCCCAATAGGCGAAATGCTCACGAATGCGCTCTGCACTGACCGGGTCGTTGGCCGCCAGGTTGTCGAGAGTTTCGTCTGACAGCACCACGCCCCAGCCGAAGGTATCGTCTGCACGATTGCGTTCAATCACCACAATTTCGTGGGAAGGGTCGTGTAGCTTCATGCTGATAGCGAAATAGAGGCCGGCAGGCCCTCCACCCAGGCAGGCGATTCTCATTTTTATTCTCCACGGAAAACACTCTCTTTTATGAAGATAGGAGAGAGTTTTATAAAATTCAAGTATAAACTTTTTAAGCTTAAAGTATTTATCTGTAAGTAGGCGTACGAGCACTTAGCGACCGGCACAGGCTATGCTCGCAATGGTGCCCGGAAGATGAGAGCATAAATAGAAGTAGCAATATGGCAGTGCCCGCCGCTTGAGAGCGCTGGTTATCAGCCATAGAAGAAAGCGTTATGGGCAGTAAACTTTTAGTACCATGGAAACCGTACTTGCTGGGATTGACAGAGGTAGTGGGAGGCGCGACTCTAAGCCTATTATTTGATCTGAGCGTTTGATAGTAGTTATTAATAGCAGTTAAAGGTGACTTTAAGGAGAAAGCCCCATGCTCGAAGATTGCAAAAATGCCCTGGAGCGCTGGGGAGGCGTGCATTCCCTGATTGACCGCTGGCTGGATCAGCGCCGTCAGCTATTGATCAGCTTTATTGAGCTAAAAGAAGCGTGTGATGCTGAATTGGAAGCAGTGAGCAAAGCGCCTATCGATACGTTTAGTGAAAAGCTAATGGATTACATCAGCGCCGGTCACTTTGAGATTTATCCCCAGCTTTCGGAAGAGGCACGGGCCTTTAGCGACGAGGGCGCGCTCGTCATCGCGGAGAAGTTGCTCGAGCGTTTAGAAATGTCCACCGAGATGGTGTTGGAATTCGATACCGATTTTGGCTCCACGCTCAGCTGCGAGCAAAATATCGCCCGCCTACCTGCCTGGATCGACCGCTTAGCCCGCGGCCTTACCGAACGCTTCGCGCTGGAAGACCAGTTGATCGCGCGCTTGCACGCCGCACACAGCCCGCAGCACACCAAAGCACCCGCTTAAGTAAGACCCCCTATTAAACAGCGCCGCCAAGCGGCGCTTTTACCATTACAATTCCCACTCACCCCTCACCCCTCACCACTCACCCCCTCCGCCGTAATTTACCTCCAATCACCAACATACAGGGGGTAAGCAGCAGCGTTAGCGCAGTGCCGAAGGTGAGGCCACCGGCTATGGCGCTCGACATTTGCGTCCACCACTGGGCGGAGGGTGCATTAAAGCCCAGGGCAGGGGTGAACAGGTCTATATTGATCCCCAGCACCATCGGCATTAACCCCAATACCGTGGTGATCGCCGTTAAAAGCACCGGGCGCAGGCGTAAACAACCCGCTTCAAGGGCGGCCTCGCCAGGCGTCATACCCTGGCCGCGCAACTCGTTATAGGTATCGATCAAAACAATGTTGTTATTGACCACGATACCCGCCAGGGCAATCACGCCCATCCCCACCATGACAATACCAAACGCCTGGCCGGTAATCAGTAGGCCCATCAGCACACCCGCGGTGGAGAACACAATCGCCGAGAGCACCAACCCCGCCTGATAAAAGCTATTGAACTGGGTGACCAGAATCAGCGCCATCAAACCGATAGCAATCAAGAAGGCGCTGGCTAAGAACTGCATCGACTCCTGCTGATCCTCCTGCTCGCCCGCCACATTGACCATCAGACCGTCAGGCAAACTGTCGCTGCCTGCGGCTAGCAGGGCAGTTAGGCGCTCATCGGCGAGATAGCCCGGTGCTAAGTCAGCCTCAATGGTAATCGCCCGGCGACCATCAATGCGATTAAGGGTGCCGACCTTTGGCGCTGGTTCCAGAGTCACAAAGTGCGAAATAGGCACCTGGCCCCGCTGTGTATTGATGGTCAAGCGCTCAAGCTGATCCAGCGAGCGCCAGTGTTGCGGCAGGCGCACGCGGATATCCACTTCATCGCTGACTTCCGGCGGGCGGTAGCTAGCCACTTGAAGGCCGGTCGTCAGCAGCTGCACCGCGCTGCCTATGGTCGTTACATCGGTGCCCATACGCGCCGCTGCTTCGCGATCCACGTTTACCCGCCATTCCACGCCCGGAAGGCTGCGGTTATCTTCAATATCGGTAAAGCCACCCAGCTCGCGCATCAGTTGGGTTATCTGATTAACACCCGCATTGGCGACATCGGGATTCGTGGCGCTGACCTCAAGCACGATTGGTTTACCGCCGCCGGGGCCCATCTCCTGCTCCTGAAATTCCAGCGTAATGCCGGGAATATCCCCCGCACGTTCGGCCATATCGTCCAAAATGGCTTGAGCAGGGCGGCGCTCATGCCAATCGATAAACTGAAACTGCAGCATGCCAATCACGTCGTTGCCCATCTGCTCGTTAGGCACCGCAAAAGAGCGCGCGTACAGCGCTCTTACTTCGCTCATGCCGGATAGTTTGGCTTCCACCCGCTGCACAATGGCATCGGTCTCCACGGCAGAGAAGTCGCCTCGAGCGCGCACCAGCACCTGGGCACTGTCAGGCTCCACGGCTGGGAAGAAGTCGACGCCGTGATTGAAACGCGCATAGCCGGTGTACAGCAGTGCCATTAACAATACGGTCACCAGCAGTACCCAGGCAGGGTGCATAAGTAGCCTTGCCAGCAGGTGGCGATAGCCGCGCCCAAAGGAGGTCGTCGCCTCATCATGGTTAGCGCCTGCCGTGGTTGCGGTGGTACGCGTAAACAGGCGCCCAAGAGTAGGTAAGAACACCAGCGCCATGGCCAGCGATGCCAGCAGGCACAGAATTACCGTGGCGGGCAGGTACTTCATAAACTGACCGACCACGCCGGGCCAGAACAGCAGGGGAATAAACACGGCGAGCGTAGTGGCCGTCGAGGCAATCACCGGCCAACTCATTCTTGAAGCGGCGTTGAGCCACGCCTGATGAGGCGTTTGGCCATCGCGAAGATGACGGTCGGCAAGCTCACTGACCACGATAGCGCCATCCACCAGCATGCCCGCCACCAAGATCAGCCCAAACAGCACCACGATATTGAGTGTAAAGCCAAACGCCCAGATGAGCAGAATGCCGGTTAAGAAAGCGCCGGGGATGGTGAGTCCGACCAGCAACGCCATGCGCCACCCCATTACCGCCACCACTACAATCAATACCAGCACTACGGCGGTCAGAACGTTGTTGAGCAGCTCGGAGAGCATATTCTCAACGGTGGTCGACTCATCCAGAATAGTGGTGAAGCGTAGCTGCTCAGGGAGCAAATCATCGGCTTCGGCTAAGCGGTCACGGACGGCGCCAATGGTGGCGATAATATTCGCCCCGGCGCGCTTGGAAATCTCCAGCACAACCGCGGGTTGGTCATCAATGCGCGCAAAGCCTTCCGGCTCTTTATAGGTGGGGTTGATCCAGGCCACATCGCCAAAGGTGACCACACGATCCTCATCGACCTTGACCGGCATATTCATAACATCGTCAAGGGACTCGATAATGCCGGGGACTTTCAGCGCCAGCCGCCCCGCGCCGGTATCCAAACTGCCCGCTGCCACCAAGCGGTTATTGCGCGATACCTGATTAAATAGTGTGTCAAAATCAACGCCGTAGCTCTCCAGCACCAGGGGGTCAACGACGATCTCCAGCAAGTCTTCCCGTTCACCGGCAATATCGACTTCCAGCACATCGGCAATACCTTCGATCTCCTCCTGCAAGCGTCGGGCAATCGTCATGCGCTCGCGGGTATCCAGTTGCCCGGAGAGGCCGATAGTCAGTACGGGAAACTCTGAGACGTTGACCTCCATCACCCGCGGCTCATCGGCTTCAGAAGGCAGCTCGCTGCGGGCAATATCCACCCGGTCACGTACATCGGTTAGCGCTGTGTCGGGATCAAAGCCGGGGTCGAACTCCAGAGTAATCGAGCCATGTCCCTCGCTGGACTGGGCGGTGAACTTGCGCAACCCTTCAATGCCACGCAGCTCCTGCTCCATAGGGCGAATCAACAGCCGCTCGCCATCCTCAGGGCTCACCCCCTCCAGTGACAGCGAGACATAAATCATTGGAATGGTGACGTCGGGGTTGGCTTCTTTAGGAATCATCTGCCAGGCAGTGATGCCCGCCAATAGAAGACTCACCAACAGCAGTAATGTCGTGCGGGTGTGGGCTAGCGCCGCATTAATCAACTGGCGCATGAACGCTATCCTGTGCCGGCGGCTGTGAAATAATCGCCTCTTCAACAGGCACCGGGGTCACTGTTTCACCGGTATCCACCATGCCCGCGCCCAACGTGATCAGGCGTAGCGGGTCGGGTAGGCCGGTCACGTAGGCGCGCTGCGTATCGGCACTTACCAGTTCCACGGTGGTCTGCTGTACTGTGTCGTTCTCATCCAGGTGCTTGACCGCCAGTTGGCCTTCGCCATTCAAGCTCAGCAGCGCAGGCGAAAGGGTATGCACCTGGCGAGGTGGTAGCGTAATGGTCAACTCTGCACTGCCGCCTGCCAAGCGTTTACCGGCCGGGTTATCCAGCGTGGCTTCGATATAAAAGCTGCGAGTGGCCTCTTCGGCGCGGTGACTAACAAAGGTCAGCTCACCTTCGAGGTGGTCGCCATTGAGTAGCCGCGCGGTTACCGGTAAGCCCTCGCTTAAATCGCCCACCTGCTGCTGAGAAACCCAGGCGGCACCTTTCAAACGGCGGTCATCGACCAACTGGCCCCACTCTTCGCCGGGCTGCAGCAGGTCGCCTAGCTCCACCTTAACACGGTTCAGCATGCCATCAAAAGGCGCGGTGGGGCGGCTGTCGTCCAGTTGCTTCTGTAGTTGCGCCACGGAAGCAGCGCTGGCGCTTAGTGCGCTCTGTAGGCGTAGTAACTCGGGCTGGGAGATCAGCTCACGCTGGCGCAGATTGCGAGCGCCGGCATACTCCGCCTCGGCCACGGCTAGTTCATCCCGGGCCTGCTGTAGCTGCTCGGGCAGGGCGTCATTATCCAGCACCAGTAGCGTGTCGCCCGCCGCAACGCGGCTACCTTGCGCGACCGGCTTCTCGGCCACAAAGCCTGCGACGTTGGCGCGCAGGACGGTTTCACGCTCTGCCGTCAATTGGCCCTGGACGATTTGCTGAGGAATAAACGGCGTGCTTTGCTGCACGACAATTTCAACCCGCGAACCTGCTTCGTTGCGCGCTGGGGCGTCTGGGGGCGTAGTTTGAAAACGCTGAAAATTACCAAAAGCGAGCCATATCACTAGCGCCAGCACCAGTAGGCTAGCCAAGGCATAAGAGAACGGGATTTTTCGCATGGAGCATCCATGTCCTTAGCAAAACAAGAAAGGAGGCCATAAAGCCGAAGATACCATAGCGCAACTCAACCTTTTCAGCGAGTAGCAAGCCATTGAGCGGATAGCAAGTATGGTAAATGGATAGTGGGATTTGTACGAAAAAGCCGGCGAGCGAAGACGAGGCAAAACCCACGAAAAGAAGGAGTTTACCGGTAAATGAGTGTTTTGATCGGACCTGCGCACGAGGTGATTATTAACACTGTATTGTCGAGCACAGGCAGCTTTCGACAAAGCCTAGCCGCATGTCTGATTGAGTTTTTCGTTGGCTGGGCATACCATCTTTGCGTCTTGAGTTCTGTTAAGCCACTCCTCAGGCGAGAACCATCCCTAGGCGAACCAATCAAGGAGCAATGATGAAAGATCCAGTACGTATTGCGATTACCGGCGGCGCCGGTCAGATCAGCTACTCTCTTATTTTCCGCATCGCCGCTGGCGACATGTTGGGGCCGGATCAGCCTGTCATTCTCCAGCTTCTGGAAATTCCCCAGGCAATGGACGCCCTGAACGGCGTGGTAATGGAAGTTAACGACTGTGCCTTCCCGCTGGTACAAGACATAGTTGCCACTGATGATCCGAACGTCGCGTTCAAAGACGCTGATTTCGCCCTGCTGGTTGGCGCCCGTCCGCGTGGCCCAGGCATGGAGCGTAAAGACCTGCTGGAAGCCAACGCAGCGATCTTCTCCGTTCAAGGTAAAGCATTGAACGATCACGCCAGCCGTGATGTGAAAGTGCTGGTCGTCGGTAACCCGGCCAACACCAACGCGCTGATTGCTTCCTGCAACGCGCCGGATCTGGACGCAGGTCAGTTCACCGCCATGACGCGTTTGGATCACAACCGCGCCCTGACCCAGCTGGCACAGAAAACCGGTAAGCACGTCACCGACGTTGAAAACATGATCATCTGGGGCAACCACAGTGCCACCCAGTACCCGGATCTGGCTCAGTGCAAAGTCGACGGCAAAGCTGCGTTCGATCTGGTTGAGCGCGACTGGTACGAAAACGACTTTATCCCCACCGTGCAGCAGCGCGGCGCGGCGATCATCAAAGCACGTGGCGCCTCTTCTGCCGCTTCTGCTGCCTCTTCCGCCATCGACCACATGCACGACTGGGCGCTGGGTTCCAAAGGCATCGTCAGCATGGCAATTCCGTCTGACGGCAGCTACGGCATCGACGAAGGCATCATCTACTCCTACCCAGTGCGTTGCCAGGGTGGCAAGTATGAAATCGTTCAAGGCTTCGAAATTGACGAATTCAGCCAAGAGAAGATGAAAGCCACCGAGAAAGAACTGCGCGAAGAGCGTGCAGCCGTCGAGCACCTGCTCGGCTAAACGCGCTTACTGCCGCTGTTTTGGAAGCAGCAGTTAACGCCAAAACCCCGCAGGCTTAGCTTGTGGGGTTTTTTATTGGGTGAGATTGAGCAGCGTGCAGCGGTGCCGGGGTTGGGTGGGGTGCCACGGCCATTTGCATAAACGTGCACACGCCCTTGGAATCCCCACCTTCATGTGCCTGCGAGATTTAGTAGCGCGTATATGGACTCCTCCTCG
>NZ_JACCGK010000059.1 GCF_013416325.1 Vreelandella sedimenti
GACGACGAAGTGTTCTTCCTTGCCGCCCGCCGGGATATTCGCGCGGTAATGAGTGAGCTGCGCCGGGTCGAGCGGGATTTCCGTCGCGTCGTGATCGCTGGGGGTGGCAATATCGGCGAGCGGTTGGCGGAGCATTTGGAGCATAGCCACCAGGTCAAGATCATCGAGCACAGCCTGGAGCGCTGCACCACCCTTTCTGAGCGGCTGGATCGCACCGTGGTGCTCCACGGCAGCGCCACCAGCAAGCGCTTGCTGGAAGAGGAGAATATCGAAGAGTGCGATATTTTCTGCGCGCTGACCAACGACGACGAGGTCAATATCATGTCGTCGCTGCTGGCTAAGCGCCTAGGGGCGAAGAAGGTGCTGACGCTGATTAACAACGCCGCTTACGTGGATTTGGTGCAGGGCGGCGAGATCGATATCGCCATTTC
>NZ_JACCGK010000032.1 GCF_013416325.1 Vreelandella sedimenti
TCTTTTATACCCTGTGAGAAATCCGGGCTAGCGGTAGGCCAATATTCACCTGCTGCCCCTCCTGGATATTTAAACCCATCACGACACCATCAAAAGGCGCAGTAACCACTTGCTCTACACCAATACTGTTTTCTATCTGCTCCTGCCGAATAGTCGAAACATTATTTTCAATATCTGCTAGCTCTATTTGGTGTTGTAGCTCAACGTCTTGACGTTGAGCCATTATATTAACTCGCTCACGCCGCAAGGTTGATTGAGAGCGGCGTAATGTTTGTTGCTGCCCTTGCAATGTAAGCAGCTCCACTTCTGCCTGCTGAAGCTCTACTACTGAAGTGTAATTGGAGCGCATTAACTCTCTATGTCTTTCTAGCTGTACTTCGGCTAAATTAATACGACGCTCGATCAAAGGTAATTCTGCTACTAACTGTTCGATTTCACTATCAATAGCGAGTAGACGATTTTCATAAGTAGTTAATTGGTTGTTGAGTTTTTCATGTGATAGCGATTGCTGACGCTCCAAAAGCAATTGTCGCTGCCGCAATTGCTCTGCAATAATATTTCCAGCTCCCCCCGACACGCCAAATCGCTCACTTGAAATAACAAATAAAATTTCCCCTTCTTCAACTGACTGCCCCTCACTTACTCGGAGCTCTTCAAGACTCCCAGCCGTATTGGCTGTTAAACGAAGCAACCCTTGCTCGGGCATTAATAAACCACTTGATGTTGACTTGCGAGTATAGGTACCAAGGTAGCTGTATAACGCTACTAAGATGGAAAATACCAACGCAATTACTGCTGCCGCGGTATAACCCCAAGGCTGATGAATCAGCACACTTCCTGTTTTTTGGCGTTGTGTCGTCAATACCTCTTGACGGAACAGTGACGAGCTATTGATAAGAAAACACTCTTGAAAAACTATATCATTTAGATTATCAAATGATAAATAATCATATTTAATTAATCAACCTGAAAATTCTAATTAAGACATTTCTTACATTATGGATGGCGAATGTCTTACAAAAGAAATAGCTGATGTCCTACAAGGCAGCTTCAGTGTGATGCCTTGTAAGACATCAAATATCCAGTTGGACGGGCTGGGCGTGTTTGCTTAGAGTGCTTATAAATGCTTGGCTACAGCTCCCTCACCCATATATTGCGAAAGCTGACGTCCGCATCGTGATCCTGCAGGTAAATGGGCGCGCAGCCGTGGGCTTCGTCGTAGTTGGGTTCGCCAATCCACTCGGTGGTGCCTTGCACTTCAGCATGGTGCTGAACCACTACACCGTTATGCAGAACGGTGATATAGGCAGGTGATTCAAGGCCGCCTTCATCATCAAAGCGCGGCGCGGTGTAGAGGATGTTATAACTCTGCCACTCACCGGGCGGGCGGGATGCGTTGACCAGCGGAATATGCTGTTTGTAGATGGATGCCGCTTGGCCGTTGGGATAGGTCGGGTTGTCGTAGGAGTCCAGCACTTGCACTTCATAACGCTCCTGCAGGAAGACGCCGCTATTACCACGATCTTGACCCTCCATGCCATCAATATCGGTCGGTGCTCGCCACTCCAAGTAGAGCTGCACGTCGCAGAAATCCTGACGTGTGCGTATACCTCCCGCGCCGCGATTCACCGTCATCACGCCGTCTTCCACGTGCCATTCGGCTGGCCCGCCCTCTTCGGCTTCCCACGCGCCTATGTCGGAGCCATCGAATAACACGATCGCATCGGAGGGAACGCCAGATTCAGGCACCGAAACCGAAGGGGGCACTGGCTCCCACACTTCGGTTTTGGCAGATTGCTGTTCGGGTGTCAGCGCCTCTTTCGAGGCGTCTTCTTGTGCCGCGCTGTCGAATGCCAACAAACTGCCACAGACGAGTAAGCAAAGCGCCGGGGCATAGGCGCGACTTTGTAAATCGTAGGTTTGCTGATTTTTCATCAATGCTCTCCGCTCCATTATGTGGCCCAAGCAGGCTCACCGTTATAAGGCGCGCAGCCCTCGTAGCGGCCTGGCACCGCTTCGTAGCGCAAGACTTCCGTCGCGCCAACTTCTGAGGTGAAGAAGCCGAACAGCGTTAGCTGCTTCATCATGATGAAGTAGTGTGGAAGCGCTTCTTCGCTATCCGCATGCTCCTGGGATGACTGGTTTTCTGCCGTTTGATTTTGAGCGGTCTGGGTCTCTGCGGTCAGTGCCTCGGCAGGGGTTGGCTGCTCTCTGCGAGCCTGTTGCTGGGCGTGCGCCATCGCTTCGCGATCCAGCTCGGTTATAAGCGCTAACCGCTGCTCGCCACTCAGCGCTATAAAATCACGTTCGTAAGCAGCCCGGCTGCGTGCCTCAAGCTGCGCTAAACCAAAATAAAACACCTCTCTTTCTGAGGGCGTATAGCAGTCGCTGACGAACAGGGCCATAAACTCCCCGACGCCAGCGTCTTTAGCACCTGGGGTATCAGTTCTCGGCAGAATGGTTTCGGCAAGCTCGTCCAGTCGCTCTACATCGCGGCTGCTAAAGGGGTGGTCTGACTGGCCCGCATCGCTAAAGGCAAATAGGGATTTACCTCCAATCATCGCTGTACCGGTAGTCAGGGCGATCATTTTGAGTAATTCGCGACGATTCATGACAGGTTCCCCCGCTTCAGCTCTTCCACCGCATAGTCCACCGCCCGAGCGGTAAGCGCCATATAGGTTAGAGAAGGATTTACACAAGAGGATGACGTCATGCAGGCGCCATCCGTGACAAACACATTGGGCGCATCCCACACCTGGTTGTGGCTATTGAGCACTGAGGTTTTCGGGTCACGGCCCATACGCGCGGTGCCCATCTCATGGATCCCCATGCCTGGCGCGTAATCTCCTACGTCACCTTTGACGTTCTTCACGCCCGCGGCCTCAAGTAAGTCGACCGCATCTTGAACCATGTCCCGACGCATATCGCGCTCGTTTTGCTTGAGCTCCACGTTGATCGACAACACCGGCAGCCCCCATTTATCGCGAACGCTGTGGTCAAGGGAGATGCGGTTATCGTGATCGGGCAGCATTTCGCCGAAGCCTGTCATACCGATCGTCCAACCACCTGGCTGACTAAGTGCTTGCTTTAAATCAGCGCCAATATTGAGCTCAGCAATTTCGCGATCCCAGCCCTCGCGGCTCGCCGCTCCTTGATAACCAAACCCGCGCACGTAGCTTCGCTGCTCATCGCCTACGTTGCGAAAGCGCGGAATGTAAAAGCCCGCAGGACGGCGTCCGAAGTAGTATTTGTCGAGATAGCCTTCCACGTCGCCACTGGCACCGCAGCGGAAGTGGTGATCCATCACGTTGTGACCCAGTTCGCCGCTGCTACTGCCCAAGCCCCCTTCCCAGACATCGGTGGCGGAGTTCATCAAAATCCAGGTAGTGTTGAACGTAGACGCATTGAGGAAGATGACATCAGCGGTGTACTCATGGACTTCATGGGTCTCAGCGTCAATCACCTCAACGCCCCGTGCCCGCTGACGGTCTTTGTCATACAGCACCTGGCTAACAATCGAGAACGGCCGCAACGTTAGATTCCCCGTGGCCACCGCCGCGGGAAGCGTAGCGGACTGGGTGCTGAAATAGGCACCATAAGGGCAACCCAGCCAGCATTTATTGCGGTATTGGCAGTTGACGCGATTTTGCTCCGGCTTTGGCTGGGTAATATTGGCAACTCGGCTGTGGATAAGATGGCGCTGCCCACCAAAGACCTCTTTAATACGCTTGGCGGCATCTTTTTCCACGCAGTTAAGCGGTATTGGCGGCAGAAACTCGCCATCGGGAAGAATATCTAACCCTTCCTGAGTGCCTGCAATACCGGCAAAGCGCTCCACATAGTCATACCACGGGGCGATATCTTCATAGCGAATCGGCCAATCAATGGCGATACCTTCACGCTGGTTGGCCTCGAAGTCCATGGCGCTGAGCCGATAGCTTTGCCGCCCCCAGAGCAGTGAGCGCCCCCCTACGTGATAGCCGCGGAACCAGTCAAAGCGCTTCTCTTCCACGTAGGGATTGGCCTGTTCATCCGCCCACATGCCCAGGGTGGCTTCATTAAGGGGGTAGTCGCGCTTGAGCACGGGGTATTTAGCAATCATCTCCTGGGTCGGCTCATTACGGTGGGGATAATCCCACGCCTCTTTATGGGCATTGTGGTAATCCTTTACGTGCTCAATGTTGCGCCCACGCTCAAGCAGTAAAACCTTCAAGCCTTTTTCAGTAAGCTCTTTAGCGGCCCAGCCACCGCTAATGCCTGAGCCAACCACGATGGCATCGTAGTGATTATCTGGCATGGTCATCTTCCTTCTTGTGTTGTTGTTCGAGTCGAATCACACATCGCAGAGCTGAACAGCTGCCTGGAGTGATTCTATTTTTGCCTGTTGGCTAGTACGGTCAGGGAGAAATTCTTGGGCGATATAGCCCTGAAAGCCGGTATCTCGAATAGCGCGGCAAATCGCGGGGTAGTTGAGCTCTTGGGTGTCATCTATTTCATGACGTCCAGGCACACCGGCAGTATGGTAATGGCCGAAAAAGCGATGGTTTTCACGGATAGTGCGAATGACATCGCCTTCACTAATCTGCATGTGATAGATGTCATAGAGCAGCTTGAAGTTAGGCGAATCAAGGCGACGGCAAAGCTCAATGCCCCATGTCGAGTTGTCGCAAAGGTAATCGGGGTGGTCGATTTTGCTGTTGAACAGTTCCATCTGTAGCACCACACCTTTTGTCTCTGCCTGGGCAAGAATCTGCTTCAGTCCCGCTTCGGCATTTTGCAAACCCTGTTCAGGGCTCATACCCCGAGCATTGCCGCTAAAACAGATGAGATTGGTGTAGCCCGCTTGGCTGACCAGATCGATATGCTGAAGGTATCGCTCAATCAGCTCTGAGTGAAAGCGGGTATCGCCCCAGCCATCCTCAAGGCTCAACTCAGCGCCATTACACATGGAAGAGTCGAGCCCATAGCGTTGAAGCACAGGCCACTCATCTGGCCCCACCAAATCAATCGCCGTAATGCCCAACTCGGTTGAAAGCTGGCAAAGCTCTTCCAGAGACAGAAAATCGAATGTCCAACGAGCGACTGAATGATGAATATTGCCTTTTAGTGCCCGCTGAGAAGGCGTATCGTCAGCTAGGGCTCGAGATCCAAACTGAGGTAGTGCCGCCAGACCAATAGCACCGGTAACGCTGTGGCGCAGCAGGCTACGCCGATCAATAAGGTAGCGCTTCATAAAGCATCCTCGCGTTCGTCATCTAAATGAGATGGCCTAGGCGTGCATTACTCTTCTCGAAGCGCTGTCAGTTTTTCCTGTAAGAAGCTGTTTCCTTCGGTAATCACCGCTTCTGCGTCGAGTGGCATATCGTGTTCGATGATGTACCACTCAACATCAGCGGCCTCGATGGCGGGCAAGATTGCATCCCAATCCAGTACACCTTCCCCGAGTGTAGCGAAACCGTCCTCTTCTTCGGCGGTACCTTCTGGAGCATTATCTTTGGCGTGTACAGCAAACAGTTGCCCATCGAAACGCGAGACATACTCAACCGGGTCAAACCCGCCACGTGCCACCCAGGCAATATCCAATTCCGCCAGCAGATCAGATCCAGCAGCATCAAACAGATGCTCTAACGCGGTTTTACCGTCATACACTTCCATCTCGAAATCATGGTTGTGGTACGCCAACCGGACACCCTCGGCATCTAGCTCAGCGGCAATATCACCTAACTCTTCACCCAGCGCCTGCCAGCCTTCGGCATCGCTAGGGCGTGCGTCCTCGGCTAGATAAGGCATTGTTAAGGTGTCGTTACCCACCGCCTGATTAAAAGCCACCGTTTCATCTAAGCGATTGCGCAAATCGTCTAGCTGCACATGGCTTGAGATCACCTCAAGCGCGTGCTCTTCTAACAATGCATTGAGTTCTTCAGCAGTCACTTCCTGGGTGCCCACCGTTTCAATCGCTGAAATACCAGCCCTATTTACAGCGGCTAACTGTTCTTCCAAACTGCCAAAGTCCCGCAGCGTGTACATTTGCACGGCGATGGGTAGCTCTGCGGAGTTGTCTTGAGCTTGGGCAAAGCCAGGCGCACTCAGCGCTGACAGCGTCACGGCACTGGCAGCCAGCAGAGCCTGTGGGCTCAAACGTTTTGGGCGTAGTGGGGTATCCATATCCACCTCATTGTTGTTGGATTGTTATATATTGTGAAAGCGCCGACGCATAAATGTAATCGGTTACATTTGTTTAGAACATCTCAGTTGAATGTGCAAGTCAGCAACTTTTTTCACCGCTTTAAAGGGGACAAAAAGAACTTAACACTCACACAATTCAGCTCACAACAAATTGTTAATCAACAACATATAGACTATTGAAGAAAAACCTAATACTTTGGTATCAAGCAGTAGCGGCGCTTACCAGCGACTCTCTTCACTATTATTTTTGCCGTCTCCCAAGCTGATACAATGGCTATCGTTTCCCTCCACCAACGGACATCAACGTGCCACTACGCGACCTGCTACTCGGCCTCTTTGTTATCGCTATTTGGGCGCTGAATATCATTGTTATCAAGGTCGGTGTAGCGGAGCTACCGCCGCTATTGATGACCACCCTACGTTTTACGCTGGTCGCAGTTCTGCTGGTGCCCTTCTACCCGGTGGCTCGGGTGCAACTGCCTTTTTTGCTACTGTTATCCATCACCTTCGGCAGCCTCCACTTCGCTCTTCTGTTTATTGGTTTAGAGCATGCAGAAGCAGGTACCGGCGCGCTTTTAGTACAGATGGGCACGCCCTTTGCCACATTGCTAGCGGTAATCTTTCTAAAAGAGAAGCTAGGCCCCAAACGGATTGTCGGGCTGCTACTTTCTTTTGCTGGGGTAGTCGTACTGGCCGGTGGGCCAACGCTGCCCTCTCCTTTACCACTGGCGATTCTGTTGTGCAGTGCCATGGGCTGGGCGGTGTCGCAGCTGTTGATCAAGCGTGGCCCGCCCATTGCGCCGATGGCGTTGGCAGGCTGGGTGGCGCTGTTCGCGGTGCCTCAGGTAGGGTTGGGGTCATGGCTATTTGAGAGCGGTCAGTGGCAGGCGATGCAGCAAGCA
Source organism: Vreelandella sedimenti (assembly GCF_013416325.1). Classification (GTDB taxonomy): domain Bacteria; phylum Pseudomonadota; class Gammaproteobacteria; order Pseudomonadales; family Halomonadaceae; genus Vreelandella; species Vreelandella sedimenti. Next base: position 7,089 of record NZ_JACCGK010000032.1, read on the forward strand.
ACTTGGTTAGGCTGGGGGGCGATGATTTACACCGCCGTAATGTCGTCGATTGTCGCTTACGGGATTTGGTATGCGCTTTTACGCCGTCATCCGGTTAATCGCGTGGTACCCATGACGCTACTCGTACCGGTATTGGCGGTCGGCCTAGGCGCGCTGTTAATGGGCGACAGCCTAGGCGTGCATAAACTAGTGGGCGGCGGCTTAGTGGTCGCGGGTATAGCCCTGATTGTGATCAGATTTCGCCGCCGCCGATAAAGGTTATATCGAGGGGAATCAGCGTAGCGACATCGGCAGCAGCGCCGTCATCGAAACGTCACATATCCACTCAGGCCAATCAGTTAGACTGAACAGTCACCAAGCCGGGAGTTCCCTATGCAGATGCTGGCGCTTTACAGTATCAAGGGTGGCGTGGGCAAGACCGCCTCCGCCGTTAACCTCGCCGCCGAAGCGGCACGCGACGGCAGGCGAGTATTGCTGTGGGATCTCGATCCGCAGGCCGCCACCACCTTCTATCTGCGCAGCAAACCCAAAGTGCGTGGTGGCGTCGACAAACTGGTCAAGGGCAAGGCCGATCTCGACCGGGCGATCCGCGAGACCGACACCGAGGGGCTCGACCTGCTGCCGGCGGCGCTGGGCTCGCGCGACCTGGAAGCGTCGATGGAAACCCGCAAGCCCAGTCGGCTGCGCAAGATCCTCAAGCCGGTGATGGGCAGTTACGACCTGGTGATACTCGACTGCCCGCCGAGCCTGTCGGCACTTGCCGAGCAGATCTTTTCAAGCGTCGATGCCCTTCTGGTACCGATGGTACCGACTACCCTGTCGTTGCGTACTCTTGAGCAACTGGACGGTCACCTTGACGCGGTCGACCATGCCTGCCCGATCTGGCCGTTCGTGACCCTCGCCGACCGACGCAAGAACTTGCACCGCCAGGTGATGGAGAGTCTCAGCGAACGCTGGCCGAGGCGCCTATCGACGACCGTGCCCAACGCCAGTGAGGTCGAGCGTATGGGTATCGAACGCGCTCCAGTCGGGCATTTCGCCCGCAGCAGTCGGGGCGGTCGCGCCTACGCCGCGCTGTGGCGAGAGATCGCGCAGCGTATGCAATGACCGTCTGAGCTTCGTTCTGCTGTTAATTGTCTTGCAGCAGGCGGAAGAGGTACCGGCGCGCTGTTAATGGACGACAGCCTAGGCGCCGACGGCGGCTTAGTGGTCGCGGGTATAGTCCTGATTGTGGCCAGATTTCGACGTCCCTCAGTTTAATCGGCAGGCTGGCAGAAACCGGCTTCTTCAGGAATCGAAACACAGTCCCCAACTTTAATACCACGCTCGGCAAAGTAGCCGCCGTTAACCTCTAGCGCTGAATGATAAGCCGCACCTGCTGGATAAGAGGGGCAGTCGCTCGGCGACGAGGATTCGCAGGGCTGCATGGTATTAATCGCCACAATCCGCCCATCGCTATCGATAAAGGCAATATCCAGGGGGATTAGCGTGCGATACATCCAAAAGGCATTGTTGGCCGACTGCTCGCTCTCAAAGCGAAACAGCATGCCACTTTTTTCGGGCAAGCTCTCACGCTCCATTAACCCGCGCTGACGCTGAGAAGCCGTTTCCGCCACTTCAACCTCTAGACGATGAGGGCCGCCCTCGCTGTGAATAGCCAGCGCCAGCGTCTGCATCTCTTGCGCAGACGCCTGCCCCCAAGCAAACGAGCTGAGTAGCGACATCGGCAATAGCGCCGCCATCGGTAACAGTAAAGACGCCTTAAGCAGCGTGCGACGCGTGGGATCCATGCTTACTTCCTTTTGTCATGCGCATCTGCGCGAACTTGGTGGCCTGGCAAAAGGTAAATGCCTGCTGCCAGCAGCGAAACCTTCACCACGGCGCCGCTGGTTAACTGGTTACGCCGGGCGGCATGGGTAGCAATATCAAAACGTAACATATCGCCGTGATTGACGCTTAGCGAAACTGAAGTGATGCCGCCCAGTACGACCAGTTCGCTAACGGTGGCAACGACCGGGTTCTCCCGCTCGCCGTGTGAAGGGCGGCCGCGACGGTGAAGCACAATATCGGAGGGCGGCAAGTACCAGGTGACCTTTTCACCCAGCGTCAGATTATCTAGTCCCTCGGCTACCTCTAGATAATTTTCGCCCCACCGCAGCCGACGCTTGCCGTACTCATCCACCACTATCCCTTCAAACAGATTATGGCGGTCTAACAAGCGCGCCACCAGCGGCGACAACGGCCGACGAAAAAGCACGTCAGGGGCATCTTGCTGAAGGCTGACGCCGTTATGCAATACGCAGATTTGGTCGGCCAGCGCGGCGGCTTCTTCCAGGTCGTGGGTCACCAGTACAATAGGGATATCGATCTGCTGACGCAGCAGCGCCAGCTCGCGCTGCAACCGCCGCCGGGTCACTTGATCCACCGCCGAAAACGGCTCATCGAGTAACAGCACTTTAGGGTCGCGGGCCAAGGCACGGGCCAGCGCCACACGCTGGCGCTGCCCCCCCGAAAGCGCGTTGGGGTAGCGCTTGCCCAGCCCGTCTAAACGCACCTTGGCTAGCCACTGCTCGGCTTGTTCACGGCGTTGCGGTTGGGGCAGGTAGCGCAGGGGAAGTTGAATATTTTGCGAGGCGGTTAGGTGCGGAAATAGCGCATAGTCCTGAAACACTATGCCGACCTGTCTACGCTGGGGCGAGAGTGAATGCTTACGCTCGGCGTCAAACCAAACCTCTCCAGTGCACTCCACTCGCCCGCCCTGGGGGCGATAAAGCCCGGCAATGGTGCGCAGCAGCGTGGTTTTGCCGCTGCCCGATGGCCCTACCAGCGCCAGTAGTTCACCGGGTTGGCAAACAAACTCGGCGGCCAGTGGAATCGGCCCCGTTTGATTGACCGCTACGCTCAACCCTGCAATCGGCCCAAAGACCGGCTCTGTGATGCGCGAATCAGCCACGTACCCACCGCCTGCGCCCGGCCAGACCATAGACGAGCCCCAAGGTAATAAACGATACCAACATCAACAGCGCCGACATCTGTGCAGCGCCCTGTTCATCGAAGGCCTGGACGCGATCATAGATGGCAATGGCGAGAGTGCGGGTTTCACCATCAATAGCGCCGCCCACCATCAAGATGACGCCAAATTCGCCCAGCGTATGGGCAAAGGTGAGCGCTGCCGCTGACATAATGCCGGGCCACACCAAGGGCAGTTCGATGCGCAGCAGTGTCTGCCAGGGGCTCAACCCGCTGCACCAAGCCGCTTCACGCAGGTTGTGGGGCACATGTTCAAAGGCGCGCTGAATAGGCTGAACGGCAAACGGCAAATTGGCGACCAGAGAGGCCAACAATATGCCTGTGAAAGTGAAATTCAGCCCGCTACCGGTCATTGCTGCCCAAAACGAGCCCACTGGCGCGTCGCGGCCAAAGCTCAACAGCAGATAAAAGCCCAGTACGGTAGGCGGCAATACCAGCGGTAGTGCGATCAGCGCTTCGCATAGCCCTTTGCCGCGGAAACGCGCATAGGCCAGAGAACGACCTAGCCAAATGGCGATGGGTAGCAGGATAAAACAGGTGAATGCCGCTAGGCGTAATGAGACCGAAAGCGCCGACCAATCCATTATGACCCTTCCATTATTCGACGCTAAACCCGTAGGTACGCAAAATGGATTGTCCCTCGTTCTCTTGCAACCACTGATAGAAGGCCGTGGCAATATCGCCAGCCTGATTGGTCAGCACCATTCGCTGGCGTAGTGGGCTATGCCACTCTTCAGGGATAAGTACGTACTCACTTCGCTCACCTAGTGTGGGAGCCAGCGCCAAGGAGTAAGCCACCAGCCCACCGCGCGCATCGTCGGAGAGCGCAAACTGCGCCGCCTGGGAGACGTTTTCGCCCAGTATCCTCAGCGGCTCTGTTTGCTCCCAAAGCCCGGCGTACTCAAGCGCCTGCCGCGCCGCCACGCCATAGGGGGCGTGTTCGGGGTTGGCCAGGGCGATACGCTCAGTAGTCCCCGCCTTTAACGCGGTTTTAACCGCTTCAAGCGGCGTCTCCTCGTTAGGCAAATCACCGCGCCCTGCGCGCTGCAGCCACACTAAACGACCAATGGCGTAAATCACGCCCTCATCTTGTGTATAGCCCTCTTCATAGAGCGCTTGAACGTAGCGCTCGTCAGCAGAGAGATAGAGCTCAAAAGGCGCGCCCTGGGCAATTTGACGCCGGAAGTTGCCTGACGAGCCAAAGTTTAGCCGTAGGGCGTGGCCGGTTTCCTGCTGAAACTGCTCGGCGGCTTCTGTCAGCGCAAACTGCAGATCTGAAGCCGCCGCCACGGTAGGCGCCCCCGCCTGCGCGGGGGCGCCTACCAGAAACAAGCAGGCTAGCAGCCACCCATGCGCTAATTTAGCTTTTAGCATGCTCGTCAGTAATCTCCATTACCTTCATGGTATTGGTGCCACCATGGGCGTTCATATGGTCGCCGCGAGTCAGGATCACATGGTCGCCTAGTTTGGAGATACCGGTCTTCACCAGCAACTCGAGGGCCCGGTCGTTTAGCTCGGTGGCGCTCATTTCGGAGGTATCAAAAGGCAGTGAGACCACACCACGGTAGAGTGCCATACGGCGCTGGGCAATAGGGTTATGCGCCAAGCCGACAATCGGCAGACCCGAACGAATGCGCGAAGCGATCAGCGGCGTATAGCCCGATGAGGTCATACAGGCAATCGCGGTAATGCCGGTCATATGGTTGGCCGCGTACATGGCGGAGAGCGCAATGGTCTCGTCAGGGCGGGAAAAGCCTTCATGAATACGGTGACCGGACTCCTGGGCGGTTTTTTCCCGCTCAGCTCCCAGGCAAACACGTGACATGGCTTCTACGGTTTCCAGCGGGTAGTCGCCCGCCGCGGTTTCCGCCGAGAGCATGACCGCATCGCTGCCATCCAGCACCGCGTTGGCAACGTCAAACACCTCTGCGCGGGTGGGAAGTGGCGCTGAAATCATGCTCTCCATCATTTGCGTGGCGGTAATGACCGCACGATTTAGCGAACGTGCTCGTTTGATCATGCGCTTTTGCACGCCGACCAACTTGGCATCACCAATTTCTACGCCTAGATCACCGCGCGCCACCATGACCGCTTCAGAAGCTTCGATAATGCCATCCAGGGTGGCATCATCTGCTACGGCTTCAGCACGTTCGACTTTGGCCACCAGGCCAATATCTTTACCCGCCTCACCTAATAAGCGGCGTGCTTCGAGCATATCTTCAGCATGGCGGGGGAAAGAAATGGCCAGGTAATCGACGCCAATTTCAACGGCGGTCTTAAGGTCTTCTTTATCTTTTTCGGTCAATGCCGGAGCAGAGAGCCCGCCGCCCTGCTTGTTGATGCCTTTATGGTTAGAGAGCTTGCCACCCACGACCACGGTGGTATGCACCTGTTGGCCGTCAACACGGGCCACATCCAGCACTAAGCGCCCGTCATCTAACAGCAGGCGGTCGCCGGCGGTCACGTCTTGGGACAAGGTCTTATAGTCGCAGCCGACTTGATGCACATCGCCCGCATCGCCATCCAGCGCCATATCGAGAATAAACGGCTGGCCCTCTTTAAGCACCACAGCCCCATCTCTAAACCGTGCAATACGAATTTTGGGCCCCTGCAGATCACCCAACACTGCGACGCTGCGGCCTAGCTTGGCGGCGATTTCACGTACCTCGGTTAGCCGGCGGCGGTGATCATCCGCTGTGCCATGGGAGAAGTTAAGACGCACCACATCGACACCCGCCTTGAGCATGGCTTCCAATATGCCTTCCCGGTCGCTGGCAGGCCCAAGGGTGGCGACAATTTTGGTACGACGGATCGAGGAGAAGTGCAGTGCGTTCATAATGTTCCAACCATGCAATTTAGCGTGTAGTGACTTTTATTAAGTAACTCTATTCAGTAACCCTAGCTTACCAGTTTAACGCGCTCTATATGACAGCAGTGCAACGCAGAGGGTTGGTTTAAGTCAACGTCACGGTGATCGCGAGAGGAAACTCATCGCAGTTATTGCCATCACCGGCCCGATCCACTACCAAAAACTCGCCTTCACGCTCCAGTACCGATTGAATGGCATGCCAGGTGCCAGCGCGGTAGTTCACCCCTTGGCGGCCATCAGTGACAAAAGCTCGCACGTCTGCAGGGTTAATATGTTCCCCTGGTGGGGCTACCACCACAATAAAACGCTCCTGGTGCAGCGGCATAAACGCCTGACTGCCCTGGGGGTGACGCTCTAAAAACGTTACCTCCAAAGGCAGTGTGATCGGCTGGCTCACGAAGATATTAATCAGCGAATGAGCGTTTTCGCCCAGCGTTTCCACCTTGGCAAGATCATGGTGGCGCTGTGTGCGCCCGGCGTTGATGGAAAACGACGCGGAGGTGCGCGCATCAATCACATCACCAAAAGGGGCGAAGGCCTCTGCGGTCAACGGCTCGGCTTTTAGCTCTAGCATTATTGTGTCCTTCTAAAATTCTTCGTTACTCAGTGTGGGGCCTCTGCCAGCCTGATAAATGCACTGGTGGGAGGCTGCTTTGACTCGCGACCCTTTAAAGCTGCCTGCTTGAAAAGCTGGCGCAGCCAGTTTTAACGAGCACCCAGACTAAGAGCAGGATGGCGATTAACATCTTTGTACAGCAGATACCGGAACGGCCCTGGGCCAGCGGCGTAGCAGGCCTGGGGGCAGAAGGCGCGTAACCACATGAAATCACCCGCTTCTACTTCTACCCAGTTTTGATTCAGGTGATAAACGGCCTTGCCTTCGAGCACGTAAAGGCCGTGCTCCATGACATGGGTTTCATCGAAAGGAATCACGCCGCCGGGCTGAAAGGTAACGATGTTGACATGCATATCGTGGCGAACGTCCGCAGGGTCGACAAAGCGTGTGGTGGCCCAGCGTCCTTCGGTGCCCGGCATTTCGATAGGCGCAATGTCCTGCTCGTTGGTGACAAACGCCTTTGGCACCTCGAGCCCTTCCACAAACTCATAGGCCTTGCGTACCCAGTGGAAACGTACCGGCGCATTAGATTCGTTGCGCACCTGCCACGAACTGCCGGGGGGAATAAACGCATAGTCGCCGGGCAGCATGGTATGGCGCTCGCCCGACAAAGTAAGCGTTAACTCACCTTCCACAATAAACAGCACGCCTTCCGCCTGGGAGTCAGGCTCAGGCTTATCGCTGCCGCCCTGGGGTTGTACTTCCATAATGTATTGGGAGAACGTCTCGGCAAACCCCGACAGCGGACGCGCCAGCACCCATAGCCGGGTGCCTTCCCAAAAGGGCAGATTGCTGGTGACGATATCGCGCATCACACCTTTGGGGATTAGCGCATACGCTTCAGTGAACACGGCGCGATCAGCGGTGATTTGCGTTTGCGGCGGGTGCCCGCCGGTGGGAGCGTAGTAAGTAGCTGGCATTTTTAAACCTATTTGACTTAGTAAAAACACACGTTATGCATCTTGTATACAAGATTAGCGAACCACAATAAAGCGATCTTTAGCAAACCTCTTGTGAAACACACCTCCCAATAGCAACTTCTTTAGCAACTTTCGTTTCATAATTCTAAAATCATACGAGCATGTCCAAAAACAGCAACCTCGGCACGGCATGACGCCCGCTAACTGTTGCTCAGGTCAGCTACTTATAACAAACGCGAGGCATAGCATGTCCCAACACACTCCCTCTTCGTCTTCCTCAGATCGCCCCACGCCCAAGAAAAGCTGGTGCCGGATCCCTGATATTTACGCGGTTCTGTTCATATTTATCGGCTTGGCCGCGATAGCGACGCATTTTGTGCCTGCCGGGCAGTTCGAGCGTGTTCCTGGCCCCAATGGTCGTATCACTATTGACCCGACCTCTTATGAACAGATCGCCTCCTCACCGATTGGTATCGTCGACTTTATGCTGGCGATCCCAAATGGCTTAATGAGTGCCGGTGAAGTTGTCTTTTTCACCTTCATGATCGGTGGTATGTTCATGGTGCTAAGGCGCACTGGGATTATTGAAATAGGTGTGGACAAGTTAACGCGCCGCTTTGCGCGACAGAACCTGCTCACTATCCCCGTGTTGATGACGGTTTTTGCCCTGATAGCGACGGTTATCGGTACCCAAGAGTTGGCGCTGGTCTATGTGCCGGTCATCTTGCCGCTGATGATTGCCTTGCGCTTTGATTCAGTCACGGCCGCGGCGGTGGCACTTTGCGCTACCACGGTCGGTTTCACGACGGGTGTGCTCAATCCCATCAATACCGGCCTTGGACAGCAACTCTCAAATCTTCCTCTCTACTCCGGCTATGGCTTGCGCGTCGTGGCGTTTGTGGTGATGTTAGCCGCGGCCATTTTCTTCGTTGTGCGTTACGCCCGCAGGGTTCACCAGACTCCTTCACTTAGCCTGCTGAGCAGTGACACTAGCGAATCCGAAAAACGCTCGCTTTATCAACATGCTGACAATAGCCCTGCCTTAATCGCCAGCGCTCGCCAGAAGCTCGCAGCCATCGCCACCTTCGCCTTCTTCGCGGTACTCGTCTATGGCGTACTGCAGCAAGGCTGGTTCATGATGGAAATGGCAGGCCTGTTTATCATCATGGGTATTGTTGTGGGCCTAATCGCAGGCCTCGACACCGACGAAATATGCGCAGGCTTCAACCAGGGCTTCCGAGACGTGCTGGTCGGCGCCATGATCGCCGGTGTCGCACGTGGTGTTGCGGTGATGCTGGAAGATGGCCAAATAATGGACACGCTGGTGTTTGGGCTTGGCAACCTCGTAGGCGGCCTACCCACCCTGCTCTCGGCGATTGGCATGTTCTTCGCCCAGCTAGGCTTCAATTTCATTGTCCCCTCCGGTAGCGGCCAGGCCCTGGTCACCATGCCACTGATGGCACCGCTCTCCGACATCATTGGCGTCACTCGCCAAACGGCAGTACTAGCCTTCCAACTGGGTGACGGTATCGGCAATATTTTATACCCGACCTCAGGCTACTTTATGGCGACCCTGGCGCTGGCGGGTGTGCCGTGGCAGAAGTGGGTCAAATTTTTCTTCCCACTTTTTTGCGTCTGGATAGTGATTGCTCTGGGCTTTCTTATTTTCGCCCAGGCAACGCAGTGGGTCGGCTAGAAGTGTATCGACTAGAGCACGGCAGAGATAAACTGCTTTAGTTCCGGCGTTTGCGGGTTGCTGAATAGTTCTCTGGGGACGCCCTCTTCATGGATGCGTCCCTGGTGCATAAACACCACGCGGTCGGCCACATCACGTGCAAAGCTCATTTCATGGGTGACCAGAATCAGCGTCATCCCCTCGGCCGCCAGCGCTTCCAATACGCGCAGCACTTCCCCGACCAGCTCAGGGTCAAGTGCTGAAGTCACCTCATCGCATAGCATCACTTTGGGGCGCATGGCCAGCGCCCGGGCGATGGCGACCCGCTGCTGCTGCCCACCGGAAAGCTGCGCCGGGTAGGCATCGTACTTGTCGGAGAGCCCCACTTTCTCAAGCACTTCGCGGGCGACTTTCTCGACCTCGGCTTTCTCTTCGCCACGCACCACCAGCGGCGCCAAACAGACGTTTTCACCCACGGTTTTATGAGGAAACAGGTTGAAGCTTTGAAACACCATGCCGACGTTTTCACTCAGCTCTTTAGGCGACATTGACGCCGCATCGAGCTGCTTATCGGCAATGGTGATCTCGCCGCTGTCGTGTTTTTCCAGCTGATTCAGGCAGCGCAGCAGGGTACTTTTACCCGAGCCACTGCGGCCAATAATCGCCACCACTTCGCCTTGCGCAACGGAAAGGTTAATACCTTTAAGCACTTCCAGGTCGCCAAAGGCTTTATGAACGTTATCAACGTAAACCAGCGTCATAGAGCTTTTTCTCCAGATAGCGCGCGTAGCAGGAAAGTGGGTAGCACAGCGCGAAGTAAAGCAGAGCCACAAGGGCAAAAATGGTGAAGGGTTCGAAGGTGGCGTTATTGAGCATGGTGCCCGCCTTGGTCAGCTCGACAAAGCCAATGATGGAGGCCAGCGCCGTGCCTTTGATGACCTGTACCGAGAAACCCACCGTGGGCGGAATCGAAAGCCGCAGCGCCTGAGGCAGAATCACATGGCGCATGGTCTGGAAGTAGTTCATGCCCAGCACCCGCGACGCGTGCCACTGCCCTTTGGCAACCGCCTCTAAACAGCCGCGCCAGATGTCACATAGGAAAGCACTGGTGAACAGCGTCAGTGCGATGGAAGCCGCCAGCCAGGCAGAGATTGGATGCCCCATGGCGGCAGCGCCAAAGAAGATCAAAAACAGTTGCATCAACAGCGGCGTACCTTGGAACAGGTCAACATAAAGAGACGTTAAGCGCTGCAGCCAGCGGTTGCTGGAGAGGCGCATAAAGGTCAGTAGCAGCCCCACCGTCGCACCGCCCACAAAGGCAATCAACGACAGCACAATGGTCCAGCGGGTTGCCAGCAGCAGGTTGCGCAGAATGTCCCAGAAGGTGAACTCAATCATCGTTGTTCTCCTTGCTGATAGGCGAATACCCGCTTGCCCACCAGCATAAAGCTGCGCCGCATGCCGAAGGCGAGGAGCAAATAGACCAGCGTGATCAGCAGGTAGACTTCAAAGCTGCGGAAGTTGCGCGATTGGATAAAGTTAGCGGCGTAGGTCAGGTCAAATACCGATATTTGCGACACCACCGCCGAACCCAGCATCACAATGATCGACTGACTGATAAGCGCGGGGTATACCCTGGCAAACGCGGGCACCAGCACGATATGGCGATAGCTTTGCAGTGTGGTCATACCCAATGCCCGCCCGGCTTCCAACTGCCCTTTGGCCGTGGCGCTAATACCGGCGCGTAGAATCTCGGCGCTGTAAGCGGCCAGGTTGAGCGTCATGGCAATAAACGCCGCGGTAATAGCATCAATTTTGATGCCGAGCCCCGGCAGCCCGAAGAAGATAAAGAACAGTTGAACAATAAAGGGTGTGTTGCGGGTGACTTCAACGTAGCCGCCTAGCCCCCAGCGCACCCAAGGCTGCGCATTCACGCGTAAATATGCTACCGCCACTGCCAGCGACAATCCCGTTAAGGTCGTCACCACGGTCAAAACGACCGTGGTGGTAAATCCTTTGAGAAGCTCACTGACGTAGGGCAACAGGGTAAGAAAATCGAGTGTTGGCCCCATGTCGCCCCTCAGCTACCGAAGTTTTCAGGCAGGTCGGCACTGAACCAGCGCTGGGACATCTCATTCAAGGTGCCATCTTCCAGGCCCTGGGCGATCAGGCGATTCACTTCCTCCATTAGCGCTGGCTCGTTTTTATTCATGCCCACGTAGCAGGGTGAATCTTTGAGCTGATAAATCAGCGAGGGCGCACGGTTGCTGTTTCGTTCGGCGATTTCAGCGGCGACTACGTTACCGGTAGCTACGTAATCGACCTGACCGGAAAGAAACGCAGAAATGGTGGTGGCGTTGTCTTCAAAGCGCTGCACTGTCGTGGAGTCCGGGGCAATATTGGAAAGCTCCATATCTTCCACGGCACCGCGGGTTACCCCAATGGTTTTATCGGCCAAGCCTTCTGGGCCTTCCACGCTTTCATCTTCATCAGCGCTGAACACGCCTAGAAAGAACGGCGCGTAGGCATCGGAAAAATCAATCGCCGCTTCGCGCTCAGGATTTTTACCCAGGCTGGAGATCACCAGATCCGCCTGACCGGTCTGCAAATAGGGAATACGGTTAGCGCTGGTGACGGGGATAATTTCCAGCTCCACACCCATTTCGTCAGCGAGGTATTGGGCCATATCAATATCGTATCCGCGCGGCTCTAGATCAGTACCTACTGAGCCAAACGGCGGAAAATCTTGCGGGACAGCTACCCGGATAGTGCCGCGTGATTCGATATCTTCTAGTGCATCCGCCTGAACGCTTGGGCTAGTGGTAATAGCACCGAGGGCAACTGCAGCACTCAGCCCTGTGGCTAAAACACCGGACTGCAGGCGTTTAAACTGGCTAAAGAAAGAGTGATTAAAGCAGTGCGATAGCGATTTCATGGTGTTCTCCTAACAAGGGCAGCCTGGCAAGGGCATGTTGGTAAGTGAAGAGCCGTAATGGAATTAGCAAGGGATGCAGAGCGAGTGAAAGCTTTGTTGCATAAAATCTAACAAAGAAACTTTCGTTTCACCTGATAACCCAGTAGCAACGGCGATACCAGAAGTGGCTAACGTTTTTTAGAACAGCAGCTTAGCGGACACGCGAAGTCACAGTGCAGCGATTGCCGCGCTGAGAGGATGGTATAAAAGGAGAGAGATGCAACGTTCTGGTGCAGTTTTCATCCAGCAACAGAACGGTATGCACCATGAAAGGAAGTCTAGCTTATTGAGCGCTCCAATCCACGCTCATAGTCGGCGCTTCCAGCTCACTAAGCTCAGCGTAAACATCGCTGATTGCGCTGATGCGCTCTCGGCCTTCTGCAAGGCGACGGTGCAACACGCCGTTGGCAATCAGGCAGATCAGGCTATTGGCGGCGGCGTAACTATCGAAGGCGGAGAGGCTTTCCAGCGGCGTTTCAAAAAACCACGTTACTTGTGAGGCGAAATTGACCGCGGTGGGGTCTGCCAGTAAAGCTACTTTGGCAGGTGAGCGCTCAAGTGCATCAATTAGCGAAGTAAAGGCCACTGGGCGACGGCGAAAGCCAAACAGCACCACCACATCCTGGTCGGTGAGATCGACAATTTCTTCCGCTAACGACTGGTTTGGGTGAGGCACCACCCGCACCTGGGTGCGCGCCTGAATCAGCTGCTGGCGAAAATGCAGCGCTAGCGGGTAGCTGTTACGAAAACCGATCACGACTACATGACGCGCGCTATCCAATCGTTCTACCAGTGCAGCAAATTGATCCGCCGCAATGCCGTTTAAGCAGCGCTGCAGATTATCCTGCTCCCGCTGCAGATGGCGCTGAAACGGCGCCCCGGCCTCTTCCTGCATGGCGTTGGGGTCAATCACCAAAGGCACGCCCAGGTTACGTAGCTGGCGGGCGTGGTCTTTAACGGTGCGGTAGCTCTCAAACCCCAGCCGCTTGAATAGGCGGCTAACCGTCGATTTGGATACCCCGGTCAAACGCGCCAAATCAGCGGCGCTATATACCGCCAGATCATCAAAGTGATCGAGGATAAAGCTCGCCACCCGCTGCTCCTGGGCAGTTAGCGCGTCAAACTGGGCGGTAATTCGCTGTCCGATATGCGGCGTCATAGCATCCTATTAAACTGCTTAATTAACGAGTTGCCGGGTGATGCTCTGCCCAGTGACGGGCAATATCAACCCGCCGGGCCACCCAAACGCGGTCGTGAGTTTCGATATAATCCAAAAAGCGCTGCAGGGCGCGAAAACGCCCAGGGCGACCCAATATACGGCAATGCATGCCCACCGAGAGCATTTTGGGCGCCTCCTCCCCTTCTGCGTAAAGTACATCAAAGGCATCGCGCAGGTAGGTAAAGAAGTGATCCGCAGTATTGAAACCTTGCGGCGCGGCAAAACGCATATCGTTGCTGTCCAGCGTGTAGGGCACAATCAGGTGGTTGTGGTCACCGCCCTGACTATCGGTCACCTGCGTCCAGAAAGGCAAGTCGTCGCCGTAGTAGTCGCTATCGTAAAGGAAACCGCCTTCGTCTAGCACTAACCGCCGGGTATTGGGACTATCGCGACCGGTGTACCAGCCTTGGGGTTTTTCGCCATAGAGCCGCTGAAAAATCTCCATGGCCTGCTGCAGATGCTCCCGCTCAACGTGCTCGGGCACTTCCTGATAGTGAATCCAGCGATAGCCGTGGCAAGCAATCTCGTGGCCTAACTCTTTAAATGCCAGGGCGACATCCGGGTTACGCTCCAGCGCCATGGCAACACCAAACACCGTGAGCGGCAAATCGCGTTTTTCAAACTCGCGCAGAATGCGCCACACCCCTGCACGGGAGCCGTACTCGTAGATCGACTCCATGCTCAGGTGACGATCTGGATAAGCCGGTGCGCCGATAATTTCCGACAGGAACTGCTCGGAGCCTGAGTCGCCGTGCAACACGCAGTTCTCGCCGCCCTCCTCGTAGTTGAGCACAAACTGAACGGCAATTTTGGCCTTGTTTGGCCATTTGGCGTGGGGCGGGTTGCGTCCATAACCCATCAAATCGCGGGGATAGTGGCCCTTATGTGACGACGACATAGCTAGCTCCTTGATTCATACAAACCCTGGCAGATCACTGGCAAATAACAGCCCAGCAATACAGAAAATTATTTGTATACAAAATAGCGACATTCATAACCAACCGCAACGCGGTCGACCGCTAATCCACTGACGCTAATAGCGTTTCTCAGTTTAAAAGGCGTTAAGTCATTGAATCCTGAACAAATGGTCAAGTTTTATCAGCTGCTTTTTTATTGCCGATTGCTCATTAGTTCCTTGCGCCACGTAGAAAACCGCCCTATTTTTGTATACAAGAAATGCCATATTGTTTACACACGGAATACCTATCGTGCATATACGTATTATTAACCCCAACACTACGGCCTCCATGACCGCTGCTATCCACCAGGCAGCGCAGCAACAGGCGGGCACTGGCACCACGGTGAGCGCTTCACAACCGGACGCTGGCCCGGTTTCTATCGAGAGCCATTTCGACGAAGTAATCAGTGCGGTAGGGGTGGCCGAAGAAGTTCTAAAAGGCGAGCGCGAAGGCGGCATCGATGCCTATGTAGTGGCCTGCTTTGGCGACCCCGGCTTGCTCGCAGCACGAGAGCTCACCCGTGCACCGGTAATCGGCATCGCTGAAGCGGCCTTTCACTTAGCTACACTGGTGAGTACACGCTTTTCCATTGTCACCACCCTGGGCCGCACCGGCATTATCGCTGAGCACCTGCTTCAGCAGTACGGCTTTAGCCACCACTGCCGTCGCATTCGTGCCGCTGAAATCCCGGTGCTTGATCTTGAGCGTCACCCTGAAATGGCGTTTACACGCATTGTCGAAGAGTGCTGCCGCGCAAGGGATGAAGATGACATTGGCGCCATCGTTTTAGGCTGTGGTGGCATGGCTAATTTGACCCAGGAGATCAGCCGCGAAGTGGGCCTGCCGGTAGTAGAAGGTGTTACCGCCGCGCTGAAACTGGCGGAATCGCTGGTTAATTTGGGGCTGCATACCAGTAAATATGGAGACCTTGCCTACCCACGGCCAAAGACCTTCACCGGTAAGTTTTCTGAGCTCTCTGATCTTGATTTACCGCATAAGTCATAACAGCTGAAAAACAACAACTACTAAAAAACATTTAATAACAATAGATTAAACAGAATATTGAAAGCTATATTTTAAAAACCAGTACGTCCATTAGCACGCCACGCCGCAAGCGTTGCCTGGGTAATCAAATTACTCAAGCTGCCAATAAAACCGATAATCTTGCGAGGACGACACCATGAGCGCTTCAACCTCGGCTCTTGCGTCAGAAGAACGATCCGCTGCTGGATCAAAAGCACTGGGGGCAGAAAGCCTGGCCCCTCAACACACCCGAATCATGGGGCGCGGCTCCTACTTTCTGGCTTGGTTCGGTGGCTGCGTTTCCATCGGCACCTTTGCCATGGGCTCCAGCGTGGTCGGCACTCTGAACCTGTTACAAGCCACGCTGGCCATTGCCATCGGCTGCTTTGTAATCGGGATTGCCCTGGCCATTAACGGGGCGGCAGGCTACAAGTATGGCATTCCGTTTATGGTGCAGGCGCGCAGCGCGTTCGGCTTTACCGGCACGCGCTTACCGGGCTTGGTACGCGCAGTGCCAGCGGTAGTGTGGTACGGCTTTCAAAGCTGGATTGGTGCCGGGGCACTCAATATGGTGTCGGCCACTCTGTTCGGTTTCGACAACCTTATCTTCTACTTTATTACCTTTCAGTTTCTGCAAATCGGCCTGTCGGTGATGGGTTTCCAGGGTATCAAATGGTTAGAGAATATCGGCAGCGCCTTTATCCTCGCCTCACTGGTGTATATGTTCTACGCCACGGTGCAGCGCTATGGCGATGAGCTTTCCGCCAGCCTGCTGACCATGGAAGGCTCCTGGGGCATGCCATTCTGGGGCGCGACCATGCTATTCCTGGGCATCTACAGCACCATGATGCTCAACGTTAGCGACTACTCCCGCGAGCACAAGAAGGGCACGGCCCAAAGCCTACTGACCACCATCTACGCCATGTCGATTCTTCCCTGCACCCTGTTTATGGGCTTGATCGGCTATATGGTCTCCCAGGCCACTGGCACCGCCGACCCTATCCAGGTGTTTGCCAACGCCGTCGACAACACCCCACTGCTGATGACTACCCTTCTATTCATCGCCTTTGCCCAGGTCACCACCAACGTACTCAACAACGTGGTACCGCCAACCTATGTATTGATGGACATCTTCAAGATCAAGTTCTCGGTCGCCACGGTGATCGTTGGCTTGCTGGCCTTCGCCACCTTCCCCTGGAAACTGGTGCAGCCGGGCTCCGCCGCAGGCCTCCAGCTGTTTGTACAAACTTACTCTGCCTTCCTAGGCCCCATCTTCGCCATTCTGGTGGTCGATTATTATGTTATTCGCCGCCGCACGCTGGATATCAATAAGCTGTATGACGCCACCGGCCCCTACCAAGGCGTGAACTTAGCCGCTTTCATCGCCACGGCGGTGGGTATTGTGGCGGCGCTCTCTTTCTCGGCGATCTCGTGGTACGCCAGCCTGATACCCGCAGGTGTTACCTATTACCTGCTTATGAAGTACTGGGCTCCCTGCCAGCGCTTTAGCCAGTAACTCCATTCGCCAACCGAAGAGCTAATAAGATGAAAGAGAGCAACGACGTTAGTGACCTGGATATTAAGCACATTGATCCCTCGCTGTATAACGAGGATCTCGCGCCGCTTAAACCCCAGGATCGTAACTGGGGCGCGTTTGAGATCTTTAACGTTTGGTCTAACGATATCCAGAGCCTGTTTGGTTACACCCTGGCGGCCTCGCTGTTTTTAACCTACGGCCTGAATGGCTGGGCTGTGATGGCGGCGATTATTTTGGCGGGCGTGATCGTGATGTTTTTGGTCAACCTCACCGGTAAGCCCAGCGTTAAATACGGCATCCCTTTCCCAGTGATGGTGCGCGCCAGCATGGGCGTGCGTGGCGCGAACCTACCCGCGATGCTGCGCGCCATCGTGGGGATTTTCTGGTACGGCGTGCAGACCTACTTCGCTTCTACCGCCGTCACCCTTCTCATTACCGCCTTTGTGGGCGCAGGCAGCGGCAGCACCATTCTGGGGCTTTCCGGCGTGGCCTGGGTGTCGTTTGTGATTGTGTGGCTATTCCAGATCGCGATCTTCTGGCAAGGCATTGAGCGCATTAAGCACTTCCTGAACTGGGCGGGCCCGTTGGTCTACGTGGTGATGTTGGTGCTGATGATCATTGTTTGGTATCAGGCGGGAAGTGAGCTGATTCCCGCCATTGACACCATTTTCAGCGGAGGCAGTGAAACCAGCGGTAGTTCGATCGCCGCCTTTATGGCGATTGTCGGCACCATGGTGGCGTATTTCGCAGCGGTGGTGATTAACTTCGGCGATTTCACCCGCTTTGTGAAAACCGAACGCCAGATGAAACTTGGCAACCTACTAGGCTTGCCGTTGAACGTCGCCTTCTTCTCGTTTATCGCACTGATTATTACCGCCGGTACTCTAGTGCTGTTTGGCGAGGCGCTGACCAACCCTGCCGATATCGTTGAGCGTGTGGATTCGCTGCCGCTGACGATTATCGCCGCGCTGACCTTCTTTGCTGCCACGGTAGGCATCAACCTGGTCGCCAACTTCATCCCGCCCGCCTACGACCTCGCCAACCTGTTTCCCAGCAAAATCAGCTTCAAGATGGGTGGCCTGATCACCGCAGTGATTGCGTTCTTTGTCGGCGCGCTATGGCTTTCGGTGATCAGCCAGATTGGTGTACCCGGCTTTGTAAATGCACTAGGGGCCATCGTCGCGCCCTTCTACGGCATTATCGTGGTCGACTACTACCTGATTAAGCGTCAGCACCTGAACATGCAGGAACTATTCTCCTCAGCACCGGGCAGCGCCTACTACTACGTAAACGGCTGGAATACCCGCGCCCTTATCGCCTTTGGCGTGGCAGCGCTGTTCTCGCTCTCTACCGTGTTAGTACCTGCACTTTCCAGCCTGGGCGGCTACGGCTGGCTAATTGGTGCAGGCCTGGGTGGGTTGTTCTACTATGGTTTGATGCGGCAGTTTAAGGCAGCGCCTACGCTTGCTGAGCAGAATGCACAATGAGACGGTTTAGCTGTAACTAACGGCTTAGCTGCTCTTAACAGCGCCATTAGCACAAAGCCGATGGCGCTTTTATATTTACTAAGCCCTGCCCTTGAATATGGAAGTGTGATCAATCTGGAAGGTGTCTTTTTCTACCATGTCCAGCGAAGTGTATGCTCATTCCTCTAAGCAGAGAACTATAAAAATACTTAAAAAAATTAATTAAAAAAATTTTTGCGTGTTTATGCTCAATTTGTAAAGATACTTGGCAACAACCACGCGCATACGCATTTATCTAGTGATCTTTATCTAAAAAATTTAACATTTTCTATTTATATTAATTAAGACTTTCTGAAGGGTTTAGATTCCCCCAGGAAGTTTCGCATGAGCACTAATAACCCTTTATATATTAGCACTTAGAGGAAACCGTGGGTTACTTAACAGCTTCTTTTGAAGATCTTGATCAACACGCAATGGAGCAGCTCGTCATCGAAACGAATGAGTTGTCTCCGATTCTACGTGGCCACATATTTATCGAGAAAACCCTCGAGACGCTGATTTCTAGAAACCTTGAAATACCTCAGGCGTTCTTTTCAAGAAATAGAGGGTTCGATCTGAAGCTTGATCTGGCTAGAGCGATGGGCTTACTTAGCGAAGCCTATTACTTGTCGTTGAAGGCCCTGAATTCGATTAGAAATTCCTACTCCCACCAAGCAGCATATAAAGTTTCATTTGAAGAACTCAACAGCTTGAAATTCGGATGGGAGCCTATTCAAAAGGAAGCATATGCGAAAGCATGTCAGAAAGGAATCGACGAAGCAGCAAGGGTAGCTATGATATTTCTTTGCGGAAGACTACTCACTTGGTTAGCAGCCCAAATGCATAATCGGGTAGCCGGGGGTGTCTAGCCCCCA
>NZ_JACCGK010000033.1 GCF_013416325.1 Vreelandella sedimenti
TAACACCCACAATCTGCTCTACGCCACTGTTGACCTGGCTTGCACCGAGGTGGATGTCGCCAATCGTCTCGGCAAGTGCTTCACGCATCCGGTTGATATTAAATAGTAAGCTCTGTTGATCCTTCGGCGAAAGCCGTGTGACCTGGGTCAGGTCGCCGTCGGCAATATGACGTACTACGTTGGCTGCATAGCGTGGGTCTCCGCCTAAACGACGAGAAACATCACGAATAACCCAACCCATCAGCAGCGTTACCGGCAGGCCAATGATCAGTAGTATCACGATCGAGCGAATCAAACCGGCAATAAAGGCGGCATTAATATCATCGACATAAACGCCGGTTGCCAGTGACCAGCCCCACTCGGGAAGGTGCGCTACATAACTGGTTTTCGGTAACTGCTCATCGCCACCCGCGCGGGTAGAGTAGTAATTGACGTGACCACCGCCTGTTTGCGCGACACGCAGCAACTCGGGGTACAGCGCCATCCCGCTGGCGTCTTCATAATTGGTCATGTCAGTGCCGGGTGTGCGACTGGGATGCGAGATAATCAGTAAGTCATCGTTGAATGAAAAGATATACTCGCCCGCCCCAAAGCTAACGCTAGACATATTATCGTTTGCCCGCTGCTGCGCTTCTTCCAGGCTAAGTTCGCCGGAGGCTACCCGTTCTTGCAGAGCTTCAATTTGGTTTTGCACGCTTTCCACCACGTATTGAATGCTGTCGCGGCGTTCGCTCTCAATTGTCTGGCGGTTCTCCCAGGCAAGCCAGCCAACCAATAGCAGCATGGCAACCCAGATAATACCCAGCGTTCCCCAGAGTTTTTGTGTCGTTGTTAAGTGGGTCATGTTCTTCCTAATTTTTGTAATTGAGTAACTCTTTCATTATCGGCCTAAATGGAGCAGACCTTAGCAAAAATAGTCTTGAACACTCTTTTGGGATATATAGCGCCCTTATATTCAAAAACAATCTAAATATAGAACTTAAAATGCACTATGCTGTCTTTATAGCATGAGATTGAGATCACCACTCCTATGGGAGGCAACGATGCAACGCCCAATCGTTACGCACTTTTTTGATGAGCCTACGAACACCTTTAGCTATGTCGTCCAAGACCCTGATAGCTGTGCCTGCGCGATTATAGATTCGGTACTCGATTTTGATTATGCCGCTGGGCGAACCGACGTGCGATCCGCTGACACCATCATCGCTTTTATTCGCGAACACGATCTCGATGTCGCCTGGATTTTGGAGACCCATGTACATGCAGATCACCTCTCGGCAGCGCCATACCTGCATGAGCAGTTAGGGGGTAGAACCGGCATTGGTGCCAACATAGTGAAGGTGCAGGAGATATTCGGTAAGGCATTCAATGCGGGCAGTGAGTTTGCTCGGGATGGCAGTCAGTTTAATGCGCTGTTTGAAGAAGGGGATACGTTCGCCGTTGGCCAATTACAGGGCCATGTGCTGCATACCCCAGGCCATACGCCCGCTTGTTTAACCTACGTAATCGGCGATGCCGCCTTTGTAGGCGATACGCTATTTATGCCGGATTATGGCACCGCGCGGTGCGACTTTCCCGGTGGAGATGCGCGCACCCTTTATCGCTCTATCCAAAAGGTATTGGCGCTTCCTGAGCAGACGCGGCTGTTCTTATGCCACGACTATAAAGCTCCCGGCCGCGATACCTTTCAGCATGAAACCAGCGTTACCGAGCAGATAAATGACAATGTTCACGTACATAAAGGTATTAGCGAAGATGAGTTTGTGAAAATGCGCACTGAGCGCGACGCCACTTTAGGCATGCCACGGCTCATTATTCCTTCGGTGCAGGTCAATATGCGTGCGGGGGAACTGCCTCCCGCGGAAGATAACGGCACCGTCTATCTCAAAGTGCCGATTAATTTTTTCTAACCATTAATAAATTTTAAAGCAGGAGAATGGGCATGGATTGGATGGCAAGCCTGCATGGGCTAGCAGGCGGGGTGTTGATTGGGCTTTCGGCTACTTGGCTCATGGTAACGCTAGGGCGTATCGCGGGTATCAGTGGCATCGTGGGTAATTTGATCACCCAGCGGCCTAAAGGCGATAGCGCTTGGCGATTAGCTTTTCTGCTAGGGCTTATTAGCGGCCCGCTAGTCATCATGGCGTTAGGAAGTGGCCTGGGTAATGTCGCAGTGAACGGAGCAGGTAGCCCTGGAGAGGTGATTGGCGCGCCGGTGGGTGGCGTAGGGTTGATGCTAGTGGCTGGGCTTTTAGTAGGGGTAGGCACAGGGCTAGGCAGTGGTTGTACCAGCGGCCATGGGGTCTGTGGGCTTGCGCGCTTGGCGCCACGCTCTATGGCGGCCACCGGTATGTTTTTGCTGACGGCGCTAGTGACCGTTTATATCTCGCGCCACATGCTAGGCCTAGGCGGTGGAGTATGAGTCAGTCAAACAAGAGCAATTGGATGAAAACAGCGGCAGGCTATGCGGCGGGACTACTTTTCGGTATCGGCTTAGCTGTTTCGGGCATGACTGACCCCGCACGAGTAGTGGGGTTTCTAGATGTGGCGGGTGCCTGGGATCCAACGCTGATGTTCGTATTAGGCGGGGCCGTCATCACCACCTTTATCGGCTATCGGCTGGTATTTAAGCGCTCGACACCACTGTTGGGTGGCGTCTTTCAGTTGCCAACCAAGCGGGAGTTAGACGCGAAGTTATTAGGGGGCGCTGCACTATTTGGCATCGGCTGGGGGCTTTCTGGCTACTGCCCAGGGCCGGCGATTGCTTCCCTCGGCGGTCTTTCGTTACCGCTATTGGCCATGCTCGCCACAATGGTGCTGGGATGGTTTGTTGCTAGGCGGCTTTCAGCTTGAGTAGTCTTGGGGAGGCTGCTTTAGCGACCTCCCATAACCCTCTAGGGCGCTTCGCTGCCCATCATCTCGATCAGCCGCTCATCGCTGGGCATACCCTGAATGCGGTCAAGACGCACGTCACCGCTCTCTGTTTCACGCTGAAAAACGGAGGTAGGCGTGGCATACAGCCCTAGCTCTTCGAACAGCTGGTTATTGGCGTACACCTGCTCTTCAATTTCCCTCGGTTGGGCACTGGCTGCGATTTCCTGCTGGCCGCTTTCATGGGCATGCAGTGTTGCCGCCGGATCATCGGCGCCGAGAATAGCGGCTGCTTTCCCAGGGCTGTCTGGCGCTAAAATACCGACCATAATATGGCGTAGCTGCACCTCACCTGCTCCAACCCAGGGGCGTACCTCTTGCCACAGCTGGCGGCAGTAGGGGCAGTTGGCATCCGTGAAGGTATAAATCACTCGGGGGGCATCCACGTTGCCGTCCTGTACCCAGTGGCTTTCACTGAGTAGCTGCCAGGTTTGTGCCTCTAGCGGTGCACGTACGTGCTCATCCAGCTGCGCTTCGGTAAGGTCATTCCCCTCATTATCCATTAGCGTACCCACCACGGCGTGCTCGCCATCCGGCGTCAGGTAAATCGCCATGTCCTGTCCCTGCACGCTGGCGCCGTAGCCGCGTAACCCTCCAGGGGCATCGAATTGGCCATGAATCTCCAAGCCTTGGTCGGCAAGTGCCTGAATAGGGGCGGGGAGCTCATCGGCATAGCTCACAGAGGTGCCGACCAATCCTGCCAGCAGGAGAGAACCGCTAATAACAAGTTGACGTTTCAAGTGCATTACAGCGCCTTGTTTGAATAAAAGTGAGAGGCTTCTCAATGGTATTAACGATCAGCTACCAACCAGCGTACCGCATAAGGCGGCAGCGAACCTTCGGCGACCCAAGGATTGGCTGGATCCAGCGCTTGCCAGGCGTGTTTTTCAAGTGCCTGGGTAACCGCCTCACCCATGTTTTCTAAGGGGAGCGGCAGATCGGTGACGTTATACAGCGCCAACAAACGGCGGCCATCGTGTAGTGGGCCACGTTCTACCGCCAGCAGTTCCGGTGCAGAGACCAACACCCGCTGGGCGGCATTGGGGTGAAAGCAGGGTTCCTGACGGCGCTGGTCTAATAGCCGGTTTAAAGCGTGAAAAACATCGTGGGTGGGCGTTGACGGGCTATCTAATAGCAGGTCTAACTCGCTACGCTGCCAGCGTCGGCGGTTGATCGAACGTAGCCGTCCACTGCGCTCAACGCCTTCCACATCATTGAGTGTGCCAGTTAGGGTATGAATATACAGCGCGGGGATGCCTTGCAAACTCAGCATAATCGCTTGGCTGCATAGAAAACGCGCTACCTGCCACGGGTCGGGGCCACGGCGAGTGCCGCGCATGGCTTCAAACCAGGTGATATTGATCTCATAAGGCGTATCGCTGCCATCGGGGTTGCTGCGCATGCTGACAAAACCACCGAAACGATGCATCAGCTCGAGTAGCGCATCCCGCTCGTGATCGGGCAATAAACCTTCCAAGGGGCGCACGCCAATGCCATCGTGGCTGGCCGTAAAGTTGAGGTAGGTGCATTGGTCGGGCAGTACCGGAAGGCTGGCAAGCCAGGTTTGTAAGGTGCTCGCCTCGCCCCGGGTGAGGGTGTGCAATAACAGCGGGGGGAGGGCAAACTGATACACCATATGGGCTTCGTCGGGCGCCCCCGCCGGCAACCGATCCAAGCCAAAATAACTGATATTTTCCTGGTGGGGCACATTGGTTTCGGTGATTAACAGGGTACCTGGGGCCACGTGATCCACAATGGCACGTAGTAGTCGTACCACGGTATGGGTTTCCGGCAGGTGAATGCAGGCGGTACCCAGCCGCTTCCATAGAAAGGCCACCGCATCCAAGCGCACAATCCGCGTGCCTTGCTCCAGGTAGAACAGCAAAATACCCACGAACTCCAGCAGCACATCCGGATTTTCAAAGTTCAGGTCAAGCTGATCTTCGGAGAATGTCGCCCACAGATAGCGGGTGCCGCGCCGGGTGGAAATAGGCACCAGCAGGGGGCTGCTGCGAGGGCGCACCACTTGTGAAACGTCGGTGTCTGGATCGACTTCAATAAAGTAGTCGCGACCGGGCAGGCTACCGCTCAGGTAATCCACAAACCAGAGGGACTCCCGTGAGACGTGATTGAGCACTAAGTCGGCCATCAAGTCGTAATGACTGGCGAGCTCTCGGATGTGCGCCCAATCACCAAGATCGGGGTTCACTTCCCGGTAGTGGATCACCGAAAAGCCGTCGTCGCTGCTCCAGGGAAAGAAGGGCAGTACATGTACACCACTGATGCGATCACCCAACCGTGCTTGAAGGAAATCACTAAGCACGGCCAATGGCGGCGCACTATCTTCAATAATCGAGTCGCCGTAGCTGATCACCCACTGATCTTTTTCGCTCCAAGAGGGTGCGTTTTTAGATCTGACCTCGACGGGGCTGGGTGAAAATGGGGCAAGCGACTGGAAATGCGCTAGACGCTGGTTTAAGCGGCGTTGCACTTCCCCCGCCCTGGGGCCATAAAGGTGGCTGAGGTAGTCGTTAACGGTCTGCTCAAAGGGGGGCATGGGTGACTCCTGATAAACAATCTGCCACAAACGCTGCAGCTTGTGTGCCAAATCGTTACAATACGAGGTTGATACCGCGTTTAAACGCTAAGATACATTAGCTTGTGGCAGTTACTACTGCTAAAACGCTATTAATAGCACACACATTGACAGGTTATAACACGCTAACTCGTCCGGTAAGTCGGCACGAGCTGACAACAGGTTGACCGCCATGCATTGCCCTTTTTGTGGTGCAAACGATACTCGAGTGACTGATTCGCGCCTGGTAGCGGATGGTGATCAGGTACGCCGTCGCCGCCAGTGTGCGAGCTGCCAAGAGCGCTTTACTACCTACGAAACCGCAGAATTGGTAATGCCGCGGGTGGTGAAGTCCGACGGCTCCCGCGAGAGCTTTAATGAAGCCAAACTGCGTGCAGGTATGTTGCGTGCGCTGGAAAAGCGTCCGGTCAGTGCAGAAGCCATTGAAGCGGCGGTGGAGCGCATACGCCAAACCCTGCGTGCCCGGGGTGATCGCGAAATCAACGCCCGTGATATTGGCGAGTCGGTCATGCAAGCGCTTAAAACCCTCGATCACGTAGCCTATATTCGCTTTGCCTCAGTGTATCGCAAGTTCCAGGATCTGGATGAATTTCGCGCTGAGATTGATCGGCTATCCCAAGAGCCCTCTTCTCGGCTGGGCCATGGTAGCGAGTCGTCAAAATGAGTGCTGCCTTTAGCCAAGCCGAGCACCTCTATATGGCGCGGGCGCTGCAACTGGCGCAAAAAGGCTTATACACCACGGATCCCAACCCGCGGGTCGGCTGTGTGATTGTGCGTGACGAGCAGATTGTCGGTGAAGGCTTTCACCTGTGTGCCGGTGAACCCCACGCCGAAATCCACGCGTTGAACGATGCTGGTGAGCAAGCTCAGGGCGCAACCGCCTACGTCACCCTGGAGCCTTGCTCCCACACCGGCCGCACCGGCCCCTGCGCGGTGGCGCTCCAGGAAGCTAAGGTGTCGCGGGTAGTGGTTGCCATGGTGGATCCGAACCCGCAGGTGAGTGGCCGAGGTATTCGTCTGCTTGAGGAGGCGGGAGTAGAGGTGGCAGTGGGGTTATTAGAGAGTGACGCGCGCGCGCTGAATCCCGGCTTTATTGCTCGCATGACCCAGCAGCGTCCCTTTGTGCGCCTGAAAATGGCAATGAGTCTGGATGGTCGTACTGCCATGGGGTCGGGGGAGTCTCAGTGGATCACCGGGCCTGAATCACGCACCCAGGTGCAGCGGCTACGGGCGCGCTCCAGTGCGATATTAAGCGGCGTAGAGTCGCTCATTATGGATGACTCTCGGCTCACGCTACGAGCAGAGCAGCTACAGCTCGACAACGCTGACGAAGTGGTTCGCCGCCAGCCCCTACGGGTGATTTTAGATACCCACTTGCGCTTACCTCTGGCGGCAGCCTGTTTAAGCGAGCCAGGACGTACGCTAGTGATCACCACGTTAGAGCACTCGGAAGAGAAGCGCGAGCGGCTAACTCAGGCGGGCGCTGAAGTACAGGTGTTGCCCGCCGGTAGTGATGGCCGTATCGATTTAGTGGCAATGCTGCAGTGGTTAGCCGAAAATGAACAGGTTAATGAACTGCTGGTGGAAACCGGAGCGACATTGGCGGGCGCTATGCTCGATGCGGCGTTGGTCGATGAGCTACAGCTGTTCGTTGCCCCCACACTGTTAGGCGGCGAAGCGCGGCCCCTTTTTGCACTGCCAGGGCTCTCACGTATGGCCGATCAGCGGCGGTTAACCATTCACGATATGCGAGCAGTAGGGCGCGATTGGCGCATTATCGCATCCCCTCTAGCGACTAGCGCATCTGGCGAATTTAGCGAGAGCAAGGTACCCTGACGCGCAAAATCGTGACTCACTCTCACGAAACTCTTTCTCGATTACCTATCCTGACAAGCTATCGTGACAACACTTATTGGAGATTCCATGGCGCACCCCTCCTCTAGAGGCTTAGCCCCTATCGCCGAGCTGGTGGACGATATCCGCCAGGGCAAAATGGTGATTCTCATGGACGATGAGGATCGCGAAAATGAAGGTGATATCATCATGGCCGCCGAAAAAGTGCAGGCCGAGCATATCAACTTTATGGCCCGTTTCGCCCGCGGCTTGATCTGCATGCCGATGACTCGCGCCCGCTGTGAGCAGCTTAATCTGCCGCTAATGGTGCGTGATAACGGTTCCGGTTTTGGCACCAAGTTTACTCTCTCCATTGAGGCAACCGAAGGCGTCACGACGGGTATTTCAGCTGCAGATCGTGCGCGTACCGTGCAAGCAGCGGTGGCACCCAATGCAAAGCCCTCTGATATCGTTCAGCCAGGCCATATCTTTCCGCTGATGGCCGAGCCGGGTGGCGTGCTGCGCCGTGCCGGGCATACGGAAGCGTCGTGTGATTTGGCGGCACTGGCGGGCTGTGACCCTAGCGGTGTAATCTGCGAGATTATGAACGATGATGGCAGCATGGCGCGCCGCCCCGAGCTTGAAGCCTTTGCCCAAGAGCATGGTATTAAGATCGGTACTATCGCGGATCTGATTCACTACCGTATCGTTAACGAACAGACCATCGATCATCTGGAAGCGTCAACGGTCATGACCTCCCATGGCGAGCTTGAGTTGCACGTGTTCCGTGATCGTATTCAGGGCGCTCACCATTTGGCATTGGTGAACGGCCAGCCCACGCCGGAGCAGGCCACCACGGTGCGCGTGCATCTGACTGATACGCTGCGCGATGTAATGGGCTTGATGAAAGGCGAACAGTGCCGCTGGGATGCCCATCGCGCGCTGGAAGAGATTGCCGGTGCCGAGCCAGGCGTGTTTGTGTTGATTGACGACGGCCGCCCGCACCAGGATTTGAAAGACCAGCTGGATATCTTTTTGGATCGCGTGCGCCAACCGCGTACCAGCGATTCCGACGGTGCCGGGAACTACTTAACCATCGGCACCGGTTCTCAGATTCTGCGCTATTTAGGCGTGGGTAAAATGCGATTACTTAGTTCACCGTGGAAGTTTTCGGCGCTGTCCGGCTTTGACCTCGAAGTTGTAGAGCGTCTGGGCCCTAATGACACGGCTTATGAACCAACTTCTCAGCAGGACTAATCAGCAGGAATAAATTGATGCACTCCCTCACTCAAGTTGAAGGTACGTTTGTTGATGTCGATGGCCGATACGTCATCGTGGTCGGCCGTTTTAACCATCACGTGGTAGATAGCCTGGTGGAAGGCGCCGTCGACAGCTTGACCCGTCACGGTGTCGACGTCGAACATATCCACATTGTTCACGTGCCGGGCGCCTGGGAACTCCCGTTGGCGGTGAAGCGCGTGTTAAAGGTAATGAAACCCGACGCAGTGATTGCCCTGGGCGCGGTCATTCGCGGTGGCACACCGCATTTTGAATACGTGGCGGGGGGCTGTAATACGGCGATTAATCACTTACAGCTTGAGTTTGATACCCCGGTGGCTAACGGCGTGTTAACCGTTGAAACCATTGAGCAAGCGATTGAGCGTGCAGGCACCAAGGCCGGTAACAAAGGCACCGAAGCTGCCATGGCCGCAATGGAAATGGTCTCTCTGCTCCGCGCGCTACCGTCAGGAGATACCCAATGAGCGAGCGTAAACCCTCTGCCGCTCAGCAGGGCCGCCATGCGGCGCGGGAATTAACGGTGCAGGGGCTTTATCAATGGCACATGACGGGTAAATCCATTACCACCATTGAAGCCGAGTTTCGTAGCCAGGTCGCCGACGATGATCTGGAAGATCACGAAAATTGGGTCAAAGTGATGGAAATTGCCGACAAAGCGCTGTTTCACGAGTTACTCCACAATACCGTGCGGTTCAAAGCGGATCTGGATCGTGAAATCTCTCCCCTACTAGACCGCCGCTTAGAGGATCTTGATGCGGTAGAGTTGGCCATCCTACGGTTAGGCGCTTACGAGCTTTCCCGCCGGATGGAAGTACCTTATCGTGTCGTCATTAACGAAGGCGTTGAGCTGGCTAAGTCATTTGGCGCCACCGATGGCCATAAATACGTGAACGGCATTCTCGACAAGCTGGCTATTCGCTTGCGCAGTGCCGAGGTCAGCGCTCGTCGTCTCTGAACGCGAGCGGTATGACAATGCGTTTAAGGGGCCTTTGTGCTTGCCGAATTTGATTTGATTCGACGCTACTTTATGTCGTCGCAGGAGGCGTCGACCGCGTCAAATGGCGTCACACTAGGATGTGGAGACGACGCCACGCTGCTGTTGCCACAAGCAGGCCAACAGTTGGTCGTGAGCGTTGATACCTCGGTGGTGGATGTACACTTTCCCCGCGAAGCGTCAGCATTTGCGGTGGGCCACCGTGCCTTGGCCGTTGCGTTGAGCGATTTGGCCGCCATGGGGGCGACTTCGCGTTGGTGTTTGATGGCGTTAACCCTTGATCAGCGTCAATTTGCCAATGATGAAGCCACCCATGCTTGGCTGGCCGACTATGCCCGTGGCTTTCATGCGCTTTGTCAGCAACACGCCACCACGCTGGTGGGGGGCGATGTCACTTCCGGTGAGCTTTCCATAGGCGTCACTGTGATGGGTGAACTCCCGGTGGGCGAAGCCTTGACCCGGAGCGGTGCCCAGGCGGGAGATCTGATCGCTGTCACCGGGGCACTAGGTGGTGGGGCAGGCGGGCTGGCGCTTTGGCAGCAGGGCGAACGCGATCTGGCGCATCCACTGTTAAGTCGCTACCTATTGCCACAACCGCGCTTAGCGGCGGGCCTGGCGTTGCGTGGCTTAGCCACCGCTGCACTGGATATTTCCGATGGGCTACTGGCTGACTTGGCGCATATTCGCGACGCCTCGCACGTTGGTGCCGTCATCGCGTTAGACGCCTTACCACTGGCGGACGAGTTGGAAAGCTCCCTAGGTCGTGAAGCTGCACTAAAGGCGGCACTTTCCGGCGGGGATGATTACGAACTGCTTGTTACCCTCGGCGCTGACGACGTCGCAGAGGCGCAGCAGCGTTTAGTGCCATTGGGTCTCTCGCTGACCGTCATTGGCCACTGTTGTGAAGCGTTAGGCGTTACTGCCTCTGGCCAGAGTGAACTGAGTCGTTATGTCAGCGGCTATGCCGGTTGGCAGCATTTTAGTGGGGAAGCGCCATGAATCATGCACCGAAAAGTGTCTGGCGTCGCCCAACACATTTTTTTGCCTTCGGCTTGGGTAGCGGTGCTGTCCCTTGGGCGCCGGGTACCTTTGGCACGCTAGCGGCCATTCCGTTCTACTGGATGATGGCGGAACTGCCCCTGGGGTGGTACCTGAGTATTTGTTTTGTTGCCTTTGTGGTCGGCGTTTGGCTATGTGATAAAACGTCCCACGATTTAGGGGTACACGACCACTCGGGTATCGTGTGGGATGAGTTTGTGGGTTACTGGCTGACCATGGCGGCGGTGCCCTTTTCGTGGGAGGCTGCGCTATGGGGATTTGTGGTATTTCGCATCTTCGATGTCTTTAAACCCTGGCCGATTCGCTGGGCGGATCGCCGCGTGGCGGGCGGCTTTGGTATTATGATCGATGACGTGATGGCAGGGGCCTACGCCTGGAGTACTATGCACCTGTGGTTCTGGCTACACTAAACTTGGTAAGTGGTAAGTGGTAAGTGGTAAGTGGTAAGTGGTAAGTGGTAAGTGGTAAGTGGTAAGTGGTAAGTGGTAAGCAGAGATCAGGAGCGGTTGATGACTTTTTTTGAGTGCATTGGCTGCAAGGCGTTGGCTTCAAGGAGGTAGCATGCGCAAGGAACGTCTGATTGTCCCCACGCTGGCGATCATCGCCGTAGTGTGGATGGCAGCGCAGCTACTCTCCAGTGTGCTGTTTGAGCGCAGTCTACGCCAAGCACTCGAAGATCTGGAGGCGCGGGGTGAGTGGCGCGTCAACCGTACTGAGAGTCATCAAGGGTGGCTAAGCTCCCAAGGCAGGGTGATACTGTCACCGCTTTTGGGTCGACCCTGGCGCCTTGAGCTCACCTATAGGGCGCGGCACGGTATTTTAAGCACGGACGTCGAAGGCACCGTGCTACCACGTCTCGATACCGTTCTGCAGCAAGCCGTGGGTGAAGTCACCGCCCCCTCTGTGCCGCGTTGGCAGGGGCGCTATCACACCCTTAGCGGTCATAGCGAATTACGTCTTGCCCTTGCCCCCTTTGTGATCCAACAAAATGGTCGCGAGTTAGGCGTCCGCGGTGGTCGGTTGCGCCTGGAAGGCGTGTTTGGCGATTGGCGACTACGCGCGTTACTTGATCAACTTACCCTGACCGACGGTATGGCTCAGCTTGCGCTAGGGCCCACGGTGCTTGAGAGCCGCTACACTTATACCGACGGTGCTTACCACTTTGCTCAGCGCGACCACCTACATATTGAGACACTGACACTTAGCTACCCCTCCTACGATATCCAGCTTTCACCTCTCGATCTAAACAGCTATATGGTGCTGGATGAGAGCGAACTTCGTATCAAAGGCGAGCTTGAGGTTGGTGATGTGATGGTGCCTTCTGAAGCGCCAGATATGCCGCTGCTCAATGGCCGTATAGAGATGGAGCTTTCGCGTTTGAATGCCGATGCGGTTCGCCAAGTGATTCGTAGGTTACGCCAGGAAGCCGCCTGGGGAGACGATAGTCTACCTATGGCCGAAGGGCTGCTGGCCCGTTTGGAGCCGGAACTGCGCAACGTGCTTAGCGACTCGCCGCGTTTAGATGTCATGACCGTCGCCATCGACAGTCCGCTATTGGGTATTCGCCTGGATGCGGATGGCGCGCTGTTTTTTGATGCCCGCCAGTTGGATGAACTGAGTGTGGTTAACCTCGACAAAAAGAAACAGCAGGCGGAGTGGCTGGAGCGCATTGATGGCGACTTTACCTGGCATGATGCGCCTACCGTCGCCGCATTATGGCTAGGGCTGCCGCTCGGCACTCGAGAATTGCAGTTTGATGTGGTACGCGGCGTGTGGCGTGTTAATGGTCGCCCGATGCCCGAGCTTTGGCCTCAATAATTTTAAAAGAAAAGCTTGCCGCCGGTCGCAGGGAGCGCTGCAAAACTGACTGTTCTACTCGCGAAGGGTTGAAGTTTTGGCCCACTGCCCGCATTCCATGGACAACACTAGGCGGTTCTCACCGCCGGTATCGGTTCATTGGAGGACGCATGAGCGACCAGGATTACGAACACGACGCTGAACATCTTGATTGGCAACTTGACGATGAACAGTCATCAAACAGTGATGACGCGCCCAGTAATGAAGACACCAGCAATGAAGACAGTAGTGTAGACCACGCTAACGAACAGGCTGAAAAGGGCCCTCAAGAGCCTGGTAGTAAGCAGGGGGGGGATGACTACCGCTCAGACGGAGAGCGGGTAAATTCTCTGGTGCCCGCTAGCGAAATGCTGCCCGAACGCATTTATCTTCTGCCTATTCATAACCGGCCGTTTTTCCCCGCCCAGGTACAGCCGCTGGTGATTAATCGTGAGCGCTGGGAAGAGACCATGCGCCGTGTGGGTAACACGCCGCACCACACATTGGGTGTTGCCTTTGTGGGCGAGCAGGGTGTCACCTCCCTGGATCACGAAGGTTTTCCAGAGATCGGTACCGCGGTCAAAGTGCATAAGCTCAAGGGCGAAGACGATCAGATTCAGTTTATTGCTCAAGGTCTTCAGCGCTTTAAAATTACCCGTTGGCTCTCCAAAGAGCCGCCTTACCTCGTTGAAGTGACCTACCCTAAAGAGCCGGTTGACGCGGAAAACGAAGAGACCCGCGCCTACGCCATGGCGATCATCAACGGCATTAAAGAGCTGCTGCCGATTAACCCTCTATATGGAGAAGAACTCAAGCACTACCTCAACCGCTTTAGTCCTCATCAGCCGGGCCCGTTGACCGATTTTGCCGCCGCTATTACCTCCGCAAAGGGCCCCGAACTTCAGGATGTGCTGGCCACCCTGTCGGTGGAAGAGCGGATGCAAAAAGTACTGCCGCTGCTACGTAAAGAGATCGATGTGGCGCTGCTGCAGGGCGAGATCAGCGAGCAGGTGAACGCGCAAATGCAGGATCGTCAGCGCGAGTTCTTCCTGCGCGAGCAGCTCAAGGTCATCCAGCGTGAACTGGGCATCTCCAAAGATGATCGCGAAAACGATGTAGATACCTTTAGAGCGCGTTTGGAGTCACTGGTCGTGCCTGAGCGTGTGCAATCGCGTATTGACGATGAGCTGAATAAGCTCAGCGTGTTGGAAACCGGTTCGCCCGAATATGGCACCACGCGTAACTACCTGGATTGGTTAACCTCGCTTCCTTGGGGAGTGACCAGCCAGGATCAGTTGGATCTACCCCATGCCCGGCAGGTGCTGGATCGTGACCACGACGGTTTGAAAGACGTTAAAGAACGTATTATCGAATTTCTGGCCGAGGGTACTTTCAAGGGTGACGTAGGCGGCTCGATTGTACTGTTGGTAGGCCCTCCCGGGGTAGGCAAAACCTCCATCGGGCGTTCGATCGCGGAAGCCCTAGGGCGTCAGTTTTACCGCTTCTCAGTGGGCGGTATGCGCGATGAAGCGGAAATTAAAGGCCATCGGCGTACCTATGTGGGCGCGATGCCCGGCAAGCTGGTGCAAGCCTTTAAAGAGGTTGAGGTCGAAAACCCCGTTATCATGCTGGATGAGATCGATAAGCTCGGGCAGTCCTTTCAGGGCGACCCAGCATCGGCGCTGCTGGAAGTACTTGATCCTGAGCAGAACGTTGACTTCCTCGATCACTATCTTGATGTGCGCATGGATCTCTCCAAGGTGCTGTTTATCTGCACCGCCAACACGCTGGATTCGATTCCTGGGCCGCTGCTGGATCGTATGGAGCAGATTCGCCTCTCGGGCTATATCGCCGAAGAAAAGCTGGCGATTGCCAAGCACCACCTGTGGCCAAAGCTGCTCAAGCGCGACAACCTGACGAAAAAACGCATCAGTCTCTCCGATGCTGCCTTGAAGCAGGTGATTGAAGGCTACGCCCGGGAGGCCGGAGTGCGCCAACTGGAGAAGCAACTTCACCGCATTGTGCGTAAATCGGCCGTTAAACTGCTCGAAGAGGAGGCAGAAACGGTCAAGATATCGGTTAAAAACCTGGAGGAGTTCTTAGGTGCACCGATTTTCCGTAAGGAAAAAGTACTTACCGGCGAAGGGGTGGTGACCGGCCTGGCGTGGACTTCCATGGGAGGGGCCACGCTGCCTATCGAAGCAGGCAAAGTACACTCATTGGATCGTGGCTTTAAGCTGACCGGTAAGCTGGGCGAGGTAATGCAGGAGTCGGCCAATATCGCTTACAGCTATACCTTGGGCCACTTGCAGGAGTATGGTGCTGATGCCGACTTTTTTGACTCGGCGTTTGTACACTTGCACGTACCCGAGGGCGCCACGCCGAAAGATGGCCCTTCGGCGGGTGTCACCATGACCACGGCGCTGCTCTCGCTGGCCAAGCACCATGCGATCGATCGCCCTCTGGCGATGACCGGCGAACTAACGCTAACCGGTCAGGTGCTACCCGTTGGCGGTATTCGTGAGAAAGTGATTGCCGCGCGGCGCAGCGATATTTTTGAATTAATTTTGCCCGACGCCAACAAGCGCGATTACGAGGAGTTGCCGGACTACCTGAAAGAGGGCATGACGGTTCACTTCGCGAAACGCTACCGCGATGTGGCCAATGTGGTGTTTGGTCGTTAACAAGCAGTTTATTTAACGCCACGGTAAGAGTTTACAGGCCGTCTAAAAACCTATTCCAAGCCTTTAATAAGCGCCGTACGAAAGTAAGGCGCTTTTTTTACATTTGTTCACTGGTTTGCTGACAAGAACCATAGCGATAATAGCGTATGCTTTAATAAAAATTAAGAATATCTAATTCTTGGAGAACCAATGCGCAATAACCAGCCCGTGACGCAGCGTGAATATGTTCTGAGTGAGGAAGCGGTGCTTATCTCCCGCTCGGATTTAAAGGGCAATGTGACCTATGCCAACCCTACCTTTGTTGAGGTCAGTGGCTATAGCCGTGAAGAACTCATCGGCTCTCCCCATAACCTCCTTCGTCACCCCGATATGCCCGAAGCTGCTTACAAGGATTTCTGGAAAACCATCCAAGCGGGAACGACCTGGCAAGGCGTGGTTAAAAATCGGCGTAAAAATGGCGATCACTACTGGGTGAATGCCACCGTGGCGCCGTTGCGGGACGGTGAGCGCATCGTCGGCTACACTTCCGTGCGCCGCAAGGCGTCGGGAAAAGCCGTTACCCAGGCAGAAAAAATCTATGCTGAAATTCGCGAAAAAGGCAAATCCCGCCGTTACGCACTAACCCAAGGCACGTTGCGGCGTAAAGGTTTGATCGGAATGCTGTCGCGCTTTCAGTTCACTAGCCTGAAAGCCAAACTCACCAGTATGGTGGTGGCATCGCTTCTACTGCTCTGCCTTTCGGGCGGATTGGGAGTATATGCGCTGTTACTCTCCGGCGAGCGGTTGGAAACCATTAATCGTTCCGGATTGAGCGATGTCGCCTCGCTGCAGAATATCGAACGCTATATTGGTCAAACGGTAGGCACGCTGGAACCTGCGGTACGAAGCCCACGTCGGGCTGACCTGGAGGCTGTCAACGCAGACATTGGCCAGTATACCGATGCCATGCAGACGCTGTGGGCGGGCTACTATGCGGATGCGGCGGTCACTGATGAGACCGCTCAAGCTTTTGATAGTGCTCTTAATACCTGGGTTGATGCGGTGCAAACCGCCCTGGTGGCGATTGAAGAGGGTAATGGATTCGCGGCCTTTGAAGCCTTTAATGACGTGGTGGTGCCGACTACTGAATCGCTGCGCGAGATGAACAGCACCTTGGTCGAGCAGGTGCGAGCCGATGCTGAATTGCTGGTGACCGAGGCACAAAGCGGGCGTCAGCAAATGCTGATAGCGCAATTGGTGCTGCTGGCAGTAGGCTTTTTAGTCATGATCGGCTTGAGCGTAATGATTCTGAAATCCGTGTTTCGCAGCTTGTCGGGCGCACGGTATATAACTTTCCAAATTGCCGCGGGTAACTTGGCCGCCCGTGAGCGTCGTCAAACTAACGACGAGTTGGGTGAACTGCTTTACTCCCTGGACACCATGCGCTTCAGCCTATCCAGTATCGTAGGCGATGTAGAGAGCCGCGTCTCGGTGGTTACCCCGGCGATTCAGCAGATAGCCGCTGAAAATGAGGAGCTCTCTTCACGTACGGAGCAGCAGGCGTCGTCACTTCAGCAGACCGCTTCGAGTATGGAGGAGATGACCTCGACGGTTCAGCAGAATACCGAGAATGCCCGCCAGGCGACCGATCTGGCAGTGCAGAACGCTGCCAGCACCAAGGATACCGGTCAGCAAATGCAGCATCTGGTGGAGCGCATGCAGCGTATCGCCCAGAGTGCTGAAAAGATGACCGAGATGATCAGCGTGATCGACGGTATTGCCTTTCAAACCAATATCCTGGCGCTGAATGCGTCGGTTGAAGCCGCGCGTGCTGGTGAACATGGCCNGGTTGAAGCCGCGCGTGCTGGTGAACATGGCCGCGGCTTTGCGGTGGTCGCCAGCGAAGTGCGCAATCTAGCTGGTCGTAGCGCGGATGCCGCCCAGGAAATTCGTAAGATGATTGATAGCACTACTCAGGAAGTCAGCGGTGGCCGTAGTGCGGTAGAGCAGGCGGAGAGGGCGATTGAGGAAGTCTCTCAGCAGGTGAGTCGAGTCAGTGAGCTGATGGAGTCGATCAGCACTGCGTCCAGCGAGCAGAGCAGTGGGATCGGTCAAATTAACTCGGCGATTGCCGAAATGGATCTTGTGACCCAGCAGAATGCCTCCAAAGTTCAGTCGATTGCGGCGTCAGCGGACAATCTCGCCCTCGAAGCCTTTGAACTTGCTAATGTGGTCGATGCGTTTCGCTTGGAAGGCGCTCAAGATGAGAACATCAAAGAGGCGCGGGCGAAGTTACAGCGCGCGAACCAAGCACTCAGCAAGGCAACTCGTGGCTTACCCGCGCCTTCCGAGCAGCGTTCCAAGGCACCTTCAGAACAGCCTCGCGCGGACCAGTGGGAAGCGTTTTAGACCAGCAGGTAACATTGTTAGGTGCTTGATTTCCCTTTATTCGTTTTTTATGACATGCCACCCGTTGCGGTGGCATATTTCATGCATTACCCCTAATTGAAAAGGCTTAGCGTTAACTAAGACTAAAGATGGCGCAAGCCTTCAATAAAAAGTAGGGGGTCTAAATGCATAATGCCGAACAATCAGCATCCACTGTTTATGAGTTAGCCGATGACGAAGTATTGATCTCACGCTCGGATCTGCAGGGCAGAATCACCTACGCCAACCAAACCTTTGTGGAGGTGAGCGGCTATGCGCTGGACGAGATCATGGGCGAACCTCATAGCCTGTTTCGCCACCCCAGCATGCCTAAAGCGGTTTTTAAGAACCTATGGGACACGATTGAGACCGGTAAAACCTGGCAGGGGTTGATCAAGAATCGCCGCCACTCTGGCGAAGCGTATTGGATGCATACTACCATCGCGCCGCTGCTCGACGGTGAGCGCGTGGTGGGTTATACCTCTATTCGGCGTAAAGCGGCGGGCCGAGCCATTGCCCGGGCAGAGCGGGTATACGCTGCTATGCAACAGGGCAAAACCCGTGGTTTCAAGCTTCATTGTGGTGCAATACGTCACACCGGCCTGCGTGGATGGGTAAAGCGTTTTAGTTTCAGCAGCATGCAGGCCAAGCTAATGGGCATGGTGGTGGCTTCAGTGGCTTTACTAGTCATCGCAGGGGCGGCAGGGGTGTATGGCTTAACCAGTTCCGCTGAACGCTTACGCACCCTCAATCAAACTGGCCTTGAAGGGATTACCGACCTTCAACAGATAGACCAGCGGGTTAGTCAAGCCATTCAGGCGTTAGAACCGGCGGTGCGCAACCCCCGGCGCGCGGATCTTGATGTTCTTGAAAGCCAGTTAGCCACCATGAGTGCCGACATTGAGCAGTCGTGGCAAGGTTATACTGCAGAGCGCCAAACCGGCGGTGTGCAAGAGGGCCTGACGGCACATCTCACCACTTTTATTGAAAGTGCCAATACCACCCTGACGGCTATTCGAGATGGCAACGGCTTTGCCGCCTTTGAAGCCTTTAATGACAACGTGCAGCCCACCTCTGAAAGTATCAGTGCCACTATCAATGTATTAGTTGAACAGGAACGAACGGCCGCGCAAACGCTGATGGAAAATGCCGAACAGCAGCAACAGGTATTACTGTACGGTCAGTTGGGCGTGCTGCTGCTGGGTATTGTGTTAATGGTGGGGCTGAGCATGGCGGTTCTCAAATCGCTGATTAAATCGCTCAACGAGGCGCGCCGGGTAACGTTCCAAATTGCCGCGGGTAACCTCGCCAACCGAGTGACCTTAAAGCGTAATGACGAGCTAGGCGAGTTGCTGAGTTCGCTGGAAACCATGCGCGCTAGCTTGTCGGGGCTGATTACCGAGGTGGGCAACAAAGTCGATGTGGTGACGCCTGCGTCCGAACATATCAAACGGCAGAATGAAGACTTGGCATCGCGCACTGAGCAGCAGGCCTCCTCGCTGCAGCAAACTGCTTCTAGCATGGATGAGATGACGGCGACCGTGCAGCAAAATAGCGAAAACGCCCGTCAGGCCACTCAATTGGCCATGCAAAATGCCACCACCAGCCGCGAAACCGGCGAGCGCATGCAGGCCTTAGTCGAGCGCATGGAGCGTATCGCCGCCAGCGCCGATAAAATGACCGATATCATTAGCGTCATTGACGGCATCGCTTTTCAAACCAATATTCTGGCGCTGAATGCCTCAGTAGAAGCTGCTCGGGCTGGCGAACAAGGGCGTGGTTTTGCCGTTGTGGCAAATGAGGTGCGTAGCTTGGCCGGGCGTAGCGCTGATGCGGCTGGCGACATTCGTCGTTTAATCGACTCCTCTTCCCAGGAGATTAGCGGCGGTGCCCAGGCGGTGAAAGAGGCCGAAGCCGCTATCGATCAGGTAGTGACTCAGGTAATGAGAGTCAGCGATATCATGGAAGAGATCAGCACTGCCTCCGATGAGCAGAGCAACGGTATCGCGCAAATCAATACCGCGGTCGCGGAGATGGATCACGTTACCCAGCAGAACGCCTCCAAGGTACAGTCGATTTCCAGCGCTGCTCAAGACCTCACCCGCGAAGCTCTGAGCCTGGCCAACGTTATTGCCGCCTTTCGCTTAGAGGGCGCTGCCGAAGAGAGCAGTGAGACTGCCCGCGAGCGCTTGCTTAAACAAGTCGGGCTTGGCTCCACGCCCTCATTAGCGTCGCCTTCCGCATTAGCCTCGCCCCACAACTCCCCAGCTCAGCATACTGCCCAAGCCCAGCCAGCCGAAGAGGCGTGGGCGACCTTCTGATGAACCGACGCCATGGAAGGCGCTTTACTTTCTATCGTGTCTCGTGATTTAGCCTCTACATCCAGCTTCCACATCTAGTCTCTGTGCATTGCTCATGCCACAATCAAAAGCCACTGATATTTTTCAGAATTAGCCTAGTCCGCAGTCTTGCTTGCTGTGGGCTAATTAAAAATAGAGCCTAGCTATTTATTAGAGAGTAGAGGACACCATGCCAGAGTATCGCTCACGTACCACCACCGCTGGCCGCAATATGGCCGGCGCCCGCGCGCTATGGCGCGCCACTGGTATGCAGGACGGCGACTTCCAAAAACCGATTATCGCGGTAGCCAACTCCTTTACCCAGTTTGTGCCGGGCCATGTGCATTTAAAGGATATGGGCCAACTGGTGGCGCGGGAGATTGAGAAAGCCGGGGGCGTTGCCAAAGAGTTCAACACCATTGCGGTGGACGATGGTATCGCCATGGGCCACGACGGCATGCTCTACTCGCTGCCCAGCCGCGACCTGATCGCTGACAGCGTTGAGTATATGTGTAACGCCCACTGCGCCGATGCGTTGGTATGTATTTCCAACTGCGACAAAATCACCCCAGGAATGCTGATGGCCGCTCTGCGTCTCAATATTCCCGTTATTTTCGTTTCCGGCGGGCCCATGGAAGCGGGTAAAACCAAGCTTCTCAACCACGGGCTGGATCTCGTC
This sequence comes from Vreelandella sedimenti, assembly GCF_013416325.1. Classification (GTDB taxonomy): domain Bacteria; phylum Pseudomonadota; class Gammaproteobacteria; order Pseudomonadales; family Halomonadaceae; genus Vreelandella; species Vreelandella sedimenti. Next base: position 20,657 of record NZ_JACCGK010000033.1, read on the forward strand.
GATGCCATGGTCATGGCTGCCGACGACAGCGTGGATGATGAAACTCTGGCGGAAGTAGAGCGCAGCGCCTGCCCCACCTGCGGCAGTTGTTCGGGTATGTTTACCGCCAACTCCATGAACTGCTTAACCGAAGCGTTGGGTCTGGCCTTGCCCGGCAACGGTACCGTACTGGCGACTCACTCGGATCGTCGTCGTCTGTTTGAAACTGCTGGCCATCGCATTGTCGAACTGGCCAAGCGCTACTACGAAGGCGAAGAAGCCCACCTGTTGCCTCGTGCCATTGCCTCCAAGGCGGCGTTCAAAAACGCTATGACCCTGGATATCGCCATGGGTGGCTCAACCAACACTATTCTTCACTTCCTGGCGGCGGCCCAGGAAGCCGAGGTGGACTTCACCATGGCCGATATCGACCGCCTCTCCCGTGAAGTGCCCCAACTCTGCAAAGTGGCGCCCAATACCCAGAAATACCATATCGAAGACGTCCACCGTGCAGGCGGCATTATGGCCATCCTGGGGGAACTGGATCGTGCTGGAGTGCTGGATACCTCGGTACCCACCGTGTATGGCGACAGCCTGAAAGCGGCGCTGGAAGAGTGGGATATCATGCGCTCGCCAAGCGCTGAAGTGGTTGAGTTCTTTAAAGCCGGGCCGGGTGGCATCCCTACCCAAGTGGCATTTTCCCAAAGTGCCCGCTGGCCGAGTTTGGATGGTGATCGTGCCACCGGCTGTATTCGTGACCTTGAGCACGCCTTCTCTCAGCAGGGCGGCTTAGCCGTGCTCTACGGCAATATCGCGCTGGATGGCTGCGTGGTCAAAACCGCTGGGGTCGATGACTCGATCCTGGTCTTTGAAGGCCCCGCCCATGTAGTGGAGTCCCAGGATCAGGCGGTCGCCGATGTGCTGGCGGATAAAGTCAAAGAGGGAGATGTCGTCGTGATTCGTTACGAAGGCCCGAAAGGCGGCCCCGGCATGCAGGAGATGCTTTACCCCACTTCCTATCTTAAATCCAAAGGATTAGGCAAGGCCTGCGCGCTACTAACTGATGGGCGCTTCTCTGGCGGCACTTCAGGGCTCTCTATTGGCCATGTTTCCCCTGAAGCAGCGGCGGGCGGCGCGATTGGATTGATCGAGCAGGGCGACCTGATTCGCATCGATATCCCCAATCGGGCGATTAACGTCAAACTGACCGATGCCGAGCTGGCGGCTCGTCGTGAGGCGATGGACGCCAAGGGTGTCACTGCCTGGAAGCCTGCCGAGCAGCGTCCCCGCAAGATCACTCCGGCACTTAAAGCCTATGCGCTGTTGGCGACCTCCGCTGACAAAGGGGCTGTTCGGGATCTAAGCAAGCTCGACTGATATACGTAGTTATACGTAGTTGAAATACGCAACTGAAACACACAATCAGCCCGATTAAGGAATCAAATGAAGGCGATTATAAACGTTGGATTAGTCGGCTACGGTTTCGCTAGCCAAACCTTCCACGCACCGCTGATCCAGGCCACGGAAGGTCTGGATTTGGTTGCGGTCTCTTCAAGCGATGCCGCCAAGGTGCAGGCGTCACTGCCCGATGTTGAGGTAGAGGCTCAGGCATTAGCCCTTTGCCAGCGCAGTGATATTGACCTGATCGTTATTCCCACTCCTAACGATACCCACTTTTCCCTAGCCAAAGCCGCTCTCTCGGCGGGTAAGCACGTAGTGGTCGATAAACCGTTCACGGTCACCTTATCGGAAGGAAAGCTGCTCAAAAAGTTAGCGGATGATAAAGAGCGTCTATTGTCGGTGTTTCACAACCGTCGTTGGGACAGCGATTTTTTGACCGTTAAGGCCCTGCTTGAGGCGGGGACGCTAGGACGTCTGGTCAATTTCGAATCCCATTTCGATCGTTTCCGCCCGGAAGTGCGCGATCGCTGGCGCGAGAAGGCTACCCCCGGTGGCGGCATCTGGTTTGATCTGGGGCCGCATTTATTAGATCAAGCCTGCGAGCTGTTTGGCATGCCCCAGGCTATTCTGCTGGAACTCGGCGCGCTGCGGGATGGCGCCCAGGCCGACGATGACTTCCTCGCGCTGCTTGATTACGAAAGCTTTCGCGTTACCTTGGCAGCAGGCACGCTGGTGGCCGAACCGACACCGCGCTTCAGGATTAATGGCACCCAAGGTAGCTTCATAAAATATGGCTTAGACCCTCAAGAGGATCGCTTAAAAGCAGGCGAAGTGCCGACCTCCCAGTGGGGCGAAGATAATCAACATGGCACTCTGACACTGCGCGAAGGGGAGGGTGAAAACGCACCGCTAACGCGTCGTGAACTTGCGACCCTGCCGGGGGACTACCTTGCCTATTACCAAGGCATTGCTGCTGCTATCCGCGATAAAGCACCGCTACCGGTAAGCGTCGACGACGCCCTGCGTTCAATGACCTTGCTGGAAGCAGGCCTGGACAGCCACCGACAACGACGCTGGATCGCATTGAAAAATCATTGATGTGAAGGGTGAAGGGTGAAGGGTGAGGGGTGAGTGTGTCTGCGTAGCGCGTATATGGACTCCTCCTCGCTTG
>NZ_JACCGK010000034.1 GCF_013416325.1 Vreelandella sedimenti
CTCACCATAACGTGCGGTTTTCCGGCGTTTTTATGCCATATATAACAATAGCTTGTGCATTTAACATGGTATTGTTGCCACGCAGCATCTAGTATTATGTTGCATGTACCCAGCAGTAAAATCTCAGGAGGAGAAACAGTATGACGACGCAATTAGCTAAGAAGCTAGCCATCGCCCTTTTTATGGCTTTAATGGCAGGCGGACTGATCGCTTGTGATGATCAAGGACCTGCTGAAGAAGCGGGTGAAAGCATTGATGAAAGTGCAGAAGAAGCCGGAGAGAGCATGGAAGAGCTCGGCGAAGATATGGAAGAGGCGGCCGAGAACTAGGCTGAGCATTTGTTTATTGAGTTAGCCTAAGCAGTCGCTGTAAAGCGGCTGCTTTATTGTTTGTATCGCGCCTATTATGGTTAGCCTAAATAACGATAAAAATGAGGTGGCAACGTGCTACTACAATGCGATAAAAGTTTGCTGTTAATGGTCGATTTCCAGGCAGGTCTGCTTCCAGTGATTGATGGTGGTCAAGAAGCCGTTAATGAAGCGGTTTGGCTAGGTGAAATGGCGTGCATGCTTGAGGTGCCGGTATGGTTAACCGAACAGTCGCCAGAAAAACTGGGAGGATCCTCGGCATCACTGCTTGACTGCCTAAATGACTATCGGCTCTGGCAGAAACAGCATTTTGGGGCCATGGCGGAAACTGAATTTCGTGAAGCACTAAACGCAACGGGTAAAACACAGATTGTACTGTGTGGAACAGAAGCGCACATCTGCGTGCTGCAAACGGGTTTAGGGCTATTAGAGGCAGGCTACGAGCTGTATTGGCTAAGTGATGCCTCGGCCAGTCGCCGCCCGCAAGAGGCTGCGTTTGCCCGTGAGCGCGCCTGCGCGAGCGGTGCTGTGGCGGTGACGGCAGATATGGTGGCTTATGAGTGGCTTTACCGCTGCGATACAGCGCTGTTTAAAGAGGCGCACCAGCGCTTTTTAAAGCCGCGCGCGTCACGCCCCGTACGTTTTTTCTAGGCTTTATACGCAAACTGTCTGCGCTCGCCGACTATTCGTACAAACCCTAGGCCATTCGCTTTAACGATCGGCTTCTTTACGAGTGAAAACGAAGGTATCACCCTGGGATGCCGATGCATCGAAACGATAGCCTGCCACATCGAACGCCTTGAGTTCATCTGGATCGTTCACCTGTTCCTGGATAAGCCAAGCGCTCATCAGCCCACGCGCTTTTTTGGCGTAGAAGCTGATGATTTTAAAGGTGCCGTTTTTCTCATCTTTAAACACCGGCGTAATGATCCGGGCATTAAGCTGCTTGGTATCTACCGCTTTGAAGTACTCATTAGAGGCGAGATTAACCAACACGTTGGAGCCGCTTTCAGCAATGGCTTCATTGAGTGCAGGTGCCAGGGTGGGCTTCCAATAGGCATACAGATCCTTACCGGCACTGTTAGGCAGCTTGGTGCCCATTTCCAGACGGTAGGCCTGAATCAAATCCAGCGGTCGTAGCAAGCCGTATAGACCAGAAAGTATGCGCAAATGCGACTGAGCGTATCGGTTCTCCGCTTCGCTGAAGTTTTCTGCTTGCAGGCCGGTATAAACGTCACCCTGAAAAGCCTGTGCAGCGGGTTTGGCATTGCTCAGAGTGAAAGGAGGGCGCCACTCCTCAAAACGCGCCGCATTCAGGCCCGCCAATTTATCGCTGATACCCATGAGTTCGCTGATTTGCTGCGGCGAGTAGTCGCGCAAAATAGTGATAAGCGCTTGGCTGTGTTTCAGAAAATCGGGCTGTGTCACTTGCTCTGTAGTCGGTGGGGTTTCAAAATCCAGCGTTTTGGCGGGAGAGATAACGCTCAGCATCGCATGCTCCTGGTCGTGCCCTGATAAATAAAAGCCTGATATAAGTGGGCTCAGTATACCAAGCCTCGGCAAAGGCCGAGGCTATAGCGGTGATAGTCTTGTGAGAGTCGGCTGTTTTTTTAAGGGCTGTTGTTAAGGGCAGGGATTCGGCATACGGCGGTGAATATCTTCGATTGCCTCTAGCACTTCGTTGTCAAGCTTGAGGCTCTCGCTGGCAAGATTGCTTTCCAACTGCTCCATGGTGGTCGCACCAATGATATTGCTGGTCAAGAAGCTGCGAGAGTTAACAAACGCCAGCGCCATCTGCGCAGGGTCTAGCTCGTACTTTTCAGCAAGCTCAACGTAAGCCTGGGTGGCCGCTTCGGCTTCGGGCGAGGTGTAACGCTTGAAGCGCTCATACAGCGTCAAGCGACCCTTGGGTGGCTGCGCGCCATTCAGGTATTTACCTGAGAGTACCCCAAACCCTAGCGGTGAATAGGCAAGTAGGCCGACATCTTCACGGTGGGCAATTTCCGCCAAACCAACTTCAAAAGAGCGATTTAGAAGATTGTAGGGGTTTTGAATAGACGCCACGCGCGGTAAATCCAGCTTATCGGCAAGCTGCAGTGAGCGCATCACGCCCCAGGGCGTGTCATTAGAGAGCCCAATAGCCCGTACTTTGCCTGCATCAACCAGCTCTTTCAGCGCATCAAGCGTCTCTTCCAGCGGCGTCGCATCTTCGACTTCGCTATGAACGTAGCCTAGCTTGCCAAAGAAATTGGTTTGACGGTCGGGCCAGTGCAGTTGGTAAAGGTCAACGTAATCGGTGTTCAAGCGCTCCAGGCTTGTATCGATGGCCTGATGAATATGTTCACGGGTTAAACGCGGGCCACCCCGTATATGGTCAAGCCCTGGACCTGCGGCCTTGGTGGCTATGATCAGATCGTCCCTGGCGCCACGCTGCTTAAGCCAACTGCCGATATAGCGCTCAGTTAAGCCCTGGGTCTGGGCCATGGGCGGAACGGGGTACATTTCTGCGGTATCAATAAAATTGATGCCAAACGCCACGGCTCTATCAAGCTGTTCGTGGGCTTCAGCTTCGCTGTTTTGCTCGCCAAACGTCATCGTGCCTAAACAGAGTCGACTTACCTCCATGCCGGTTCTGCCAAGTGGGCGCGTTTGCATTTTTATCTCCTTACTAAGGCGGAATTGCCACAAGATAAGCCACCATTACCAGGCTGGTAAATGGCGTATGAGTGGCATGTTAGCGAGGCTCATTGCAAGCAGCAAATTAATGGGGTTGAGTCGTCGCAAAGGCAGGCGTATGCTTGCCAGCCCATCGACCGGCTAAAGGCCGGTTTCTCGTGTGGTTGGCAGCTATTTTTGTGACTGCTAGCCCAAGGTTCTAACAGACAGGCAGGGTGGTTTGCCATGCTGCAGGCATCAACGTTGTTTACTCGGCTAGAATTTCGCCTAGCTGAACGGCTGTTTCATAATCACTGGCTGTTGCCGCGTTCACCGCGCACCCAGCGTTTAACGATGCGCTTGTTTAAGCGCTGTGCGGAAGCGGGTCACCCAGACGCGCTCTCCGTTTACGGCCACATGCTGTTTCATCGCAGTCAGACGCCCCAGGACAAAGCGCGCGGAGCGCGGTACGTTCTGGAAGCTGCCCATGCCGGGGATGTAAAGTCACAGTACCAGGTGGCACAAATCCACGAACATGGCTGTGCCCAGTACCCGCGCCGTGAAGATTACGCGGTGACTTGGTACGCACGCGCCGCCCAGTCTGGGCACTATCTAGCTGCGGAGCGGCTTGCTCGCGCTTATCGCCTGGGTGAATTAGGCTTGGCGGTAGATGGCGAGCGTGCGGCTTACTGGCAGCGACAGGCGGATCAGCCGACACTGAATAGCGTGGCCGCCGCATGAAGCGTTACCGCGTTTTGATTGAGTGAGGAAGGTTGTGTCCGAGACGCTACCCACAGTGCTAGATATTGAAGCGTCCGGATTTGGGCGTGGCAGCTACCCTATTGAAGTAGGCATCGCCCGTGCTGATGGAAGCTGCTGTGCTTTTCTCATTCAACCGCTGGAAGAGTGGACGCACTGGGATCCCAAGGCCGAACTGCTGCATGGTATCTCCCGTGACCGGCTCATTCAGGAGGGCTACCCGGTACGCCAGGTCGCCCACTGGCTGAATGATGAACTGCGCGAGCTGGGTAAGGCGTACAGTGACAGCTGGGGGTACGACAATACTTGGCTGTCGCTGCTCTTCCATCATGCGGGTATGCTGCCGCGTTTTCGCCTTGAGGCGCTAAGAATTCTGCTTAGCGAAGAGCAGCAGGCAGTGTGGAGCGACACCAAAGAAGCGCTGATCGCCGAACAGGGTATTCACCGCCACCGGGCAGGTGAAGATGCCCGTTTACTGCAGCTTACCTATCAGCATACCCGCAAGCTCACCGAGCACCCGGGACGTTAGTAACTCTTCCCCCCTCTCCAGTTTTATAGCTGGGCTTCCAGCGCCTCGAGCAACTCATTGGGGGACGGTGCATCGAGCAGCATTTCGCGGGTGGGAGACGCCAAAAAGCCATGACTAACCGTGCTGTCTAAAAAGGTCAGCAGCGGCGAATAGAACTCGTCGATGTTCAGCAACCCCATCGGTTTTTCATGCAGGCCTAGATAGCCCCACGTCCATATTTCAAACAGCTCTTCCAAGGTGCCAATCCCGCCGGGTAAGGCAATAAAAGCGTCGGCGTTGGCCGCCATAGTGGCTTTGCGTTCGTGCATATTACGCACCCGAATCAGCTCACTTAAGCCAAAGTGGGCCTGTTCGCGCTCCACCAAGTGGTCGGGCATGACACCAATGACTTCACCACCGGCCTCAAGTGCTGCGTTAGCCAGCTCGCCCATCAGGCCAACGCGTGCCCCGCCATACACCAGCGTGTGGCCGCGTTCAGCGAGCGTGCGCCCCAGTTGATTGGTCGCCTGGCGGAAGGCAGGACTGTTACCTTCACGGGAGCCAAGATAAACGCAAATTCGAGCCATTCGTTTATTTCCTGTCGTTAAAAAATGAACGTAGCTAAAAAGAACACGAGATTACCCAGGGGCTTAGGGTAAACAGCGGTCTACCTGATAGTGCTCATCCATCCACTGCCCAATCACATTGTCACCGCAAAGGTGGTGGGCGTACTGGGTATGCAGGCAGCGTATCTGGTGCCAGTTGCTAATGCCGCCAATCCCGCGTTTGGTCATCACGTCGGTATAACCCAATTTAGCGACTTCTTCACGCTGAGTATCGCTCATGTAGTGCCAGCGGGCTGTCACATAGTCGCGATGGCTCTGTTGGTAAGCCTCAAGAAATTCTGGCTCTTCCTGTAGGCGTTGTTCGAGTGCTTTGATAACCCCAACGGCTTCGATGCGGGAAATCTCAACTTTCAGCACATCGGAACAGAGCCAATACAGGGTGGGGAAGGGTTTACCATCGACAATCGGCGCCATACGCAGTACTAGCGGTGTGCCTTCACCGTCGGTGGCGGCTACCGCTTCGATACCACGCGGTGCGCGGCCAAGCTGCTGGGCAATAATGGCGAGCTGACGTTCGTCAGGCGCTTGGTTGGTGCGTATCACCATTGGGTTGGTCTCTCACGAACGGTCGTCTTGAACAAATTTAGTCGAGCGGCCAACGGCACGGAAAAAGCAGCGATTGAGCTGTTCAGGCGACGCAACATAGCACCACGTCCGCTCACAGTATTCAGCGGCGCGTGCCATTAGAACGTCGTAAAGGCGATTGAAGGGGGCATCATAATCGTAGGGGTCGGCACCAAACAAGCGGATATGCGGATAGTCTGCAAAGCGCTCAATGAAATAGCGCTCAAGGTCAGCCTCCACGGCGCGATGCTGGGCGACGTTGTCAGGGTCTATCCAGAGGTTGTAGCGGATTGCCATTATAAGGCTCCTGTTGCCCCGGCAGCGCGGGGCAGCGTCTATCAGACGGGCTCAGGCGCGTCTTGAAGGTGTGACGTTAGTGCCTCGCGCAGGTCACCTTCAATGGGCATGGCGCACTTGGCCTGGTGGTCATACTGCACCATGACGGTATGCCCCAGGTTAGTGAGCTTGCCGTGCTGCCGCGCCTCTTGGGTCACTGTAAACGAGCTATTGCCTAACCGCGTTAAGTAAGTACGTATTTCGATATCGTGACCGTAAAACAGTTCAGCCCGGTAGTCGACTTCCATGCGCGCCATAATCAAGCGCCACTGCTTGGGGTTTAAATCAGGGGTAAAGAGTTTGAACAAGTCATTACGGGCAAGCTCAAACCACGCCGGCAGACGAGTGTTGTTAATGTGCCCTAAGGCGTCGGTATCGTAAAAGGCGGGCTCAATGGTACGGGTAAACATGGCTTGTCCTTTTTTGGAAATGTTATTAGAGATGCATGTTAGAAACGGGAAGTAGCAACGGCAACGTTCAGGATTAACCCAAGCAAGCGCTTGGTCAAGCGCCTGTTACACTAAACGCAGGCCTTGTTGGTCACGCCAGGCGGCTTCAAGGGCATCTTGCAGGGGCGCTTTCAAGTGCGCGGGAAGCGCCTCATGCGCCGCTTGCAGTGAATCAAACGAGCGGTTGCGTAGCCAGCAGTACGCCCAGGCGCAGGCTTCGGCGTCGCTATCGGGGGTCGGGCGAGCGGGCATTTGATTGAGCAGAAAGACCGCAGTGCGCGGCGCCCATAGCGGCATTTCACCGAGCTCATCTTGGCTCCACTGCTCCAGGGTAGCGCCGCTGGGCGTAGCGTCGGGTGTGCCTAATTTAGCTACCCGTGCTGTTTCGGCCAAAATGAGCGCTAGCTGATCCGTATTCGCTTGCCCAAGCGAGCGCCATTGCCGCAACAGCGCCGATAGCCCCGCCCGCATCTTGGTATAAAAGTCATCTTGCGGCATGCTTGGCATAACCCCTATTGAATGAGTGAGATTTTTCATGGCCTACGATTTTGCCACGCCTGTGGAGCGACGCCACCCAGAAGGTGGCTGGGCTTCGCAAAAATGGCACCGCTACGGCGACGACGTATTACCTCTTTGGGTCGCCGATATGGATTTTCGCTCCCCACCTGCGGTGATTGATGCACTGCAGGCGCGCGTGGCCCACGGTGTATATGGCTATGGCGAAGTGCCCGCTACGTTAACAGAAACCCTGTGCCAGTGGAGCGCCCACCACTATGACTGGCCCATTCAGCCGGAGTGGCAGCAGTGGCTGCCGGGCGTAGTGCCAGCTTTGCACCTGGCCGCGTTAGCGCTGACCGAGCCAGGCGACGGTGTCTTTACGGTGGCGCCGATCTACCCACCATTTTTAGAGGTTGCGAAGCGCACAGGCCGATTGCCCCAGCAGGCGATGCTGGCAGCGCCTTCAACCCCAAATGAGCCTTGGCAGCTCGATATTGCCGCCTTGGAGGCCGCTATTACGCCTCGTACGCGCTTGCTGCTATGGTGCCAGCCCCACAACCCTACGGGGCGTGTGTGGCGCCATGAGGAGCTTGCAGCGCTGGCTGAGCTAGTGGAGCGTCACGATCTCTGGGTGGTCTCCGATGAGCTGCACTGCGACCTGTTATTAGACGAAGGCGCCCAGCACCGCCCGTTAGTCGCGTCATTTCCTGAATTAGCGAAGCGCACCATTACGCTATGGGCACCTTCGAAAACCTTTAACCTGGCGGGCTTAACCAGCGCCTGCGCGGTGATTCCCGACCCCGCACTACGCGAGCGCTTTGCGGCGGCTACCAAAGGGCTATTCCCCGATGGCAACGTGCTCGGCATGGTCGCGTCGGAAGCAGCGTATCGACATGGCGAGCCGTGGCGCCAGGAGCTGTTAAGCGTGTTGCGTGAGCATAGTGGGACGCTGCAGGCGCGCGTAGCGGCTTGGCCGGGCGTGCGCTGGAGTGCGCCGGAGTCCACCTATCTAGCCTGGCTGGATATGCGCGAGGCAGGGTTAGGTGATGCGCCCTACAAGACGCTGCTGAAAGAGGTGGGGGTAGCGCTTTCGGACGGGGCTGCCTTTGGCTGCCCCGGCTTTGTGCGGCTTAACTTTGGTACCACCGCTTCCCAGCTGGAAGCGGCGCTGTCTCGTATGGATTCACTGCTGAAGCGGGATTGAAAGCCTTCAGAAGACCCTAGTACAGCATCGCAAAGAGTTTGCGGCGGTAAGCAACGGTCAGCGGGTGGTCGGCGCCCAGGGCGTCGAATACCTGCAGCAGCGTTTTACGCGCCGCGTCATCGTTATAGGCGCGATCCTGTTTCATCAGCGCCAGCAGCGCCTCCAGCCCTTCATCATAATGACCGTCGGCCACTTGGCGCAGGGCGCGCTGGTACTGCGCTTCGCTATCGGTACGATCGCCCAGGGCCGCAATCTCTTCGGCTGAGAGTGCCTGCTCGCTAAACTCGATGCTGGCGCGTACGCCACGAGCGGGAGCCGCATCGCGCTCTTCCGGGGGCAGATTATCGAGTACTTCACGGGCTTCGCTGCCACGCCCTTCGGCCACCAATACCCGAGCGAAGGCTATCTGGTAAGCGTAGTGTTCGGGGTATTGTCCCATCAGGGTTTGATAAATCTCACGGGCAGCGGCGGTGTCACCGGCTTTAAGCGCTTCTTCCGCCTGCTCTTCAGGGGTGGGGGGCGCTTCGCCGGGGGCGGGGAAGTAGCGGTTGAGCCACTCGCGCACTTCTTTCTCCGGCAGTGCACCCTGGAATCCATCCACCAAGCCGCCTTGGCTAATCAGCTTCACATCGGGCACTGAACGCACGCCCAGTTGGCCGCCGATTTCGGGGTTTGCTTCAATATCGAGCTTGCCGAGCAGGAAAGCGCCCGCGTACTCAACCACCAGCTTATCCAGCACCGCGAGGAGAGTGCTGCTGTTTGCGTTGGACGGCGAGTAGCAGCCCAATAGCACCGGCACCTGCATGGACGCTTCAAGCACCTGTTGAATATTGCCAGCATTGAGCTCGATAATGACATCTTCAGGGCGCACCGCCGCCTGTTCAGCGTTAGGCGCGGTAGCGTCAGCACTTCCGGTATCCGCCGTAAGCGGTTTACCTGAGCGGGGATCAATAATCTGCATGGGTAGACTCGGCATCAAAAAATGAACAATAGTTCCCCATGATATGCAGGCATGTCTCGGCGGATTCAAGGAAAAGGAGGGAAATAAAACTTACTGCTAGTGGGTTTCAAGCTGCGTGAACCTGATAAAGCAGAAACAGGGCGCGGTTAGGCGCCCTGGTGGAGCTACTATTTTTGGCATTGTTTCTGAAATTGCTTAAGGAATGATGCGCTCTGCGCGGAGGCGAGCGAACAGATCGAAAAACACTGCGCGTGTTTCGCGGAAGTGGTCAAAGCCAAAGTCACGGGACTTGGTGACGTCGTTGACGCACTCAAGCTCGCGCCCCAGGTCGGCATCGGTGTGCCACCAGGAAGCCAGTTGGGTGACATCGGTTTCAACGAGTTCGTTTTGCTCGGCAATCTCAGCCCAGGTAGGCGCAATTTCGGCCATTTGCTTCTCTAGCGGCTGTGGTGTTTCTGGGCAGTCTGGTACCTCAAGCTCAAAGAACTCACCGATTTCACGCCACAGTCGACGCCAGCGGAAAACATCGCCATTGACCGTGTTGAAGGCTTCATTATGAGCACCGGGCGTCGTGGCTGCCCACTCTAGCTGCCGTGCCAGTACCAATGCATCGGTTAGGTCGGTCAACGCGTTCCACTGCATCTGCGAGCCAGGAAAGATGAACGGCTTGCCCGTTGCTTTGCAGATAGAGGCGTAAACCGCCAGCGTCACGCCCATGTTCATGGCGTTACCGCGGGCATAGCCGATGACCGTGTGCGGACGGTGCACGTTCCAACTGAAGCCGTCCCGCTCCGCCGCCGCGAACATGATGTCTTCGAGGGTGTAGTAAAAGTTCTCGCCGGGTACGCGGGGCGCCGATTCACGAAACGGTGTCTCGGTCTTGCCGCTGCCGTAGTTCTCGAAAGCACCCAGGTATTGCTTGGTGCCGGTCACCAATGAAACATGCGCCAAGCTTGCGCCCTGTAGAGCATCGAGCAGGTTGTGCATCATCGTACCGTTGGCCTCGACATTGGCCTTTTCATTGTCACGGCGCACCCAGGTGCAATAGAAAACATGGGTGATGGGTAGCCCCGTCAGTGCTTCGGCCGTGGCCGCACGGTCTAGCAGGTCAGCAACTACAGGGATGACCCCCGCTTGATCAGAGGGGCGTCGAGATAATCCATAGACACTCCACCCGCTAGCGGTGAGGTAGCTTGCTAGGTTACCGCCGGTAATACCGGTAGCGCCGACGACCAATGCGGTGCCTTTGCGCATGGTTAACTCCTTTTGCAGACAAGATTTTCGAAACGGGCCAAGAAAATGCTCTTTGTGCCCGATGAAAAGCAGTCTGGTCGCCAATAATCATTGCTACAATTGGAAAAATCGCAAATCTTTATTGCGTCAGGAGCAACTCTATGGATCTCAATGCGCTACGCATCTTTGAGCGCGTCGCCGCGACAGGAAGTTTTACCGCCACGGCACGCCACTTTCATCGCGCCGTGTCGTCTGTCTCGCGTCAGATTGCCTCTTTAGAGGAGGCGCTGGGCCAGCAGTTGTTCTATCGCCACACACGGGCCGTGACGCTGACCGAAGCGGGGTGGCGCTACTATCAGGAAGTTCGCGAGATACTTGAACGACTCGACCTGGCGACGGAAGCGCTAACTGCTCCTAATACAGTGCCTAGCGGCGTACTGCGCCTCAATGCTCCCGTGGCTTTCGGCCAGCGCCAAATCGTGCCGATACTGCATCACTTCCAGCGCCGCTACCCGGCGATCAAAGCCGAACTGATGCTGACCGATCAACTGACCGACCCTGTGCGCGAGGGCATCGATATTACCTTTCGTGTTGGTGAGCTGGCCGATTCAACGCTAGTCGCGCGCCGACTAGCGTCAATGAACTATGTTGTGGCTGCCGCCCCGGCCTATTTGCAGCGTTGCGGTAGGCCCAACACCCCAGATGACCTTGAACACCACGACTGCTTGCTCTACCAGGGCGAAATGGGGCGTCAGCGCTGGTACTTCAACCATGCCGAGCAGCCGCAAGCCTTCGCTTACAAAGTCGACGGTAGCCTGTATAGCAACGATGCGGAGAGCCTGGTGCGAGCAGCGCTAATGGGGCAGGGGCTGGTGATGTTTCCCACCTGGTTGATCGCTGACGAGCTGGCCTCGGGCACATTGCTACCCGTGCTCGAAGCGTGGCGATGTGAAGTCGTGCCGGGCAGGCGCGATATCCACGTGCTTTACGCCCAGCGTCGGCTACACACCCGTAAGGTAAGCGCTTTTCTGGATCACCTTTTTGAGATGGTTGGATCTACACCAGATTGGGATCGCTGGCGTGGGCGTCAGGATTAGAGCCGATAATGGTTATGGTAGAATTAGTTAAGCAAAGGAGGAGTGGGCATGGTAGATACTACTCATAAACATCATGATGCCGGCTATAAGGAGTTGTTCAGTTATTCGGAGTTCGTACAGCAGTTGATCGAAGGCTTTGCACCCGCCGACATCTTCGGCTACCGCCCCAGTCGCTTTATCCATCGGAATGGGCTCTACTAGTTAGTGACGCTTCCTCAGTGCGAAAATGCTGCGCCTCCAGCTGGTACAGGTCTGCCAGTATTTGATCGCCGCTTTCCTTCAACACGATATCACTGATTACCAGTTCCTTCCCTGGATGAGATGTCTGAGTACATTTAACCCGCAACTGCGCATGCAAAAACCATCAATCTTCACGCATGGCACGGGCCAACATGTCGGTGATGGGTTTGGCCAAGTAGCTTGAAAAACTTCTTTCACCTGTACGCAGCATCACTTCAGCTGGCATACCAGCGAGCAATTTCATTGTTTCGGTCATGTTTTCTTGCCCTTCAGTGGTGACGCGAAGGCGCACCTTGTAATAGCGGGCCCGGGTCGCCTCATCCTCGAAACTGTTGGCACTTACATGGATAACCTCGCCGTCGATGACGGTTATGAGACTGATGATATAGGGACAGTTATTTTGTCCTTAAATAGCATAAAATTGCTTTAAACCTTATGATAGAGCGGTTTTCGGCAAATGCCGCTTCTGGACGTAAGGTGCATTAATGTCACAAGAGGTCGTGGGAAATTGTCACAGCAAGCAGCTGGAAGCGGTGACCGTCAGTCTCGGGAAGCGGTATCGCAAGCTAGTAGCATGGGCGAATCAAAATGGCTTGCTGGATGTGCTCCAGGTTATTTATTACGCCCTAGGGCTAAGCCCCCGCAATGATGCGATTGCAAATTTGGTACGGGAGTTCTCACACCCTGAGTCCGTCGAGGCTCTGTCTGTTTGGGCGGGTGACCCAGTCGTCGACGAGCTGAAGCGGTTTGTTGATACATTTAATGCTTCTCACCACATTTCTCGTGAATATCCTGTCGCGGCCCACGTCGGTGATGTAGAGCAAAATAAGCGTCAGTTTCAGGAAGGTGGAGTCACAAATAAAACCTTCCTGATCACTTTGATTACCAATCCCCAGGCACCGGCAAGTAACGAACAGCTTTTGTTTTGGCGCCGCCTATTGCGGTTATGGCTGGTCGTACATGCGTCGCATCGTATTGCCCATCAAAAATGTATCGCGGATCGTAATATTAGCGATGCGGCGAGATTTATGACTCTCGGTCCCTACGATGAAAAGTGGCGGATTATAGACACGTTATTGCGGCGGTGCCGTAGTTTTGTTGGTGATCACGAACCTGCGCTGGAGCGTGTTAACGACGCGTTCATTTTTGCTGTCAATGAAATACGGCTAGATTACTCAGACAGCAGAGCGGTTAATCGTTTTTTTAATTCGATTACCCGTATTGCGCGCAACGAAGTGGCTCCCATCAATAATGAGGCCACGGCACCACTATTAAGTATTGATCGATTTGTAAAGCCTGCTGTCTCGGTAGTCCGACACGTTGAAGAGGGCGAAGACACCGAATATCAGTTTTATGCCTATCAGCCCGAGCCGGGATCGGAGCTAGATCCAGAAGAAGATGAAGGCACTTATGTTGCAACAGTTGATCCTTCAGAGAGTAGCGCCGAGCAGCGATTGGCGAGCCGCAGCTATTTTGTGCAAACGGCGGAAGCGTCGCATTTCTTGCCATGGAGTTGGGAAAAGCTTTTACCACCAGAGAAAGAGATTTTGCTGGGCTGGATAGACCAGGGGCTTTGCTCCTCTGACCCAGTCGATCAGCTCGGTGCCGTGATGGTTTGGCTGTCAGTCCGATTTTCGCGTTCCCTTCATTTTACTGTGCAATTTCGGATTGATGATGCCCACGGAGATGAATGGACGTTGGCACAAGATTTTTCCTCTATTGCGCGGACATCTCCGCGGCGGGCGAATGCTTGGCAAGGTAGTGGCAAAGCATTTGAGTATATCCGCCCGTTAGAAGAGACGCTTGCCATTGAGCTACCTGCCCAAATAACCAATGTTCTTCAGCAGAGGGCCAGCCAGATAAAAACCTCTCTGGCTATGCTAGGCGATCTATGGGAAGACGCACTCCCGCTGGAGCGTTGGTTTTATCAGCAGGCACAATTACATTTTCCCCGCGTAACGAGCGCTAAGCTGGCACATGTTTGGGGGCAGGTTGTGTTTGATAACGCTCAAGATCCGCATTTGTCGCGACTATTAACCGCTCACCCCAATGCGGGGCTGCCTGGTGCATCCAGCTATGCAACATGGGATATCACCGCTATCGAAACAGGGCTGGCTCTGCCTCTGACCGCTTCTAGACCTTTTCCGCCCAGCGTCAATCTCATAGGTAGCCGCCTTTCACCGATAACGTCCTTATTGCGGCAAGAGATAGTAAAGGCTCGAGCTACCGTCGAAGTGAGCGCAGAAGCAGGGTTCATTCACTACCATAATGCACTGGCCCAATACTGTGTGATGGGGCTCTATGCAGCTTCGGGTGGCCGATTCCTCAGAGATCCATTTGAGTCACTGCAGCATTTTAATATCTCAGCACGCTACTTATATCTGAACGATAAAATGGATCAGGGACGTCGAAGCAGTCGAGTGGTGCCACTGCCCACTCGGGCCATCGAGCTTGTGCAGTGCTATATCAACCATTTGCAGTCACTGGCTACAGCGCTAGTTGATGTCAACACTGCGCTAGCTGATGAAATACACAAAGCACTGGCAGGTGAGGGCACATCTGCCCTTCCGTTTTTCTTCTTACTAGATGAGAGCCTGGTGTGGAATTCCATGTCGACCATGGATTTACCCAGTGTGCCCTTATTTCAATGGCCCTTGCCCAGCAATGTGTTCCGCCATCGCTATGCTCAACAATTACGCTATTTAGGCGTACCCGCAGAAATAGTAGACGGCTGGATGGGGCATGCGGAACGGAGTGTGGCGACCTACGGGGACTACTCGCCGCGTTGCTGGAGAGACGATGCTGACGCCTATGCTAGTGCCGTCGAGACCGCGTTCAATGACCTGGGGTTCTCGCTTCCGGCTGCGCCTTCGACACTACCTTCGGCGCCTCTTAAAGCCCCCGATGGTGTTGGTGACATTCAAAAAGCATCAACCACGCGACTTTTTGGGCAACGCCTACGAGAAAAAGAGCGTCGTCACACGATTAAACGCGAACACGAAAGAGCTTATGCGGATATTGGCGTTTATTTGGGGCATAGGACACTGTCAGGTATTCAACAAGCAGACGTCGATACGTTGGTTCAGCGCATGCTGCACCGGAATAATTCAGTCATACATCCTTATGCGTCACTACGCCTTTCGGTTTTGCTGCGACGCTTGGAAGAAGCAGGTAGTCGATATCAATACGTCATTAACAAGCGCGTCGCTGAAGCCTCAGCAGAGAAATCACTCGTAACGGCACAAGCTGTTAAGGCCATTTCGTTATTACCGAGCCTTGAGCTTTGGGCAGAGAGTCTTCGTAAAAAGGGGCTGAAAGCGCAGTTTTCCAAGCTCGGTGCACTGAGCGTCGGCGCGTTGTTGTTATGCTTGGAAAAGCGCATCAGCTATCAACGTATGTTGTTTGATGTGGCACGAGGGCGAAACTACCGACTTATTCAGCATCGGCAAGATTATCTTCTGGAGTATAGTGAAAGCCTAGACGTGACGAACCACCGTGCCCCCGTTCAGCGGCACCGAATTAGCTATAAAACGGCGTCTTTGTTGGCGGCCGGGCAAGGCATTCAAAAAGAGGTCGATCTCAGCCAAGTCAGGTTCCCCGACAATTTATTTCCTCCTCCAGAACCACTGAAAGCAGGCTTGCCGAATGTAACGGAGGCCAATGTTCAAGCGGTATTGTCCACGCTGAGTGGGCTGATTAGCCAAGCCAATTTACTGACGCTACCCGGCGTGGTTGCTGGGGCATTAGCAGGGCGTATACCCTCGACAAGCCTACCGTTAGTCGATGAATTGCGCATTCGAGATGGCGTAAGGTTAGCGTTTCCTTCCAACAATGACGCGCTCGACAGCGAAGAGCTGAATTTATCGACTAATGTGACGCCTGGCTGGCGGAATATCAGTAACGTCGAGCAGCAAGAAAATGCGAATCGGCTTTATGCTGAGGTGCAAGACGTTTTAAAAGGGTACACGAAACGGCAATCGCGACGGGCGGCGTCACAGCTTGACAAGTTATCTAAAGGATACGAAAGGCAGGTGAGTGCTTGCGTCATACTGCTAGTTCGTTGGATAAGCTTCCTCATGCGGCGGGGCAAAGTCGGAAAGCAAAACTACTATGCACAAAGCTCATTAACGCGCTATTTCTCTTCATTAAAGACGGCATTCGCTGAGTTTGGCTACCAAACAAATCTAGTCGATCACGATGAAGAGGAAGTGACGGCGCTTTATGCGAAAATGCTGACATTTGTGGAGCTGGCATCCCAAGATGCAACATATTTTAGCCATCGGTTACGCGATTTTCATTCCTGGGCTGAAACGTTAGGAGTGGCAAGCCCCGACTGGCAAGAGCTATCAGTAGAGGATGATCGGCGCAGCGTGCGTCCAGGTATGTTGGTACAAAACGAGTACCTAGGGTGTCAGACCGCGCTACTCGCGAAATGGAAACACCATAGCGATGAAAAATTTTTGCTACTAGGCTTCGTGTTATTACTCACTTTTCGCTTTGGTTTACGAGCACAGGAGGCGATTGGACTCCAGCGTAACGATTGGTGTGAGTATCAAAGCACACGTTGGGTACTGGTACGCGATAATCTCCAGCGTAAACTAAAAAGTCTGTCGAGCCGCCGCGCGGTTCCTTTGCTTTTTGCACTGGATGAAACAGAGGAAAACATCCTCCAGCATGTTTTTAGCCGTTTTACCTTATTGGCAGGTAATGACACAAAACGACCTATCTTGTGTGAGATTTACGAAAGCCAGACGCGGTTGATCTCTTGGGCGCTGCAGGTCAGTCCGGTTTTAATTCAGTTGCTTCGTCATGGGACATCAAGTGACGGATTGACGCTGCACCACTGTCGGCATGCTTTTTATAATACCCTTGCGCCTTCTTTATTCGGTATGCAAACAGCGCTAACCCGGTCGGTCACTGATGGTGTCGATGCGCGAGCAATACGCCAACAAGTATTGGGCGCCAATCACTCCGTATCACGTCGTAGCGGCATGGCAATGGCTAGGTTGATGGGCCACCAGCACCCGCGTATTGGTTTGTTGAACTATAGCCACTGTTTGTTTGACTGGGCTGATCAGCTAACGCCCGTGCGTCATCAGCGGGCCAGAAAAATTGCTGGTGTTCTACACACTGACGACTTGTTGCGCCTCAAAGCCCCGGAGCTTGATCAAGTCGATTTTACCGTGCGGTATGCAGCGTTAAGCTTCATGACTCTCTGGAAACTGCTGCGGTTTGTAGGGCTGGGCATGAGCTATGAGCGTGCAGGACGACAAGTGAATATCAGACCAGAAGACGTTGATGTGATTGCAAAAGTAGTTCGTCAAGCCGAATTACATATGCGGTTCAAGCTTAGAAATAATAGTGATAGCTGGGTTAATGGAGAAAGCCATCCCCATATTTTCTTAAGAAGCTTAGGCGAAAAAGCATGGCGCCGTTTTTTTGAACATATTGAAAAGGTGAAGGACAGGGACTTAGTTGATAAAGGCGACTATGTGAGCTTAAGTGAATTACCTTTTTTAATTAGCAAAAATCGCCAGCTGTTAATCAGCCACGAACAGCACCTGAGGCTAGTTATGAAGGCGTTTTTACTTTTTGGTGTACCTAGGGAGGACATACAAGTCGCTTCTAGGAATATACCAAAAGCTATCAGTGATGCATTGAAAGAAAATGGGTTGTATAAAAAAGAAGCTGCAAGCGGCTTCCAGATCGATCCGTTTCCCATTGTGGTAGCGGGCGTATTGGATCGTCGTCAGCAATACGCGGCCCTTCGCCTCAACAGGTTATCGGTTGGTATCGTGCGCAATAGCCATGAGCTCGCCGTTGCGGTTTTGGCATGCGGCCTTTTCGGGGCAATATCCCCCAATACTAGTTAAATAGTTGTAAGCACTCTATGAACCCAGCTATCCAAGCTAAGTTGCGGTTATGCAGATCTTATTGTAACCGAAGAACTGGCTGTGTAGTCGACTTCACCCAGCGTTGCCCATGCCCCATAAGCGATCTATAGCCTGATGGGAACAGCCAAGGCTAGCGGTCGCTCGTCTGAAGCGAACTTGCATAGACGGGACTTGTGATCACATACAAAAATGCCGCCTTAAGAGTAAGGCGGCATTAGCAAGTACTGGTTACCAGTTGGGACGGCCTAGGTCAGATCCGACACCGGTGCTGAAGGGCCGTTCGTTTTCACAGAGAAGATTCCAGCATCCCTTGAGCTTGTCGAGGAGTACATCTGACTTGCCCCGATAATTTGGCCATTAGAAGCCTTGAGAACAAAATAAGGGCTTCCGCTAGTCGATGTTTTCCGCTCGTAATACTGGTCAAATGGACTATGCTGTCGAACTGAGCCGACGCCGTTCTGGGCACCAGCTTTGTTTTGGTACCCCTCGCTTTGCAGAATGATCTCGCCATTTCCTGCTTTAAGTCGAAAATAGTACTGTGAGTTAAGAGTGCTACGGAAAATTTCGTACTTAGCGGGCATATTAACGTGTCTCCTTTCGAACGCCTTTAAATGGACGGTTATCGGATTTCACATCCATGAAACGCCCGGTTTCGGTACTGCGCTTCACCCATGTGCCGTTGCTCATTTGAGTTTGAGATCGTTGGCGTACTGCGCCTACTCGCTTGTTGTCGCCATATGGACGATTGACTGCCATGACTGCCCACCTCTTTAGATCAGTCGTTTACATATTCGCCATACAGCAGTAGAATGCCCGCCGTTCAGAGCTGCTCTCTACTGCCAATGGCAGTTCAGGTGCGCTAATTAACCCGATCAGCACAATGTTGTTCGGGTTTTTTAGTGCACATCGCCCATGGTAATCAAAATGATGCGAGTCGTCAATATGATCGCTAGCGTCAATATTGTTTGCACCTTGGGCGTGCCCATCCTATATTGGGCTAGGTGTGAAGGTAGCCCGCTTGGCTTTAAGTACATTAGGGAGAGGGGATATGAACATAGCGCCATTTGAAGGCGTCCCTGGTCAACAGCTGGAAAGGTTAGCGCATATTGAGTTTTTGGTTTATTTCACCGGGAAAGTCACTCGCAAAGACATCATGTCTCGATTTGGTGTGAGTTCAGCGGCGGCCACCCGCGACTTGAGCACCTACATTGATAGCGCTCCAGATAACATAGTGTATGACCCAAGGCAGAAGCATTATGTGGCAACAAACAAATTCCAGTGCTTGCTGCCTCTCTCGGCGGAGAAGTGTCTATCCACGCTTACCAGCGGTTTTGGTGACGTTATGGATGGTCTTGAAGACTTTCGCTGCGCCTATCACATCGTCCTCGAAGAGCCTGAGCTAGACATTACAGCCACGTTCTCACGGGCCATTTCGTTGGCTAGGCCAGTGGAAGTCGAGTATGTTTCGACATCGAGTGGATTCTCAACCCGCGTAATCTGTCCGCATTCGTTAATGAATAATGGGTTGAGATGGCATGTCCGTGCTTATGACAGGAAAAGAGAAAAATTCTCGGATTTCGTGCTGAATCGAGTGGTATCCACTAAATTGCTTTATAAAGATGTGTTTAAGAAAAATGAGGTGTTGGATAAAGATATTGATTGGGTTGAAGAAGTTGAGTTAGTTATTCAGCCTCACCCACGCCTGCCAAAGAATAGCCAGTGGGCAGTAGAAAAAGAATTTGGAATGGAAGATGGCTTACTCATAAAAAAGGTGCGAAAAGCACAAGCAGGCTACCTTCTCAATAGTTGGAATGTTGATTCGACTGTTGGTGCTGAGCTGAAAGGTCGTCACGTTTTTCTCCACTTGAAAAATGCTGAAGCCCTCGAAAAAATGAAGATTGACAGCCTCTTTTTAGCACCAAGTTTGGATTAGGATTGAGTCAGGAAAGGAGTTAGAGGCCTACCTAGCTTTGCATAAAGGTATCCTTCAAAGTAATACTGCTGAGTGATAAGTCGGCTCGGTTTCCGAGGCAGCTAGGTGTTTCGCTACTGTTTTTTTATCGGATTTGGCCGGGTCTGTGCAGGCAGCATTGATCTCGGTATAAATGATTAGGGCTTGATTAAGAGGGCCATATCCCATAGCTTCTTATCCGTATCGGCTTGGATGGCCCGCTTGGCGAAGTTGATCTGTACGCTTCGTTGTAGCACCCCGGACGCTTGGCTCCGCCGCCGATTTACAAGAGGTGTCCTGAGAACCCAGTTGGTCAGCTCTCAGCGAAATCGACTGCTTGCGCTTTGGCCCTAGTTTACTATTCAAGCTACACCAATTTCGTCCAGTGAGTTTCTAGTTGCCACTGGCCGATCCATTCTCAAAGCGGATCTGCAGTATTCTAGCTTAGCATATCCCAATCGCTGTGGTATTAGGTAAGCTCAAAACCTTCCGTGTCTAAGAGCTTGTCATCTATCATCAGCGTATCAAGCGTATATGTCGATTTTTGACTCGTGTTATCTGTCGTTTTCGTTGCTGTGAATCGAACAGGCATATTTTTAAAAGCCGCCTCACTGATGATTGTAAGGAGGTCCGGGTGGGCCACTTTGAATTTACGGACATCCCCAGTTTTTTGTAAGCTCTCCTGAATTGTCAGAATATATGCTTCATTCCGACTGTTTGAATAGCCATCGGCTAATCCAGCCCCGTCAATGGAGCTAGATGTTGTAGTCCGTTTTTCTGGTGTCATAAATTCGCTATCAACGCATAGAAGAGGAGTGTTCTCTGGAGCGTCGATTAGGCTAAATCCATCTGGGATTTTCGTATTTCCCCATTTGGTTAAAAATAGCTCTTGGCGCTCGTCTAAAGCCTCCACCTTTTCTGGATCTAGCCAAGGCACAGCTTGCTGTTCTTGAAATAGATCGCCGTCTGGCAGCATTTTTTGAACGATATGAATAGCTAACGATCGAGATTTTTGTATTATTTCTAATGTCGTTTTTTTATCCAGTGAGGCCTCTAGAAAGAAGACCACGCCAGCGTTTTTGGGGGTGTGGTCTGTTCCGAATATGACATGGTCATGAAGAATGGAGACGCCGTATGTGGCGCCGATTTCATTGTTAATGGTTGAGGAGACATAGCTGACGAGTTTGTTTATCGCAGGGTTGCTGATTCTGTCTTCATAATATTCAAGGTGGTTCTCATGTACGCTTTTAATGGCGGCTGAGTTGGCGGCAAGGATGAATATCTGATTTTCTTTTAACTGCGACACGTCTTCCCCTTTCTCGCTTTAATGGATATGTAATAGTTTAAACTAAGTGAATCCGCATAAGTTATGGTGTATA
>NZ_JACCGK010000035.1 GCF_013416325.1 Vreelandella sedimenti
CGGGTTCGCTGCCGGGTTGGCAAGGGCTTTTTAAGCCTAATGCTGATAGAAGTACTGACAATGACTATCAGACACCGCGGAGCGAGTCTGGCACCAGCGAATCAGCCCCTAGGTCGGCGATGCTACGCGCCCCAGTGAGCGTCATTGCAACCCGCATCTCCTTTTCAAACAGCTCAAGCAGATGGGAAACGCCCGCCTCTCCGGCTGTAGCAAGCGCATAGATAAAAGCACGCCCAATCAATACGGTATCCGCACCCATAGCGATCATGCGCACAACATCAAGCCCACTGCGTACGCCGGAGTCGGCCAGAATGGCCAAATCGCCCTTAACCGCATCAGCGATAGCAGGCAGCGCACGCGCGGTAGAGGGAACACCGTCTAGCTGACGACCACCATGATTGGAAACAACGATACCATCCGCGCCGAAGCGAACCGCATCACGAGCATCCTCGGGGTCGAGAATCCCTTTGATGATCATTGGGCCCTCCCAGAGCTCACGAATCCACTCCAAGTCCTTCCATGAGATAGCCGGATCAAAGTTGTCACCTAGCCAGGCAATATAGTCTTCTAACTCCGTTGGCTTACCGCGATAATCAGACACGTTACCCAAGTCATGGGGACGGCCATTAACACCCACGTCCCAGGCCCAAAAAGGGTGTGCTGCTGCTTGAAGCATACGCCGCATTGGGCCGTACTTACCGCTCATGCCTGAATGTGCATCGCGATAGCGCGCCCCTGGCACGGGCATATCGACGGTAAAGATCAGCGTCTTGATGCCAGCGGCTTTGGCTCGCTCCAGGACATGCTTCATAAACCCTCTATCTTTCAACACATAAAGCTGAAACCAGATAGGCCGATCAACCGCAGAGGCCACTTCGCCGATTGGACACACCGATACTGTCGACAGTGTAAACGGCACCCCCTTATTAGCAGCTGCCCGCGCAGCTTGCACTTCACCACGCCTAGCGTACATTCCTGCCAACCCCACCGGCGCCAAGGCGACCGGCATAGCAAGCGCTTCGCCGAACAGCGTGGTCTCCAATGATAGTGAAGACATATCCTTCAACACACGCTGACGCAAAGCGACACCAGCAAGATCCTCAACATTGCGCCGCAGCGTATGCTCCGCGTAGGAACCACCGTCAGCGTAGTGGAATAGAAAAGGGGGGATACGACGCTTGGCCGCTTGGCGATAATCAGTGGAAGCAGAAATGATCATGGATAGCCCTGTGCAATAGCCCTATACAATGGATGCGCTATACACCGGCGCCCCAAAGTGGAAAATTGGTTTTACCAATTGACAAAAAAACTAGCACCAACAGTAGTGAGCCGCCCTAAGCGTGTCAAACGGAGATAACACTCCTTAGCACCTTAACCCGCTATACTTTAGTTTAAAGTCGCCATTAATGCGTTTTATTAGCGTTAAATCCTACTTCGCAGATGCTTGAGATCAACCTCCAAAGATCTTAATATTGGTCTTACCAATTGCGGCTGCAAATAGACATGAGCTATTCAATATGAGCTACCCACCGCTCCGCCAGCAACGCTTGGCCGATGTAATTACTGAACGCCTTGAAGCTATGATGCTAGAAGGCAGCCTAAAACCAGGTGAGCGCTTACCTCCTGAACGTGAATTAGCCGAACGGTTTGGTGTTTCGCGCCCCTCTTTACGGGAAGCTATTCAGAAACTAGCCGCTCGTGGCTTACTAACCAGCCGCCAAGGCGGCGGCACTTTTGTTAACGATGACCTCAGCAATGGTTATACCGACCCATTGCTGGAGATGCTCTCTCGTCACGGCGAATTTAACCTAGACTTACTTGAATTCCGCGACGCTATGGAAGGCATATCCGCCTACTACGCTGCGCTACGCTCAACACCCGCCGATAAGTCCGTGCTTATTCAGCGCTTTGAAGAACTCGACGGCGGTTTTGCCGGTGCCAACCCTATCCAAGAAGCCAAACTAGATGCAGCGTTCCACTTGGCGATTGCCGAAGCCGCTCACAATGTTCTACTGCTGCATACCATTCGCGGCATTTTTCACCTGCTAGAGAAGAGCATTGTAAATAACTTGGCCCATTTATTCGCCAAGGAGGGTTCGCGCAGCCAGCTAATGCAACAGCACCGCGCCCTACTCAATGCCATCTTGGAAGGTCGCGCGGAAGATGCCCGCGCTCGCGCCCATGAGCACTTAGTGTTTGTTGAAGAAGGTCTACTTGAGATGGCGAGGGCTGAGACGCGTGCCCAGCGTGCTCTTCGCCGCGCTCAAGGCAGTAGTAAGACGTCAGCATGAACAGCGCTGGTATGAATAACCAAGCGCCCACCCCCTTGCCGCCACGCTGGCGGCGCCTGTGGCTGCTGGTTATTTCACTCGGCTTGCTGTTGTGTATGTGGCAGGCCGCCCAGTTGGCGCGTGAACAAGCACTTTCCAACTTACAGGACGATGCCGAGAATGAGTTGCGGCTGTCTGCCGCCAACTTAAACGGCTATTTACTGCGCTACGACTACCTTCCGCAAATGCTTGCCACTCGGGAAGGTGTGCAGCGCTTTTTGGCCTCTCCCGATAGCCAAGACCCGATGCCGCTCAATATGTTACTGGATCGTTTCCGCTTTACAGCGGGGGTTTCAGACGTCTATTTACTCAATCGCGATGGCGACACGATTGCCGCCAGTAATTGGCACCGCCCTAACACCTTTATTGGCCAGAACTATGCTTTCCGCTCCTACTACACCGATGCCATTGCCGGAGGCCAGGGGCGCTTTTTTGGTTTGGGCATCAAGTCTCTTGAACGGGGCTACTACTTTTCATCGCCCATATGGCTAGACGACACCTCGCCCGATGCACAGCCAGACGGAGTGCTAGTGGTTAAAGTACTGTTAGATGATGTTGAAGAGAGCTGGGCAGAGCAGGATGCCGAGCTATTTGTCACTGATAGTGACGACATCATTTTCATGGCCAGCCACCCCGAGCTACGCATGAACGCGCTCTATCCACTTACCGAAGAGCAGCGCCAAGCCCTAAGAGAAACGCGCCGCTATGCCATGGAGCCATTGTCACCCTCGGGTATTGAAATCAATGCACCTTACCGACAGGGAAGCCAGTTGGTCAGTTTCTCCCAAGGCCCATTGAGCAGTAGCGACTATCTTAGTTTGACCCGACATGTCCCTGAATTTGGCTGGCAAATGCATATTTTAAAGCCGCTAACACCGGTGATGAGCGCTCAGTGGATTGCTGCCCTCATGGCAGGCGGCCTCTACGGCGTGGTCACTCTCGGCGCAGGCATTGGCTGGCAGCGCCTACGGCTGCGCCGTGAACGCGAAGCGTTTGCCGAGCGCGAGCGCAACACCTTGGCACGCGTGCGTGACGAACTTGAGGTAAGCGTAGAGCGCCGCACCCGTGACCTGGTGGCCAGCAACCAACGCCTATCGGATGAAATTGAAGTGCGCCGCCGTGCAGAGGCCAATTTACGCCAGACCCAAGACGAGCTCATTCAAGCCGCCAAACTCGCTGTGTTGGGGCAGCTCGCCGCGGGCATCAACCATGAGCTTAATCAACCGCTGGCGGCTATTCGCGCTTATGCGGAAAACGCCCGCCGCTTTATGGCATTAGCACGCCACGAAAAAGCGGATGCCAATCTTGAACAAATTGTTGAACTGACCGAACGTATGGCGGATATCAGCGCTCAGCTGCGCCAGTTTTCACGAAAGAGCAGCGAGCGTCAGGAGGCGATTTCGGTACAAGCCTGTATCGACTACGCTCTTCGCCTGTTTCAAAGCCGCCTGCGCGAAGGCAACATCTCCATTACCCAGAAGTGGCCCAATGAAACACTATGGGTGCAAGGAGACCTAGTGCGTCTGGAACAAGTGTTGGTCAATTTAATCGGTAATGCGCTGCAGGCCATGAAAGGCGTACCTGCGCCACAACTTACTTTGGGTGCCCAAATACACCAGCAGCAGGTCATTATTAGCGTTACCGATAATGGCCCTGGCATTCCCGAGGAGCACTTAGGGCATATTTTTGAACCCTTTTTTACCACCAAAGCGCCAGGGAGTGGTTTAGGCCTAGGACTCTCGATCTCGTCTCGTATCATGGACGATTTAGGCGGCAAGCTGCAGGCGACTAATCAACCCGAAGGCGGCGTTTGCTTCACTATCACCCTGCCCCACTCACCGTTAACTCACCCCCAGGAGAACTCCTCTTATGCATGAGCCGTCGACGCTGCCGGTCATGGTGATCGACGACGAACCGCATCTGCGGATCACCGCCAGCCAAACCCTCGAGCTTGCAGGCTACACGCCCTACTGCTTCGAATCAGCGGAACAAGCCCTGGCAGCATTAACACCGGACTTCCCAGGTGTCATTGTCAGTGATATCCGCATGCCGGGAATGGATGGTATGGCACTACTCCATGAGTTACACAGTCGCGACGCCACTCTGCCGATTATTTTAATCACCGGTCACGGCGACATTTCCACGGCCGTAGAAGCCATGCGCGCAGGGGCATGGGATTTTCTTGAGAAGCCGTTTGCCGGTGATCAGTTGCTGGACGTAGTACGCCGAGGCATAGAGAAGCGCCAGCTCAGCTTGGAAAACCACCGTCTTAAAGCCGAGCTTGAAGTGCAACAAGCCGCGCTGGGGCCGCGACTCGTTGGGCGCACGCCCATCATATCCCGGCTCGCGGCGATGATTCAGCGTATCAGCCAAGTAGAAGCCGACGTCCTGCTATTCGGTGAAACAGGTACCGGTAAAGACCTCGTGGCCCGTGCAATTCATGAACGCAGCGGCCGGCGCAACAGCCCCTTTATGGCGATCAACTGCGGCGCGGTGCCCGAAAACACCATTGAGTCCGAGCTGTTTGGCCATGAAAAAGGCGCTTTCACGGGTGCAGTAGAGCGGCGAATCGGCAAGTTTGAACACGCTAATGGCGGCACAGTGTTTTTAGATGAAATTGAATCGATGCCCATGGCGCTGCAAGTCAAGTTGCTGAGGGTACTGCAGGAACGCAGCGTCGAGCGGTTAGGCGCCAATGAAACAGTTCCGCTCAATATTCGGGTGATTGCGGCCACCAAGGTGGATCTCAAAGCCGCCTCCGAAGAGGGGAGTTTTCGCGAAGACCTTTACTACCGGCTAAACGTTGTCACCCTGCCGCTGCCTGCGCTTCGCGAACGGCGTGAGGATATCCCCTTGCTGTTCCAGCACTTTGCCGTGGTCGCTGCCAACCGCAGTGGGCTAGAAGCACCGACCCTCGACAGCCCCGCCATTGCCGCCCTGCTGGCCCATGATTGGCCCGGCAACGTGCGCGAGCTGCGGAACCTTGCCGAGCGTTACGTGCTACTGGGCGCCGCCTTTGATTATCGCCTAGATGCGCTGTTGGAAGGGGTCAACGCCGACACCGAAGAGCCTACTTTGCCGCGCCAGGTAGAACTGTTTGAAAAGAGCCTGATCAGCCAATCTCTGTCGCGCTACCATGGACGGGTAACCGATGTTTGTCACCACTTGGGCATTCCGCGCAAAACCTTTTACGACAAACTTAAAAAGCACGGCCTCAATGCCGACGACTATCGCCACAGCAGCGAGCCTTGATGCAACAACTCGCCCAGCACCGACCAGGGCGGCGCCCAAGGCACCAAGGTCAGGGTCGCAATCAGCATTAGCAGATTGGACATTGGCCGACGGCTATCGCCTAGCTTAAGCGCCGTTCCAAACGAGCGCTTAAGCCGCGCGCCTTCAAGGTCAACGCTGTATATCTCATCCAAACTCAAGTGGATCAAAAACCCTACCAAGGTGGCAGCACCGTGAGACCAAGCCAGCCACGCTGGCTGGTTGAGTAAATTAAAACTTAGCGCAGCGGTGAGCAGACTACATAGCCCACCCGCTAGCAGCGAGTGCCAAATACCACGGTGTACGGTAAAGCGCGAGAACAGCACCCCCGCCAAATAGCGCACGCTAAAATAGATCCCACCGCAGGCAATCAACAACGCTCCCGGCGTCAACCATGGCTGCAGCAACAGGACGCCCAACACCAAAGCGGGCACCGAAAGAAGATTGAATATCAAGCGGATAGAATGGGATCGATCAGCATCGATATCGGGCAAAATCCCCCCGAACGTGACCAGCGCAATCATCACCGCCGCCTGGGAGGGCGGCCACCATTGGCCTTTCCAGCCTGCGTAAGCTACCAGCATGCCGCCCGCCGCTGCCACCGTAATATGCGTGCGAAAATTAGCCATGACGCGGCATCCCAAAGTCTGCAAAACATAAAACTGTATAAATTAACAGACTTTTGCCGTCCGCGACATGGCTAATAAAGAAAAAAGGTTGCTAGGCCAACCGCTTAGGGTTGATTTAGCTAAGGCACCTAAAGGGAGGATTCAGCCAGAAAGCGATCTTTTAATTTAACGTAGTTGCCTGCAGTGTAAGGGAAGAAGGCACGCTCTTTATCTTTGAGTGGGCGCAGCGCTTTAGCCGGATTACCGGCATACACATAGCCACTTTTCAAATGCTTACCCGGTGTTACCACGGCGCCCGCGGCAATAATCACCTCGTCCTCAACGACCGCGCCATCCATTACAATCGCGCCCATCCCTACCAGGATCCGACTTCCCAAGGTACAGCCATGCAGTATCGCTTTATGGCCGATGGTCACATCATCGCCAATGGTGAGCGGAAACCCCTCCGGACTAAAATCACTGGCGTGGGTAATATGTAGCACGCTGCCGTCCTGCACGCTGGTACGTGCACCGATACGAATACGGTGCATATCGCCACGGATAACCGTCATCGGCCAGACAGAGCAGTCGTCGCCCATCACCACATCACCAATGACTACACTGGCCGGATCAATATAAACGCGCTCACCCAATTGGGGTTCCATACCTTGATAGGGCCTTAATGCACTACTCATCACTCGCTCCTAGGGTTGTTGGATAGCTTAGAGAATTCAATTACCTCACTATAGCAACCCGGCCAGCAGAACAATAAAGGTCAGCGGAATCGATACCCAGCGAATGATATTACGCCACACCAGGTAGCCACTTTCACCAATGCCTAACGCGCTCACCACTCTATCGCGAGGCATTACCCAAGCCGCAAAAACGGCTATCAATAGGCCGCCCAAAGGCAGGAAAACGTCCGGCGGTATACTGCTGACAAGCTCGAAGACATTGCGTCCAAATAGCGGCCGAAATTCCGCCAGAGTTGAAAAAGAGAAGGCCGATAACAGCCCGATCAACCAGACGCTGAGCGCCACAATGGCAGTGGAGATACTGCGACGCAGCCCCAAGCCCTGAAGCGTTGCGACCATCGGCTCCGCGAGGTTAATGGCCGATGTCCAGGTGGCCAGTAGCAGCAGTAAGAAGAACACGCTCAGCCATACAGAGCCCCAGGGCAGCTCAGAAAACGCAATGGGCAGGGTGACAAACATTAACCCTGGGCCATCAGTGGGATCCATGCCTTGAGCAAACACCACCGAGAAAATAGCGATCCCCGCCAGTAACGCCACGCTAATATCGAGTACGGCGACTGCCACAGCGGCTTTAGGCAGGCTTTGCTCTTCCGGCATATAAGCACCATACGCCATCAAAGCACAGGCGCCCACCGCCAGAGTAAAGAACGCGTGCCCCATGGCATGGACCACCACCGCCGGGGTTAGCGCCTCGAAAGAGGGTAAAAACAGCCACGCCAAGGCGGGGGCAAAGCCATCAGTCGTCGCGGCATAGCCCGCTAATAGCAGCAACAACAGATACAGCAGCGGCATCAGCAAGTTATTGAGTCGCTCTAACCCTTTGGCAACACCCGCCGCCACAACGGTCATGGTCATAAACAGAAACAGCGAGTGATTGAAGATCAACAGCCCTGGGTTGGCCAAGAAGGCTTCAAAACCAGCGCCAATCTCAGCGCCGCTCGCGCCATTGAAATTGCCGTTAACAGAGGCCACCAAAAACTCAATCGACCAGCCGGACACCACCGAGTAGAAAGATAAAATGCAGAATACAGTGAACGCCCCGAATAGCCCCAACCAGCGCCAGCGAGGTGAAGCCCCCGCCTCGGCCGCCAAGGCACTCAAGGCTTGCATCGGCCCACGCCGCCCAGCACGGCCAATCAGTATCTCCGCCATCATCACCGGAATACCCAGCAGCAGCACAAACGCCACATAAATCAGTAAAAACGCCGCACCGCCGTTCTCTCCGGCCACGTAAGGGAAGCGCCAGATGTTGCCTAACCCTACCGCAGCACCTGTTACCGCCAAGATAAAGGCCCGCTTAGACCCCCAGCGCTCCAGCGTTTCGCTCATCACATGCTCCTGCCATTGGTGGCATTAAAAGGCGGCAAGACTAGCAGGCGCTTGCGTGCAGGCCAAACCCTGGCATTAAACATAGTTGTTGAAGCTAACATTGAAACACAGCACCACCGCCCGCACTGTGTCATTATTATTGCGCGTTTTGCGCTCACTAACGGTTTTTAAAACGATGCCAATCGAGGTGCCCATGTCCGCCAATCCGCTGCTTGA
This sequence comes from Vreelandella sedimenti, assembly GCF_013416325.1. Taxonomy (GTDB): domain Bacteria; phylum Pseudomonadota; class Gammaproteobacteria; order Pseudomonadales; family Halomonadaceae; genus Vreelandella; species Vreelandella sedimenti. The sequence continues at coordinate 8,509 of NZ_JACCGK010000035.1, forward strand.
AACGCACGCGCTGCCCCCCTTTGCTGAGATTCGCGCCGAGCACGTGGAGCCTGCCGTGGAGGCGCTGCTAAGCGAAAGCCGAGAGGCCATTGATCGCCTCGCCGAGCAGGCAGCCGCTACCCCGCCTACCTGGGACACGTTTGCAGCGCCCCTTGAAGCAGTGAATGATCGGCTCACCAAGGCATGGTCACCGGTTTCGCACCTCAATGGCACCATGAACTCGCCGGAAATGCGCGAAGCGTATCAGACATGCCTTGGGAAGCTCTCCGACTTCGGCACCTGGGTAGGCCAGCACGAAGGGTTGTTTCATGGCTGGCAAGCATTGAAAGACGGCCCGGCCTGGGCACACCTGGATGCCGCACAGCGGCGCACCGTGGAGAACGCCCTACGCGATTTCCGCCTTGCCGGTGTTGATCTTCCTGCTGACCAGAAAGCCCGCTACGGCGAGATTCAGTCGCGACTCTCGCTGCTGTCAAATCAGTTCTCCAATAACGTGCTGGATGCTACCCAGGTATGGCACAAGGACATCGATAGTCAAGAGACGTTAGCGGGGGTGCCGGAGAGTGCTCTCGACACCTTAAAAGCTACCGCCGAGGCGAAAGGCGTTGCGGGCTACCGTATTACCCTGGATTTCCCCAGCTTCTTCCCGGTGGTTAGCTATGCCGATAACCGCGAGCTGCGCCGGGAGGTCTACACCGCTTTTGTTACCCGTGCGTCTGATGAAGGCCCAGATGCGGGCAAATTCGATAACGCGGCGATCATGGAAGAGATCCTGACGCTGCGCAATGAAATGGCCCAACTGCTCGGTTTTGCCACCTATGCCGATTACTCTCTCACTACCAAAATGGCAGAATCTCCTGAGCAGGTACTCGATTTTCTCAACGACTTAGCCCGCCGGGCGTTGCCTCAGGCGAAGGAGGAGTTTGCAGAACTCACTGCCTATGCCCGAGAAGAACTCGGCCTAGAGACGCTGGAACCGTGGGATGTTGCCTATGCCAGCGAAAAACTACGCGAAGCGCGCCATTCGATCTCCCAGGAACAGTTACGCCCCTATTTTCCAGCTCCCCAGGTAGTCGATGGCTTGTTTCAGGTAGTGGAACGCCTGTACGGCGTGCGCTTTGAAGAAGATACCCAGGCACCCCGCTATCATGATGACGTGCGCTATTTCCGCATCACCGAAAACAGCCAACCCATTGCCGGTTTCTATCTGGATCTCTACGCCCGCGAAGGTAAGCGTGGCGGTGCCTGGATGGCCGACTGCCGGGTGCGTCGTCAAACCGAACAGGGTCTGCAACTGCCCGTCGCCTTCCTGACCTGCAACTTTACCGCCCCGGTAAACGGCCGCCCGGCACTGCTCACCCACGACGAAGTCACCACGCTGTTCCATGAGTTTGGCCACGGCCTCCACCATATGCTGACCCAGCAGCAGATCGCCGACATTTCCGGCATTAACGGCGTCGCTTGGGATGCCGTCGAGCTGCCCAGCCAGTTTATGGAAAACTACTGTTGGGAGCGTGAAGGCTTAGACCTACTCGCCAAACACGCGGATAGTGGCGAACCGCTGCCAGCAGAGCTGCTTGAGCGCCTGCAGGCAGCTAAGAATTTCCAGTCAGCCATGGGTATGATGCGCCAAATCGAGTTCTCGCTGTTTGATCTGCGTCTGCACCATGAACTTAGCGCCCCCAGCGCCAGCGATGTGCAAGCCTTGTTAGATGAGGTGCGCGAAGCAGTGTCTGTGCTGCCGAAAGTGCCATTCAACCGCTTCCAAAATAGTTTTGGCCACGTGTTTGCCGGTGGCTATGCGGCTGGTTACTACAGCTACAAGTGGGCTGAAGTGCTCTCGGCGGACGCCTGGAGCGCCTTTGAAGAGGCCGGTATTTTCGATCCTGACACGGGCCAGCGCTTTCGTCGCGAAATCCTGGAGCAGGGCGGCGCCCGCGATGCAGCTGACCTGTTTGTCGCCTTTCGAGGCCGAGAGCCGAGCGTCGAACCGCTACTGCGCCATAGCGGCATTCGTGCTGCTTAAATCTGCAAAGCCTATGCGCGCCCTCCACTTAGAGGGCGCGCTCTTGGAGTCTAATGATGTCTAGTGTGAAACGCTTTATCGCCGGTGTTACTTGCCCGCGCTGCGCAGAGATGGATCGGATCCGTGCCTGGGAGCAAAACGGTATTCGCTACCGAGAATGTGTCAGTTGCGATTTCTTCGAGCAACTGCCCATCGAAGAGGACGCGCTTACCGAAATGACCACCCGGGTCAACCAGGTACGTGATGATCAGAAGCAGCAGGATGTGCAACCCGTACGTATTTTGGATCCAGGTAAATCTTCGCGTTAACCCCCTCCCCGCCAAGGATGGCGTGCTCATTCTTTCCTTACCGCCCCACAAGCCGATAGCGTATAGGTAACACCATTTATGTGCGGTTATCCGCACACTAAATAACCATCGTCGTGCGAACAATCGGACACTATGACAAAAAACGCTTTCCACCAAAGTTGAATAAAAAATACGCAAGCATATGATTTTAAAATCATAATATTTAAATGGCACAACTATCGCTGTTATATACCTTGGATACCCTGCTTAACGCAGTATCGACTGGCCGCATTAATCGACGCTGTCAGTATATAACCCCAATAACAGCTAGGAATTTTCGCCATGCGCAAACATATGCCTAAAACGTTCACTCTTCTCGCCAGCAGCGCTCTGCTTGTAGCCGCTGCCAGCAGTGCCCAAGCACAAGCAGACCGCTCCGATTGGCCCGATAACTTTACCGTGGGTACCGCTAGCCAAGGCGGCACTTACTTCGTCTACGGTTCAGGCTGGGCCAACTTTATCGCTGATGAGCTGGGTGTATCTGGCGGTGGTGAAGTCACCGGTGGCCCGACTCAAAACCTGGCACTGGTACACACTGGCGATATGGCATTTGGCTTAACCACCATGGGCCCTGCTTCTGATGCCGTTAAAGGTGAAAGCCCGCTGGCACCTGGTATGGCAATGGACAATGTATGCGCCATGTTCCCTATGTATGAAACGCCGTTCTCCATTACCGCGCTTTCTGACAGCGGTATTGAGTCAATTTCCGACATTCCTGATGGCGCGCGCATCGGTTTTGGCCCGGCTGCCTCAACCTCTGACACCTACTTCCCAGCGATTCTAGAAACCCTGGGCGTTAACTTTGAGCGTCGCAACGGCGGCTGGTCAGACTTGGGCGGTCAACTGCAGGATGGTCTGCTTGACGTCGTCGCCTTCGCTGCCGGCATTCCGATTCCCGCCGTTAGCCAGTTAGAAGTACAAACTGACGTCAACATTATTGAGTTTAACGAAGAAGAGCTGGCCACGGTGCTGGAAAACTTCCCCGTAGCTGAGTTTATGATTCCGGCCAACACCTATACGACGCTGGAAGAAGATGCCCGCGCTGTCTCCATGTGGAACTTCGCTATCGCAGGCTGCGATCTGCCGGAAGATTTCGTTTATGAAGTCACCAAGGCGACCATGGAAAACAACGACCGCATGCGCTCTGTGCACCGCAGCGCTGAAACCACCATTCCAGAAAACATCAAGCACAACACCGTGCTGCCGTTTCACCCCGGCGCTGCACGCTGGTACGAAGAGAACGGCTATGAAATTGCTGAAGACATGATCAACTAAGCAACGTTTACCGTTCTGACTGCCCCGTTTCCGGCCCAGCCGGGCGGGGCAGCTTTCGCTGCTGCTACCCCTTTGTCTGCTTTTGCTGTGAGGGTGAACTCTAATGAGTCACAAAACCGACCAAGAACCCAATGATCTCAAGGATGATGCCCACGCGGCGTCAGTGATACCAGAGTCCATTGCCGATGGTGTCGATGAAGACGTTGTTGAACCCAATCGCCGCCTGTTTACGGGCTGGCAGTTCCTACTGTTTGCGGCATTAGCGATCGCTTACTCAAGTTTCCATCTGATTTCACTCAACGTGTATCCGATGGAAACCTGGTCGTTTCGTATCGTGCATATTGCCGGTGCACTTATTCTCGGTTACGGGCTCTTTTCCGGTGCCCGTTTTGCCGACGACAATCACCAGACGTCAGGTGCCTGGATCAAATGGCTTAGCTACGCGTTACTGATTCCTGCCGCCTATACTCTGGCGCAAGTTCTGTTAATGTATCAAACGCTCAGCGGCGGTGCCATGCGCATCGACCCGAGCATTGAAAACTGGCACTACGGCTATCCGCTAATGGCAACGACGGCGGGCGCCATTGTGTTGTCATGGTTTTATCGTCAGGCACGGCATCGCTTCAATCCTGCAGACTTGGTACTGATGGTCTGCGCGCTGGCAAGCGCTGGCTATTTGCTAGTGGCTTACAACACCAATATCCGCATGTCGACGGGTACCTCTTTCGCACCGTCAGGCATTTCCTGGGCAGCGATTGCGGGCTCACTACTGATTCTGGAGCTCACTCGCCGAGTTGCAGGCCTGGCCCTGGTGGTTATTTCTGCGGTTTTCCTAACTTACGTATTCGCTGGCCCTTATCTGCCAGGCTTTTTAGGCTACCCGGGGCTGTCACTACAGCGTTTCTTTAGCCAAGTGTATACCGACGCAGGGATTCTCGGCCCCACCACCGCCGTGTCGTCGACCTATATTATTCTGTTCATTATTTTTGCTGCCTTCCTACAGGCTTCTAAAGTCGGCGACTACTTCGTTAACTTTGCCTTTGCCGCAGCTGGCCGTGCCCGTGGTGGCCCTGCCAAGGTGGCCATTTTTGCCTCTGGATTGATGGGTATGATTAACGGCACTTCGGCAGGTAACGTGGTTTCCACCGGCTCATTGACCATTCCCCTGATGAAGAAAGTCGGCTATCCAGCACGTAGCGCGGGCGCGATTGAGGCAGCCGCCTCAACCGGTGGGCAAATCATGCCGCCGATTATGGGCGCGGGCGCATTCATCATGGCCGAAGTGACCGGTATTCCCTATACCGAAATTGCTCTTGCAGCGGTCATTCCGGCGATTCTGTATTTTGCCTCTATCTACTTTATGGTCGACTTTGAAGCCGCCCGTAAAGGCATGCGTGGCATGCGCAAAGATGAGATCCCGCTGTTCTCGAAGTTGGTAAAACAGGTCTACCTGTTCGCGCCGATTATTATCCTGATTGTCGCCCTGTTTATGGGCTACTCGGTGATCCGCGCGGGCACCTTGGCAACCGCGTCAGCCGCGGTGGTTAGCTGGCTATCACCCAATAAAATGGGATTTCGGGCGATTCTTAAAGCGCTGCAAATAGCGGGCACTATGTCGATTCAGATTATCGCCGTGTGCGCCTGCGCGGGCTTAATCGTCGGGGTTATCTCGCTGACCGGTGTGGGCGCGCGTTTCTCGTCACTGCTACTTGGCTTAGCGGGCGTGAGCCAACTGCTGGCACTAGTGTTCGCCATGCTGATCAGTATTCTACTCGGCATGGGTATGCCTACTACTGCTGCCTATGCGGTGGCCGCTTCCGTGGTCGCTCCCGGCTTGATCAATATCGGCATTGAGCCGCTGATTGCTCACTTCTTTGTGTTCTATTTTGCGGTCGTCTCCGCGATTACCCCCCCTGTTGCCTTGGCCTCCTATGCCGCGGCCGGTATCTCCGGCGACAACCCCATGGGCACCTCGGTGGCCTCGTTCAAGATTGGCTTGGCCGCGTTTATTGTGCCGTTTATGTTCTTCTACAGCCCGGCCATGCTGATGGAAGGCTCACCGATGCAGATTCTGCGCGTTGGGTTAACCGCGACGCTGGGCATTGTGCTGCTTTCAGGCATGGTACAGAAATGGTTCTTTGGCCCCGTTAACCTAGTGCAGCGTGTCGTCATGCTGGTAGGCGCGCTGTTTTTAATCTACGGCGGTATCTATACCGACATTGCTGGCCTTGCGATTGGTATCGTGCTATTCATGATGCAGCGTAAGGTGAACGGCGGTGGTAGCAAAACGGCGCAAGCTGGCTGATTGGTTTAAGCCGCTAAACGCTAAGCGTAAAAAAACCCTGCTCAACCATTGTTGAGCAGGGTTTTTAATGGGCGCAAGGTAAGCAAATAAAGTGGCTTGGTTAGCCAGCCAGGTTATCGACGATTTTCAGCACCGGCGCCGCTTGGTTAAGCGTGTAGAAGTGCAGGCCTGGCGCGCCGCCATCTAGCAATCGCTGGCAAAGACGACTCACCACATCGGTGCCAAAGGCGGCAATCGCTTCACTGTCGTCGCCATAGGACTCCAACTGCTTGCGAATCCAGCGTGGGATCTCGGCACCGCAGGCGTCAGAGAAACGCGCCAGCTTGGTGTAGTTGGTAATCGGCATGATACCGGGAATAATCGGCTGCTTGACGCCCAACGCACGGGCTTTATCAACGAAGTTGAAATAGGCGTCAGCGGTGAAGAAGTACTGGGTAATGGCCATATTGGCGCCAGCCTTCATTTTACGCGCAAAGTTTTCCACATCCTTATCAAGATTAGGCGCCTGTGGATGAGATTCAGGGTAAGCAGCCACTGCGATGTCGAAATGGTCGCCCGTCTCCGTGCGAATAAACTCAACCAGTTCGTTGGCATAACGTAGCTCACCAATGCTTCCCATACCTGAGGGCATATCACCACGCAACGCGACGAGGCTCTCGACCCCTTCCTCGCGGTACTGCGCCAGCAAGTCACGCAACTGAGCTTTTTCACTGCCAATGCAGGAGAGATGCGGGGCGGTAGTGATACCGCTCTCGCTGACTGCACGCACCACCTCACGGGTACGCGCTTGGGTAGACCCACCAGCACCGTAAGTAACTGAGAAAAACCGTGGTTTTCGGGCGGCCAGTTCATCGCGAACGTGGATCAGCTTGTCGCGCCCAGCATCGGTATTGGGCGGAAAGAATTCAAAGCTGATACCTAGCGGATGCTCATGGCTGCTCATGGGGTTTCCTTATTAGTGATCAAAAGTGATGATATTTTGAGGTATTCTCGCTGTTCCTGCGCGCTGGGGCTAATGAAAGATTCCACGCTTGGCCTTTAATTCGGCTCATGTTAGCGAGCCACCACATACGACGGGAGGATAAATGGATCTTGCACCTGGGGCGCTCGTTGGGCCGTTACTCATGCTACTCAGCTACGTGGGGCTAGGCTGGCTCGCCGCCCAACGACTCAAGCTAGATCCTCGCCCAATTGCGACGCTGCTGGTTTACTTGATAGCGCCTTTTACGATTTTTCGCGCACTGATGAACGGCGGCCCAACACCTGACTACCTCTTACTCACATTAGCGCTGTTCATTCTGGCAAGCTTGATGGCACTGGTGGTACAGCGTATTACTCGCCACCGTTTTGGTGAACAGGAGGCTGCTCTGCTGGCGTTCTCCTCAGGAACGGGTAATACCGGCTATTTTGGCCTACCGATTGCGCTGATTTTGCTCCCCCCTGAAGGCGTTACTCTTTACCTGTTCTGTATGCTGGGGATTAATATTTACGAATTCACCGTAGGCTTTTACCTTAGCGCACGCGGACGTTTTTCCGTACGTGAGAGTCTGATCAAAATTTCTCGCTTACCGCTTATCTATGCGTTCCTATTCGCGTTACTGCTTAGCGCCCTTGAAATAACCATACCCGCTGCAGTAATGAATTCGCTGCAAGTCTTCCCCGCCACCTACACGCTGCTGGGCATGATGATTATTGGCATGACGCTTAGCCAAGTCACGCTTGCCGCCTGGGATTCACGCTTTGTAGCCACCTGCCTGGGTCTTCGCTACCTGCTCTGGCCGCTCGTCATGTTGGGGGCCGCTTTAATACTACAGTGGGTGGCGCCTCTTTCCACGGAACTGGCCATGGCACTGCTGTTGATAGGCGTGGTACCCATGGCTTCCAACGTAGTGGTGGTGGCCATGGAGCTGGGCATTCAGCCGCAAAAAGGCGCGTTAGCGGTGCTGGTGACGACACTGCTCGCGCCGCTGCTGATTCCGCTTTATCTGAGTTTGATGCTGCGTCTCACAGGACTGGGCTAAAAACCAGCCACACCCGCTTCATTAAGCTGTCGAGCCATGTGCTGTATCTCGGGATGGCTAAAAAATGCTATCAGCGCGTCAGCACGAACCGGGCCAATGCCGGGAACGGCTTGCCACTGTTCGCGCCGATAGCCCGATAACTCATCCCAATCCCCGCCGCGAACCGACTCGCTTCCCGGGGGCGCCCCCAGCGCGCTTAACCAAGTCGCAAACGGCTTACCCTGGGCGACTTGAAACTGTTCCAGCAACGCGTCAGCGGTGGTCTCACCAATGCCGTAGGCCTGTTGCAGTTGGCGCGGTTCGACATCCAGCCAGTCCAGTAAATGCGTGACTGCGCCCGCATCCATTAGCGCTTGCCATGTACCTTCACCAAGACCCTGCATACCAAGCTGCTCGCCAAGATAGCTAAGCCGCGCCAGTAATTGGTTTTCACAGTCAGCCGTTAATTCAAAGCAGCTTAGCAGGTGGTAGCGCTGGGGAGATGGCGGCGTCAGCGGCGAGCGCTCCTGAGTGTGCCACACCACCTCGCTTAACTGGGGAATCGTTAATCCCGCTAGCGAAATCGCTACTTGGTCACCGGGACGTACATCTAGTGATTCCCAGCGTTCCAGCGAGCCTAACGAAACACGGCTAATGCGTCGCCCCTCCAGCAGCACCGGATTAAGCCACACCAGCGGCGTCACCCGGCCGGTGCGCCCAACGCGAAACTCAATGCCGCGCACTTCCGCTAGCGCCTGCTGGGCGGGGTATTTCCAGGCAATGGCCCATTCAGGTGGTGATGATGACCAGCGGCGTACACCGGGTCGCTCAGCTTGCTTAATCACCACCCCGTCGGTGGCAAACGGCAATGGCCCGTTAAACCAGCTATCGCGCCAGTAGGCAGCATCACGGCGGTCATCCAGCGGATAAGTGTAGTCAGCGCTATCAAAGCCCAGTTCACTTAGCCGTGCTAAACGCTCTTGCATTGCGGTAGGGCCATCGGGCCAACCCCAGAGAAACAGGCCAATACGCTCAAGGGTGGCTACTGTGGGGGAGGATTGCGCCATTGCTCCTGCCACGGCTCCCCGGGCACCCGATGCGGGTGAACGCGACTGCACGTGTTGGGTTAACCGCCAATACAGCTCGCCTTGGAGTACTCCAGAAATAGGCTCGGATAGCGTATTGGGAATGGCAGGGAGCTGTCGGGCACGGGCCGTCCAATCCTGGCCCCGCTCGCCATCGCCACGGCTAACAGCTTCGACCAGTTCGCCATTTTCATAGCGCAACGTAATCGCCACGCCGTCCACTTTGGGCTGGATCCACAGGTCTTCGCGGCGGCTGGTAAAACGTCTGACGCCATCGTCATCGGCTTTATCAAGCCCACGCTGCGCCGCCGGGTGCTCAAGAGTGCCGCTGCTGCGTGTAACGCGCGTAAGCGGGCGATGGTCAGGTACAGTGCCCAGGCAACGCTGCCAAGCGGCTAGGCGCTCTACCGCTTGGTCGTAAAGGGCGTCATCGATCAGCGCGACGCCCTCGTCATGGTAGGCAGTGTCCCAGCGGTGGACCTGCTCGGCCAGCGCCTTGCTTTCGCGGCTTAAGCGCTCCTCCGGCCAATCGGGGCATTCGGCAGCCTGTGCGGAAAAAGTGACAAGCCAGATCAGGCCGCCCAGTAGCCAAGTTCGCACACTCAACAACATTACTTCCCCCCGCGTTAACACATCAGCCTTTAGGCTTAGCCTAGCGCAGGGCTTTGAAATAGCGCATAAAAAAAGCCCCCGGCAGAAGCCAAAGGGGCGATTTAATCCATTTCTTACAAACAGTGTAGCGAATCTCTTACAAACCGGCAGCCTTACGCAGTGCATCGGCCTTATCAATCTTTTCCCACGGGAAGGCAGTAAAGGTCTCGGTATGCGCTTGGCCTTTATCGTCGCTCCAGGTGTAGCTGTGCTCGAACGGTGCCCGACCAAAGTGGCCGTAAGCGGCGGTGAGCTGATACATCGGGTGCAGCAGATCAAGCATTTTGGTGATCGCGTAGGGACGCAGGTCAAAGTGCTCGCGAACCAGTGCCACGATCTTGGCATCGTCAATTTTACCGGTGCCGAAGGTATCGATGGAGACCGACGTCGGCTCGGCAACGCCAATCGCGTAGGAGACCTGAATCTCACACTTGTCAGCCAGGCCTGAGGCCACCACGTTCTTGGCCACATAGCGGCCCGCATAGGCAGCGCTGCGATCCACTTTAGAGGGGTCTTTGCCCGAGAACGCACCACCACCGTGGCGTGCCATGCCGCCGTAGGTATCGACGATGATTTTGCGTCCGGTCAGCCCACAATCGCCTACCGGGCCACCAATCACAAATTTGCCGGTCGGGTTGATATGGTATTGGGTGCTGTCATCCAACCACTCGGCGGGGATGACTTGCTCAATGACCTCACGCTTGATCATTTTGCGCAGGTCTTCCTGATCAATATCTGGGTCGTGTTGGGTAGAGAGAACGATGGCATCGACACCGCAGGGCTGGCCTTCGGCGTTATAGCGGAAGGTAACCTGGCTCTTGGCATCCGGGCGCAGCCACGGCAACAGGCCATTTTTACGCAGTTCGGCCTGACGCTCGACCAACCGGTGAGAGTAATGGATCGGTGCCGGCATAAAAGAGTCGGTTTCGTTGGTCGCGTAGCCAAACATCAAACCCTGGTCGCCAGCGCCCTGATCTTCCGGCTTGCTGCGGTCAACACCCTGGGCGATGTCGACACTCTGCTTGCCAATCAGGTTAACCACGCCGCAGGTAGCGCCGTCAAAGCCGACATCAGACGAGTTATAGCCAATGCTGATAATCACATCGCGCACGAGGGTTTCTAAATCGACCCAGGCGGAGGTAGTAATTTCGCCGGCAATGATCGCCACCCCGGTTTTCACCATGGTTTCACAGGCCACACGAGCCTGTTTATCGCGGGCGATAATGGCATCTAGCACTGCATCAGAGATCTGATCGGCAATCTTATCGGGATGACCTTCGGAGACGGACTCGGAGGTAAACAGGGAATATTCGCTCATCGCGCACTCTACCCTCTGTATGACGGCTGTAGGAATTCCACAGCATCAGCAGGAAATCATGGCAGGTGTCCCCTGCCCGTATTAGCGAAATGATGACGTTCTCCATCACTTCGGGAGGCAGAGTCTACACGCTGTCGGCGATGCTTCCCAGAACGTGATCCCCAGAATTTGCCGCTACATTTGCCGCAACATGGGAAGTCAGCGACAATAGCGCCTTTATAATTTCTGTTTTCAGGCGAGGAGCACCCCCATGCCGTCCCGTTTTGAGCTAGCCAATGCCATTCGCGCC
>NZ_JACCGK010000036.1 GCF_013416325.1 Vreelandella sedimenti
TATACCCTGTGAGAAATCCGGGCTAGAGATTCTTGCCGCCCACCCCAAAGCGGTTGTTTCCAACGGGCCGGATCGAAAGATTCGCTGCGCCATGGAAAGTGCTGGCCTGGCACGGCACTTCGGCAACAACCTCTTCAGCGCCTATACTTTGGGTGTGTGGAAGCCCGATCCGAGACTCTACCTACAGGCGGCCGAGGCCATGGGCCAAGCACCCGAGCGCTGCATAGTGATCGACGATGCCACCGTCGGCGTTGTCGCCGGATTGGCCGCTGGCATGCAGGTGATTCACCTCAATCGCTTTCCCAAAGAAGAGGAGACACCCAATGGTGCCATCGTCATCCATCACGCCAGCGAGCTGCCCAAGGCAGTGGCTCAGCTCGCCGTAAAGGAGAGTGCTCTTCAGCCGCTTTGATATGCATAGCCATCCTGCTGTTTACAACAAAGATTTCGGCCCGTGCTTAATCGTGGCGCTGACTGGGATTTTTCTGGTAGCGACGTAAACGCACTCGGTATATCGCGGCATGGTTTTCAACCAAAGAGACCTCGCTCGAAAGCAAACCTCTAAAGATGAGTCGAGTGGCACTCGCTTAATGAGTGGCTATACCGCCGCTTTGTCTGAAAAGTCATAATTGCTATGCTCTCCCTATTGATTGAACGGGAGATTGTCATGACAGGCCGTTACGAGCTTTCTGACCAGCGCTGGCAGATGATTGAAGATATCGTTTCTCCTCCTCAGACCATGGGGCGCCCTCGTCGGGATGATCGCCAGATGCTTAATGGCGTCCTGTGGATTCTCTGCTCGGGTGCCCAATGGCGCGATCTACCGGAACGTTACGGACCATGGAAAACGGTGTCTCAGCGTTTTCGTCAATGGCGTGATGACGGCACCTTCGACCGGGTTCTGACACGCCTACACCTTCGCCTTCGAGAAGACGGCTTGATGGATCTCGATACATGGATGGTGGATTCAACCACCATCAGGGCAACACGATCTGCCAGCGGTGCTGGTAAAAAGGTGGGCTGGCGCTTAGCCCTTTCGTAAACCGCTTTGCGGTGCTCAAGACGTTCTCGATCGACACCTCGATGCCGATCAGCGGGCGTCACGTACCGAATGCCACTATGCAAGTGCTGTTCGTTGTAGGCTCGTTCGAACGTCAGCATCCAGTCACGTACCGCGCTCAGCGATGCAAAGCCCTTTGTGGGCCACGCTGGACAAATATTTGACGTTACGGAACAGCGCTTCCGAATAAGGGTTGTCATTGCTCACTCTCGGTCGGCTGTAAGACATCAATATCCCTAACTCTGTTAACCTCGCTTTCAGCGTATAAGACGTCATCGGCGCGCCGTTATCCGAGTGCAACACCGGGGGCTGATGCCAGCATCCTTCTCTCAATAAGGCGCGTTCCAGCAGTTGTTTCGCCAAATCACCTGATTCCGCATCATGGACTTCCCAAGCGATGATTTTGCGGCTGTAGATATCCATGATCAGATAGAGATACCAGTGCTGACCACTCACAACGGAAGAACAAAAACTAATGTCCCAACTCCAGACTTAGTTCGGCCCGGTGGCCGTGAAGCTAGTCGGCTCAGGTACTTGGCGGCGTGGTTTCATTCGCCCTCGGTGGTGCTGCTGTTGGTGCTTTTTCAGCACCCGGTAGAACGACGACTCGGACGCCAAGTAGGCCCCTTGATCTGCCAGTAACGGCACGATCTGAGACGGTGGCAGGCTCTGATACTCGGGGCGATTACAGGCGCTCAAAATGGCCCGTTCCTCCTCGTGAGTCAGTTGATGCGACTGACTGCCTTGTACCGCATGTGGGCGCTGATCCTCAACCACCGCGCCACAGCCAGAACGCCAGCGTTTCAGCGTGCGCTCGCTCACGTCTATCATCGCCGCTGCTTTATAACGGGAAGCGCCTTCCGTTACCGCCTCATCAAACAACGTAATGAGCCTTGCACTCTCCTCAAGCGGCGTCAGTCGTCCTAGCCGCTGTGCGGGTCTTCGCTGTACAAGGCGCCGAGCTGTTTTGAGAGCACCAGTAACGATGTCGTTTCCGCTAAGGCTCTGTCTTTGCGGCGTACTTCTGCTTTGAGCTGTTTGATCGTTTTACGGTCTTCTTTACGCTGTTTTTGTGCCGTTTTGGCTTGGCCTTCTTGTTGGCCAGCGCCTTGGAGACAAGCGGCTTTCCACTGCTGGATTTGCTCGGGATAAAGGCCTTTTTCGCGGCAGTAAGCACCAAGCTCTGTTTCTGACAGGGTGGCGGTTTCGATGACCACGGCAAGCTTGGCGTCAGGCGACCACTCGTTGTCGCTTTGGGTGTAACCCGGCACAGGCACTCCTTTTTCTCGACACTGTTTTAACCAACTATACAGCGTCGCGTCAGAGATGCCTTCTTCAGTGGCGACAGATACCACACTACGATTATGGGGTGGCAACAACTTTTTCAGTACGGCGGCTTTACGCTCTTTAGAATAACGTGGCACACGTGCTCCATACCGCTCCCTCTGGATTAGATTAAGGCGATATATCGCCAACCGGACAACAAGGCTGACAGAGGGGGAAGGTAAAACCACACGCAAGCCTCGCCGTGGCGAAGTGGATCGACCTGGACAGATTCCTGACATGGTCAGCATTCACTTACGTCCGCTCGAGGTCAGTAAGCGTGAAATGCCCGGCCACTGGGAAGGCGATCTGATCAAAGGTAAGAATAACGCGTCCGCGGTAGGCACCTTGGTAGAGCTTAGCAGTAGCTATCTGATCCTCGCAAAAATGGACGACGCCACCGCCAACGTAGCAGACTTTAGTGCTGCTCTGAACCGAATGCCGACCACCGCTCGAAAAAGCATGACCTATGATCAGGGGCGTGAAATGGCACAACATGCAAAAATTACTCAAGAAACCGGCGTTGCGATTTACTTTTGCGATCCCCATAGCCCCTGGCAACGTGGGGCCAGTGAGAATATCAATGGCCTTATCCGTCAAACGGACCTTTCAGTACATAGCCAGGAAGAGCTGGACGCCATTGCCTTTGAGTTGAATATGCGACCTCGAAAACGCTTTGGGTTTAAATGTCCGATAGAAGTGATGAGCAAGCTGATGGCCAAATACCATGAAAGTCCATCAACCATCCAGTGAGTGTGTTGCACTCAGAGTCTGCATCCGCCGGCATTAAATGCAGTTATTGTTTAACAAACCTACAATGCGATACCCAATCGATAACCTTTTAACTATAAAGACCACCTCATCTGTAGTTAATCGACTAAAAAACTAACAAAACATAAACCTCCGCCATCAATAAGCTATATTCTTGTTAAATACAAACAACTTCGGCCAATAAAATCTAGCTAATGAAACGAAAAAAAATAATGCTAATGTGCGACACCTACTTTTAAACTGCAATTATTCGCTTGAAGCATTGGGTTATTGAAATAGAACAGTACCACAACAGAAAAATACGCCAAGCTATAAACCAAAAAGTGATAAAATTTATTTAAACCAATTGCAAACACTACTTTTTATAACAGTAATAATATTGATATTAGTTGAACCAACACGACCCAATTTCTCAACCCCGCTTATTAAGCTATGAATTCAGGGTTAAAGTTTTTAATCAAGGAATCAATTTTCAAGCACCAACCCTGGGCGTGCCAGGCAAATGCGACGGTACACCCTCCGCCATTATTCCTTGCTTGCTACGAACGCCCCGAGGGAGCCCGTCGTACACATAAACCGGTACGTGGTTGTCATCACGCTCCCCCTTTCTGGCCCATTTTTCCTGGTAGATACAAGATCCGACCGTCCGCTTTTTGCCCTAACCACACTGGTTAATTTTGAAATGAGATAGTTTTTGAAGATAGATAGTCCTGATACAGAATAGGGTTATCTAGGCAGGAACTCCAAATTATCTGGCGCAGCAGCTGTCCCTGCTGCAACCATGACACCAAAAATTGCCCGATAATGACTAACGGTGACCGCCGATAGCTAAATTTGACTGACAATGACTCATTTTGACCGACAAAGACTAACTTTGACCGACAATGACTAACTTTGACCGACGATGACTAACTTTGACTGACGATGACTAACGGTGACCGACAATGACCGACAATGACCGACAATGACCGACAATGACCGACAATGACCTACGTTGACTGACATTGACCGACAATGACCGACAATGACTAACTTTGACCAACAATGACTGACTTTGACCGACAATGACTGACTTTGACCGACAATGACTAACTTTGACCGACTTTGACTGACGATGACTAACGGTGACCGGGTGACCGGGTGACCGGGTGACCGGGTGACCGGGTGACCGGATGACCGGATGACCGGATGACCAATGTTGATCGACATTAACTGACGTTAACCGACGACGACTAATGGTGACCGAGTGACCTATTTAGATCTTTATTGACCTGCATTAATTGGAATAATTAACGCTTTATCGTGTATCCCTTTTACTAAATAAAACACTGAGCGAACAATAAAGGTGAATGCCATTCCATACTCAGCGTATTGTGATAACGACCAACAAAGGTATACGTCGAATGACCCAAAAGAAATCATTAATACAAACACATGCAAATAATAAAAGAAAAGTTGAATGGTTTATTTTAACAGAAGGATTGAGCCTTAAAGATGCCTACAGCAATATATTCGTTGAAAAAAACTCCCAATGAGATGACGACGTTTCGCAAGATTAACGAAAAGATCCTTTCCTTAGCACATCAGAAAAGGAAGGCTTTCAAAGTCAATAGCACCATCGCTTCATCTAGGCATCCCTTATTTAGCTTCACGCACCGCGCAGTTGATCCTGAATTCAGAGATTTAAACAGCTTCTTCATAATCCAACTCATGGGCGCTGCTTAATCTTAAGTTCTCGTGTAATGTTGGAGTCAGATATCTCTAACGATAGTAGAGTGGATGTCGCACCGTGTGCATCTGGTTTACCTATCGGCCTACTCGCCGGAACTGAATCTGATTGAGATACTGTGGCGTTAGATGAAGTACGCATGGCTGCCGTTGAGTGCTTATCTTTCGTTTGATCACCTCTGTGAAGAGGCACACCGGCTGTTGGGTAGCTATGAGCTGATCACGCGATTAATTTTGAATAAGCACTTAATGCTAACTCATTACTTAGCATGACAGTGGTTGCTTGGAGCCGCGAAGCAAACCGAATGGCATGACTCCAAGCGCCAACGGGGCCCGGTCAATAGAAGATGCCAACACAGCCGAGGATATTCTTACCCAACTTCTACATTTTTGTCCTAGCTTGAGCCAAGCAACCCAATCAAGACCAACTATAGTTATTTTCTAACAATCAGCCAAAAAGCCATCGTCTACTAGCCACGCAGGCTCGGGAATCACGGCCGATTGCTCCATTTGCTGTACTAATGTAGGCGCCCCAGAGGCAGGCACTAGCGCTAGCTGCAGCAGCTGTTGTTTAGCCGCCGTAATGGCCTGACTGCTTGGAAACCCCGGCATACGCCACCGAAACCATTCATCGGTCTGGCGAGATAACGTCATCAGCAGTGCACGGGTAGGACCTGAGTTGTAGGCGAGCTGATGGGCTAACAGCGCCGGTAGTGATGTCCAAGGAGCAAGATTAGCGATAGCATTTAATAGGGCCATCATTTGCAATGGCGTTAAGTCTCGCGCACGTAGCAACCGTGGCAAATAGCGTGCAACGCCTGCCTGGCCATTCGGTAGTGACATTTGTGCCCACTCCCCTTGGCCATACAGCGCGACGAGTACGTCCGTCGCTAACTCCACTAAGGCGGGTAAGCCTTGCTCCACGGTTGCTACACGTAAGAGGTGAACTAAACCGTCACGTTTTTGTGCTTCTTTTAATAGGGTTTTGCGATACGCACTAGCATCAGGACTGTGGGGCATACACAACGCCCAAAGGTGTAAATCTGCACTGAACCCTTCTTCAACACGATCCTCAGGCAGCTGCCAGATCCAACGCTGATCAGCACGTTGATAGTCTTGGTGAGTTAACGATAGGCGTTTGCGCTTGCGTGCACTCAAGCGCTGCCAGCCACTTAAAGAGCGTCGGCACTGCCAGAGCGCGTTGAGCGCTATGCCTTGTTTGGCCAAACGTAACAGCGTACTTAATGTGTAAAACACGCCATGAGGAGTGTGGCGCTGCGCAAGCACGTTTAACATGATGTATTGTTTCGTATGGACACATTTTGTGCAGCAAATAGCGGCCAAGAGCGTGCTTGCTAGGGTTACAACCATGCGCTTGTCAAAGAATAGCGAGGTGATGTGTAAACGCCTCTGCCCATTCTTATAATCAGATCCAGCACCTGCTGCGCATCCTCCTCTATGATGCCAATGGGACGCGCCAATCCAGACCCATTGCTTCACTGTGCAACCACAGGTCCGCTGCTGTTTGATCCCCACCAAACAGCTCGACAGCTACACTCCAAATTACATTAGTAATTTGCTGCTTTGGTTCATCAGCGCTACGCATATCTTCATCACCACTTGCAAGTTCTTGTGAAGCCGTAAATTTTATGAGCCTCGACGGTATAGGATTTGTCTTTGCTTCTCCTTCGTTGCTATGCATAGGATTAAAAAAGGCTCCTGGCGAAATCATAGCTTGGCAAAATCCTGGCCATGGATCACCTCCACATCGACTAAATACGTATTTCGCCCCACACGTTTGAGATCCGACCAGGCAGCTTCAGGCGTCGCCATTTTGAGCGGCCGTCCAATATCACGCATGCGCACTAGCAGCTCAATGATGGGTCTACTCGTATGAGTGAACTCAATGGTGCCATAAGGAGTGCGGTGAGTACCTTTACGCCCAGTTGTCATAATAGTGAGGCGATCGACAGGGATTTGTGAGATGGCCCCATACTCTGACAGGGCTGACTCCAGCGACACGTAGCTGTACTCCCCACGGCGCATGGCCCGAGCGATTCGCTCTAGCCGATATGGGTCGGGAGTACGCGTAAGGGCGTAGCAATAGATGCCTCGAGCAACGCCTTCAAGAACACCATGCCTACGCAGTCGGTTGATCCCTTCCTGAAGGGTTTTCGGTTTGTCTTCATGAAAGATCTTTGCCAAGTCACTTAGCGTGAATACGCTTCGCCCTAACTTGTCCCAGCCGTCTAGTCGCTGCCGAGCGGTCATCTGATTCATAAATGTACACCTAAACTATGTATCTATAGTCTAGGTGTACACTAAATTGCTCACAAAAACTGACCAAGATTTCTTAATTACTAACATGCAGCGGTTCATCTATACGAGTCATTGGGTACACCCCCTACCTCCTGGGACTTCTGAAGGAACGGTCGTCGAGCGTAAGGAAAAAGACCGTATTGTATTCCTTCAGATATCGGCCAATAGCAGACATTCAGCGCAACTGAAATAACAGGTAATACAGCCACAACGTAACCGTTAATTGCAGTTTTAATCTAGGCCTAAATCTCAGTCGTTCACTAGGCTACTCGCCCTCTATCTCCGATCTTGGCCTGCTCAGCCTCAGCCATGCTACCAAACTGAATTAATACCTATACACCAAGTGATCATAATTACCATTAGTAAATGCAGCTTCAACACCAAACAAGCCTCCAATTTCTTTTAATGCAAAGTGAACGTCTCGTTGAATCCTCTGCATGCTTCTTTCAGAGAAATCGTGCTGGAATTTAGCTGCAAAACTGAACCCTATATAAACTACCGGATCCTTATAATGGACAAGATAGTTTCGCATATCAAAAAGATCTTGAATGCTAGCTCTCCAACTTGAGTCCCCATAAGGCAATCGAGAGTTTTTGTACAATTTTTTTAGCTTGGCTATTGTGCTTCCATAGCTTTTCTCATCCTCTTCTTTGGCTATTGGGTGAGCATGCCACACCAAATTTACAAATGCCTCAAATGAAATAGCCCAGCCAAGAATAGCTTCAATACAGAGTGCTATAGTTTCATCATCTTCAAACCCTGGACCTTTAAAGGAATAAGGCTTACCAGTCTCTGGCACGGAATCAGGAACCTCAACCATCCTCTTCTTAGCTTCATCAAAACTATTGTTTGCTCTCCGTAGCATGAGTTGCTCAACATTGAGCCTGTATCCATATGTCATATATTTCACTGCGCTTCAAAGGTTCATTAAGCTGCCTTTTATCGGCCGAAAGCAGGCGTTGTTCATAGCCTAATCTAAACATAGTCGATCGTTAAGCCGATACTGGCAATGCGATAGACCAATCAAACCAAAGCTCCTCGGAACTATCAGAAAGACCGATCCAGTTTACCTGGACATCTTTCGCGGCAGAGCTCGCATTCGCCTGGGCCAGTTGGGCATTGAAAACGGATTCCGCTAGTACTCCTGGCGTGAACGCAAAGTGCTCCAAAAGTGTAATGGTTGCTCGTCCATGACGGTGGAAACTTTACTTCATATAGAAGTTCACACGTTCTCAATGTTGATCGGTACCTAAAGAGTCCTTCCGGGCAAACAAGAAATTCGTTAAATGTCAGCTTCCCGAGTGGAACCTCAAGAGTCGGCAGCTTGAAGCCCTGCTTCGGGCTCTCGTTAGTGATGGCAAAGGCCACTGAGCGAGCAGCCCCATCCAAATAAAATTCGACCTGCGCTAAGGCGTCCCCAAAATTATATTGCCATATCTCCTCGCACTGCCGGTGCGGCGGACCTAGTGATGCCACCACGAACTCTTTGGAAACCCCAGGGCCTATGTGCTCGAAAAAATTCCGTGGAGCCCTCTTACCATTGATTCTATGGGGAACGAGTCGCCCGTAAAGATACTTGACTCCCGCTAAGAAAGCGGATCCACCCAATCGAGTTACTAGTGTTTCAAATATCACAAGCGCCAATATCCTTTGGTCTGACGATAATCTTAGGCCGGTAGGCTCCAACGACCGATGCTGCAGCCGTCTCATCAGCATAGCCTGAAGCTCCTCCATTCGGTCAGGAGCAGACGTTTAGCTAGAGCTGATTTATAGAGAGTGTACACAGCTAGGCAAGCAACTGTGTAAGCAGTAAGCATATTAAATTGACCCAGTCGCCTCAAATATTGCGACCGTAAATAGGCATTGTTTTGCGAGCTTACAAGTCAAGCTGAAACGGTAATCCTGGCAAGCATCGCACTCTATATAAAAAGAAGAACTCGCTGCGTATTGGTTTCAACACTTTCAGCAATTATATTCATACAAATGATATGAAATTATTTAATCTGTCCAGTCTGTGCATCTTGCAGTATATTGCCCTTGAGCTCCGCCACCATAACATAGCTTTGTTTTACCTGTTTTAGTGTCAACCACCCAAATACCGACTCCGCTACCATTCGAAACGGCTACGTATCTTTCACTGTTTTCATCCGCAATTGCAGCTGTATGGATAAAAAAACATAAAGCAGCAAAAGCTAAGCAAAACGTTAATTTTTTCATTGTAATCTCCTTCGATTTATAGATTATGCCCAAAATTTGTTATTGCTTGTGACTAATTTCTAGTGCAGCGAGCAACTTTTAACGTAAGTTAAAATCCGATTCAAAGATGCCGTTTACTAGATTTTTCATCAAAACACCTGAATTTTTATAACCATTTGAGAGACATAGCGATAGAAATTAATCAACTGTTCAAGATACCTTTTGCTTATTTGCATATAACTTAACTTAATCCGTATGCCGTGAGCGAAGCTTCCGTTTGCTCAGGGTCGCATTTGGCCAGAATGCGGAAATTAAGCACCCTCCGACATAAACAAATCACCCTATCTCACAGAGCATGCGCCTGTAGCGTACTTCTAATGTATGGACATGCTATGTGGTTTCTTTCCATTCAACTCTACGAACAGAAAACTCTATTATTTTCTCTTTAGGTTGTTGGGCGATCCCGGCGACGCAAAAGTAAATACTCAATTTGCCAAATGGTTTTTTATCCAACCTATCAGCATTAAACCTTTTGAAAATTATACGAACAATGGTTGAGTTTCGCGATGGAATGAATAGCGGTAGCGCGTCATCATCGCTACTGAGCTGTTGCTCTCCACCCCAACCCATTGTAGGTATTGAATAAACGTTAAAAGGATTTTCAGGTTTTCGATGTTTCTTTATGAAGATAGAACCACTGCCAGGATCTTTTATCGAAATGGTTTCAATGTATAGCCCGTGCATGCCAGGATTATCAAAAACTACAACTAGTTCATGATTCGAAGTAGTAGTTCGAGTATCTAATACCGAAATAATTAAAGGATCATCAGGCTTGAAGGAACTTTTTAACTCTTTTCTTATATCATATACATACTTCCCTCCCGAAACTAAAGCGGTAGCAGGTAATGCAATTTCGATAAAGCCTGCGGGGCTATATTGATCATCATTTTGTTCGATATTTTCATTTTCAGTCATGAGTTAACTCCTTAATTAAGCCAAGGGTTTAAGAATATCACCTATAGCGATAAAAAAAGAAAAGTGATTAGGTTGCCTAATCCTACGACCGGATGAACGCACAGGCTGCTCTTCGTAGAATGCCGTAGTTTGGGACTCTAACTTTGTATGTTTTTCTCAGCATAGAACAAAGTACTTCATTCGGCCAGAAGCGGTCTTTTAGATATTTCGCATATACGCCTAAATGGTTTTGCTAACTGAGCTATTGCATCATCTCATGCGCTTGAAGATGATTTTTATATCAAGTGGTATATCAATAAACCAATACAGCTATAAATACTTAATGACACTGGTTCGAAGAAAACCTCTAGCACTCAAGAGAGCGCTAGAGGCTAATCTGTTAAAGGGCCTTAACTAACTCCCCGTATTCGCCACCCACACGCAAGACAATGATCACATCGTTGTCATTGCGGTTACGGAAGAACCAGCCATGGTTGCCAGTGAAAGCGGCTTCTAGCTCACCTTCATCTTCGGGCACGCCACGGCCTTTTTCGTAGCTAATGGAGTTCCCATTGCCATCACCGTGTGTGTCAAAGTTGACAGGGCCACCTTCGGATACCCAGGCAAAGGTAGCAACCGCCCCTTCTTGCATGGTGAGTTTGTACTCCGTGCCTTCTCCTGGCGTCAGGGTAAAGCTCACCTCATCGCTCCACGGGGACGCTTCTTCCGCTTGCGCCGTCTGTGAAGCAGCTTCCTCCGTCGCTAATGCCTCCGCCAGTGCCATGCTGGCATCGGTCATCACCCTGTCAGAATCTTCGAGTGAAGGTGCTACGGGATCACTCGCTGAGGCTGAATTGGCTGTTTGGGGAGCTATCTCTGCCTCGGACGTCGCAGTCTGAGCATCAGCATCGTTTACCGGCGCAGACTGGCGATCACTGACGATTCCTTGAGATGCCGAGGGTTGAGACGCCTGTTGGGCCATGGCTTGATCGTTGGCTTGGTCGAGTTCGGCTTCCTCAGCCAACTGGGTCTTGATTTCGCCCATCTCAGTCAGCCCCAACAAGCGCCCAGCACCGGTGGGGTCAATGGCATACTCGGCAGGTAACACGACGGTGATCAGCAAAGCGACAGCAATAACGGCGGCCATCAGCGTAGAGCGAAGTAACTTACCCGTTGACGGTAGTTCGGCACGGGTTGGAAGATCAGTGTTATACATTAGGGACTCCCTCAATTAGGCAATGAAATAGCCGGTGAGTTGATAACCCACCAGTATAAAACCAGCACACATCATGGCGACGTTGGCGGTATACGCGTGGCGTAAGAAGCCCGTCGTGCGTCGCCAGAAGCCCATCACAATGAGAATGGCGCTCAACGCTAGTAGCTGGCCGATCTCGACGCCTACGTTGAATGCCAGGAGATTAGGGACGAGACCATCAGGCGAGATATCGTATTCAATGATCTTGCTCGACAGGCCAAAGCCGTGAAACAGACCGAACACCAGTGTGGCGACCTTGGTGTTGGGCTGAAAGCCGAACCAGCGCTGATACGCCCCGATGTTATCGAGCGCCTTGTAGACAACGGAGAGTCCGATGATGGCGTCAATTAGGTAGCTATTGATGCCGATATTGAAGTACACCCCTAACAGCATCGTCGTCGAGTGACCGATGGCAAAGAGGCTGACGTAAATGGCGATATGCTGCATTCGGTAGAGGAAGAAGATGACCCCTAGCAAAAACAGGATGTGGTCATACCCCGTCACCATGTGCTTGGCACCGAGATAGATGAACGAGATCAGGTGAACGCCATAGATCTCCTGGATATACCCTTTGTCGCCTTCAGCAACGGCGTGGGCAAGGGCTTCACCACTGGCTCCCAGGAGCATCACCAGCAGTGTGAAAAGGGTCAGCGCGTGGCGTCGGGCCAAAACAGGCAAGCCGAACGCACCCCCTAGTTGGGATGGAAACATAAAACCTCCACGGGTTTGTCATTAAGTGTTGGCCGTCCAGTGGACGGCCCCAGTCATCCAGCGATGACCGGCCGTGGAGGACGCTCCAAGCGGTAGACACGACGCAGCGGTAGGCCGCTGCGTTCGCCTAGCCGCAGGGCGTCGCGGAAGTTCGGCTCGACGGCAATGCCCGTCCCAGGCCGATCCGCTTTTTCGTGAAAGTGACTGCCACTCTCATTATGGAGGTGGCGACTATCTTCGTGCTCGTGGCCATGGGTATGCCCATGGCCCTTCTGCACATTCTCATGGAGAGACAACTCAACGCTAACCATGCTCGCCGCCCCATGCGCACGCGCCTCACCCACACTGGTGATTACCAGGCTAGGCAGGAACAGCAACAGAAAGGTCAGATAGCCAAGGCGGTGGCGCAGCCGATTGAGCATGTAGAGCAACCAGGATAAAAGTAAAAATCATAAAAATAGATAACCGTCTGCCTTGAACCATAGCGTTGGCAGAATAACGGCGATAGATTACCATCCCCTCCGGGGGGATAGGAATATAATAAGGGAAAAGAAAATGACAATGCATACTCACCAATCACATCCCGATATCATCAAGCGCCTGAACCGCGCTCGGGGGCACCTTTCGAGCGTAACCCAGATGGTAGAGGATGGACGCCACTGCCTGGACATCGCTCAACAACTCCATGCAGTAGAAAAAGCCATTCAACAAGCTAAACGCACTTTAGTCCTGGATCACATCGACCACTGCATGGACGAAGCACTAGGTACTCAGAATCAAACGCAACGGGCGCGGGCTGAAGAGTTCAAGACGATTGCACGCTACCTGTAAGTACTTTTAGGCTCCCCTCATTTGAGGAAGTTCTATGCTCGATGTACTCGCCCACCGCATCTACCGCCATCTCTTTTTAGCTCAGGTCATTGCACTGATCGGCACTGGCCTGACCACGGTTGCGCTGGCGTTACTGGCTCACGATCTTGCTGAAGGTCAGGCAGGTGTTGTGCTAGGCACGGCGCTGGCGATCAAGATGGTCGCTTACGTGGGCATTTCCCCTCTGGTCGGCGCTTATGCATCACGCCTGCCTCGGCGCACCTTGCTGGTTAGTCTGGACTTGATGCGTGCAGCCGTGGTTTGTGCACTGCCTTTTGTTACCGAAGTGTGGCAGATCTATGTGCTGATCTTTCTACTCAATGCTTGTTCAGCTGGCTTTACGCCCGTTTTCCAGGCGACGATACCTGACATTCTCGAAGACGAGGAGAAGTACACACGTGCATTATCCCTGTCACGTCTCGCCTATGATTTAGAGAACCTTCTTAGCCCGATGGTGGCGGCGGCACTGCTAATAGTGATGGGTTTTGATGTTCTGTTTGTAATCAATGCTCTGGCCTTCGTTATCTCTGCCGCCCTGGTTATATCGGTGATCCTGCCTGCGTCTCACCCCCTAGAGGAAGCCCCCGGCGTCTGGCGTCGCGTTACTCATGGTATGCGGATTTACCTGAAGACGCCCCGGTTGCGCGGGCTACTGGCGTTGAACCTGGCTGTTTCAGCCGCCGGGACCATGCAGATCGTCAACACGGTGGTACTCGTACGCTCGGTGTTGAATTTGGGCGAGAAAGAAGTCGCACTGGCCTTTGCCGCCGCAGGCGGGGGCTCCATGCTAATAGCCTTACTGCTGCCCAAGGTGCTGGAACGGGTGTCCGAGCGGCCAGTCATGCTGCTGGGTGGCGTTATGATGGCACTCAGCCTCTACCTGGGCTGGCTGGGCCCATCGTTTGCGGGGCTTGTCGGGCTATGGTTACTGCTGGGCGCTGGGGCCTCGTTGGTCATGACCCCCACCGGGCGCCTGCTCAAACGTTCATGCCAGCCGGAGGAGCGTCCAGCGCTGTTTGCTGCCCAGTTCTCGTTGTCACACAGCTGTTGGCTAGTCACCTATCCGTTGGCAGGCTGGCTGGGAGTGAACCTGGGACTGACGGGTACGTTCGCTTTGCTGGGAACGGTGGCCCTGGCGGCAACGGGGCTCGCGGCCCTTATCTGGCACGCACATGACCCGATGGCTCTTGAGCACGAGCACGCTGCCCAAAGTCACACCCACCTGCACTACCACGATGAACATCATCAGCACGAACATGAGGGATGGGAGGGGCCGGAACCTCATCGCCATTCCCACCATCATTCCCCAGGCTCACATGGGCACGTCTTTGTTATCGATGACCACCATTCCCATTGGCCATCGTAAAACGAGTAAGGACGCGGGCTTGGGAAATAAACGTGGGATGCGAACTGCCAATCTTACTAACGCGGGTATACAACATGCTCACCTTTTATTAAGGCGTAATATTAATAGGAGGTTTTTGCGCAAAGTAAGCTTTAACAGGCTTGCTAGTGTGGCAATGTGTAGGTGTAAAGAAAACGACGCAATCTTATTTTTAGCTTACCGTAACGAATCGACCCGTAACGCACTAGCAAAGTAAATCCTAAGTTTAATACAGCGCTTTCGTTTTAGTAATGTATGACTTGAATGCGCCTGCTGTACTACAAGAGTCCGTTAGAACGGCGTGCAGACAGCAGGCGAGCTTTTATCACCCTACTAAAGGGTCATAAATGGCTCATCTTCCTGGCCTGTAAACGTGTACACATTGTAAGGGCTTTCTTGTGGCCCCGGCATACCCGGTGTGCCAATGGGCATACCCGCCAAACCGATACCGTCAATATCGGGTTGTTCCTCAAACAGCGCCTGCACGGCTTCCATTGGAACGTGGCCTTCGATCCAATACTCGCCCATCTCAATGGTATGGCATGAACCCAGGCCATAGGGCACGCCTGCCTGCTGCTTAATATCACCCAGCTCTACATCGTCAATAATCGTCACTTCTACGCCGAGCTCTTCAAGATGGCGTGCATAAGCGTCACAGCAGCCGCACTGGGGGTTTTTATACAATGTTGCCTCTGGCGGTAACGCCGCCTGGGCGGAGACCGCCCCAAGCAGCATGGAACNTTTATACAATGTTGCCTCTGGCGGTAACGCCGCCTGGGCGGAGACCGCCCCAAGCAGCATGGAACCAGAGAGTAAAAGCTTGGTGCTCATATGTTGCATTATTTTCAACTCCTTAGCGTGAACGACTGAAGAGGTACTTGGCCAGCGAAGCGATCGCCAAGCCAATTAATAACAGCATGGCCAGGGGCATCAACCAGCCTAGCCACCCCATTGACCCCATAAAAGCAAAACATTCCGCGTTCATCATGCCATCACTCCTAAAAAAAGAGGCAATCGCCAAGGCTTATTGCGGGCCATGGTGGCTGGGCATGCTTCCTCTCATCTGTTCACGCTGCTCATCGGTCAGTAAGTCCTGCATCTGATTATGCATGCGCACGTTATCAGCCATCATATCGCCATGAAGGTTGGCCATTTGAGCATGCAGCGCCTTTATTTCCTCTGGTTCAGGGCGTTCAGTCTGCATGGTTTGCATCATGTCGTCGCGCAGGTTCATCAATTCGCCCATCCGCTCAAGCTGGGCCGCGCGGTGTTCTTGGCGCATCTCACGCATGGTACTCATCTGCTGCTCGTCGAGCATACCGCCAATGCCGGACATACTCCCCATGCCTTCCATCATTGGACAAGGCATCATCCCGCTTTGCCCTCCCATCATCATTCCTGGGTACATGCCTTCTTGACTGCCCATCATCATGCCCGAACCCATACCGACTTGGCCGTCCATCATATTGCCCTGACCTTGGGCGCCTTGGCTCATACCTTGAGCGAAGATGGCGCTGCTGGGGACACTGAGGCTTGCAGCCAGACCAATGGCAAAGATCATCTTGTGCTTAACCATGATATTTCCTCTTATCATGTTGCTGGTCGAGACATCGCCTTATCCATTAAAAATGGAAGAAGGCGGAGTTAGCTTTCGTTATAAGCCTACAACCTATAGGTGGCCCAAAGGTAAAGGAGAAACCGATCCCAATACCTAAGTGTTGTCACAGATCATTTTTTCCGCCATTTTCAGCCCTGTTTCAGGTCGGTTGGCACGTTATAACACCGACTCATTTCCATGAAGAAAAGCACGACGCCATGCGCCTTGTTCGCCAAACAGGGCAGATGAACGATGTAAGAAGGCTCAGCCGAATCAGTTTTAGCGCCTCCGCGATGAAGTAACGGCATCCATTCAACCCTAAAAATATATAAGGATACGGTATGCAAAAGAAGACGAGTTCGCTCCCTATCATTCACGCTACCTTAGCAACGCTGTTGCTGTCGCTAGCAATCCCAGTGCTGGCCCATGAAGGGGGCGCAAGCACTTCGCCTAAGGATGGCGTCACCATTCAGGATTCCCCAGCAGAGATTGGCATCGAGTTTGGTGGCATGATGCGCATCACCCAGTTTGAAGTGACAGGCCCAAACGGCCCCGTTCCTCTTGATGGTCAGCCAGGCAGTGAACAGGTCGAACGCTACGTCGTGAAGCCCGGTGAAATTCTTTCGGCTGGGGACTACCAGGTGCACTGGCGCGGCCTATCGGATGACGGACACATGATGTCCGACGGTTTTAACTTCTCGGTCGAGCCCTGACCCGTGGCTTGGTGGTTCTCCGTAAATAGCCTCGATGTCTGGACCGTCGCGATGATTCTCGTGGCGGCCGGGATTTACCTTAGCGCCCTAGTCGCGACGGGGGCCGTGTTGTTTCGTCTAGCGTTTCCCCGGCTCCCTGATCACGACCGGAGGCGCGTCGCCCGCATGGGTGTCCTTTCTGCCTGGGCGGGGGTCATCCTGATTCTGTTCCAGTGGTCTTTAGAAGCTGGTTACCTTGGAGGCGGCAATATAGCGGCTGCAACCAACCCAATGTTGCTCGGGATCGTGTTCGATGGCGCGTCCGGGGGTCGACTAATACTGGTGGTAGCTGGTTTGCTGCTGGTCCAGGCGATTCAGCTTAATAACTTAGCGTTCTCGAAAACAGCCAACAGCTTGAGCCTAGTAGGCGTTTTATTGGTGATGCTGGCATTCGTGCAGGTGGGGCATACAGTAAACACCCCACGCCTCGTTCTGGCTGTCTTGCTGATCGTTCACCTGATGGCGGCAGCATTCTGGGTAGCCTCGCTGTGGCCGCTGTTCCACTTAGTGGGGCAACATTACAACCACGGCAATACCGCCCGCATTCTGACCCGTTTCGGGCAACTCGCCATGGGCGGAGTTGGCGTGTTGGTACTGGCGGGCGTCACTTTGGCCACGCTGCTAACAGACGGTCTCACACCCCTGCTCACCACGGCATATGGACAGTTCTTGATCGGCAAAGTATTGATTGTCGCGGTGCTGCTGTTATTTGCTGCCGCGAACAAGTGGCGGCTTGTACCTGCCTTTGAGAGCGGCGATGCAACAGCCCCACGACGTTTGCAGCGCAGTATTGCGCTGGAGGTGGTGCTGGTCGTGGTTATCCTGCTGATCACGGCGGTGCTGACAAGGGTGACATCACCGAATGGGTGACCGTCAGGACAACCACCTTAGGTAGTTAAGAACCTAGCTTAATAGCTATAAGCAACGCTATCCGGAAGGCAAGGCCGATGCCATCCGCGCGCGACAAGAGATGCACACCCGCCACGTGGCCGTGGTGGTTCGTGGCATCTTGATGTGGTTCAGAAATTGTAGCCCAGACCAATCGTATAAGCCCAGATACCGTCCTCCTGAAACGCATCGGTGGCATCGTCGGTATCGCTGAACAGGAACTGATACTCAGCGCGAGCGAGGAAATAGGCCTTGGGCAGAACATAGTATTTCATACCCGTTTCCCGTCCCGCGAAGGCGCTGTCTTTGACGCCGTCTCCATAGATACCACCGAGGCTAGCACCGACGAAGGGCCGCGCACGACCATCAAGGAACTGATGGGTTAGGTAACCACGGGTTGAGCCGTTCCAGAAACCATCTGTGACGCCCGCCTTCGCCTTCGACATCGGCGTAATTGACGCTTTGCCGAACACCGGCAACCATGTTATCCCTCAGATACCAACCAAGATCAACAGTCTCACGCCGAAGTTTCCGCTATTAAAATTCCGATCGTTACTGCCAGTTCCAGAGATCGAAAACTCACGGACACCCCCTTGTGGGCCGTACTCTGAGTTTTGGGCGGATGCTGCCCTAGGCAGAACAGCGAGAAGACAAAAAGCCATTGCTGCAGTGTTGACTCTATTCATGAGGAGACCCTTCCTGACATTATTAGGATTGTATTTCCATAATGCACTATTCGTTATCTAGCGCGGATAGTAACGCGACCGATACCTTGGCGATCAAACGACACGGACCCGCACCATCATGTTCAGGGTCTGACATCACACGATCTGTGCGTTAGCACACACGTATATGATGGAATCTGAAAAACTGGCTACCGGATTGAGGATATGTGCTTCACCACAGCCGATCGACTC
The DNA here is from genome assembly GCF_013416325.1 of Vreelandella sedimenti. Lineage (GTDB taxonomy): Bacteria > Pseudomonadota > Gammaproteobacteria > Pseudomonadales > Halomonadaceae > Vreelandella > Vreelandella sedimenti. The sequence continues at coordinate 18,726 of NZ_JACCGK010000036.1, forward strand.
ACCATCGGCATTATGCTCGGCTACATCGTATCCGGACTGATCATTCTTAGGCATCAGTTCCCGGCTGCCTTGCTAAGTGAATCCGCATAAGTTATGGTGTATA
>NZ_JACCGK010000037.1 GCF_013416325.1 Vreelandella sedimenti
AGTAACTCGATAACTTTTGCATAACCACTTAGCAACGGTTCTTTACTGATCATTTATTAGTTCTGGTCGACCGGTCGATTCCACCGCCTCGACTGGGTCAGCGACGCGACATGGTTTCTATATGAAGGCCATCGCTCGGCTAGGTGGCTATCTATATCGCTCCAGAGATACCCCTTTAAGGGCAGCCTTCATTGACGAGGTTTCATCCGCGTAGCTGATAATATTGTAAGTTTCCAGGCTTTAAATCCAAACGCAGGAAAAACTTGCGCGCAATTGAAAGGTTGCTGGGAGCAATTTCCGAATAACTAATCGCGGGCCGAAGTGAGGCGATCGCCTTGCAAGATGAGTTCCACGCCCTATCACGATAATCGCATAAGTTGTGGGACAAACTCTTTAGATCATATTTTTGATAACTAATCTTTCATGAGAAGCACAGGTGCGAACCCCCCACCTGGCGTACGGAAATTGGTCGTCTGTCCTCGATAAAGTCTCGCTGCGGCCATTAACAGTGTGCCGCGATAGGTATACAGTCTAACGTCGACCTTGAGATTTTTACGCTGTCCATCGACCAGAACGAGGCGTTCGGAGGGAGGCACATGGGCCTGGGCAATATAGTCGCTTTCCAAGATTTGGCTGAATGTTTTTTTGGTGAGTTTACTTCCCCGGTACACTCCCTTACTTCCGTGGCCTGCGACAGGTTTGAAGAACCACTGCCGTCGCTGTTGCCAAAGGGTATCAGCATTATCAGCGCTGACCTGTAAGGTACGGGGAATACAAGAGCGAAGTAATTCGGCATTTTGAGCGCTCAACCCCCAAGCCATAAGCGTCGCGGGATCTGATAACACAGCCAAGTTGCGTTTGTCCGCGAACAATGCGTGTGCATGGGGATTTGGGGTTATGACTGCGCCTCCGTCCAACCAGGCAGAGTGTAAGGCGGAGTTTCCGGGTGCTTCGAGCCCAAAATCCACTAAGCGATTGTAAACCATATCTACTCGCTTACCGCCGCTGTATAGCATGCCTGACTCATACCGAAGGTCGCCAGGCGAGAGGATGAGAGCATCAATGCCATGACGCCGTAATAACTGCTGGGCAAGTTTGAATTCAGGATAGAGGTATTGCCCCATAGGCTGATCATCAACGATAGCTATCCTCTCCAGACGTCCATTGCCACGCTGGGCACGCCATTCGCTCTCGAACTGGGCTATCACTTTAGCCTCGAAGTCGGCAGACCCGGCCGCACTTTTAGCATCACCACAACACTGCAGTTGGGCCCGTACCAGGATCGCGTTAAGAAATGCACCTCCGGCATTGGTATTGATTTCGATGAGGCGAGGCCCGTCCTCGCCGAGATGGAAATCATAGCCCATGAAGACACCTACTGGGCCGGGGTTTAACTGTGCACTTTGCGGGGCCCAAGACAGTACTTGTCGCTGATAGTCGGGAAGAGCGGCGGCGTTTTCTATGGCCTGAACAGTGGCCCTCATCTGCTCCAGAACCTGAGAAGGGACAAAGACAGCGACATTCGAGAAAAGTTGATGCCAGGTCGAACGGATAAAGGCCTCATCGGCATCGTCGCCCAACTGGTCGATAAGACTTTGGGTGGCTGCTCGTCGGTCTAGAGTGATACAGGTGCAGTGCTGGTTCAGCCTTTCTGCTTCTGTCATCCCTGGGGAGCCACTGGTCTTTTGCAAGAGCTGTCCTCTGGTTTTTTCACGCTGATCTAGATCAAACTGGCCAGCATCGGCTGGTCATTGAGTTCATGAGGGCGATATTTAACGAGCTACACCTTCTGCTGATAGATCAACGTGGATGATGAGCGCTCATGGTGCTTGTACGCTCGCATTAACATCTTGTGGCAAAACTTTCAGGAAATGTAGACACAAGGGTTAATATAGATGAAGTGGAAAGCCGACGTCCGGTCATAGCGATAAAAGTAACTAGCGCTACCATCATCATCAACAAGGGGCAACTATTTTCTGCCGACAATGATGCGCAGTGATGACCAAGAGCATCCCTGCTGCCGACATCGGCAACTGAACAAATTTCACTATTAAGCGGAAGATGCTGTATTGAATTAAAAAAGGTCCCGAAATAAGGCCTTGCGCTTGCAAGTTTTCGTGATAGCTACTTATCCGGCAGGTCATATTTTTACTGTAGGTTCAGGCTCGTTTCAGGTTAACACCGTATAAAGAACGGGTGACAATAACCTCTGAGGTAAATGACCATGCGCTACACTCTTTTAACAACGTCTTTGTTTGCCCTTTCATTAAGTCTGATCACGGGCGCGGCGCTGGCTGCACCCGGCCACGGCGGTGGTGGCAATAACCTAACCGAGGCTGACGTTGACCGCACGATCAGCCTTGAGGCTGGCGATATGTGGTTCGACCCTGAAGAGCTAGAACTGGCGGCTGGGGAGGTGGTTAAATTTGAAATCACCAACACCGGCAATTTAGAACATGAGTTTGTGATTGGTAGCAAAGAAGCCCAAGAAGAACATCGTCAAATGATGCTAAACATGGCCAACGGCGGAGGCCACGATATGTCGAATATGTCACACGGCGGCGGTCACGATATGGCCAGCATGGACATGACAGGTGTCACCATTGCGCCTGGTGAAACCGGGACTTTATTATGGAGTGTCCCTGACAATGTTAACGAGCTAGAGTATGCCTGTAACATTCCTGGTCATTATGAATCCGGCATGTACGGTAATTTTTCTCTCTAATCTGACGCAGACCCATGAAACTGTTGCTACTCGAAGATGATGATTTGTTAGCAGAAAGCTTGGCAGAGAGTCTCAAGGACAACGGTTACCTGGTTGATTTGGCCGCTTCATTGAAAGCGGCCAAGTCGCTGATGGCAACCGAGGATTATGAGCTGGCTATTTTAGATGTCGGTTTGCCCGATGGGTCGGGGTTAGATCTTCTCGCTCATTGGCGCAAGCAGAAGCGCAGTACGCCTATTTTGATTTTGACGGCGCGCGATACCTGGGAAGATAAAGTTATCGGACTTGAAACCGGAGCCGATGACTATCTCACCAAGCCTTTCCACGAAGCCGAACTTATGGCTCGCCTGAAGGCCTTGTTGCGTAGGCAGTCTGGTCAGTTATCTCATGTGATTACGCTTAACGGTGTCTCGTTGGATGAGGCGGGTCAACGCGTGTGCTTAGAAGGAGAAACGTGGCGTTCGCTAACAGCAACGGAGTTTCGATTACTGCGCTACTTAATGCTTCATCCAGACCGTATTCACTCGAAAGATCAGCTACTAGAGCAGCTCTACGCCTTGGATCAGGACGCTGCCGCACCTAACTTGGTGGAAGTCTACATCGCTCGTCTGCGCCGTTATCTCGGTAAATCAGTCATTCAAACGCGACGTGGTCAGGGGTATTTCTTTGCTTCACATTGATAGACGCAGTTTACGCATTCGGCTACTCGCATGGTTAGGCGGCGTCGCGCTACTGGTGGTGGTCACCACGTGGCTATTGCACGGGATCTTTTTACAGAGCCTGGCAAGGGATTTTTTAGGTGAACGCTTACAACGTGAAGCAAACCACGCGGTCGCGCAGCTAGAGCAAGACCAAACGGCTGTACCGACTGCGCTCGACTCGGTTAGCCAAGGCTATCAAGTCTTTCATCATCTCTACGTACTCCGTTTCAATGGCTCGGTCAGCGCTTCTGACCCGCAATGGCAGCAACAGCTGGCTCCGTTGCTAGATGAGAGCGGCGATGCCCTAATAGATGTGAATCGCGGAACACAGCACATGCTCGTCTATCGCCGCCATTTTGAGTGGCAGGGCACGCAGGGTGTGCTATTGGTGGGCGAGGATTTTTCCCAAGTAGAATCAGGGCTTGCAACTTTACACTGGTGGGTCGGTGGGATCGCCGCCGTGCTTTTAGGGATGCTCATCATACTCAACATGCTAGCGGTTAACCGTGGACTCATACCACTCTGGCAACTGCGCCAACAACTTGAAGCATTGCGATCAGGCAAACGTGATCGCTTGTCATTAGTAGCCCCTTCGGAGCTAGATGAATTAGTCGACCAGTTGAACTGGTTCATGGACGACATTGATCTTCGTCTGAAGCGCTCGCGAGAATCGGTCGCCAACCTATCACACGCATTAAAAACACCGCTGGCAGCCGTTACTCAAGTACTGCGTGGCAACCGGCCTATTGATGACAACCGGCGCCATAAACTACTCAGCCGTATTGAAGACATTAACGCCCAGTTGGATGCGGAGCTGCGTCGTTCACGTATTGCAGGCCCTAATGCGGGACGAATGGCCAACGTTACTCGTGATAGCTTACGGCTGATTGAGATGTTCCGTAGCCTCTATCCTGAGCGTATGTTCGACCTGACTCACTCAGCACGTGAGGAAGAACAAGTTCCCATTGAATCTCACGATTTTTCAGAAATATTAGGCATCGTGCTTGATAACGCAGGAAAATGGTCGAGCAGGCGCGTTCTTTGCGATATTGCAGTCACTGTAACTGCACTTACGCTAACTATTGATGATGATGGTCAGGGCGTTGCAGAAGAGGAACTTTCACGCCTGGGAGAGCGTGGTACACGACTGGATGAGCGCCGTCCTGGCTACGGCTTAGGCCTTTCGATTCTTGCACAGTTAATCGTCCGCTACTCAGGTCACTCTCAGTTTGAACGAAGCCCACTGGGTGGTTTACGAGTGACGATTGCTTTGCCCTTGACGGCTGAAGTGGTCAATTAATCATCATTCAGCTTTGATTCAGCTTCTTCCATCAAGATGGTGCTATTCACCATTGATGGGAGTTACACATGGCACGCTCAAGTATCATTTCTCACCCTCTTTCTCGTCGGCAAGTGTTAAAAGGAGGCGCTGCCTTAGGCTTAGGTTCTGCTGCGGCAATGGGGTTAACTCCCGCCTGGGCAAACCCCTGGGGCCGTACCAACGTCTATGCTCAGGGCGTTGAAGAAGGGCCCGAGGTATCGCTGGCGATCCGCCGTGAATCGTTGCCTATTGACGGACAAGAAGCCCAACCAATTACCATTAACGGTACCAGTCCTGGCCCGCTGATTCGTTTGAAAGAAGGTCAAGACGCAGTACTGCGTGTCACCAACCTGCTGGACGAGCCCACCTCCATCCACTGGCATGGTCTCATTCTACCGCCGGAAATGGATGGTGTGCCTGGCGTTAGCTTTGCAGGTATCGCCCCTGGTGAAACCTTTACCTACCGTTTTCCCGTCCGTCAGAACGGTACCTACTGGTACCACAGTCATTCCGGTATGCAGGAGCAGCTTGGCCATGCAGGGCCATTGATTATCGACGCTGCCGAGCGTGAGCCTATCCGTTACGACCGTGAGCATGTGTTACTGCTCACCGACTGGACTTTTGAAGACCCGATGTCGGTGTTCCGTAATCTGAAAACCATGGAAGGCTATTACAACTTCCAAGAGCGCACGATTGCTGACTTCTTTGCCGATGTTCGTAACAACGGTTTTGCTCAGACCGCTGAAATGCGCGGCATGTGGGCTCAAATGCGCATGAGTTCGCGGGATATCGCCGATGTCACCGGTAGTACTTATACTTATCTTCTCAACGGCTATTCTCCTCAAGAAAACTGGAATGCCTTGTTCAAAGCTGGTGAGCGGATACGACTACGCGTGATTAACGGCTCAGCCATGTCTTTTTTCGATGTTCGTATACCTGGCCTGAAGATGACCGTGGTGGCCGCTGATGGACAACCGGTGCAACCCGTTCCTGTTGATGAGTTCCGTATTGGCGTGGCTGAAACCTACGATGTGCTGGTTTCACCTGAAGACGACCGGGCATACACCATCTTCGCCGAAGCCATGGATCGGAGCGGCTATGCACGCGCCACGCTAGCTCCACGTGAAGGCATGCAGGCGGAGATTCCTGAACGCCGTCAAATTGCAGACCGCGGTATGGAAGCCATGGGTGCCCACGGTATGGGCGGTATGGATCACTCCAACATGGCGGGGATGGATCACTCTGGCATGTCCAACATGTCGGGGATGGATCATTCCAGCATGGCTGGGATGGATCACTCCGGTATGTCCAACATGCAAGGCATGGATCACTCTACTATGGGGGGGATGGCAGCCGAGCAGGCCAAAATAGGCGCAAATGGTTTGCTTCTCGCCGGTGAAGCTCAGCCGGGCTCTCGCTATAACCAGGCGGGAATCGGCATTGATCCTGACGAACGACGCGTATTGGTTTACCGGGATCTCAAAGCGTTCACACCATGGCCTGATCGCCGTGAGCCAGGCCGTGAGCTTGAGCTGCACCTGACCGGCAATATGGAGCGTTATATGTGGTCGTTCGACGGTAAGAAGTTTAGCGAAGTGACCGGCCCTATTCATTTTGAGAAAGATGAGCGGCTGCGCCTAATTCTGATTAACGACACCATGATGGAGCATCCTATTCACCTCCACGGTATGTGGATGGAGCTAGAAAACGGCCAAGGGGAATTGATACCACGCAAACACACCCTAAATGTGAAGCCCGGTGAGCGCGTATCTGCGTTGATCACCGCAGATGCAGAGGGCAGTTGGGCGTTCCACTGCCACCTTCTCTATCACATGGATGCTGGCATGTTCCGCGTTGTTCAAGTTTCTTAAGGAGGCAGTATGAAAATTAAGCGCTACTTAACCCTCGCCAGCGCCGCCCTTGGCATGGCCGCCGCCACGACCGCTCAAGCCGAAGATGGCTATGCGGCACCAGACAGTTGGCCAGCGCCCACTGAGGAACATAATATGGGTATGGCACTGTTTGATCGGCTCGAATATAGCGTGCCTGATAAAGGCCCAGAAGCCGTGGTATGGGACTTTCAAGGCTGGTACGGCGGCGATATCAACCGCATTTACCTAAAGTCAGAAGGCGAAAATGTCCAGGGCGACGGCGAAGATGCTGAGTTTGAGTCTTTGGAACTACTCTATAGTCGTTTAGTGGCTGATTTTTGGGAGTTACAGGGGGGGATCGGTTATCAAGGCGGTGTTTTCTCCGATGATCACGCTGAACGCACCTATGGGGTTGTCGGCCTGCAAGGCGTAATGCCCTACGGCATTGAAACCGACGTGGCATTACAAGTGAGTGAAGATGGCGACGTGGCCGCCAGTTTTGAAGGCGAATACGATCTGCGCCTGACTCAGCGGCTCTACCTACAGCCGCGCACCGAAATTGCCGTGGCCGCCAGTGAAGTTGAGGAGTTTGGTGTGGGTGAGGGCCTTAACTCAGTGCGTGTCGGCATGCGCCTGGGCTACGAAGTGACCAGACGCTTTGCGCCTTACGTGGGCGCTTACTGGGTAAAAGAGTATGGCGATACCGCTGACCTTTCTCGTGCTGGCGGGAATAATACCGAAGATACCGGCGTGGTGGCAGGTGTCAGGTTAATGTTTTAAATCGTTAAGCACTCTATAACTTGCGCCACCGAAAGGTGGCGTTTTTTTTGCTAATAAACCACTAAATTCAGCTTCAATTCATACTCTAAGGTTATTATTAAATTGTAAATAACCAGCGGAGTAAACCACCATGAAAATTAAAGCAATTGTTTTTAGTGCAGTAGTAGCAAGTATCCTCTCTACACCTGTATTAGCGAGCTTAGGCAATACAACACAGAATCTTCCCTTACTAGAAAGAGGCGTATCTTCTACACAGATGCTTGCCCAGGGGCAACCTAAGCGTTTCAATATTAACATTGAACAAGCGACTACACTGAAAGTAGTGAGTGAGCACTTTCCAGGATTTACCAGCACTGGCAACCGCATTTCAGCTGTTCTTTATAATGAGGCGGGACAGCAGGTAGCAGAAGCTTCCAGCCCACGGGGGCGCTTCGAACTTGTTCGTCAGCTGCAACCGGGTAATTATCAGCTTGAGGTAACAGGAAGATCAAGGGGAGGCAGTGATGATAACAGTTATTATGAACTACATGTCGCCTATTGATATCCTTTAGTCTTGACATGAATTAAGAAGGTCAGCCATGAGCTGACCTTTTTTATGAAAAACTAGTATCTCGGCAAACAAATTCAGCTTTAATTCAGGAATTTTCGCTAACTTTATAGTGCCGCAATCGGCGTAAAAACAAGACAATTCATAAAGAGGTGTCATCATGTGGAATAACAAGAAGATTCCCTTGGTCAGCATGACGGTTATGGCCTTGGCAATCGGCTCGACGTATGTTTCGGCCCTGGAAACCCAAGTGGGAGAGACCACCGTGGGGCTTTATGGCTACGCCAGGCTGAACATGGCTTACAACTTCGATCCGGGATGCCGGATCAGCTAACGAAGGTTACTTTGCTGAAGTCGCAGGATCGGAAGATGAGAGGGATGTCGGGGATCAGTTTCAAGTCACCGCGACACAAAGCCGCATCGGCTTTCGGACCAGTACGCCTGTCGAGGGGAGCACGCTGAAGCTTTCAGTCATCTTGTCTTGGTTCATGTTATCTAACCATCGCGCTATCACCTGGAGTTCTTGGGTCCGCAAGTGAAGACGTCGCCTTTGAGTGGCGAGTGGTACTGGTTCATTAAACTCTACGGTGCCTTGATCCGCCCAAGATAATATTTGTTTGATCTCTGGAAGACTAACGCCCAGCGAACGCAGGCAGTCGATAAAACGTAGGCGCCCCAAGGACTCTATAGAGGTTCATAACGGTGACAACGACCCACTCCAGCGCTCGCGCTTATGGTTGCAAACAGGAGAGTACATATGTCCGTTTTGCTTGTAGATCGTTGACCTGCTCGTGCACATGGGCCTTAGGTGAACGTAAACCTGCTGACTTCGCGATAAGAGATTGACGCGTTTACAGAGCAGGAACATGTCGATACGATTTCCCAGGGATATCTGGGCTATGAACGTATTGGCGGCTATGAAGAGCTTCATGAGCACCTGGGAGTTAGCGTTTCAGACCCTAATGCGACCACCTATCGCCCTGTGCTGGCAATTTTTGCCACTGCGTTACTCATCGATTTTTCTGCCAGTTGGGAGGTTCAGTGCATAATATTCACTGCACGCGTGCTAGAGTATGCCGTAGCCACAGCGATCATACCCCCGGGTCTGCAAAAGCTGCAGGGCGTAGCGAGCTTTAGCGCCATGTTTCTCAACTATGACCTGCACGCCCAGCGCCAAGTCCCCTTCAGTTACGTTTACCTTCACGCCTAGATACTTCCGAAGCTACTAATTGCTGGCCGATACGCTTATCTGGCTGGCTGCGCCACTGGCGCTATTCGTTGGCACCGTGTGACAGGTTCTGTCTTTAAAGCGATATACCTCGATAAACGTGAGCTCAAGTGCGCCTGTGTCGGCAACAGTAATACCCATTAAGCTTTGTATCGCTCACCGAAAACCTAATGATGATGGGAATGAGGCTATGGATACCGCTTGGGTAATTATCGCCTACTTTTTGCGAGGCGCTTGATCAGGATCATATTTCCCTCCGATGCTGTTCAGGTTGCGTTCAGACAAATCATCCATGCTGTTATTGGGGTTATTTATTTGATTTTTCCCAAACCAACGGCCTTAACTGCTGTTGGCTCTTTGGGCGAGTTACTGAGGTGATTATGAGTAACAGTACAAGTAGTCGTTTGCTGATGTTGTGGGTGCCACTTGCTGGGTTTGTCATTTGGGCGGGATACCTGATTGGAACCGAGCACCGTCTCCACCTATTTCAGTTCTTACCTTTCCTCTTTTTGGCAGCATGCCCACTGATGCATATTTTCATGCATAAACACCACGGCGGTCATAAGGACAAAATAGACAAGGACTGAACCACTCTATATATACATGTACGCGCCTGGGAGAAAGACCATGAAAACGACACAACAAGAGCACCGCTTGGGTGTTTCCAAAAACACACTGGTGACTCGGAATTTAAAAATCAAGCCTAGTAAATCCAAACGCATTGAAGAAGCGCTGTCAGATATCGACCGACTCTATGGAATGGATAAGGTGGTCTACAACGAGAAAAACCGAAATATCAGCCTTGCTTACGATGCGCTGAGGCTCTGCATCGATGACGTTGAAAAAATTCTCAAGCTCCATGACATACAGGTCAGCGCTGATCGGTGGAACCGCTTTAAGAAGGAGTATTACCGTTTCGTCGATCAGAACGTTAAAGACAACGCTAAACAGGAACCTTGGAGCTGTCATTAATAGTCATAACGGCTACATGACACAACCAGGAGCAAGACTAGCTAGTTTAGGGTAAGAGCTGCTTGCCTGTGGCCTCGCAAAATCAGACCTTCCGTTAGTCATTTGCCATGTGGCTGCACATAGGTTCTATATTTAATTTATATAGCATCAAAAAACACCGCACAGGAGTCCTCGGCAGTTATTGCTGCTGTGGTTGCCGTTAATACAAGGAGTCGCTTTCATGGTTGGGCAGGATAGAACGCCACAATATAAAGAAAACAGTCTTTCGTTGGTCGGTGCCGTTGCATTAGGCACCGGCGTGATGATTGGGGCCGGTATTTTTGCGCTAACCGGCCAAATGGCCGAAATGACTGGTCGGCTATTTCCTCTAGCCTTTCTGGCCGCTGCCGTCATTGTCTCTTTCAGCGCTTATTCTTACGTTAAAATGTCCAATACCTTCCCATCAGCAGGTGGGATTGGCATGTATTTACAGAAAGCGTATGGCCCGACGCTTCCCACCGCCTTTCATGCCCTCCTGATGTATTTTTCCATGGTGATCGCACAGAGTTTTTTGGCGAGAACGTTTGGTTCCTACACGCTTGAGTTGTTTGACCTGGGGGATCGTTCACTATTTGTGCCCCTACTCGGGGTTGGTTTACTGCTAATAGCCTTTTTGATCAATTTATCCGCCAACCGCTTGATCGAGACCGTCGCCTCGGTGCTCGGATTTATCAAAATAGGTGGCATTATAGTGTTTGGTATTGTCGGCGTGTTTATTGCCGACTCCATCGAAATGGGTGCTGGCAACGATGCACCTACGCCTACGATAACGGGCTTTTTAGGTGCTACGGCGCTCGGCATACTGGCATTTAAAGGCTTCACGACGATTACCAATAGTGGTTCGGAGCTTAAAGATCCTAAGCGGAATCTTGGCAAAGCTATCACGATCTCGATTGCGCTATGCGTGGTGATCTATGCCCTTGTCGGTTTTGCCGTTGCCAGCAACCTATCTTTGCCTGAAATTATCGAAACCCAAGACTACTCCCTGGCCGCCGCTGCCCGTCCCGCACTGGGTGAAGCGGCAGTTGCGTTTACCGTCATTCTCGCCATGTTGGCAACGGCGGGCGGTATCATCGCCAGCGTCTTTGCCGTTTCACGCATGCTCGCCATGCTGACAGAAATGAAGCTGGTTCCTCACCGCCATTTCCACATGCCCGGCAGTGTACAAAAGCATACACTGGTGTACACCATCGTATTTGGCTTAGTGCTCACCGCTTTTTTTGACCTGAGCCGCATCGCAGCATTAGGCATCATTTTCTACCTGATCATGGATATGGCCATCCACTGGGGTGTGCTTCGTCATCTCAAGGACAGAGTGGGGGCTAATCCTGTTATTCCTAGCATTGCCATACTACTAGATGCTGTCGTGTTAATCGGCTTTTTATGGGTAAAAGCCATCTCGGACCCCATGGTGCTCATCGTTGCTGGCGTAGTAATGGCTACTCTTTTACTCGGCGAATGGATTTTCCTATCCAAACGCGACGCTTCAAACGATAGCGAGCACTCTCACACTCATTAACGTTAATAGCGTTATAGGAGGTACCAAATGGACGTTAGAACCTTTGGTGAATTGATCGATTGGACCCGTCAGTTACACGAGCATCTTGCAGCTTGCCTTGCTCATTGCGCCGATATACACGAAGAAGAGCGCGCTCGCATGTTGCTCAATTACTTAGCTGCACAGGAAGCGGAAATGCAGCGCGTTGTGGCGCGCTTTGAACAGACTGCTGACGCGAAAGCATTAAAAACCTACGTTTATGACTATTTGGAGCATAAACCTATCCGTACGCATCGTACCTGCGATGCGCCCTATTCCACGCTAAGTGTTGACGACATTTGCCGAGAGGTTTTTGATTTCCATGAACAAACGATAAACCTTTATCGAACCCTCGTTGGCAAAGCGGAAATTCCTGAGGCTAAAGAGCTCTTAGATTCCCTTTTAGCACTTGAAGAGCACGAAGCCATGCGCCTTGTTCGCCAAACGGGGAGAATGAACGATGTCTGAAGACCATAACGAGACAAAGGTGAAAGACCCTGTTTGTGGCATGGACGTTGATCCCCATACCTCCCGCCACCGTGCCAATCACGCGGGTAAGACGTGGTATTTCTGTT
>NZ_JACCGK010000004.1 GCF_013416325.1 Vreelandella sedimenti
CGGGTTCGCTGCCGGGTTGGCAAGGGCTTTTGTAGAAAAATTACAAATTCGTCATATTGAGTGGATAAAACCCCTTCGGCGGTACCCTCATTGGCGGTTACACTAGGCTCATCTACCACCTTGCTGAGGTCCGCCATGAGCCACCATCTGCTAACAGTCGACTCATTAAACCGTGAAAGCGTTGATCATTTACTGCGTGTGGCTGCTCGCATGGAGCCGATTGCTCAACGGCGCCAAGTGACACGAGTGTTGGAAGGGGCGGTACTCGGCAACCTGTTTTTTGAAGCCAGCACGCGTACGCGGGTAAGCTTTAATGCTGCCTTTTGCCGTTTGGGTGGCAGTGTGTGTGACACCACGGGCTTCACTTTCTCCTCTATGGCGAAAGGAGAGTCACTATATGACACCAGCCGTGTAATGAGTGGCTACTGCGACGCCATTGTAATGCGCCACCCCGACCAGGGCTCGGTGGCTGAGTTTGCCGCGGCGACGAATGTACCGGTGATTAATGGCGGCGACGGCCCCGGGGAGCACCCTAGCCAAGCACTACTTGACCTTTATACAATTGATAAAGAGTTTCAGCGCCTGGGTAAATCGCTGACAGGTGCGCACATATTACTCACCGGCGACTTGAAGTACGGCCGTACCGTACATTCACTGATTAAGCTTTTATCACTCTATGGCCCCCTGCGCATTACCCTGGTGTCACCGCCGGGCCTTGAGATGCCTTCCAAGCTGATTGACTTAGTAGCCTCTCGCGGCCACCACATTGAGCAGCGCGATTCACTCGCTAGTGATTTTGCAGATTTAGATGTGGTGTACACCACGCGGATTCAGAAGGAGCGCTTTACCGACGAGATGAATGAGAGTTTCCAGGGGCTCTCTGACGACTTTATGGTTAACCGCGACTTTCTCGATCACCGCTGCAGCCAAAGCACCATTGTGATGCACCCGCTTCCCAGGGATAGCCGCCCCGGCGCGAATGATTTAAACGTAGACCTTAACGGCGACCCACGTCTGGCGATTTTCCGCCAAACCGATAACGGTATCCCCATGCGAATGGCGATTTTCGCGACACTGCTGAATGTCGATGCACTAATCGAAAAAGAGCTACACCCCGTGCGCTGGTACGTACCAACCCAAACGGGCACGTTGGATCGTTAAAGCGCAAACGTTTAAGGGTAGGAATTTAAAGGTAGGACTTATAGAGAAAGACGCCCGCCAGGCAAGCCTTCCTGGTGGGCGAACCAGCCCTCAAGAATAAGAATAGCCGCAATGCCATCGACACTATCTTGGCGATAGTTGCCTTTATGGCCCGCCTCGCGAGCGATTAGCTTGGCTTCTCGCGTAGTGCCACGCTCGTCGACCATTTCACACGGTTTACCAAAACGGCCATGCAAACGATTACCGAACTTGCGAGCGCGAATGCTCATATCTGACTCGCTACCGTCCATATTCAGCGGTAATCCCACCACTAACAGATCCGGTTGCCACTCGTTAAGTAGCCGTGACACGACATTCCAATCGGGGATTCCATCCCTTGCCGTCAGCGGTGTGAGCTCCCGAGCGCTGTGCAGCAGCTCATTGCCCACCGCCACACCGATACGCCGAGTGCCGTAGTCAAAGGCCAGGATTAAGCGCTGCCCCGCTTCGGCCATCAGGCGTGCCCCGCGTCTCGTGTCATTAGGTTAAGATCGATACCGAGTAAACCCGCCGCCGCAGTTAAACGTTCAACGGGTGGAGTGTTGAAGAGCACGCTACTCTCGGCTTCAACCGTTAGCCAGCTGTTCTCCTTCAGTTCCTCTTCCAGTTGCCCAACTTCCCAGCCCGCGCAACCTAAGCAGACTAAAAAGTGCTCGGGCCCCTCACCAGCAGCAAAGGCCTGAAGAATATCCAACGAGGTGGTCAGCGCAATGCCATCCTCCACCTGTATACTCGAGTCCCACTGCTGACTATCGCCAACATGCAGAATGAAGCCACGGTCTTTATGCATCGGCCCGCCATAATAAACCGGCGCATTACGGTGTGGACTTGTTTCACCGCCTAATTCCAGCTGATCAAACAGCGCCTCAAGCGTGATCTCTAACGGTCGGTTAGTAATCACCCCCATGCAGCCGTTGTTATCGTGATCGCAAAGATAAATCAGACTACCGGCAAAATTAGGATCTTCTAAATGCGGCATAGCCATTAGAAAGTAATGTTTCAAACTTTGCATGCGTCTCCCACTGCCTGCTGGCATCTCAGCAGGCATAGCGTATAAGTGTCATTATAAGAGTGAAGCCGTGGCTAGGCTAAGCGGCGCTCGACGGCATCCAGCAGTAAACCGGCAATATTGGTGCCCCGCTGATCATCAATTTCACGCACACAGGTGGGGCTGGTGACGTTGATTTCAGTAATATAGTCACCGATGACATCGAGGCCGACAAACATTAAGCCCTTATCACGAATCATGGGCTGCACCTGCTGAATTAGCCAGCGATCGCGATCAGTGAGCTCGCGGCTCACACCCCGTCCACCGGCAGCTAGATTGCCACGAGTCTCGCCCGCCGAGGGTATCCGCGCCAGCCCAAAGGGAACGGGTTCACCATCGACTAACAGAATACGTGTATCGCCATCCTTAATTTCTGGCAGGTAGCGCTGGGCCATAATTTGCCGCTGCCCGCGCAAGGTAAGTTGCTCAATGACCGCGCCGATATTACGGCCTTCCGGGCCAATATGAAAAATACCGGTACCGCCCATGCCATCCAGAGGCTTGAAGATTACATCGCCGTGCTCCGCATGAAAGGCGCGCAGTACATCATCGCGGCTGGCCACAAGCGTCGGCGCGCAGCACTGTGGGAACTGTTGCGCAAACAGCTTTTCATTACACTGCAACAGCGCTGCCGTGGGGTTAACCACCAGTACCCCCTCGCGCTCAGCAAAACCTAATAAATGCACGGCGTTAGTGAAATCGGCATCGACGGGCGGGTCTTTACGCATCAGCACCACATCCAGCTCAACCATTGGACGCGCAGAGGGTTCGCCCAGGTCGTACCAGTGGCTCGGATCACGATGCACCGTTAACGGCCGCATACGTGCGTAGGCTTGCCCTGCATTCAAGAAAAGGTCTTCCTGCTCCATATAATGCAGGGTATAGCCGCGCTCCTGGGCAGCCCATAGCATGGCCATGGTGGTGTCTTTCTTGTAAGCGATGTCACTGATGGGATCCATCACAACGCCGAGATGCAGATTTGATTGGCTCATCGGGGGCACTATCCAAACATGAACAATTGACGCTCAGTATGCCGTACTGCTCGCTAGGCTCCAACTGCCCCAGCTAACTACTCGCTGAGCGCGCCAGGCACTAAACGAATAGCGTCAGGCTCCAGGGTGATCAACTGCTGCTTATAAAGTCGCCCAATGGCCTGTTTATAGGCGCTTTTACTTACCCCTAAGCGTGCTTTAACTTCATGGGCAGGGCTTTTATCCCCCAGCGCCAAATAGCCGCCGCTTTCACGCAATGCCTGCAGTATCTTATCGCCCACCACATCCAAACGAGCGGCACCTGGCGGTAGCAGCGAGATATTTAGGCGGCCATCTTCACGGCGCTGTTTTACATAGCCCTTGACTGATTGGCCACGGCGCAATGGCTGAGTAACGTCGTCCTGAAAAATAAGCCCCCAGTAGCGATGATTCACCACCACCTTCATACCCAGATCAGTACGCTCCGCCACTACGACGGCGACTTCGTCGCCCTTTTCCAAGGCCCAGGCGTCGTCGGTCAAAAAACGATCCAGTTTCATCGACGCCACTGGCCGCCCCTGGTCGTCGCTATACAGCATGACCAGTACACGTTTGCCGGGGTCAGGGCGAAAGTGCTGCTCGCTAAACGGTAGCAACACATCTTTCGGCTGCCCCCATTGCAAAAACGCGCCGATGTTATTGACGGCCGTGACCGTTAGGTACGCTACTTCTCCCAACTGGGCGGCTGCATCGCTGGCGGATCGGGGGGATGAGTGTGACTCACGCACCATGGGTGTCGTCCTTCAAGAAAATAGACCAACATTATGGTGCCTGACACACACAGGGCAAAGCGAGATAGCATTTTTTAGTGGTTGCAAGCATGCCTGCCGTCTGAAAAAGCAAACACTCCACAACCTGCTACTATCAAAAGACTAGACAAAATTAGGCGTAGGGGAGCGAACATGGAAGGGTTCACGCTTTTTGATACGGTAGTTTTGATTGGTTACATCAGCTTAATCGCCTGGATTGGTTCACGATTTAGTAAAGATCAGCATAACCCCGAGGATTATTTTCTAGGCGGTCGCAAAATTCCCGGCTGGGCCATTGGTCTTTCGGTCATGGCGACCCAAGCCAGTGCCATCACTTTTATCGGAGCACCTGGCTGGGGCTTCGAGGGCGGCCTTGAACGCTTGGTGACGTTTATCAATGTGCCCTTGGCTATGATCGTATTGATTTTGGTGCTGGTACCTATTTTCCACCGTGCGGGCATCTACAGTATCTACGAACTCCTGGAGCGCCGTTTCGGCCCAGCGACGCGAACCCTTACCGCCCTGCTGTTTCTAATTGCCCGCGGCCTAGCCACTGGCGTGGTGCTCTATGCGCCAGCACTAGTGCTTGCGGTGGTGACCGGCTGGAGCGTGAACCTCACCATTATCATTATGGCGGTACTGGCTATCAGTTATACCGTGATGGGCGGTATCAGCGCGGTAATTTGGACCGATGTGGTGCAAATGTTCGTGCTCTGGCTTGGCGCCCTGTTAAGCATCTTCTTTTTAGTGACCAGCCTGCCTGGCGGTTGGGGCGATGTCTTCGACTTCGGCGCGGCCAGCGGCATGTTCAACGCCATCGATTTGTCCTTCGACCCCAGCGTGACTTACTCGCTATGGGCGGGCTTACTCGGCGGTTTTTTCCTCCATGTGGCCTACTTCGGCACCGACCAGAGCCAAATCCAGCGAGTGCTCTCCAGCCCATCAGTACTCGATGCTCAGCGCTCACTGCTGATCGGCGGCTACCTGCTGATTCCGCAGATGCTGCTGTTTCTATTTATTGGCGTCATTTTGGCAACCTATTACCAGCAGCATGGACTAACGCCCCCCGAGGATCTCAATGAGCTGCTGCCCCGCTATGTCGTCAGTGCCTTTCCCTCAGGCATGGCGGGACTAGTCATTGCCGGGGTGTTTGCCGCGGCGATGTCGAGCCTCGACTCGGCGCTCAACTCGCTTTCGGCGGTAACCGTGCGGGATTTTTATAGTCGCTATATCAAACCTAATGCCAGCGATGCTCATTATCTGAAAGCATCACGCATGGCCACCATTTTCTGGGGGCTTTATGCCACCCTGTTTGCTTTCTTCGCGGGTAATCTTGGCCCTGTTATCGAGGCGGTCAACCAAATCGGCTCATGGTT
Source organism: Vreelandella sedimenti (assembly GCF_013416325.1). Taxonomy (GTDB): domain Bacteria; phylum Pseudomonadota; class Gammaproteobacteria; order Pseudomonadales; family Halomonadaceae; genus Vreelandella; species Vreelandella sedimenti. The sequence continues at coordinate 5,405 of NZ_JACCGK010000004.1, forward strand.
TTACGGGGCGCTACTGGGTACCTTCTTACTAGCAATTTTCAGCCACCGCTCCAATGCACGAGGAGCGATGGCTGGGCTGATTACCGGCATGTTCTCCGTGTGGGCAGTCTCTGCGCTCCTTGATATCTCATGGCTGTATAACAACACGGTGGGGGTAGCGGTTTCGATGAGCGTTGGCTATCTCGTTAGCCTAACAGCGCCCGCCCCCAGCCAGGATCAGCTAAGCGATGTGATGATGGCCGAAGCTGCGCCGGATATGCAGGCCGTATTGGCCGCTAGAGCCGATAACGCGCAAGTGATTGGTCAAGAGGCACGGTTGACGCGCCGTCGCTGTATTGGCCTATTCGCGTGGTTTTGTCTCATGCTGGGCATGCTAGCGCTGCTGCAGGGCTGGGCGAATGGCTGAACGCTTAACACTTGCGCGGCAGATTGAAGAAGATACTGCTAAACGGCGCTTACAGCGCCTGGGTGCGGCGGCATGCGAGCCTGCTTGGGTCAGCCTCTGGGCGGCCGCACTTGGGCTGCCTAATGGCACGCCGGGGGCTTGGCTACTGTGTACTAAGGAAATGCGTCGTGCACTGCTATTAGTGGGTACCGAACTACCCACCCAAGTCGAAGAACCCAGCTCTGCACTTAACATTGATAATGGTTTACCGCCAACGCCAGAAGCACTAAACCGGCTGTGGCTATGGGAACGCATAGGGACACCGCGCCATTGGCGAATTCAAGTGCTGGATAGCACCCCGACGCCGATATGGCTGCCCTGCTGGCTGGGCTATGCGCGCGGCCGACAACACCGCTTGCTGGTGATCAGTGGTCTATCGGGTGAACCAATGCCGATGCTTAAACCCATCGTACTTAAGGGTCTTCAGCAGGCATATCGAAATGGGCCGGAATCAGAGACAAAGAGTTCAGGGGCAAGCGAACGAAGGGAAAAAGCAGTTTGATAAGGCCTTGATTGATAGTAAGCACTTACAAATCACCAAAGTAGTGCTGCAGCAGTGAAAGTGCCACCACCGGTGCCGTCTCTGTACGCAAAACCCGTGGGCCGAGAGTCAGTGGCGTAAAGTCAGCGGTTTGGGCAGCGGCTATATCACTCTCGCTCAAACCGCCTTCAGGGCCGATAAGCAGCGCTACCGCAGCTGGACGGTCTTGGCGATCAAACGCATTGCCAGTCGCTAGATGCAGCATCAAGCGCAGCGGCTCCTGGCGCTCTTCAAGCCATGCTGATAACGGCATCGGTGAATGCACTTGGGGCACCACCGCACGGCCACTCTGCTCGCAGGCGCTGGCCGCCACTGCCTGCCAGTGGGCTAGCTTTTTATCTTCACGGTCGCCCTTTAAGCGGACGTCACCGCGCTCGGTATACAGCGGAGTAATCGCCGCAACGCCCAACTCGACGGCCTTCTGAATGGCATAATCCATTCGGTCGCCTTTAGAGATGGCCTGGCCTAAATGGACGGGCAGCGGCGATTCACCACTGCCCGACCATACCGCTTCGACTCGCGCGAGTGTCTGCTTGCGGCTAACGTCCGCCAAGCGCACCCCTGCCTCAAGACCTTGGCCGTCAAATAGCACCAACGGTGCACCTTCGCCCATGCGCAACACGCGGGTGATGTGGCGCGCCGGGCCATCAGGCAATGCAAGTTCTCTGCCTGCTACGAAAGCAGCAGGCACATAGAGACGTGGCATTTTGCCATGCAGGGCGTACCAATCAGCGGCGTGCGTTTCTGACATGGCTTTTGGCATCGCTTAGTGAGTGTTTTCGGCGGCTTGCTTAGCTTCGCGCTGCTTACGCTGGGCGTACATCGCCTCGAAGTTAACCGGTGCCAGCATCAGTGGCGGGAAACCACCACGGTTGACCAGGTTATCCACGCACTCGCGGGCGTAGGGGAACAGCAGGTTAGGGCAGAAGGCACCTAAGGTTTGATCCAACTGCGCACCTTCAATACCGGCAATACGGAAAAGGCCCGCTTGCTCCACTTCCGCTAGGAAAGAGGTGGTACCGGTTTCGTTGTCGTTCACCTGGGCAGTGACTTTGACCACCACTTCATACTGGTCATCAGCAATTTTAGTGCTGGTGGTATTAAGATCCAGGTTCACCTTAGGTTTGAACGCCTGCTTAAACACCGAAGGTGAATTGGGCGCTTCAAACGAAATATCTTTTACATAAATACGCTGCAGCGAGAATTTGAGCTGCGGTTTTTCGTCCGCCGCGGCACCAGCCTGCGGGGTGTTGTTATCTTCCGCCATGAGAAAACTCCTGATTGTTCATTAAATAAAGGTAGCGTTGCTTACTTTTTAACCACCGGAAGGCCATCGCCTTGCCACTGCGCCATACCGCCTCTCAACTTGTAAGCACGCTCAAAGCCGGCTTTGGTGAGCTTGGCCTGTGCGGCGCCAGAACTCTGACCGTGCTTGCATACCACGATGATCGGCTGGGCTTTTACTTTATCCAGTTCGCTCATGCGGCTATCGAGGCTGCTCTGCGGAATGTTGCGCGCCCCCGCGATATGCCCGGCTTTGAAGTCTTTGTTTTCACGGATATCCAGCACCACCGCGTCTTCGCGGTTGATAAGCTGAGTGGCCTGCGAGGCAGTCAGTGCATTCGTGGAGGCACTGCGCGTTTCATAAATAATCCACGCTAGTAGCACCAGCAAAAATGCCCCAACGAGCAGGGGGTGGTTCTGTACGAATTCGAACACCTGATCGATCATCGCGAACACAATCTCTTGGTCTATGCAGAAAAAAGCGGCCTAACCGCTGCCAAAACGCGACAAGTATACACGTCAGATAGCTTCCCGCGCAGGCCCGAAGGCTGCCCGGCTTGGCCGATCGTCGCGAGAAGTACAATTCGCAGTAGATCAGTGCTAAGCCGGGCAGGCTCCTACATCATGACGCCTGGCAGTTGCCTGCGTTATGATGCCCCAAGCGTGCGCCTGTCGCGACCCCGAATTTTCGAGTCGTTCGGCTTGCCAATCTTAACGAGGTTTTTTTATGGATACTTCTCGCACCCCGCGCCCCGTGGCGCTGATTATTCTTGACGGCTACGGCCACAACCCTGAGAGCGACCATAATGCGGTGGCCGCTGCCCATACGCCGACGATGGATAAGCTGTGGGAAAGCCGCCCTCACGCCTTCGTTCACACCGATGGCCTTAACGTGGGGCTCCCCGAAGGTCAGATGGGCAACTCTGAAGTCGGCCATATGAATATTGGTGCCGGACGTATCGTTTATCAGGACTTTACCCGTATCAGCAAGGCGATTGAAGACGGCGACCTGGATGTTAATGACAACCTCACCCAGCCGATTGACGAGGCTGTCGCCAATGGCCGGCCGGTACACTTGATTGGCCTGCTCTCCCCCGGCGGCGTCCACAGCCATGAAGACCACTTTATTGCCATGGCCGAACTTGCGGCACGCCGTGGGGCTCAGCGTATCTTTATTCATGCCTTTCTAGATGGACGCGACATGCCACCGCAAAGTGCGTTGGCCTCGATAGAGCGCGCCAATGCTCGTCTGGCCGAGCTGGTGGGCGCTGATAATGGCTTTGTAGCCTCGATTATTGGCCGTTTCTACGCCATGGATCGCGACAACCGCTGGGAGCGTGTCGAGCAGGCCTACCGTCTGCTTACCGATGGCCAAGCGGAGTACTACGCCACCAGCGCTGAAACCGCTCTGCGTGACGCCTACCAGCGCGGTGAAACCGACGAATTCGTATCGGCTAGCAGCATACCGCTCAAAGACGGTCCCAAAGAAAATGCAGTTACTTTGCAGGATGGTGATGCAGCGATTTTCCTTAACTTCCGCTCCGACCGCGCCCGTGAGTTAACTCGCGCCTTTGCCGAGCCGGATTTCAACGGCTTCGAGCGGCGGGCATGCCCTAAGCTTGCAGGTAAAGGGTTGGTAATGATGACCCAGTACGCCGCTGACATTACTGCGCCTGCCGCCTTCCCGCCATCGGATCTTAATGACACTCTGGGGGAGGTCGTCGCCAAGCGTGGCTTGAAACAACTGCGTATTGCCGAAACCGAAAAGTATCCCCACGTGACGTTCTTCTTTTCAGGCGGTAACGAAGCCGAGTACGAAGGCGAAGAGCGCATCCTGGTGCCCTCTCCCCGTGATGTGCGCACCTACGACGAAAAGCCTGAAATGAGCGCCTTTGAGATTACCGATAAGCTTGTCGAAGCCATTGACGGCGGCAGCTTCGACCTGATCGTTTGTAACTACGCCAACGGCGATATGGTCGGCCACACCGGCGACTTTAATGCGGCAGTAAAAGCCATTGAAACCGTCGATACCTGCGTGGGTCGTGTCGTTGAAGCCATCGAGCGTGCAGGCGGCGCCTGCTTAATTACCGCCGACCACGGTAATGCCGAACAGATGGTTCATCCCGAAACGGGTGCACCACAAACCGCTCACACCACCTTTGTGGTACCGCTTATTTACGTTGGCAAGCGCCCAGCCTCGCTTGAGGAGGGCAAACTATGCGACCTGGCCCCCACGCTGTTGACCATGATGGATCAGAAACAGCCCGAGGCGATGACGGGTAACGCACTGATTCATTTCAAGTAATGTTTATTTGGCGCTATTTGGCAATGACCCTCCTGCTGGCGATAAGTTATGCGCCAGCAGGCTTCGCCCAGCAGGATGAAAGTGCGGCGCGCCGGCAGTTGGATGCGATTGGCCAAGAGATCGAGTCCGTTGCCCAACGCCTCAGCGCCACTGGCGAGGCCCGCGATAGCGCCGAACGCGAGCTCAAGGAAGTCGAAACCAAGCTTGCCGAGACTCATCAGCGCTTAGACACTCTACAAGCTGAGCGCCGCCAGCTGAATGATGAAACTACCCAGCTCCGTCAACATCGTGACCGACTGGAGAGCGAGCGTGCCGATCAATATGCAGCCTTGGGCCAGCAGCTCTCAGCACTTTACCGCCTTGGTCCAACGCCGCAGCTCAAGCTGCTGCTTAACCAGGGCGACCCGTCCGAGCTTGATCGTATGCAGGCGTATATGAATCGGCTGACCGAAGCACGCAATCGCCGCTTAAATGCTATCGCCCGCCTCGATACGGCGCTCGCCGATACTCAGAAGGAGCTAAGCGAGCGGCAGGCCCGCCTCGATACGCTGGCCGACGAGTTAGAAGAGCAAAGCGCGCTGCTAGCCCAGCGCACCACCGAACGGCGAGGCGTTGTGTCCAACCTGGATGACCGCTACGGCAGCGAAGAGGAGCGGCTGGCCGACCTCAATCAGAGCCGCGAAGAAGCCGAGAGGGTACTGCGCAATATCCAAGCGGAGATGGCAAAACTTGCTGAACCCACGCCCACTACGAATATTGTAAGCACCCAAGGTGACTTGCCTTGGCCGGTACAGGGTTCAATCAGTAGCAATTTTCACTATCGCGACGGCGTGCACTATAACGGTATTGTGATTCAGGCCAGCGCGGGCACCCCGGTCACTGCCGTACACACTGGCCGGGTGGTATTCGCTGACTGGATGCGGGGGTTTGGGAACTTATTGATTATCGACCACGGTGACCAGATCATGACGCTGCATGCCCACCTGCAGCAGTTCAGCGTCAGGCCTGGCCAGCAGGTCAGTCGCGGTGATGAAATTGGTCGCGTAGGTGATAGCGGTGGCCAAACCCGCGCGGCGCTCTACTTCGAAGTTCGCCGCGGGGGGGAACCAATTAATCCGCAGCGTTGGATTGCGCGTCGCTGACGGGATAAGCTGCATAACTATTGATATCTTAATGTTCACTTTCTACTAAACATTTTCAATGACAAGGTGGCGCGCTATGGCGCCACCTATCGCCCTGCGGAGTCTGCATGACGCTATCAGTTACCGGGGTATCAGCCCCCGCCAAGCGCTTCTTGGCTACCCTGCTCCCGATTGCTTTACTGTCGGCCCCGCTACCGCTGCTCGCCCAACCAGCCGGTAGTGGTGCGGTAGATGAGCCATCCTACGACCAACTACCCCTGGAAGATATTCAGACCTTCGCCGAGGTGTTTGAACGCATTAAGCGTGCCTACGTTGAGGAGGTCGATGACAGTACGCTGCTACGCAACGCTATGCGCGGCATGCTGAGCGAGCTAGACCCCCACTCCGCCTACTTGGATGAGGAGGAGTATCAGAGCCTGCGCGAGTCGACTCAGGGCGAATTTGGTGGCATCGGTATCGAGGTGGGCACCGAGAATGGCCAACTCATGGTGATTACGCCTATCGACGACACCCCCGCTTCCCGCGCGGGGCTCCTTTCTCGCGATATCATCGTCGCCATTGATGGTACACCCACCGACAGCATGTCGCTGCAAGAGGCCGTTACCCTGATGCGCGGCGAGCCGGGCACCGATCTACGCATTAGCGTGCTGCGTTCAGGCGAAGATTCGCCGCGGGAATTTATTCTGACCCGCGAGGTTATTCGCAGCGAAAGCGTTAAACATGAACTGCTCGAGCCAGGTTATGGCTACCTGCGCGTTAGTCAGTTCCAGTCACGCACACCGGAACAGGCGCGTGAAGCGCTTGAGCTTATGGATCGCGAACAACCTTTAGAAGGCTTGGTACTCGATTTACGTAATAACCCCGGTGGGGTGCTACAGGCCGCCGTCGGCATCGCCGACCTGTTCCTGGATGAAGGCTTGATCGTGTATACCGAGGGGCGCCTCTCGGATACCGAGATGTCGTTCTCCGCCTCACCTAACACTCCCGCTGGCGATGTGCCGCTGGTCGTATTGATCAATGGCGGCAGTGCGTCAGCGGCGGAAATCGTCGCCGGTGCGCTGCAGGATCAGCGGCGCGGCGTGATTATGGGCACCGATAGTTTTGGTAAGGGATCAGTGCAGCAGATTATGCCACTCGGCAATGGTGAAGGGCTCAAACTCACCACGGCGCTTTACTACACCCCCAACGGACGCTCTATTCAGGCCCAAGGTATTGAGCCCGATGTAGACGTCGTGCGTGGTCGCTTGGAAGTTGCCGAGAGCCGCCGGGAGATTCGCGAAGCCGACCTCGAGGGCCACCTAAGCGCTCAGCAGGCGCCTCGGGATCGCCAGGAGATGGCCGAGCGGCTACTCGATGATTACCAACTCAGCGAGGCGCTTAATCTGCTTAAAGCACTCAACGTAGTTGACCGTCAGCGGCGTTAACGGCAATCTGATTTAACGGCAAGTCAGCGGCAGGCGGCCGCGTTCCCCAGTCGCCTGTCGCATCAATACCCGCTTTAATGGCACCAACTGGTTCATGCCGCTCATTCCCAGGTTACGCGCCAGCGTCAACGCCGGGTCGTGGCTTCCGAACAGTACTTTAAACCCCTTCATGAGCCCCAGCATGGCGCTGTTATCAAAGCGCCGCCGGCGCTCATAGCGACTCAAGGTGCTTAACTCTCCCCAGGGCGCACCGCGCTGCCAGGCATGCACCACCTCTTCTGCCAAGACCGCCGCATCCATAAGGCCTAAATTGACGCCTTGGCCCGCCAGCGGATGAATGCTGTGGGCAGCGTCCCCCACCAGTGCGAAATGCGGCTGCACATAGTGACGGGCATGGCGCTGCACTAACGGAAAGCGGTGGGCCTTATCGCAGACCGTTACCTCACCTAGGCGATGGCCAAATGCTCTCCCCAGCGCCTCCCCAAGTGCTTCGCGGGGCAACTCACTAAGCTCAGCGGCGTGCTCCGGCGTGGTCGACCATACGATTGAGCAGTAATGGTCATTCCCTTCCACGGTTAACGGCAAAAATGCCAGCGGATGGCCATCAATAAACGCTTGTCGCGCCGCGCCACCATGGGGCTTGGCGCACGTAACGGTGGTTACCATGGCCTCCTGCTGCATATCGTCGCTGGCCACCTCAATACCGGCCATTTCGCGCAGCACCGAGTGGGCACCATCTGCGGCTATGATTAATGGCGAGTGTAGCTGTCGCCCATTGTCAAGTATCAGCCAGTCGCCACTTGAGGCTTGCTTTGAAGGATATGAGCTTGCGCGCTGCAGCGCCTGTAAGCGAGCTCCAAAAAATGTGGTGACATTGGAATGGTCAACGACCTGACTATTGAGCGCTGCCAGCGTGACGGTGTTCTCAACAATATGGCCCAGCACCGCGACACCCGCCTCGTCGGCGGAGAAGGCAATTTCGCCACTCCCTTCGGCATCCCATACCTGCATGCCTTGGTAGGGCGTTACCCGGGTTTTCTGCATCGCGGGCCAAGCGCCCAACTGGGTTAGCAAACGCTGAGAGACCGGCGTTAATGCGCTAACCCGCGGGGCTGGCAACTTGCTGTTGGCATTCTCTAGGCTTAACGGCGCGGGCTTTGCCTCAACAAGCGCTACCTGCATGCCCGCCTGGGCTAACAGCGCGCAGAGCGCGGTGCCGACCATACCTCCGCCAACAATAATCGCCTCAAAGCTTTCCACCGACGGCTTCGCAATGGATGAGTCCGTATGCATAGCGTTCCCTTGTTCATAGCCTAGGATGTATAAGCTTAACGTTCTAAGCCCATGGCGCGGCGAGCCAGCCCTCGCCGCAGCGGCCCAACCAGATTCAGGCCAATTAACCCCGCTGCGCGGGCATGGGGCAACAGCGGGAAGGAGAGCCCAAACAGCCGCACCAGACCGTCGCTAAAGCGAATCACATTGGCGCGGTCTCGGGAGCGCTGCTTTTCAAAGGCTTGCAGCGTGATCATATCGCCCAACGGCCGCTTTGCCTGCTCACCCTGCTCCAGCGCCTCGACAAGATCCATTACCCCACGCAGGGCTAAGTTGAACCCCTGCCCCGCGACCGGGTGCAAGGCATGAGCAGCGTTACCCAATACCGCCAGTCCTGGACGCACCGGTTCTTCAGCGGTGACCAGTGAAAGCGGATAGGTGTGTCGGGTGCCTACCCGGGTAAAGCGACCCACTCGGTCGCCAAACGCACGCTGAAGTTGCAGCAGAAATTCACGCTCGGGGAGCGCCATACGCGCTTGTTCGCTACCACTGGGGTGCGTCCAGATTAGCTCCATGGCCTGGCCGGGGAGCGGCAACAGCGCCATTGGGCCTTGGGAGGTAAAGCGCTCATAAGCGACGCCAAGATGGGGCTGGCTTACCCCCACGTGGGCGATCAGCGCCGTCTGCTGGTAAGATTCATGGCGGCTGCAAATACCTAACTGCTCTTTAAGACCAGAGCGTCCCCCATCTGCCAATACCGTCAGTCCTGCCTTCAACTGACTACCGTCTGAGAGATGCAGGTCATGCCCATTAGCCACGGGAGTCAGTTGCTCAACCTTCGCCGGGCAGTGCCACTCCAGCGGCAGTTGGGCAAGCCGTTGGTGCAGCACACGTCCCATCCACGCATTGGGGATTACATGGCCCAGCGCGGCGACGCCCAGCTCGTCAGCGCTCAGCCGTGTCGCTCCTAAGCGGCCGCGCTCACTGATGTGAATGCGCTTGATAGGCGTGGCCTCATCACGCATCGCTTCCCACACCCCCAACTGCTGGAAGCGCTGGGCTGAACCTTCTGCAATCGCACTTGCCCGGGCATCAAAACTGGGCTGCCAGGTCGTTTCCTGTGGCTGAACAACCATAGGCGCCGACTCAATGATCGCCACACGCCAGCCATAGCGTTCAATCAGCGGCGCCAGGGCGCACCCTAAACTGGCGCCTACCAGCCCCCCGCCCACAATCACAATGTCATGCGTCAGCGCTCCCTTAACCGCCTGATTAGACTGCTGCATTGGCTTCTCCCGACCACGACGCCGACTCATAAAGAGGTAACAATAATTTCGTAACGTAATTTACATAAAGACTGTTGTAGGCATTGATGACTGGTTACTTTTTAGCCATCAATGCTTCGATTTCAACGACCTGTTTAGGCACGTCTGCGGTCAGTACTTCATGACCTTCGTTAGTGACGACCACATTGTCCTCAATACGAATACCAATACCCTGATAGGCGTCAGGAATATCGTCTTCACTAGGAATATACAGGCCAGGCTCCACGGTGAGCACCATACCTGCAACCAGTGGCCGAGGTGTTTGCTCATCCAACCGGTAAGTGCCAACATCGTGCACATCCAGCCCCAACCAATGTGACGTTGAGTGCAGGTAAAAACGTCGATAACTCTCGTCGTCGATGCGCGCCTGAACATCGCCTTCCAGCAGGCCAAGCTCAATCAGCCCGGCAGTTAAGTCATGCACCACGCCCTGGTGGATATCAGCAAGGGTGGCACCCGGCTGGACGGCACTCACAGCGCGCTGCTGGGCGTTGAGCACCACTTGGTAGAGCGACCGCTGGGCATCATTGAACCGCCCGGACACCGGGAATGTGCGGGTGATATCACCAGCATATAACTCAAACTCGGCACCTGCATCGATCAGCACCAAGCCGTCTTCACATAGCGGTGCGCAGTTTTCAATATAGTGCAGTACGCAGGCGTTGGCACCGCTACCCACAATCGTACTGTAGGCAGGACCACTGGCCCCATGCCAGACAAACTCATGCTCTAACTCTGCCTGGAGCTGAAACTCGCTCAGCCCGGGGCGCGCCACCTGCATGGCGCGCCGGTGAGCATGGGCAGATATCAGTGCCGCATGTCTGAGCAGGGCAATTTCAGCGTCACTTTTGATTAGCCGCATCGCGTGAATCAACGGGCTGATATCCAGCCACCCTTTTAGCGGCGGCCGACCACGTCTAAGCCCGGCCTGGGCTTCATGTAAAGCATCTTCAGCCATGCTGACAGCTTCAGCATTGTCTAGCGGCAGATAAAGTAGCTCACGACCTGCCAACAATTCAGGCAGCCGTTCATCGCGTACTGCGTTTTCAAACGCCTGATCGATGCCGTATTCAGCGACCACGCCTTCGGCACCCAAACGGCGCCCTGTCCAGGCTTCCATCGTAGGGTCGCGATCCTGACAGAACACCACGCTTTTACCTTCAGCGCGCCCTGGTAGCAGCAACAGCAGCGCATCCGGTTCACGTATGCCTGTCAGGTAGTAAAAATCGCTGTTCTGGCGGAAGGCAAATTCGCTGTCCCGGGAGCGGGTCATCAGTCCGGCACCGGGGAGCACCACCGCTGCGTTATCCGGCAGTTGGGCCATTAAGGCGTCACGGCGGTGGCGGTACTCGCCCATGCTGATCGCAGGGGGTCGAGGTAACAACGTAGGCAACACAGGGTCGGACAGCATAGCGGCTCCTATCTAGGCAACGGGATTAGTGAACGGGTGCGTCAGTTTGCTCGACTTGCGGCATACCTGGGTGCTGCTCGGTATACAGCAGCATAGCGGCCATGCGGGCATGCTCGGTAAGCGCAAACAGATCGTTTTCGTTTTCGGGGCTATCGTCGATATCGGTATCTATCCGACCCAGCGCCTCCAAGTCATCAATCGCCTCACGGAGCGCCTGAGACCAACGCTCGCGCAGCTCGTTGTCGGCCACTTCATCGATCACCTCAATAAAGCCCAGCGTCCACTCTTTAAGACCCTGCGCCTGCTCGCCCAGGGAGAACAGCTCGTCGGGTAGCAGTGGGGTATAGTCCAGGTCGCTGGCGCTCAGCGCCTCCACGGTTTGCCGCCGCCAGCCTAATAGCCGCTCGGCACTTGCCTGATCCCGGGGCTGCTCAACGCCAAGGCTCTGGCAGACTTCGTCCAACCAAGCCTCTGCATTCACATCGCGTAACGCCAGCAGCGCACATAAGCGGCCATCCAAGAAAGCCGGTGACTGCATACTGCCATGGAGAAGAAACACATCTGCGACATCAGAGAAGTCCTGACGCTCATCAATCAATGACATAGTATTTAATAACCTCGTATTTACTGGGCGTGTGGGGGATAGGGCGGCGGCAATGGTGCGAGAAGCACTCGCCCGCGCGTTGACCGCGCACAAGCGCCTCTCTTATAGTGAGTGGCACCTATCTTCCTATGCTGTGATGTTAACGCATTGGGCCCCTTGCTGGCCCGTGCTGGAGTCTTTGATGAGCAACGCCAAGCGGCCAACCAAAGAAATAACCCTATTAGGGCGCGGCTATATCATTGCCTGCGACACGGGCGAAGAAGCCAAACTTGATCGCGCCGCGCGCTACTTAGACCGCGCCATGCAGGGTATCAATGCCCAAAGCAGCGTGCTGGGGAGTGAGCGTGTGGCGATCATGGCGGCCCTCAATATCACCCACGAGCTTCTTGAAGCCATGGATGAGCACCGTGCCGGTGAAGAGAGCCTGAACCGTTTAAATGAGCGCCTTGAGCGGGCATTAGCCAAAACGCGCCAGTCTTAGGCTTTACCTAAAAGCACTGTCAACGATCTAAAGACTCGGCGAACGTTTAACCCAGACCTTTGGCATTAGCCGTCGCTCTGTTAGGATGGCGGGGTTCTCTGGGGTGTACGCCAGTCGTTATAGTCCCTCGAGCCTATGCGTAATACCCAGGGGGCCAAATGCTAGCCAGGCCCGTGTGCATGTCCGTGCGTCGGAAAGCCTGACGGTCTGGCTGCGGCCACCCACCTGAACCAGTAGGTTCAGGGCCAGAATGACAGCGGCACTCTGGAGAACACCCAAAATATAGGCTATGCGAAAATATAGGGGATAAGAGAATATCTGCATGGAAAGCCTCTATCTGGACGACGATAAGCGCGCGCTCCGCCGCTCTTTACGTCACCAACGCCGAGCCCTTTCTGAGCATGAGCAACGCCTTGCGGCACAGCGCTTGTGCCAACGATTGAAAACCCTGCCTGAAATACGCCGCGCACGGCGCTTAAGTCTTTATCTGCCTGTCAACGGCGAAATCGATCCTACCCCGCTTATTCCCTGGCTACGTCAGCGTAACGTCAATATTTATCTCCCGGTTTTACGTCCGTTTAGCGCTAACCGCCTGTGGTTTGTTGCCTACCGTCCTGACACCCCAATGATAAAAAACCGTTTTGGTATTTGGGAGCCTGACGTGAGATTCAGCGCCCAACGGCGTAATCGGCTGCCCACTTGGGCGCTAGATACGTTGATTGTGCCGCTAGTCGGATTTGATGCTAATGCAAACCGCATGGGCATGGGGGGCGGATTTTACGACCGCAGCTTAGCGTTCATGCATCGGCCCGGCCCATCGCCGACCTTGATTGGTGTCGCCCATGCCTGCCAACAGGTGGCTTCTCTGCCTGTGGAACCATGGGATGTGCCTTTACAGGTAGTCGTCAGTAACCAAGGCTGCGTACGCCGCCAATAAATCGCCGCAAAAAAGGCCGACCCAATAAAGGATCAGCCTCTTTCGTCTGCTATTTGTTACCTTGCGGGGATTAACTTCCCGACAACGCCTGCGCATAGCCGGTAGCCAGCACTCCTAATGCAAATACCACCATCAACGCCATTACCATATCAGGCTTCTTCCGCCGCATGCCGCTTCTCCAACACCTTTACCGTTGCCGAATGTGCTAAATCCACCACACTTTAGTGTTTTAAAAGGGTGGCCGATTTGCTTAATTTCGCTCACGACTATAGGGCTATTAGGCCTCCGTTGACAACTAGTTTAGCGACCTTTTTTAGCCTCATTTCTGAGGATTAAGTTACGTTACGTTACTAGCAGCTCTGACGTTAAAGGTAAGCAACCACTTACACACAACTATTTACTCACACCTTATGCTTTCGCAGGGCAGCGCTAAGCCATAAATAGTCGGAAGGCCGGATTATCGCTTTCACGCCAATAACGGTAGCCGATGGCGTCTAAGTACTCCGCTACATGGGTACGATCACCGTTTGGGACTTGCATTCCCACCAACACGCGGCCGTAGGCAGCACCATGGTTGCGATAGTGAAACAGCGAGATGTTCCAGTCATGTGGCAACTGCGTCAAAAAGTTCATCAGCGCACCGGGGCGCTCGGGGAACTCAAAACGGTATACTTCTTCTTCGAAACGTTCGCTGGGGCGTCCACCACTTAGGTGACGAATATGCAGTTTCGCCAGCTCGTTGTCGGTCAAGTCTTCGACTTGATAGCCACTCTCACGCAGCTTGTCGATCACTGCCTGTCGATCTTCACCACCAGGCTTAACCTGCACGCCTACATAGATATGCGCTTCACTGCTGTCAGCGTAGCGATAGCTAAACTCGGTCACCATGCGCTTGCCTAGCGTGCGGCAAAACTTCTTAAAGCTGCCGGGTTTCTCGGCAATGGTCACCGCCAGGATCGCTTCACGCTGCTCGCCTAGCTCCGTGCGCTCGGCAATGTGCTGTAGGCGATCAAAATTGGTATTGGCGCCTGAGTTAATGCACAGCAGCGTCTCGCCTTCGGCACCGGTCTGCTGCACGTATTTTTTTAGCCCTGCCAGCGAGAGCGCACCAGAGGTTTCCGCCACTGCACGGGTATCTTCAAAAATATCTTTCACCGCCGCACACATTTCATCGGTATTGACGGTGATAACGCCATCAATCAGATCCTTGACTAGCGAAAACGGCACCTCGCCAATTTGTGCGACCGCGACGCCTTCGGCGAATACGCCCACTTGCTCGAGCACCACACGCTCCCCCGCCTCTAAGGCGGCTTTGAGGCAGGCGCTGTCTTCGGCTTCGACACCGATTACTTTGATATCCGGGCGCAGGTACTTCACATAGGCCGCGACACCGGCGATCAAACCACCGCCACCAACCGGCACAAAGATGGCGTCTAAGCGCCCAGCGTGTTGGCGTAGAATTTCCACGCCGATGGTGCCTTGTCCGGCCACCACATCAATATCATCAAACGGCGGAATATAGGTGTAACCGTGCTCTTTGATCAGCTCTTGAGCATGCTCGGCTGCGGCGGCGAAGGCATCCCCTTTGAGGATGACCTTGGCGCCTCGGGCGCGCACCGCCTGCACTTTGATATCGGGGGTAATACGCGGCATCACAATGACAGCTTTGACACCCATCAGCTTCGCGGCCATGGCCAGCCCTTGCGCATGGTTACCGGCGGAGGCGGCAATCACGCCTTTATCTTTTTGATCCTGGGTGAGCTGCGCCATTTTGTTATAAGCGCCACGGATTTTGAACGAAAACACCGGCTGTAGATCTTCGCGCTTAATCAAAATCTGGTTGTTGAAACGACGCGACAAAAAGGGTGCAGGGGAAATCGGGGTCTCACAAGCGGCTTCATAAACGCGGGCTTGGAGGATCTTTTTGACGGTTGCTTCGAGCATGCGGGTATCCCAAGGGAAGAACGTGAACGGACAAAGCTTTTATTGGTAGCAGATTACATATAGCGGCGTCTAGCCGCGTTTCCATCGGCAGGCAACGTTTAGGTCGTTATACTAACGCCACTACCTCTTTTCTCTAACTCTCCTCTGACCCACAAGGCTTTTTATGAACCAAGCTATGAACCAGGATGAATTAAAGGCCGCTGTGGCGGACGCCGCCATTGCAGAAATTCAATCTCAGTTGGAAAAGGATACCATCTTAGGCATTGGCACCGGCTCAACGGCTAACCTGTTTATTGATCGTCTGGGGCCTCTGCGCCATCACTTTAAAGGCGCGGTGGCGAGCTCCAAGGCGAGCGCCGAGCGCCTTGAGAAACTGGGCATTGAAGTTTTTGAGCTCAATAGCGTTGGTACAGTTCCTTTTTACATCGACGGCGCAGACGAAGTAAATGCTAACTTACATATGATTAAAGGCGGCGGTGCTGCGCTTACTCGCGAGAAAATCGTGGCTGCCTGTGCCGAACGCTTTATCTGCATTGCTGATGGCTCAAAGTACGTGCCTCAGTTAGGTCATTTTCCGCTACCGGTAGAAGTCATCCCCATGGCCCGCTCCTATGTCGCCCGCGAGCTGGTAGCGCTTGGTGCAGAGCCGGTTTATCGCCAGGGAGTAGTCACCGACAATGGTAATCAAATTATCGACTGCTTTGGATTTATGATCGAAGACCCGGTAGCCATGGAGGCGCGCATCAACGCTATCGTCGGTGTTGTGACCAATGGTCTTTTTGCCGCCCGCGGCGCTGATGTGCTGCTGCTAGGCAAAGAAGATGGCGTAGAGCGCATTGCGCTGAAATAAAGATTCTTCGAGACAGGCACTGGCTAACGAGACAGTAACGACGCCAATCCTGTCAGGGTGCGATCAAGTGCGCCTTTTTGCGTCTCAATCACCGCGCGGCCAGCGCGCCCAGCCTGTTGGGCGCGCACAGGGTTAGCAAAGTAGTCCGCCAAGGCACCTGCCAGGGCATCCGAGCTATCCACTAGCGTTAGCGCTCCTGCCGCTTGAAGCGGTTCAGCCACATCGGCGAAGTTCTCAATTGAGGGGCCGCTAAGCACCGGCCTGCCGAGCGCCGCCGGTTCAAGTACATTGTGCCCGCCCAACGGTACTAGGCTGCCCCCCACAAAGGCCACACAGCCTACTGCATACAGCATGGCCAGTTCACCGAGCGTATCCCCCAGGTAAACCTGAGTTTGCTTTGTGGCAGGCTGCTGTAGGCTGCGGCGGCTGAGTGTCCAGCTTTCTGTTTGGCAAAGCTTAGCGACCTCTTCAAAGCGCTGAGGGTGCCGGGGCACCAGCACCAGCAACGCGCTCGGATAGCGCTTAAGTAGCTGACGATGGGCTTTAAGCAGAAGCGCTTCTTCGCCGTCTCGGGTGGATCCCGCTACCCAAACCTGACGCCCTTCCCATTCTTTAAGTAAGTACTCACTTTCTTTAAGCACCTTATCTTGGCAAGCTATTTCAAATTTCAGCGAACCAATGATACGAGTAATATCCGTGCCGCAGCCAAGGGCATTAAAGCGTTCGGCATCCGCCGGTGATTTTGCCGCTAGCCAGCTAATCTCGGCGAGCGTGCTGGTCATTAGCGGGCGCAGGCGTTGGTAGCGCTTAAAGGCGCGGGGCGATAGGCGACCATTCACCACTGCCACCGGCACACCCTGCTGGCGGCAGGCGTGGATCAGGTTGGGCCACAGCTCGGTTTCAAACAGGATCGCGAGTTCGGGCTGAACGCTGCGTACAAAGCGTCTGGCAGCACCGGGAAAATCCAACGGCAGGAAGCGATGGGTAAGCCTTGCTTGATCGCTTGGGGTTTGCTCGCTAATAAGCGCTTGGGACTGCTGAGCACCCGTCGCGGTCATGGTAGTGAGCAGCAGGCTATGCGCTGGATAACGCGCTAATATCCCCTCAACCAGTGGTCGAGCAGCGCGTACTTCTCCCACCGAGGCACAGTGCAGCCAAATACGTGGCGCTGGAGGAAGCGGCTGAAAGCGAAACCCTAGCCGTTGAAGGCGAGAGTAAGTGGGCACTTGCTCACGCCAGATGCGCCAGCCAATCAGCGGTGAGAGCGCATACAGTGCCGCTGAGTAGGCAAGCCGAGGCCAAGTGGGTAAAGCCATTAGCGCTCGCGATCTAGAATGGAGCTAATCATCGCCGAGGTCGAAACGCCATCTTCAAAGCCCAGTACTTTAACCTCGCCACCATTGGCCATAACCGCCGCGCCCCCGGCGATATCTTCTGGACGATAGTCGCCGCCTTTGACCAATATATCGGGTAGTACCGCTTCGATCAGTGCCTGAGGAGTATCGTCGCTGAACGGCACAACCCAATCGACAGCCCCTAACCCCGCCAACACCTGCATACGCCGGTTAAGCGGATTAATAGGCCGCTTAGGCCCTTTCAGACGACCAATGGAGGCGTCGTCGTTAACCGCGACGATTAAGCGGTCACCCAGGCGCTTGGCCTGCTCCAGGTAAGCCACGTGGCCCGCATGCAAAATATCAAAGCAGCCGTTGGTCATGACCACCCGTTCACCGCGTAGCTGGGCAGCACGCACCGCCTCGATCAATACATTCGGTTCAATCACCCCAAACTCAGCCAGCTTATCGCCGTGTAAGGCAGTGTAGAGCTCGGCGATCGAGAGCGTGGCCGTGCCCGGTTTGGCCACTACCAGCCCTGCCCCCAAATTAGCCAGCATCATTGCTTCGGGAAAGGCGTGGCCTGCCGCTAGCGCTAGCCCCATTAAGCCAATAACGGTATCGCCTGCCCCTGTTACATCGAAAACTTCCTGAGCGCGGGTGGGTAGGTGTAGCGGCGCATGCCCTTCACGAATCAGCGTCATGCCTTTTTCGCTGCGAGTAATCAGCAACGCTTCCAGCTCCAACTCAGCACGTAGCGCTTCGCCCCGGTTAGATAGCTCCGCATCCGTCGCGCAAGGGCCGACCACGGCTTCAAATTCAGTCAGATTGGGGGTGATTAAACTCGCCCCACGGTATTTGCTGAAATCTTGCCCTTTCGGATCGATTAGTACCCGCTTGCCCTGGGCTCTTGCGTTGGCTATCAGGTTCTCTACTTGGTTCAACGTGCCTTTGCCATAGTCGGAAAGGATCACTACGTCGCAGCCGGGGAGCGCCTTTTCTACCTGAGTCACCAGCATATTGGTATCGACACTGTCCAAACGCTGCTCGAAATCAAGGCGCAGCAACTGCTGGTTACGACTCATCACACGCAGCTTGGTAATCGTGGGTATCTCGGCGCTACGCTGAAAGTAAGTACTCACACCTGAGGCAGTCAAACTAGCTTGTAGTATCTGCGCGTTGTCATCGTCTCCAATCACGCCCGCCAGCACCGCGTGGCCGCCCAGGGAGGTAATGTTCAGCGCCACATTGGCCGCTCCGCCTGGGCGGTCTTCAACATCTTCTACCCGAACTACTGGCACAGGCGCTTCGGGGGAAATCCGCGAGGTACCTCCATGCCAATAGCGGTCAAGCATGACATCGCCGACCACCAGTACACGGGCATGTTCTAAGGCGGTTAAATCAATCTTCATCGGTGCTCCCTGCGCTGGCATTCAAAGCAGTATGCGCCAGCAGAGTATCCAGTTTAGCGATAACGTCGTCTGCTTTAATTAGCATCATGGCGCTTGGGTGACGCACCCGTTGGCCCCAGCCCACCTCGTCTACCGACTTATGCAGATAAGTACGTACCGCGTCAGGGTAAGCGTTGACCGCAAAATCACGCCACAAATAGGGCGCGGCGCGCTGGGGGTTGGTCGATGCATAAAGACCCAGTGCCGGCGTTCCCATGGCATTGGCCATATGGATCGGGCCGGTATCCGGCGCTATCACCGCT
Organism: Vreelandella sedimenti; assembly: GCF_013416325.1. Lineage (GTDB taxonomy): Bacteria > Pseudomonadota > Gammaproteobacteria > Pseudomonadales > Halomonadaceae > Vreelandella > Vreelandella sedimenti. The sequence goes on from NZ_JACCGK010000004.1 coordinate 24,418, forward strand.
TGGGCTTGATCGATCAGCGCTAAAACCCCTTTCAGTGAGGTGCCGCCAATGGCGTTAATGACACTGGCTGGCTGGCAGAGCGCTTCAATTTGCTCGCCTATTTCACGCTCCAGGGCACTACCGCCACCGGTCAATACGCTTTTTAGACCGTGCTGCACCCAAGCGTGCTCAATCACGCTCGCGTACCCCTCTACCGACCAATTACGAAAATTACGCAGGCGCACGTTGCTGCACGGGTTAATGACAAGGTAGGGCGACTCACCTCTGATCACCCGTGCTTCATTTCGTGCCATATCGGGCACAGGTAAATCCCACTCTAGATGGTCGTCCTTTACTCCGAGTACCCGTGCGAAATCCATAAAAGACTCCAGCACATGGGCATTAGGGTGCGGTGCAAGCTGATGCTGGGTGAACCAGTGCTGAGCATCTTTGGCACGCGCCTTGTCATAGCCCACGCGTACGTCGGCCTTCAGACCAAGCGACAGCACGCTGGCACGAATGGCCTGCTGCATATGCAGCAGCACATCGAAGCGCGTATCGGCAAGCTGCCGCCATAACGCACGCATACCGGCAATGCCGGTCGACTTGTCGTAAACAACGAACTCGACCCCGGAAAGCCCCGCCAGTAGACTGTGCTCCCCCTTACCGATAATCCAGGTAATGCGCGCATCGGGCCACTGGCGCTGTAACGCCCGCACCGTGGGCACAAGATTGCACACATCTCCTAGGGCGGAGAGGCGCAAAATGGCAATGTGGTTAGGCTGAACAGGCAGAGAGGGCTTCATGCGCTTAGCGGCACTCCGGCAGAGAAATTGGCTGATTTTACATGATGTAGACAGTTTATGTGACGCGCCGGGAACACACCAAATTGAACCAGACTTATTCACGCGCGATTATTGGCGTGAGCGCGGATTAATTGTGGGCGAAGCACCAGGCCGGGGCAGTAGTCTGTTTTTACAGTCAACGCCGACCGAGCAGTGGGTATTAAGGCCCTATCGCCGGGGGGGCATGGCGGCCAAACTCAGTGAAAAGCGCTACCTATGGACTGGCGCTGAGCGCACCCGGGCATTTAGTGAACTGCGTTTAACCGCCAAGCTTTTTGAGCAAGGGCTGCCGGTACCTCGCCCCGTAGCAAGCTGTGTTACCCGCTATGGGCTTACGTATGAAGCCGCGTTGATTACCGTGCGCATTGCCGGCGCCAAAGTATTCGCTGAGCTACTCGCCAACGATCTGGCGGATGAAGCGTTGTTAAAGCGTGTAGGTGCTATGATTTACCGCTTTCATCAAGCGGGGCTTGATCATGTTGACCTGAATGCGCGTAATATTTTGATCGACCCCAGTGGCGCACCTTGGTTGATTGACCTTGATCGCTGCCGCCTCCGTGCGGCGGGAAAGTGGCAGGAAAAGAATTTAGCTCGCTTAGAGCGCTCGCTAGGAAAGTTTTCTGCAACCTCACACAGCTCAGCATTAATGGGCAGCATTCGGCAAGGCTACTGTAGCTAAATGTTTAATGCGACTCATTCAAAAAGTTTAAAAAGCTGTCAGTCCACCAATGAACGTTAATTTGTCATAGATGCAGCAAACAACTGAGAAACTGAGTATATGCAAAGAAAGATCTCTTCAAGCTTATGGGAAACACATTATTTTGGAAAAACCCCCCTACCCTTGATAGCGATAGGCGTATTAACTACGTTGTTTTACGTTTTTTCAAAGCCTCACTTTGATGTTTTTAGTGACTTCAATAAATTAGCACTATCTCTCTCTGGTTTAATTAGCATTAAAATTTATGCCGCACCAGTCTGGAAACACTCTGTGTTTCATATGTTTTGGTGGGCCTTAATATTAGCAGTATGTCATTGGTTTTTTTTAACATTGGTACTTCCTGATCTGGCAGGTGACTACCCTAAACTGGATCATATTGCCCGACTGTTTGTATTTATTATATTTGCATGGTGGCTTGCTGGCAGCACACAGAACACGCTACTTTTCTGGAGTATTGCTAGCGCAGCTGTCGTTTTGGCGCCATGGATCGCTGGCGATGGCCTCGCTGATTTTCAGCGTGGTTTTCTCGGCGAACGCATTGGATTTGGTATTCGTAACGTTCAGCATTCAGCAATGTTTTTCGGCACGGTACTGCTTGGATTGCTTATTTTTTTACCACGGCTGTTAAGGGCCCCTCTACAACACTATGGCAAACTAGGTTTATGGATGCTCGCTTTTATTATCATTATAGCTGGCGTTATCATTTCACAAACTCGCGCCACTTGGCTAGGTATGATAGCAGGCTTACTAACGACACTTTTCTTAATTTTTATTGAGCATCGAAAGAGTTTTTCAAAAAAACACCTACTCATATTTTTTATTTTATCAGCATGCTTAGCGATTCTGATTATTACCAATAGCTCTTTAGTCGTTGAAAGAGCTACTGCAGAATTGGATACCATTCAGGCACTACTCAGAGGTGATTGGAGTTCTGTTCCCCTATCAACCAGTGAAGTACGTTCTAGTGTAGGAGAGCGACTGTATAGTTGGCGCGCCGCGATCGATATGATTGTCCAGCGCCCCTTGCTAGGCTGGGGTGAGCAAGGCATTGATTATCTATTTGATAACATCCAATATAATCAAGCACACTATCAAGCTTTAAATTTTGGTCATCTACATAACCTCTATCTTGAAATCACACTACAGTATGGCTTGTTAGGTCTAGCTGCTTACTTTTATCTACTAGGGTGGTTTATAGCAAACGCACGGCTTGCTTGGAAGCGTGGCGACATGCCGGGTGATGTACTGCTATTTTTCTATGCTTTTTTATGCTTTTGGAGTGTGATTAATCTTTTTGAATCATATTTGATATTTTGGACAGGTGTGTTTCTTTTTAATGTTGTTATGGCGGGCGGCCTTACCCATATATGGAAACCCACATTACGCACTAACAGCTCAACGCCCTTTGTTATACCGGAAAAGAATCGCAAATGATTAATATTGTCCTGTGCTCCGATGAGGCTTATGTAGATAAAGCCGCTGCCGTGATAGCGTCAACCGTTTGTCACAGCGAGATACCAGAAGCGCTGCATTTCTATATATTAGGATACAAACTATCTGCAAGTACTCATCAAAAGCTGCACAACTGGTTTACGACACTGCCTGCTGAGCTAACGATCATTGAAGCTGAGAATAGTCGCTGGCCACAGTTAACACTGGGTCGTTTTGGGCCCGCCGCCATGCTGCGCCTAGGCATGCACAATTGGCTGCCACCAAGCTGCCAGAAAGTTATTTATTTAGACTGTGACCTTGTAGTGCTAGACGATATCGCCAATTTGTTGGTATTCGACATACAGGGCGCTCCCATAGCTAGTGTGGCTAATCTACAAGGAACCGAGCAGAGTAGAATGGGCCTTGGTTATCAACACTATTTTAATTCCGGCGTCCTTCTGGTGGATCTAGAAGGATGGAAAGCTCGCAATGTGCTAGATCAAGTAGAGCAAATATTAAAGCAGCACGATTACACCTTAAGTTATCCCGATCAGGACGCATTAAATCTCATTTTCCAAGACTGGTATCGACTACCCATGCGCTGGAATATGCAGCCATACGCTTACACAGCCGTAGAAAAAAAAGTAGCTCACTATGCTGATTGGCAGAAGGAACTTGAACACGCTATTCGTGAACCGGCGATCATACATTTTATCGGTGCGCGGAAACCCTGGCACGCCGACAGCCGGCACCCACTTTCCTATTTGTATCGACACTACCATTCATTAACGCCCTGGGGAGAGTCTGTAGGAGCTCCCCCCCCCTCTCTCCAACAGCATTTGAAGCATGCACTATCGTGGCTTAAGAACCGACGCCGTCGCCAGCGATTGCAGTGCAACCCTGTGATACAACTTCCGCCACACCAAAAGGACTCGCCCACATGAAGGTATTAATTGTTGTGCGTACGTTAAAAATTGGTGGCATGGAACGGGTAGCGGTGAACCTTGCGGACGCCTTTGCGGAACACGGCCATGAAAGTCATTTGATGTACTTTAAACCGCGCCCTCCCCAGCTAGAGCCGAGCAATGAAAAAGTTAAAGTGCACCATTTCGCACTGTCTCAGGCGATGTGGAGATCGGGTGTAGGCGGCATTATTGAGGTGGCAGCACGCCTGCTCAATAGCGTGTTGAGGAAAAGCTATTTTTTATTGTCAGGCTGGTGGGGTGGAAAACTTTTTCGTCGCGAAGTACGTCGCCTTGAGCGCCAATATGGCGCTTTTGATCGGATTATTTTCCGCGGCATTGGTACCTTTGAAACGGTATGGTCCTTCCAAGACCCCCGCGCCTGTTATGTTCTGGAAAATATCGTCAAAACTACCTCAGGTCATGCCCCTTGGCTAGAGCGACTAAAAGCACGCTGTCTGTTTTATAACAAACACTTAGTAACAGTATCACACGGCGTCGAACAGCAAATCGCCACTGCCATGCAGACGCTACAAGTCAAGCCGTCCTCGCTGAGAACCATCACCAATCCATGCCCTTTAGGGGCTATTCGAAAGGCTATGTGCGAGGACTTCCCGGAGCGGCCCAATTCTCCATATTTACTCAATGTAGCCCGCTTGGTACCGCAGAAAAACCATCACCTTCTACTGCGAGCGTATGCCAAGATGCGCACAACGCTTCCACTGGTGATTGTCGGCGAGGGGCCACTGCGCAAAGAGCTGGAAGCACTAGCCGTTGAGCTGGGTATTGCGGCACGGGTTACTTTTACCGGTCGCCAACTAAACCCTTACCCTTGGATGCATCATGCACGCCTATTCATCTTGAGCTCTGCACACGAAGGTCTTGGTATCGTATTACTTGAAGCACTGGCCTGCCAAACGCCGATAGTCTCGGTCGATTGCCCAGGCGGGGTACGTGATATTATGACTGGTGAGCTGGAAGCTTACCTGTGTGAAATGACGCCGGAGGCGTTAGCAGCCCGTGTCGATGCCATTCTTGATGCTGACGGCTATGCTATTGATGAACGTTGGCTGGAACGTTTTTCTCCAGCGCACATTACTACTGCCTTTTTGCAAGAGATGCCTGTTTCATGATATCGGCTAATATTATTACCTTTAACGAAGAAGCCAATATTGCGGACTGTATTGCTTCCGCTCGCCAAGTATGTGACGACATCGTTGTGGTGGATTCAGGCAGCCAAGATCGCACCACCGCTATCGCGCGTGAGTTAGGTGCCAAGGTGGTTCAACAAGCCTATTTAGGTGATGGAGTTCAAAAAAATATCGCACTCGCGCACGTAAAGTACGACTGGGTGCTCAGCTTAGACGCCGATGAACGCCTAACGCCAGAGATGGTCGGAGCGATTGGACAGCTAGACCTAGCTGCAACCGAGCATGACGCCTTTGCCTTTCGTCGCCGCAATATGATTGGCTCACGCTGGATTAGAGTCTGTGGGTGGTATCCCGATTACTGTATTCGACTCTACAACCGACACCATGCTCGCTTTGCTGATGTAAAACAGCATGCCAGCATAGGGGCTGCCAACCCCAAGCGACTTAATGCAGATATAGTACATTACTCCTTTGCTAACTTAGGTCAGTTATTTGCCAAGCCAGGGCGAAACTTCAGCGGTCGTGCGGCCAAGATCATGTTTCAAAAGGGGAAGCGGGCAAACGCTTTTTCACCGTTTGCACATGGCCTGAATGCCTTCGTACGCAAATATATATTTCAGCGAGGCTTCATGGGTGGAGTAGATGGTATGACTGTTGCGATCAGCGCAGGGCTCAATAGCTACTTAAAGTATGCCAAGCTGCTCGAATATCAACGCGATCCCAAAGTGCTTGAAGCGGAAGACTTTAATAAGGTTTGGTGATTGATGCATATTACTCATGTAAATTTGGCGCGTGGTTTTCGCGGTGGCGAGCGTCAAACTGAGTTATTAATTAAAACGTTAGCAGAGCATGCACCAAACGATATTGCACAAACGCTGGTTTGCCGTCGAGACTCGCCAATGCGCCAACACCTCCAGGGTGTAGCCCGACTCAACTTTCAGGCAGCCAATCACCAGTTAGCGGGGCATTTTGATCTCGGCGGGACATCGCTCGGCAAGACACAGCTGGTACATGCCCACGATGCAAAAGGCGTTCATTGGGCTTACTTACACTACCGTTTAAAAGGCACGCCCTATTTAATTACACGCCGTGTCGATTCCCCCGTTAAACGTAAGTGGTTTAACCAGCAGTGTTACTCTCAAGCATCCGCCAGGGTTGCTCTCTCCCACGACATAAAGCGTCTTCTGGAAGACAATCAGTGTGGCGACGTTACCTTGATACCCAGTGCCTATGCGCGCTTAACGCCCTCGCCTGAGGCGACCAAAAGTTTTCGCAATGATTTTGCCGATAAATTTTTGGTCGGCCATGCAGGCGCCATGGTTGACCGTCATAAAGGTCAGCGAGTGCTATTGCAGGCTGCGCAGAAGCTTGAGCATCAAGCGCCTGATATACAGTTTATTTTTCTAGGCGACGGCGAAGATGCAGAAACGCTAAAAGCAGAATCGTCGTCACTTAGCAATGTTTCCTGGCTGGGATTTAAAAGCAATATTGCCGACTATCTAGCTGGCCTGGATGTGTTTGCATTTCCTTCACGCAATGAAGGCTTGGGCTCCGTGCTGCTGGATGTCATGCAGCTAGGCGTTCCTGTCATTGCTACCAAGGTTGGCGGCATACCCGATATCGTCAAGCACGAACAAACGGGGTTACTGATACCGCCCGGTGATGCCGGTGCGCTGGCTAACGACATTATGCGATTAAGACAGGACGCCGCTCTTCGACAACGATTGGCCCAAGGAGCCACTGAACGTTTAGATCATTATAGCCCTCAGTCAATGACTGCAGCGTACTGGCACCTCTATCAAACAATAGTGAGTTAATGATTATGCTTGCGGCTTCTGCAAAAGCGCATAAAAACCTTCATAAGCTAGGCTTTTATGCGCAACATACCGTTCACCGCCTAATTCCCAGTACGTTTCTGCAACGGCAAAGATTAACTTTACTTCGCTCATTAAAGCGATTGTCAAAAGAGGAGCAGCAGCAGCTACTTCTCCGAGTTAATTACTGTAATCAACTGGAGAAAAACGTTGAACTGCCTGAGGAGGCTATAAGCTTATCTAGTTTCAAACGCGAGAAAAGCGGCACTTATTACTTGGATTTGCTCAGTGTGTTGCGCTATTTTCCGCCTGAACTACGCTTCTGCCATCGCTTTGGTGATGTAACCACCGTGCCAGACGCGCCTACCTTAGTGAAAAGCCGGCCCATTAATGACCACAATCAAAACTCAGTTTTACTTAAGTTAAACCGTGTTCGTCATTACTACACGGTGAAAGATCCTCACCGCTATGATGACAAGCTTGACCTTGTAGTATGGCGTGGTTCTTGTCATCAAGAACATCGGCGTCAATTCATTCGAGACTTTTATGATCACCCGCTATGTAATGTGGGTGATATTCACAAAAATGCGCAAGGTCAGCCCTGGCATAGCCAATTTATGTCGGTACTGGAGCAACTGAAATATAAGTTCGTACTCAGTATAGAAGGCAAAGATGTGGCAACGAATCTCAAATGGATAATGGCCTCTAATTCACTCTGTTTTATGCGACAGCCGCGCTTTGAAACATGGTTTATGGAAGGCACTTTGTTACCTGACTATCACTATGTGCAGCTCAAAGATGATTACTCCGACCTTGAGGAGAAAGTCACCTATTACCTTGAAAACCCCGCGGCGGCAAAAAAAATTATCGGTAATGCTAACCGCTACTTCGCTCAATTTATGAATACTGATAAAGAACGCTTGATAGGTCTTTTGGTTATGCAGAAATATTTCGAGCGCACCCATCAACTTCTCCCGTATTAGCCGTTATTATCAGAGTTATCAACTTTCTGTAGTGTCCCTTTTTCACTGTTTATATTAGGTAAATGTCATCATACGTTATCGCTCTTTCATTGCATGGGGAACCGCTAGGCTAGCCACCATTGCATTGACGCTAATTGGCCTCAGCCTGGGTTACACGGTCACGGTAATGACCCGACTGCCCTGGTGGACGCTATTTTTTGTAGCGGCCGCATGGATTGGTGTGGGGCTTAAGCTGCGCTGGGGCCAGCCTGCCAATGCCCGCTATCGTAAAATGTGGCCCTGGTCGCTTGTTCCGTTAAGTCTTTGGGGTGTTTACGTTTACTTGGCGGACAGCTTTGGCATTGTCGATTTGGGTGCGGTGTTTTTTCACCTCCAGGCAGGCATGGCCGAGCATGGTGGCGCAGGCAAAATGATTTCCGCGGTGCTCTATACGTTAATAATGATTGGCGTACTGGCAGCCGTGACGTGGCTATCACGCCACGACCAGCGCTGGCGGTTAGCCGAGCGCTTTTTCGCTATTATATTATTGGCTAGCAACCCGCTACTTTATGGCCTAGGTCAACGCAGCGCGGCCATTGTCACTGATGACGGTGCCTGGCTGGATCGACGCTACAAGCCGCCCCCCACCGAGGAACTTAGGGACGCCCCTAACTTACTCATTCTGTATTTGGAAAGCATAGAGCGCACCTACTCCAATGACATATTTGGGGATGCCTACGCCAGTCTCAACGCCCTAGGGGAACGAGGTGCCGTTTTTGAGGGCGTGCGCCAGATGGATAATACGGGCTGGACAATGGCCGGCATGATTGCCAGCCAGTGCGGCGTGCCATTGATGCCTGCTGGACTCCTTCACGACAGCCAGTTCGAGCCTCTTTCCAAGGTTGTTCCCGGGGTCGATTGTCTCGGCGACATCCTTGCTGCACAGGGCTACCAACTAAGCTATCTAGGCGGTGCTAGCACACAATTCGCGGGTAAAGGACTGTTCTATCGCGGCCACCAATTCAATACGGTGAAAGGGCGTGAAGATTTAGAGCCCCTGCTAGAGAATCCTGAGTATGTGAATAGCTGGGGCCTGTATGACGACACGCTGTATGACATCACCGCCGATGAGATCAGGCGTTTAGATAGCCAGAATAGCGGTCCCTGGGGCGTAGTTAGCCTCAATCTGGCAGGCCATGCGCCCAATGGTTATCCCTCCCAGTCGTGCGTGGAACGTCAAGGAGAGTTTGACGGCCAGGATATTCTTTATTCAGTGGAATGCGCGACGTGGCTTGCTCGGAATTTGATTGAACGTTTGGAATCGGAGGGGCTTCTCGATAATACCTTGGTGGTCATACTTAGCGATCATCTGACGATGCGCGTTTCTGTGTGGGATCAATTGACCGCGCTAGACCGCGACAACACGCTGATAATGCTGGGCAACGATATCGAGCCACAGCGGATTCGGCGAGACGCTACCATGTTGGATGTTTTTCCCACGATACTCGATGCGCTGGGCTTTAATTTGGAGCGCGACCGCGCTGGATTGGGCACTTCGCTTTTCAGCAATAATCGCACGCTGGTAGAAGCCCACGGTATCGAAGTGCTTAATGAGCGTTTACGGGAAGAGACGGCGCTTCAGCACCGCCTTTGGGAGGGTATTTCCCCTCAGCGGCGCGAGTCCGACGAGCCTTCTCAAGCAGTCACTCAAGAGCAGACCCTAGAGACGCCTGCTGACGAGGCAGATGAAGTGGAGCTCATCCATTAACGATCACACTCTCCCACTGATGAGCCGCATGAATCTGTTGATAGACTTGCTCAACGCTAAGCAGATTCAGGCAATTGGTATGCCCCAATGGGCAGGTACGCTGAAAGCATGGAGAGCAGGAGAGCGCTAGGTAGTGAATGACGGCGTTATCCGTCAGCGGCGGCGTGTAGGCGGGCGATGAGGAGCCGTACAGCGCATGGACACGAACACCTACCGCTGCAGCCACATGCATTAACCCCGAGTCGTTGGTGACTACCTGCCGACAATCCGCCAACAGATCAACCGCATCAGCCAGCTGCGTCTTACCACACAGATTATGGGCATGGGAAAGCCCCTGTGTGATCTCCTCGCCCGCCAGGTGATCCTTTGCCCCCCCGAGTACGCGGACTTCAAACCCCTCTTCCACCAGCCGTTTGGCTAACTTGTGGAAGTAGCTGACCGGCCACTGCTTGGCGGGGCCGTACTCAGCGCCCGGCATCATGCCAATCGCCGTGCGGGAAGAAAGCGAGTGGTTCAGGCGTAAATTGACCAGATTATCGCGGTCAATCTGCAGGCGTGGCTTGGGTAGCACGAAATCACCGCTAGCGGCTTCTTCCAGGGGTAGCCCCAAGGAAACAAAGCGCTTTACCGTTTGATCCAGCACCTGCTTGTCGAGTTTACGGCGCTCTTTGAGAAGCCCATAGCGATGTTCGCCTAAAAAACCTATACGCTCAGGAATGCGTGCCATGAAGGGTACCAAAGCTGCCTTCCACGAGCGTGGTAGTACAATGGCACGATCAAAACGTCCACGCAGGCGGTTGGCGAGTTCACGGCGACTGGCCAAGCCAAATTCACCGTGCCCCACTGTCAGCGGCAGCACTTCATCCACTTCGGGCATACGCTCTAAAATAGGCTGTGACCACTTTGGTGCAACCACCCCTATCGTCGCGCCTGGCTGGCGGGCTTTTAAGGTCATAAACAGGCTTTGTGCCATGACCATGTCACCGACCCACGAAGGGCCAATCACCAGTAAGCGCTGAGCTGAATTAGCCATTTAACCACCCCAAGTAGGCCTTCACCCCTTGAGCAACGGTTTTAAACTCAACATCGCAGCCGCTCTCACGTAGCTGACCAATGTCAGCTCGGGTATAGCTCTGATAGCGTCCTTTGAGTTCTTCGGGGAAGGCAATGTAGTCAATCTCACCTTTACCGTAAAAGTCGATAACCGCCTCGCCAATGGCTTTAAAAGGTTCAGCCCGACCAGTGCCAAGATTAAAGATTCCTGACTTGTCAGGATGATCCAAAAACCAAAGATTCACATCGACCACATCGCCCACATAAACAAAGTCACGACTCTGCATGCCTGCCTCGTAGCCGTCATAGCCGCCAAACAGCTTGAGCGTTTCACCATTACGAATTTGCAAGTGGTTGTGATAGGCCACACTGGCCATTTTGCCCTTATGCTGTTCACGGGGGCCGTAGACATTAAAGTAACGAAAGCCCACGACTTGAGTGGTTAACTCGCTCCAGCGCGAGCGCACGTGCTGATCAAACAGCAGCTTGGAATAGCCGTAAACGTTAAGCGGCTTTTCGCACTCGGGTACCTCTTTAAATACCTCGCTGCCGCCATAGGTAGCGGCTGACGAGGCGTATAAAAAAGCAATACTCTGCTGCTCGCAGTAATTAAGCAGCACTTTGGAGTACTCGAAGTTATTCGCCATCATGTAGTGGCCATCCCATTCGGTAGTGTCCGAGCAGGCGCCTTCATGGAAAATAGCATCGATCTTAGGTAGCTCGACGCTTTCACCACGCAGGGCAGCTTTTACCCTGGCGAGGAAATCATCTTTATCGAGATAATCGGCCAGCGTGCAGTCGGCTAAATTGACGAATTTTGTGCCATCGCGTAGATCGTCAACGACCATCACATCGTTTCGACCGCGGGCGTTCAATGCTTTAACTATGTTGGCCCCGATAAAACCGGCACCGCCTGTTACCACAATCATACTGTTCTCCTTACCTAAAGCGGCTTGTTGGCATACGTGCCTATAACCCATCTGCCTAGGATTGTATACTTGACGCCTTATGAATTCATGGCCAACGGTGCTTTCCGCGATGAGTGTCTCGACAAACCAATCGACACCCGATGTGTCGACCTTTCAAGGCTTGATCCTTGCTCTGCAGCAGTACTGGGCAGAACAGGGTTGCGTCATCCTTCAGCCGCTCGATATGGAAGTCGGCGCGGGCACCTTCCACCCCGCTACCTTCCTGCGGGCGATTGGTCCCGAAACCTGGAATGCTGCCTATGTACAGCCTTCCCGCCGACCTACTGACGGCCGCTATGGCGAGAACCCTAACCGCCTTCAGCACTACTACCAATTCCAGGTGGTGATGAAGCCATCGCCAAGCAACTTGCAGGATCTCTATCTGGGTTCACTCAAACGCCTTGGTCTTGATCCGCTGGTGCACGATGTGCGCTTTGTCGAAGATAACTGGGAATCCCCTACTTTGGGCGCCTGGGGCCTGGGCTGGGAAATCTGGTTAAACGGCATGGAAGTCACCCAGTTTACCTACTTTCAGCAGGCCGGTGGCATCGAATGCTACCCGGTCACCGGCGAACTGACCTATGGGCTTGAGCGCATCGCCATGTACTTGCAGGACGTCGACAGTGTGTATGACCTCGTTTGGGCCATTGCCCCCGATGGCAGCAAAGTGACTTATGGCGATGTCTATCTGCAAAACGAACGCGAACAGTCCGCCTACAATTTCGAACATGCCGATGTCGATCAGCTATTTGCTAACTTTGACCATCAGGAAAAAGAGTGCAGCAAGCTGCTCGCCGCCAGCCTGCCGCTGCCGGCCTACGAACAGGTCCTGAAGGCATCACACACGTTCAACCTATTAGATGCCCGTCACGCTATCTCGGTCACTGAGCGTCAGCGCTTTATCCTGCGCGTTCGCACTATGGCCCGGGATGTCGCCACTGCTTACTTTGAGTCGCGTAAGGCCGAAGGTTTCCCCATGGCGCCAGAAATACTTCGCCGCGAACTACTCGCCGATCAGGGAGAGGACTAATGGCTGTAAATACGCTTTTACTAGAACTCGGTGCAGAAGAGCTGCCGCCCATGGCTCTGGATGCTCTTTCCGATGCGTTCGCCGCGAGCATCGAGAAAGGTCTACAAGAAGCCGATGTTCCCTTCGCCAGCGTTACCGCTTTTGCAACGCCACGGCGTTTAGCGGTACAGGTGCATGAACTGGCCGACAAACAGCCTGATCGTGACGTTGAGCGCCGTGGCCCTGCACTGGCGGCTGCCTTTAAGGATGGCGTTGCCACTAAAGCCGCGGAAGGCTTTGCCCGCTCTTGCGGTGTAAGCGTCGACGAGCTGATTCATTTAGAAACCGATAAAGGTACTTGGTTAGGTTTTCGTGAGCAGCAACCGGGAGAATCTATTCAAGCGCTGTTGCCTGAGATTATCCGCAAATCAATTAGCACCCTCCCCGTGCCTAAAAACATGCGCTGGGGAGCTTCACGGGTTGAGTTTTCCCGTCCCGTGCATTGGCTGGTAGCCATTTACGGTAATGACGTAGTGGCCGCCGAGGCACTTGGCCTAGAGGCTAGCTGCACGACCTACGGTCACCGCTTTCATGCTCCTGACGCTATTCAGCTGCCACACGCCGATGAGTATGTGGCTACGCTGGAAAATGCCTATGTACTGGTGGATCGTGAGCAACGCCGCGAGCGTATCCGCGAACAGGTATTAGCAGAGGCCGAAGTGCAGGAGGCCAATGCGGTTATCGACGAAGAGCTCTTGGTAGAAGTAAGCGGCTTGGTGGAATGGCCAGTCGCCCTTACCGGTAGCTTTGATGAGCGCTTTCTGGAAGTGCCCGCCGAGTGTTTGATCTCCTCGATGAAGGCTAACCAGAAATATTTTCACCTGTTGGACGACGCTGGCAAGCTGAAACCGCTATTTATCACCATTGCCAATATCGACAGCGCTGACCCCGATCAGGTCATTGCCGGTAACGAGAAAGTCATTCGTCCTCGCTTAGCCGATGCAGCGTTTTTCTACGACACCGATCGCAAGTACACATTAGCGTCGCGCATCCCACAGTTAGAAAGCGTGGTATTCCAGCAGCAGCTAGGCACCCTGGCGGATAAAGCTCGCCGCAGTTCGGTTATTGCGACATTTATTGCCGAACGTATCAATGGCGATGTGGCTCACGCCCAGCGTGCCGTGGCACTCGCGAAGTGCGACCTTGTGACGGAGATGGTGCTCGAATTCCCCGAACTTCAGGGCATTATGGGGCGCTACTATGCTCAGCAAGATGGCGAACCCACGGAGGTTGCCCAAGCCCTGGAAGAGCAATACTTGCCGCGCTTTGCTACTGATGCGATTCCCCAAAGTGCTACGGGCAAGGCATTAGCCCTGGCGGATCGCCTCGATACCCTAGTAGGCATCTTTGGGATTGGCCAACGCCCAACCGGTGCGAAAGATCCTTTCGCGCTACGTCGTGCTTCGATTGGCGTGATTAACATTCTGGTCAAAGGCGATCTGGATCTGGATCTGCGCGAGCTGCTTACGGTTGCCTCTGAGCAGCACCAGGGCCTCCCCAAAGCTGATGGGCTGGTTGAGGACGTGCTGACGTACATGTTGGATCGCTTCCGCGCCTGGGGCCAGGATGAAGGCATCAGCCCAGAAATGTACCTTGCCGTTCGTGCACGCCCTGTCACAAACCCTCTCGACTTCGCTCGCCGCCTGCGCGCGGTGAAGGCCTTTGCCCAGCGTGACGAAGCCACAGCGCTGGCGGCGGCTAACAAGCGTGTTTCGAATATTCTAAGCAAGCAGGAGCATGACGGCAGCACACAGGTCGATCAACACTTGCTGCAGGAAGATGCCGAGCGGGCACTGTTCGACGCGGTGACAGGTAGCCAGGCGCAGGTGGCACCGCTATTTGCTATGGGTGACTACCAGCGTGCACTCGACGCACTTGCCACACTGCGAGAGCCAGTAGATGCCTTCTTTGACCAAGTAATGGTGATGGCGGACGACCCGGCTATTCAGCGTAATCGGTTAGCGCTTCTTGCAAGCCTTCAAGCGCTGTTTTTAGAAGTCGCCGATATTTCGCTGCTCCCTCAGTAGTCGTCGACTAATGGATCGCAAATCCAAGCCCAGCCCTAACGGCTGGGTTTTTTTATTGTTTGGGAGTACGTGTTTCACGTGAAACAACTTTGTTAGATCGGGGTAAAATAGTCTTAATTCTCGCGGGCAGAAAGTATCGCGGCAACCGTATCAATAGGATCACTATGCTAAGTACCGATAAACTTGTCATCCTGGATCGAGACGGCGTCATCAACCATGACTCTGATAACTACATCAAATCTCTCGACGAGTGGGTGCCCTACCCCTCTTCAATCACTGCCATTGCCCGCCTCACACGCGCGGGATACACCGTTGCCGTCGCAACGAATCAATCCGGGGTTGCCCGAGGCTATTATGATGAAACAATCCTCCATGCGATGCATGAACACTTAATTTCGTTAGTAGAAGCGGAAGGCGGGCATATTGCTCATATTGTTTACTGCCCCCATGGGCCAAATGATAATTGCCAATGCCGTAAACCATTGCCAGGAATGCTAATACAGATCCAGCAGATCCTGGGGCTAGAAAGTTTAACAGGAAGCTGGATGGTCGGTGATAGCCTTCGCGATCTTCAGGCGGGCGAAGCCGTAGGTTGCGAAACAGTGCTGGTCAGAACTGGAAAGGGAAGCAAAACTGAGCAAGCAGGCACTGGCCTTGAAAAGGCCAGTATCTTCGATGATTTAGCGCAATTTGTTGAGTGGCTCATTAAATAGCTAAGCGACACCGAGTTGGAGAGTCATAACCGCTTTGCGTTGCCTGCGAAACTTTGACTGAAACGAATACCCTCACCTGCTAAACGCATCCTGCCCATTTATCTACCAATAAAAGCGCCGCTATGAATAACATAGCGGCGCTTTTCCTAGTGACATTAAATCATGTTAAGGCGAGGCTCGTTAACGTAGTGTTTCACGTGAAACACTTGCGAGCACATTCATATCTTACACGTCTAAATTTGCCACCAGTGCGTTAGTCTCAATAAAGTCACGGCGCGGTTCAACGTCATCACCCATCAGGGTGTTGAACATCATATCCGCACCCACGGCATCTTCGATCGTCACCCGCAGCATGCGGCGGCTATCGGGATCCATGGTGGTATCCCAGAGCTGATCCGGGTTCATTTCACCCAAGCCCTTATAACGCTGCACAGACAGCCCACGCTGACCCTCTTGCATTAGCCATGCCAGCACTTCTGAAAAGTGCGATACAGGCTTCTGACGCTCACCACGGGCAATAAAGGCGCCCTCTTCCAGAAAGCCATCCAGGGTTTCGCCTAGCTCAGCGATACCGCGATAGTCGGCGCTTTCAAAGAAGTCGAGCCCCCACCTATACTCAGTCGTCACACCGTGAGCAACCAGCGATACTGTGGGTAGGAAAAGCCCGCGCTCAGAATCTTCTTGAAGATGGAAGTGGTAACGAGGCCCGCCTTCATAGGCAACCATGTCATCCATTATCTTCTGGAGTTCATCAATCCAGTTCTGCATGGTCACACGGTCTTTCAAGCTCTCTTCACCTTTCAGTGCCGAAGCGTGAACGATTTGCTTAAGCACTTCATTGGGATAAACCCGTGACAAGCGATCAATCCGCTTCATCACGTTGCGGTACTGGTTCACTAGCGCTTCAAGCTGCGAACCGGAAATACCCGGTGCATTAGCGTTAACATGCAGGCCTGCACCGTCCAAGGCCGTGGTGGTTAAATAATCCACCATCGCCTGCTCATCTTTCAGGTAAAGCTCTTGCTTGCCACGCTTAATTTTATACAGCGGTGGTTGAGCAATGAAGATATGGCCACGCTCAATCAATTCTGGCATCTGACGGAAGAAGAACGTCAACAGCAGCGTACGAATGTGTGATCCATCGACATCAGCATCGGTCATGATAATAACCGAGTGGTAACGCAACTTATCGGGGTTAAACTCTTCACGGCCAATGCCACAACCCAGGGCAGTGATAAGCGTACCCACTTCTGCAGAGGAGAGCATTTTATCGAAACGTGCTTTTTCCACGTTCAGGATTTTACCTTTGAGCGGCAAAATAGCCTGGGTGCGGCGGTCGCGGCCCTGTTTGGCACTTCCACCTGCCGAGTCACCCTCCACCAAGTAAAGCTCTGACTGACTGGGGTCTTTTTCTTGGCAATCCGCCAACTTGCCCGGTAAACCGGCAATATCCAACGCGCCTTTGCGGCGGGTCATATCCCGCGCTTTGCGTGCCGCTTCACGTGCACGCGCGGCATCCAGCATCTTATTGACGATCGCCTTAGCTTCGTTAGGCTTTTCAACAAGATACTCGGAAAAGAGACGGCTCATTTCCTGCTCAACCGCTGTCTTCACTTCGCTGGAGACCAACTTATCTTTTGTTTGAGACGAAAACTTAGGATCCGGGACTTTAACTGAAATAATAGCCGTTAGCCCCTCACGAGCATCATCGCCCGTGGTATTCACCTTGGCTTTTCTCAGCAGGTTTTCAGCTTCAATATAGTTATTGAGTGTACGGGTAAGACCTGCCCGGAACCCCGCTAAGTGCGCCCCGCCGTCTCGCTGCGGAATATTATTGGTGTAGCAGAAAATATTTTCAGTGAAGGCTTCGCTCCACTGCATGGCTACCTCTACTTCAACGCCATCATCACGAATAGCGTTAAAATGGAATACCGGATTAATCACACTCTTATTGGTATTGAGGTGATCAACAAAGGCTTTCAAGCCACCTTCGTAGTGGAACAGCTCCTCTTTACCGCTGCGCTCATCCAATAAACGGATAGCCACACCAGAGTTCAAGAAGGATAGTTCGCGAAGTCGTTTGGCTAAAATATCAAAATGGAACTCGATATTGCCAAAGGTTTCTGGCGATGGGCGGAAGTGAACCCGGGTACCGCTTTTTTCGGTTTTGCCTACAACGCCCAAAGGCGCTTGAGGAACACCGTGACGGTACATTTGTTCGAACACTTCACCCTGACGCCAAATCGTTAAGCGCAGCTCAGCGGAAAGCGCATTGACAACAGAAACACCGACACCGTGCAAACCACCGGAAACCTTGTAGGAGTTATCATCGAATTTACCGCCTGCGTGCAGAACCGTCATAATAACTTCTGCAGCGGAAACACCTTCCCCTTCATGAAGCTCAGTAGGTACGCCACGGCCGTTATCACTCACGGTGACCGACTCATCCGGGTGGATGACAACGCGAATTTCACTGCAATGCCCAGCCAACGCCTCGTCGATGGAGTTATCCACCAATTCGAAGACCATGTGGTGGAGCCCAGTACCGTCGTCGGTGTCACCAATATACATACCTGGCCGCTTACGTACCGCGTCCAGCCCCTTGAGCACCTTGATGCTTGATGAATCGTAAGCCTGCTCGCTCATTGACCACTCCGTTGTGAAGTCTGTCTCATCCTGTATCGTCCTACCCTTCTTCCTGCGCTAGCTGACTCTCTCTAAACCACTCCCCCCCTCCTTGCTATGTTTCACGTGAAACATATTTACGGGGGTATCAGTTCGCCAGGCATTCTTCAATGCGGAAGGTTCGACACTGGTAATAAATGCTTGGCACTGCATATCTTCGAGTAAACCACAAAACTGATATCGATTTTGCTCGTCAAGCTCTGCGGGCAAATCATCGATAAGATAAATACAGTGCCGCTGTGCTGTTCTTTCCAGAAACCGCCCTTGGGCAAGTTTTAATGCACTCACCACTAACTTTTGCTGGCCTCTGGAAAGCACTTCTACAGCAGGCTGCTTGTTTATCCTAATACGTAAGTCAGCGCGCTGCGGGCCTTGCTGTGTAAACCCCATCTGCTGATCAGTTGGCCGACTATCGTGTAACACAGCCGCAAGAGTTCGCTCTTTATCCCAACCTCTGGCGTAGTGAAGCGACAATCCCGGCAAGGGAAGCAACACCTTAAGCGTCTCTTCAAAGACGGGCAAAAAGTCACTAAACCAAGCACGTCGTAACGAGTCCATCTGTTCACCCCAAAGGGCTAGCTCATGCTCCCACACCGCCATTTCTTGAGTTAGTATTCTACCACGCCTGAGCAGTGCATTCCGATGTTTCAACGCACGCCGGGTGCGCTTCCAGATTGCTAAAAAGTCATGTTTCACGTGAAACACACCCCAGTCGAGAAACTCACGACGTCCGGCTGGTGAACCTTCAAGCAATCGGAAAGCATCTGGGTTAATTAATTGAAGCGGCATAGCCTCTACCAATTCCGCCAACCGAGCGTTCTTATCTCCCTTTAAACGAAGCTCCAGCTCCCGCTGAGCTCTTAAACGACGCACGCCAAGGGTAACCTCAGGCTCACCACTTAAACGTCCGTACAGCGTCATATAAGGCTCATCTGTTTGGATCGCGTTTTTTAATTGGCGAGTACGAAAAGAGCGCCCCATACCAAGAATATGCACCCCCTCCAACAGACTTGTTTTGCCGCTGCCATTAGCACCGCTAATAACGTTGATATGCGAAGAGGGCGTCATCTCAACCGGTTTGAGATTGCGCAAGGCGTGGAAATTAAGCAGTGTCAGGCTCATCCTATTATCACCACTTAAAAGATCCTCGGAAAAAGGGAGTATTCGAACGCGTTAGCGGCGCTTCTGCTACCAGAAGCGCCGCTAACGTAGCTTGCTTACGTATTGCTGTTACGCGCCCAAAGCGTTTACAGGCGCATCGGCATAACGACATAAAGCGCATCACCGCCGCCGGGCTCTTCCAACAGCGCGCTACTGTTGGGGTCGGCCAGGGTAATCTGCACGCGATCTTCATTTAACACTGTCAGCACATCAACTAAATAGCCGACGTTAAAACCAACTTCCATTGCCCCGCCATTATACTCAACGGCGATATTCTCCTCCGCCTCTTCCTGCTCGGGGTTGTTGGCCATTACTTTAAGGTTGTTCTCCTCAAGATAAAGGCGCACACCACGGTACTTCTCATTAGAGAGGATAGCAGTACGCGAAAGTACTTGGCGAAGCTCCGCACGCTCGGCAATCAATACTTTATCGCCATTGCGGGGCACGACACGCTCGTAGTCAGGAAATTTACCGTCGATTAACTTGGAGGTGAAGGTAAAGTCGCCAGTATGAGCACGCACATGGCTAGAGCCAAGCGTCAAGCTGACGGGCTCATCGCTATCGTCTAGCAAACGCGACAGCTCTAAAATCCCCTTCCGGGGTACAATCAACTTTTGAGACTGGCTAACAGTGACTTCGATTGGCCGCGAGCACATTGCCAAACGGTGTCCGTCAGTAGCGACCGTGCGAAGTAAATTGCTTTGAATTTCCAGCAGCATACCGTTTAGGTAATAACGCACATCCTGCTGCGCCATGGCAAACGAGGTCGCTTCTATCAGGTGCTTTAGGGTACCGCGAGGGACGCTAATCTCCTGGCTACCGTCCGCATCTTCGATATTGGGAAATTCAGCGACCGGGAGCGTCGACAACGTAAACCGTGAACGACCACTGCGTAGTACCGCACGGCCCTCTTCAACGGCGAGCTGAATGTCGGACTGATCGGGCAATGATTTACAGATATCCATCAGCTTACGCGCTGGCACTGTCGCGGAACCCGCCTGATCAACCTGGCTTGCCACCGTGCGGCCCACGAGCTCGACTTCTAAGTCAGTACCGGTGAGCGACACCTGGTCACCCTCTACCTGAATCAACACATTAGACAGTACTGGCAGCGTTTGACGGCGCTCAACAACACCAGCGACCAGAGTCAGCGGACGTAGCAGCGCCTCTCGGGAAATCGAAAATTTCATCAATACTCCGGTTCTATATCCTGAAAGACCTGCGTATAACAGGCCCATCCCATGGAATGATTAACTGGTCAACAGGCGCAGTAAATTCTTGTAATCCTCGCGAATATCCGCGCTCTCTTCCTGCAATGATTTCACTTTTCGGCAAGCGTGCAACACCGTTGTGTGGTCACGCCCGCCAAAGGCATCGCCAATCTCAGGTAAGCTGTGATTGGTGAGCTCTTTAGCAAGCGCCATCGCCACCTGACGAGGGCGGGCAACTGAGCGTGAACGGCGCTTCGAAAGCAGATCCGCCACCTTAATCTTGTAATATTCGGCGACCGTACGCTGAATATTATCTACCCCTACCTGCTTATCCTGAAGCGCTAACAGATCTTTCAGAGACTCACGAATAAAATCTTGGGTAATCGTTTTACCCATAAAGTGCGAATCAGCAATGACTTTTTTCAACGCACCTTCCAATTCGCGCACGTTGGAACGAATTTTTTGCGCAATGAAGAAAGCCGCATCGTGAGGCAAATCGACCTTAGCTTGGTCGGCCTTTTTCATCAAGATGGCCACACGGGTTTCAAGCTCTGGCGGCTCTATCGCGACCGTAAGCCCCCAACCAAAGCGTGATTTAAGGCGTTCCTCTACACCACTGATCTCTTTAGGATAGCGGTCAGAGGTCAGGATCATTTGCTGACCACCTTCTAATAACGCATTGAAGGTATGAAAAAACTCTTCTTGAGAGCGTTCTTTTCCAGCAAAAAACTGAATGTCATCAATAAGTAACGCATCAACACTGCGATAAAAACGCTTAAAATCATTAATCGCATTAAGCTGGAGCGCTTTAACCATATCGGCGACGAACCGCTCTGAGTGCAGGTATACCACCCGGGCGTTTTCACGCCGGGTTGCCAATGCGTTCCCCACTGCATGCATTAAGTGGGTTTTACCCAAGCCTACGCCGCCGTATAAAAACAAAGGGTTATAAGCGCCACCGGGGTTTTCAGACACCTGGCGGGAGGCAGCACGAGCCAACTGGTTAGACTTACCTTCCACGAACGTATCGAAAGTAAAATTCGGATTGAGCCCGCTGCCATGTTTCAGACTGCCTTCTACCTGTACCTGACGTTCATTATTACGCCGACTCGGCGCTTCATCGCGTAGCCTATCGATCTCGCGCTCATCAGCAATATCGCCGCGTGGCGGCGTATGTACCGCTGGCGACGCTGGCCGCGACGGCGAAGCCGATACAGGATTACCTAAATCACGATGCTGAGGGGCCTGGGTTGCCAAACGGCGACTACCCACCGTCAGGCTGACCTTTGGCGGTTTGGCCGGTGCGAGTTCACGCATCAGCTCACTAATCCGCTTGGCATACTTATCGCTCACCCAATCGCGCACAAAACGATTCGGCGCCAATAAGCGCAGCTCGTTGGACTCTCCTTCTTCTGCCTGCAGCGGGCGTATCCAGGTATTGAACTGTTGTGAATTCAGCTCATCCTGCAGGTTGTCCAGGCACTGTTGCCAAAGCGTCAGTGACACTCATCTCACCATCGGTTGAAAACGGCCGACCATTGTAGCGCCCAAAGCCTCGGTTATCCACACGGGTTTAGGCCTCAATATTGCCCTGTGGACAACTAACGATGAGCCCATGGGAAAACCTTGTGGAGGGACGGGGATAATTGTTAAATATGCGTCTTACACACGGGTTAATCACATCTCGCCAACACCTTGTAGACGGCTTATACGGGACTTACACACAGATTTTTTATTGTTATAGGCAATTGAAAAACATAGCTTAAAACTACTTATCCACAAATAGTATCCCCACTATTAATAACAACAGGTTTAGAACTACCTATTAGTAATAATAGTGACTTTATCAATGGCTACTCTTACCGTATCAAGCACGCTGGTTGAGCTGTGATAACGCTTTTATGCAAGGAAAAATTGCACCCAGCAGAGGAAGTCTCTACAATTTCCGGTCTTGAATTGAATCTCCCCGGCTAGTTCCTCACTGGACCGGGCTTTTTGGAATTCACTTTCCGTCCTAAACCACGTGGGAATAACGAGTTATGAAACGCACTTTTCAACCTAGCGTTCTCAAGCGCAAGCGCGCGCATGGCTTCCGTGCTCGTATGGCAACCAAAAACGGTCGCGCCGTCCTCGCACGTCGCCGTGCCAAGGGCCGCAAGCGTCTGAGCGCCTGATCTCAGATTGCGTGTACCGCAGCAAGGCTTTCCCCGGCAATTACGGTTACTAAATGCTGGGGACTTTAGTCACGTGTTTGAGCAAGCCGACCTAAAAGTGCATGGCAAAGGTATGATGGCGTTAGTTCGCTTAAGTACTCGGGGACACCCCCGCCTTGGACTGGTGGTCAGCAAAAAAAATGTTAAACGCGCCGTAGATCGCAACCGTTTCAAGCGTCTGGTTCGAGAATCCGTTCGTCTTCGTCAAGATTACCTACCCTCTGTGGATATAGTGGTACTTGCGCGACGTGGCGTTCAGGATATCGATAACGACACCTTGCATCGCCAGTTACACGGCATGTGGAAACGACTACAGCGTGACGCACAGGCGGTGATCGCAGCACCAACGCCTAAGCGTGACACGTGACCTTTGGTGCACCCCTCGCCGCTCGACCTCGGCCTGCCAACTGGCAGGCTTTCGTGTGTCAAGAGTCGAGTAAATGACACTGCGCCATTAGCATGTTCACCACCCAGCGGGCAGAACCCTCATGGACGTAAAACGACTTTTATTACTGATTCCACTAGCCGTACTCGCTTACTTGCTAGTCGTCCAGTGGAATCAGGATTACGGGCAGCCGAATTACGATTCAGTGCCTGAAACGACGCAACGCAGCAATTCCACGTCTCCTAGCAATGCTGAAGATGGAGAAAGCGGCTTATCGGTGCCGAGCGCGTCTTCACAGCAAAGTACGGTAGGTGAAGGTATTCCTGATACCGAAAGAGAGACATCAAGCCGCGACTTCATTGCCGTGACCACAGATGTTCTTGATGTGCGTATTGATCCACACGGTGGCGATATTGTTTATGCCGCGTTACCGCAGCACAAACTCTCTCTGGATTCAGACCGTAACTATGTGCTGTTATCCGATAACAGCAACCGTAGCTACGTGGCTCGCTCAGGTCTTCAGCTCGATGGCCAAGCCAGCCGTATCGCGTTCACCCCTGAAAACTCTGAGTATCGTTTAGGCGATAACGATGACGAGCTAAGCGTTGATCTAACCGCTGATGTTAACGGCGTTGAGGTCATTAAGCGGCTTACCTTTGAGCGCGGCAGCTATGCGGTCAACGTCAATTACTACCTGGCCAATAACACCGATGCACCGGTTAGTGCGCGCTTTATTGGTCAGTTGGCGCGCGACAATAGCCCTGACCCGTCAAGCGGTGTCTCTATGGGTATGAACTCCTATTTGGGGGCGGCTTACTCAACACCTGATGCGCGCTACGAGAAGATCGACTTTGAGGATATTCAAAGCCATAACTTTGAAAACCGTGAAGCACAGGGCGGCTGGATAGCCATTATTCAGCACTACTTTGTGTCGGCATGGGCGCCTCAGCAGGATCAGCAAAACCTTTTCTATGTCACCACCGACTCCAGTAATCGTAACGTCGTAGCCTTTGCTGGCCCCACCAGCACTGTGGCCGCCGATAGTGAAACCACTCTAGGCGCCACTCTGTACGTCGGGCCAAAAGTGCAGGACTATCTGGAACAAGTCGCGCCCAACCTGCAATTAACCGTGGATTATGGATGGTTATGGTTTATTGCTAACCCTCTCTTTTGGCTGCTGGACAAGATCCACGATGTGGTCGGCAACTGGGGTTGGTCGATTGTCCTGTTAACAGTGCTGGTTAAAACGGTGCTGTTCCCGCTTTCCGCAAAAGCTTACAAATCCATGGGCCGGATGCGTAAACTGGGCCCGGAAATGCAGCGCCTGAAAGAGATGTATGGCGACGACCGACAGAAAATGTCGCAAGAGATGATGAAGTTCTACCAGAAGGAGAAGATCAATCCGCTGGGGGGCTGTCTACCTATTGTGATTCAGATGCCTGTCTTCATCGCTCTCTACTGGATGTTGCTTGAGTCGGTTGAATTACGACATGCGCCGTTTATCTTCTGGATTCAGGATCTATCGGTGAAGGATCCGTACTTCATTCTGCCGATTCTGATGGGCATTTCGATGTTCGTTCAGCAGATGTTGAACCCGACACCTCCAGATCCTATGCAAGCGAAGATCATGAAGATGCTACCCATCATCTTTACTTTCTTCTTCCTGTGGTTCCCGGCCGGTCTGGTTATCTACTGGGTAGTCAACAACATCATTTCGGTGGCGCAGCAGTACTACATTACGCGCAAAATCGAAAATGATCCGAGTATCGGCAAAGGCATGAAAACCAAATAGACTGCCTTTGTCATCGCCCTTCAGACCCCCGCCTCGAGCGGGGGTCTGGCGTTTTAAGGTCGACAAATCCAGACTAGACCGATCAAATGCTATTTCTGCCAATTGACTAAGAGATTCACCATGGCCGAACGCCTCTACACGCCTGACACCATTGCGGCACTGGCAACACCTCCTGGACGTGGCGGCGTGGGTATTATCCGTGTCTCAGGGCCTGCCTGCCGCGAAATCGCTCAGGCCATGGTTGGACATTGCCCTGCCCCACGATACGCTCACTACGGCCCCTTCCAAGGCGCAGAAGGCAGTATTGATGAAGGCATCGCTGTGTTCTTCAACGGCCCCCATTCGTTTACCGGTGAAGACGTACTGGAACTCCAGGGACACGGCGGCCCAATTATTATGGATATGCTGCTGGAGCGTTGTGTCGCCTTGGGTGCTCGTTTGGCGCGGCCAGGAGAGTTTTCAGAGCGGGCGTTTTTAAACGACAAGCTCGACCTGGCCCAGGCGGAAGCGATTGCCGATCTCATCGATGCCACCTCACGCTCGGCGGCAGAGAACGCCGTACGCTCGCTCCAGGGTGAGTTCTCGAAGCGCGTTTCTGCGCTGGTGGAACGCTTGATCGAACTGCGCGTTTACGTTGAAGCGGCGATCGACTTCCCCGAAGAAGAGATCGACTTTCTTGCCGACGGTCACGTTGCCCAGCACTTAAGCAGCGTCCAGCAAGCGCTGAGCGACGTACGCCAAGCGGCAGGCCAAGGCGCACTGCTGCGCGAAGGGATGAGCGTGGTCATTGCCGGGCGACCCAATGCGGGTAAGTCGAGCCTGCTAAATGCGCTGACCGAACAAGATACCGCCATTGTAACGGATATCGCGGGCACGACCCGGGACGTGCTCCGTGAGCATATCCATATCGATGGTATGCCCCTACATATCATCGACACCGCTGGATTGCGCGATACGCCTGATGCGGTGGAGAAAATTGGTGTCGCACGTGCCTGGGCCGAAATAGAGAAAGCCGACCGAGTGCTACTACTTGTCGATGCCAGCACCACTACTTCAACCGACCCCATGGCCATCTGGCCCGAGTTTGTCGCTCGCCTGCCCGACCAGAGCCGCTTAACCCTGGTGCGTAATAAAATCGATACCAGTGCCGAACCGGCGGGCATTGATTTATCCACAACCACGCCCATTGTGCGCCTATCGGCGAAAACCGGTACGGGTGTGGATAACTTGAAAACGCATCTGAAGGATGTGATGGGGTTTGCCGCCACCACCGAGGGTCGCTTCTCCGCCCGCCGACGGCACTTGGACGCCCTAGATCGCGCCATGGCAGCCCTTGATACCGGCCGTGCTCAGTTGGATGGCTATGGCGCAGGGGAACTGCTGGCGGAAGATTTGCGTGAAGCCCAACAGGCCTTAGGCGAGATCACCGGAGAATTCAGCGCCGATGATTTGTTGGGCGAAATTTTTGGCAGTTTTTGTATCGGCAAATAGAGCTGTTTTCAACAACTACTCTCCCACCCACCAATCCGCCTGGTAGTGGCTATCAGCACCGAGCAGCGGGGTAATTTCTGCCATCGCTGCTGATAGGCGTTTATCCAACCCCCAGGGCGGATTAATCACCAGCATACCGCTACCGAACATACCGTGATCCTGCTCGCCAGGTTTGCGCAGCAGCAGCTCGCTGCGCCATATCTTGCGTATTCCGCTCTCCTTGAGGCTGCTTAATAGCGTGCGATGATGGCCTGCTGGCAGCAGCGGGTACCAAATCAATACCACGCCATGGCGCGCTTTCTCTAAGGTATAAACCACCGTCTCGGCGACGTCCTGATACTCGGCTTTAATCTCATAACTCGGATCAATCACAACGCATAGCCGTGGCGTTACCGCCGGCAGCATGGCTGACAGCCCTGCCAACCCATCGCCAAACACTCGCTGTGCATGGGGCGATAATTCCTGGGCATTAAGCTGCTCATGCTCGCCAGGGTGTAGCTCAAACAGCCGCAGTTGATCCTGCTCACGCAATGAATGGCTCAGCCACCAGGGTGAGCCTGGGTAGTGAGTAAATGCCTCTGGCATGGGTTGAGCGCTTACTAGCGCTGCTCGCCATGCGCTTACCAGCTCATTGCTAAGCTCAGCGCGAGCTTGCCACACTGGCCATATCCCCTCTCGATACTCTTGCAAGCGTTGCGTCTCTTGAGCATTGAGGGGATAGAGTCCTCGCCCCGCATGAGTATCGATATATGTAATGGAAGATTTTTTACGTAATAAATAATCAATCACCGCATAAAGCGTTAGATGTTTATGTACGTCCGCAAAATTACCGGCATGATAGGCATGTTGATAAGACAGCATGGAAGCTCATCGGCAAGTGAATGAAAAAAGCCCGCTATGTGAGCATAGCGGGCTTGGGGCGGCAATAGCCAGATTAGTTCATCAAGCGTGAGACTTAACCTTGACCATCGCCCGTGGGAGTTAAAGTAATTTCTACCCGCCGGTTTTGAGCACGACCCTGTTCATTGTCATTACTGGCAACTGGCTGGGTAGCACCATAGCCCGAGGTATTAAGACGCGTAGACGAAACGCCGTTCTGAGTAAGGTAGCTCGATACGGCTTGAGCGCGGCGCTCGGAGAGACGCTGATTGTAGCTAGCATCGCCGGTGCTATCGGTGTGGCCGGCGATACTAACACGGGTGTCTTGGTACTGAGTGAGAACATTAGCGACTTCATTAAGAGAGCCGCGCGCCTCGCTGGTAAGATCAGCAGAGTCAAAGCCAAAGGTAACGCCGCTAGGCATATTGAGCACGATATCGTCGCCACGGCGATCGATTTCAATGCGTGACCCCTGTAGGTTTTCACGTAGCTGCTGCTCTTGGCGATCCATATAGACACCAATACCAGCGCCCGCTGCTGCGCCCACGGCAGCACCAATTAGTGCGCGGTCACGACGGCTGGTGCTGCCATCGCCAGACAGAGCGCCTGCAGCGGCCCCCACGGCGGCACCAATCCCGGTGCCCATAGCGGTGCTAGAGCGCTGCGTTTGGCCACCGTAAGGATCCGATGTAGCGCAACCGGCCAGTAGAATAGCAGCCGCCAACGGTGTCAGTAGTCGAGAAATACGCATCACTCACTCCTTGTAAGTCGTCAAGCTTGATGATTCAAGTCTGTTATTTCAGAAAAAAAGAATTCTGTAGATTGCTGGTCAATCATCGCTGATCAAAGCTAGCAACTCATTCAAGAATAATAGACCTTGAGGCGATGCACGCAGTTTTTCAGGCATTTGCATCAAAAGTCCTTTTTTCTCGGCAGATTGTAAACGCGTGAGTAACATTGCAGACGCTTGCCCAGTGTTGGCTCTCCATGTCTCAAGCGACACCCCGTCAGTGAGCCGTAAAGCGTTCATGGCAAACTCCAACGGTAGCCCATCCGTTTTTATAAGCTGTTTACCTGCTATAAAGCCACGTAGATCCTCTACGCGCTTTAAATAAGCGTCCGGCTGGCGGGTTTTCCAGCGCCGTTCAATGTGCCACTCCCCATTTGAGTCAATACGACTAAGCTTGCCATGGGCACCAGCGCCAATCCCAAGGTAGTCACCAAACTGCCAGTAATTAAGGTTATGGCGACTCTGGTGACCAGCACTAGCGTAAGCCGAGATCTCGTAGCGCTTGAAGCCCGCCTGCTCCAGGAGCTGATGCCCTTTATCCTGAATATCCCAAAGCGCCTCTTCCTCTGGCAGTACCGGGGGGTGGGAGTGAAAGGCGGTATTCGGCTCAAGGGTCAACTGGTACCAAGAGAGATGTTCAGGTGCTAATGCCAGCGCTTGGGCAATATCATCCATCGCCAATTGAGGCGTTTGATTGGGCAAACCGTGCATAAGGTCAATATTAATATTGGCAAAGCCGGCTTCGCGCGCCTGCGTCACCGCAGCAATCGCTTCGTCACCGCTATGGATTCGCCCCAGTGCATGCAACTGATCAGGCTGAAAGCTTTGAATACCCAGCGAAAGACGGTTAATGCCTGCTTTCCGGTAACCAATGAAACGTTCTTGCTCCGTGGTACCTGGATTTGCCTCTAAGGTAATTTCTATCTCTTTAGAGAAGGGTAAACGGATCTGAACCTCTTTTAGTAACCGTTCATAAAACGCGGGCGACAGCAGGCTGGGAGTCCCACCGCCAATAAAGATGGTTTTAATTTCCCGACCAGCCGCCAGACCAAGATCACTATCCAGATCTTGTAAAAGCGCATCTAGATAGGCGGCTTCAGGTAAATCCCGCGGTGTAAAACCGTGAGTACCCGGCTCATGAGAATTGAAATCACAGTATGGACATTTACGTACACACCAGGGCGTGTGGATATAGAGAGAGAGTGGCGGCAATGTATCAGCCATGCGCCACCTTCAGTAGCTCCACTAACCCCTGCAACGCGCGACCACGATGGCTAAGGCGATTTTTGCTTTCACTAGGCAGCTCGGCAACGCTCATACCCTGATCGGGTAACCAGAAAAGCGGATCATAGCCAAATCCCTCCTTCCCTCTGGGATGAGCAAGAATCTCGCCTTCCCAACTCCGCTGCACTATGACCGGCACCGGATCCTTCGGATGGCGCAAATAAACCAGCACACACCAGTAACGTCCACTTCTCTGTCCTTCCGCACAGTCACTTAATGCGGCTAACAACGTTTGGTTATTTTTCTCATCGCTTCTCGGTTCACCGCCATACCGAGCGGAATAGATACCGGGCGCCCCATTGAGTGCATCTACTTCAAGCCCAGAATCGTCAGCTAATGCAGGTAATCCACTGATGAGGCTCGCTTCACGCGCTTTTAACAGTGCATTTTCGACGAAGGTTAGCCCCGTCTCTTCAACATCCGTGACACCAAAATCCGCCTGGGGGCGAACATCGAATCCCAAAGGCGAAATTAACTGATTGAATTCTCTTAATTTTCCTGCATTGCCACTGGCAAGTACAAGGGTATTGACGACGACCATGGCATGTACTCCTAACAGTAGAGCGTCAGTTTACGCGCTCATGGAACGTATCAAAAGCCAGCAAAATGTTACTAAACGTATATAAATAAATTCTATTAAACCTATTTCTAATTAAACCATTACTCATTGTTTTTAAAGAGTTAAAAAATTCTAATGAAAAATTCATCAGGTTGTGTGCATTACTTTTACCACTTTATTAATAACAAAACTTTACATAACGTATCTTATAGACAACACTAAATATGTGACCTGCTCACTCTTTCTCTCCACGAGGGCTACCCAAATGTCGCAGGAAAAGTCTACCGGAACGGTGTATGTCGTTACCGAAAAAAGTCCCCAAGTCCAGCTGTTCGCTGAGTACTTGAATAAACACACCGGTTGTCAAATTAGTATCCACTCCCCCCACGCAGCGTTACCAACTTCTGCATTGGGCAACATGTTGATACTTATCGATAGTGATCATATCGGCATAGATGCAATGCCTGAGTGGCAAGACAAACTACCCGATGCGCTCACTAAAACACCTCTAGCCGCCTTCAACATTCATGATATGGATCACGCCCTTGAAGCGCTCTCATGCGCACAGCTAAAAGGCGTGTTTTATCGTAATGAAAGTCTTGAGGTCATCTGTAAAGGCATACACGCGCTACTTGAAGGAGAGCTGTGGATGTCGCGGGATTTGATGGCGCGTTTGATTTTGTTCTATCGCAAATACCAGAGTAATGCCTTCCGCCCAGCCTGCGGACTCACTAACCGGGAAATGGAAATTATTTCGCTACTTAGCGGTGGCTCTTCCAATCAACAAATTGCCGAAAAGCTGTTTGTTAGCGAACACACCGTTAAATCACACCTTTACAACATTTTTCGCAAAATTAACGTTCACAACCGCATTCAAGCGCTCAACTGGATTCATCAGAACCTGGGCCCGATTCTGCCCAATATTGAGACCGCACGCAGCCTTCAGCGGCATAGGTAACGCTTCAAGTGCAAGGGTGATTGGCATGTCATTAATAAACCGTTTAACCATCGGCGCTTTAGCCGTGGCGATGTCTGTCTTGTCATCTTCAGTATGGGCCAACGAACCCACCGATGCGTTACCCGCTAATGAACAAGAAGCGATTGACGCTATTAATCAGCTCTCAAGCCCTGATGGACCTGAAGTGAAAGGCAGCACTAACGGAGGAAGTGAGCTAACCGGTGTCATGGTAGACCGCACAATCACCATGGCAGGTAAAACCTTTTATCGTGCCTTTAGTCAGCGGGCGATGGATAACCTGATTATCGGCAATACAACCATCACCATTAAAGAGCGCCCCGATGCCCGCTGGGGCAGCCAAATATGGGTGATGGAGGGCAACCGTATGTATTTCCGTACACAGCTCTCCCCCAGGATAAATGAAGCCGATCGTGCCGCTGGGGAAGCTGTTGAAACCGTCGAAAGAGCTCTAATAGAACGACAAGTATCCGCAGCATTATCGTCCGACAAAGACCTGGGTAAAGAGGAGATTTTCTAATGAAGACCATAAAAAGATATGGCTTAACCGGAATGGGTTTGGCCTTAGTACTATCCGCCACAGCTCAGGCTGGGGATTTGATTTACAAGCCACTTAACCCATCTTTTGGTGGTGATCCCTTCGTAGGTAGCTATCTATTAGGCAAAGCCCAAGCGCAGGATACTAATACCGATTCCAGTGCTAGTAGAGCGACACCCACTTCCGCTACCGAAAGATTACTGCAAAGTTTAGAGAGCCGACTCATTTCTCAATTAATAGCAGATGTCAGTTCGGGGGATGTTGGCGAAGGAAGTTTCGATAGCGATGAGTTCGGTGTGGTAGTTAGCGACAATGGCGGCCAATTAGTTGTAAGAGTAGTCGATAAAGTGACGGGTGACGTGACCGAAATAAGCGTGGGTGGGCTGTTCAATCCTTAAAACAAAAAATAACTCACCACAAAAAATTATTCGTCATCTCAGGGGAACACCATGAAAATTATCGCAACACTAATTGTCGCCAGTTTACTGAGTGGTTGTGCCGGTATGGTCGCCACATCGGAAAATTTAGAAGGTGCAAACGCAACGCTAACTCCCCGCGGGGCAACCTACCAAGATTTAATTTCGCTCCCTCCCACCGCCGGGCAAATATTTGTGTCTGTCTATGACTTTCGCGACCAAACAGGCCAATATCGACCAGCACCTGCCAGTACTTTTTCCACCGCCGTCACCCAAGGTGCCGCAGCAATGCTGACCGGCGCACTGGCGGATTCAGGTTGGTTTATACCGCTTGAGCGTGTGGGCTTACAAAACCTGCTTACTGAAAGACGCATCATACGGGCTGAATTCGAACGCTTTGGTCAGCCCGATACGCTTCCATCACTCCGGGCGGCCTCGGTAATGCTGGAAGGTGGCATTATCGCTTATGAATCCAATGTGCGAACTGGTGGCGCTGGTGCTGAATATTTTGGTATTGGTGCCTCAGGGCAGTACCAAGTTGATCAGGTAACGGTCAATTTACGCGCGGTTGAAATTTCCACAGGCGAAGTACTAGCTAACGTAACTACTACGAAAACAATTTACTCTAAAGAGATGCGAGCGGGTGTCTATCGCTTTATTGATTTTCGTCGTTTGCTAGAGGCCGAAGTAGGCCTTACCACGAATGAACCCGTTCAACTTGCGGTCATGTCAGCGATTGAATCGGCAGTTATCCACCTTATTGCTAGAGGCGTTGAAAACCGCCTGTGGAATTTGGCACCAGGGACGAATATTCAAGATACCGTACTTAATGACTACCTAAATTCCCCCACGCCCATGCTTTAATATTTCTTATATAAAAAGTAACAACGGCCACATTTCTAGTGGCCGTTACACACGTAAATAATACCTAAAATGACTACAAACCTAATTCTTTTATAGTGATTTTAATGATAAGTATTATCTCTTTAATAGTTAAAAAAACAATCGTCATCTCAAAAAAAATCACTATGGTTAATTTCTAAAAACACACCAAAATAAACACAATGATACAAAATGATACATAAAGTTTCGAAAGGCCAGATATGAAACCGTTCAGTTACTGCCAGCACATGCGAATCTATTTTACTGCGTTAGTGGCCGCAATTTCATTAACCAATGCTTCCACCTCATTAGCCGCAGGTAATAACTTTCCACATTCATCGGAAGAAGATGCCAGAATAACTCAGTATGCAGCAGGTACATACCATAACAATTTATTAAAAAGTAACGTTAGCATCATTAGTCAAAACGGTAATGATAACCAAGCTAACGTTACACAGTCTCGCTCAGCGAGCTATCAAATGGGTAACATCGCCTACATCTATCAAGATGGATACAACAACCAAGCCAGTATTTCTCAAAATAATGGCGCTAACATTGGTTTAGTGAAACAGATAGGTTCAAATCATATCGCAAATATCAGTCAAACTGGTGGCCAATTTGAAATTAAAGCACAAGTAAACCAGTTTGGACGGAACAGTGATATAGCTCTTTATCAATCGGGCAGTGGCCTTCGCAGCATAAGTGTCGAACAACAAAATTATTCGGGCTATGCACGACCGGTCACTATCGATACCAACTGAGTCGCAGCCAGCTTCTCAGTTAAAACCAAAGCAAGTAGATCGAAAAAGGGGAACCACCATGAAAACTCAAATTACTACTATCGCTGCCGCCATTGCTCTAGTTAGCGCGTTCTCAGCACAAGCTCGTGACTACCAAGACTCTACCATCAACGGCACTGCAAATTCGGTAGCGAATCCAGCTTTTGATGAACAAGAATCGATTCGTTCAGGTTTGAATGGATTTGATCGAGATTCTAAGCGAACGTCGTTAATCATCCAGAATGGTGATGATAACATGGCTGAAACTGATCAATATGGTGATGAGCAATATTCTCGCGTAGCTCAGAAAGGAGATGACAATACCTCTTATGTATTACAAAGCGGCAACGAGCATGAATCTATTGTTTATCAAAGAGGCGATGAGAACAAGTCTATTGTTGTACAAAAGGGTGGAGAGCTTAATGATTCTTTTGTTCACCAAGAGGGTAATGGTAACAACTCCACCGTTGCACAGTTCTGGAACACTAGCAAGAGCGACTCCATAGTCGAGCAATTTGGTGACAATAACTCTTCGGACGTTTATCAGGCTTATAATACCGATGAAACTTGGAGCTTTGTGCATCAGGACGGAAATTATAATGAAGCTAAAGTCATCCAAGTTGCAGCAGATCTAAGTTCTTCCTACATCTATCAAGGTGGCAATGATCACATGGCCGATGTATACCAAGAAGGTCGTAATAACGTGTCTACTATCCGCCAAAACGCTTCTTACGGTGGTGCTGCTGCAGCTACTCACTCTCAAGTAGGGCACAACAATTCTGCTATCTCGACTCAGTGGTAATCGATCGAGCTCACGCAAACCGCCCCTTCTGGGGCGGTTTTTTATTACTTCAAGAATGCAAAAGTTAACGAATCATCAGCGTTAATGTACCCCCGGCTCCCTGAGTCGACGAACGCGACCGGTTGCTACCTTTCTGAATATCCACTTCCAACCGCTCATCGTCACTTAACAGTTTTACCGTGCCTTCCAGCTCTGTCCCGGTAAACGAATATTCGGCAGGCACCGTCCCGTGCTCTTCCACATGCTCGGTCGTTTCGCCTTCATGGGTAATCTGCCAGTGGGCGGAAAATTCTGCGCCTGGCGAACCGCTCATGGTGATATGGATCTGGGTCATGTCCTGCTCCTGAGGCGACTGTGCAACCAGCGGAAAGCAGGCTAGCAGCCCCGCTGCGCAGATCACGTATCGCCAAGCCGTTGGTCGTGTCATGAGTGTAGCTCTCATCTAAGCCAAGAGCCGCTCAGAGTGAGCGGCTCTTGCAGTATAGCGGGCTTTTAGTTACTTGCCGTTACATAACTGCGAAGGCTTTTTCTGCTGCATCCAGGGTGAACTGAATGTCTTCCGGGGTATGAGCGCTGGACATAAAGCCTGCTTCGTAAGCAGAAGGCGCCAAGTAAACACCGTGATCGAGCATCGCGCCAAAGAAGCGGCGGAAGGCATCCGGGTTGCAGGCGGTGGCTTGGGCAAAGTTATCCACACGGCTTTGTGAGGTGAAGAAAAGTCCAAACATACCGCCTGCCGACTGCGTCATCATCGGCACCCGTGCGGCATTGGCACGCTCCTGAAGGCCCGCACAAAGGGTGTTAACCCGCTGGGTAAGCGCATCATGAAAGCCCGGCACCTGTAGTTTGGTTAGCAGTGCAACACCTGCAGCCATCGCCAGCGGGTTACCCGACAATGTGCCCGCTTGGTAAACCGGCCCCAGGGGGGAAATGTTTTGCATTATCTCGCGCTTGCCACCAAAGGCGCCCACCGGCATACCACCACCGACAATTTTTCCCAAGCAGGTTAGATCAGGCACTATGCCATAGTGGGCTTGGGCACCGCCCAATGCCACTCGAAAACCGGTCATCACTTCGTCAAAAATGAGCAGGCTGCCGTACTCGTTACATACTCGGCGAAGTGTTTCCAAAAAGCCCGGTTGAGGCGGAATGCAATTCATATTGCCGGCAACGGGTTCAACAATAATGCAGGCAATCTGATCGCCAATTTCGCTAAAACACGCTTCAACACCTTCAGGGTCGTTAAACGACAGCGTAATAGTGTGTTCAGCCAGCGACGCGGGCACGCCCGGCGAGCTAGGTTCGCCGTGGGTAAGCGCGCCCGAGCCCGCCTTAACCAACAGTGAATCAGAGTGGCCGTGGTAGTTACCCTCGAACTTAACGATCTTATCGCGGCCAGTGGTACCTCGCGCCAGCCGAATCGCCGACATGGTGGCTTCGGTGCCCGAGCTGGTCATGCGCACCATATCCATGGAGGGGATCATCTCGCAGATCAAATCCGCCATGGTGGTTTCGACTGCGGTAGGGGTTCCAAAGGACAGGCCGTTGTCTAATCGCGCCCGTACGGCTGCCAATACGTCTTGGTCGGCATGCCCAGTGATCATGGGCCCCCAGGAGCCGACATAGTCCACGTAGCGATTGCCTTCGACGTCAAACAGAAAGGCACCTTGAGCACGCTCCATAAAGACCGGCGGGCGGTGCAACCCTTTAAACGCCCGGACAGGTGAGTTTACCCCGCCCGGTATATGGCGATTGGCAAGATCGAACAGTTCAGCTGATGTAGTCATGGCATCCTCTCGGTCAATGGCGTACAGAAGATAGGATCAAAAACGGGCAGCCCGTGAAAAACGATGTGGCAAACACTGGCCGCTGGGCGGTTGAAAGCCTTGAGACAGACTTTGCCAAGTAAAGTGCTGAGCCTGCTCACAAGCTGTTGGTAAGCGCTCACCAACAGCGAGACGAGCAGCTAGAGACGATGCCAGTGTGCAGCCAGAACCATGGAACAATTCAGGCAAACGTGGCCACTGCCACTGGCGAGTAGTATCAGGCGAGTGCAGGGTGTGCACCACCTGCTGGTCGTTGCCGGGCAGCGGCTCATCCGTGGCAGTGACCAGAATGGCTTGGCACCCCTGTGACATCAGTGCCACCGCACGGGCCGTATCATCGAAAGGAGTGATGATGTCAGGCGTAAGCTGTGCCAACTCAGCACGATTCGGGGTTAAGATATCCACAAGCGGTAACAAGCGATCAATAAACAATTGACGCAAAGCAGGTGTGGATAACTCAGTTCCGCCACCGGCCTTAAAGACCGGATCGGCTACCACGGGAATGCCTGGAAAACGACGAATAATTTGCTCCGCTGCGCGCAAGGTGTCTTCGTCAGCAAGTAGGCCAATCTTAATCGCCGCGACCTGCATCTCACTAATTGCCTCGGCCATTTGGCGCATCGCGGTCGGCTCAGCAGGGATCACGCGGGTCACATTATGACAATTCTGTACCGTCAGCGCAGTGGGGATCGTTACCGCCCAACCACCACAGGCCGCAATGGCTTCACTGTCAGCGATTAACCCAGCGCCACCAGTCGGGTCATGCCCGGCGAGTACTAACACCACGGGGGGAAGCGGTCGGCGCATCAAAAGGGCTTCACAACGGCAAGCAGAATAATCGCCACGAGCGCAATCACCGGCGCTTCATTAAGCCAACGGAAAAACACATGGCCTTTGGTACAACGATCCTGGGCAAACTGCTTCAAATAGATCAAACAAACGTGATGATAGGCGATAAGCAGAACCACTAGCGCCAGCTTGGCATGCATCCAGCCCTGGCTAAACCATTCGGGCACCAGATAGAGCATCCAGCCACCAAAAATGAGCACTGCAATCATCGAAGGGGTCATGATGCCACGGTAGAGCTTACGCTCCATGGTTTTGAAATAGCTGATGGCCTGTTCGTCGCCGTTATCCCGCGCAGTGGCGTGATACACATACAGGCGGGGTAAATAGAACAGCGCAGCGAACCACGTCACTACGGCCATTAAGTGAAGGGCCTTTAACCATAGGTACATTGTCGCTCCTTAAAGTGATGAATCCTTCTTACGGGCATCATTCCCTCGTACTTCATTGTCACGAGGGTCGACGCCACGGGGGTCAGTGTAGTGATAATAACGTTCGATGGCGCCACGGGTGATAATACCTGAAATACGCCGCTGCTTTGGGCGATAGCCGTGAACGACGTAGAGCGCCCCCAGAGCGTTATCCTGCAGTTTTAGAAACGCTTCGGAAAGCGTCGCCTGTAAACCAATCGGCGCCAGTTCCAAGCGCTGTCCTGGGATCTCCAGTAAGTCGATCAGTTCATCCGTAGGCGGCTCTTTCCCCTGCAACGCCTCATCGTGCTCAAGCAGCCAACGTGCCAGTTCAGCGGCTTTTAGCGCCAGCACCGGTTTTTCCTCTGTTGACCGCTCAATCACTAACCACACCGGGTTCTTCTCTAATAAAAGCCGCGCTTGATCAGGGGGGATCATTCGCTCGGTGCGCACTAGTTGACGCTCCATCACCGCAGGCACCGAAACCCGTGAGAGAGCCTGCATCAACGGCTGCTGAAGCGGGTGCAACCCGTAGCGTACAGTGCTAATAAAGAAACCTTCACAGCCGGTCAATTGACGCGAGGTTAAGCACGCCACCACCACCGCCAGCATGCCGGGAAGCATGATACTCGGCGTATGGGTTAACTCCAAAAGCGCCATTAGGGCAGCCAGGGGCGCTTGTAATACCGCCCCCATCATTGCGGCCATACCTAGCATCGCGTAAATACCAGGATCCGCGGCTTTATCAGACCAAAGCCAGCCCCCCAGTAAACCAAACAGTGCGCCTGTGGCAGCACCTATGACCAACACCGGGCCGATAATACCAATGGGTACACCACCAGCGACAGTTAGCGCCGTAAGCAGCAGTTTGACAATCATCAGCGCCAGCAGCACTTTAATTTCCAGCTGGTTATTGAGCGCCGCCGCTACGCTGTCATAACCGATGCCCTGAACCTGAGGAAACCACCAAGCCACCGCGCCAGTTGCCACACCCACCAAGCCAAGACGCATCCAGAGCGGCCACAGCATAATCCGCTGACTGCGTGAAATATGAATAAACAGCCCCGCTAGCAGACCAATCACCAGCCCGGTAAACACAATCCACGGCAAGTTGATAAGTGAACCTAATGCTATCTCAGGGATACGAAAAGCGGGTTCGTTGCCATACGCTAGCTGCGCCACCAGCGCACCCATGGTAGAGGCCAAAATCACGGGCATAAAACTCATCAATGTGTACTCCATCATCACCACTTCCATGGCGAAGATGACACCCGCGATAGGCGTGTTAAAAGAGGCGGAAATAGCTGCTGCGGTACCACAAGCCACGAGTACTCTGAGACTATTATTGGGCAAGCGCATCTGTTGACCTAACCCACTGGCCGCCGCCGCGCCTAAATGAATCGCTGGACCCTCGCGTCCAGCAGAGAGCCCGCCCAATACCACCACAACACCTACCCACCACTGATTTAACCAATTGCGTAACGGAAAACGGCCCTGATGATAGGTAAGCCGCTCAATTACATGGCCAACGCCCAACTTACGCGCTGCCGGTTTTTGCCGGTACAGCAGCACACCCACAAGTGTAACCGCCAACATAGGTAGCAGTGCACGCAGCCAGGGCGCCATGCTTTCAAACGCTTCTGGGTCGCCATCGGTCATGTAGAGCGCGGCGCCCGCCTCCAATAGCAGCCGAAACGCCACCATCACAGCGCCGGTAATGATCCCCGAGACAAGGCCCAGCAAACAGAGTTGCGGAAGGGCGTCGACGTTGGCCAACTGGCGACGAAAACTCTCTAAGGTAAAATCCGATCGGGAAAAACGCGCCACAGTGACCTTCCTTACTCTTGTATCTTTACACTCTTGTGTATCATAGCTGGATACGCTTAAACAGCTTGGTGTCCTATGCTTAAGCTAATAGCGAATTTGGTTTTCTACTCAGCGGCACCCGTAAGGAGTGATTTGTGATTAAGGTCGGCATTGTTGGCGGTACAGGTTACACCGGCGTTGAACTACTGCGGCTACTCGCCCAACACCCCCAAGTTAACGTAGCCATGATTACCTCGCGCTCGGAAACCGGCGTCAAGGTGTGCGACATGTACCCCAATCTGCGCGGTCATTACAACACGCTGGCATTTAGCGAGCCGGACGCCAAACAGTTGGGCGCCATGGATGCGGTATTTTTTTCCACCCCCCATGGCGTTGCCCACACCCTAGCGGGTGAGCTACTCGAAAACGGCACTCGGGTGATTGATCTATCAGCCGACTTCCGGCTGCGCGATACAGAAGAGTGGAGCCGCTGGTACGGTCAGGCCCACGGCGCCCCGGAATTGTTGCAAGAGGCGGTTTACGGGCTGCCGGAAATGCACCGGGAGAAAATCAAAAACGCACGGTTAATTGCGGTTCCCGGTTGCTACCCCACCAGCGTTCAGTTGGGCTACCTGCCGCTTTTGGAAGCGGGTTTGATCGACCCAAGCCAACTCATTGCTGACTGCAAATCCGGCGTTACCGGCGCAGGCCGCGGCGCTAAAGTAGGCTCACTGCTCGCCGAAGCCAGCGAGTCGATGAAGGCCTACGGCGCCTCGGGCCACCGCCACCTGCCGGAAATTAGCCAAGGACTTAGAGATATCCAGCAATCCACGGTGGGTTTAACCTTTGTGCCCCACCTAACACCGATGATTCGCGGCATTCACTCCACACTCTACGGCCAGCTAACCGCTGACCCCGGCGATCTGCAGGCACTGTTTGAGCAGCGCTACGCCGACGAACCCTTTGTCGATGTGATGCCTGCGGGGAGCCACCCTGAAACGCGCAGTGTCAAAGGCATCAACACCTGCCGCTTGGCAGTCCACCGGCCTAACAATGGCAACACGGTGGTCGTGCTATCGGTGATCGATAACCTGGTCAAAGGCGCTTCAGGCCAAGCAATCCAAAATCTCAACTTAATGTTTGGCTTTGAAGAGAATACCGGTCTCACTGCCCCTGCGCTGATGCCTTGAACCAAACAAAACACCAGTATGCAGAGGGTACTCAAAGAGGTTCTTTGCCAAGGCAGGTGCGAGGGCAGGTTGGAGCGAGGGTCTTTCGACATGGCCGGAAAATGTTCCCGACAATTCCGGCATTTCCGCCATCCATGGCGGTCAGATGTCGAAAGTAGCGCCCATGGACGGGTTCACAGCGCCCTCGCGGAAACCTGCCCTCACCAGCTAAGGGCTGCAAGCTAAGCTTCACCTAACTAATTTCCAGCAATAGTTGACCAATTTGCTGGGAATTACCCATAATCATCCCCCAATGCCGATTTATTCGTTCTTAAAGCTCGCGGGAGGTACCCATGAGCGGTGCAGAAGCCTTTGTTCCTACTCCACTACTGCTCTCTGATAGCGCACGCAAACGTATTAATGCGCTGATTGCAGAAGAAAATAACCCATCCCTTAAACTGCGGGTCTATGTAACTGGTGGCGGCTGTTCAGGTTTTCAGTACGGTTTCGACTTTGCAGAAAACGTCGCTGACGATGACACCGTTATTGAGTTCGGTAACGCAGCTCTAGTGGTTGATCCCCTCTCCTACCAATACTTGGTAGGCTCCACCGTCGACTACGAAGAGGGCCTGGCGGGCGCACGTTTTCGCGTTCAGAACCCTAATGCCACCACCACCTGCGGCTGCGGCGCCTCCTTTATGGTCTAAACAGCGTTGGCCCACAGCGCTCCCCGTGACTTGACGCCTTGTCGGTTTCTCGCCAAGGTTAATAGGTCAACAACGGCTTAAATAACGGTTTATAAAGAGCATCAAACGGTAAAAAACCGCTTTGTAACCCGCCACCAGCCACATAAAGCACGGGGAAACTTATGAAAGTAGCACTACCACTCAGCCTAACCAAAACAACGCTGGCGCTTGCACTGGGATTGGGCAGCGCCACTGCCGCCATGGCCCAAACGCCATCGGTGAACGTGGCCACTGACCCAAGCTTTGTGCCGTTTGAAATGATGGATCAAGAGACCGGCGAAATGGTCGGCTTCGATATGGATATCATCAACGAAGTCGCCGAACGCGCAGGCTTTGAAGTCAACCTCACTACCATGGAGTTCTCCGGCATTATTCCCGCCGTGCAAACCGGTAGCCA
Source organism: Vreelandella sedimenti (assembly GCF_013416325.1). GTDB lineage: Bacteria > Pseudomonadota > Gammaproteobacteria > Pseudomonadales > Halomonadaceae > Vreelandella > Vreelandella sedimenti. Next base: position 65,921 of record NZ_JACCGK010000004.1, read on the forward strand.
GGAAATCGCCATTGCCGGTACCACCATTACGGAAGAGCGTGCAGAAGTTGTCGACTTCTCCGACCCCTACTACGATTCCGGTCTTCGCATTATTGTGCGTGCCGACAATGACAGCGTCGAAACGCTAGAAGACCTTCAGGATCTCGCCGTTGGTACCAAAATTGGTTCCACCAGCTACGACTACCTGCAGCAAGAGCTTGGCGAAGATGCAGAAATCACCCCCTTCCCGGGTACTGCCGACATGTACATGGCGCTGCTAGGCCGTAACGTTGACGCGGTGCTCTATGACGCCCCTAACGTCGCCTACTTCTCGCAAACCCGTGGCGAAGGCCGTACCAAGGTTGTTGGCCCGCTATATGAAGGTCAGCAGTACGGCATCGTCTTTCACAAAGGCAGCGAGTGGGTGGAACCCACCAACGAAGCACTCGCCGCGATGAAGGAAGACGGCACTTACGATGAGATCTACACCAAATGGTTTGGTGAAGCCCCCAGCGAAGAGTGAGTGTAAAACCTCAACAATAGCGTAACGCCATTACAGGGCCGGGTGGCCAAAACCCCCGGCCCTGCTGCGTTGATCATGTGTTTTTTTGCCAACTGCTTTTTTGTTTCAGGAGTCTACGCGTGGACGTCAATTTTCAGTTTGATTGGTCGGCGGCGTTTGGGTCTATCCCTTACCTGCTGCCGGGTATTCCCTGGACGCTACTTATCTCATTTGGCGGCTTGGCCATTGGTTTTTTTATCGGCATATTCTTTGGCCTGTTACGCATTAGCCGCCTGCGCTGGCTACGCTGGCCGGCCATCATTTATGTCGAAGTGTTCCGCGGCACGCCGATTCTAGTCCAAGTGCTGTTTATTTTTTACGGCTTACCACAACTGCTGGGTGGGCCAATTAACGCCCTGGTCGCCGGGATTGCCGCGATCGCCGTTAATTCCGGCGCTTACATCTCTGAAATCGTGCGCGGCGGTGTGCAGTCGATTGAGCGAGGTCAAGGGGAAGCTTCGCTCTCTCTGGGCCTTTCCCGCACTCAGGCGTTTCGCTACGTTATCTGGCCCCAGGCGTTTCGGCGCATGATCCCGCCCCTTGGCAACCAAGGCATTATCAGTATCAAAGATACCTCTCTGTTCTCGGTGATCGGCGTAGGTGAGCTAGTGCGCCAAGGGCAGATCTATATCGCCACCACCTTCACGGCCCTTGAGGTCTACTTTATGGTCGCCCTTATGTATCTCGCGATCACCTGGACGCTCTCCATCATCCTGCGCCAACTTGAGCGCAGAGGTCTGGCCGGACAATAAGGACACGCGCAATGAGCGAGACATTGAAAAACACAACGCAACCAATTGTGCGTATGCAGCAGCTCAACAAACACTTTGGCAGCCTGCACGTACTCAACGATATTGACCTTACGATAGTGCCCGGTGAAGTTGTCGTGATCATCGGTGCCAGTGGCTCAGGTAAATCGACGCTGATTCGCTGTATTAACGGCCTGGAAGAGTTCCAATCAGGCAGTTTGGTGGTCGATAACAACGAACTGCTGCCCCATGGAAAGAGCACCCAAGCACTGCAAACCATCCGCACCGAAGTAGGCATGGTCTTTCAGCAGTTCAACCTGTTTCCTCATCTCAGCGTCATTGATAACGTCACCCTCGCGCCGATGAAAGTGCGCGGTTTAAGCCGTGACGACGCGGTCAGTAATGCCAAACGTTTGCTTGACCGGGTGGGTATCGCCGACCAGGCCGATAAGTACCCCAGCCAGCTCTCAGGCGGCCAACAGCAGCGTGTGGCGCTCGCTCGTGCCTTGGCTATGGAACCCCGGCTGATGCTATTTGACGAACCCACATCGGCGCTTGACCCGGAAATGATCGGTGAAGTGCTCGATGCCATGCGTGAACTGGCCAAAGAGGGCATGACTATGGTGATTGTTACCCATGAAATGGGCTTTGCCCGTGAGGTTGCCGACCGGGTGATTTTTATCCATAAAGGCGAGATTACCGAGCAGGGCCATCCAGAAAAACTGTTCGATTCACCGCAGCATGAACGTACTCAATCCTTCCTTGCGCGGGTGCTAAAACACTAGATGTAGCCATTCAATGCCCTAGCATAGACCTGCGTTTGGCACCTAAATAACTCGTTCGCTGATGCGAAATGACGCTTTTTTACCGGCCTGTCGACACGACAGGCCATTTTTTTGCCTGTGGATAAACTTTTTTTACATTGATCGTTTTTATCTCCGTAAGGCCTACCATGGGAGTCTCTCAGCGTTAGCTCCACACCCAACGATGGTTGTTCACAGCTGCGGTAACAACCCAGGTACTGGCCGGTGGATAAGCCGTGGCTAATTGCATCTGTGGATAAGGTGCTATTTCATCCACAGGCTTAGCACCCTTTCTACCCAGGCACTCCCGTCTTCAAACATGTAGAAGTCAACAATATAAGTTAATGAAATAATTAATGATTAATCGCTTATACACAGAAATTGTCCACACTAGTAATTACAACATTTACAGAACTTCTCTTATTTTATATTTATATTGTTATTAATAGAGGCGGTTTAGCGATTTGAGGTGTGGAAAAACCTGACGGTTACCCACAGGGGGTTTATACTTGCCGACTCATTGATCTAAGGTGGCTGCGTCTAGAATCGACTGCATTGGCCACATCATCCGTGCCGACAGGCACAAGACGAGGTGTTTCTTGAATTACCCCGACCGCTTTGACGTGATTGTCATCGGCGGTGGCCATGCGGGAACTGAAGCCGCACTGGCCTCTGCTCGTATGGGCTGTCAGACCCTGCTGCTCACCCATAACATCGAAACTCTGGGCCAAATGTCGTGTAATCCCGCGATTGGCGGCATCGGCAAAAGTCACTTGGTCAAGGAAATTGATGCACTGGGTGGCGCCATGGGGCTTGCCACGGATTTGGGTGGCATCCAGTTTCGCGTGCTCAATGCCAGCAAAGGGCCCGCTGTTCGGGCCACCCGTGCCCAGGCTGACCGCATCCGTTATAAGGCAGCAATCCGCGGAATGCTGGAAAACCAGCCCAACTTAACGATTTTCCAGCAAGCCGCTGGTGATCTGATTGTGGATAACGACACCGTACGAGGCGTTGTCACGGAGACTGGGATTCGCTTTCATGCCGACAGCGTAGTGCTGTGTACCGGTACATTTTTGGGTGGCGTGATTCATATTGGTTTGGATCAAAGCAAAGGCGGCCGAGCGGGTGATCCTCCCTCCAACGCGCTGGCTGAACGTCTGCGCGCCCTGCCGTTTCGGGTTGATCGTCTAAAAACCGGTACGCCGCCGCGCATCGATGCCAAAAGCGTGGATTTTTCCCAGTTGGAAGAGCAGCCCGGTGATAGCCCAACACCAGTTATGTCCTACCTGGGATCGCGGGAGATGCACCCTCAGCAGGTGAGTTGCCACATTGCTCACACCAATCAGCACACCCACGACCTGATTCTGGCCAACCTGGATCGTTCGCCGATGTATTCCGGCGTAATTGAAGGGATCGGGCCGCGTTACTGCCCATCGATTGAAGACAAGGTTCATCGCTTTGCCGATAAATCCAGCCACCAGGTGTTTATCGAACCCGAAGGCTTGGATACCCATGAGCTCTACCCCAACGGCATCTCGACCTCGTTGCCTTTTGATGTGCAAATTCAAGTCGTGCGCTCCATCAAAGGCTTGGAAAATGCTCATATCACCCGGCCTGGCTATGCCATTGAGTACGACTTTTTTGATCCACGAGACTTAAGACACTCGCTGGAAACTAAATTTATCCACAACCTGTTTTTTGCGGGTCAAATCAACGGCACTACCGGCTACGAAGAAGCCGGTGCTCAAGGTTTGCTCGCAGGCCTGAATGCCGCCCGCCGCGCTCAGGAGCTGGACGCCTGGTATCCCCGCCGCGATGAAGCCTATCTTGGTGTACTGGTTGATGATCTGATCACTATGGGTACCAAAGAGCCCTACCGGATGTTTACTTCCCGTGCGGAGTACCGCCTGCTGTTGCGGGAAGACAACGCGGATTTGCGCTTAACCGAAGCGGGCCGGGAATTGGGTCTTGTCGACGACACGCGCTGGGCAGCGTTTAGCCAAAAACGCGAGGCTATCGAACAAGAGAGCGCGCGGCTAAGCACCCTGTGGATACAACCAGGAAGTCCAGCGGCTGAACAAGTGGCCGAAAAAACCGGCGCACCGCTTACTCGCGAGTATTGCCTGAGTGATTTGCTTAAACGCCCTGAATTGAATTACAGAGATTTGGCCAATCTGCCCGGTATTGAGGGCACCCTGGTCACTGACCCGGCAGTCGCCGAGCAGGTGCAGATTCAGGCTAAGTATCAAGGCTATATCGATCGCCAGCAGCATGAGATCGATAAGCTCAAGCGCCACGAAGCTACGCCACTGCCTGCGGAACTGGATTATTTGAAAGTCGAAGGTTTGTCTAACGAAATTCGCCAAAAGCTGGCTGAAGCGCGGCCGGAAACGCTTGCTCATGCGGCGCGGATTTCAGGGGTTACCCCGGCGGCCGTCTCTATTTTGCTGGTACATCTGAAAAAGCGCCGTTTGGTGGCCGCAGCTGAGGTGGTTAACGGATGAGTTCGTTGAACCCACTGTTGAAGACTCTACCTGCAAGCGTTGCACCTCGGCTCGATCAAGGCCTTACCCAGTTAGGCATCGCCGTTGACGAACATCAACGCCAACAGCTGCTAGGCTTATTGGCGCTGTTGCACAAGTGGAACCGGGCTTATAACCTCACAGCGGTGCGCGATGTGGATGACATGGTGTCGCGTCATGTGTTGGATAGCGCCGCTGTGTTGCCCTATGTGCTGGGGCCAAAGCTACTGGATGTGGGTGCGGGCCCTGGGCTTCCTGGCATTGTATTAGCGATATTAGCCCCTCACCTTGATGTGACGCTGTTGGATAGTAATGGCAAAAAAGTGCGCTTTCAGCGTCAGGCGGTAATGGAGTTAGGGCTTGAAAACGTAACTCCCGTACAAGCGCGGGTGGAACAGTTTGAGGCCGCCGCTTTCGATCAGGTGATTTCCCGGGCTTTTGCCAGCTTGGTCGATTTTGTCACCTTGACCCGCCAGCTACCTAGCGCCGACGGCCAGTGGTTAGCCATGAAAGGCCCGGGTGCGGATGATGAACTGCGCGACTTACCTGCCGGTATATGTTTACACCAGCGTCACCTGCTAGAAGTACCCTTTGAAGCAGCCCAGAGGCAGCTGCTGGTTTTAAATGTGAAAGCTGAATGTTGAGAGCTGAACGTTGATTCTGACCCCCAGAAGGAGTTGAGTAAGTGAGCCAGATCATTGCCCTGACCAACCAAAAAGGCGGCGTGGGCAAGACCACCTCGGCCGTTAACCTGGCGGCCAGTCTCGCTGCGCTCGACCGTCGCGTACTGCTGGTGGATCTTGACCCCCAAGGCCATGCCAGCATGGGCAGCGGAATCGATAAATATGAGCTCGATAAAAGCGTGCTTGACGTTCTCCTGGGCGAAGCAACGGCCGCTGATACGATTGTCAAAAAGCTGGCGGTCAAGTACGACGTACTGCCGGGTAACGGTGATCTCACCGCTGCCGAAGTCGAGCTGCTGGATCGCGATAAAAGCGAGAGCTGCTTAACCACCGCGCTTGCTTCGGTTTCGGATGCGTATGACGTAGTGCTGATCGATTGCCCGCCCTCATTGAACATGCTGACAGTGAATGCATTAACGGCTTCCGATAGCGTGCTGATCCCTCTTCAGTGCGAGTTTTATGCCCTGGAGGGGTTGTCGGCCCTGCTCGATACCGTTGAGCAGATTAAGCAAAATGTGAATCCTGATCTTGCCATTGCGGGGATTTTGCGCACCATGTACGACAAGCGCACCAGCCTCACGCGGGAAGTGGATAAGCAGTTGCGTGACTATTTTGGCGATATGCTATTGAAAACGACCATCCCGCGTAATGTAAAAGTTGCCGAAGCGCCAAGCCACGGGCTGCCCGTTACGCAATATGCCCGGTTCTCCCGGGGTAGCCAGGCCTATCGCGTGCTGGCGAAAGAGATGATTCGTCGTCTTTCACTGTAACCACTCTTCACTTCAACTCTTCAATTCAAAAAAGGGCGCTGAAAAAATGAGGGAAAGCGTATGACGCGTAAACCCGCGCTGGGACGTGGCCTGGATGCCCTGATTGGTGCCGGTGCCCGTCGTCGTGACAGCTTAGAACTTGCCGGTAGTGGCACCTCGTTGGAGCTTTCTGACGCCGCGCGTAGCGCTGCGGCCGACGACGTTACCGAAGATCGTCTTGAACGCCTGCCGTTAGGGCAATTAACGCGGGGTAAATATCAGCCGCGCCGCGATATTCAGCCCGAAGCGTTAGAGGAGCTGGCGGACTCCATTCGCGCCCAGGGCGTGATGCAGCCCATCGTCGTGCGCCCAATTGGCGTGGATCGCTACGAAATTATTGCCGGTGAGCGTCGCTGGCGGGCAGCCCAACTTGCCGAGCTGGACGTTATCCCGGCGGTGATCCGGGAAGTCAGCGATGAAGTTGCCCTGGCACTGGCGCTGATCGAAAACATTCAGCGTGAAAACCTCAACGCCATCGAAGAAGCCATGGCGCTCAAGCGCCTGGGCGAAGAGTTTGAGCTTACCCAGCAGCAGATTGCCGACGCAGTGGGTAAATCGCGCACCCAGGTGGCCAATCTGTTGCGCCTGCTGGCGTTAGATCCGGAAGTGCAAACCCTGCTCGAACGGGGTGACCTGGATATGGGGCATGCACGGGCATTGCTGACGCTGAACAGCACCCAGCAGCGCCAAGTGGCTCATGAGGTGGTTAATAATGATATGACGGTGAGGGCCACCGAAGCGCTGGTGAAAAAAGTCCAAACCAGCCAAACACCAATCAAAACGCCTAGCCGCCAAAGCAAGCAGCCCGATGTGGCCAAGCTTGAAACACATCTTGGCGAACTGCTTGGTGCGCCTGTCTCCATTGATCATGGTCAAAAAGGCAAAGGTAAGTTAACGATACGTTATACCAGCCTCGAAGAATTGGACGGCATCTTAAATCATATTAAATAGCAGGCTATTCAATGTCGCGTAAGAAGCGCACACGTTTTCCCTCTTTGGTCGCAATTAGGCCCCTTAACGGGCAAATTCGGTGCGAGTTCGGTTGAAGGTGTGATAGCCCTTCCCTATAATCGCGCAAGATTTGTGCAAGTTGCCTTGGTTTGTCGAGGTATTAGCTTGTCGAGCAGTGGGTTTTAACTAGTGAGGCTGGGTAATTTTCCCCAAGAGTTATGCAGCGATACGAAACCCAGCGGAGAAAAGCCTATATCATTCGACTGACGATCGCGCAGCTGATGGTTACCTTTGTTGGTATGCTGGCAGCCTACCTAGTCGCAGATGCTGAAGGTATGTCATCGGTATTTAAAGGAGCGCTGGTAGCCTTATTACCGCAAGCCTTTTTTATTCAGCGAATGGGGGTTTTTCACGCTAGGCGCCGAACACGAGGAGCTATGCACTTATTTCGTGCTGAAGCAGGCAAGTTTGGTTTGACGGTGGCACTGTTTGTTGCAGTGTTCGTTGCAGCGCCCCCCTCAAACCCTACTTTCTTTTTTTACGCTTATGTTGCGGTTGTTCTAACGCATTGGCTTACGCCTTGGTTAATGCCAAAAAACGCTAATGCCTAGAAAATTGCACAACTGATTGAGGTGACACATCCATGGCCGCAGGAAACGAAGTCTCAACGACTTACTATATCCAGCACCACTTGCAGAATTTGACCTTTGGCAACCACCCCGAGAACGGCTGGTCGCTGGCGCACTCAGCGGAAGAAGCAAGTGAAATGGGCTTTTGGGCCATTCATTTAGATACCATGGGTTGGTCGATTGCCATGGGGTTGCTGTTTATCTGGATTTTCCGCAAAGCCGGCAAAATGGCCACCACGGGGGTGCCCAGTGGCCTGCAAAATGCGGTTGAAATGGTTGTTGAATTTGTCGAGGACATGGTCAAAGGGATATTTAAAGGGCATAACCCGATTATTGCGCCCCTGGCCCTGACGCTGTTCGTGTGGATTCTGTTCATGAACACGCTAAAAATTATTCCGGTCGACTACTTCCCTGTCTTGTTCAGCAAGTTAGGTGTGGACTACATGAAAATAGTACCCACTACCGATGTGAACGCCACATTGGGGCTGGCATTAGGTGTTTTCGGACTGATTCTCTTCTACAGCTTTAAGGTGAAAGGCGTGGGTGGCTTCGCCAAAGAGCTGTCACTGACGCCGTTTAATCACTGGGCATTGATTCCCTTCAACCTGTTGTTGGAAGTCGTTGCGTTGCTGGTGAAGCCGTTTAGTTTGGCGATGCGTCTGTTCGGCAATATGTTTGCCGGGGAAGTCATCTTTATTTTGATCGCCATGCTGCCGTTCTGGGCTATCTGGGTGCTGGATGTGCCGTGGGCTATTTTCCATATTTTGATCGTCGTACTACAAGCTTTCATCTTTACAGTGCTGTCCGTGGTGTATCTAAGCGCTGCACACGAACATCATTAACCTAGCAATAACCTTTTCATTAACCCTCAACCCTTAACCAAAACTTAAACTCAGGAGCTTCATCATGGAAATGGTTTATCTTTCAGCTGCCATCATCATCGGTCTAGGCGCGCTGGCTACTGGCATTGGCTTCGCTCTGTTGGGCGGCAAACTGCTTGAGTCAACTGCACGTCAGCCTGAACTGGGTGACCAACTGCAAACTAAAACCTTCATCATGGCCGGTCTACTTGACGCCGTTCCGATGATCGGTGTTGGTATTGCGATGTACCTGATTTTCGTTGTTGCCGGTTAATGACAGCTCAGCCGAGCGCTAAGCGCTCGGTTTTGTTTCACTCCGGTCGCCACGAACTTGTCAGAGGTACATTCCTGTGAATATCAACATGACGCTAATCGGGCAGACGATCGCCTTCGCGATCTTTGTCTGGTTTTGCATAAAGTATGTGTGGCCTCCGATCAGCAATGCGCTTCATGAGCGTCAGAAGAAAATTGCTGATGGCTTGGATGCAGCCAGCCGTGCTAACCGTGATCTTGAGCTTGCTCAAGAGCGGGCAGAACAGACGCTGCGTGAAAGCAAGGAGCAAGCTTCTCAAATTCTTGAGCAGGCCAACAAACGCTCTGCCCAGATGATTGAAGAAGCCCGCGAGCAAGCCCGCGCCGAAGGCGAACGCCTAGTAGCGAGTGCACGTTCCGAGATTGAGCAAGAAGTGAATCGCGCTAAGGATGAACTTCGTGCCCAGGTCTCTTATCTCGCCGTTATGGGTGCCGAGCGTGTTCTTGAAGCGTCGGTCGACGAACAAGCCCATCGCAAGTTACTCGATGAGCTTGCTGCTGAACTGTAAGGAGGTGAACCATGGCGGAATTACTTACCGTCGCTCGTCCTTACGCTAAAGCAGCGTTTGAATACGCGCGTGATCATGAGGCGCTTGATAGCTGGTCACAGGCGCTGGGCTTTTTAAGCTTAGCGGTCGCTGACAGCGATGTTCGTCGTTTGCTGGGCAGTCCAAAACTTGAGAACGCACAAAAAGTATCGCTGCTGGCCGATATGACACCAGGCGAGCAAGACGAGGCTTTACAGCGTTTTTTAGATGTTTTGGCAGACCAAGGTCGTTTGATGTCACTTTCATCAATCGCTGTTCAGTTTGAGCACCTACGTGCCGAACACGAACAGCGTGTTGAAGTAAACGTCACCTCTGCTTACAAATTAGATAGTAAGCAGAAGACCAAACTAGCGAACGCGCTCAAGAAACGTCTGAATCGCGAAATCTCCATTACTACTCAGGTGGACAAGTCGCTTATCGGCGGTGTCATCCTGCGTGCTGGCGACACCGTTATTGACGGGTCGGTACGTGGTCGATTGAACCGCCTTTCCGAAGCGCTAACCGCTTGAGTCTGAGGGACATGGCATGCAGCAACTGAATCCTTCCGAGATCAGCGACATCATCAAGCAGCGAATTGAAAAGCTTGACGTCGCATCCGAAGCCCGTAATCAGGGCACCATCGTCACTGTTTCCGACGGTATCGTGAAAATTCACGGCCTCGAAGACGCGATGTTTGGTGAAATGATTGAATTCCCCAACAGCATTTTTGGCATGGTACTTAACCTGGAGCGCGACTCCGTTGGTGCCGTGGTGCTGGGTGACTACCTGCAGCTTGAAGAGGGCATGACCGCCAAGTGTACCGGTCGTATTCTCGAAGTGCCGGTGGGCCCTGAGCTGATTGGCCGCGTTGTCGATGCGCTGGGCAACCCCATCGATGGTAAAGGCGAAATTGACGCTAAAATGACCGACGCCGTTGAAAAAGTGGCGCCGGGCGTTATTACCCGTCAATCCGTTGATGAGCCGATTCAAACCGGCCTAAAGTCGATCGATGCCATGGTGCCGATCGGCCGTGGTCAGCGTGAGCTGATCATCGGTGACCGTCAGATCGGTAAGTCCGCCATTGCCATTGATGCAATCATCAACCAGAAAGGCAAAGGCGTGACCTGTGTCTACGTAGCGATCGGTCAGAAGCAGTCGACCATTGCCAACGTGGTGCGCAAGCTCGAAGAGCATGGCGCCATGGAGCACACTATCGTTGTCGCCGCTGGCGCTGCAGATCCGGCGCCGATGCAGTTCCTGGCCGCCTACTCCGGCTGCACCATGGGCGAATACTTCCGCGACCGCGGCGAGAACTCGCTGATTGTGTACGACGACCTCTCCAAGCAGGCCGTCGCCTACCGTCAGGTATCGCTGCTGCTGCGTCGTCCGCCCGGCCGTGAAGCTTACCCCGGTGACGTTTTCTATCTCCACTCGCGTCTACTTGAGCGTGCTGCGCGCGTTAACGCCGACTACGTTGAGAAGTTCACTAACGGTGAAGTGAAAGGCAAAACCGGTTCCTTAACCGCGCTGCCGATCATCGAAACCCAGGGTGGCGACGTTTCTGCGTTCGTACCGACCAACGTGATCTCGATCACCGACGGTCAGATCTTCCTGGAAACCAACCTGTTTAACTCCGGTATTCGTCCGGCGATTAACGCAGGTCTGTCGGTTTCTCGCGTCGGTGGCTCGGCGCAGACCAAGATCATCAAAAAGCTCGGCGGCAGTGTGCGTCTGGCGTTGGCTCAGTACCGTGAGCTGGCGGCATTCTCGCAGTTTGCCTCTGATCTTGATGAAGCCACGCGTAAGCAGCTTGAGCACGGTCAGCGTGTTACTGAGCTGATGAAGCAGAACCAGTACTCGCCAATGTCAGTTGCCGAGATGGCGCTCTCGCTGTATGCCGCCAACGAAGGTTACCTGGACGACGTCGATGTGAACAAAGTGTTGGACTTCGAGCGTGCGTTGCACGACTACATGAAGTCTGAGCACGGTGATCTGCTCGACAAGATCAACCAGAGCGGCGACTACAACGGTGAGATTCAAGACAGCTTGAAGTCGGGTCTTGAGAAGTTCAAGGCGACTCAGAGCTGGTAATGTCTGGCCCGCCTGCGGGCGGGTTTGCATGCTTTCTGAGAGCCACGAACGAAGGGTAGATCGCTATGGCAGCTGCAAAAGAGATACGCACCCAGATCGGGAGCATTAAAAATACGCAGAAGATCACCAGCGCCATGGAAATGGTGGCTGCATCTAAAATGCGTAAAGCGCAAGATCTGATGAGAGCTAGTCAGCCTTACGCTAAGCAGATCCGCAAAGTGGTTGGCCACATTGCCGACGCGAACCCCGAGTACAAGCACGACTATATGGTCGAGCGTAGCGAGGTTAAGCGCGTTGGTTACATTGTGGTCTCCACAGACCGTGGTCTGTGCGGTGGCTTGAACCACAACCTCTTCAAAGCCTTACTCAAACAGGCCAGCGAGTGGAAAAAGCAGGGCGCAGAGCAGGATTTTTGCGCTCTGGGCGCTAAGGCCAGCACCTTTTTTCGCAACTACGGTGGCAATTTGGTGGCGGCGAAGAGTGGTTTAGGCGAAGCCCCGACCGTTGAAGGTTTGATTGGCAGTATTAAGGTCATGCTCGAAGCGTACGATGAAGGACGTCTCGACCGGCTTTACGTGGTGCACAACGAGTTTGTGAACACCATGACCCAAAAGCCAGTGGTTCGTCAGCTTCTTCCGCTGTCGCCTGATATGGGCGCAGACGCTGAGCAAGACGACGAAAACGCCCGTCCCGGAAGCTGGGACTACCTGTATGAACCGGATGCCAAGGCGTTGCTCGATAGCCTGCTGGTTCGTTTCATCGAATCGCAGGTGTATCAGGCGGTAGTGGAAAACGGCGCTTGTGAACAAGCCGCCCGAATGATCGCTATGAAAAGTGCCACTGACAACGCAGGCGGCCTTATCGACGATCTGGAGATGGTCTACAACAAGGCCCGTCAGGCCGCCATCACCCAGGAAATTTCTGAGATCGTCGGCGGCGCTGCTGCCGTATAACGCCTAGGGAGTCGACTATTTAAGCGACTCCCGGCAGACAGGTTTCATTTGCAGGTTTTAGAGAGGAACCAAGATGAGCGGACGTATCGTACAAATCATCGGCGCGGTGATTGACGTAGAGTTTCCGCGGGACTCTGTGCCCAAGGTCTACGACGCGCTGAAGGTCTCCGATGTTGAGACCATCCTCGAAGTCCAGCAGCAGCTGGGCGACGGCGTGGTGCGCACCATCGCCATGGGCTCCACTGAGGGCTTGAAGCGTGGCATGGACGTGACCAGCACAGGTGCCGCCATTTCCGTACCGGTAGGTAAGGAAACGCTGGGCCGTATTATGAACGTACTCGGTGAGCCGATCGACGAAGCGGGACCGATCGGTGAGCAAGAGCGTATGCCGATCCACCGTAAAGCCCCGAGCTATGCAGACCAAGCAGCCTCTAACGAGCTGCTGGAAACCGGTATCAAGGTTATCGACTTGGTCTGCCCGTTCGCTAAGGGTGGTAAAGTTGGTCTGTTCGGCGGCGCCGGTGTCGGTAAGACCGTTAACATGATGGAGCTTATCCGCAACATCGCCACCGAGCACAGCGGCTACTCTGTATTCGCTGGTGTTGGTGAGCGTACGCGTGAGGGTAACGACTTCTATCACGAAATGACGGAATCCAACGTTATCGATAAGGTATCGCTGGTTTACGGTCAGATGAACGAGCCCCCGGGCAACCGTCTGCGCGTAGCGCTGACCGGCCTGACCATCGCCGAGAAATTCCGTGATGAAGGCCGCGACGTTCTACTATTCGTCGATAACATCTACCGTTACACCCTGGCGGGTACCGAAGTATCGGCACTGTTGGGTCGTATGCCATCAGCGGTAGGTTACCAGCCTACGCTAGCTGAAGAGATGGGCGTTCTGCAGGAGCGTATTACCTCGACGAAAACTGGCTCAATCACCTCCGTACAGGCCGTTTACGTGCCTGCGGATGACTTGACCGACCCGTCGCCGGCGACCACCTTCTCGCACCTGGATGCTACCGTGGTATTGGCACGTTCTATCGCCGAGCTGGGTATCTATCCGGCGATCGACCCGTTGGACTCCACCTCACGTCAGTTGGATCCGTTGGTCGTCGGTGAAGAGCACTACGCCACTGCTCGTGGTGTGCAGAATGTTCTTCAACGCTACAAAGAGCTTAAGGATATTATTGCCATTCTGGGTATGGACGAGCTGTCTGACGAAGACAAGTTGGCCGTTTCCCGGGCGCGTAAAATCCAGCGCTTCTTGTCGCAGCCGTTCTTCGTGGCCGAAGTATTTACCGGTTCACCAGGTAAGTATGTCTCGCTGAAAGACACCATCAGTGGCTTCCAGGGCATTCTCGCTGGCGAATACGACGATATGCCGGAACAGGCCTTCTATATGGTCGGCTCCATCGACGAAGCCGTCGAGAAAGCCAACCAGATGAAGAAGTAATCCCGTCCATTAGGGGGATTCGCTATGGCGAATAGCTTTACTTGCAATATCGTCAGCGCTGAAGCATCGATCTTCTCAGGTACTGTTGAGCAGGTGATTGCTTCCGGGATGATGGGTGACCTGGGCGTTTTGCCGGGTCACGCCCCGCTGCTGACCGAGCTTCAGCCGGGTCCGGTACGCGTGATTCACGATGGCGGCAAGGAAGAGAACTTCTTTGTCTCGGGGGGCTTCATGGAAGTCCAGCCGGATGTCGTGACGATTCTGGCCGACTCTGCATCGCGTGCCAGCGACCTCAACGAGGCCGCTGCCGAAGAAGCACGTCAGCAGGCGCTGAAAGCCTTTAATGAGAAGTCATCGGAGCTCGATTATACTCGCGCTGCCGCTGAACTTGCCGAAGCCGTTGCACAGCTGCGAACGATTCAGCAGCTGCGTAAAAAGGCGGGTAAAGGCTAACTCTCACGCACTTGGCGTGTGTCCAACGCCCCTTAAACCCGCTACCAGGGTTTAAGGGGCGTTTTTTTTGTTTGGCAAAATAAGTAAGTATGATGAGCTTTGCCAGTAGGATGGGCTGGGTGATGGATTAGCTCGGCAGCACGACGCTTGTAAGCGCAAGGGGAGAGAGTCATGGCACTGAATGATGAAAGCCTACAGGAATTAAAAGCCGAACTGCTCGACGAGTTGGCCAAGGAAGTGCCCAGTAAATCGGTGCTCTCTTTGCGTTTGGCCGAAACCCGCTCCGCGGATATCGGTGAAGTGCTCGAAGAGATGATCGAGGATGATGAAGAGCTGCCTGCGGCGCTCGCTCTACTGGATATTCTTTCTGCGGAACGGGCAGCCAATGTGCTGGGCTATCTGCCCGGTGAGAGCCAGCTCGAAGTGGTAGGGAAGCTGGATGACAGCCAGGTTCTCAAGCTGCTCGAAGAGATGGGGTCGGACGAACGCGCCGATCTGTTCAATCTTCTCAATGAAGACCGTCGTGAGGCACTGCTGCGACGCATGGCTCACCGCGAGCGAGAAGACCTGAAGCGGCTTGCCAGCTACGAAGAGGGTACCGCCGGCGCCATCATGACCTCTGACTATGTCTCCATAGCCAGTGGCATGACGGTGTCGCAGGCGATGATGAGGGTACGCCAGACCGCTCCCGATGCGGAAACGGTCTATCAGCTGTATATCCTGGATAGCGATGGACAACTGATCGGTACCATGTCGCTGCGTCAGCTTATGGTGGCACGCCCCGGCGCTATTGTTGATGACATTATGATCAAGGATGTCATCAGTACACGGGTTGATAGTGCCCAGGAAGATGTCGCCCGTATTGTGGCGAAGTACGACTTGTTGGCGCTGCCAGTGATCGATGCCGATGAACGCATGGTCGGTATTGTGACCCACGATGACGCGATGGATGTCGCTGAATCCGAGGCGACAGAGGATTTCCACAAGGGGATGTCGATCGGCCAGCTGGAAGATGGCGTAAGCCGGGTGAAGCTCTGGAGCCTATACCGTAAGCGCGTGTTCTGGCTGGTACTGCTGGTCTTTGCCAATCTGTTTTCGGGGGCCGGGATTGCCTATTTTGAGGAGACCATTGCCGCCCAGGTAGCGCTGGTATTCTTTTTACCGTTATTGATCGGTAGTGGCGGTAACGCCGGGGCTCAGGCAGCTACGTTGATGGTGCGCGGCATGGCGACCGGTGACGTTGGCGTCAAAGATTGGGGCAAACTACTGGGCCGTGAGCTACTTGTCGCCGGGTCACTGGGTATCACCATGGCCATCGCGGTAACGCCTATTGGCATTATGCGCGGGGGAGAAGCGTTGGCAATGGTGGTCGCCTTGAGCATGGTGACCATCGTGCTGTTTGGTAGCCTGTTGGGGATGTGCCTGCCGTTCGTACTCGAGCGCTTTAAGGTCGACCCTGCCACGGCATCGGCGCCGCTGGTCACCACCTTGATTGATGCCTCTGGGGTGGTGATCTACTTCAGCATCGCCACACTACTGTTGACGGGGTTATAAGAAGAAACAACCAGTGGGTAGTGGCTCTAGCGCATCGAGCTACTGGCGGCGCGGGTGATAAACAGCACCTCGACGTGGCCGAGCCACTCGATATCGCTAGCCAGCGCTTTTAGTTGGCTAGCGAGGCACTGGGGCGGCTGATGCACGGCGTCGTCAATGATCAATGATACCGACACCTTATCGTCCAAGTAGTGCAACTGGAGCTCGTTCAGGGTGCGCCACACAGGGTGCTTGTACCAGCGTGCATCCAGGGCAGCCTCTACTTCAGGGCGGAGCGGAAGGCCGGGAAGGCGGCTAGGATCTCCTGCACCGGCGTCGTCTTCGGGGTCGACATGGAAGATCACGTCGGTCAGTGCGGGGAACTCGTGGCGCAGGCGGCGGCTGACTTCGTTACCGATTTCATGGGCTTCCGACACGGTAATCTTAGGCCCCACCACCACGTGCAGATCGACCATCACCCAGCCGGCGGATTGGCGAGTACGCAGGTCATGGACGCTATCCACACCTGGTACGCTGCAGGCCACATCGTGCATCTGATCCTGCACATCCACCGGCAGCGCTGTATCCACCAACTCACGAGCCGACTCCCATAGCAGATCCAAACCTACTTTACCCACCAACAGGCCCACAATGATGGCGGCCACGGCATCCAGCCAGCCCAAGCCAAACTGGGCACCCACCAAGGCTACCAACACCACGGCAGTGGATAAGGCATCACTGCGCGAGTGCCAAGCATTGGCTTCGAGTAACTTTGATTTTACCCGCTTGGCAACCCGCATGGTGTAACGAAAAATCCACTCTTTGCTAAACAGCGCGATGACGGTAATCACGATTGCCAGCGCGCCAGGGGCGTTAACGTCGGCGCCGCTAAACAGGCGATCCAGGCTCGACCAGGCAATCGCGCCAGCCACGAAAATTAGCACGCTTCCCAGCAGCAGGGTCGTCAGGGTTTCGATACGGCCGTGGCCGTAATGGTGGTCTTTATCGGGCTCCTGACGCCCATAGTGAATGGCCGCCAGGACAAAGCCATCGGTGACTAAATCAGATAGGGAGTGAATGCCGTCGGCAATCAACGCCGCTGAACCGACCATAAAACCGATCACGACTTTGACGATGCTTAACAGGGCATCCAGCCACGCACCGATATAGGTAACACGTTTGGCCTCTTGGCTAAGTCGCGCTTGATCGTGAACCACTGGCGTTTCGATGGTCTGAGTCATGGGTACCTTGCAAGGACGCACGCATTCAATAGATGCCTATTGTAGCGCACTCCTTATATCCTCTATAGGCTCCACTGCTTCCAGGCTGTGAAAACGATACCTTTGTGTGTCAGTGGCGGCTAGTGTCAGCAAAGGCAATGCGGACAACGAATAGGTGGATGTGTATCCTTAAACGCCATTGCAAACCATTAAATTGTTTCTATACACAGGATTTTTTTTATGGATTGGCTCCAGGTGGTGGTGTTAGCGGTTGTTCAGGGAGTGTCAGAGTTTTTACCCGTTTCAAGCTCTGCCCACCTAATCTTGGTGCCTGTGCTGACCGAGTGGCAAGATCAAGGGCTAGCCTTTGATGTTGCTCTGCATTTAGGCAGCCTCTCCGCGGTGATTATCTATTTCCGTCAGGAAATTTGGCAGATGGTCATTAGCAGCTTGGCTGCGCTCAGCGGCAAAGGAGTGAACGAAGATGCACGACTGGCTTTATGGGTGACGTTAGCGACCATTCCTGTGGGGCTTATTGGTTTACTACTGCACGATGTTATTTCTCATTTTATGCGCTCTACACTGATTATCGGCTTCAGTTTAATTGTTTTCGGGCTATTGTTGGGGTATGCCGATTGGCGTAAAGAGGGGACGCGCAATGAGTACCAACTACGTTTGAAGGATGTGCTGATTATTGGTGGTGCCCAGGCGCTAGCACTCATCCCAGGCACCTCACGCTCGGGAATTACCATTACCGCGGCGCTGTTGGTGGGCATGAGCCGAGAAGGCGCCTCGCGCTTCTCTTTCTTATTATCAATCCCGGTGATTGTGCTGGCAGGTGGCCTAGAAGCAGTGGGGCTGTTTAACGCTCCACAGTCGATTGATTGGATCGCGATGTTGGCGGGCACCCTGTTATCGGGATTAAGCGCGTATTTGTGTATTCACTACTTTCTGGTGGTTATAAAAAAATTAGGAATGCAGCCCTTTGTGATTTATCGCGTGCTGTTCGGCGCCTGGCTGCTGTGGTTCTTTTATTTTTAGGATAAAGCAACGATGAAAAAGGCTGTTGAACGCACAGCAAGGTGGGGACGTGCTCTTATCGTAACGGGCTCACTGCTGGGCTTGGGGTTAGGCGTGGCAGGCTGCTCAGAGAGCGATCGACCGCTGGAACCACCGGTACGCTTTGATGGCAATATTTTCGGCACCTTCTACCAGGTGACCATTATGGATCCGCTTACTCAGGGCGAGTCTCTTGAGTTGGAAGAGGGCTTTAAAGCAGAGCTTGAGAGTGTTGATCAGGCTATGTCCACCTATCGTGAAGATGCCGAACTGATTGCTTTTAACGAGGCTCCGCTGGAGGAGTGGCAGCCGCTCTCCAATGAGCTCATTGAGGTATTGGCGATTAGCCAATCCGTCGCTGAAGCCAGTCACGGCGCCTTTGATATTACCGTGGGCGACCTGGTCAATTTGTGGAGCTTCGGCCCCGGTGCGCGGCCAGAAGAGGTGCCCGCCGACGATGTTCTCGCCGAGCAGTTGGCCCAGGTAGGCTTTGACGCGTTAGAGGTCGATACTCAAAATATGCAGGCACGGCGTATCCGCGATGTGTTTGTCGACCTTTCTGGCGTGGCTAAAGGCCATGGAACTGACCGGGTAGCTGCTTACCTGGAGCAGCAGGGGCTTGAGCACTACTTAGTCAATATTGGTGGAGAACTGATCGCCCGCGGACTGCGTGATGAGGAAGAACAAACGCCCTGGCAGATTGGTATTGAGGTACCTGAAAATGGCCAGCAGCGTGCTCAGCATATTATCCCACTAGAGAGTATGTCGGTGGCCACCTCAGGTGATTACCGTAACTATTTTGAAGCAGATGGCCATCGCTTTTCCCACACCATCGATCCGCGCACGGGTCGACCAGTGACCCACCAGCTTGCCTCGGTGTCGGTTTTTCATCCCTCCAATGCCTGGGCGGATGCCTGGGCGACGGCGCTACTGGTGGTTGGCGAAAAGGAGGCGATGCAACTGGCCATTGAGAATAACCTCAAAGTGCTTTTGCTCGTGCGTGATGGCGAGCAGTGGCTCAGCATTGCTAGCCCGGAATTTGTTAATTATTTTGGGGAAACACTGGTTAATGAGTTGGGCATTGAACAACGACGAACCCCAGCGACCAACAGCCCCGCCACAGACAGCCCAGCGCCCGCTGACCCATCAGTAATAGGTGAATAGTATGCAAGAACTGGATATTGTCATTCTCGCCGCGGGTAAAGGCACGCGGATGCGTTCACAAATACCTAAAGTGCTTCACACCTTGGCGGGTAAGCCTATGGTGCAACACGTGCTGGATACCGCTTCAGGATTGCAGCCGGATCGCACCCATGTCGTGATTGGTCATGGCGCTGAACAGCTGCGTGAAGCGTTGGCAGAACATACTGTGCAGTTTGCCGTGCAGGCCGAGCAGAAGGGCACCGGACACGCGGTTGCGCAAGCGCTCGAGCAGTTAGGGAACGGCAAGGTGTTAGTCCTTTACGGTGATGTACCGTTGCTGCAACGGGAATCCCTGAGCGAGCTGTTGGCCTATGTAGATGAACAGCACATGGGGCTGTTGACGGTAGCGCTAGCGGATCCCACGGGCTATGGACGAATTGTGCGCGACGACGCAGGCGAAGCAGTGGCGATCGTTGAGCAAAAAGATGCCAGCAGCGCCGAACTTGCGATCACCGAATGCAATACCGGCATTATGGCCATGACGAGTGCCCAGATTAAACGCTGGTTACCGCAGCTCTCCGCAGAAAATGCCCAGGGTGAGTACTACCTGACCGATGTAATTGCCATGGCCGCAGAGGAAGGCATCAAGGTATGCACTGCCCAACCGGCCTCCGCCGTTGAAGTGGAAGGGGTTAATAATCGAGCGCAAATGGCCCGCTTGGAGCGCGTTTATCAACGCCAGTTGGCCGATAATTTAATGGCACAAGGAGTGGCTCTTGCCGACCCCGAACGGCTCGATGTGCGCGGGCGTTTGACCTGCGGTCACGATGTGTTTATCGACGTGGGTTGTGTCTTTGAAGGCGAGGTTGAACTAGGCGAGGGCGTGCGCATTGGCCCCTACTGCGTGATCAAAAACAGCACTATTGGTGCAGAGAGCGTGATAGAGACCCACAGCGTGATAGACGGTACCGTGGCAGCTGGCCTGAACCAGGTTGGCCCCTTTGCACGGCTACGCCCAGGGACGCGGTTGGCGGTAAAAGCCAAGGTGGGCAATTTCGTTGAAACCAAAAACGCCGATGTGGGTGAGGGCAGTAAGATTAATCACTTAAGCTACGTCGGTGATGCCCGATTGGGGCGTGACGTGAACGTGGGGGCTGGCACGATCACCTGTAACTACGACGGCGCTAACAAGCACCACACCGACATTGGTGATAACGCCTTCATCGGTTCGAACACTGCCTTGGTCGCACCTGTTTCGGTAGGCAAAGGCGCTACCATAGGGGCTGGGTCTACGATTGCTAAAGATGTCACCGACTACGCGTTGGCCGTTACGCGAGGCCGTCAGCTAGAAAAAATTGATTGGCTGCGTCCCAGTAAAGTGACAAAGCCTTAGGGCTGGAAGGAAGCAATTATTAAAGAGGGCTCTTGAGTCAGTTCTTAAAACAGCACTTAATATCGTTTTTAAAATGGTGCTAAGAATCATTAAAAAGCCGTATTCATAATCATTAGTCGTCGTTTTACAGTTCTGCGGACTGGTTGAGTCGCTTTTGAAGCGCTCTGGTTCAAACCTAGGAGAATCACTATGTGTGGCATTGTGGCCGCCGTTGCCCAGCGCAACGTCCAAGAAATTCTATTAGAAGGACTAAAACGCCTGGAATACCGCGGCTACGATTCAGCCGGTATGACGGTGTTCAACGACGGTGTATTAACCCGCCATCGTGCGCTTGGAAAAGTGGCGGCGCTTACCGCCCAATTGGATGCGGCCGCACTGCCGGGTTTTTCGGGTATCGCGCATACCCGCTGGGCAACCCACGGTAAACCCTCTGAGGCCAATGCGCACCCGCACCACAGTAGCGATCAGGTTGCCGTTGTGCATAACGGGATCATTGAGAACTACGAGGCTATAAAAGAGAGCCTCCAGCGCAGTGGCTATGCGTTTAGCTCAGAAACCGATACCGAAGTAATTGCTCACTTACTCTCCGAAAAGCTGGCTGATGGGCTCACCCTGTTTGATGCTACCCAGCAGATCGTTAACGGCTTAGGCGGCGCCTACGCCTTGGGGGTAATGAGCGTTAAAGAGCCTGGAGTCGTGGTTGGCGCACGCCAGGGTAGCCCGCTGGTGGTCGGTGTGGGGATTAATGAGGCCTTTTTAGCCTCTGACCCGCTGGCACTGCTGCCGGTTACCGATCGCTTTATTTACCTGGAAGAGGGCGATTTGGTTGAGCTGCGCGTTCAAGGGGCCATTCGCATAGTGGATCGCCACGGTAACGACGTCGAGCGCCCTATTCATACCTTTGAGCACGGCGATGGCGCGGCCAGTAAGGGCGATTACCGCCACTATATGCTCAAAGAGATTTTCGAGCAGCCAACGGTGATTGAGGCGGCACTAGAGGGGCGGCTGAGCGCTCAAAGCGTGTTAATAGAGAGCTTTGGCCCCGATGCGCTGGCGCTTTTCCAGCGCACTCGCCACGTGCATATCATTGCCTGCGGCACCAGCTACCATGCGGGGCTGGTGGCGCGTTATTGGTTGGAGCGCTATGCGGGGGTGCCGGTGCAGGTCGAGGTGGCCTCTGAATATCGCTACCGCCACCCGGTCGTGCCCGAAGGCACGCTGTTTGTCACCCTCTCCCAGTCCGGCGAAACCGCCGACACCCTGGCCGCGTTACGTTTTGCTAAAACCCTCAACTATGTGGGCTCGCTGGCGATTTGTAACGTGCCCGGTAGTTCGCTGGTGCGTGAGTCAGACATTACCCTTATGACCCGCGCGGGCCCTGAAATTGGCGTGGCCTCCACCAAAGCCTTTACCACCCAGTTAGTGGCGTTAATGCTGCTGACGCTTTCGGTCAGTAAAGCCAAAAATCAGGTTGAGTATCCGGATATAATCGCTGCGCTGCGCACGTTGCCGGAGGTGTGTCAGCGGGTGCTGGCGTTGGATAGCCAGATCGAAATACTTTCCCAAGCGTTTGCAGAGAAACATCATGCACTCTTCTTGGGGCGCGGGGCTCACTATCCGATTGCCCTTGAAGGGGCGTTAAAGCTCAAAGAAATTTCCTATATTCATGCCGAGGCGTATCCAGCAGGGGAGTTAAAGCATGGCCCGCTGGCGCTGGTGGACAGCGAAATGCCAGTAATCTCGGTCGCCCCCAACGATGACCTGCTTGAAAAGCTAAAATCCAACCTTCAGGAAGTCCGTGCCCGCGGCGGTCAACTGTTTGTGTTCGCTGATGAAAGCGTGGGTATCGACGCCCAGGAAGATATACGTGTGCTGACCCTGCCACACGTGCACGAAGCGCTGGCGCCGCTACTGTATACCCTGCCGCTACAGCTATTGAGCTACCACGTGGCCGTACTCAAAGGCACCGATGTAGACCAGCCCCGTAACCTGGCTAAAAGCGTGACGGTGGAGTGATTTAGACCTCAGACTTTATATTTAGTTAAGCCAATAAAAACGCTTTACAAGATGCGGCAATAAGTCGCATCTTATGCGCAACCGTTGCGTTGCAGCATGTCATTAGGGTGCTTATGATCGTGGCGGTCTTTTTCCCTTCTGATTGGATAATATCGCCATGAAACCACCAAACGTCCACGTAACCCGGCATTATGCTAGCCGGGTCACTTGGTTGTTGCTCGCCTGCACGCTTTTTGTCTTTCCTTCTCTCTCTTATGCCGCCGCCGGGCCCCTAGATCTTACTCTTTCGCTTGCCGGTATCTCTTCTGTCGTGATCTTCGTGCTCGCCTATGCGTTGGTGATGAGTGAAGAGCTACTGCATATGCGTAAGTCTAAGCCGGTGCTGGTTGCGGCAGGGCTTATCTGGGCGCTAGTGGCCTGGGTCTATGTACAAGCGGGGATGCCGGAAGAGGCGGAAACCGCCTTCCGTGAAACACTACTTGAATACGCTGAGCTATTGCTGTTTTTGCTGGTGGCAATGACCTATATCAATGCCATGGAAGAGCGTCGGGTATTTGATGCGCTACGTTCTTGGCTAGTGCGTAAAGGCTTCAGCTATCGCTCCTTGTTCTGGATTACCGGTGTCATGGCATTCGGTATTTCGGCGATCGCCAACAATATGACCACCGCCATGCTGATGTGCGCCGTGGTACTCAAAGTGGCCGAGGGAGATAATAAGTTTATCGGCCTTTGCTGTGTCAACGTAGTAGTGGCTTCCAACGCGGGCGGTGCCTTTAGCCCATTTGGCGACATCACCACACTGATGGTGTGGCAGGCGGGCCAAGTGCCGTTTGAAGGATTCTTCGCGCTGCTGCTTCCCGCGGTGGTTAATTTCATGGTACCTGCGGTTATCATGAATTTCTTCATCGTTAATCGCCAGCCAGCCTCGCTTAAAGAGAATGTTTGGCTCAAGCGCGGCGCGCGGCGAATTATCGTACTGTTTTTGATTACCGTGGCCATCTCGGTTCTGTGCCATTCTATCCTCTACTTACCGCCTGCCATGGGCATGATGTTTGGTTTAGGCCTACTGCAGTTCTTTGGTTACTACCTGCGCCGCAGCCTGCCGCGTTCGCTTGAACGCAAGCGTGAACGCTATTCCCGCCGGGGCGATTGGAAGAAGCTGGAGCAGCTGGGAAGCGTGGTACCCTTCGATATTTTCAGCCGTATCGCCCGTTCCGAGTGGGATACGCTGCTGTTCTTCTATGGGGTGGTGATGTGCGTGGGTGGCCTTGGCTTTATGGGCTATCTCAGCCTGCTTTCCGAAACGCTCTACGGCAGTTGGAACCCGGTGTGGGCGAACGTGGTGCTGGGGCTTATCTCGGCAGTCGTGGACAACATCCCGGTGATGTTCGCGGTACTTTCCATGGCCCCGGATATGACGGAGGGTAATTGGCTGTTGATTACCTTAACCGCAGGCGTGGGGGGTAGTTTGCTCTCTATGGGCTCTGCCGCGGGAGTCGCCCTTATGGGCCAGGCGCGAGGTATTTATACCTTTGCCGTACACCTTCGCTGGGTACCGGCAATATTGCTGGGCTATGCCGCCAGCATTGCGACGCATCTTTGGATCAATGCCGCTTTGTTCTAAGGTGCGTTAAAACGTGAAACGCCCTTCATCGAGGAATCGGTGAAGGGCGTTGTTGTCTCTGGATTCAGGAATTAAAGGTGATTAACTTAAAGATGATCAGCGGCGACGTGTTACAGGTCATGGCCGGTAATGACTTGGCAAATATCAGCGAAGCTTTTTGCCATAGGCACCGGGTTGATCTCTTTCCCCACCGCACTCTGTATATCGCTGGCTGAGATAAGGCCGCGAATTCTAATGTGGTGGTCATCGTTTTGCTCAGTGATTAACAGGTGTTGATCAGTCACGGCTTCCATTGACAGCACCAGATCCTCAATTGTCAGTGATGCCAACTGGGCGATGGGCATGGCGCTAAGCTTGTGCCAAGGGGTCATGATCATTTCAGCGGTCACTTCTTCGCGGCTGAGATTACGCTGCTGCATGGCGATGTTGATACGCCGGGTGCCAATCACTTCTTTTGAGTTAATAATGCCGATGCAGTGCGCTTGGTGATCCATCACGAACAGTAGTCTTACGCCGCTATAACGCATCTTAAGGTGCGCCTCGTCGATGGGCGTGTCGGCATCAACGGATTGAGGCATGACTTGGGAAAAGTCAGTCAGTACCGTCATCGCTGGGCTAGTAGGCAGTAGCCGCTGCGCAGCTGGCTTGGCTAGCAGTGGTGCTGAGCCTAGTTGAATTAAGGGCTTAGGTGAAAATGTCACTTGGTTCATCAGGGTACCTCCATGTGGAGAAAAGGGGAGAGCCGTGGGTATCTGGCTCGCCTTGCAACTCCACAGTTGCACGCAATTCTTATCGCAACCTTAAGAGACCCATAAAACTCAGCTTAGGAAGCAAAGAGAGTGTTACTCCTCTTTTAGTCGCTGTAAAACAATACGCACACGCAATCCCCCACTGGGAGCACTATCAAGCTGAAGGGTGCCGCCGTGGCGTTTGATCAGCCGCTCAACGATGGAAAGTCCTAATCCTGAACCAGCGCTGGGGCCTGCGCGTTGAAAACGCTCAATCACTTTTTTGCGTTCATTAATCGGTATCCCCGGCCCCTGGTCATCCACCGTCAATTGAAAGCAATGTGGCGTCGTCGCTAGGGTGATGCTGATGACACTTTGGTTAGGCGAGTGTTGGATGGCATTACCGACCAGATTCTGTACCAGGGTTTCAATGGCACCGGGCTCTTCTAATATCGACCAATCTGCCTGCTCATCTGCATTTAACAGTAGCTGCTGTTCGCGCTCGGCGGCCAGCGGCGAAAGCTTGGCCAGGGTCTCACGCACTTCACTAAGCAACTGGCTAGTGCGGTATTCAGGCTGCGACTCCTCTTCAGGCTCCAGGCGAGCCAGCGTTAAGAGTTGGGTAACCAAGCGCGTGGCCCGTGCAACGCCGCCACGAAGGTGATTGAGCGCCTCCTGACGATCTTCAATATTGTCGGCAGTCAGGGCATTTTGGGCGTGTAGATCAAGCACTGCTAAGGGTGTACGTAATTCATGGGCGGCATCGGCAATAAAGCGTTTTTCGCGCACGCGCATTATGCGGATTCGCTCTAACAGCCGGTTGAGTGCACCGGCGATAGTATCTAGTTCCTGGGGCAGTGGGCTGAGGGTGAGAGGCTGTAAATTATGCGGATCACGATTGCGAATTTGCTCGGCCATGCGCGACAGCGGTACCAAGCCCCAGCCAATCGACCACCACAGCAGGGCGGTGAGTAGCGGCAGGCCAATCAGGTCAGGCAGTAGCGTGCGCAATGCTACCGCCCTGATCAGCTCCCCGCGAACGTCTTCGCGCTCGCTCACTACCACACGATTTGATGAGCCCGGCACCTCAAGGACATACACTCGCCAATCGTGCACCCCCACGGTAAGCGTTGAGTAGCCGATGGGCTGTTGAGCAAGGGGCGTTTCAGGAGCGCTCGCAGAGCGCAGCAGTAGGCGATCGTCTTCCCACAGTTGGAAGGCTAATTTGCTTTCGTAGCGGTGGCCCGCAAAGCGTTTGTCAGAGTCGCGAGCGCGCTGTAATGCGCTCTCTAAGCTGTTAATTAACACATTGCGATTGGTATCAGGCAGCGGCGCCTGTAACAAACCTTCTAGCAGACGTGCATTCTGGGCTAAGCTGGCATCGTACAGCTCTTCTATTTCATGGGCGGCATAACGGTAGCTGACAAAGCCGATTACCAGCATGCTTAGGCCAAATACCAGTAGCGATAGCCCCAGGGTACGTTGTCTAATTGAGGTCATACGTCATCCTTTGACGGCTTATCCATGACATAGCCAATGCCACGCACCGTGCGAATGACCTCGGTGAACAGCTTGCGGCGTAAATGATGGATATGAACCTCAATGGCATTGCTCTCCACATCTTCATCCCAGCCGTAGACCAGCCGGGCTAAAGTATCACGGGTAAATACTCGGCCAGGGTGGCTCATAAACTCTTGCAACAGCGTGAGTTCGCGTCGCGATAAACTTACATCTTGCCCCTGAAAGCTAACGGTTAAGGTATGGGGATCCAGACGAATGCCACGACAGCTCAATATACTGCTGACTTGGCCCTGGCTACGCCTTAGCAAGGCGCGTAGTCGGGCTTTCAGCTCCGCCACTTCGAAAGGTTTGGTTAAATAGTCATCGGCGCCCGCGTCTAGCCCCGCGATGCGGTCATCCACCGCATCGCGGGCAGTCAGTACCAGAATGGGCACCTGGCTGCCGTGTCGCCTGACAGCGTTCAATACCGTCATACCATCCATACGCGGCAGCCCCAGGTCGAGAATCACTGCATCAAAGGGTTCTCCCTCTTTTAGCGCATTCAGCGCGGTAGCTCCGTCGCTCAGATGATCCACGGTGTAGTGCTCGGGCTTCAAGGCCAAGCGGATACCCGAGGCTAGGCTTGGGTCATCCTCTACCAGCAAAATGCGCATAGGGCTCCTTCCTATTGAAGTTCTGACATCAATTGACGGATGTCGTCACGGCGGCCACTGTCCGCCAGTTCGCGACCTAGCCGGGGCGCTGCCATCAAGGCGCGTTCCAGCGCTTGGCGTGCTTCTGCATCGCGACCCTGCTCATGTAAATAGTCGCCCCAGAAGTAGAGACTGTCGATCCCTTCGGGGTTAATCGCAAGGGCTCTTTGCAAATGCCACTCGGCTTTTTGTTCATCGCCAAAGCCGAGTGGCCAGCCGGGAACCTGATAATAGAGCGCGCCCAGACTGGTATAGGCCGAACCATCAAGCGCCAGTGGGTTCAATTCCAGCGCGGTTTCAAGCTCCTTTTTAGCCTGTTTTACCAGCCCCAGCGCGCCCAGCCCGCCGCTGGCACCTGCTTCTGTTGAGCGGATAATGCCGACCCAGATATGCAGCTCGGCGGCGTCCGGGTAGCGTTCGACAAGCTGTTCAGCTTGGTCACCCAAGCGGCTGAAGGCTGCCGCCTGTTCGCCTGGTGGCAGCGTATAGTTAATTTCCGCCCAACGCTGCTGTAACTCGGCAAGCGATGCGGCGGCCGCCGCGCTGTCGCCCTCACTGGCGACCCCCTGAAGGCTTGCCAAGCCAATGACACTAGCCAGTAGCGTAGTACGCAGCGTTTTGAAAGCTGGCATGATCATGAGGAAGACTCCTTGGTGGCAACGAACCGGCGAATGACGGGCAGTTGGCGTAACAGGGCCCGGTCAACAGCGCCTGGCCATAGCGTATTGAGGCGGGTAAAAAAGCGTTCCGGCAGCCCGATCTGCAACTCCTCGCGCTGCTTTTCCACGGCGCTGATAATAGCCAGGGCGACGGCGTCAGGAGAGTCGACGGTATTGCCCAGCGCTGCATTGAGCGCCTCGGTTTGCGGTGAGTTCATGGCAGTGCGGGTTGCCCTGGGGGCGACATACATGACGCGCACGCGGGTATCGGCCAGCTCACGGCGCAACGCCTGGCTAAAACCGCGCAGCGCGAACTTGGTCGCGCAGTAGGTTACCTGGCCTGGATAACCCAGTCGCCCAAGGGTCGAGCCAATGGTGATAATCGTCGCCTGGGAACAGGCCATCAGTTGAGGAAGCAACGCGCGAGTCAACTGCAGCGTGGCAGTCAGGTTAATCGCTACCAGTTGTTCGATATCACTGTCGCTGGTGGAATCGAAGAAGCCCTGCTGATTGCTGCCGGCGGCATTAATCAGCATATTGCAGCCCGCTATCCGGGCTGCATCGATCAGGCGACTACGGTCGTCTGCGTTGGTCAAATCGGCGCTAACGGCCGTGATACGGTCGGGAAAACGGTCGGCCAGAGTGACCAGCACCTCTTGCTTCCGCCCACTGACCAGCAACTGCGCGCCGCGTTGGGCTAAGGCTTCAGCAAGAGCATAACCGATGCCGCCGCTGGCGCCGGTGATCAGTACTCGCTGTTCCGCCCACCCGCCAGGAAAAACTCGCTTGCTAGGCCAGTGCATGGCTAAGTTCCTCCACCGCACTGCGGCCTGAGCAATGCGCTTCTATACCTCTAAACATCGCGCCATACAGGTGATAGAACATGTTGGCGCTATCAATTACCACGGCGAGATCATCATCTCCTAGCTGATTTATCTGCTCTTCAAAAAAGGCCAGATGACCAATATCCAGGCTGCCGTGGGAGGTAAGGTAGCGCACGGCGCTGTTAGGCAGCGACAGGCTGGCCTGGAGGTGCTCGGCGGCCTGGGTGGCAAGTGCTGTGCTGGTGCCTTCCAGTACCTGTACCATGCCGAAGAACGCCACCGGATTGCCGTGCTCGACTGCGTCACGAATCCAGGCTACCATCAATCGCGTGGCCGGGTCTGGCGTGGCAACGGCTACGGCCTCAGCATCACCGCCCGCAGCGCGGATATCGTCCAGAATCCACTGCTCGTGGCCGTGCTCCTCTTCGATGTACTCCACCAGCGCGGTGCGCAGCCAGTCGAGTCGGTCGGGTAGCCGTGCGCCGCAGGCCATCATTAGCGGCACAGTAAAACGGACGTGATGATAGGCCTGGCCGAGAAAAGCAAGATACTCCTCCAGAGTGACACGGCCCGACAAGGCACGGTTGACGATGGGTGTCGTCAGGAGCCAGGTGCGTGCTCCCTGGGTAGCGTCTTGCAGCTGTTGGTAAGCGGTCATGATAGTGCTCCTTCTTGTGAGTGAGTCGACGCGGCCGTTAGCCAGTGGCCATAAGCAGCTAGCAAGGTCTCGCGACGCAGGCGGCCATTGGCTGTAACTTGCTGGTTATTGGGGGTAAAGGGAGACACACGCTGCCACTCATGTACCTGGGCGTAGTCGGGCAGCGTGAGGTTTACTGCCTGGATGGCAGCGTCGATCTGGGTATCGGTCAGCTGGGCCGCGGCGGGTACGATCAGCGCCCGGTTAGCAGGCAGGGCCTCGCCGTATACCATGGCCTGGGCAATGGCAGGCTGGGTGCAGAGCTCGCCCTCTACCCACTGGGGATTGACGTTTCGGCCATAGGCCGTAATGAACACTTCCCGCTGACGACCATTGAGGATGATGGTATCGCCCTGCCACTGGCCGGTATCTCCGGTGGCGTGCCAATCGCCGCTGGGAGGCTCACCGAGATAGCCCAACATCAGGGCACCACTCACGTGTAGCTGGCCGTCTTGATCAATACGTACCTGGGCATGGGGCAGTGGTCGGCCAACGCCGCAGACTGGCTCTCCGGGACGATTAAGGCACACCACCGAGGAGCACTCCGACAAACCGTAGCCTTCAAACACCGGCCAACCGCCACCCTGGGCACGGGTGAGCAGGGTGGTGGCTACCGGTGCCCCGCCCACCGCGACAAAGCGCAGGCTATGAGGGGAGGTCGGAGCATGGCTAACCAATGCCTGCAGCAACTGTGGCACCAGAATCATGCTGTGCGGCCGGTAGCGGGCGATAGATTCCAGGGCGAGAGGAGCGCTGAAACTGCTGGCGCCCTGCCAGCCCAGCATGGTCAAGCTGGGCAGCACGCTGCACGCACCTAACCACAGTGGTAGATAGAGCCCGCCGATGTTTTCCAGCAGGGTCGCGAGCGGCAGCATGGCCAGGTGGCGGCGTATGGCGAGCGGTTCGACCACCGCCGCCAAGCTCTCGGTTACAGTTAGCAGCGCAGCATTATCCAGGCACACACCCCTGGGGGAGCCGCTGGTACCGGAAGTAAATGTGATCCGCGTGGTGCCCGTAGGTAACTCGGGTGGCAGTTCGATCTGGCGCTGTGTGATAACCGCATCACCGATGGTCTGAAAGCCGTAGGCCTCGCCACCGTGGCCAATCCAACTGTCCAGTCCTGCCTGCTCAACGATATGGCGGCGCTGCCGATCGCTGAAGAAGTCAGGAATAGGCACCGCGACACACACTTCCATCATCAGGGCCAGGTCCCATAGGGCCCACTCCAGCCCATTATCCAGCGCCAGTGCAACGCGTCGTGCGCCAGCCGTGCGTAGCCGTTGGCGTCGCTGAGCGATGTGTTGAATGACCGCGGTATACGAGAGACGCTGTTCGCCATCGCTAAGTGCGGTACGCTGGGGAGCATGGTTGGCGTGGTGGTCGAGGCGTGCCATCAGCGCATTAGGCAAGTCGTGCATGCATCACCTCGGCCGCACCCATTTCAGCCAGGATGGGCTGCGCTTGAAGCGTCTGCATGGCGCTGCGTAGATCGCCTGCCATGACCCATGGGCGATGCTGGTAATAGCGCCCCCAGAGATGCGACTCTTCGCCCAGTCGGTTAGGGTCGGCAGGGGTGATAGGCTGTGGGGACAACCCTAGACGGCGCAAGCCGTTGGCAACCTCGGGAGTGGCGGTAAACAGTAGCCAGGCGATGCCATCAGCCGCCAATTGATGGGCCAGGTAAATAAACAGTTGGCGCTGCAAGCCAGGGCGCAGGCTAGCCAAGTTGCCTATTTCGGCAATATCCCGGCGGGCAAGTGTCTGCTGAAACCCATGGTTAATAACCTGTTCGGCCTTGCCATCCAGGTAGCGCTCCAGAAAGAGCGGTCCGCTGCTGGCAAGGCGCAATCCCACTGCCGCTTGCGGCTGTTCCGCTTGCCACAGCCCAAACAGGCGCGGCAGGAAATGCTGGATATGAGCGCTGTGCTGCTGGGCGAAGCGTTGCTGAATCAGTTGCTGAAGCGCCGCTTGCTCCTGCCAATTAAGGGCCTCGTGCCAATTCAGCCTTGTCCGCGCAGTGGGGAGTGAACGTAGGCGAGCCATCGGATAATCTCCATCGTGTTTTCCGACACTCTGGGCGGGATAACTTAACGAAAACTTAAGCTGGGTAAATATTTATCCCCGGTTTGACCGAGCAATGGACAGGTAACGCATCGATGACCTCCGCGCAGGTAACGCCTCTTCAGACCGTGCAGTGCCCACCCTCCCGGCGGCGCGAGGCACTGCTGCAGTTGGCTGCTGCTCATGACCCTGAACAGCAAGCGGCACTGAGCGCGGCTGTGAAGGCAATGTACAATCAGCCAGATGCCCAGTGGGATGGGCTATGGATAACTATTAAGGCAGGCCAGTTAATGAGCGCCATCTGGGTACAACCGCTGCCCATGAATATGGCGCAGCTATGGTTACCCAAGCAATTGCCCAGCGAGCAGGGTGTGCATACTAGCGCGCTATTGCGTGCGGCCAATGCATGGGTAAAAGCCCACAATATTCGCTTGTGCCACTTAGAGCTGTCACCCCAGGCGCCCGTATCAGAAGCACTGTTACGTGAGCATGGCATGCAGCGTTTGGCTTGCTTGGAGCATTTAACCGGCAGTAGCCGCTACCGCTTAGCGATGAATGAAACGCTGCCGCTTTTACTGCAGCCGCTTTGCGAGTTTTCTTTGGCGGAACAGCTGAGCCTGCTGGCCGCAGTGGGGCAAGATTCGCTGGATAGCCGACCCTTGCGCGACGTACTCTCAGTGGAAGAGTTATTGAATGGGTTTTATCAGCAGGACCCCCAAGCGCCACAGCACTGGTACGCTGTGGGCTATCACGAAGCCGTGGTGGGTGTGCTATTGCTTGCGCCGCGCCCTGCGCTAGGCCGCTGGGAGCTAATGTTAATGGGAATAACACCGAATTGGCGTGGTAAAGGCTTGGGGCGCTCGTTGTTAAATAAAGGCCTCGAGCTTGCCCAACAGGCTGGCGTGCAGGAGGTCATGCTGGCGGTAGATGATGTCAATTTACCGGCTAAACGGCTTTACCAGCAGGCGGGTTTCATACGCTATGCGCAGCAACGTTTATTCGCCTGGAAAGGCAGTGGTGAGAGGAAGGGTTTGCCAAATTAAGCTGCCAATAGTCGTCAACGGTTGAATAGGCGCTCTTAGTAGCATTTTCTTGCGCTTTGCGTTGCCGTTATACTAGTCCTATATGCACGTCTTGGCGTCTCAGCTGCGCACCGTCAATATTGGCGCTGCCACGCACAGGGGTTGAGGATAAAAGTTTGATGACAATACTCAAGAGGTGGTGAGAGTGAAAGCTAAGCTGATCATGAGCGGGCTGGCGGCCCTCGGCTTCATGGCGGGCACATCCAGTGTTTATGCCCAAGATGACGCCGCACGTGATGCGATTGCCGAGCGTTTGGCGCCGGTGGGTCAACTCTGTTTACAAGGCCAAGACTGTGGTACCGCAGCGGCACCTCCTAGCGATAGCAGCAGTGGCGGTGATGTCGATGGCGAGGGCATCTATGGCAATGTGTGTAGCGCTTGTCACGAATCGGGTGCTGCAGGCGCACCTATCCGTGGCGATGAAGAGGCTTGGGCTGAACGTACCGAACAAGGTTTCGCCACGCTGCTAGAACACTCGATTAACGGTATTGGTGCTATGCCTGCTCGCGGTGGCAACCCCAACCTTTCTGATGCGGAGATGGAAGCGGCGACTGCCTATATGGTCGAGCCCGTTATGGACGTGCCTGAATTAGGCGGTGGCGACGAAGCTGCATCCGAAGAGGAAGCTGCGGAAGGTGAAGAAGCGGCAACTGAAGAAGAGATGGCTGCTAATGACGATGCAGCAAGTGAGGAAGACGCGGCCGCATCTGAAGAAGCGAGCGGCGGTAGCGATTTAGACGGTGAAGCCCTCTACGCAAGCTCTGGCTGTGTGGCATGTCACGATAACGGCGTTGCTGGCGCACCGACCACAGGCGATTCAGAAGCTTGGGCGGCGCGTTTAGAGAAGGGGGCTGATGAGCTCTACGCCAGCGCCATTAACGGTATCGGCGCTATGCCAGCCAAAGGCGGCAACCCCAACCTTTCCGATGAAGAAGTGATGGCCGTTGTCGATTATTTAATGGCTGAAGCCCAGTAAAGTAAGCAGCAATGATTTAGCTTGGTAAATTTATCCACAGGGTGTTTGAATCGCCGCCCTGTGGATATTCTTTATTTAAAAGCCCTAGTTTTATAACTCCCGCTTTATCACCCCAGCAGCGAACGCAGCCCGGCAATAGCGTCTTTGCCACGGGCCTGTTTCTTATCCGGATCCTCTTTATCGGCACGACCTTCCCACTCCAAATCCTCCCCGGGCAGCTCGTCTAAAAAGCGGCTAGGCGCACAATCCATCAGTTCACCGTAGGCTTTGCGCTGGCGGGCAAGTGTCAACGTTAGCGTGCGCCGCGCCCGGGTAATGCCCACATAGGCCAGCCGCCGCTCCTCCTCCACGGTGCCTACTTCGATGGCGTTGCGGTGGGGTAGCAGATCCTCCTCTAAGCCCATTAAATAGACGTGGGGGAATTCCAGGCCTTTAGAAGCGTGCATGGTGAGTAGCTGCACTCTATCCGAGTCATCCTCTTCCGCCTGCTGCTCCAGAATATCGCGCAGTACCAAACGTGAAATAGCCGCTTCTACGCCGTCGGTTTCGGTCTCGGTGGAATCGGTATCGTCCTCTGGGTCGCGGTTGAGTGATTTTTCCAACTGGTCGATTAGAATCCACACGTTGGCCATGCGGCGTTCGGCGACGGTGGGCGCGCTGGCGTTTTGATATAGCCAGGCTTCGTAATCCATATCTCGCAGCATGTCGCGAATGGCGGCAATGGCATCGCCTTGATCCATGCGCTTGCGCACGCCGTCGATAAAGTAGGTAAAGCGCGACAGCCGCTCCACTGCTCGGGTCGGCAATACTTGCTCCAACCCAAGCTCATGGCAGGCGGCGAACAACGAAATTGAGCGCTCCGTCGCGTAGTTGGCGAGTTTCTCTACCGTGCCTGGGCCTACTTCGCGGCGCGGTACGTTCACGATGCGTAAAAAGGCGTTATCGTCGGCGGGATTAATCAACAGGCGCAGGTAAGCCATGGTGTCTTTAATCTCGTTGCGCGAGAAAAACGACGTACCACCGGAGAGCTTGTAAGGAATTTGGTAGTGCTGGAGTTTAAGCTCTAACAAGCGGGCCTGGAAATTCCCCCGATAAAGCACCGCAAAGTCCCGCCACTCGGCCTTTTCCTTGATACGCCGGGTGAGCATTTCGCTGGCGACCCGCTCAGACTCCGCCTCTTCATGGCGATTCACGATTACTCGAATAGGTGCGCCGTCGCCCATATCGGACCATAGCGTCTTCTCGTAAACGTGGGGGTTATTGGCGATCAGTGTGTTGGCGGCGCGCAGTATCGTGGCGGTAGAGCGGTAGTTTTGCTCCAATTTGATCACTTTCAGACGCGGGAAATCTTCACCCAGGGTAATCAGGTTTTCAGGGCGTGCGCCGCGCCAGGCGTAGATCGACTGATCATCATCACCCACCACGGTGAACGTGGAGCGCTCCGCCATGAGCAGTTTCACCAGCAGGTACTGGGAGACGTTGGTGTCCTGGTACTCATCGACCAGCATGTAGTGGATTTTGCGCCGCCAACGCTCCAGCGCTTCAGGGTCACGTTGCAGTAGTACCACCGGCAGCAGAATCAGATCGTCAAAATCGACCGCGTTGTAGGCTTTAAGGTGGCGTACGTAAGCTTCGTATACTCGGGCGGCAAACTGTTCATCGTCATCAGCCGCAAACGAGAGCGCATCGCTGGGCAGAACCAAGTCGTTCTTCCAGGTGGAAATTTTGCTCTGCACGGCATTGATCTGCTCGGCGTCCACCTGAGCATCTTTATTCATCAAATCGCGCAGCAGTGCTTTGGCGTCTTCCGGGTCAAATAGCGAAAAGCCCGGTTTATAGCCCAGGGTTTTAAGCTCACCACGGATAATATTCAGCCCCAGGGTGTGAAAGGTAGAGACCGTCAGCCCGTGGCCCTCTTTGCCGTGGAGCATCTGGCCCACACGCTCTTTCATCTCTCGGGCGGCTTTATTGGTAAAGGTCACCGCGGCGATCCTGCGCGCGCTCATCCCACACTCTTGCACCAAATAGGCAATTTTAGTGGTGATAACGCTGGTTTTACCGGAACCTGCACCCGCCAACACCAGGCAAGGGCCATCAATGTAGCGCACGGCTTCCTGCTGGCGCGGGTTTAGCCCTTTGATGCGGCTAAGAATGCTCTTGGGCGTTGCAGGCGTCATGGCGTCGGTCGTCCTCTACGAGAGTTGCAGGCGGTTTCAAGTACAGTTTCGATTACGATTTCAAGTACGGTTTCAAGTACGGTTTCAAGTACAATCGTCCGCTTGGCGAATGCATAATAAACAGGCAGGTGGAGATGTTTGAAGTAGCGCTTTTTGAACCGCGTATGGCGCCCAATACTGGCAATATCATGCGCTTGGTGGCCAACAATGGCTGCCGATTACACCTGATTGAGCCGCTTGGCTTCGACCTAGAAGAGAAAAAGCTGCGTCGCGCCGGGCTGGATTACCGCGACCTCGACAACGTCACTCGTCACGCCGATTTTAGCGCCTTTCAGCAAACCATGCAGGGGCGGCGCATCTGGGCGATCACTACCAAAGGCACGCGCATCTACAGCGATGCGGACTTTGCCCCAGGCGATGTACTGCTGTTTGGCTCTGAAACCGCTGGGCTCTCACCCCAGGTGCATGAAGCGCTAACTTCGGAGCATAAATTGCGCCTGCCCATGCAGCCCAACAACCGT
Organism: Vreelandella sedimenti; assembly: GCF_013416325.1. Lineage (GTDB taxonomy): Bacteria > Pseudomonadota > Gammaproteobacteria > Pseudomonadales > Halomonadaceae > Vreelandella > Vreelandella sedimenti. The sequence goes on from NZ_JACCGK010000004.1 coordinate 102,183, forward strand.
AGCCTGAATCTTTCCAACGCCGTGGCTATTGTGAGCTACGAAGCGTGGCGCCAGCAAGGGTTCGCTGGCGCGCTGCAAGTCTAATCAGCTCGTAATCCCATAGCGGTCACGATAAGCCCTGATCGCTTCAGCGTAGGCGACCATTTCCCCACCGGCATGCTCTTCAAGGTAAGTGAGCACTTGCTCCAGGGTGACGATACTAACCACTGGCATACCGTACTGAGCCTGCACTTCCTGAATCGCGCTCTGCTCGCCCTGGCCGCGCTCTTGACGGTCGAGTGCGATAATTACCCCGGCGGCGTGGGCACCGCTCTGTTCGATCAGGCTCATCACTTCACGAATCGCGGTGCCCGCGGTAATCACGTCATCAATGATCAAAATATCGCCCGCAAGCGGTGCGCCCACGATATTGCCGCCTTCGCCGTGGGTTTTAGCCTCTTTGCGGTTGAAGGCGTAGGGCATATCTCGGTCGTGATGATCGGCCAATGCTGCCGCGGTGACTGCCGCCAGTGGGATACCTTTGTACGCCGGGCCAAACAGCACATCGGCGTTTAAGCCGCTATCGACAATCGCCTGGGCGTAAAAACGCCCGAGCTTGGCCAGCGCGCGCCCAGTTTGAAACAGCCCAGCGTTGAAAAAGTAGGGGCTAACGCGGCCAGATTTAAGCGTAAACTCGCCAAACTTAAGCACGCCTTGCTCAATGGCAAAGGCAATGAAATCGCGCTGGTAGGGTTGTAGAGTGGTGGCCACGGCATTCCTCACTAGGCGGTAGGTTTAAATCAGTACGAAAGCAACAATAAAAGTGGGGTAAATGGCAAGTTTTACTAGCTGCCTTTACCCAAACGTCTAAACGTCGGGTATCATACAGCAGCGACGCAAAAGGGACGATTTATGAAAATTGCCAGCATCAATGTCAATGGTATTCGTGATGCCGTCGATCGTGGCTTCCTGGACTGGCTGGCTCAGCAGGATGTCGACGTGGTCTGCGTGCAGAACATCAAGGCAAAAAGTTTTGAACTGGGTGACCACATTCTGTATCCGGAAGGCTATGAAGGCTATTTCCTGGATGCCGAAGAGGACGGTTTCTCCGGTGTGGCACTCTATTGCCGCAAAATTCCCAAGGCGATTATGTATGGCCTTGGGTTTCCACAGTGTGATCATGAAGGGCGTTTTCTGCAGGCGGATTATGAACGCTTCAGTATCGTCTCCTTCCTGATGCCTGACGGAAGTGACCAAAAAGCCAAACAGGCGTTTATGGAGCAGTATCAAGAGTACCTGACGAAGATGTCGCGCAAACGCCGCGAATACATCCTCTGCGGTACTTGGCATATTGCCCATAAAACCGTCGATTTGGCTAACTGGTCGGATAATCAACTGACCTCAGGCTTCCGCCCGGAAGAGCGCGCCTGGATGGATCAGGTGCTTGGCCCCACCGGGTTTATCGACACCTTCCGCGAAATTAACCGCGATGCAGGGGAATATACCTGGTGGCCGAAGCTTGACCAAGACGTGCCCCGTGAGCGCCAGGAAGGCTGGCGGATCGACTATCAGTTAGTCGGCCCCAACTTCCGCCGCCACGTGGTCGACGCGTGGATCGATTACGATGCGACCTTCTCCGAGTTCGCACCGCTAATCGTTGAGTACGACCTGGCGCTCTAAGCGCTAGGCAACGAACTTTTCCCGCGTCGCCTGTCACCCTTGCTGATTAGCCGGGGTGACAAACAACAGGCCAGCTAAATGCTGGCCTGTTGTTTTTTACGCCTTACTCCTCACATCTCACCTTCATTACCCACGAACACCCAGCGCTTCGCGCTGATGGTCGCGTAGTTCGTCGCCCGCTTTCTCGGCCAAATCGAGCATGGCATTTAGCTCGGCGCGGTTGAACGGGCTCGCCTCGGCGGTGCCCTGCACTTCGATGAGTCCGCCGCTTTCGGTCATCACTACGTTTAGGTCGGTATCGGCTTTGCTGTCTTCCGGGTAGTCCAGATCCAGCACCGGCACACCTTTATAAATGCCCACGGAGATTGCGCTCACCAACTGCTTGAAGGGGTCTGCTTTGATCTTCTTCTCGCGCTGCAGGTAGCGGATCGCATCGATCAGCGCTACGCAGCCACCGGTAATCGCCGCGGTACGGGTACCGCCATCGGCCTGGATCACATCGCAATCCACGGTGATGGTGAACTCACCCAACTTCTTCAAATTCACCGCGGCGCGCAGGCTGCGGCCAATCAAGCGCTGGATTTCCAGTGTGCGGCCGCCTTGCTTGCCGCGGGTCGCTTCACGGCCACTGCGGGTGTGAGTGGCGCGGGGCAGCATGCCGTACTCAGCGGTGACCCAACCCTGATTCTTGCCGCGCAGCCAGCGCGGCACACCGGCCTCTACACTGGCATTACACAGCACTTTGGTATCGCCAAACTCCACCAGTACAGAACCTTCCGCATGGCGGGTGTAATCGCGGGTCAGGCGAATATCACGGAGCTGGTCGGCTTCGCGACCGCTGGGGCGCACAACATCAGGACGCTTAGCACTGCTCACAAATAGTACCTCTCAATAAACGCTCAACTAGTAAAAGCCCTCCATTGTACACGTCTGAGAGTGCGCTGATTGGCTTAACGTCCAGCTAGCGTCTTGAAACAGGTTGGCTGTGTCAGTCGAGACGCCCTTCGTAAAGTTTCTTGAAAGCGGCATAACGCGCAGTGTGCAGCGCCTGCATTGCCTGGTCGGGCTCTAATGTTTGTTCGCCTGGGGCGAGGCCATTGGCAACGCTGAGCACCTCACAATTGGCCTGAGCAGCCAGGGCCGCCACGGCTACCCCAAGTAGTACGGGTTCCGGCGCATCCGCCAGCACAACCCGACAACCGGTACCGTCGGCATAGAGCTTGCGCAGCAGTGCTGAACGTCCATGCCCTCCGCTGAGGTGCAGGGTATCGATGGCATAACCATGGGCATTCATACGCTCTATGATGGCGCGGGTGCCGTAAACTAGCGAGGTGGCTGCCGCCCAATAGACCTTGATGAAGTTCTCGCAAGGCGTATCAAGGGTCAATCCCGTGATGGTGCCGCGAATTTCCGGATCCGCCAAGGGCGAGCGGTTGCCAATGAAGTCAGGACAAACATGGGTGTCAGGAGCTGGGTCGCCGGATGCCAAGCGCTCGAGTAGAAGGTCTGATAACGCGCCGTGAAGATCGTCGCCGAATTCACTGCTGGCTGAAAATAGTGCCGCCAGGTGATCTAGAAGGGCTCCGGTAATGCTTTGCCCACCTTCGTTGGCGACAAAACCATCGCATAGTGCCCCTGGATAGGGGCCCCACACACCGGGTACCTCGCGCCGTTCGGGCTGGGCGCCGATATGGCAGGTGGAGGTGCCGCCAATCACGGCAAGCCGGCGCTCGGGAGCATCAGCGAGGCTTCTGCCTAGTGTGCCAAGCGCACCGGCATAGGCATCAATCATGCCCACTGCGAAGGTACACCGAGTCGTCAGTCCCAAGTCATCGGCGGCTTCTTCGGTCAACTGCCCAAGTGCTACGCCCACTGGAAGGGCTTGTTCGGGTAGGCGGGCGCACTCGAGTACATCCTGCATATCGATCTGGTTTAGAAAGTCGCGATCCCAGCCATGGCCAGGGCGTGGGTCAAACGTCCACTTGCAGGAGAGCATGCAGACCGAGCGTTCAAGAGAGCCGGTGCATTTAAAGCCCAGCCAATCGCCTAGATCGCCAGCGTAGCCGATCTTTACATAGAGCTCGGGCCGGTGCCGCTTCAACCACATGAGCTTAGGCATCTGCATCTCTGGAGACATGACGCCACCCAGGTTGCGCAGCGGTGCTGCCTGGGTAGCCGTGCACTCAGCGGCTTCTGCGGTTGCCCGGTGATCCATCCACACAATGATATTCCACGCCTCATCGCCCGGTGAGAGCGCTAGCGGCTTATCCTGCTTATCAAGGAGCACCAACGAGCAAGTGGCGCTCACCGACATACTGGTGATGGAATCGGACGTCACACCGGCAGCCTCGCGGGCGCGCTGGGTCGCGCTGCATACCGCGCGCCAGATATCCGTTGAGCTTTGCTCCACGTGGTGCTCGGCAGGGCGATGCATCGCAATCGGTGTTTTCGCTTCGGCAAGCATCACGCCATCCGGCGTGAAAATGCCTGCTCGGGCGCTGCCAGTGCCGATATCGATGCCTAGAACATGTTCTTGATGACTCATGGAAAACCTTACTCACGACTGTTTAATAAATGGCATGCGTAGTGCCATTACAATAATTAGAAAAGCCCCCCATACCGCGGTGGCTAGATGCTGGCTGGCGCCCATCAGGTTCATGCCGGAAGCGATTACCTGCAGGCTCATCAAGCCCAGCACCAGTGGCAGTACGCGGCCAAAGCCACCAAAGGGGTTTGCCCCGGCCAGAAAACAGGCCAAAACCGTAATCAGTAGGTAGCTCTCGCCGTGGCCTACACGTACAGAGTTAAAGCGGGCGAGCATTACCATGCCTGCTAGCCCTGCCAAAATGCCGGAAATCGTGTAGACGGTGATCAGGACGCGCTTGACGTTAATGCCCGAGTACTCCGTCGCGCGAGGGTTGGAGCCCAGCATATAAATCGAAAAGCCAGTGCGGGTGAAATGCATGATGTAGATCAACCCTGCGGCAGCGGCGAGAAAGATCAGCATGGGGATTGGAATGCCCAGAAAACTGCCGCTGCCGATGGTTTGAAATACCTCCGGCATGCCTGACATACCGCCACCGCGGGTTAAAAACTCACCCACACCCTGCAGAAAAATCATTGCCCCAAGAGAAACCAAAATGGGGTGGGCGCCCACATAGGCAACGATAACGCCAATCAAAAAGCCTGCGGCAGCGCCAACGGCAAGCCCGGCGATAATCGCCATGGGAACGCTTAGTATGCCCATGCCCGCGAGTAACCCCTGAACCAGCCAGGCGGTCATCAGCCCTGCGATATTGGCGGTAAAGGTAACCGAGAGGTTCAGGCCACCGGAAATTATGGGCAGCAGCATCGCCAATGAGAGTAACCCCAGCTCCGGCAACTGCATCGACATTGAGCCAAAATTAGTGGCGGTCAGAAAGCCTGGTGCCAGTAGCGAGAAGAGTCCAATACTGCCGATGAGCAGAGCCGTCATGGCGGCCACTTCAAGGGTATCGCCACCAAGGCGGAGTCCGGCCGTGGAGGGCTGTTTATTCAGGCGCTTATTCATACGTTCCTCGCCTTGGTGGTGCGGGGCAACAGGTTGCCTAGGTTGCTGGTGGTGATCGCAATCAAGATAATCAGCCCGACAATCATGCGGAAGGCGTAAGGAGTGACGCCCAGCAGGTTCAGGCCGTTTTGGACGATGGCGAGAAGCAGCACACCCAGTACGGCGCCGAGCACTGAGCCACGCCCGCCACCCAGGGTGGCGCCGCCTAGCACGACAGCCGCCAGAATTGGCAACTCCTGGCCTATCAAGGCGTTGGGCACGACCTCTTGTACGATATGTGCCTGCATCAGGCCCGCCACCCCCGCGCATAGCCCCAGCCAGCCGTAGGCAAAGGCATGGATCTTCCAGACACTAACGCCAGAGCGGCGAGCAGACTCGGGGTTTGATCCGAAACCGTAGATCGCGCGACCAAAACCGGTACGGGCCAGAATGAACCAGGTGAGTATTACCATCACCACCATGACTGCCGCGGGTAAGTAGAGCGTGGCTGATCCGCGTTCGGCAGGTAGGTCAAGCAGTGGAACGGAGTAGTAGAGCCAATCGGGAATATCGTAGATGGACACCCCACTGGTGAAGTACATCAAGAGGCCGAAAAACAGGTTAAATGTGCCAATAGTGACGATGATCGAAACGATTCGGAAGCGGTGGATCAGCAGCGCATTGAAGAGCCCCAGTAGCATGCCAACCAGCATCGAAAGCAGGATGCCAAGCAACCAGTTGCCCCCGCCCAGGTAATTGATCAGCAGTGACAGCACCACGTACTGCACCACGGATGCCGCCACTGCGAAGGAAATATCTATCCCACCCGCAATCAGAACGACGACCAGGCCCACTGCAAAGATGATATTGACCGACTGATTGTTAAGCAGGTCAAACAGGTTCTGAAAGGTGAGAAAGCTGTCGGTCGCAAGTGCTAACACCACGCACAGCAGCATGAGGATGCTCAATAGCGTACCTTCAGTGCCGATCCTTCTGTTTAGCAGTCGTTTATGCATTGATGATCGCCTCCAGCGCTTCTTCCGTGGTCTCCGCAGGTATGACCTCGGAGTAGATGCGCCCGTCGCGCAATACGAGCGCACGATCTGCGTTCATCCAGATTTCTCCTGCTTCATCCGAAATCAGAATGATGGCCATGCCCTGGTCGGCAAGATTTCTGATGATGTCGAAAATACCGGCTTTGGCGCCTACATCGACGCCAATCGTCGGGCAGTCAAGAATGAGAACCTCGGGTTCGGTGGCTAGCCATTTGGCGAGTGCAATGCGTTGCTGGTTACCACCGGATAATGAGGAGACCGCAAGCTCGGCATCACTCACCTTGGTTTTAAGCTGCTCAATCCAGTGGACGGTCAGTGCCTTGATGCGCTGAGGGGAGAGAAAAAAGCGCGGTTTTTCCAGCCTTGGTAGTACTGTCACTGCGGTATTCATATTGATGGACTGGTTTTGCACCAGGCCAAGATTGAGTCGGTCTTCAGAGAGGTAGGCAATGCGATGGTGCACTGCATCGCGGTTGGAGTTTAGCGTCAGCGGTTGACCCTCTTTTAGCAGCTGCCCTGAAGTGGGCTGGGTCATCCCAAAAATCGTGTGGGCTATTTCGGTACGCCCTGCGCCCAGCAAGCCCGTCAGGCCAAGAATTTCACCGCGATGCAGGGTGAAAGAGACATTTTCAAATTCCCCTTCACGGCTTAAGTTTTTAAGCTCCAGTACTGGGGCGCCTTTGTGTGTTTCAGCACGGGGGGTAAACTCAAGTTCAAGCCCGGTCATCAGGGTTGAAAGTCGTGCCTGGGTCATCCCCTCGGTGGGGTAGGTGCCGACCAACTTCCCGTTGCGGAGCACGGTCACGCGTTGACACACCTCCAACACTTCCACCAGCCGGTGGCTGACCAAGACAATGGAAATGCCTTTCGCCGCCAGTGAGCGGGTAATGCCCAGCAGTGTCTGCACCTCTTTATAGGTAAGCGAGGCGGTGGGCTCATCCATAAAAATGATACTGGCCCCTGCACGCAGCACGCGGCAAATCGCAACGAGTTGACGATGGGCAATCGAAAGGTCTTCAACACGGGCCATCGGATCCAGGTCTAGGCCAAACTGCTGGATGATCTCACGGGATTGCGTCAGCGCATCTTTATAGGAAATAGGCCGCCAAGGCTTGGCAACGTAGTCATCGAAGACGATATTTTCCGCGACGGTCAGGTGCGGGAACAGAGCGAGATCTTGCCAGATCACATGGATGCCCCGGTTGCGCGCCTCTATCGGGCTAATGGCAGAGAGCGTTTCATCGCCAAACGAAAGCTCTACCCCCTCTTCAGGCGTGTATACGCCGTTAATAATTTTAATGAGCGTGCTTTTGCCACAACCGTTTTCACCTGCAAGGCAAAGCACCTCACCCCGGCGAAGTTCGAATTCGACATCATCGAGCACCCGGCTTTGACCGAAAATCTTGCTAACGTGACGCGCTCGAATCGCGATATCGCCCATTGGAGGCTCCTCTCTTAACATCACTGCCGCGCTCATCAGGAGCGCGGCAGCCTATACACGATCAATAAGCGCAGTCTTATAGGCCGAGCTCGGCCAGCTCATCCACGGTATCTTTGCTCAGCTTGAGTGGCTTTGAGGCAAAGATCGTTTTGCCGTCCAGGGTAATTTCACCCAGTACCGGCAATTCGGCGCCATCGGTAATCTCTTCGCCGTTATAGAGCATTTCACCCAGGGCAACGAACGCTTTGCCCGCGTCCAGAGGGCTCCACTGGAAACCACCGGTAATCACACCTTCGTGTACCAGGCGGCGCCCCTGGCCTGGAGAGAACAGGCCCATAACGGCCACATCCCCTTCCAGCCCCCGCTCTTTCACGGCCCGAGCAGCGCCTATGGTTCCCTGGCTACCAAACGACATGATGCCGGCCAAGTCTTCGTGGGCACGCAGCAAGTCCAGTGTAGTGTTGCGGCTGTCATCGACGCTTTCGGCAACGCCGAAACGATCAGCGGCCTGGGTCAAGCCCGAGCAGTTATCATCGAGCCAGTTCACGGCAGCATCTGCCCAGGCGTTGTGAGCGGGCACGCTGAGGCCGCCAACGTAAACGGCATAAGAGCCTTCGCAGCCGGTGCTGTCAGCCAATAGCTTGGCGTGCTCTTCACCTAACTGCTGCGCTGAAATCATTTCAAAGTCGTAGTCGATGTTGACCGATTCGGGGCTTTCATGGGTCAGTACGATAATTCCCTGATCACGTGCCCGTTCCAATACCGGTTCAAGAACCTCGCGATCATTCGGGACAACACCAATGACATCAACGCCACGGCTGATCAGATCCTCTATCGCACGCACCTGCAGGGCGGGGTCAGCACTGGTAGGGCCTACCATATAGGCTTCTAATCCAAGCTCTTCACCCATTTGTTCGATGCCCATTTCCATGGCATTGAACCAGGGGATGCCCCCCACCTTGGCGACCACGGCAATCGTAGGAGACTCCTGAGCCATTGCGCCGGTGCTGCCGATAATGCCTGTTAGCGTAGCTGCGGTAAGAAGTGCTTTGTATTTCATTGTGATTTCCTGCTTGCTGTTGGCTGACCCAGTCAGTGGAATAGAGTGCATTGAAGCGCTTTAATAGTGCTGCTGTACGTTGCGCCATGGTCAAATGAAATGGCGCAGACGCTTCCGAGCCTCACAATGCATAGGAATTTAATGCATAAGAACTTAATGCATAGAAGCTTTACACAGTGCTGGATACGTTGAGTGGTACCTAAGCGATGCGTCATCGCTATCGTTATTGTCATTTAATCGAGCATGCACAATCGGTTGTGCATAGCGTAGGATTGATCTATTGCATCATCACGTCAATGCTACTTTTATCTAATCGCAAGGAGCTGCCACGTGGTTAGCGACTCTTCATCCAAGCGGCTGACTATTTACGACCTGGCGAGGTTGGCAGAAACATCGCCCAGTACCGTCAGTGCTGTGCTCAACGGCACTTGGCAGCGCCGTCGCATCAGTAAGAAACTCGCCAGCAAAATTCTTTCGCTCGCCCAGTCGGAAGGCTACTCGGCCAACATGCAGGCCCGTGCCTTGCGGCGCGAGCGCTCAGGTATCATCGGTATGATTCTGCCGCTTTACGACAACCGCTATTTCAGTTCGATAGCCCAACACTTCGAATCAGAAGCACGTCGACGGGGGCTGTTTGCGATTGTTTCGTGTACGAATCGAGATCCCAAGCAAGAGTGTGAAGCAGCCCGAATGATGCTGGCTTACCGTGTCGAGTGCCTGGTATGCACCGGCGCAACGGATCCGGATACGATTGCACAGATGTGTGCAGAGAGCGGCGTGCAAAGCATTAATCTCGACCTTCCTGGCAGTAAGGCCCCGTCGGTTATTTCCAATAACCGTGAGGGCGCGCGACAGCTTACCCATGCCATCCTCAACCGCCTTACTGAAGAGAAGCGCAGTGATGATCCTGTGCTATTTATTGGCGGCCGTGATGAAGATCACAATACCCGCGAGCGTATTGCCGGCTTCAAGCAAGCGAGAGAGGAAGTGGGACTGGCGACGGCAGAAGAGAATATCCTCCCTTGCGATTATGCTGCCGATAAGGCCCAGGCTGCGCTGGAAACATACCTGCGTAATCGCTCTACTCTGCCCAGTGCTATGTTCGTCAACTCCACGATTTCTCTTGAGGGCATCGTTCGCGGGTTACAGCTAAATGGCTATTATCTAGATGACATTATTTTTGGTTGTTTTGACTGGGATCCCCTTGCCGCTGCCTTTCATCCGCGTTTGATGATGGTTCGGCAAAATGTGATCGAGATGATCGACCGCGTCTTCGAGCTGATTGATACTCCACCGCGGGATCCGCAACTGCTCATAGAGGTTCAGCCAGAAATAATGGGTGTTTGATGCGCTCTTTTGCACAGCACTTATTTAATCGAATGAATAGGCTAGCCATTTAGGGCAATGCTTTATACACCGTTATTCACTACCAGGATGAAACATGGCCACTTCCAGCCGCGTACACAGCATGACCGCCTTTGCCCGCACCGAGCAGGCTGCCCCGTTTGGCACGCTGCAGGTGGAAATTCGCTCAGTGAATCAGCGTTATTTAGAGCCTCACTTCCGCCTGCACGAAAGCCTGCGTGACCTAGAGCCAGTGCTGCGTGAAGCGCTGCGCACCCGTTTAGCCCGTGGCAAAGTCGAGTGCAGTGTTCGCTTTGAGAGCGCCGAAACCGCCCAAGCCCCCGCCGTTAACAGCGTTCGCCTAGCCGCCATTGCTGATGCGCTAACCGCCATACAGCAGCAAGTGCCCAGCGCCGTGCCACCCACCACGCTTGCGCTACTCAACCAGCCCGGTGTGATGGAAACCCAGCACCTTGACCAAGACGCTATAAAGGCCGCCGCCAAAGCGCTGTTTGATCAGGCGCTGAATGAGCTGATCGACGCCCGCGCCCGTGAAGGCGAAAAGCTCGCCGAGATGATCACCACCCGACTTACCGCCGTAAGTGAGCAGGTAGCCACCGTGCGTAGCTTGCTGCCGCAGATTTTAGAGCGCCAACGCGCCCAACTGCTGGAACGCTTGGAGGTTGCCAAAACTGAACTCGACCCGCAGCGCCTGGAAGCCGAACTGGTACTGGTGGCGCAAAAAGCTGATGTGGATGAAGAGCTAGACCGCCTAACCACGCATATAGAAGAAGTGAGCCACCAGCTCGCCCAGAAAGGCCCCAAAGGCCGCCGTTTGGACTTCCTAATGCAGGAACTCAACCGCGAAGCCAACACGCTGTCGTCAAAATCCGTGGTCGCTGAGACGACCCGCTGCGCGGTGGAGTTGAAGGTGTTGATTGAGCAGATGCGGGAGCAGATTCAAAACATCGAATAGATTTTTTACCCGTTCAAGAATGGCTAAAGAGCCCTGTTAGCCTACTGGCGGTTTACTAGGCGGTGACCGGGTTGTCATGAGGTTAATCATCCAAAATACTATCCTTTTACACAGCACATGCGTGGGAGGTGTTACTGGGCAGGCTGGCTTTACGCTCGTGACCAGCACCTGCACGGTAGGTTTAAATCTACCAGTAGATATCGCTCAACCAGGCCACGGGACAGGCGCCAATAAGAATGGAGTGCGGAAATCACCACTGGTCATCAATGCTTTAATAGTGCAGCGGACAAAGGTACTTACGGTTTTGACATCGGACAAGTTAAGAATGCGCTGCTGCGCTGAGCAATCTTGGTTTACGTCGATACTATCGACATAAAATAATAGGACTATATTCCCGATTATTCAGGAATTTCAGAATTATGAACCGAATAAAGAGAAGTTGTGCTTGATACTGACATTACTCAAACATTAAAGGCTTCTTGCTTCAAAGTTTGCTCAGCTCGGCTGATCCCTAATCGCTGTGCAATCAATTGCCACTGTTTCACGGCATTTAAAACCTCATCGTAAATTTGCATTGCCTCGGTTTGCGTGAGCCTGAAGAAAGCTTGCACTTCAAAGGCTAGCTGGTAGTCAAGCGCGTTGTCTGCATCGGTAATATTCAGGTGAAGGCCTTGCTTTCCTACAATGGGGTTTAAATCGTAAGCAGGTGATAGCTTCCAGCCCTTGTCAGTCAACAGAAAACCGTGATTACGCAAGTGGTCATCTGTGTTCGACACCGCAATGTTAAACACAATCCGTCGCCATAATTGGGCAAGATCAGCTTTTGTTTGTGCGCCCTGATTAGAGAGGAATTCTGCGATTTCAAGATAACTAGCACCGTGGGAATGCTCACCATCATAGTACTGGAGCTGCGTCATTGCGGATGAAAAATGTAGGCGTTTGTCACCCATCCGATCAAAGCGCTTGGTCAAAAAGGTATGATGCTGAGTCGAGAATTTTCGGATCTCGCTTGGAAACATCTCAATACCGGCCGCTAATGCAAGCTCATAACACACCATCTCCCACGCCCCGACATCAAAAGTGTCGTTTAAATTTGGAAATTTGGCTATCCACAGGTGATTTTGCTCGTCAGTAACACAGGCTTTTGGCCTTGCACCGCCCAAAGAAGAGCCTGGAGAAATCAACATTTTTAACCACCGATAGTATTCATCACTGTCGATGTTATTGTCTTTTTCAATTTGGATGGCGGCATGCTCTAACTCGCGAAGCGCTGCCATGGGTGGCGCCGAAAATTCGGCATTGTTATCAAGAAAATGAGGTGAGTCTGGTCTTTTAAAGCGAATTCCACCCATGCGGTAGGAATCATGTACCCCAAGCAAATAATCGAGCTCCGTTAATCGATTACTCGGCCGAATACCTTTGCGATTTTCGATAGCCGCCCTGCGCTGCATCAGAATACGTCCCCAGTGATCTGGCGATGAATCTAAAAATGCACGAAAGTTTTTATCTGCTTCGTCATTGTGAAACTCACCGGCATGCAGAGTCAGCAAGGGGTCAATTTGCAAACAGTAGGGTGATTTTAAAAAAGTTCTGGCATAGGCAAAGCTAAATACGCCGCCACGACTTGAGTCACTATAAGCCAACAGACCAATTAATAATGGTTGCTCAATGGGATGCCAATCCGCATAAACCTCTACCAACTCACGGCTCATTTTGAACCTTCCAGAAGTTTGATGTTTTGCAGTTTGATGCCTAGCTCGTCATGTGCGGCCACTTCAGAGAAGTTACTTTCCATGCCCAACACAGCCATAATTTTCAAATAGGTGCCAATTGCCACACCAGGATCGCCAGCGAACACCTTGTTCACGGTTTTATGATCAAAACCTGTTCGCTCGCAGAGCATTTTTTTGGTCAACCCTCGTCGCTTCATTGCTAGCAACAAATCCTCACCAAAATGAGTGAGAATTTTGCGCTGCTTTGGAAACAGCACACTGTGTAAATTCCGCTTTGCCATACAATCACCAATGAAGGGACTATATTCCCATTTTTAAAGATGTAATGGGAATATAGTCCATCTTTTAAAATTAGCAAATCGATGCACGTAAAGTAAGGACTATATTCCCATCTTTTGTATAATTGTGGGAATATAGTCCTAGTTTTAAGTGCTCCAGCTTTGATTGATAGCGTCGTGCAAATACCAGTCACGGGCTTGAGCATTTTCCACCCGAAGCAAAGTGAGGTAGTGAGTCCAGCTCAATTCGGTACGCACTGCGTTCCGTTTTGGAAAGCTTTGATATCACTAGCGCATATTGCGCAAGTTGGTGACATCAAACTTTTGTCCAGACAATCGGTGAACTGGGCAAGAGCGGTTCTTGTTTGCCATTGATGGAGAACTCTACCCTATGCCCATCCTACGCCACTTCACGTTAGCCCTGCTGCTCGCTGTGTTGAGCATATTCTCGACCACTGCCCAGGCAAACGACGCCACTTGGCAAGCACTCCAAGAAGGCGGCTTGGTGATTCTCATGCGCCACTCCCTGGCCCCAGGCATTGGTGACCCGCCGGAATTTGAGCGTGGCCGCTGCGAGACTCAGCGCAACCTTCCAAGAGCAGATTGCCGCATGGCAGGGGCCGGGTAATTTGCTGCTGGTCACCCACCAGGTCAATATCACCGCACTGATGGGGGGCGGCGTTGGTTCGGGGGAGATGATCGTGGTGCGTCCAGTGGATGAATCGTTGCAGGTCGTGGGGCGGTTAAGCGTTAGCGGCCAATAATTTGCTTCTTATCCGCATGAGACTTTATAAAGTAAAAAAACGATATAGATTAGGAATTATTTATGAAAGCCGTTGTTTTTGAGCAATTTTCCGCCCCACCACAGATCCAGCAACTGCCTGATCCCACCCCTGAGCCGCATGGCGTTGTTGTGAAGGTGATGGCGAATGGGGTGTGCCGCAGCGACTGGCATGGCTGGGTGGGGCACGATACCGATATTCAACTTCCCCATGTGCCGGGCCATGAGCTTTCCGGCGTAGTCGAAGCTGTGGGTAAAGACGTAAAAAAGTGGCGCATTGGCGACCGCGTCACGGTTCCATTCGTTGGCGGTTGCGGTACTTGCCCTGAGTGCCACTCTGGCAACCACCAGGTGTGCGATAGCCAGTTTCAGCCGGGTTTCACGCACTGGGGCTCCTTTGCTGAGTATGTGAGTATTCACTACGCCGATGTCAATTTGGTCGCGCTGCCCGAGACGCTCGACTTCGCAACGGCAGCCAGCTTGGGTTGTCGTTTCGTCACTTCATTTCGGGCGGTAGTGGATCAAGGCAAAACATCGGCAGGGCAGTGGGTGGCTGTCCACGGCTGCGGTGGGGTTGGCCTCTCTGCCGTGATGATTGCCAACGCCGTCGGTGCCAACGTGGTGGCCATCGATATTTCGGAAGAGGCGCTTGATCTGGCTCGCCAACTGGGTGCCACTGCCACCGTGAATGCTGCCAAGGTACCCAATGTGGTCGAAGCGGTTGCGGAGATAACCCGGGGAGGTGCTCACGTATCGCTGGATGCGCTGGGCCACCCGACGACCTGCTTTAACTCCATCAGCAATCTGCGTAAACGTGGTAAGCATGTCCAGGTCGGGTTGATGTTGGCCGAGAACAGCACACCCGCCATTCCCATGAGCAAGGTCATTGCCCATGAGCTTGAAATACTGGGTAGCCACGGCATGCAGGCCCACCGTTATGACGCCATGCTGGCGATGATCAAGTCTGGAAAGCTGGCGCCTGAAAAGCTTATCGGCAAACGAATCACTCTTGAGCAGTCGATTGATGCGCTGATGAACATGGATAAATTTGAAGGGGCGGGTGTGACGGTGGTCACGAAGTTCTGAGGAAACCGCTGAGATTTTAGATAACAATTTCCTTCAATGAAACGGGGCAAATTATTCGCTCCTCATCTGCTGCCGTAGGTTTTACGCTGGGCGGTATTGATAAGGAGTCAGTTATGCCATCAGATACTAACCAAACAGTGCGCCGGGTGATCGCTCAGCATCCGGCCAAGCGCGATGATATCGGCGATTTAGTTACTCGTCGGCCACTACCGGGGCCGCAGCTTGAACAGCTCGATCCGTTTCTGTTTCTCAACCATCACGGCCCGCAGACCTATCCGACCAATAACCGTGGCCTGCCGTTTGGCCCGCACCCGCACCGGGGCTTTGAAACGGTCACCTTTATTTTGGAAGGCTCGTTGGCCCACGCCGATAGCGCTAAGCATCAAAGCGTGATCAACGCGGGCGGCGTGCAGTGGATGACCGCGGGTAGCGGTATTGTGCATGCGGAAATTTCGCCGCCCGAGTTTTTGCGCGAAGGTGGCCCGCTGGAAATTCTGCAGCTGTGGGTCAACCTGCCGTCGCGCTTGAAAATGAGCGAGCCGCGCTACGTAGGGCTGCAACAGGCAGACATACCTGCCATCGCTTTACCCGGCGGCGGTGAGCTGAACCTGATTGCCGGTGAGTGGCAGGATCGTGCTGGCCCTATCGAGACGCTCACAGGTGTGTTTATGTCGACGCTGAGGTTGCCTGCCGGTAGCCAGGAACAGTTACCCGTAGCACCTGGGCGGCAGGTGTTTCTCTACGTGGTGGATGGCGATGTCACCGTAGGTGGCGAGCCCGTTAAGGCCCATCATCTGATTGAAGTGGATCGCGATGGTGATAGCCTCGACATCGAAGCTAACAGCGACGCGCGCCTGCTGTTTGGCCATGGCGAGGTGATCGATGAGCCGGTCTATTCCCACGGCCCCTTTGTAATGACGACCCGCGAAGAAATCGTTCAGGCGGTCGACGACTATCAGAACGGTAAGTTTGGCGGGCTGGATGCTTAGTATTTAAAGCGGCTCGCCGCGATAGTAGTGCCACAGAAACAGCGAACCCACGCTGCGCCAGGGCGACCAGTGCTCCACCAACTGGCGGGCCTGTTTAGGCGTGGGTTTATCGTCCATGCCTTTTAAGCGGCCAAGCGCAACCCGCAGAGCTAGATCATCGGCAGGAAAGATATCTGGGCGTTGCAGCGAGAACATCAGATAGATCTCAGCACTCCAACGGCCAAAGCCGCGTAGCTCGGTAATCGCGGCAATGGCTTCATCATCGCTTAGCTGTTCAAGCCCCACGGCGCTAAAAGTGCCTGCCAACTCTGCTTCTGCCAGCCCTTTAGCGTACTCGATCTTGCGCCAGGAAAGCCCCGCATCGCGCAGCGCTTGGCCCTCTATCTCTATTACCGCTTTAGCGTGAAGCTCGGGCAGCAGTGTATTTACACGACCCATAATCGCGCGAGCCGCTTCGGTAGATAGTTGCTGGCTAACGATAGTCGAGAAGAACGTCGCAAAGCCTTTATCACGCTCGCGAGGCGAGGGCGCTCCGACTAGCGGTAGGGCGCGGGCGATATCGGGGTCAGCCTTGGCGAGTTCAGCCATGGCGTGTTCAATCGTGTTAAAAGATGGGGTATCAGCTGGCATTATTACTCCTGGTTAAAATGAGTATTATATTGCTCACTAATTGAGTTTTTATATATTTATGAGTATTAAAATGCACATTCAGGAACCTTGGGCTACACTATTGAGCATTAAGCTGCTCAGTTATTAACTGCTCAATTAAGGTGTCCCACGTTGCTAACCATCCAGACATTTCATCATGGCCAGTGGCACGATGCCGCTGAGCTGGTGATTGAGCACCCAGAGCAAGGTCGTCGAGGACCTGCGCGTATGGGCTATATCACCGATTATGCCCTTGAATGGCTGGATCGCGATGATGAGCATGCTTGCAGCCTGCTTTTGCCGATTGAACTCATGAATACTCATCAATCGCCACGCTGGTTCGCTTTTTTAGACGATATCATGCCTTCTGGGGCCAGCCGCCGTTACTGGGTCGCGCAGTTGGGGATATCGGCGCTTACTGAGGCTGAACAAGATTACGCCCTATTGGCTAAAGGGACGATTGCTCCGGTGGGTAATTTACGTATTAAAGAGGCCCTTCCCGAGCGCCCAGTAGGTAGCACGCTAGAGCAGCAGCGCTTTGCCTTACGTGATGTTGTGGATCGAGATAGCGATTTTCTTGCTTATGCGCAGCAAATGGGAGCCGCTGGGGGTGGTGCGACCGGAGCTGGCGGTGAAGCGCCTAAGCTACTGCTACGCTGTTCGCCAAACGATCAGGTCTGGATCGATACCTATCAGGATGACCCGGCGAATACCGACCAGCACTATCTGGTGAAATTTCCTCGCGGCCAGCGCACCGAGCTTGATAACAATATCCTTCGCGCCGAATACCATTTCTATCATGAGCTGGCGTCACTCGGCATAGCGACGATCGACACTCAAAGGATGCGGCTACTGGAAGGCGAGCGCTATCCATCGCTGTGGTTGCCCCGCTTTGATGTTGATTACCCCGCTGGGAAGCGAACGCTGTATGGGCTGGAGTCGGTTTATTCCGCGATGAAGCGTCAGCCGGGAAGCTTCTTAAACCATTTTGACGTGATTGAGGCACTGGTTGGCCTGTTGAGCCAGCAATACCGCGTTCGCGAGTTAGGAGGTCATTTTGATACGTCGCGTTTCGTGAGCGAGTGGGTGAAACGTGATCTGCTTAATGTTGCTTTTGCCAACAGCGATAACCATGGTCGCAATACGGCGCTGTTGAAAACGCCTCTGGGAATCTGGCTGGCGCCAGTCTACGATTTTGCGCCCATGAAGGCTGACCCAGAAGGCATTATTCGCACCACCACTTGGGGCGCGCCGTTTGAAGAGGGCCCTGAATTCAACTGGGTCGCCATTGCGAAGAACTTAAATGCCTATGTGCCCCCCGAACAACTGATGGCAGAGCTAAAAGCGCTGGGGAGTCAGTTAGTCGGGCTAAAAGAACGACTTGCTGCGCGGGGAGTGCCGGAAGCGTTGCTAGCATCGAATGCGGTGGGGTTGAATTATCTGGATGCTAAGCTGCGCCGCTGGGGGCTGGTATGAAACGCAAAGAACTCTCTAGCATTGAGCGCGAGGCACTACTTATGGCGCTATTGTCCCAGCTGCTGCGGGAAGAGATCAGCTCAGGGCAGGTGCTGCGTCAACTACGCCGCGAAGTGTTGGGAATGTCGCAGACACAATATGCCGAGTTGGTGGGTATCAGTCGCCGCACCTTGTCTGATCTGGAAGCCGATAAGGCAAGCCCTACACTGGCGCTGTTAAACCAAGTATTCCACCCCTTGGGTATGCAAACCGGCTTGGTGCCGCGTAACCGTCGTCTGCGTGAGCGGTTGCTTTCAGTGGAACCCCCTAGCGCCTGACCGCCAAACACCGTATCCAAACATTTCCAATTCAGCCAAACTTAACTATTGAGTTTGCACGCTAACTTTTTAAACGCAGCATGTTTCTACTTTCGTCTAATCCTGCGATCATTTAGCGCTAATCGAGATGCCAACAGGGTGGTATCCCAAGGAGTTAAACATGCAGGATTCAACAGCATCGTCGTCTCAAGGGCTGGCGCGTAACCCGCGCTTGGCTGAATTTGTGTTGGCGCTGGGTGGCTTTGGAATCGGCACCAGCGAGTTCGTCATTATGGGCCTGATGAACCGTGTGGCGGGTGATTTAGCGGTAACGGTGCCGCAAGTGGGTTACGCAATAAGCAGCTACGCCTTGGGCGTGGTAGTCGGTGCGCCGCTGATTTCGGCGCTGGCCGCGCGAGTACCTAGGCGGTCGCTGTTGATTATGCTGATGCTGGTATTTGCGGTGGGCAATATTGCCAGTGCCATGGCACCGGGGTTCTGGTCATTCGTAGGGCTGCGTTTTCTGGCTGGCTTGCCTCACGGCGCCTATTTTGGCATCGCCGCACTGGTGGCCGCGGGGGCAGTGCCGATAGACCAACGGGCGCGGGCCGTTTCCCGGGTGATGATGGGCTTAACCGTGGCGATTCTGATCGGTGCGCCGCTGGGTACCTGGGCGGGTAACCTATTGGGCTGGCAGATCGCCTTTGCGGGTGTCGGCGGCATTGCGTTGCTCACCGCTCTGTTGATCCGGTTCTATGTACCGGTGCAGCCCGTCGATACCCTAGCAAGCCCTGTACGTGAGCTGTCAGCACTGCTTAAACAGCGGGTGTTGGTTACTCTGGCGCTTGCCTGCATTGGCTGCGGCGGCATGTTCGCCATTTTTAGCTATGTGATGCCGACATTAACCCAGCAGGCGGGTATGAGCGAAGCACTGGGGCCGTTGGTGCTGGTCATTTTCGGCCTGGGCTCTATTGCCGGTAACTTAATCGGCGGGCGCATGGCGGATAAAAACCTGATGCGTGCCATACCCACCATTCTGCTCTGGTGTGGCGTGGTACAAGGGTTATTTTATTTTGCGGCGAATAACGTTTGGACGGGGTTGCTGTTCGTTGGCCTGGTGGGTACCAGTATGGCACTGGCACCTTCGTTGCAAACCCGCTTGATGGATGTGGCGGAAGATGCCCAAACCATGGCGGCCTCGCTGAACCACGCGGCCTTTAACGGTGCCAATGCCCTAGGGGCGTGGCTTGCAGGCCTGGCAATCAGCGCTGGCTTTAGCTGGTCGAGCACGGGCTTAGTCGGTGCGGGTTTGGCGCTCTGCGGCTTGGTGATTTTTGCCGCTGGGCGCTGGTTGGAGAAGCGCACCTACGGCGCCGTGGCCCAGCGAGCATAGCTTTGGTTAACGTTGCATAGTTGACCAGCTACATAGATATTGACCAGCTACATAGTTATCGAACAGTGATAATTAACATGGCTAAAAAGTCGAATTCTCTCTACTGTGTAAGAGTAGTAACCCATAAGGAGATGACCATGCACATTCAGGTATTGAATTTGACACGTATAGTGACCCTCGGCGCGGTGGTGGCGTTAACCATTGGCTTGGCGGGTTGCGGCACCACTACCGGAGAGCGTGCCTCTAGCGGCGCCGGTGTGGGTGCAGCCGTTGGCGCGGGTGCCGCTGCTGTAACCGGTGGTAGCGTCGTTCAAGGCGCCGTTATCGGCGGTGGCGTTGGTGCTGCCACTGGTGCCGCCACGGATGAGGATGACATCAACCTCGAATAAGTAATAGGTTGATCTATTAGCGACATAGCCGAAATCCGCGCATGCCCATATGAAAGTGATCGGCATGCGCGGCGTTGTAATCCGGCCCCAATACATTACCGAAGGCATTGCAGGCGCCATCCCGCGCGGCGCGTAAAAACTCATCCTCCTCGCCCCCATCATCCCAGTCATTGATTAGCGTGATGCGCTGGCCGTTCTCAAACTGAAATCCCACTACATCCAGAGCTTCGGCGGTGGCGTGTTCGCTGCGCCTGCCGGTTTCGCGGCCATAAACGTTACGGCAGGCAAAGCTACCTACGTGGTTAATCTGGCTCACCCGGCTGCCCATAATCTCCTCGGCGACAGGCTGTAACGCGTGACGTTCAAACATCACCCACGCCAGTGCCATGGGGCAGGAGGCCACGAAACTCTGGTTAAACGCGACCCCACTAGAGTGCATGCGCACGATATTAGAAAGCGGGCAGCTCTCCATGGGGGCGTAATCGGACAATGGTGTATAGCGCAGCTCGCCCTCAGGGACGGTATCTAACGCAGCTAAACAGCCATTGCGGTCATCCTCCAAGCGGCTTAGCTTCAGTTGCGTGACCGGCGTGATAGGGTCGTCAATATGCAATGGAGCCCATGGCGCCCAGTGGCGGGGAATCTCAATGGTGCCCTTTTGCAGAGCTACGCCCAGCGCAATCAGGGCTAAAATAAATAGCGTACTGCGCATGCCTACCTCCCTGTATGTCACCACCAACGCTACAGTCGTCGCGCTGGGTGTGCGATACTGCGCAGCCTTGCTGCTCTGCTGCAGTCGCTCTACTTGCGTTTACTACGTTTTCCGCTACTTATTTTGCTAACTGAAGGGAAAGTACTTCATGTCCCAAGGTACGCTGTTTATCGTTTCTGCCCCCTCCGGTGCTGGCAAGACTAGCTTGGTGCGCGAGCTAATCGAAAGCCTGGATGGGATTCAAGTGTCGGTGTCGCACACTACGCGTGCCAAGCGCGAGGGTGAGGTGAATGGCGTCAATTATCATTTCACCGATGTATCCGAGTTTGAAGCGATGATCACGCGGGGTGAGTTCTTCGAGTATGCCAAAGTATTTGATAATTACTACGGCACTTCGCGTCAGGCAGTAGAGGTATTGCTAGCGGCAGGTCAGGACGTCATTCTGGAAATCGACTGGCAGGGCGCTCAGCAGGTACGCTCACAAATGCCTGATGCAGTGTCGATTTTCATTCTACCGCCCTCCCGCGAGGAGCTGGAGCGACGTCTTGCTAGCCGTGGCACCGATGAGCATGCGGTGATTGCCCGGCGGATGCGCGATGCGGTGAGTGAAATGTCCCATTACCACGAATATGATTACCTCGTCGTTAATGATGACTTCACCACGGCGCTGCAGGAGTTACAGTCACTGGTGATCAGCCGTCGATTAAGTCGCCCGGTAATGAGCGAGCGCCACGCGCCGCTGTTGGCTGCGCTCTTGTCACAGGCGCCTACGGTCGAGTAATCTATACGGTTCTACTACTTTCTATTGTATTGCACTACATCATCTTTTTCGCTGGGTCGGTGCCGTTGGTTTTTTTATAACGGTGTCGGCCCGGTTCCGTCATAACAGGAAGGCTCCCATGGCTCGCGTAACCGTTGAAGATTGTCTTGAAAATGTTGAAAACCGTTTCAAGCTGGTGATGATTTCCACCCAGCGTGCTCGTCAGCTGGCGCGCGGCTCCCGCGATGCTCTGCTACCTTGGGAAAATGATAAACCTACGGTGATGGCGCTGCGTGAAATTGCCGCAGGCCTGGTCGATCACACTGTACTGGACGAGCCCGTTGAAGCCGCTGTTCGTCCGCGCCCGGCTATGGCGCCTACTCATATCGACGACTAACGTTTTCAACGAAACCGATAGAGGCGCGGTAGATGTTCACCATTGATGACCTGGCCGATAGACTCGGCGGCTATTTACCCTCGGATGAGATCCAGCAGGTCAAACGCGCCTTTTACTATGCTGAGCAGGCCCACGACGGCCAGCGGCGGCGTTCCGGCGAGCCGTACGTTACCCACCCACTGGCGGTAGCGAATATTCTTGCCAATATGCACATGGATCATCAAAGCCTGATGGCTGCCATGCTGCACGACGTTATCGAAGACACTGGCGTATCCAAAAAAGCCCTGGAGGCTCAGTTTGGCAAGCCGGTAGCAGAGCTGGTAGACGGGGTATCCAAACTTACCCAAATCACCTTTGAAGACAAAGCCGTCGCCCAGGCGGAAAATTTTCAGAAGATGGTGCTGGCGATGTCGCGGGATATTCGCGTTATCATCGTCAAGTTGGCTGACCGGTTGCATAACATGCGCACCCTGGGCGCCCTACGCCCAGATAAAAAGCGTCGCATCGCCCGTGAAACGTTGGAAATTTACGCGCGAATTGCCGGGCGGTTGGGTATCAATACGATTCGTATCGAGCTTGAGGATCTCTCCTTTCAGGCGATTCACCCCATGCGCTCGGAGCGCATCAAGCGTGCGGTTGCCAAAGCGCGGGGGCACCGGCGTAGTGCCATGCGCGAAATACAGTCCTCCCTGCAAAAAAGCCTGGACGATGACGGGCTTAATGGCACCGTCATCGGACGCCAAAAACATCTGCTGTCGATCTATAAAAAAATGCGTGACCAGCGTAAGCCCTTTGTCGAAATTATGGATGTATTTGGCTTTCGCATCATTACCGAAGATGTGGCCAGCTGCTACCGTATTCTAGGCGTGGTGCATAACCTCTATAAGCCAGTACCGGGGCGCTTTAAAGACTACATTGCGATTCCCAAAGCTAACGGTTACCAGAGCCTGCATACCACCCTGTTTGGCTCCCGCGGTATGCCCATTGAGGTGCAGATACGTACGCGTGAAATGGAGGCCATGGCCAATAACGGTATCGCTGCCCACTGGCTTTATAAAGCGGGGCAGACTTCCCATCCGATTGCCGAGGGCAGCCATGCACGTGCTCGCGCCTGGGTTAAGGGCCTGCTGGAAATGCAGCGCCACGCCGGCGACTCGCTGGAGTTTATCGAACACGTTAAAAACGACCTGTTCCCTGACGATATCTACGTGTTCACGCCTAAAGGCGACATTATGGAGCTGCCCCAGGGTGCTACCGTAATCGACTTCGCTTACACCGTGCACACGGATATCGGCAATAACTGTATCGCTTGCCGCATTGATCGCCATTTGGCGCCGCTCTCGACGCGCTTAGAGAGTGGTCAGACGCTTGAAATTATCACCGCCCCCGGTGCGAAGCCCAATATTACCTGGCTCAATTTTGTGACCACCGCAAAGGCGCGTTCGGCAATCCGTCATGCGCTTAAATATCAGCAGCAGACCGAAGCGGTCATGCTGGGACGACGGTTGCTCAATAAAGCCCTGGCGCCGTTCGATACCAGTCTGGAAGAACTGGATGAGAGCGCCCTTAAGCGCGCCTTCAAAGAGTTGGATGTCTCTTCTGAGGATGCTCTGTTGGAGTCGCTTGGGATGGGCAACCGCATGACCCACGTGGTGGCACGCCGCCTAGTGGCTGCGGCGCATGGCGAAAGCTATGAACACCCTGTAGACGGGGATGGCAGCAAAGCCGTCATGATCAGCGGCAGCGAAGGCATGGTGATTAACTTTGCGCGCTGCTGCCATCCGCTACCAGGCGACCCCGTGGTGGGCCACCTTTCCACAGGCAAAGGGTTGGTGGTGCATCGCGCTGAGTGTAAAAACGTAGTGGATAAGAACTTCGCCGATAAAAACGATCCTGATAAGCTCTTTGCGCTGGAGTGGTCGGACACCATTGATGAAGATTTCCCGGTCGCGCTGCGTATCGAAATTGAGAGCCGTCGTGGGCTAGTCGCCGAGCTTGCCGGGCTGGTCACCGATGCCGATGCCAATATTGAGCGGATTGGTATTGAAGAGCGCGATGCCCATCTTTCCACCGTCAATCTGACGCTGTCGGTGAAAGGTCGTGTGCATTTGGCACGCATCATTAAACGCATCCGTAACCTTCCCAACGTTGGCAAAATTACCCGACTCGCTAATTAATACTATAGATAACAACATGCTGATATAAATCGGCAGCGATCACTATTTTTCAGTATTAAATAATTAAGTGTTACCCATTAGAGGAGCGAAACAACGTATGAGCAATAAGGCCGTTATCAATACAAGCAAAGCCCCTGCAGCTATTGGCCCTTACTCCCAGGCCATTAAAGCGGGCAACACGGTTTATCTCTCTGGCCAGATCCCGCTGGATCCCGCGACTATGGCGATTGTGTCAGAGGATTTTGAAGCTCAGGCACGCCAAGTTTTCACCAACCTTCAGGCAGTGTGCGAAGAAGCGGCGGGCTCGCTAAGCGATATCGTCAAGCTGAATCTGTACTTGGTGGACTTGGATAACTTTGCGATTGTTAACCAAGTCATGGAAGAGTTCTTTACCGCTCCTTTTCCCGCTCGCGCAGCCGTTGGCGTCAAAGCACTACCCAAAGGCAGCCAAGTGGAAGCGGAAGCGGTGATGGTCATCGGTGACTAGGCTTTATTTAGCTCTAGAAAGCCGCCCTCTTTGAGTACCTGTGCATAGCCCTCGCGGTAGCTGGGGAAGCGGAACTGATAGCCAGTGTCAATAATGCGCTGGTTATCGCAGCGCTTGCTGGCTCGACGGCGGAGTGGGGACTGCATCGTCTCGGTGGCTTCTACTTTTAACTGCTCAGCCAGCCACATCATCACGTTGTGCATGGTGACCGGTTCGCAGTCGCTACCCAGGTAGATATCCGCCAGCGTCTCACCGCCCTCCTGGTAGCGAATTAGGTGGGCGATAATGCCGGTGCAGTCGTCGCGGTGGATACGGTTGGAGTAAATCACCGGGGTGATCGCAGCCACGCGGCCTTCGGCGACTTGGTGAATCAGTCGATCGCGGCCAGGGCCGTAAATGCCGGAAAAGCGAATCACCGTACCCGGCAGGGGGTGATTGATCAGCGCCTGCTCAGCCTCGCACATTAGAGTGCCAGAGAAGCTAGTGGGGTCGGTGGGGCTCTCTTCGTTAACGACCTCGCCCTCCTGCTGGCCATGCACACTGGTTGATGAGACGAAGAACACCCTACGCGGAGGCGTTTTGTGCTGCTCCATCACGCTCAGCACGCGCTTTAAACCTTCCGGATAGGCGCTTTGATACGCG
The DNA here is from genome assembly GCF_013416325.1 of Vreelandella sedimenti. Lineage (GTDB taxonomy): Bacteria > Pseudomonadota > Gammaproteobacteria > Pseudomonadales > Halomonadaceae > Vreelandella > Vreelandella sedimenti. The sequence continues at coordinate 127,491 of NZ_JACCGK010000004.1, forward strand.
CTCTCTTCGAAACGGTCAGCGCTGACGGTATAGACCACATAATCAGCCTGGGGCAGGCTTTTGGCATCGGCCTCTTCAAGGCTATCCAGGTCTAACGCCAGCGGTGTAATGCCGGTGTCTTTTAAGGCTTCCACGTTGCGGCGTAGGCCAATCACTTGGTGCCCTTCCTCAAGCAGCTCGTGCCCAAGGTTGATCCCTATATCGCCACAGCCGATAATCAGTACGGTTAGCTTCACCGTGCTCACTCCTCTTGATTAATATTCCCTATTAGATGCAAAGTCTCTACCAACGATGACATTGAACTGAGATATTGTCAGTTGAGAAGACCGACGGCAGAGCTTGCTTGTCCTTTCCATCTCGCTGACTGTCATGATGCAAGGACTTGCATACAACACTTTTTCATACAAGCCCTAGTCACGAGCTGCTACGAGAGGATGCCACTGGCACCGCTATGACTTTAACAGAACTTCGCTACATCGTAACCCTTGCCCAGGAGCGTCACTTTGGCCGCGCGGCAGAACGCTGCCACGTTTCACAGCCCACGCTCTCGGTGGCGGTGAAAAAGCTGGAAGAAGAGCTCGAAACGCCGCTCTTTGAGCGTTCCAAGTCCACCGTCCAGGTTACCCCGCTGGGTGAAAAAATCGTCGCCCAAGCCCAGCGTGTGCTGGAGCAGAGCAGCCTGATTTTTGAACTCGCCAGTGCGGGTAAAGATCAGTTGGCCAACCCGCTGCGCATAGGGGCGATTTACACCATTGGGCCCTACCTGTTTCCCCATCTAGTGCCTGCCCTGGCGAACGCGGCCCCGCAAATGCCTCTTTATATTGAAGAGGGCATGACCGGTACGTTGCGCGCCAAGCTAAGAAGCGGTGAGCTGGACGTGATTATTGTGGCATTGCCGTTTACTGAAACCGATGTGGTCACCAAGCCAATCTACGACGAAGCCTTTGAAGTTCTCATTCCTGCCAACCACCCATGGGTCGAGCGGGAAGCGATCAATAAAGAGGACTTACTTGAAGAGCGCCTGCTGCTGCTCGGCGAAGGGCACTGTTTTCGCGATCAAATTCTGGAAGCCTGCCCGGCGATTACCCAAAAACTCAACAGCCCCAACAATACGCTGATCGCCGAAGGCGGGTCGCTGGAAACCATTCGCCATATGGTGGCCTCTCGATTAGGTATTACGGTGCTGCCGCAGTCTGCGCTGGGCACCGACCAGTATGAAAATGCCATGCTTGCCAGTCGGCCATTTGTGGAGCCAGCGCCGTCGCGCACCGTGGCGATCGCCTGGCGGGCGAGCTTTCCCCGTCCCAAGGCTATTGAGGCGCTGATTCAGGCGATCAGCCACTGCCGCCAACCTACTAAAGCCGTGAAAAGCGCCCTATGAGTGATCTTTCCGCGCCCATCACCGCGCTGAAGGGCGTAGGCGAAGCGCTGGCGCTGAAACTGGGTCGATTAGGTATTGAGCAGGTAAGCGACCTGTTGTTCCACCTGCCGCTGCGCTATCAGGATCGCACGCGGCTTACGCCTATTGGCCTGCTGCGCGCAGGGCAGGAGGCGGTAATAGAGGGCGAAGTGACCGCTTGCGACGTAGTCAAAGGGCGCCGCCGCAGCTTGCTGGTGCGCCTGCGAGATGCTAGCGGTATTTTGAGCCTGCGGTTTTTTCACTTCTCACCGGCCCAGCAGCAACAGATGCGCCCAGGTGCAACCGTGCGCGCCTTTGGCGAAGCTCGGGCAGGGGCGACCGGGTTAGAGATCTACCACCCGGAATACCGGCTCAGTGGCGGTAGTGAGACACCGGTGGAGGAGTATTTCACGCCTATTTATCCCACCACCGAAGGGTTGAACCAGCCGCGGCTGCGCGCGCTGGCACAGCAGGCACTTGGTTTACTGGACACCGCCCCCGAGGCCTTGCCCGATGTAATACCCGATGCGCTTCTCACGCGCTTTCAACTGCCGGGCTTACACACTAGTTTGCACTTGCTGCACCAGCCGCCTCCCGATGTGAATATAGAGCAGTTGACCAGTGGCCAGCACCCGGCCACTCGGCGGCTGGCGCTGGAAGAACTGCTCGCTCACCAACTAAGCTTGCGTGAAGTTCGCCTGCGTATTCAGGCGGATGGCGCACCGACGCTACCCTCCGGGCGCAGTCTGCAGGCGCGCTTTTTGGCCCAATTACCGTTTGCCTTAACCGGTGCCCAGCGCCGCGTTCTGGAGGAGATCAGCCACGATTTAAGCCGCCCGGCGCCGATGCTGCGGCTGATCCAAGGCGATGTCGGCTCGGGAAAAACCGTGGTCGCCGCCATGGCCGCGCTGAGCGCCCTGGCGGGCAACTGCCAGGCGGCGATCATGGCGCCGACTGAAATCCTCGCTGAGCAGCACTACCGCTCGTTTAAAGCCTGGTTTGAGCCGCTAGGGATCGAAGTAGCGTGGCTGGCGGGCAAGCTCAAAGGCAAGGCGCGGCTGGATGCCAAAGCGGCGATTGCCGATGGGCGTGCGCGTATGGTGGTGGGCACTCACGCACTGTTTCAGGACGACGTGCATTTTCAGTGTTTAGGACTGGCGATTATTGACGAGCAGCACCGCTTTGGCGTGCATCAGCGCCTGGCGCTGCGCGAGAAAGGTGAGGCGGGCGGGCTAACTCCGCACCAGTTGATCATGACCGCTACGCCGATTCCGCGCACTTTGGCCATGAGCGCCTACGCGGATCTGGATGTGTCGGTGATCGACGAGCTGCCCCCCGGCCGTACGCCGGTGAAAACCGTGGTGGTGCCCGACGAACGCCGCCCTGAAGTGGTTGAGCGTATCCGGCTGGCCTGCAGCGAAGGTCGTCAGGCGTATTGGGTGTGCACGCTGATCGATGAATCAGAGGTGTTGCAGTGTCAGGCGGCCGAGGTTACCCGCGATGAGCTAACCATAGCGCTGCCCGAGTTGGCAGTAGGCTTGGTTCACGGACGGATGAAGTCGAGCGAGAAAGCCGAGGTGATGACCGCCTTCAAAGCGGGGGAGCTGGATTTACTGGTGGCTACCACGGTGATCGAGGTGGGGGTAGATGTACCCAACGCCAGCCTGATGATTATCGAAAACCCCGAGCGTCTGGGGCTTTCCCAACTGCACCAGCTACGTGGCCGGGTAGGGCGTGGCAGCACGGAAAGCTTCTGTGTGTTGCTCTACCATCCGCCGCTGTCGAAAAGCTCTCGCCAGCGCTTGGCAGTGATGCGCGAAACCACCGATGGCTTCCGCATCGCCGAGAAAGACCTGGAGATTCGCGGCCCCGGCGAAGTGCTCGGCACCCGCCAAACCGGCCTTGCGCAGATGAAAATTGCCGACCTGGAGCGCGATGCCGACCTGCTAGAGAGAGTCAGCGCCATGGCACAAACGCTGCAGGGCAACTCCGAAGTCACCGCCGTACTAGTGCGTCGCTGGTTAGGCGAAGCCGCAGGGCGCTATGGGCAGGTGTAGCGTCGTTTTCTCAGGATCATAACCGCATTCTCTTTGATTAAGCCGAGCTGAACGATGAGTTGCTTGCTCACTCAACGAACTCAAAACCCATTGTTCTTGCATGATAATGGAGCCCACCATCCTGAACGATCAAGAAGAGTGCTGTTTCGTTGCCAAGGTTATGATGGCTATGGATGCTACCAGGCGGAGTCACCATCGTTGTCCACTGTTGCCACTTGCAATGCTGCTTATCGATCATCGAGTAACAGCCATCACCTTGAACAATCAGCGTAATTGCTGCTGAGTTATGTCGGTGAGCGCGCTGCGTACAATCAGGTGCCAACGTGTTGAATGATAGTGTTAGCGAAGGTGTGATGTTCCGCTCAGCTTCGAGCGTTTCAGACGAGAAGATGAGAGCCGTTCCTGATGTATTGGCATCGCTCTTCAACGTAGCTAGAAGCGACAGCTGTCGTCGAATCTCTGCAGCAGTATAGTGCACGGGCTCAATCGATTCCGCGCTCCCACGTAATTTTTCGAAAGCTAACAATGGATCATTGCCTACCAGCCACAACAGCGCTCCGTTGGCATCTGCCCCAAGCGATACTCGCCCTTCGCCTGGCAGCAGCAGTACATCTCCAGGCCCCCATTCCCACACTTCGTCATCATCACGACAATAGCCCGTCCCAGTGATTACAAAGCAGATGAGCTGGCTGGCTGGCGCGGATAGATTTTGCTCATCGTCCGTAGCCAAGCTTAGATAACGTGCCAGCATCAGTGGGGTCGTCGCCGCCATTTCACAGTTAAGAACGCCTGATTGGTCGCATTCGAAGGTAGCGCTGACATCGCTATCTAAGGCGAGCGCAGCATGTGTATTGAAGCTTGCTGGAGGTACCGGCGGTAATTTAATATTAAAGGCGTTACCTGAGTTGAAAAAACGAGCTCGTCGCTGGGCCGTGGTGAGCGGAGCCTCAGGTAGCTGAACTGTTAGGTCGGCCATTAGTTGGCTGTTTGGAAGGTTACTCATTCGTCACTCTCCTCATTCGCTGGAACAAGCTGCGTTAACAGCGTTACGACAACATCGAGTAGAACGCTGGCCCCCGCGGTAACATGCTTGGGTTCGGCCCATTCGTGTTCTGCGTGACTTACTCCATCCCGGCAAGGGATGAAGATCATTGCAGAAGGACACTGTTGGGCCAGATAACGTGCATCGTGACCCGCTGCCGAAAGTACAGGCATAACAGGATAGCCGCGGTGCTCAGCACATTTTGTGATATATCCTCTCAGGCTCTCATCGAAGTCGTTGGAGGGCGCGACTACCAGTGGTTTGACTTCTACTCGGCACGCCCCCGAATACGCCTGGATAAGTTCTGTAACTTTCATCCCACGATCTTTCAGCACCGCATTGTCTGGATGGCGCAGATCAAGGCTGAACGTGACCGCTTGCGGGACAACAGATGGTACGTTGGGGGTGACATTCAGATGACCGATAGTGAGTTTGATACACTCGTCGTAATGACCGATTTCCTTTTGCAGATGCACGGCAATGTCCGCAAATGCCATTAGCGCGTCACGCCTCTCAGCCATTGGTTGCGTGCCAGCGTGACCAGGCACTCCGACCAAACGAACCCGATAGGTAAGTTTCCCCTGGATACCTGTGACAACCCCAATCGAGCAGTTTGCCTGTTCCAATCGCGTCCCTTGCTCGATGTGCGGCTCGATATAGGCGTGAACAGGAAACCCAGGTGAACTAGGTAGCAGATCGGGGAAGGCAGCAAACTGTGTATCAAGTGCCTCACCGACACTTATTTCGTTGGCGTCACACACACTCCGAACCATTGCTAGATCGCGTTTGCCTACAAAAACCTCGGATCCCATCATCCCAGGTGCAAAGCGTGAGCCCTCCTCGTTCATCCAGGCAACAGCGACTACGTCACGCGGCCGCGGCAATTGGCTGGTCGCGAGGGTTTGCAAAATTTCAAAAGCCGCCATTACGCCAAATACGCCATCGAAACGTCCTCCTTGAGGCTGGCTATCGAGATGGCTGCCGATTAGGATGGGGCGCGCCTGGGGGTTCTCGCCCGGAAGGCGTAGGAAGAGGTTGCCTACAGCATCGATAAAAGGTTCTGCATCAAATTCTTTTGCCCATTCAATGAGCTGTCGCCAAGCGTGGTGCTCTTCATAACTTAATGCTTGACGATTGACACCACCGCCATCGGTAGCGCCAATTTCGGCCATCGCCATCAACCGTTGCCAGAGGCGGTCACCGTCGATATTCAGATTATATTGCTCGACGATTTCCATTAGGCTGTTTCCTCATCGCCTGTTCGCATGACTTGATCTGGATTGGCCCTGGGGTCGCGTGCCTCCCAGCGGCCAGCCTCGACCTGAGAGAAGAATTCGGCCAGCAGTCTGTTGAAAAGCTCGGGTTCCTCTAGGTTAAGCGTATGGCCCGTTTTGGGGAAAACGGCCAATCCACACGCTGGCAGTGTTTTCTTCAAGAAGATCCCAGGCTGCAGGCAGTGATCATCCTCGTCACCTACCATAACCAGTGTGGGGCAAACCATCCCAGCAAGCGGTTTTGAAAGATCCCAGAACGACGGGCGTCTTGCCTGAACGCCACGCATTGTCATGGCAGCTCCCAAGTCATCATGCGTTGCCAAACGCTCAACGAACTCTTGCCAGCCACGAGGGTCCTTGTTCTGGTACTGTACTCGGCTGGCGCCAGCACCATAGATAGGTGCAAATGCCTTGGCCCCACGGGTCTCGAAGTTATCAGCTACCGATAGTGATACTCCTCGGAAATACGCTTCCAGTTTCTTCTCGCAGCCATAACCCGCACCGGCTACGGTTAGCGACAAGACTCGGTCGGGAGCAGTCAACCCAAAATGCAGTGCAGTAAAGCCTCCCATCGATAGACCTACGATATGAGCTTTATCGATTTTCAAGGCATCCAGAACGGCCAAAGCATCCTGGACAGCGATAGACTGTGAATAACTTTCCAGATCCTTTGGAACATCTGAAGGCGGATAGCCGCGTGCAGCATAGGTGATACAGCGGTAGCGTCGGCTGAAAGCGCGTATTTGAGGTTCCCAGCTGGCATGGTTGCCGCCGAATTCGTGGATGAACAGAATTGGTAAGCCTTGTCCGGCCTCTTCGACATATAGCTTGATGCTATTCGGTGTGGTGATATGCACGTTTGCACTCTCTGCGTTGTTTTTGACGCTCTGTTTCGGGTTTAAGGTACTTTCGACAGATAGATGGTGACGTCAGAATTGCGCCTCGATATTCTTGATACCGTGCGCCTGTTCAACAAGCAGCGGTAAGTGTTCGCAGAAACATCTAGCCCAATCTTCGGGAACAGAAGTACTTACTTTGATGAAATGATCACCAAATTGCTCGGTGTGGTAACTACCTTGGCGAATCATGATCCCTTCGCGGCTAAATAGATCGACCAGTGCTGCTGGTGAGATGTCTGCGCTTGCAGTTTCGATCACCAAGAAATTCCCATGAGAGGGCCATACAAGAACGCGCAGGCCCGGAATGCTATCGACCGCATCACGAATACGTTGCTTATTGGCACGGTCGATTCGACGAACCTCTGTCATCCACTCCTTTTTTACTGACAGGCCAGCCAGTGCGGCTCTCTGGGCGATGACACTGCCCCCCAAAACGCTTGTACTTTGAGCTGCGAACTCATCAATCAGTTTAGGATTGCCAACTAGGGCCCCGACTCTTAGGCCGGCCAGTCCCAACCATTTTGAAAAGCTCATGCTGACTACGGCATGCTCACTATTAATTGATATCGCCAGAGTATGGTCATCGGCAAAATCTCGGTAGGTGCAGTCGTGAATTAATAGGGCACCGTAGCGGCGAGCGACGTCGATGAATCCTACAAGCTCTTCACGACTGTACCGACACCCCAATGGATTATTGGGATCAACGATATAGATGAGTGCCGTACGCTCGTCGCATGCCTCGGAAAGGTGCTCGACACTCAGACGGTTATCGTATTCATCGCCGTAAATAGGGAGTTGAACGATCTCAGCTCCTTGTTGTTCCGCAAACTGGCATGGCCATTTCCAGGTGGGATCGGTAGTTACGAAGGTTTTACCTGGGGCACAGCGAGCACGGCAGATCAGAGATAGCGCATTGACACCACCTTCGGTAATCAATGCTTCCATTCCAGGTACACCCAAATCATCCACGACCGCATCTCGTAGTGCCTCGAGCCCCCAAGGTGGTGCATAGGCACTGTATTCTTCACGCTCTATGGATTTGAGCATGGCAGCCTTAACAACAGGATGGGTGGGGATATGGTTGGTGTTTTGCCCCATCCACATCAAGTCATGGTTGCTAAACAATGTATCGAAGTAGCGATTACGTAAGCGAGCATTGCTCATGGCGGTTCTCCTAGCAGGCAAAATAAGTCAGGGGTCAGATCACTGACCCGCGTGCTGCAATGCCACCATCAATGGTGACGATCGTGCCTGTGATATAACCTGCTTTAGGGGAGGATAAAAAAGCAACCAAGTCGGCAACCTCTTCTGATTCAGCAGGGCGACCGCCTGGGTATTTCTCGAATAACTCTTCCCAGCGTGATTCATCACCCAGCATGTCTACTGCTTTGCGCTTCATGATCTTAAGCATACGATCTGTCGCGACTGGGCCAGGATTAACACCAATTACTCTAACGCCATGGTTAAGGCTAGCGCCCCCTAGAGCTTTGGTAAAAGCCATCAATGAGGCATTGCCAGTGCTACCTGCAATGTAACTGGCATCCCAATTTTCGCCCGAATTGCCAATGACATTGATGATGACCCCAGCGCGCTTGCGCAATACAGGATAGTAAGCGCGGGCGAGGGTGATATAGCCGAAGACTTTGAGATCAAAGCCTTTTCGCCATGCAGCATCGTCAACAATATCCAGTGACCCGGCGGGGATATCGCCTGCATTGTTGACCAGAATATCGATTTCGCCTGTTGCCGCTACAAGCGCCTCCATTGCCTCCGTAGTGGAGAGATCCATCGCATGAACAGTAACCTGTGTCCCATGGGTCGATATCAGCTCTTCGCGCAGAGATTCCATAGCGCTACCGTTGCGTGCTGCTAAATGCAAGTGGCATCCCTCTTCTGCCAGCACGCGCGCGACGGCCATGCCAATACCCTGAGATGCGCCTGTGATCAGCGCTGCTTTGCCATTAAGGTTGAGTTTCATACTTGCTCCATGTTTCCAATTTGATTTATTGGTATACATGTTTGTGCAAGTTGCATGCCAAGCTGTTTCTAGCTGTGCTAGCGACCAAATTGGGCAATGAAATCGATCAAGTCCTCTCCCAATAACGTCAAGTGACCTCGCATAGCATTGTGTGCTGCTTCTGCATCATGCTGAAAAATCGCTTGCATGACTCTCTCGTGCTCCTCAATTGTACTGGCTATGCGTTGCGGCAAGTTAGTTACTTGACGACGATAAGCGCCAACGCGATTACGCAGGCTGTGGGTCTGCTCTTCCAGAAAGGTGTTGTGCGATGCAGTATAGATCAACTCGTGGAACTCAAGATTGACCTGATAAAAGAGATCGGGATCGGGGGTTGGCGCCTCGCCGATTTCCACTAGATGCTGATGAATTTCGGCCAGACGCTGGCGCTGACATGTAGTAATACGGCGCGCTGCCAGGCGAGCACACAGCCCTTCAAGCTCAGCCATTACTTGGAACATTTCCAATAATTGATTGACTCCAATCTCTCGCACGATAGCGCCTTGACGACCACGCAGCTCTACCATTCCAGAGGCGGCAAGGAGCCGAAACGCCTCTCTGACAGGCGTTCTAGAGACTTGATATCGGGCAGCTAATTCCTTTTCATCGAGCCTTGTTCCGGGAGCTAGCTCACCGACGGAAATGGATCTTTCCAAGTGGCGTCGTAAATTTTCTCCTAACGTCTCTCTTTCCCTCTCTTTTCCCACGATACGCTCATCAATGGTGCAGTTTAGACCGTCTTCAGCTCGATTTTGCATCAAAATGTTTCCTTTTTTATTAACTGGGTATACCTATATATGTTTATTGTATTCAAGTTTGATTTATAAAAGCACTGAAATTTATTAATGAAATGCTACTGCGCTGGACTTAAAAGCACAGCTGTCAAATAAATGCGACAAAAAATAAGATTTTGGCATGCATAGTGCATCAGTCTAAAAAAGCTTCGCGTCATTGCAAGCGCAACGTCAGGAAAGGTGTCATGACTACAAACAGTGCCGCTATTAGCGAAGGTTGGGTGGAGTCGGTAAGCCCTCGGGCTGTCACTAAAGGGAGTTCAATACTAGGTCTGCAAAACCTTACTAAGCGATTTGGTGCCATTACCGCCTTAGAGAATGTTTCCGTCGATATCAACAAGGGCGAGTTCATTACCGTCATCGGTCCAAGTGGCTGCGGTAAAAGCACGCTTTTCAATATTGTAGCGGGCCTTGACTCACCTGATGACGGCCATATCGCTCATCATAGTCGCGCTATTGATGCAAGGGAGTTGCTTGGTCAGGTCGCTTTTATGCCGCAGCAAGATTTACTACTGCCGTGGCGAACCGTACTGGATAACGCCATTCTGGCTATTGAGCTCGAGGGTACACCCCGTGCCAAGGCACGAGCGCAGGCATTAAAAATGTTACCGGAGTTCGGGCTAAAGGGCTTCGAGAAACACTACCCTCATCAGCTCTCTGGTGGTATGCGCCAACGTGTTGCGCTTATGCGTACTTTTCTTTTTCGACGGGAACTGATGTTACTCGACGAGCCGTTCGGCGCACTCGATTCGCTGACGCGTTCAATGATGCAGCGTTGGCTGTTGGAGATTTGGCAGCATCACGAACGTACCGTTCTATTTATTACCCACGACATTGATGAGGCCATTTTCCTCGCTGACCGCGTGCTGGTCATGTCGGCTCGCCCAGGTCGGGTCAAGCTGGAACAACGGATCGATCTGCCACGCCCCCGCCGGGGCGATATTGTAACCAGCGAGGAGTTCATGGCAATCAAACGGCGGCTACTGGCTGAAATTGAAGAAGAAAGTATGAAGTCTTTTGCTTCATAGCACGGTTTGCCTTAACGCTCTCCATTCACCGAAATAGCGAGATGCCTGATGAGTGCTGATATACCCAGCCAACGCCGCAAAAGTATCGACGACGCTGAGTGGCAGACACGCGTGGATCTAGCCGCCTGCTATCGTCTGATCGCCCTGTTGGGGCTCGACGATATGATCTACAACCATATATCTGCGCGGGTACCGGGAAAGCAGGACGAATTTCTGATTAACCCATACGGCCTTCTATTCGAGGAAATCACTGCTTCAAGTCTGGTCAAGATCAATCTCCAAGGAGAGAAGCTTGAGCAGTCTCCTTACGACGTCAATGTAGCGGGATTCGTTATACACGGTGCCATCCATGCCGCTCGACACGATGCAATGTGCGTGCTGCACACCCATTCTGATGCCAGTACCGCTGTGTCCACTCAGCAAAATGGTTTGCTGCCATTAAGTCAGTTCGCTATGCGTTTCTATCGCCGTCAAGCGTTCCATGACTATGAAGGTGTAGCCATTGATATGGACGAGCAATCTCGGCTAGTTAGCGATCTTGGGGAGTGCCCCGTGATGTTGATGCGCAATCACGGCGTATTGGTACTCGGCCGCACACCTGGAGAGGCCTTCATGCTGCTCTATTACTTCGAGCGCGCGGCCCGTATTCAGCTGGATATTCAGGCAACCTCGGCAACTGCCGGAGCAATGGTTCTTCCTAGCCCAGCAGTTTGTGAAAAAGCAGCTCTTCAATTTTGGGAGCAGCAGGGAGACATTCTGATCAATGGGGAGCGCGAATGGCCAGCACTGCTGCGTAAGCTGGAACGCGATTGCCCTGATTATCACCACTAAGCTAGACCCACATTGCATTTAGGGAGAAAAAATAAATGACACTGAACACTACCCCTCTAACAGCAACATTTGGCATTGAAGTTCATGACTTGGATTTGAGTCAGCCCCAACCCGATGGTGTTATTGATGAGTTGCAATCGGCGCTCAATCATTATTCCGTCATAGTGTTGCGTGACCAGCGGCTAGAGTCGGCTCGTCATGTCGAACTCAGTCGCCAGTTTGGGCCCTTAATGGTACATGTACTAAAGCAATTTCTGGCCACCGGTCATCCTGAAATTTATGTGCTGTCCAATGTTTCCGAGAATGGTCAGCCGATAGGCAATCATAAAGAAGGTTGGAACTGGCACTCGGATCTTTCCTATGTAGAGGAACCTAGCATGGGATCGTTACTCCATGCGATAGAAGTACCTCCTGAAGGAGGCGATACGCTGTTCGCCAGTATGCATGCCGCTTACGATGCGTTGTCATACGCCACCCAACAACGCATTAAACAACTCTCTGCGGTTCACTCCTATGTGGGGTACTACGCTAAAGCCTTCGCTGATCGCACCCCATTAAGTGATGAACAGCGTGCTAAGACGCCCGATGTTATACATCCATTGGTCCGTGCTCACCCCAGGACTGGGCGCCCCTCGCTCTATGTCGGCCAAGACATCATCAAAGAAATTGTTGGCCTGCCTCCTCAAGAGAGTCAACAGCTCTTAGACGAACTCAATCAACACGCCATTCGTGATGAGTTCGTCTATCGCCATCGTTGGCAAGCGGGCGACCTAGTGATATGGGACAACCGTTGCACCATGCACTGCGCGACTCCCTATGACGACAATCGATACCGTCGCGTTATGCATCGAACTACCGTCAAGGGTGATCGGCCTTTCGCCTCTTGTGAGTGACATCAAGCCGAGTGAGAAAACATGCAACCATAACGATGGGGATAGGCGCCTTTGAGGCACCCCGATTAATGGAGTAAAGTCACAATGAAATCCACTATTTCCAAATGGCATAGGCTGAATGCTGCACTGGCCGTGATCCTTCTACCAATCATCTTCTCTCACAGTGCGACTGCGCAGACGCTGACGGAAGCCAGCGTGAGGCTCAAGTGGCTTCCCCAAGCTCAATTCGCAGGATTTTATGTTGCCAAGGAGAAAGGCTTTTATATAGAGAACGGCATCGATCTGACGATCAACCCTGGTGGTCCAAACGTTCTGACTGAAAATCTGGTAGCCACAGGCAGTGATACCTTTGGTCTTGCAGGTGGGGCTCCCAGCGTGATTTCTTCGCGCGAAAATGGACTGCCGGTGGTGGCAATTGGCTTGGGCACCCAACAGACAGACTTCGTTTTTGTTGCCAAAAATGATGGGCCAGTTGAAACCATTCAAGACTTCAAAGGCCATAGCGTCTCAACTTGGTTTACCGGTGCAAACCATATCTTGTCTGCCATGCTGGCAGACCAAGGCGTCGATCAAGATGATGTCAATATTCAACCGCAACAAGTAAGTGTCACACCCTTTGTAAATGGCAGTGTCGACGTAGTAACTGCGACTTGGTACAACGAACTCAATACCATTAGAAATGCTGTTGGCGAGGAGAGTTTGCGCTTTTTTATACCCGAGGATTACGGCATATCCATCCCACGTGACGCCCTGATTACATCGGAGCGGACGTTGGCCAATAGTCCCGAGTTAGTCACACATTTCGTTGAAGCGACCATTCGTGGATGGAAATACGCTTTTGACCATCCAGACGAAGCCATTGATATTGTTATGCAGCAGTCACCTACGCTCGAACGTGATCATCAGGAAACCATGCTGGCCGAAATGCAGCGGCTCATGACAGCAGATGCTGCTCAAGACCATGGTCTTTACTGGCTTGATCGTGAAAAGCTACTCAAGACCCACGATTTATTACGCAGATATGATGTCATTAGTAGCGATATTGATATTGATAGTGCATTTAATATCAGCATCTTAGAGTCTATCCCGCTAGCGGATCGCATGCCATGAAAGCGTGGATCGCCCCGATTATGCGGGGGAATTCGTTCCGCCTAGCATTAGGCGTGTTGGCGATGGCATTGGCTTGGCAGCTCAGCGTAGTGTTATTTAAAGTGCCTGTTCACTATTTGCCAAGCCTACCTCTGATTGCTGAGCGTTTGAGTCATTATCCGGATCCTTTCATCGCCGGTTTTATTCGTACTGCTAGTGAGATGTTGATTGGGCTTGCCGTAGGAACGCTGTTTGGATTGTTGAGTGCTGTCATTATGCAGCGTTACCGAATGGTGCGTCACTTGTTACTGCCGCTCTTTATAATCTCGCAGACGATTCCTGTCATCGCCTTCGGAGCTATCGTGGTGATGTGGTTCGGAAATTCGCTACTGGCCAAAGCCGTCATCGCCTTTTACCTAACGTTCTTCACCATTACTGTCAATACGCTGGCTGGCCTCGATAGCGTCGACCCGAAGCAGATCAGTCTGCTGCGAAGCTTCGGAGCTAGCAACCAGCAACTACTCTGGCGTTTGCAACTGCCTTCAGCGTTACCTGCTTTCTTCACGGGGCTCAAGCTAGCGGTAGCCACGAGCTTATCCGGCGCGGTCGTTGGTGAGTGGTTTGGCGATACCACTGGGTTGGGTGTTCTGCTACTGCAATCAATGTACAACGAGGACACCATCTCCCTATGGTCGGCCATCTTACTCGTTGCGTTGCTAGGCTCGGTTTGCTTTGGTGTTGTTGCTGCGATCGAAAAAAGAGTCCTGTTTTGGCAACACAAGCAGGATATCAACCATTGAGGAGCGGGTCATGAGCCAGTCACAGAGTGGGCGCTTATGGGGATTAGTCAGCGTCTTGGGGTGTCTCGTTATATGGGAAGTCAGTGTCAGGCAATTAGATATTCCCAGTTATTTACTACCACCTTTTAGTGACATCGTCATACAGGTATCTCAGAATTTTCCGAGCCTGATGAGTGCCAGTGCAGCCACACTCTCTGCGGCGCTCTCCGGTTTTGCAATCGGCACGCTAGCTGGTCTCTTGCTAGCGATTTTACTCACATTCTCACCCGTGATGCGGCAGTCACTGCTTAGCATTATTGTTGCTATCAATACGGTGCCTATGGCTGCCTATGCGCCATTGGTCATACTATGGTTCGGCGTAGGGATGGAGTCGAAAGTTGTCATTGTTGCTTGTGAAGTGGGGTTTACTGTGCTGCTTGGAGCACTAAGTGGCCTCGCTCAAGTTGATCGCCGTAGCATTGATCTATTAAGTAGTTTCGGTGCTGGGCGGTGGAAGATTATGTGGTGCCTGCGCCTGCCAACTGCACTACCGGCCATAATGACGGCGCTACGCCTTTCTACGGTACGCAGCATTATTGCCACAATTGTGGTGGAAATGCTTGGTTCATATCTAGGACTGGGATGGACGCTCTATCAATCCGTTGTCATGAGCAACTTTTTGACAGTGTGGTCGGCGATTCTGCTGGCATCCGTTATCAGTTTGCTTTTTTTCGCCTCAGTCGCCTGGATTGAGCGGCGCGTTGTATTTTGGCAATGATGAATAAAAATAGTAGTTATTGGCTATCTCAAGGCGCCTGGCAACAAGTTGCGGCAGTCAAAAATGGGCATTTCAGTGCTCGAGCTTTAGTTGAGGCGAGTCTTGTAGCTGCGGAAAAAAACTGTGCTCTTAATGCAATCATTTCGCTTGACCCCAACGGTGCACGTGATACGGCTGACCGTCTTGATCGAGGGAGTGATAAAAGCGTTGCACTACCACTGGCCGGTCTCCCAATTGTTGTTAAGGACAACATTGCGAGTGCCCGTTTACCGACGACTGGCGCGACGCGAGCTTTACAACGCTTCCAAGCTAATCGCAACGCTCCCTCTTTACAGCGTTTACTGGATGCGGGTGCCATTCTAATTGGCAAAGCTAATTTGCATGAATTGGCCTCAGGTGCTACTTGCGTTGGCACTTCCTCCTTTCCTGGAAGCGTTCGCAATCCCCACGCCCTCCACTGTTTTGCTGGGGGCTCTTCTGGAGGCACCGCTGCAGCAATAGCTTCGGGTATTGTCAGTGCAGGGCTAGGCACCGATACCGGTGGTTCGTTACGGATTCCAGCGGCACTGACCGGCATTGTTGGATTTCGCCCCACCCATCATCGGCTTTCAAAGCAATGTCGCTATGATAGTCGAGGCCTGCTGCCGATCAGCCCTCATCATGACACCGTTGGGCCAATGGCGCGCTCGGTCTCAGATATCCGGCTACTGGATCATGTGCTAAGCGGTAGACCTATGGCGAAAGGGCGGGCAACGCTACGTGGAAAAAGGTTCGGGATTTCGAGTTGGGCGTGGGAACCCATGAGCGAAGAAGTCCGCATACCTATGTATCGGGCGCTGGAGCGCTTAGCTCAAGCTGGGGTCGAACTGGTGGACATTGATCTGAAAGAACTCGACGTACTCAATGAGAAAGTTTCTCCAATCATTAATCTCTACGAACCATTAGCTTCAATACCTGACTTCTTACGTGATTATGGACGTGAGCTCTGGATGCGAGAGTTAACGCTCGACGTTGTCGTCGAACAAATGGCAGGGCAAGAGGGACGCGATATGTTTGAGCGCACGCTAGCCGGTGCGACTGCTCAACAATATACGGAAGCCATATCCCGTCACTCTCCGGCCTTAACTCAATATTTCGTGCGGAAGTTTCGCGATCACCGACTTGATGCTATATGTCTTCCCACCACGCTATTCTCCGCACGGGAAATTGATCGACCCGCCGACGAATGTTTGAAGATTGGTGAACGAATCGTCAGCCGTTTCGAGGGCTATATCCGCAATACCACGCCGATCAGCAGTGCCGGATTACCCAGCGTATCAATACCAGGCGGCAATACTGATGTTGGGCTACCTGTAGGGTTGGAACTGGCAGCCAATCTAGAAGAGGACGAAGAGCTTCTGGTATTGGCTGAGAGTGTTGCTCAGTATTTGAGAGAGGTCGTTGACACCCCACTTCCTGGGTAAGTGTCAACTTTGACGGTTACTAAGAGTATAGTGGTCAAGTGTTTGAGGCCCCTGTGCTTTGTCCCGCTACTTCACTTCCCACCAATCGATTAGCAGCCTCGCCCAGCGGGGCGAGCTGCTCGGTAATAAGGCGCAGCTGGCTTTGGATAGGGCGGTAGAGCGTGACGGCTTTTTCATCTGCTGATAGCGCACTTTTCTCATCTAACTGGGCTAATAACTCGGCAACTTGATCCGCCAGTGGCTCAACCGGCTGGCGCTGGTTTAATCGCTCGGCGATTTGTCCCAGCAGCTCACCAATACGTTTTGCTACCGGCACCAGCGTGGCATCGTCTTCATCGTCTGCCAATTGGTGGCGATGAGCGCCCAGTGCAGAAAGGTGGCTGAGCAGGGTATTGGAGAGCACTAAAAAGCGCAGCCCGTTGTCCGCGTCCAATTTTCGGTAGTGCCCCGGCTCATGGAGCATATTGGTCAGCAGGGTGGAGAGCGCTGCATCGGCGTTATGGGCATTGCGCCGCGCTAGGCGATAGGCCAAGTCATCCTGCTTGCCTTCCTCGTACTGGTGGATAATCTCCTCCAGGTAGCGGCGGTGGTTATTGAGCGCGTTGGCGGCTTCGCGATAAAGCCTGCGGCCCTGCCAGTCGGGCAGAATAAAAAACACCGCTAAGCCCGCAATCAGTGAGCCAATCAAGGTATCGAGCAGACGCGGCAAAATCAGGTTAAAGCCATCGCCTACCTGGTTAAAACTGCACAACACCAACAGGGTGATGGAAGCGGTGGCGATCACGTAGTGTTTTTCGCGGTTAGCGAAGAACGAAACCCCGGCGGCCACGGCAATCATGCTCTGCACCAGCGGGTGCGGAAAGAGACTGATCGACGCCCAGCCCACTACTAGGCCAAGTACCGTGCCCATTATCCGCTGGGACAAAAACCGCCGTGTGGTGGCAAAGTTGGGCCGGCAAACAAACAGCGTGGTCAGCAGAATCCAAAAGCCTTGCTCGGGGTCGATCCACTGCATCAGCCCATAGCCGGTCGTGAGGGCAATGGAGAGCCGCACTGCATGACGAAAAGTGGGGGAGCCGAGAGTAAAGTTTAGGCGCACCCGCTTCCACGCTTCCTGCAGACTCGACGGTGAGCGGTCATACAGTGAACTGTCGCGCCGCTCATCGCTGACGCCGGGATTGTGGGCGCTGGCGAGCTGATTCTCCAGGGTGGCCAGATTCTCTGCCAGCGCGCTCAATGGGTAAAGCAGCGGGCGCCACTCGGGCTTGCCACGGCCGCGTAGGTTCTCAATTGAGGCGTGCAGGTCGGCCAGCGCCTCTTCGCTCTGCTGATGATCAAACGGCCTATTGAGTAGCAGCGATTTGGCTAGCTGACGGCAGGAGCGCCCCTGTTGATCCAGCAGCCGCTGGCAGCGAAACAGCACATCGTGGTGGAAAAAGGCCTTGCTGAGCGCGCTGTAGGGGTAATGGGTGGAGCTGGCGCGTTCGTGAATATCCTGGGCGATAAAGTAGATACGCAGGTAGCGGTTGAGTTTTTGGTCACCACGCTGGCCTTCAAGCCGCCTAAAAATCATCTCTTTGGCTTGATTGAGCGCAGCGACGACTTTGCCGTTCTGGCGCGCCAAGGCTACCCGACGCGCTTCCACATCGACACCGCGCACCGGTTCAAACAGCGCCGATTTCAGTATCAGAAACTCACCCAGCGCTTTGTACACCCGTGCCATGCTCTGCTTGACCGGTTGGCGCGAAAACAGTGCGCACCATACCACTGAAATTAGCCCATACCACACCGCCCCAGCCAATAGCAGCAGTTGGCGCGCCGCCACGTCTTCATCCACCCCGCCGTGCTGCTCGATGTTGATCATCGAGTAGATCGAGAGTATTAGCGTGCCGGAAGCGATGGTGGCATAACGCTGTCCGATAGCACCGAGCATGATCAGGCAAAAGGTCGAAAGCCCCAGTCCCACTACAAATAGCCACGGCCAGGGAAATAGCCACTGCACGATAAAGGACGCTGACGTAAAACACACCAGCGTTACCAGCAGTGCTTGAAGACGGCCTTGCCAGCTGTCGTCAGTTTCAGACAGCGCACAGGCGATAATGCCGAGGAAAAGCGGAATGACTAGCGCCACATCGCCCATTAAGCCGCTAAATAGCAACGCACCGCTGAACGCTATAAAAACGCGCAGGCTGTAGGCGAATTTATCGAGAGTCCAAAGGCGCCGTAGCGGCAAAGATATGGGCATAAAAGCTCTTATAGATGGCTGTTAGACTTTAGTATAAATGCGTAGGCGTTGGATGTCGCTACTCAGCACTCAACGTTTGAGTGTTCTAAAAAATAGCGCACTAAAGCCCTATGATTGAAACAGTAACCTTTCGATACTCGGAGTGACTCTAAAAAAAACAGGGACACTCCTATGGATATCAAACTGCTGCTGGACTGGCGTCTTCACCTTACGGTGATTGTGACGTCGATGTTTGCCGAGTGGGTCGGCATCGTACGCATCCCCCTCGGGCCTGGAACACTGTTGTTATTACCGCTGCTCTACGCCTTTGTGATTGGCGTTCTGTTCAATCCTCATCTTTTTTCGGCAATGGGCAAGGTCATTCCCAAGCCGGTCAGCAATGCTGCGGGCCCGATTATTCTCATCGCGATCCTGCCGTTTATCGCCAAGTTCGGTTCCACCATTGGCCCAGCGATCGAGCAGATCATCGCTGCCGGCCCTGCGCTGATTCTCCAGGAACTGGGTAATCTCGGCACCATGCTCATAGCGCTACCCTTTGCAGTATTAGTCCTCAAAATGGGGCGTGAAGCGATCGGTGCCACTTACTCTATCGCCCGTGAGCCCAATATTGCCATTATTTCAGACCGTTACGGGCTGAGAAGCCCTGAAGGTATCGGTATTATGGGCGTTTACGTAGTGGGCACCATGTTCGGTACGCTCTACTTCGCCTTAATGGCGGGCTACATCGCCTCGCTGGATATACTCGATATTCGTGCTTTGGCCATGGCCTGTGGGGTGGGAAGTGGCAGTATGGTGGCGGCGTGTTCGGCAGCCTTAGCCGAAGCGGTACCTGCATCCAAAGACGAACTACTCGCCTTTGCCGGGGCAAGCAACCTGCTTACCTACGCCACCGGTCTGTATATATCGCTATTTATCGCGCTACCGATCACTGAGTGGATGTACAAGCGCTTAAAAGGCTCGCGCCAGGAGGTTAGCCATGAAAACTCATGAGAGCCCAGTCGATCAGTTCGATGCTGAGGCGTTAAAAGAGCTACGTCCCGAAAATCAGCTAGGTAAAACCGCGTTGGTACTGGCAGCAGTGTGTGTGGCTGCATGGTTTAGCAATATCGTTAACGGTTCGCCTTTATTAGATGCGCTGCCCGGCATGTTGATTCTGTATGTCATGGTCATTATCGGCTTGGTAGTTGGGCGGTTTTGCCCTTTTTACCTGCCCAGCGTGGCCTGGGTGTCGCTGATCAGTATTATCGCGACGCTGCCGTTCTTCCCAGGTAATGGGTGGATCATCGCACGGCTGGCTGAAGTAGATTTCCTGGCAGTGGTCACGCCGGTACTGGCCTACGCAGGGCTGGCGCTTACCGGGCGTGAGTTTGCCATGTTCAAGCAAACTGGCTGGAAGCTGGTGATTGTGGCCCTGCTGGTCTTTACCGGTACCTTTATTGGCTCTGCCGTTGTCGCCCATGTGATGCTTTAAGGACAAGACGATGACTGCTTCAGTAGACTTACCGGATAACGCAGAACTAAAAGCGTGGCGCCATGATTTTCACCAGCACCCGGAAACGGCGTTTGAGGAGCACCGCACCAGTGCGCGTATTGCCGAGCTGCTGACTGAGTGGGGATTTGAGGTAACCACCGGGATTGCCGGAACGGGTGTGGTAGCTGCTCTGGATGGTCAACAGGGTGAAGGCAAAACCATCGGCCTACGGGCCGATATCGACGCTTTAGATATAAGAGAAGAGACGCAGTTGGACTACGCCTCGCAAACGCCCGGCAAAATGCATGCCTGTGGCCACGATGGCCACACAACGATGCTATTGGGCGCTGCCTGGGCGTTAAAGCAGCAACCGGATTTCAAAGGCCGGGTGGTCTTTATCTTTCAACCCGCCGAAGAGAGCGCCGGTGGCGGGCGGGTGATGGTCGAAGAGGGGCTGTTTGAGCGTTTTCCCATGGACACCGTGTACGGCCTGCACAACTGGCCGGGTCTGCCCGTAGGCGTCGCAGCGGTGCACGATACCGACGTCATGGCCGCTTTCGACATCTATAGCCTGACGCTGACTGGCAAGGGCTGCCATGCGGCGATGCCCCATTTAGGTACTGATACGGTTTTGGCGAGCTGCCAACTGATCAGCCAACTGCAAGGGCTAGTGAGCCGTGAAACGCCGCCGGACAAATCTGCCGTGCTGAGTATTACCAGTATTAACGCGGGGGATACCTTCAATGTGATTCCCGAACAGGTGGCGCTTCGCGGCACGCTGCGCTGTTTTGATATGGCGCTTAAAGAGCACCTGGAGGCACGCTTTAAGCAGGCGATTGCCAGCTTGGCGGAGTTTCACGGTTTAACCGTTGAGCTGGACTATCAGCGCTGCTACCCCGCCACTATCAATACCCCTGAACACGCCCAGCAGTGCGCTACGGTGCTCGAAAACTTGCTTGGCAGCGACAACGTGATTCGCAATCCGCCGCCAAGCATGGCGTCTGAGGACTTCTCGTTCCTGCTGGCCGAGCGCCCAGGTGCCTATATCTGGATGGGCAATGGCGAGGAATCCGCTTCGCTTCATAATCCGCACTATGATTTCAACGATGCATTGTTGCCGTTGGGTGTGCGCTACTGGGTGGAGCTGGCAAGGGCACTGCTCGTCTAAATCGTCACCTTTTTCTTAACAACAATTTCTTAACAACAAGCGTTATTCGCTCTCTGATGCCCACTGGGTAGGGGAGCGTCTACCCCGAACATGGCGTCTTCATACTCAACAGGGCGTTCAAGGAGCATTTACGATGTCTTCAACTAGGATCTCTTCAACTATGGTGTCCTCAACAACAGCGTTATCGATCGTGGTCATTGGTTTGGGGCAGATGGGCGGCAATATGGCGCTCACCCTCAAAGCAGCAGGGTTTGAAGTAACGGGTAGCGATGTATTTGAGCAAGCGCGGTCGCGTCTTGCTGCTCAAGGATTAACCGTTGTGGCTCCCGAAGAACTACCCGCAAGTGACGTTTACCTGCTGTCGTTGCCCACCTCTGCTCATGTGCGCGAGGTGATTGAGCAATCGCCAAGCCTGCTTGACCTTGCGCCGAAAGGTAGCGTGATTGTCGATACCTCCACCAGTGACCCTGCCGTGACTCGTGAACTGGCCGAAAAAGTAACCGCAGCGGGCCTTCTATGGTTAGATGCCCCGGTCAGCGGCGGCCCGAAAGGCGCTGCCAGCGGCAAGCTGGGGATGCTGTTGGGAGGCGATGAAAGCACTATCGAACGGGTATTACCGATGCTGGAAGCCATGTCGGCCAAGCGTACCCATGTGGGCGGCCCGGGCAGCGGCCATGTGGTCAAGCTTGCCAATAATTACCTCTGTGCCGCGCACTTGTTAACCACCGCCGAAGCCGTTGCTATGGCAGCCAAGGCGGGCGTTGACCCCGCGGCCTGCTTGGCGGGCCTTAACAGTGGCTCTGGGCGCAGCGCGGTCAGCGAGGTGAACTTCCCAGAGTGGGTGTTGAGTGAGCGTTTCGATTCAGGCTTTACCACTGGTCTTATGCGTAAGGATTTACGTCTGGCCCGGGATGCCGCTGAGCAGCTGGATATCCCCTCGCCGCTGTTACAAGCCGTGGTCGATGCCTGGCACGCGAACCCTGAACAACCAAGCGATAGAGATGACTTTAACCATATCACCACGCCGATATTAGCGCGTGCCAGCCAGGCGGAGGAGCAGTAATGAACGCACTTAGCCAACATGCCCAAGATCACCTTACTTCGCTGCTCGAAGGTTTTGGATTAACGGCCACCACACTGCTGAGTAACTGGATTGATGGCGGTCTAGCGGCAGGAGAGGAGGACGTGATCACCCTGACCAATCCGGCCACCGGCGAAACACTGGTGAACTATCGCGATGCGGGTGCTGGACTGATTGAGTGTGCCACCCAAGCGGCACAGCGAGGCCAACGTGAATGGATGGCGCTAACCGCCAGCGAACGCGGACGGCGCATGAATGCAGCCATACGCGGCCTGGCGGGCCATGAAGAGGCGCTGGCTCAGCTGGAAAGTGTGGTGGCCGGTAAGCCGATTCGTGACTGCCGGGCTGAAGTAGACAAAGTACGCGAGATGTTCGAGTACTACGCGGGCTGGTGCGACAAGCAGCACGGCGAAGTGATTCCAGTGCCTACCTCACATCTTAACTATGTGCGCCATGTACCTTACGGCGTGGTGGGGCAGATTACCCCTTGGAATGCCCCGATGTTCACCTGTGCCTGGCAGTTGGCCCCGGCTATTGCGGCCGGTAACGGCGTAGTACTGAAGCCTTCTGAGCTAACGCCCTTCTCATCGGTGGTGATTGCCAAGCTACTCGAAAGCGGCGGGCTTCCTAAGGGGTTGATCAATATCGTCAATGGGCTGGGCAAGTCGACCGGCGCAGCGCTGACCGATCACCCCGCCATCAGCAAGCTGGTATTCGTGGGCTCTCCCCAGAGTGGCCGCATGATTGCTGAAGCGGGCGCGAGGCGGTTGGTACCCAGCGTGTTAGAGCTGGGGGGCAAGTCCGCCAATATCGTGTTTGCCGATGCCAAGCTCGATGAAGCCGTCGCGGGTGCCCAGGCGGCCATTTTTGCCGCTGCTGGCCAGAGTTGTGTGGCGGGCTCACGGCTGTTGATTGAGCGCCCGGTGTTTGAGCAAGTCACCAGCCGTTTGGCGCGGGCGGCGGAGCAGATTGCGGTGGGCCTGCCTAGCGATGAAGCGACCCGCATGGGACCTTTGCAGAATCGTCGCCAATTTGAGCAGGTCACCCGCATGATCGACGCCGCAGTAGCCGCTGGCGCGCGGCTGCTAACGGGCGGTAAACGGCCAGAGGGGTTACCTGATGAGGCTCAGGGCTATTTTATCGCCCCTACCGTGCTGGTCGATGTCACGCCGGAGATGGAGATTGCTCAACAAGAAGTGTTCGGCCCGGTGCTGGTGGCGATGGTCTTCGACAGTGAAGCTGAGGCCATTCAACTCGCCAACGAGACCCGCTTTGGCTTGGCTGGCGCCGTTTGGAGCCAGGACGTAGCGCGGGCGCATCGCGTAGCCGGGCAACTGCGAGCTGGCACGGTGTGGATCAATAGTTACAAGGCGATCAGCGTGATGTCGCCGTTTGGTGGCTTTGGTGATAGCGGCTTCGGCCGCTCCAGCGGCTTGGATGGCCTGCGCGAATACACGGTGCCGCAAAGCGTCTGGGTGGAAACCGCCCCCGAAGCCAGCGTGGCGTTTGGTTACGGTAGCGGCGTTGGCTGATTGCCCCATGACACCTGAGGATATTGATCTAATTTGCTGGAGCGTTTCGCTCCAGCATCGTGAGGAGTTACTGCAATGAGCTTTGGCATTGATCATCCCTTAGTCGCGGTAGCCGATTTAGATGTGGCAGCCGAGCGCGCGGCAGCATTGGGTTTTACCCTCAATCCGCGCCACAGCCACCCCTGGGGTACCGATAACCACTTGCTGTTTTTACACAACAATTTTATTGAGTTGATTGGTATTGCCCATCCAGAGCTAACGGCTTATCGGGATAGCAATGGCTTTCAATTTGCAAAAGTGGTTGAAGAACGCTTAGCCATTGGCGAGGGGATCGCCATGGTGGCATTAGAAAGTGAAGCAATGTCGACGGATCATGCGCTGTTGACTGCGCGTGGTTTTGAAGGCAACTCGCCTATTGAGTTTCGCCGTATGGCGCATCTCTCCAGTGGGGATATAGAAGTGGGCGTAGCGTTAAATATCCTCCATGACCCTGAGCATCCATTTCTTACCCAGTTTCTTTGCCAGCAATTGCGCCCAGAGCTGTTTCGCACAGACCCCACTCTTGAGCGGCACGCCAATACGGCGACGTCTATTACCGCTATTTGGTATGTGTCAGATAGCCCTGTTCGAGATGTGGAGCACTTTCGTCGAATCCATGGCGATGACGCGATTCAAACGCAGATGGGAGGCTTTAAAATTCACACCGAGAAAGGGGTTTGCCATTTATTAAACGACTGGGCAATAAGCGAGCACTTTGAGGGGTTGGCAGGGCTTCCGTCAGAGCCCGCCAGAGCAGTGGCGCTGACACTGGCCTGTGAAGATATGGCCGTGGCGATGAGCCACTGGCAGGAGCACTCGCTACCTTTTGTGTCACTGAACGCACACGAGGCTGATATACCGCCGGAGGTGTTAGGTGGAACAGTGCTGCGTTTTTCTCAAACCACCGTGTGAGAACACTAATAATGACCGCGACCTCAGATTTAGGCGCCCACGCCTTTAATGACCATGGCGCGCTTTGGCGGGAGATTCAGACAGCCGCCCTTGAAGCATCACGCTCGCAGCCGCTATTAGCTGATTTTTACCGCAATGCTTTGCTTGATCATAGCGACTTTGCTTCGGCACTTGCCGTCGTTATCGCCGGGACGCTTTCATCTACCCATATATCATATGCATCTGCACTGGCTGAGATACGCGCTGTGCTTACGGAAAACCCGCTGATCGTTGAGTCTGCCCTGGATGATTTGTGGGTGTTACTAAAAGAAGATGCCGCCATCCCAGAGCCTTTTACACCGTTGCTCTATTTTTCTGGTTATCGGGCACTGCAGTGTCATCGTGTCAGTCATGTTTGGTGGACAACGGATAAGAAAAGTATGGCGAGCTACTTGCAGTTTCGCTGTAGCTGTACCTTTAGTGTGGACATACACCCTGCTGCACGCATTGGTAAAGGCATCTTTATCGACCATGGTGTGGGCATTATTATTGGCGAAACAGCCGTGGTGGAAGATGGTGTCACTATTTTTCAGGGGGTCACATTAGGGGGCACGGGTAAGCTTCAAGGTGATCGCCACCCCAAAATACGGCGGAAGGCTTTTTTGGGTGCAAACGCCATTGTACTCGGCAATATTGAAATTGGTGAGGGCGCGCGAATCGGTGCTGGCGCCATTGTCACAAAAAGCGTAAACGCTGGAGCGACAGTGGTGGGGCTGCCTGCGACTGCGCGCTAATTCACATCGCGGAACGCCTGCATCCAGCGCTGCAGGTGGCGTAGCAGCAGAATGCTGGCCTTGGGCTGTTGGCGGCCTACGCGCGTGACCATGTGGGCCTGGGAGCGCTGAAAAAGCGGATTATCTACCGGGCGCGCCACTAACGTACCGAGCTCTAAATCGTGGGCGACGGCAAAGGCGGGCAGTAGGGTAATGCCCATGCCGCTGCGCACATATTGGGCCAGAATCACCATTGAGTTGGTGTTCATCGCCATGCGCGGGACTATGCGTGACTGCTGAAATGCTTGGTCGACCATTTGACGTACCCCATGGGTGGTGTCCCACATGGCCATGGGCAGGTCGCTAAGCTGGGTAAGCGTGAGCGGTAACGTTTGGCTGGTTAAGGGGTGGTCAGGCGGTAGAATGGCCATGAGTGGCTGAGGAGTAGATGACCAGAAACGCAGCTGGGGATGGGTACGCTCATGGAACATCAAGCCGATATGACTGTGATCGCCGACAATGGCGTCAATAATGCCCGAGGTGCCTGCGGTATGGATATCGAGCTGAATGCCCGCATAGCGTTGGGTAAATTCATGCAGTGGGGATGCTACTAGGTCACTGACAAACCCTTCACCGACGGTAAGTGATATCTTGCCGGTTTCCATGCGCTGGTAGGATTCAAGTGACGCAATAAACCCTTCATCAAGGGCGCCGCGGCGCTCGCAGTACTCAAGCAGCATTTCGCCTACCGGAGTAGGCGAAATGCCGTCGCGCTGACGCTCCATAAGCGTCGCTCCCAAGGCTTCTTCCAGCAAAGCAATTTGCCGGCTTACCGCCGAGGGAGCGATATCCAAGCGCGCCGCTGCGCGGCGCACGGAGCCAGACTCAAGGGTAACGCGAAAGTAAACGAGGCGTTGATGAGGTATGTCCATCGATAGCTTTTATACCTCTACCTTGTTTTAGCCTAAATTTATTTAATCTAAGCCGCTACCCTATGCCAATTGTAAACCGCTACAAATACTTGAGTAGTTTTTGCAGCTTATTCATATCGGCGGAATCACCCACTAAGCGCACGTCGCCGTTTATCATGCCGTCGAGAAAGGCCTGCTGGGTTGGCTTTTTGAGCACTTTCAAGGCGGTATTCTGATCACGGAAGCGTAGCTCAAGATCTAAGTCTACAGGCAGCCCTTTGCCGGTACTGATACTTTTCGGCGTCATCCGGTAGTGGCGGGCAATACTTAGATCTTCCGTGGCAATCCCCCAGTCCAGGCCGCGCATGCGTTCTAACTGTTCACGAAAGCGCGGCTTGCGGCGCAGGGCACGTTTGAGCATTACGCCCAGCAGCCACAGCGTCAGCTTGAGCTTCATTAGGAAACGGCGTCCTTAAGTCCTTTGCCTGGCTTAAAGGCAACGTTTTTGCTGGCCGGAATCTGCAACGGGGCACCGGTTTGCGGATTTTTGCCGGTACGTGCTGCGCGCTCACGTACCGTGAAGGTACCAAAACCAATCAGAGCGACATCTTCGCCCTTAGCAACGCTGTTGGTGATCTCATCCAGAATAACGTTCAGCACTTGGCCGGCTTTATCTTTGGACAGGTCGGCACTTTCAGCGATGGCTGCAGCGAGTTCAGGTTTGCGCATAAGGAATCTCCCCTTTTTAAAAGAAATCAAACATCAAACAAATGCATGTTGTTGGGTGCGTAGCCGATTAGGTTAGCTTCTCTAGCCTAGTCGTGAACGCGACGAAAATCAGCCTAGCAGCGCAGGTGCTGCTCTGGAAAGCTCCACTTTCCTTCTCACGCAGCCGCCTGTCAACGCAAAACCAATCAAACGACCGTCTTTATTTTCAGCCAAGGCACTGATATCACCGCCTTCGCCTTCAATTCGCCAGCGCTCAGGCGTGTTCGTTGGCGGGTAGGCCACTACTGGCAGCAGCGGCGTTTTAACCACTATCGGCCAAGCACCGAAGCTAACCGGAGTGGGCGCGCCTGCAAGGGTTGCCGCCAGCGCCTTAGCGCTGGCTTGTAGCGGTTGCACGTACATGGCATTAACACCGTCTACGCAGGCTGCATCGCCCAGGGCGTAGATATTGGGGTGCGATGTACGTAACTGACGGTCAACGACTATACCGCTAGGTGATACGTTTAAACCAGCCGATTCGGCAAGTGCCGTGCGGGGTGTAAGGCCGGTTGCCATCAACACGAGATCAGCGCTGACAGCGTCGCCGTTATCCAGGCGCAATACGATGTCTTCACCGTTTTCGGCCGCTATCGAATCAATCGAACGTGCAAGGTGAAGATGGATTCCTGCTTCGCTAAAGGCATCGCCTAGGGCGTTCCCTAAGGGCGGTGGCAGCAAGCGAGGAAGTAGGGTTCCTTCTGGGGCAATGAGTCTGACGCGATGTCCGCCAGCGTGGAGGTCGTTGGCAAATTCACAGCCGACCAGCCCTGCGCCAACAATCGCCACCCGTGCAGGGCCCTGGCCTAGCGCCGTGTGAAAGCGGCGGTAGTCGTCTAGGTCGTTAATGGTAAAGCAGCGTTGGGCTATGCTGGGCTCAATGCTGAAGGGCACCCGGGGTGCAGCGCCAGTGGCCAGTACCAGTGCGTCGTAGCCGAGCACCATGCCGTCTTCAAGAAGAATTGTTTGGTTATCCACATTCAGTGCGGTTACCTGGGTGTGGATAACCATATGGGCATTTAGCTCTTCACCCAGGTCAGTCGCGCTGCGCTGGGCTAATTGT
Source organism: Vreelandella sedimenti (assembly GCF_013416325.1). Taxonomy (GTDB): domain Bacteria; phylum Pseudomonadota; class Gammaproteobacteria; order Pseudomonadales; family Halomonadaceae; genus Vreelandella; species Vreelandella sedimenti. Next base: position 155,773 of record NZ_JACCGK010000004.1, read on the forward strand.
TCGGGCGCGAGGCCCTTGGCGAAGCCGGTGGAGAGCAACGGCTTGCTGTAGTCATCGCCGCTGTCGGCGCTCACCAGCATGATTGAGCGTTGATCCCCCTGGCGGCGCAAGGCCCGGGCAAGGCCAATGCCTGCCATACCAGTGCCAATAATCACCAGCTCAGCGTGCGAAGACGTTTTCTGTGTTTGGGTTGCGGGCATGCAGACACCAAAAAAGTTGCTAAATAAGGTTGCGAAAAAAGAGGCGCTAAACCGAGTCGTTAAAAAAGTCGCTGAAACAAAAGCCTTTCAGTGCCCATGTTACACTAGCCAACCCGTTAATTGCCCTGGAGAACTCGGTGACGGCTGCTGCTTTTCGGCAAACTCCTCTATTTTCCCGCTGGCGCCCGATTGATGCGGCGCGGCCTGCGATGAGTGCTTCCTGGTGGCAGTGGGTTGCCTCCACCGACTCGTTAACCGCCCGCTTAATGGTCGCAGGTGGCGACAAGCCGTTTCGAGTACGGCTGCTGCGCCAGGGCATCGGTTGGCCGCGCCAAGATGAGGCTCAGGCGCTGAGCATTGATGCCAAGCGTTACGCTTGGCTGCGGGAAGTGGCGTTGTGCTTAGATGAAACGCCGTGGGTGGTAGCGCGCTCGGTCGCTCCGCTCTCACAGGTAAAGGGCCAACGGCTAGAGTGCCTGGGCGAGCGCTCGCTAGGTAGTTGGCTATTTCGCCAGCCGGGTTTAGTGCGTGGGCCGTTGGAAGTCACGAATCATTCCCCCCTGTTTGCTAGCGTCAACGGCATACAGGAAGGCTGTGCCTGGGGAAGGCGCTCCGTTTTTTATCACGGCTGTAAGCACGGCAGTCTGTCGTTATTAGTGCAAGAGTATTTTTTGACGGCGATGGCGGATGATCTTGGCCTGCCTTCGCGCTAGGCTAGCGCCTGCATCTTATTCTTCGTGAGGTAAGCATGGATCGTTCACTGTTGCGGCCGAAGGGATGGGCTCGCGTGGCAGATTTTTTACAGCTGATGCGCTTGAATCGGCCGATAGGCACATGGCTTTTGATGTGGCCGACGCTGTGGGCATTATGGGTAGCTGCGGAAGGTGTACCAGGGCGAAATGTGCTGCTGATTTTTGTGGCCGGCGTTTATGTGATGCGTGCCGCGGGCTGTGTGGTCAATGACTATGCGGATCGCCACTTTGACGGCCATGTGAAACGCACAAAACATCGTCCGCTAGCGGCAGGCCGTATCAGCGAAACCGAAGCCCAACTACTGTTTATCGCCCTGGTGGCCGCTGCGTTTATTCTGGTATTACTGACTAACTGGTTTACAGTACTGCTCTCGCTGGGCGGGGTGTTGCTGGCGATTATTTATCCGTTTATGAAGCGCTATACCCACTTTCCTCAGGTGGTGCTGGGCGCGGCGTTTTCCTGGGCAATACCGATGGCTTTTGGCGCCGTGCTCGGCCACGTGCCGCTGGAAGCATGGCTGCTATTCTGCGCTAATGTGTGCTGGACAGTGGCCTACGATACCCAATACGCCATGGTCGATCGCGACGATGATTTAAAAATTGGCATTAAATCGACGGCCGTGCTGTTCGGAAATGCGGATCGTTTGATTATCGGCTTACTCCAGGTAGCCACCCTGGGGTTGCTGGCCTGGGTAGGTTGGCGAGTTGGTTTAGGTGGTTTCTTCTGGTTAGCGCTAGCGGCAATGGCGGCGACTTTCCTACATCAGCAGTGCTTAATTCACGCTCAGGAGCGGAATGCTTGCTTCCAGGCGTTTCTCAATAATCACTGGTCGGGACTGCTGATTTTTGCCGGTATCGCACTAAGTTGGTGGCCTGCGGCGGGCTAATTTCTATGAATGTCATATAATTGTCATCAAGTCATGGTGTTATCGTCACTGACATGTCATTGAACTGTTTATCTTTGAACTGTTTATCTTTGGACTAGTTTCTTTGAACACCGTGAGGCTCTGGTATGACCGCCAAGACCGTTCTGATTGTCGATGATGAGGCGTCGATTCGCGAGATGATCGCGGTAGCGCTGGAAATGGCTGACTATCGCGTGCTCGAAGCGGATAACGCCCAGGATGCCCATGCCATGGTGGTCGACCACCAACCCGATTTACTGCTGCTGGACTGGATGATGCCCGGCACTAGCGGTATTGAGCTGGCAAGACGCCTAAAGCGTGAAGAAACCACCGCCGAAATCCCGATTATTATGCTCACCGCGAAAGGCGAAGAGGATAATAAAATTCAGGGGCTTGAAGCCGGTGCCGATGACTATATCACCAAGCCTTTTTCACCCCGGGAGTTGGTGGCACGGCTAAAAGCGGTGCTGCGCCGTGCGACACCGCGTGGTGTTGAAGACCCGATTGAGATTAACGGCCTACTGCTTGATCCGGTGAGCCACCGGGTAAGCGCCCACGGCAAAGCGCTGGAAATGGGCCCCACCGAGTATCGTTTGCTACAGTTTTTTATGACCCATCAAGAGCGTGCTTACACACGCAGCCAACTGCTTGACCAAGTGTGGGGCGGCAATGTTTACGTTGAAGAGCGCACGGTTGATGTGCATATCCGCCGCTTGCGTAAAGCGCTGGGTGACGTGCATCAAAACCTGATCCAAACGGTTCGGGGTACCGGTTACCGTTTCTCTGCACGGGTGTAAATGTGCGTTTATGGAGTCGTGAGCTGTGGCGAATAGCGTGGCTGGCCACGCTGGGCACTTGCTTGGGCTGGCTGTTGGGCTCGGCTGGGCTGGGGCTCGCAGCAGGGCTTGCGGGATGCCTGTTTTACCACTTGCGACAGTTACGCGAGCTCTACCTATGGCTCACTCTCCACCCTAACGATGAGCCACCTGCCGCTAGCGGGATGTGGGGCGAGCTATTCGATCGTTTATACCGCTATCAAAAAAGTCAGCGAATCACCCAAAGCCGTCTGCGGGCTACTTTGGCGCGTATCCAAGAGTCGTCTGAAGCAATGCGTGATAGCGTGGTCATGCTTGATCGCCACGGTGATCTGGAATGGTGGAATAGCGCCGCCACCGCCATGTTGGGGCTACAAACCGCCCATGATCGTGGTCAACACATTACCAACCTGCTGCGCGACCCAGGCTTTATCAGCTACTTTAATGCGCGTAACTACAGTGAGCCGTTAACGCTCACCTCGCCGATTGATGAGCGGCGAATCCTGCAATATCAAATTACCCTCTACGGTGACGACGAGCGCTTGGTGATGGCTCGCGATATCACGCGCTTGCATCGCCTTGAGCAGATGCGGCGCGACTTTGTCGCTAACGTTTCCCATGAGTTACGTACGCCGCTGACCGTTCTCTCTGGCTATTTAGAAACCTACAGTGATATCTCCGACCAGCTTCCGCCACGCTTGGGACGTAGTATTCAGCAAATGCAGGAACAGACCCAGCGGATGCAGAATCTGGTCAACGACTTATTGCTGCTCTCGCGCTTGGAGATTGACCAGGGCGGTAAAGACCATCACCCGCTGTCACTGGAGCCTTTACTGCAAAGCGTTTGCGATGATGCGCTGGCCCTATCGCATCAACGTCATACCATTACCGTCGCCCTTGAGAGCGATGCCCGACTGTTAGGCAGTGAACAGGAAATTCGCAGCGCCGTCTCTAACCTTGCCTTTAATGCGGTTCGCTATACGCCAGCAGGCAGCCAAATCACCCTGCGCTGGAAAGCTAGCGCTACTGGCGGCGGCTATATCGATGTGGAAGATAACGGTGAAGGGATTGATCCCGTTCATATTCCCCGACTCACTGAACGCTTTTACCGTGTTGATAAGGGGCGCAGCACTGCGACTGGTGGCACAGGTTTAGGATTGGCGATCGTTAAACACGTTCTGTTGCGTCACGATGCACAACTACAAATTGAGTCCCTCCCCGGCAAGGGTGCGTTGTTTCGCTGCGCCTTCCCCTCCTCGCGTCTCGTTTAAATTAGCAAAATGTCCCATCGCATAATATTTGTAGAAGTGTGCAATATTGGCATGCAAGGTTAGTAAAGCTTACTCATGTGTCATTTTTATACAGATTAAAGCGTTGTGTAGTGACTCAGCTGATGTCTTTTTGGCCTATCTTTTTTAATTAAACTGCTGATTTTTATGTTTTTAATTTTATATTTCAGTTTTTGGCATGCCTTCTGCAAAGTATTGATTAAGGAAGATGACCGCAGGAATTGCTGGCTTCTCAGTAGGCCCTTCTTTCTTTATTAAGCGGTATTAAACAGCGATCGGAGGTAGGATATGACGTCCAAGGATTTTCTCAAGAAAGCTGGCATTTTAGGTGTATCTTTTGGTCTGATAGCAAGCCCATTAGCTTTTGCACAAACCGATGAAAATTCGGCGATTGATGAAAACCAAGGTATTACTGCTGATGAGCAGCCGATGGATTCCCAAGGTACCGGCAGCTCAACCGGCAATGACACAACAGATATGGCTGATGATTTAACCCATGACGAAGGTGATGGCGCCAGCGACATGGATCCGCAATCAAGCAGTCACTCAGACGATGCTGAGTATGACGAGGATGAGCTTGAAGAAGAAAATAGTGGTAGCTAATTATCAATGACCCTTTAGATATCATTAAAGCATTTTCAGAGGATGAATAAGCGATTAACAGGATGTTACAAAAGCAAGGATGCTTTTCAGATTCACGGATGAATCAATAGGCAATCAGAACACTAGTCAGGGTTAATTCCAAGGTTGGAGCCCCGCACAAGGAGTGGAAGCTAGCGTTAGATATTACCTATAGCCAATTCTGATATCGGGCCCCGCAATGCGGGGCCTAATTTTTGCTGCCTACTTTTACCCCTCGCTTTATCTCCCGCTACTTTCTTCCTTATCTTTTCCGCCGATCTTTCCTTTGCGCCTCTCTATCCAGTGCTATTGCTTGTTTTTTATGAATCGATGCCGTAGCGCTCTGTTGGTATCGAGCCTTTGATTTTGATGAGTGTGTCATTAAGGCACAGACAATTTTGCGCATGTGTCATTAGTGCTCATGTAATTAGCGTGCTTTTGTTTTTAGCAGTGTATTGTTGCGCGCAATATATTTATATTAAGATATTGATTTATATCAATATTTTATTTTAATAAGAGAGTTGGCATTACATATGCTATCTAGAGGCAGTGAAGCTAGCCGCAGTGAGACCTGGCCAGAGAGCCCTTCTCACTTCACTTCAGCGGTATCAAACGGTCACCAGGAGTAAATAGTATGTTTAACGAATTTGTTAAAAAAGCAGCCGTTGTAGGTCTCTCTTTTGGTTTGCTGGCAAGCCCGCTTGCCTTTGCCCATATGTCCATCGAAGCAAATCGAGATCTGACCGTTGACGATGAGCCTATTCAAGCTCAATCACATCATACCTCGGGTCAGGCTGAATTTAGCCCCTCTGATTTGATGTATGACGAAGGCGACCGCCCTCTAGTCATCAAGGCAGAGTCGCATCGCACTAGCGCTCAAGCGGAGTACACAGCAAAAGATTTGACCCAAGACGTAGGTGATGGAAACGTTTGGTAACAAATATTTGCAATATTGAGAAAATATATTACGATAAAGGTGTGAGCTAAACACGCAGGAGCGTGTCACATCGATAGGGATGCACATCGATTCAAGGAATGAATCAAAAGACAATCAGAGCGTTGGTCAGGGTTAAATTCCAAGGTTGGAGTCCCGCAAACGGAAAGGAAGCCAGCGCTAGTCATTGTCAATATCTTGTGTCCTTAGACCCTGCTGATGCGGGGTCTAATTTTTTGTGGTACTCAAGCTCTGTTTGCTAACCTTCTCTAGCCATTTCTGCCGCGCTACTCGTTGCAATTTGTGGATCTCTTATCTGTCATACCTGTTCGTTTCATGCTTAGCCGATGAGGAAGGCGAGCGTTTAAATGTGAATAAAACGCCTCATGTGCAATTGATACACAATCATCTTTTCCAAGAAATGATAGCGCTAGTTTTTGTTGTATGCAATATATTTTAAGTAATTAATTGATTTTGATAAAGAAATTATTAATATTTATATTTTGGCATTTTAAGTGCTTAAATAATGTGTAATGGCCGTTGTGATTATCATTGAGCAGAACCCAGTCATAATGTGGAGAACGTCATGTTAGTGAAAGAGATGAGCAGAAAAGCCGCTTTAGTAGGCTTTGCTATTGGTCTGATTGCGAGCCCCCTGGTAATGGCACAATCTTCCATCGAGTTGAATCAAGATCGTTCCGCTGATCCCGGTATCATCGGCAAGCCTGAGACACATGCAGCCTCCAAACCTGATCATGTTGCTGCGGGCGAATTGAACCGTGATGAAGGGGATAGTTTGGACTTCTCTCCATCCAGCAGTCGCGCTTCTAGTAATGAAAAAGGCGCTGCAACTCGTCGCGAGGGTTACAGCCCCGGCGAGCTCAACCGAGATGAAGGCAATAGCACAGACTGGTAAATAATAGAATAAGTGTAACTGCTAATGTAATCGTTGCTCGCTAAAAACCCCGCTTCAGCGGGGTTTTTGCTATGTATTAAAAAAAGCAACCGACATCAGTGGTGATGCCCATCAGCAGCTTCGCTACCATCTTGGGCGCTCTGTATCCAGACCTCGATGTCTACGTCACCTTGTTCAGCGAAGGTGAGCGTGAGGGGAAACCGCTCACCCTCCTTCAGCGGCTCGGTTAAGCCAATCAGCATTAAGTGAAAGCCGCCACCAGGGCGCATGGTATAAGTCTCCCCTGCCTCGACACGAACCTCATCCACATGCCGCATCTGCATCATATCGCCGTCCATTTGCATATCGTGCAGCTCAACGTTGCTGCTTGCAGGGCTGCTTGCGCCAACCAGGGTGACGGGACCTGAAACGGCGGTGATATCAAGGTAGGCGGCGCCGTTTACCGCACCCGGCGGGGTTGGCGTAGCGAAGGGGTGCGCAACGCGCAGAGTCTCTGTTTTTACGTCGTGGGCTAGCGTCATAGATGTCATCGAAATAGACATAGCGCCAATCAATAGTATGCCACCCAGCCAAGCCATCGGTTTTATCATGCGGTGATTCCTTTGTTGTCGATTGAGTCCAGGATAGCCTAATAAAACATAAAGGTAGCAAGGTGGCGTAGCTGAGTAATAAGCACCTACTGCGGTGTAATGCCACGTGCATCGTCACGTTTGTCACTACGTACGTCTCTATAATGGTCATCCCACAGCAGTACGGCACCCGCTACGGCGCCGGGAATCAAAAACAGGTTGGCCAGCGGAATCCAGGTAATTAAGGTCACTAACCCCCCAAAGGTGAGGCTTTGCCACCAGCGCTTTGAGAGCCGTTGGCGCATATCGGCAAACGTTACCTTGTTGTTATCCATTGGGTAGTCTAGATAAGTGATTGCCATCACCCAGGCAGAAAACAGCGCCCAGAGTAGCGGAGCAACGATATTCACGCCTGGAATCCAGCTAAGTAGAAATAGGCCTGCGGCACGGGGCAGAATGTAGGCGAGCTTAACAAACTCGCGTCCCACAGCATCGATGGCTGTTTTGGTCAGATTTCGGTCATCAATGGGCTCACGGCCAGTGGCTTGAACTTCAACTTTGGCGGCCAAAAAGCCGTAAAAAGGGGCTGCAATCAAGCTGGTCACCAGCGTGAAGGTAAAAAACACTACTACCAACAGGCTAATCACAAAAAGCGGCCAGATAAGCCAGGATAGCCAATCCAGCCAGACGGGTACCATGTCCATCCAGTGGGCGAGCCAGCCATCAAAACGGTTGAGTACAAAGCTGAACATGCTCACGTAGACAATCAGGTTGACCAGAATAGGCAGAAAAACATAGCGGCGCATCCCCGGCTGATACACACAGCGTGTACCTCGGCTAAGCGCAGTGACAGCATCCAGCATTTGGGTGAGCTCCTCGTGATTCCAACGTCCAGGCCGCGTGGCAGCCTGGACGTATTGCAGGAGGAAAGCCCCATCAGGTCAAGACTTTTTTAGCACCTGTGGATCCAGTTCGTCGGTGTCGCTATGGCGAATATCCAGGCCTTTGACGAGATAGACTACGTACTCAGCAAGGTTGTCGGCGTGGTCGCCTACCCTCTCCAGTGCGCGCAGTACCCACATGATGCTGAGTACTGACGTTATAGAGCGTGAGTCTTCCATCATAAAGGTCATTAACGAGCGCATAGCGCTGCTGTACTCGTCATCTACCAGCTCGTCTTCGCGTACGACCTGCATAGCCAGGTCGGTATCAAAGCGGGCAAAGGCGGTAAGCGCATCGCGCAGCATTTTACGTACGTGCTCGCTGATATGACGCACCTCTACTAGGCCACGAATGGTGCTAGAACTTTCGCTCAGGAGCAGGGCGTTGCGGGCGATTTTACTGGCTTCATCGCCAATGCGCTCTAAGTCTGAGGTGGCGCGGATGACGGCCAGCACCAGACGCAAATCGGAAGCAGCAGGCTGGCGGCGCGCCAGTACGCGGGTGCATTCATCGTCGATTTGCAGCTGCAGATCGTTGACTTGGCGGTCATTGTCACGCACCTGCTCGGCTAACCGGGTATCGCCTTCCAGTAGGGCAAAGACGGCATCCTGCACTTGCTTTTCCACCAGACCGCCCATGGCCATCAGGTGGGTTTTCAGCTCTTCCAACTCCTGGTTGAACTGGCGAGAGATATGCTGGCTGTGAGAGTCGCTAGTAATATCCATGGAGCACTCCTGACGGTTCAGTTGCTAAGGCCTAGGTAATACGGCCGGTGATGTAGTTTTCAGTGCGTTGCAAACGGGGGTTGGTGAAGACCTGATCGGTAGGGCCGTATTCAACCAGCTCCCCTTGATGCAAAAAGGCGGTGTAATCCGATACGCGCGCCGCTTGTTGCATATTGTGGGTGACCAGGATCAGCGTCAGCTCCGACTTGAGGTTACGGATCAATTCCTCAATTTTGAGGGTTGAAATCGGGTCTAGCGCTGATGCTGGCTCATCAAGCAGCAGCACGTCGGGCTGTATTGCTAAGGTGCGGGCGATCACCAGACGCTGCTGTTGGCCACCGGAAAGCTGCCAAGCGGAACGGTGTAGGCGGTCTTTCACCTCATCCCACAGAGCGGCGGAAGTTAGTGCCCACTCAATAATGTCGTCTCTTTTGCGCTTGGGCATGCGCTGTTGCAGTCGTAGCCCAAAGGCCACGTTTTCATAGATCGACATGGGGAAGGGGTTGGGCGTTTGAAACACCATCCCGACACGTCGCCGCAGCTCAGTCACATTCATTTGCGGGTCATGAATATCCTGCCCCTCCAGCGTGATTTGGCCGCTGTGGGTGACTGACTCATTAAGATCGTGCAAGCGGTTAATTGCCCGTAACAGCGTCGACTTACCGCAACCTGACGGGCCGATAAAGGCCGTTACACGATGCCGGGGAACGCTGAGGGTTAGCTCGCACAACGCCTCTTTCCCCGCATAGGCGAGGCTAAAGTGATCGATACTCAGGCAGCTGTGCTCGGACGAAAAGTGCGCCACTGGTGCCTGAGAGGTATTGGCTGAATGTAATGACGCTAGCATTCGTTTCCCCGTTGACGCCTAAGATAATGACGCAGAAATATGGCAGTTAGGTTAAGCACCAGCACAATTAACACTAAAAGTAGCGCCGTGGCGTAAACCAGCGGTATGGCAGCCTGCACATCTTCGCCGTGAAAGGCGGTATCAAATAAATGATAGCCAAGGTGCATGAACTTGCGCTCTAAATGTAGGTAGGGAAACTCACCATCGATGGGCATTTGAGGCGCCAGCTTAGCAACGCCAACCAGCATTAGCGGCGCCACTTCGCCGGCCGCGCGGGCAACCGCTAAAATGACGCCTGTCAGCATGGCGGGGGCTGCCATGGGCAGTACAATGCGGGTGAGCATCTCTAAGCGCGTAGCGCCGAGCGCCACGGCGCCTTCCCGCTGCGCCTCGGGAATCCGCGCTAGCCCCTCTTCTGTTGCCACAATCACTACTGGTAGGGTCAACAGTGCCAGGGTGAGTGATGCCCATAACAGGCCGCCGGTGCCAAAGGTGGGGGAGGGCAGCGTATCGCTGAAAAACCACTCATCCAGCGAGCCGCCGATGCCGTAAACAAACACTCCCAAACCAAATACGCCATACACAATCGACGGAACGCCCGCCAGATTGCGCACACCAATACGTACCAGCCGGGTCAGCCGCCCCTGGTGAGCGATTTCATTGAGATAAATAGCGGCCAGCACCCCAAATGGGGTCACCATCACCGACATTAAAATCACCATCAGCACCGTGCCAAATATCGCGGGCCAGACGCCACCGTCGGTATTGGCGGCCCGTGGGCCCTCACTCAGAAACCGCCAAACCGCATCCCCCCAGGCGAGCGTTTTCTGCCAGACGCTCATGGCATTGGGAGCCTGAGCGCTCGCCACGCTGGCCAGCGGTTGGCGCAGGGTTTGGCCGTCCACGGTGGTAAGCAGCAGTTGGCTATCCTGGCGTTGGCTGGCGGGAAGTACCAATAAAGCGTTTAATCGCTGCCAGGCAGCGTCCCCCTCCCAGCGTTGATCATGCTGCTCAATGGCCACCAAGCGGCCAATAAAGTCACCCCAGGGGCTGCGATCAAGCCGAATCAAATCGTCTGGCTGGGCGCTCTCGGCAATGTCATCAATCGCCACCCAGCGCCAGCGAACGCCCTCTATATCCTGGTTGCCGGTAAAGTAGAGGCGTTCATCCCCTGCTCGCTGGGGCAGCGCGACTTCGCGCACAGCTTGACCAGCAAAGGTTTCACCCGAGTCAAGGGTGACCTCTTCCAGCGTAGCGGGCCAGAAGTGCCCTAGCCCGCGTACCAGCAGTAGCGTGAGTAGGGCGCCCAGCATCAGCAGGGAGAGCGCTACGCTGGCTGCGCAAAGCCAGGGCCATACATCATTTACCCGGCTAAAACGCCGGCGGCGAGAGACGGTGTGGGACGCAGAGGTCATAATGTGCCCCCCATCTGACGGAAGCGGCGGCGTAAGCGCTGGCGGACGACCTCGGCAAGGGTATTGACCAGAAACGTGAAGATAAACAGCACCAGGGCGGCCAAGATCAGCAGATGGTAGGTCTGGCCACCGGGTGACGCTTCAGGCAGCTCAATGGCGATAGCCGCGGCCATGGAGCGCATGCCTTCGAAGGGGCTGGCGCTAAACAGAGCCGTATTACCGCTGGCCATAAGCACTATCATGGTTTCGCCCACCGCTCGGCCCGCACCGATCATTATCGCCGAGAAAATACCTGGGCCCGCTGCCACTAGCGCCACTTTCCATAGCGCCTGCCAGCGGCTGGCTCCCATCGCCTGGGCACCCTCAATTAAGCTAGCAGGCACATCGGCGAGCGCGTCTTCTGCCAGTGAATAGATACTGGGGATAACGGCAAAGCCCATGGCAAGGCCGACAATCAGCGCGTTACGTGTGGCGTAATCCATACCGTAGCGCTGGTCGAGTAACTGGCGTAGATCACCGTCGAACCACTGCTGCTCCATCCAGGGCGCGAGCCATAGTGCTAGCGCCACCATTACAGCGAGCCAGGGAACAAGCCAGAGACCTGCCCAGGAGAGCGGTAAGTGTCGGCGTAGGCGTGTTTTGGCCCGCTGCCAGAGTAAGCCGGCAAGCGCTGCGCTAAGCGGCAGCCAAATGATCAGCACCAAAGCGCTGGCGAGGTGGCGTTCTACCCAAGGTGCCAAAATAAGCCCGGCAATAAAGCCCACCACCACACCGGGGATCGCCTCCATCATTTCGAGCGCGGGCTTGATCCGCGAGCGCAGGCGCGCTGACATAAACAGCGCAGAGTAGATGGCGGCCCCCATGGCCACGGGAATGGCGAACAGCAGTGCGGCTAATGCGGCTTTGAGCGTGCCCCACGCCAGAGGGGAGAGCTTAGCCAGCGCTAAGGTATCGCCAATCGCCAGCAGCGGCAGGGTTTCCCACACTAAAAAGACACCAATAGCCAGGATTGCCAACAGCACGCCTATGCCGCCAGCGGTGATTAAACCGGTGGCCATGCGGTCTTGCAATAGCCTAATCGGCTGTCGAGAAGAGGTTAACCGAGGTAGGGTCATGTGGATATCATGGCAAAACCGAGGTGATCATAGCGCTGACCAATAGGTAGTGAAAAACCAGGATGTGTTGAAAAACAGTGCATAGACAGGATCCCTACCCTAAGACAATTATGTGTCAGTTAGATGACAGTGGTTTACCACCTCTGTTGTGCGCCAAGGACACTGGAGGTTAATGGTACAAAGCCGGATGCGCGTGCAATCTGCTGGCCCTCATCGGACATAATCAACTTGAGCAGTGCCTGCTCGGCGGGGGGTAAGGTCTCCCCCGGCGGTAGGTTCACATAGAGGTAAAGATAGCGCGACAGTGGGTAGTCACCGCCCTGTATCGCCGCTTCATTGGGCGGTATCGCAATGCCATCATCGTTATACAGACTCAATGCATGCACGGCTGGGGTGAGGTGGTTAAGCCCCGCATAGCCCATCGCATTGGCAGATTCGCCGACGGCCGCGACCACTGCCGATGAGCCGGGGTGCTCGCTAATGTCGTTGCGAAAAAAACCGCCACATAACGCCCGCTGTTGAAATAGCCCATGGGTGCCCGAGGCAAGGTTACGCCCATGCAGCGCAATGCTGCCAAATGACCAGTCACGGGTTGCCGATAGCTGCTCCCAGCGCCTGATCGGCGTTTCGCCACCGCAGGCCAGAGAGGTTGAGAAGATCGCATCAACCTGCTGGCGGGTCAGAGCGCGCAAGGGGTTATGGCGGTGTACGACCACAATCAGTGCGTCACGGGCAACTTTTAATTCCAGCGGTGGGTAGCCATAGCGCTCAATAAAGTTATCACGCTCTTCGCTGGTCATCGGACGAGACATCGGGCCAAGCCGGGTGGTACCAGCCATCAGCGCCGTGGGCGCACTGGCCGAACCACTTGCTTGAAACTGCAGCTTTACGTCAGGATAGCGGGTGGTGAGGGTTTCTCCCCAGCGTAGCATTAACCCCGCCATAGTATCGGAGCCCACTGCGCCCAAGGTGCCGCTAATCACTGCTGGCTGCTGCCCCCAGGTCAGGGGCGTTATCAGCATCAGTATAAACGCCACCCCGCTCAGTACGGTGCGACGAACGGCGGAAGCTAACCCCCTATTAATGCAAAGAGTCGTCAAACGAGTATTCAAACGAGCGTCCTCTTATGGTTAACTAAATCCATTCCTTTGTGTTGCGATGCAGCAACATGCATAAACAACGTGCCACTCTGCAACGTTTACAACAATAAACTGACTAAGCGACTAACTCATGACTCTTTTGGAAACCGATTTGGACGACGTACCTGCTCCCCAAGGCCAACTAACGTTAAAATTACTGGCTTCCCGCCAAGATACCAATTTTTATGGTGATATACCCGGTGGATGGCTGGTCAATCAAATGGATCAAGCGGCTGAGCTGGCGGCCGGGCGTGAAGCGGGAGGTCGTACGGCGACCGTCGCGATTGAAGCCATGGACTTTTTAAGCCCGGTGCGCGTTGGCTCAATGGTCAGCGTTTACACCCAGGTGCAAGAAATCGGTCATAGCTCGATCAAGATTGATGTGGAGGTCTGGGTGCGTCCTCCCCATGGGCAACGCATAGAGGAGCGCCAAAAAGTTACCGAGGCGCGCTTTGTGATGGTTGCGCTGGACGATAATGGGCGCATTCGAGCAGTGCATAGCGACTAGTTCACTTCAAAAGAGCTGACTTACAATAGCAAAAGGGCGCTTAGGGCGCCCTTTTGTCGTGCTTGTCGTTTACTTGTCTAGCGGCTCATTAACCTGCGACGTTATCGCGGCTCTTGAGATAGGCGTATTCGCCGACGTCGCTAAACGGACGCAGCAGTTTCTGGAAAGACGAATAAGACTCATACACGCGGCGAGACTCTTCATCGTTGTCTACCTGGCGCTGAATGGCTTCCTGTGACGAGGTGTAAAGTGCCGCCATGACGTCTTCTGGGAAGGTGCGCAGTTGAACGCCATGCTCATCGACCAGTGCTTCCAACGCCTGGGCATTACGGAAGGCGAATTCACTAATCATTGCCAGATTAGACGCGCGGGCGGCTTCGCGAATGACGTCCTGCAGATCTTCAGGGAGCGCATTCCAGGCATCCAGGTTGATCGTGCCTTCCAGCACAGCCGTTGGCTCGTTCCACACCGAGGTGTAGTAGTAGTCAGCCACTTGGTGCAGGCCAAAGGCCAGATCGTTATAAGGGCCTACCCAGTCAGCGGCATCCAATGCGCCTGTCTGCAGCGAAGTGAAAATCTCTGAGCCGGCGATGTTGACGGTGCTCACGCCGATGCCGTTCATCGCTTCGCCTGCTAGGCCCGGAAGGCGTAGTTTCAGCCCCTGCATATCGTCTAGCGAGTTGATCTCTTTTTTGAACCAGCCTGCCATTTGCGTGCCGGTGTTGCCCACGGCAAATGGCTTCAGGTTGTGATTGGCGTAGATCTCATCCCAAAGCTCCTGGCCGCCACCATGGTACAACCAGGCGTTCATTTCTGTGGTGTTCATGCCGAACGGTACGGCAGTAAAGAACTGCGAGGCAGCCACTTTGCCGCGCCAGTAGTAAGAGGCAGAGTGGCCCATTTCAGCGGTACCGGCAGCCACGGCATCAAATACTTCCAGGGCAGGTACCAGTTCACCCGCGCCATGTACACGAATCTGCATACGGCCGTTGGAAAGCTGCTCCACCCGGCGGGCAAAATCATTCGCACCGGTGCCCAGGGCCGGAAAGTTTTTTGGCCACGAAGTGACCATGTCCCAGGTATAGGTCTCTTGAGCACGCGCGCTAGAGGGGGTTACAAAAGGGGCAGCAGCGACACCGGCGGCACCTAGGCCAACGGTTTTGAGAAAGTTACGGCGTTGCATGTGAGCAAAACTCCAAAAGTAATCATACTGTTGTTATAGGGCGCTGAGGGCGCCGGGTCCGCTTGTTAGTATGCTTTATAGCGAATTTAGCCCGCAAGCCTGATTAATCATCTGCAACGTCTTTCATGCTGTTGCCGTGGCGCACCAGCCAATAGCAGCCGCCTAACGCCAAGACTGCAAGCGAAAGTGCGCCAATTTGCCAGGGGTCGATGACTTCCATATCCAGCACCATAAACTTGCGCACCAGCGCCATAATGGCAATCAGGACGACGATTTCAACGTGAATAAAGCCTTTCCCGCTGGTCATTGTGCGGATGATGGAGTTGTTGAACTCCATGGCAATCAAGACGGTAAGAATCATGTCGAACAAGGCTTGAAACACGCGGTAGTCAAAGGGGTCGCGGCTTTGAATAAACAACAGCTGCACTACATGAATGACTAGATAGTACATGGCGACCAGCACAGCGCCGCCAATGGCGAGGGTCAGTACCATCGAAACTAAGCGTTCAAAACGCTGGTAGCCGCTGAGCGCCTGCCAACCATTAGACACTTCTGGAAATAGCCGTTTTAAGCGTTGTTTCATAGTGACCTCTATACGGCGCCTGGGCGCTTGCAAAATGGGGGGAGCGAACTTATCGCTACAGTGGCGTTAGCTTAGCAAAGCCAAGTACCAGCCATTTGACCCCTTCGCCTTCAAAGCTGACCTGTACCCGGGCGCGGGCACCTTCGCCTTCCGCGTTAAGAATAATCCCTTCGCCGAACACCGGATGCTCAACCCCTTGGCCAACGTGCAGGCTGGGTATGTCGCCGTCGCTTTTGATGCTTTGCTGGGCAAAGGAAGTACGTGACGCGGTAACCGGGCGTGAAATATGCCCCCGCAGGCGGACTTCTTCGAGTAGGTGCGGCGGTAGCTCGCGCAAAAAGCGTGATGGCCGTGGGAACACCTCTTTACCATGCAAGCGTCGGGTTTCGGCATGGGTTAGATAGAGTTTCTGCATGGCGCGGGTAACGCCGACGTAACACAGCCGGCGCTCCTCTTCGAGCCTGCCCGGCTCTTCCAGAGACATCTTATGCGGAAATAGCCCCTCCTCGACACCGGCAATAAACACCACCGGGAACTCCAGGCCTTTAGCGGAGTGCAGCGTCATCAGCTGCACGCTATCCTCAAACTCTTCGGCTTCGTGGTCACCAGCGTTAAGAGCGGCTTCTGAGAGAAACGCTTCCAGCGCCGCCATGCCTTCGCCCGCTTCAGGCGCTTCAAAGACATCGCCTTGGGTAAAGGCGCGGGCAGCGTTAACCAGCTCTTCCAGGTTCTCGACCCGCGCCTGGCCTTTCTCTCCGCGCTCACTTTTGTGATGCTCTATCAGACCCGTGTGTATCGTGACGTGATCGATAATTTCGTGCAGCGCCATACCAGAGGCATCGTTATCGAGCTGCTCAATTAGGTTGGCGAAGGTTTGCACGGCATTGGCCGCGCGTCCTTTCAAGGTACCTTCGTTAATAGCATCGTGGAGCGCCTGCCAGAGAGGGATGCCTTGTTCCCGAGCGCGCAGACGGACAATCTCCACCGTACGCGTGCCGATGCCGCGGGTGGGTACGTTAATGACCCGCTCCAGGGAGGCATCGTCGTCGCGGTTGAGCATCAGGCGAAGGTAGGCCAGGGCATTCTTGATTTCCAGGCGCTCGTAGAAGCGGTGGCCGCCGTAAATACGGTAGGGCATGCCTTGGCGAATCAGCGTCTCTTCCAGCAGCCGCGACTGGGCGTTTGAGCGGTAGAGAATGGCAATATCGCGGCGGTTAAAGCCTTCGTCGACCTTTTCCTTGATGGTATCGACGATATAGCGCGCTTCTTCCAGGTCGTTAAACCCGGCGTAAATTGAGATCGGTTCGCCTTCGATGCCGTCAGTCCACAGGTTTTTACCCATTCGCTCGCTGTTGTGGCTGATTAGCGTATTGGCGGCTTCCAGGATGGCGCTGGTGGAGCGATAGTTCTGTTCAAGCCGCACGGTGTGGGTTTGCGGAAACTCTTGCTCAAAGCGGCTGATATTCTCCACCTTGGCCCCGCGCCAGCCGTAGATCGACTGGTCGTCATCACCCACCGCCGTCATCGGCGTCTTCATGCCGGTGAGCAGTTTTAGCCAAGCGTATTGCAGGGTATTGGTATCTTGAAACTCATCTACCAGTACGTGACCAAAGCGCTCCTGGTAGTGGTTTAACAGCGCCGGGTTGTCGCGTAGTAGCTCCAGGCTTCGCAGCAGCAGTTCACCAAAATCAACCAGGCCGCCGCGCTCGCAGGTGAGCTGGTAGCGCTCGTAGAGCTCAACCATCTGGCCCATGTACGCATCGCCATCAACATTGACCTGGTGCGGGCGCAGTCCCTCCTCTTTGCAGCCGGAGATAAAGTGCTGCACTTGGCGGGGTGGGTAGCGTTCGTCGTCGATGGAGTAATCTTTCAGCAGCCGTTTGACCAGACGTAGCTGATCGTCAGAATCGATAATCTGGAAGTGTTGTGGCAGCTTGGCGTCCTGCCAATGGGTGCGCAGCAGGCGGTGGGCGATGGAGTGAAAGGTGCCTACCCACACATGGCGCATCGAGATGCTCAGCAGCGCCTCAAGGCGGGTACGCATCTCTTTGGCGGCTTTATTGGTAAAGGTGACCGCCAGCAGCGCGTAGGGAGACAACCCTTCGGCCTGCATTAGCCAAGCGATGCGATGAACCAGCACGCGGGTTTTGCCAGAGCCTGCGCCCGCAAGCACCAACAGATTACCTTGGGGGGCGCTCACTGCTTCGCGCTGGGCGGAGTTGAGCTGATCGAGAATCGCCGTGACGTCGTCCATAGTAGCCGCTGCCGGATCAAAAAATAGGCGGCTAGTCTAGCACAGCCAGCGAACTGGCTGTGTATACAGGTTAACGATTAGGGGTCTTCAGGAAAACGCAGCGTATTAAGGCTCTTTTTAACCGCTTTGAGCTGTTCGGCGAGTTTCGGACCGCGGGTTTTGGCCACACCCACGGCAAGTACGTCAATCAGCACCAGATGGGCAATGCGTGAGCTAAGTGGGGTGTAGATTTCGGTGTCTTCATGGACATCGATATACAGCGGCAGGCTGACCTCTTCGGCGAGTGGCGAGCCGCTGGGGCAGAGGCCAATGACTGTCGCGCCCGCTTCGCGAGCCAGGCGTACGCTGGCGACTAGCGCTTTGGTACGGCCGGTTTGTGAAATTGCCACCACCACATCGCCATCGTTCAAGGTCACTGCCGACATATTCTGCATATGTGGGTCGGCGTAGGCAGAAGTGGAGATCTGCAGGCGAAAAAACTTGTGCTGGGCATCAAAGGCCACTGCGCCGGAAGCCCCAAAGCCATAGAACTCGACCCGGTTGGCCATCGCCAGGGCGTTTACCGCACGGCCCAGGGCATCGTTATCCAGCCGGTCACGAACCGAGAGCAGTGTACCCACGGTCGAGTCGAAGATGCTGTGGGAAAATTCAGCGACCGAGTCGCTGTCGTTCATGGAGAACTGCGCGAACTGACTGCCGCTGGCCAGCATTTGCGCCAGCTGTAGCTTGAAATCCTGAAAGCCATTGCAGCCCAGCGCGCGACAAAAGCGCACCACGGTAGGTTCGCTAACGGTGGCTTCGGTGGCCAGATCCACAATGCGCATGTGGATGACCTCCTCGGGGTTGCGCAGTACAAACCGCGCCACTTTTTGCTCGGAGCGTCGAAAGTGCTCCATGCGGCGTCTCATTTCATCGAACAGGGCGCGACTCACGTTCAGCTCCTTGGGTGCTCAACCAACAGGTAGTTAACAGTACGCCAATATACAATCGTTTTAAACGATCGTTTCTGCCTATCTGCTCACTATGATGCTTCGTATTGCTTCAATGCGATAATGACAGTATGCCTCAATGAGCCCATAGGGCCACGTACTATTAGGCAGCGATCCAACAGCGTTTAAGGCCGTTAGTCAGTTTTTTTAAGATTGGTCATCATTTTGTCAAGTAGGTTATAGTAATAATTGAAGTGCCGCACTGCATCATAACAGTCGTCACGGATGCAGGTGGACGAAGGCATATTCATCTGGAGGAACGTCGATTATGAGAAACGTCGAACGAATCACCTCGGTTAAAAGCGAATTGCTCGACATCTTTATGAGTATGGAAGTCGATGAGCATGCTCAGCGCCAGCGCAGCGCTGCCCAACGCAGCTTAAGAGCGCGGCGAGGTATTGAGCTTCATCGTGAGTTTCAAAAGTTATCGCGGGATATCGCCCCCTTGCCCGATGAAGATCGGCAAGAGAGCGAGTTGCACTAAGTTTTAGGATGCCAGGAGGTTAGGGGCGCAACTATTATCTGCGCAGAACCACGCTGCCCTGCCGGTTAGTTAGCAGGGCCTTGGTGGCTCAGCTTAGATTAGCCCTGTTACGAACACGGCAATAACGCCAGCGGGCGCTACATAGCGCGCGATGATGTTCCATACGCTCTTGCCGGTCGCTGAAAGACCAAGTTCGTCTTCCACACTGCTGCGCTCCAGGCACCAAGCGGTGAATAGGATCGCACCCAGCCCCGTCAGCGGCAGCATTATTTTGCTGGTCAGCGTATCCAGCAAGTCAAACACGCCCAGTCCAAACAGCAGCGGCTCGCTCCACACGTTGAATGACAGTAGCGCTGCAATACCCAGTAGCCAAGCACCCACACCGGCCACAACGGTAGCCATGACACGGCTTAGCGGCGTGCGCTCTTCAATGAATTCCACCACGGGCTCAAGCAGTGAAATGGCCGACGTTAATGCCGCAAACGTCAGCAGCAAAAAGAACATCAAACCTAAAAGTAAACCACCATCAATATTGCCAAAGGCCAGCGGTAGGGTGACGAAAATCAGCCCTGGGCCTGAAGCGACATCCAGATTATTAGCAAACACGATCGGGAAAATGGCTAAACCCGCGCCTAAAGCGATGATGGTATCCATGATGATGACCGTGCGGGCGGTTTGCAGCAGATCGATCTCTTTGCCCAGATAAGAACCGTAAGCCATCATGATGCCCATACCCAGTGAGAGGGTGAAGAAGGCGTGGCCCAAGGCGGCTAGCACGGTTTCTGCTGTGAGCTTGCTCCAGTCCGGGTTGAACATATACGTCAACGCCTCGCCAAAGTGGCCGGTTGTCATGCCGTAACCAATCAGCACGACCAACAGCAGTGCGAGGACTGGCATCAGAATGCGAACAGCGCCTTCAAGGCCTTTGGTAACGCCGCGGGCGACAATCCCAATGACCAGCAGCATAAACACGGAGTGGCCCAGCAGCAGCAACCCAGGGTTACTCAACATGCCATTAAATAGCGCGCCAATGCCATCGGCATCTTGACCGCTAAAAGCCCCGCTCACCGAGTTGACGGTGTAGTAGAGCGACCACCCGCCAATCACGCTGTAAAACGACAGAATCAAGAAGGCCCCGACAATGCCGCTAATGCCCACGATGGCCCAGGCTTTGGGCTTTTTCGCCGTGCGCGCCAGTTCTGACATGGTGCTGGCGGGGTTCTTCTGGCCGCGCCGCCCCAATAGCCACTCAGAGACAAGAATGGGCAAGCCGATTAGCGCGATACAGAGCAAATACACAAATACGAAAGCAGCGCCGCCGCTTTCACCCACCATATACGGAAATTTCCAGATATTCCCTAGACCCACCGCTGAACCAGCGGCGGCCAGCACAAAGGTCATTCGCGATGACCACTGCGCATGCGCAAGCTTCGCCATACATCACCCATTAAGTCGATTGTTGTGTAAGTCACTGCGTGTTGAGCACGCTAGTTTTCGGAAAATTGAGTCATTGCCAGCGTACTTTTCCGAAAGTAAGCGCAATTTATCTGATCGACCGCAAGCATGCCAGTTAGCTGACCTAAAAAGGTGGGTTAAAACAGTTGGCTTTGCTTTTCACCCGCGAAGGGTCCAAGAGCGGGTAATGGCGTCACTTCTCCTAGTGCGTTATAGAGTAAGCGGGCCATGTGGGGAGACTCGCGGTTGTCCGCAGTATGCACAAATAAGAAAGGGGTTTTCCCCTGACTTATCCACAGCTTTAGGCGGGCTTTCCAGGCGGTGAAGTAGTCGCTATTAATCGTTTTGTCAATATGACCAATGAAGCGAATGACAGGAAAATTTGCCGTGGAAAGCACGTGTAGCGGGAGTTTCGGCTTTTCTTGCTGGGCGTGAGCCAAGCCCAAATGGTCATTTGCCGGGGTTGAGAAGAGCGGGCGCACGTCGAGCATCACGCGGTTGGCCGAATAAGTTATCAACAGGCGGTTAAGGGCAATTTCGGCGGCCCCTTTGTGGAAAAACTCAGGGTGGCGAACCTCGACCGCGCAAGGCAAATGGGCAGGCCAGGCGGCAAGTAGCTCTTCAAGCTGTGGAAGCTCTTGGGGGCCGAAATCCCGTGGTAGTTGCACCATGGTGGGGCCAAGGCGGTCGTGCAGAGGTTCTAGCGCCGCTAAGAATGCCCAAGCCTCCTCTAACCGCGTTAGTCGTTGATCGTGGGTTACGCTGGCCGGTAATTTAAAACAAAAGCGAAAGTGGGGTGGTGCCTGGCGCGCCCAGGCAGCAATGGTGTCCGGCTTTGGGGTACCGCTATAAAAGGTAGTGTTGCCCTCAACGCTGGAAAACACCGCCGCGTAATCGCTGAGCAGCTCAGTTTTGGCATGGCGTGGATAAAGATTGCCCAGCCAATCTTGATTGGCCCACATAGGCAAGCCTAGATAAAGAGGAAGCGTCATGGGTGCCAGCCTACATCGACAAGATCATGCGCTAATGTAACAGGTTAAGAGTCTTGCCCGTTAAGCGCGAATGGCGGCTTTTATATGACCTTTGTATGGCTTATATGTATAGCAAGGCGCGGAAAAAGTGAAACTGTTAAGGCGCCGATAGCGCTACTATGTAGGTATAGCCCTTTATTGGCAGTAGCCGTTTACAAACAGGATAGCGCCATGTGTTCAGCTTACGTTAGCAGTGATGAAATCCGCGACCAGTTTTCCCAAGCGATGTCGGCAATGTATCAGCAGGAGGTGCCGCAATACGGCACCTTGCTGGCGCTGGTTGAGGCGGTCAACCAGGAGGTGCTAGCCGCTAACCCAGGGGTGAATAACGAATTGCAAAATAGCGATGAGCTGGCGCGTATCAACGTTGAACGCCACGGCGCTATTCGCGTGGGGAGTCCAGGCGAGCTTGCTATGCTGCGGCGAATGTTCGCGGTCATGGGGATGGAGCCAGTGGGGTATTACGACTTATCGACCGCAGGCGTGCCGGTACATTCCACCGCGTTTCGGCCGGTCGCGGATAGTGCGCTCAAGCGTAACCCCTTTCGTGTCTTTACCTCGCTACTGCGCCTTGAGCTAATTGAAAAGTCCGAGCTAAGAGAACAGGCGAGTGAAATTTTAAGTGCCCGCGATATCTTCACTGCCAAAGTGAAAACGCTTATCAAGCGTTTTGAGCAGCAGGGTGGCCTAAGCGCTGATGACGCCAAGCAGTTTGTTCAGGAAGCGTTGGAAACGTTCCGCTGGCACGACAACGCCACAGTCGACTTGGCTACCTACGAGCGTTTGCATGCCGAACACCGTTTAATTGCCGATGTGGTCTGTTTCCGTGGCCCGCATATTAACCACCTAACGCCGCGCACGTTAGACATTGATGAAGTGCAACGGCGCATGCCCAGCGTTGGCATCGACCCTAAAGCGACTATTGAAGGCCCGCCACGCCGGGACTGCCCAATCCTCCTACGTCAAACCAGTTTCAAAGCACTGGAGGAGACGATCGCTTTCGCGGACGCTGCTGAGGGTAAACACACCGCCCGCTTTGGTGAGATCGAGCAGCGTGGGATTGCATTAACGCGTAAAGGGCGCGAGCTATATGACCGCCTGCTAGCAGCGGCCAAAGAGAACTCGCCCACAGCAGCCAATAATGACGCCCATCAAGCGCATTTATCTGAGGTGTTTAAAGCGTTTCCTGATACGTATGAAACACTGCGCCGTGAAGGGTTAGCGTTTTTCCACTACCACGCGGTTCAAGGTGTACCTGTGCAAGTGCCGATCTCAGTCGAGCAGGTGGATAGCTTGATCAAGCAAGGCGCACTGAGAGTTACCCCCATGATTTATGAAGACTTCTTACCCGTGAGCGCGGCCGGTATTTTTCAATCCAACCTGGGTGGAAGCAGTCATGATCATTACGCCAGCAGCGCAAGCCAGCAGGCATTTGAGCAGGCCCTGGGGAGAGCCGTCATCGATGAAATCGAGCTGTATGCCCAGCGCCAGCAAGCATCGCTTGAACAGGCGCTGGTGCAGTTGGCGGTTTAAGTGATAGAACAGGTAGCTACGTCAATTTACCCACTAACGCTGAAGGTTGAAGAGAGTTATGAGTCAAGGAAAGGTATTGGTATTACATGGCCCCAACTTAAATTTGCTGGGTAGCCGTCAGCCAGAAATATATGGGTACGAGACGTTAGACGACGTGAATAACATCTTGCGGGAGAAAGCGGTGATGGCCGACTGGGATATCACATGCCTGCAGAGCAACCATGAAGGAGAACTGATTGACGCCATTCACGCCGCACGCCTGGATGGCACCCAAGCGATTATTATCAATCCCGCTGCCTACACGCATACCTCAGTGGCCATTCTTGATGCCCTCAATGCCTTTGATGGCAAAGTAATTGAGGTGCATTTATCCAATGTTCACAAGCGCGAAGCCTTTCGCCATCACTCCTACGTCTCGCTGCGCGCCAATGGAGTCATTGCTGGCCTCGGGGTTCAAGGCTATCGAGCTGCGCTAGAGGCAGTGATGTTAGAGGCTAATTGATATGCGCTCTTACTTGAGCGACTTTGTTTTGTAAAACAGGTAAGTAAACATTAATCAACGTATCAAGATCGACCCGAGCAGCGTTAGTGCTGATATTGATTGCGCCCATTAAATGCTGCTTGGCGTCATAGACAGGAACGGCAATGGAGCGCAAGCCGGAGTCAAGCTCTTGATCAGAAATCGCATAGCCCTGCTGCCGCGCTTTTATTATCTGGTTTCGTAGCTCACTAACATCTGTCACCGTTTTATCGGTGTAAGACTCTAGAGCAACCGACGCTAGGAAGTGATCAAGATCCGTATCGCTGAGCTGAGCTAGCAGCATGCGCCCCATAGAGGTATGAGCCGCTGGCAGCCGAGTGCCCACCGAAAGCGTAATCGCCATCAAGCGATGTTTTGCTGCCGAGCGGGCTACGTAGATGACATCATTGCCATCTAGCACGCCAAGCGATGAGGACTCCCCGGTTTCAGCGGTAATGTCTTCGAGATGTTGCTGAATAACATCTCGGTAATTATTAGCCGATAAAAAGGCATAGCCGAGCTGGAGCACGCGGGGCGCCAATTCAAAGTAACGTTGCTGTTTTCGCACGTACCCCAGTGCATGCAGAGTGAGCAAGAAACGCCTAGCCTTTGCTCTGTTCATTCCTGTCCGTGTCGCAACTTCGCTTAATGTCATACGCGGGTGTTCGTGATCGAATGCCTGTATTACCTCTAAGCCGCTAGCTAATGCTGTTACAAAATCACGGCTATCTTCACTCAACATCTCTTCCTGCATTGTTATCATCCCTTACCTAAACGTTTGATAGAAAAGATTAACGCAAAAATGTTCGCATTGCGAACTTGTGCACTTTAAAGCCTTTCCAATGGCATGCTGCGGCCCTTAAAACGTTTTTTGATCCCCCTGCTACTAAAGTTGTGTTTTTTAATAGGCTGGCAACAAAGTAACCTCACTGATCAAATTACGAATACATGTACGTATTGCGAACAATAATTAAGCATAATAATGGCTAAACAACGCATAGGACGAAAAATGAACAAACTCCTTGGTTCTGCATATCTGGCTGCTTGTGGAAGCGCTCTGGCGCTTGGCCTTACCGTTACTTCTGTTAGCGCTGATGAGTGGCCGACTAATGATGTGCGCTTGGTAGTGCCTTACGCTCCTGGCGGCACTACCGATGTACTGTCGCGTCGCGTTGCCGATCTTCTTCAGCAAGAACTCGATACTAATGTCATTGTAGAAAATCGCCCCGGCGCAGGTTCTACGGTCGGAACCGGACGTCTCGCTCGCGGTGGGCGTGATGCCGATCACACCATTTTGATGGCCTCGCCAGGGCACACCATTGGCGCTGCCATCTATCCAGATCTTAGCTACGACCCCATCGAAGATTTCGTTTTCCTGCAAAACATGGTCGACATACCTAACGTGATGGTGGTCCCCGCAGACAGCCCTTATGAAAGCGTTATTGAGTTCGTAGAAGCGGCTAAAGAAGAAAGCATGACCTTCAGTCACAGCGGCGTGGGCAGCTCCATCCACATGTCTGGTGAACTGTTCAAGACCTTGACTGACACAAACCTTACGGCGGTGCCTTTTGCTGGCAGTGGCGCGGCGCTTCCGGCGTTGCTGGGCGGCGATGTTGATGTGTCGTTCGAGAACATGCCGACGGTGCTTTCGCACATACGTTCTGGCGATTTGCGGGCGCTGGCCGTCACCTCTGCCGAGCGCTCCGAGTATCTGCCCGATGTCCCGACCCTGTCAGAAATCGGTGAATACAACCTTGACCAGTTCATCACAACTGCCTGGTTCGGACTGATTGCACACAACTCTTTCCCAGAAGAAGCTCAAAGCGTCATGCAAGATGCACTGGCCAATGTGATGGAACGTGAAGAGTTTGTGGACTTCGCTGATCAACTGGGCGCTGAGCCTGGTCAAGTGTCGGGTGAAGAGTTCAAGCAGTTCATTGTTGAAGACTTGGAGCGTTGGGAAAACGTAGCCCAGCAGGCGGGTATTAGCCAGTAAGCAAGGCAGCCTTTGATCCAGCGGAGAGGCGAGGGCAAGCGTCCTCGCCTCTCTTGTTTCGATGTCTCTTGGTTCTATATCTCTTAGCTCTATATCTCTTGGTTCTTTGGAGAAGGCAGTGATGACTACCTCGGATTTTAAGCGCAGGGTTAAAGACCCAGGTGACGTAGTGGCGGGAATTATTCTGCTTTGCTTTTCCATTGGGCTGATCTTTTATCTAGTGCCTAACTACATCAATGAACCGCCCATTCTGCAAAACCCCATGATGTCGCCTCGTTGGCTGCCGGGGATCGTTGGCTGGCTGATACTGTTGTTTTCTATTCTGCTCATCCTGCAAGGCTTCCTGTTGGACAGAAGCAGTGAGGAGGATGAACGAAATATTGAGAAGGGTTCGACACGGCGTTTTGTCTTGATGCTGGTCGCCCTGGTGATATATGTCGCTTTGTTTGAATCAATGGGCGCGGTGTTTACCGGCATTCTCGCGACGCTGGTGCTTTTTGTGGCGCACCCTGTTCGCACGTGGTGGGTCTATAGCATGGCATTTGTGTTCCCTATCGCTGTGACATTCATATTTGTAAAAGTCATGAATGTGCCGCTTCCGATATCGCCAATCGGTTTCTGATTGGCTACTTATTCTTCTGGGTGATCTATGGAAAATTTTTCGGAAGTCATAGAGATATTCTTTAGTTTAGATAACTTCCTGGCCATCGCTATGGGGGTCGTCATCGGTGTGGTCGTGGGGTCGATTCCCGGCTTGACTGCCACGATGGCGGTGGCGCTGGCGCTGCCCTTTACCTTCTCTATGCAGCCTGTCGCCGCTATCTTGCTGCTGGTGGGTATCTATAAAGGCGGAATGTACGGCGGTTCAATTACAGCCATTTTAATAAGAACCCCCGGCTCACCAGCCTCCGCCTGCACCTTGCTGGACGGCTACCCCATGGCGCAACAGGGGCATGCGAAGAAGGCACTCAAGGCTGCTCTTTATTCGTCGGTCATCGCCGATTTCATCTCTAATATTGCTCTGATCTTTTTTGCTGCCTATTTGGCAAAAATTGCCCTGAACTTTGGTGCGCCAGAGTTTTTCTGGCTGATCTGTTTTTCGCTTACCATCATCATCTCTTTGGCCAGCGGCTCTATGATCAAGGGCTTGATGGCTGCGCTATTGGGTATTCTGCTTTCCCTGGTAGGACTGGATGAAGTCTTCGGCTCTCAACGGTTTACCTTTGGCAACTACAACTTGATGGACAGCATCTCCTTTATCCCGCTGTTGATTGGTCTGTTCGCCATCCCCGAGATTATCGAGTTCTACCGCAAAAAAGCGCTTCCTCATATTAAGGCGAAGGCCAGCGGTGCAGGGCTTAGCTTTTCCGAACTGAAGCGCTGCCTGACCACCATTGTGCGGGGCAGTTTGATTGGCGTGATTATTGGGGCAATCCCAGGTACCGGCGCTACTGCGGCTGCCTTTATTTCCTATAGTGATGCGCGCAGGCGATCCCCCAATAAGGCTAACTTTGGCAAAGGCGAGGTAGAGGGTGTTGCCGCCGCCGAGGCTGGTAATAACGGTGTCGCCGGGGCGACGATGATTCCCTTGTTATCGCTGGGTATTCCAGGGGATGTCATCACGGCCATTATTCTTGGTGCCTTTATGGTTCATGGGCTTACGCCTGGTCCCATTATGTTCCAAGAGAACCTATCCCTGATCTATGCCCTGTTTATGGGGATTATGTTTAGCTCGGTGGTATTGCTGCTGGTGGGCAATGTGGCCATCAAGTACTTCTCTTTGATTGCCGACATTCCTAAATCAGTTCTCTTTCCTATCGTATTGATGTTCTGCGTTTATGGCGCTTACGCCGTTAATAACGACACCTTTGACGTGTGGTTGATGCTGGCCTTTGGCGTCATGGGCTATATCTTTAATCGTGCCGCGATACCGGCAGCGCCCTTTTTGATCGGGTTTATCCTTGGGCCGATGTTTGAAGATAACTTGCGCCGTTCATTACTGATCGGGCATAACGATCTTTCGATCTTTGTGCGTGGCCCGATTACCTGGGTTTTCATTGCTTTAACGGTGGGCTCGATTTCCCTGGCACTCTACCGCTTTATTTCAGCGCGTCGCGAAGCGCGCAATGCTGCCGCCAAATCAAAAAAAGTTTGATGTTCTTCGGAGAAGTACAATGGCGGGACCACTGACAGGGCTGCGGGTACTGGATTTAAGCCGTGTAATGGCTGGCCCCTGGTGTACGCAGGTACTGGCCGATATGGGCGCCGAAGTGATTAAAATTGAGCACCCGCTGCTTGGTGACGATACGCGCCATTGGGGGCCGCCCTGGTTAAAAGATAAAGAGGGCAGCGATACTCGAGAGTCGGCCTACTACCTTTCGGCCAATCGTGGCAAGCATATTCGGCCACTGTCGATATCAGTCAGCCAGAAGGGCAGGCGCTGGTGCGTGAGTTAACCACTGAAAGTGACATTCTGGTCGAGAACTTTAAAAGCAGAGGACTCGCGCGCAAGGGGCTTGACTACGCCACCCTAGAGGCGATCAATCCGGGTTTGATTTACTGCTCCATCACCGGTTTTGGCCAGACGGGGCCAATGGCCTCCATGGCGGGCTATGACTACCTGGTCCAAGCACAAGCTGGGTTAATGAGTATTACCGGCGCGGCAGACGGTGAGCCCGGTGCCGGGCCACAGCGGGTGGGTATGGCCGTCTCCGACCTGACCACGGGTATGAATGCCACCATTGCTATCCTCGGTGCGTTGCATCACCGGCACAGTACCGGCCTAGGGCAATATATTGATATGGCGTTGCTGGATGTCCAGGTAAGTTGGTTGGCCAATCAGGCGCTTAATTACTTCTGCAGTGGCACCCCGCCAACCCGTACCGGTGAGTATCACCCCAACCTGGTGCCTTACCAGCCATTCCCTACCGCTGACGGCGAAAAAGTCATCATCGCGATCGGCAACGATGGGCAGTTCAAGCGTTTCTGTGAAGCAGTGGGGCGATCCGAGCTAGCCGTTGATCACCGTTTCAGCACCAACTCCGAGCGGGTTAAACATCGACTCGAGTTGGTTCCGCTTATGGTGCAGATTACCCAGAGTCGTACTAGCCATGAATGGATAGAGATGCTGGGCGCCATTAGCGTGGCCAATCCGATCAAATACTCCAGAACCCCGCTGGAGTATCACAAGCCACCACCGCGACTGGGTGAAGATACCGATAGCGTGTTGGAGCGCTTATTGCACAAAGGCGCTGGGGAAATTAGTACCTTACGCCAAAAGGGCGTAGTGAAATAAGCCGTTGGTTTGCCTAGCCGACCGTTACACCGCCGCACACGAAAAGGGTCTGACCAGTGATAAAGCCGCTGCGTTCGTCGCAGAAGAAACTGACGGCTTGGGCCACGTCTTCAGGCTGACCCATGCGCTGTAGCGGGATATTATCGATGATGCGGCGAGCGCGTTCGGAATCGGGCGGGTTGTTCTGCCAGAAAGCGCTGGTGGCGATAGGCCCAGGGGCAACGCAGTTGACCGTGATGCCGTGTTCAGCCAGCTCCAGCGCCCACGTTCGGGCCATGGATTGCAGTGCGCCTTTCGTGGCACTGTAGATAGTGCGTGCCTCTTTGCCCAATACTACACGGCTTGTATTCAGCACGATGCGCCCCATCCCGTTTGCCTTCATAGAGGGCAGTAGTGCCTGTGTGCAGACCAGCGCTGAGCGCGCATTCAAGTGCATTAATTTGTCAAAGTCTTCAAGCTGTACTTCCTCAAGCAATGCTGGCGCGACAATACCCACATTATTGACCAGCCGGGTCACCGAATAACGCGTGCCAATGTCAGTCATCACCAATCGAGTAGCATCGGCATCGGCAAGATCGACCTGGCGCGCATCTGCTTGCAAAGATTTCGCTTCGGGCTCGACGATATCCACCACAATGACTTGATAACCATCCTGCTGAAGGCGTAAGGCGATCGCTTGACCGATGTTCCTAGCTCCGCCGGTAACAACAGCAACATGTTTTTGAGTATTGTGGCGTTGAGCAGCGTCTTGACTCATTCAGATATCCTTAGCGTGTTTAGGTCGAGTAGGCATTCTCTTCGGTAGGGCAACTCTGCACCAATCAAGCACCGTGAAGTGCTAGCAAGGCCTTCTATTAAGCATCATTCTCGCGTATCGAAGAAGGGTGACGGCAGAGAGGCTTTACCTGGATATCCATGTAAGGAAATAGGGGTAAGCTGCTAATAAGGTCTTGAAGCTCGGCGTTATCAGTGACATCGAATATGCTTACATTGGCGTAACTGCCAGCGACTCGCCATAGGTGGCGCCATTTGCCCTGCCGCTGTAGTTCCTGAGCGTAGACTTTCTCCTTCATCTTGATGTCAGCTGTTTGCTCGGCCGGTATGTCCGGTGGCAGTTTCACTACCATTTCCACTTGAAACAGCATTGCATTGCTCCTATCTGATGACGTTATAAAGTGTTTTGTCGATTTAAGTAGGCCTGCCGCCAGCGCACAATGTGAACCTCGGCGAATAACTTTGCCTGATGAAATGGGTCGGCTTGAATAAAGCGTTCGGCCTCTTCGCGGCTCTCCAGATCGACCAAGTAAATGCCGCCTGACGCCGTGGCGCCGTCGTCAGAAAGCTTGGCGCCACAAGCCAATAAGAGGTTCGCGTTGGCGTCAAGGTAATCCAGATGATCGGGACGTACCTCCAGGCGCAGGGCCTGGCGGTCGGGCTTGTCGAACGTTTCAATCAGAAAAGGCATGTAAACATCCTGTGTTGATATGCGTGGTTAGGCACCGAGGTAGCCCCAGATCAGCATGGCACTGCCGTAGATAATTCCCAGATATATCAGGATGAGAACCATGTAGCCCATCACATCGCGCAACTTCAGGCCGGAGATGGCCAGTACCGGGAGGATCCAGAATGGCTGAACCATGTTGGTCCACTGGTCACCAATCTGCACTGCTAACGCCGTGGCTGCCTGAGAGGCGCCCAGCTCTGCGGCAGCTTGCACCATGACAGGGCCTTGAACTGCCCACTGGCCGCCACCGGATGGGGCTAACAGGTTGATAATGCCACCGCTAATGAACGACCAGATTGGTAGCGTTTGCGCGCTGGATATATCAACAAAGATATTGGCGAATGACACCACCAAGCCCGAGCTCACCAGAATCCCCATGATCCCTGCGTAGAAGGGGTATTGCACGACGATACCGGAGACAATACGAATCCCGTCCGCCAAGGCGGCCAAGTAATGGGAGGGCGAGGCAAATAGCAAGATACCCAGGAACAGGAAGGCGAAATTGACGGTATTAAGGTTCAGTGAGCCACCGTCCAACGCGTATAGCGCGATGTACAGCATGCCGAGCAAGCCAATAGCGATGCCCACCAACCGGCTACGATTCAAACGCTCGGCAATGGTGATTTTTTCGCCACTGGAAAGAGGGGGTTCGGTAGGCACCGCTACCGAAGCCGGATCGATTTCGACGATATCCTCGGCTTTCTTAGGGTGAAGCCAAGCATTGAAAAGTGGCAAGGTGAGAAGAATGAGGGCACTGGTGATCAAGAGAATAGGGGAAAAAATGGTGTCGCTTAGCGGTATCAGCCCGATCGCATCTTGCAGGAAGTGCCCTTCGGTAGCGATTAATAGCGGCACACTGCCTGATAGGCCAATGCCGTAAAGAGCAAAACCCGAATACGCAGCGGCGATCACTAAAGGATAATGCAATCCTTTCACGTTGAGCGCCAGCTTCTGGGCGACGATCCCGCCGATGACGAGGCCAAAGCCCCAATTTAACCAGCTACCAATCCCCCCCACCAAGGTAGCAACCACAATAGCGACGAAGGGCGTTTTGACACGAGCAGCGATACGGTTGAGAGCACCATCTACCAAGGGAGTCTTCGCCAGAATGTAGCCCGCCAGAAGGATGATCGTCATCTGCATGCTGAACGCCAGCAAGTCCCAGAATCCGTCGCCCCAATAACGTACCGCATTCAGCGGGCTAGTACCCTGCATGAGCACCGCTAAAATCATGGTGAGAATGGTCAGGAAGATGGCAATGACCAATGGGTCGGGCATATAGCGATTGACGAGCCGGGTGAAGAAATTTGCCAGCGCATTCATTAGAAGCAGCCTCGTATTGTCGGCGTGGTTGTCATTGTCTACTATGTACGTATAGCGCACATAAGTTCGTTTATTGCAGTGATAGTTAACCCGCGAATGATTTTATTCAATTCGACATTTGTCTAGGGCCGACGTAAATACGGCTCGAGGCAAGTGAAATAGTAAGGAAAGCTGATGCAGGACGATGCATTACACGCCGTAGTGGTGGGCGCTGGTACCATGGGCACCACCTTGGCTAAGTTGATGGCGGCGCAGGGTGTCAACGTCATAGTGGTCGATACCAACCCACACGTGTTGGAAACCAGTCGCCTGAGTATGGGAGAGAGCGCAGCTGCTGTTGGCTTTGCCTCAGAGTTAACGGTCGGTCAGCGTCCCGATTTTGTGATCGAGAGCGTGACCGAAGACGTCGCGGTCAAGCAGAAGGTTATAGCCCAAATCGAGGTCAGCGTCGCCGATAGCACCATCATCATGACGAATACCTCGGGTATCCCGATCAATGAAATCGCCGCCAACATGCGCTTACCTCAACGGTTTTTAGGCACTCATTTCTTCAACCCAGCAGACATCATTCCCGCAGTCGAGGTGGTTCCCGGTAGCCATACCACGGCGTCGGTAGTAGAAACGGCGTGCCGTTGGCTGAAGCAGTTGGGAAAACGCCCTGCGATTCTAAATACCTGTGTGCCCGGTTTCGTCGCCAACAGAATCCAGCATGCGGTGATGCGTGAGTGTCTCGCCCTGCTAGAGAGAGGCGTTGTAGAGCCCGAGGCACTGGACGACATCGTGCAGTATTCCATCGGTGTACGCATGGCGTTAAACGGCCCACTGTGTCAGCGCGATCTCAACGGGCTAGATACCCACCTCAATATCGCTCATTACCTCTACCCAGATCTTGATGCGCGCGATAAGCCTGCGGCACTTCTTGAAGACTACGTTGCTCAAGGGCGCCTAGGTGCCAAGTCAGGACGAGGTTTCTACCGCTGGAGCGACGAGTCGCGTGCGCAACACCAAGCCCAGGAACGGGAAAGTCTGCAGTGCATCATCGATATTGCCACCCAGCATGCTAAGGGAAATGCGCCATGAATCAGCCACGTTGGAAGAAGCGTCCTGAAGGGAGCAACTGGGGAGATTTCGGCTCCGACGATCAGCTTGGGCGGGTCAATCTTATCGGATCTGAGCAGGTACTCAAAGGCGTCAAGGAAGTCCACGAAGGCATTACGTTCTGTTTATCATTGCCACTGGATATCCCTGGTGGCAAGGTGCTGAATCCTCGCCGTTCGCCGCCGAGGCTGTCGCCAACGGCACTCGGTGATGACCTATACATCAATTTTCCTTTGGCTACTCATACCCCCACCCTGCGTGACGTTATCAGTGATGATCAGGTTCACATCTCGTTGCAGTACTCCACCCAGTGGGACTCACTCGCCCACGTAGGCGCTCTGTTTGATGGTGACGACGACGGTAAGCCGGAATGCCGCTATTACAACGGCTTTTTAGCTGAGCAAGATGTCCTCAACTTGAGCCAAAAACCCCACCAACAGCATGACTCTTATGCTCAGCGACTGGGTGTCGAGACACTGGCGGTACACGGCATGCAGGGCCGGGCCGTGTTAGTGGATCTGGTAAGGGTGTTCGGTGGGGGAAGAACGCTGGTAGGGTATGCCGCGTTGATGGATGCGCTTGAGCACCTGGATGTGGTGGTTGAACGTGGAGATATGCTGGTATTACGCACTGGATTCGCTGAAGCACTGCTGGACATGCAGGGTAGTCCGCAGCCTGATGTGCTGAAAAATACCGGTGCAGTGCTCGACGGTAGCGACCAAGCTCTACTGGAATGGATTACCGAGAGCGGCATTGCGGCAATCTGTGCGGATAATTACGCCGTAGAGAACCTGGATCGTGAATTGGCACCAGACTGTTGCTCCAAGCTTCCCTTGCACCATCACTGTCTATTTAAACTTGGCCTGCCGCTGGCAGAGCTGTGGTATCTGAAGGACCTCGCTGAGTGGTTACATAGCCGAGGGCGCACTCGGTTCTTACTAACAGCACCGCCACTGCGTCTACCGGGCGCGATAGGCTCACCAGTGACCCCGGTGGCCACCGTATAGTTTCATAGGTATATACTCGCTGCTTGTTTTTCTTACTTTCAGGTAAGGTAAAGGCCCTGGTGTTTTAGTGCATATCTAAAAAGCAAAGCGTTTTTAGAATGACAGCAAACCCGACAGTGTCATCAGCCAGATAATCAGACTGAGGGTGAAAAATGAGGAAATAGTGGCTACCAGCATTGCGGCGGCACTCATACCGCCTACGCCATAGCGTTGGCCAAACAGTGGATAAATGCTGATCATTGGCGAGGCCGCAAACAGCAATGCACCTGCCATATAAAGTGGATCAATGTCTGGAACAAAATAGAAGGCGATGAAAATGACCAGCGGGTGAATAAGCAGTTTGCCGACAACGATCTGACCAACATCACTCGCCATACCTTTAACCTGCAGGCCAAATAGCGCGCCGCCGATCACAAACAGCGCCGCTGGGCCCGCCGCTTCGGCGAGCATATCGATGGCTTTAAACAGCGGCGCGGGAATCTTGACGCCGGAAACGGCCAGAAAGATGCCGGTTAGTAAGCCTACCAATACGGGGTTTTTGATGAGGCTAAGGGCTGTCTGCTTAACCGTTTTCCATACGCTGGAACCTTGGTGGTTACCCATTTCGGCCAGAATCAGTGCTGCGGGAATAACCAGCAGGTTTTCAATGAGCATATTGAGCGCTAACAGAACCGCCGCAGGCGAACCGATGACCATGGCGGCCACGGGATAACCCACAAAGCCGCTATTGGCGGCCGCCATGCCGAGCGCCTGCATGGCGCTGGCGTTGAGTGGTTGGCGCTGTAGTTTTAAGCAGAGCAGTAACCCCGCACCGAAAACGGCGATAGAGCCCAGCCCGTAAGCCACCAGATAGTTGAGCTTGAAAACCTCTTCGAGAGGCTGCTGGGTGAGTGCGCGAATAACGAGCGCGGGCAACGCGCAGTAGAGCACAAAGACGCCCATCCCCTGCATCTGCTCGCGCTGGATAATGCCGCTCCATCTCGCTATATACCCTAAGCTAATGAGTAGGAATATGGGCGTGGTAATCCCAAGTATAGCGAGCATGGCGGCCCCTTAGCGCATGAAGGCAAATGATTAAGTTCGAATAACGAATAATTGTACGCTATTTCTCTTGCGCTTCATGGCATGGAGTGAGCAGAAGGCGAGACAAGTTGCTTGATATAATGCGTACGCAGCGGTATCACATGAGGATCGATCTGTTCGGAGGCGATGCAATCGGCGGTGAAAAAGCGAAACGCATCCACGCCCTGGAACACAAATAGATCAACACCCGAGAGTGTTTTGGCGCCCGCCTGGTGGGCGGCGTTTAACAGCTCGGTGTGGGCGGGGATGTAAACTGCGTCGAAGACCCAATGCTGGGCGCCCAACCCAGCGGTATCGATGGGGCAGCCGGGATGGTTGATGTGACCAATGGGGGAGCAGTTGACCACGCCCTGCCAATGAGGCAGTTCTCGCTGCGCCTGCTCTGATGTGATGCACGTCGCATTAATGCCCATAGCATTAAGGTCACGGCTGAGGCTCTCTGCCCGGGAAGCATCATGTTCGAGAATACGGATGTGGCTAACGGCAAGCTCCCCCAGCGCACACGCCACCGCACGCCCAACGCCACCGGCGCCAATCAGTAGTACCTCACCCGCGGGCTGGCGGCCGAAAGAGTGGCGGTAGGCGCTAATAAAACCGGTGTAATCGGTGTTTTCAGCGCGCAGCCCCTCAGCGTCAAACAGTAGGGTGTTGGCGGTGCCTACCCGTCGCACGCCTTCGCCGCGGATATCGGCGAGCTGTGCGGCTTTTTCTTTGAAGGGGAAAGTAACGTTGGTGCCCCGGTACCCCTCGTCACGCAACCTTTGTATCGCGCTGGGAAAATCAAAATCCGTCGATCCTCGGCTATCGACTAAATCGTAGCGTACCGGCTCGCCCAGCGACGCGCCCAGGCGCTCATGCAAATCGGGGGATTGCGATTTAGCAATGCCTTCGCCTACCAGTCCGAGTTTGACCATGCTTGGCTCTCTCCCGAGTCGTGGTTTGGCGTTGCTTGAGCTATACCATCAATTTCTGCTTCCAGGCGCTGCTGTGCAGTGACGCGCACAAAGGCGTTTGGTGCACCCAGCCCTTGGTAACCTTCACGCTGCACCAGTTCAAAGAAAAATGCCTTGCTGCCGGGTTGGGTATACAACTGATGGAAGTCACCGTCGCTGTCCTGATCAAAGAGGATGTGGTGCGCTTGCATCCATTGCAGGGTTTGCGCCGGTAGGTCGAAGCGCGCAGCCAGGTCGCGGTAGTAATTACCGGGAATCGGCAGTACCGGCGTGCCCGCCTGCTGCAGCGCAGCGCTGGTGTCGCGCATGGCGTTGGTGCGCAGGGCGACATGATGAATCCCCGAACCGCCGTATTGGCGCACAAAGCGGTTGCTGGCGGTGTCCGGCGAGGCACTGGCGTTAAGCGCCAGACGAAAGCGGCCATTGTCGTTCTGCAGCACCTGGCTTTGGATCAGCCCGCGGGGATCGGTGACATCGAAGGAGGGCGTGGGCGCCAGCTGGAAAATAGCGCGGTACTGCAGCATCAGCGAGAGGTAGTCGTGGTAGGAGAGCGCCACGCTGATATGGTCGATATCCACCAATGCACCCTGAGGAACCGGCTGCACATCGACAGGGAACTCGCGATCCCAGGTGCGGCTTAGCTGTGAGTCGTCAATGATATAGGAAAGGCTGCCATCCACATTGCGCAGTGCGCTCATGCGATGGCTGGCACCCACCTCTTCGGGCTCAACGATGGCGTAACCCAGTTTGTCCGCCCGCTTGAACGCTTCATAGGCGTTGCCTACGCGCAGTCCAATGGCAGTGATGGCGGTAGCGTCACGCCCCGGCACACGGCCGGTAAAACTCGCGTCGGTGTTGAGCACCAGGTTTACGTCGCCCGCGGCCCAGCGCTCGGCGTTAAGCGTGTGGTGGCGCCCCACGCAGGCCATACCCAACGCACTGAGCAACGCGCGTAGCGGTGCTAAATCCGCAGGCTCAACGGCGATCTCCAGAAAGGCGACCGACTCGATAGGCTGCGGCGCGGGAATACCACTGTCGCCCTGCATGCTGCGCAGCAGGTTGTAGGAGCGCAGCCCATCCCGGGCCGTCTGGTCGCTGTGGCCCATGCGGAAGACATCGTTAAAGATCTCGTGGGAGAGCGGGCCGTCGTAACGGGTCTCTTCCAGCATGGCCATGAAGCTATCCATCTGCAGCTCGCCCTGGCCAGGGAAACAGCGGTAGTGGCGGCTCCACGATAGGTGATCCATGGAGAGGCGCGGCGCATCGGCGGTCTGCACCAAAAAGATGCGATCCCCCGGAATGCGGCCAATGGTGCCCAGCTCGGTCTGGCGGGAGAAGATATGGAAGGTGTCCAACACCAGGCCGACATTGGGGTGGGCGGCACGGCGCACCACTTCCCAGCTGTCGCGGTAGTCGTGAATATGGCGGCCCCAGGCCAGCGCCTCATAGGCCACGCGCAAATTACGCCGCGCGGCACGTTCTCCGAGCTCATGGTAGTCATCGGCGGCGCGGCTTAACCCCGGTAGTGAATCAGGGTGGACGGTACTGCACGCCATGAGCAGATCCGTACCCAGCTCCTCCATCAGGTCGAACTTGTGCTCGGCGCGGTCAAATGCCCGCTCCCGTGCGCGCCCCTGCAGACCTTCAAAATCACGGAACGGCTGAAGTGTGACCAGCTTAAGGCCGCGGGCGCGAATCAACTCACCCGCTTCACGCGGCGTGCCGGTGAACGCCGTTAAATCGTTTTCAAACAGCTCAAGCCCCTCAAAGCCGGCTTGAGCAATGGCGTCTACCTTCTCTTCCAGCGAGCCGCTTAGGCAAACCGTGGCAATGGATGAGTACATGGCATCACGCTCCTTATATTGAATAGCATCAGTAACCCGCCAAGCGCGGCAGGAAAGTGACCAGCGCTGGTACGAAAGTAATCAGCAGCAGGATCAAAAACTGCACACCCAGCATTGGCAGAATGCGGCGGGTAATCGGCCCCATTCCCACGCCGGAGACGGAGTCGGCGACAAACAGGCAGAGCCCCATGGGCGGTGTGATCAGCCCCATCATCAGGTTGAAGATCACCACGATGCCGAAGTGAAGTGGGTCGATACCCAGCGCCATGGCAATGGGGTGGAGGATTGGCACCAGTACCAAAATGGCCGCGATGCCCTCCAAAAACAGCCCCACCACTAGTAGCAGAAGAATCACGGCAATTAGGAATGTCCACTGGGTATCGATACTCATCAGCGCCCACTCGGTGAGCATGTTGGGCACGCGCTCGAACGTTAATACCCAGTTGGCCGCCGCGACGGCGCCCATGATGACCATAATCACGGCGCTATCGCGCATGGCCCGGGCGAAGATACCGGGTAGATTCACCAGTTTGATATTGCGGTACAGCACCACGCCCAGAATCAGCGCGTAGACCACGGCAAAGGCCGCCGCCTCGGTGGGCGTGACGATCCCGGCTAGAATGGCGCCGACCACAAACACCGGCATGAGCGCGGGCAGCAGGCCGTGGAGAAGCGCGTGGCGGCGCGACTGCTGTTTTGACTGCGTGGCGCCCAGATCACCGGCAAAAAAGTAGACGTAGACGGAGAGCCCCAATGCCAGCAAAAAGCCCGGTACAATACCGGCTAAAAACAGCCCCGGTACCGAGACACCGGAAACCGTCAGCGCGTAGATAATCACCGGAATACTTGGTGGAATAATCGGGCCAATGACTGAAGAGGCTGCGGTGAGCGCAGCGGCAAAATCCCGGGGGTAGCCCTCTTTCTCCATTGACGGTATAAACACCCGCCCTAGCGCGGAAGTGTCGGCAATCGCTGAACCGGAAAGACCTGCAAAAATCACCGAGGCCCAGATATTGACGTGTGCCAGTCCGGCTTTCAGGCGGCCAACAATGGCGGTGGCCAGGTTAATAATTCGATGGGTGATACCCGCTTCGTTCATCAGCTCGCCGGCCAGAATGAACAGTGGTATCGCCAGCAGTGGAAAGGACTCCATGCCGCCGAAAAACTGCTGCGAGACGATACGGATGTGGTAGGGCAAATCGCCGGTACTCATTAACACCGTCAATGAGCCGAGAATGGCAAAGGCAAACGGTACGCCAAGTAGTACAAGTGCTAAAAGCAGTATAAAAATCATGATGATGACTCCTCACCATGCTGATCACACAGACGCAGCGCGCCCATCACCAGAGCAGAGAAACTGAGCAGCCCGCCACCGATGAGCATGGAGGCTTGAAACAGCCACATCGGCATCCCAGTGCTTGACGAGGTGCGGCCTCCGCGCGCGGCGATGAATTCAACGGCTGACACCATCAAGCCAATGCCCACTACGAGTACTATCAGGTCGACAGCCACGGCTTGCCAGCGCACCCAGCGCGTCGGCAGCAGGCGTCGAATAAGGTCAAAGCCGATGTGCTTGTCCTGTAGGTACGCCCAGGACATGCCAAACATCAGGCCGTAAATCATCAGGTAGATGGCGGTATCTTCCCCCCATGTAATGGAGCCGCCAAAGGTGTAGCGCGCAAAGGCATTGCCTGCGACCAGCAGAAAAATCAGCACCATGGCAAGCCCTGCCAAGCTGCCATTGAACAGGATCAGACCGCGGTGTAACCGGGCGAGAAGAGGAGACATAAGAGCACCTTCGATCGATAGTCAGGCACGCAGGGTCGCGAGTGAACCTTCGAAGGCCCACTCGCAAGCGCTTTGTTTCGGCGGGGTTTAGAAGCGTGCGGAAGCCTCTTCCACAGCGGAAGAGAGACGCTCGATCCACTCTGCGTCATCGCCAAGCTCTTCGGTCAGGTACGCCTGCACCGGCGGTTGGGCGGCTTCGCGGAAGGCCTCCATCTGTTCAGCGTTGGGCTGGGTGATCTCCATACCCTCTTCTTCCAGCTTGGTGATCCCCTCTGCCGAGTTGAACTGTTGGATAGCACGGCCAGTGGTACCCGCCACCACAGCGGCGCGCTTCACCGCGGCTTGTTCCTCTTCGGTAAGCGACTGGAATATCTCATCGTTGATCAGCAGGTGATCGACGCCGTAAACGTGGCGGTCTAGCGTGAGGTAGTCCTGAAACTCATAGAAGTTATTGCCGTAGATCACGGAGATCGGGTTCTCCTGGACATCGACTACGCCGGTGGCAAGAGCCGTTGGCACTTCGCCCCAAGCAATACCCTGTGGCTCAGCACCTAGTCCTTCTACCATTTCCAGGTAGAGTGGAATGGTTTGAACGCGGAACTTCAGGCCTTCCATATCCTCAGGCGTGTTGATCGGGCGAACGGAGTTGGTGAAGTGGCGGAAGCCCGTTTCGCCGTAAGCCAGTGTGCGTAGGCCGGTCTCCTGCAAGCAGTGCTCGGCCAATGCTGTACCAAACTCGCCATCCATCACTTGCCACGCCACTGGTGCTGACGGGAAGGTGTAGGGGATATCCGTTACGGCGACCGCTGGGCAAAAATTGGCATAGGCGCCGGAGACCATCGCAATGCTGATAGTGCCATCCTGAGCGCCTTCAATCAGCTCGGTTTCGCCACCTAGTGCTCCGGCGGGGTAGAGCTCTACGGTGAGATCGGTTTCAGCTTCCACCAGGTTTTTAAACACCTGTCCGGCTGCGCCTTTTTTCGAGGTGGTCCAGTCATCTGGGTCAACGTGGGCGAAGCGTAGCGTCTGGGCGGAGGCAGCTGCTGCAGCAACCAGTGTGGTGGCGGCAACAGCAGCTGCTAGTGTGCGTTTCATGGACGTTTGTTTTAGTGCAAACAGTGGGTGTAGAGACATTGTTGTTGTCCTCTTGTCGGGCCGTTGTCATGGGGTCTGGAGAAGCCTTCAGTCTTGGCGTGCTTGGCTCTTCCATCCTTTCCCGAGCAACAATGTACGAAATGGTACGTTCAGTCAAGCTGTGGCATACTAGACAAAAGACGACCATGACAATAAAAGGCACGCTTTATGACAGCCCCTTCGACCCAGGCCAGCCCCCCTCCCGCGCGGCGACGGCGTAAAAATGACCCCGAGTCCGTGCGCGCCGATATTCTTGCGGTGGCTAGCCGCGAATTCTCAGAAAAAGGCCTCTCTGGGGCACGGATCGATGAGATCGCCGAGAAAACCCGCGCCTCCAAGCGCATGATTTACTACTACTTTAATGATAAAGAGACGCTCTACCTGCACTCCCTGGAAGCCGCCTATCAGAAAGTGCGCCTGCAGGAGGCTGAGCTGGATCTTGACCACCTGGCCCCGCTCGAGGCACTTAGCCGACTGGTGCGTTTTACCTTCTGTCATCACGCCAAAAACCCTGACTTTATTCGCCTGGTAATGATCGAAAATATTCATCATGGCCGCTTTCTGGCGCAGTCAGAGTTGATTCAATCACTCAATGCCGGGGTGATTGATGTACTCACCAACGTCTATAGACGCGGTGTAGAGGAGGGGTGTTTTCGCGAAGGCCTGGATCCTCGGGAGTTGCACTGGCTGATTAGCGCCCTGTCTTTTTTCAATGTCTCGAACCAGCACACCTTTTCGCGGATTTTTGATTGGCACCAAGCCGCGCCAGAGAATCAGCAAAAATTAGAAGATCATGTTACCGATATGGTGCTGCGTTACGTGCGTCCTGACTAGGCGACCCCTTGATGGTGAGCAAAAATCAGTTCATGTTGATTCGCAAGCTTGCCTTCCTAAGTAGGTCGATGCTTGTGAGTTCACGCCTACCTAGCTAGCGTTTAGTTCGAAGAGCGAACACATGTACAATTTTGTCCTGGGCCCTGCTTATAAGCTATTTTGAGGCGCTGGACAGCGTTAAATAGGAAGCCGCCATGCCCGCTGCGTTTTTAAAACACCCCTTTATGAGCCAGCGCGCCGTCGCTGAGTGTGACGATGACGCCATGGTGAACGCCATGCTGGCCTTTGAGCTAGCTCTGGCCGAGGTACAGGAAACCAGCGGGGCGGTACCTGCTGGCGTTAGCCAGCAGATGCGCGAACAACTGGAAAGCGCCACTTTTAATGTCGCCGATATTGCCGAGGGCATCGCTAGCGGCGGCAATGCGGCAATTCCTTTCGTTAAACAGAGCCGTGCGCTGCTCGCCGATGAGATCAAGCGCTACTGGCATCAAGGCGCGACCAGCCAGGACGTGGTCGACTCCGCGCTGATGCTGCTGATTAAGCCACGCTTAGCCGCACTAAACGATCTGCTATTGCGCTGCCGCTCGGCGGCGGTAGCACTTATGGATACTCATATCGACACGCCCATGGTGGGGCGCACCTTAATGCAACAGGCGCTGCCGATCGTATTTGGGGTGAAGGTGGCTCACTGGGCAATCGGCTTGGAGCAAACGCGCCGCCGTTTAAGCGCTGTTGAGCTACCCGTGCAGTTTGGTGGCGCGGTGGGCGTGCACTCGGGTTGGGATAACCTCGGGCTTGAGTGGATGGACGCGCTAGCCGAGCGTTTAGGCTTGTCGGTGCCGGTGCTGCCCTGGCATACCGACCGCTACCCGATTCATGTCCTTGGCACGGCGCTGGATGCGGTAGCGGGGGCGGCCGAGAAAATCGCCCTGGATGTGTCGCTGCTCACCCAAACCGAGGTCGGCGAAGTCGCGGAACC
Source organism: Vreelandella sedimenti (assembly GCF_013416325.1). GTDB lineage: Bacteria > Pseudomonadota > Gammaproteobacteria > Pseudomonadales > Halomonadaceae > Vreelandella > Vreelandella sedimenti. The sequence continues at coordinate 198,335 of NZ_JACCGK010000004.1, forward strand.
CTCGGCACCAGGGATGGGGGAGTCGTCATCCATGCCCCATAAGCGTAATCCTGTACGCAGCGCGCTGATTCGCGGTGCAGCGAGACAAGTGCATGGCCACACTAGCGTGTTGATCAACGCTGCCGCCCAACCCCTTGAACGTGGTTTGGGCGAGTGGCATGCGGAGTGGGCACCGCTCATGGAAGGCGTTTTGCTGGTGGAAGGCGCGTTGGAGCAAGTGGTCGTGCTGCTGGAAGGACTCGAGGTCTACCCCGACAACATGTGGCGCAACCTGGCGGCCACCGGCGGCGGCATTATGGCCGAGCCAGCCGCACGTTTGCTGGCGCCTACGCTAGGCGTGGAGAAGGCTAAAGCGGTTAGCGCGGAAGCGGCAGAAACCTCACGCCGGGAAGCACGCCCCTATTCAGAGGTGCTTGCCGAGCATCCTGATGTGAAAGGGGCCGTAGACCCCGATGCGCTGCGCAATGCCTGCGACCCCGCTTTATACCTTGGTAGCAGCGCCGCCCAGATCACTCGTGTCAAAAAATGGCTAGAAGCGCAATAAGTGTTTTTAAAAACAAAATGTTACGTTTAGGTTTGGAGTGGTGGGTGGATTCAGCAGGGTAATTAGGTGAGCGCCGTTGGGTTTGACCCCATTAGCGTTCAGCAGTAGATTGTTCGTATAGAGGATCTATGTTCGCTTAACGAACAATTTGCTAACCGCTAAGAGGCACCCATCATGGCCGAGTTTCTCAGCTTGCATGACGCGGTAGCGCGCTACGTCCAAGACGGCGCCACCGTGGCCATGGAAGGTTTTACCCACCTGATTCCGTTTGCCGCTGGTCACGAAGTGATCCGTCAGAAAAAGCGCGACCTGACGCTGATCCGCATGACCCCCGATATCATCTACGATCAGATGATTGGCGCGGGCTGCGCTAAAAAGGTGATCTTCTCTTGGGGTGGCAACCCCGGTGTGGGATCGCTTCACCGCCTGCGCGATGCGGTCGAGAAAGGCTGGCCGCGCAAGATCGAGATTCTTGAGCATAGCCACGCCGCCATGGCCTGCGCTTTTGAGGCGGGTGCCGCCGGTCTACCGCTGGCGGTTTTTCGCGGCTACATCGGCAGTGAACTGCCCAGCGTCAACGATCAAATCAAATTCATCGAGTGTCCCTTCACCGGTGAGCGCCTGGCCGCCGTGCCGTCGGTGCGCCCGGACGTCTCGATTATTCACGCTCAGCGGGCAGATCGCCAGGGCAACGTGCTGGTAGAAGGGATCGTTGGCGTACAGAAAGAGGCGGTACTGGCGGCTAAGCACAGTATCGTGACGGTAGAAGAGATCGTCGATGACCTCAACGCCCACCCCAATGCCTGCGTAATACCCGGCTGGGCCATCAGCGCGATTGCGGTAGCCGAGAAAGGCGCGCTGCCCTCGTACACTCACGGCTATTACGGCCGCAGCAACCGCTTCTATAAAGAGTGGGATGCCATCGCCCGCGATCGCGACAGCTTTACCCAGTGGCTCGACGACAACGTTTACAGTGCAGGGGAGAACAGCTAATGAGTCTCGAATATACCTCTTCTGAAATGATGTCGGTGACCGCCGCGCGGGCGCTGGAGAACGGCATGACCTGCTTTGTGGGTATCGGGCTGCCCTCGGAAGCCGCCAACCTGGCACGGCTGACGCACGCCCCCGATGTAGTGCTGATTTATGAGTCCGGCACGCTGCAGACCAAGCCCGATATTCTGCCGTTATCTATTGGCGATGGTGAACTGTGCGAATCGGCGCTCACCACCGTGGCGGTGCCAGAGATGTTCCGCTACTGGCTGCAGGGCGGTAAAGTCGACGTGGGCTTTTTAGGTACCGCGCAAATCGACCGCTTTGCTAACCTTAACACTACACTGATCGGCGATTACAAAGCGCCCAAGGTTCGACTGCCGGGTGGCGGCGGTGCGCCGGAAATCGCCACCAACGCCGGTGAAGTCTTTATCACCCTGAAGCACTCCAAGCGCGCCTTTGTGAAAGATGTTGACTTTGTCACCACGCTAGGCTTTGGACGCGACGGCAAAGGCCGGGACAACGTGCCTAATATCGGCAAAGGCCCCACCCGCGTGATTACTGACCTGTGCGTGATGAAGCCCGACCCGGACAGCAAAGAGCTGGTCGTGGTGTCACTGCACCCCGGTGTGAGTCGCGAAGACGTGATCGACGCGACCGGCTGGGAGATTCGCTTTACCGAACAGCTTGAGAGTACTCCAGAGCCCAGCGAAAACGAGCTGACGATTTTGCGTGAGCTCAAAGCGCGCACCGAGCGGGCCCACGCGGACGCATAAAGGATCTATTTATGAGCGATGTTGTTATGCAAGACGTCTTTCTATGTCATCCCCGCCGCACCGCCGTGGGACGTTTTGGTGGCACCCTAGCCAGCGTGCGCCCGGATGATTTTGCCGCAACGATTTTTAAAGCCGTACTGGCAGAAGCGCCGGATCTTGACCCTGCTGCCATTGAAGAAGTCTTTATGGGCTGCGCCAATCAGGCCGGTGAAGATAACCGCAATGTGGCGCGGATGTCGTCGCTGCTGGCAGGTATTCCTACCTCAGTGCCCGGCACGACCATGAACCGCCTGTGCGGCTCGGGTATGGATGCGGTCGGTACCGCGTTTCGTGCCATTAAAGCGGGTGAGATGGAGCTGGCGCTGGCAGGCGGCGTGGAGTCCATGTCCCGCGCGCCCTATGTAATGGGCAAGGCTGATAGCGCCTTCGCTCGCAATCAAAAGCTCGAAGACACCACTATTGGCTGGCGTTTGATCAACCCGCTGATGAAGAAAGCGTTTGGGGTCGATTCCATGCCGGAGACCGCAGAGAACGTCGCCGAGCAGTTCAATATCTCTCGCGAAGACCAGGACGCCTTTGCCCTGCGCTCCCAGCAGAAAGCCGCTGCCGCTCAAAAAGCGGGGCGCTTTGCCCAGGAGATTACGGCCATCGAGATCCCGCGCCGCAAGCAGGAGCCGCTGATCTTTGACCAGGACGAACATTTACGGGAAACCACGCTGGAAAAACTGGCAGGTTTGCCTACGCCCTTCCGTGAAGGCGGCAGCGTTACCGCAGGCAATGCTTCTGGCGTCAACGACGGTGCGGCGGCCATGCTGGTGGCCAGCGAAGCGGCGGTTAAACAGCATGGTCTTAAGCCGCTGGCAAAAATCATCGGTATGGCCACGGCCGGCGTTGAGCCGCGCATCATGGGCTACGGGCCGGTACCGGCAGTGCAGAAACTACTCAAGCGCACCGGTATCGCCATGGACGATATCGATGTATTTGAGTTTAACGAAGCGTTCGCTGCCCAGGCGTTAGCCTGTATGCGCGACCTGGGGCTGGCCGACGATGACCCTCGCGTCAACCCGAACGGCGGTGCGATTGCCTTGGGGCACCCGCTGGGCATGTCCGGTGCCCGCCTATTGTTGACCGCCGCCCATGAGTTGCAAAACAGCGGCAAGCGCTACGCACTGTGCACCATGTGTGTAGGTGTGGGTCAGGGTATCGCCACGCTGATTGAACGCGTTTAACGGAGGTAGCATGGCCTTTCATACCATCAATGGCCGCAGCGTCGCTTATCGATTGCTCGGCTCGGAAGTGAATCCACTTATTGTGCTGGCGCATCCGCTGGGCATGAGCCAAGCGGTTTGGGACGACATCATTCCCGCGCTGCTGCCCCGATACCGGGTACTGACCTGGGATCTGCCCGGCCATGGTGCCAGCCAGGCGGCCAGCGGTGAGCAGATCACCCCCGCTGACCTGGCCGCCGAGGCCTTAGCCCTGGTCGCGCTTGCGGGTGCTGAGCGCTTTCACTTTGCCGGTACGTCCATTGGCGGTGTCGTCGGCCAGCAGTTGATTGCTGCGCATAGCGACCGCCTGCTCTCCGCTACGTTGACCAACACCGGCGCAGTGATTGGCAACCCGGATCTCTGGAACACCCGCGCAGGCCGCGTGCGGCAGGAAGGCTTGGCGGCGATGTCTGAAGAGATCGTGCCGCGCTGGTTTGCCCCGGCGGCGTTTGAGGCAAGCCCGGCGCTGAAAGCGGGCTGGTGCACCCAGATGGGCCGTGGCGACGATGAGTCCTACGCCCAGTTGTGCGAAATGCTTGGCCGCGATACGTTCACTGGAAAGCTCTCCGGCAAGCGCGTCCCTAAAAAGGTCAGGGTACAGCTGTTTGGCGGCAGTGAAGATATGGCCACGCCGCCCGCGACGCTGGAAGGCCTGGCGGCAGAGCTAGATGGTGCACCGCTGGAGATTTTTGACGGCGTCGGCCATGTGCCTGCGGTAGAAGCCCCGGCGCTGTTCGCGCAAAAGCTCCTCGTCGTGCTGGCAACGGATCTGGGAGATGTGGCCAACCATGGCGTGGCGTACGCCACTGGCCTGGAAACCCGCAAGCAGGTATTGGGAGACGAGCATGTGGCGCGCTCGACCGCCAACGCCAACAGCCTGGATGCCCCCTTCCAGCAAATGATTACCCGCCTGGCCTGGGGCGAGCTGTGGACCAACGACGACCTAACCCGCCGCGAGCGCAGCATGATCACCACCGGGATTCTCGCCGCCCTCGGCCGTGAAGAGCTAACGCTGCACTTGAAAACCGCCAAGCGTATTGGCCTAACGGAAGCCGAGCTGCGCCAAGTGTTGATGCACGTGGCGATTTACGGCGGCGTTCCAGCGGCAAATCACGCCTTTGCTCTTGCCAAAGAGCTGGGCTGGGGTGAGTAGCGAATCAAAATAATTGATGAGAGGTAAAGGGCGATGACCCACGACAATAAACGCTTTGTGGCCCGTGACCGCAACTGGCATCCGCCTGCCTACGCGCCGGGTTATAAAACCTCGGTGGCGCGCTCGCCCCAGCAGGCGCTAGTGAGCATGCAGCAGCCAACCGCATCCGAACTGACCGGCCCCGATTTCAGCCACCTGCGCATGGGTCCCCACGATAACGATCTACTGCTGAACTTCCGCCAGGATCCAGGCCAGGGCGGTCTCCCCCAGGGCGAGCGGATTATGATGTTCGGCCGAGTGGTGGATCAGTTTGGTAAGCCGATACCGCATACGCTAGTGGAAATGTGGCAGGCCAATGCAGGTGGACGCTACCGCCACAAAAACGATAAGTATCTGGCACCGTTAGATCCTAACTTCGGCGGTGTAGGTCGCTGCTTGACCGATGAGCAGGGTATGTACCGTTTTCGTACCATCAAGCCCGGCCCCTACCCGTGGCCCAACGATATGAACAGCTGGCGCCCAGCGCATATTCACGTATCGGTGACCGGCCCTTCGATCTCTACCCGGCTGATTACTCAGATGTATTTTGAGGGTGACCCGCTGATTCCCCTGTGCCCCATCGTGCATACGCTGAAAGACCCGCTTGCGGTTGAGACGATGATTGGACGGCTCGATATGGCCCACAGCAGGCCGATGGATTGTCTTGCCTACCGCTTTGATGTGGTGGTCCGCGGCGAACTGCAAACCTTCTTCGAAAACCAATAAGGGCAGGGAATAGATCATGAATCAGCCAAACACCCAGCCGACCAGCGACCTGATGCTGCGGGAAACTGCCTCGCAAACTGCTGGCCCCTACGTGCATATTGGTCTTGCTCTCGCTGCGGCTGGTAATCCCGTACGGGATGAAGAGATCTGGAGCGAGATGGCTAAGCCTGACGCCGAGGGTGAGCATATCGAAGTGGTCGGCATTGTCATCGACGGCAACGGCGATCTGGTGCGCGATGCCTTTATTGAGGTGTGGCAGGCCGATGCTAACGGTGACTACCAAGCCGATTACGACCTTAGCAAACCGTTCAATAGCTTTGGCCGCACCGCCACTACCTTTGATCACGGCAGCGAGTGGTCGTTGACCACCATCAAGCCCGGCGCGGTGAAGCACCCCAGCGGCCAGCCAATGGCGCCGCACATTAACCTCACGCTGTTTGCCCGCGGGGTGAATATTCACCTGCAAACACGGCTCTACTTCGATGATGAAGCTGAAGCGAACGCCCAGTGCCCGGTGCTCACGCGTATCGAATCACCGGCACGCCGCCAGACCCTAATCGCCAAGCGTGAAGAGGTGGAGGGTAAGGTGCGTTATCGATTTGATATCCGCCTACAGGGTGAAGGCGAGACGGTGTTTTTTGATTTTTAGCCTTATATGGGGAAGTATGTCTCATTAAACAAAAAGTGTTGCTCATTTATGGGCAGCGCTTTTTTGTTTGGGTTCGACCATAGTCGTGAAGTGATATTGTAAAAGTCCAATTTTTTGTTGGCATTGTACCTTTTGAGACAGCTATGTAGTCTGCAACACTGAAAGCGACTTGCAATAGGTGCAGAAAGGCACACTGCGGCGCTTAAACATAGACGAATGTCGATTAGCCCTATGCCTGATAGTGGACTAATGTGGTTGCTTAAAGCGAACTAGTATTCGCCATGCGAACTTACAATAATCCAAGAAAGTCCTGGAGGCTCCTATGAAAATGTCCCTATCCCGATGCATTTTGGCAGCGGCAATTGCTAGCCTGGCCGTTAGTTCGGCCCAGGCAGATACCACCTTACGTATGGCCCACTTTTGGCCTGGCCCTTCAGGCGTTAATGAGGATGTTTTGCAGGCATGGGCCGATACCATTGCAGAAGAGTCCAATGGCGATCTGACGATTCAAATGTTTCCCGCCGGTACCCTAGCCAAGCCAGACTCCATTTATGAAGCGGCCGCCAACGGGATTGCCGATATTGGTGCTACCGCTCAAGGCTATACCGCCGGCCGGTTCCCGCTGTCACAGATTGTCGAGTTGCCTGGAGTTGCCAGCACGGCTACCCAAGGGGCCTGCGTGCTGCAAACGCTCTTCGACGACGGCCATTTAGATAGCGAATACGAAGATACCCGCCCGCTGTTTATGTTCACCACCGGCCCCGGTGGCATTCACACCATCGACACCGACGTGCAAACCCCCGCTGACCTGCAGGGCCTGCGCATTCGCCGCCCTACAGCGGTGGCGGGTGAAATGCTCGAAAATATGGGCGCAAGCCCGGTGGGCATGCCCGCGCCAGATATTTATACCTCTATGCAGCGCGGCGTTATCGACGGCCTGAGCTTTCCTTGGGAAGGCTTAAAGGGGTTCCGCGTTAATGAGCTGGTCAGTTACCACACCGAAGTGCCGTTCTACACGCTGATCTTCGTGGCCACTATGAACCAGCGCACCTATGACGGCCTAACGCCCGAGCAGCAGGCGGTCATCGACAATAACTCAGGCATGAAGTGGGCTGAAAACGCCGGTGCGGTGTTTGATCGTCTAGATGTGGAAGGTAAGCAAGAAGCGGTTGATGCGGGCCATACTATCCGTGAAATCGAAAACCCGCTTCAACACCCTGATTGGCAAGAGCCGCTTGAAACCGGTATCGAAAATTACCTAACGCAGTTGGAAGAGCGTGGTTTGAGCCAAGCCCGCGAGGTGTATGAGGCTGCACTGGCCGCTAGCGAGTCTTGTGGTACCCAAGAGGGGTAAGTTTTCATGCCGTCTACTCTCTCTTTTCAACATCTCCTCTATCGGGCCAGCCACTGGCTGGCCCTTGTTTGTCGCTTGGTGGCGGGTGTCGCACTGATCGGGCTATTGGCGGTGACCATTGCTGATGTCAGTACTCGCTATCTTTCCCGACTAACGGAAGGCGCCATTGCGTTGCGTGTTTCTGGGAGCGTTGAGTTGGTTAGCTATTTGATGCTGTTCGCGCTATTGGCGGCCATGGCCGCTAATGTCGAGAAAAGCCAAGTGGTGGTGGAAGCTTTCTCGCACCGCTTACCCCAGGCGATAAAAAATCGTATCCAAGGTCTTTTTTTGCTTGGCTTTACGGCGCTGGGGCTGATCCTGTTTGTGGGTTTATTGGATTCTGCTGCTGCTGCCACGCAGTACGGAGAAATCACCCAAGACCTGCGCTTGCCCATGGGCCCTATTTTCCAATTGGCAGCAGTGCTCAGCTTACTGCTGGGATTACGGAGCTTTATTCATGCGCTGCTGGGCATGATCTATGCCACAGGTGAGGAGGCGGCTCATGGGGAGTGAAGCGGTTGGTGCCATCGGATTAGGGCTGTTATTGGTGCTGATGGTACTGCGCGTACCTGTCGCCTTAACCATGCTTATTGTGGGGGTAGTGGGGTTTGCGCAAATCATTAGTTGGGACGCGGCCGTTGCGCAGTTAAAAACGGTGCCGGTAGAAGTACTCTCGAACTACAGCTTCAGCGCCGTACCAATGTTTATTTTAATGGGCGTCCTGGCTGCCCATTCGGGCATGGCCGGTAAGCTGTTTGATTCAACGCGGGTCATTTGCGGTGGCTGGAAAGGTGGCTTGGCGATCGCGGCGGTGGGCTCTTGCGGTATCTTCTCGGCGATTTCCGGTTCCTCATTGGCGACAGCAAGCACCATGACCCGGGTAGCGCTACCGGAGATGGAGCGCTATGGCTATAACCGTGGTTTAGCCACCGGGGCGCTTGCCGCAGGTGGCACGCTGGGCATTATGATTCCACCCAGTATTGCACTCCTTATCTACGCCATTCTTACCGAGCAGTCCGTGGGCGATATGTTCATGGCGGGCCTGATCCCTGGCTTACTGGGGCTGGTGATGTATTCCCTGACTGTTACCGTGGTGATGTGGCTGCGCCCCTCCTTTGCGGTGGCCGGTGAGCCTACGGCTTGGAAAGAAAAGCTGCTCTCTCTCACCGGCTTGGTGCCCTTTTTTGGCGTTTTCCTGGTGATGATTTTAGGCATCTATTTTGGTGCCTTTACGCCAACAGAAGGGGCAAGCGTAGGGGCATTTGCCACCTTGATTTATGCCCTGGTAAAAGGCATGCGCGGTGCGCAGTTATGGGCCAGCGTTCAAGAGACCTTGGCGCTCTCTGCCGTGGTGTTCTTCATGCTGGTGGGGGCGGAAACGCTGGGTTATTTCATCTCTGTCTCACGTATCTCGTTCTCGATTACCGACGTGCTTTACGGCATGGATCTCACGCCACTCGTCGTCGTGTTGTGCATCCTGGCGCTCTACTTTGTGCTGGGCATGTTTATGGACTCCATCGCGATGCTGGTGATCACCGTTCCCGTGGTGTATCCGATCATTCAGGCGATGGGCATTGATCCAGTTTGGTTCGGTATTCTTACTGTACTGACGGTGGAGCTGGGGCTAATGACGCCACCGGTGGGGATGAACGTGTTTGTGATAAAAGCGATGGCGCCGCATGTTGGGCTAGGTGAGATTTTTAGAGGCGTCGCACCGTTTGTGGTGTCTGATTTAATCCGTTTAACTCTTCTCATCCTTTTTCCCGTGCTCTCCACCTTTTTCTTGCTCTAAACGTTGTTAACGCTCTTGCGACTGGCGAACCCGAAACTCGCGAGGAGAAAGCGCTGTATTGCGCTTAAAAAAGCGCGTGAAGTAAGCCGGTTCAGAAAAGCCTAAGCTGTCAGAGACTTGGCCAATGGTCATATTGGTATAGGTGAGCTGGCGCTTGGCTTCCAGCAGCAAGCGTTCATGCAGCAATTGCAGGGCGCTGCGTCCTGCGAGTTGGCGGCAGAGCATATTCAAGTGCGCGCTACTCACCCCAATCTGCTCGGCTAACTGTTCAATACTCGGCTGCTCGCGATAGTGCGCTTCGATTAGCGCTTGATAGTGCTCTAAATGCTGCCGACCTTTGTCACTTTGGCGGGGGCCGTAGCGCTTTGCCGTGCTGCCGGTATAAGCACAAAGGCGCGATAGCTCGACCACCAAGGCTTGAATAAGTGCTTCGAGTAGGCTGTTTCGTCCAGGGGCAGGGTGGCGGTACTCCTGGTCGACCTGAGAGACCAGGGTGGCAATTCGTTCAGCCCGGTTGGCCTTTAGCAGCGGGTAGAAGTCGGCTTTTTTTAGCGTACTGCTCTCACCCATTAGCGCATGTAAGTGGTCTGCCAATGGCTTGGCCAGGGTAATGATGTGCCCCTGCACATCCGGTGAGAAGTGAAAGCCATGAATGGTCATGGCGGGCACCACGATAGCGCTGGTACTCTGCAGCTGATGGTTCGTTCCCTCCAGTTCTAACTCAACGCTACCTTGAGCAATAAACAGAATATGCACTAGATCGGCGTGGCGATGCGGGCGTATACGCCAGTCATGTAACTGGCTGCGCTCAGGAATGGATTCGCAGTGGAGCAAGTCTGGCGTGGGCCAATGCTGCGTCTCGCCATAGAGCTTAAATACGGGCACGGACGTTGCCGACGAGGCTGGCATCACCGGTATCTCCTATACGACTAAGGTGGGGTGAAAAAGCGCTAAATGTCCAATAATTGATCTAGATCATGCCTTATTATGCGGCGTGTTTCATTGAAAAATACAAGTCATAAGTTTTAGATAATGACAATGATGAGGCATCCCCTATGAAAACACAGGTCGCGATTATTGGCGCTGGCCCTTCTGGTCTACTGCTGGGGCAGCTACTCCATCGCCAAGGCATTGATAATGTGATTGTTGAGCGGCGTAGCGGTGAATATGTATTGAGCCGTATCCGCGCCGGTGTGCTTGAGCAAGGCATGGTGGACTTGCTGCGCGAAGCGGGTGTTGACCAGCGCATGGATGCAGAGGGCTTACCCCATGACGGTTTTGAGCTTGTTTTCGACAACCGCCGCGTGCGAGTCGCACTGGATGAACTGACCGGCGGCAGTAAAGTCATGGTTTACGGCCAAACCGAGGTCACGCGGGATCTGATGGAGGCCCGCGCCGCCGCTGGCGCGACAACGCTCTACGAGGCGGAAAACGTGCAGCCCCACGACCTGGAGAGCGACAGCCCCTACCTCACCTTTGAACATAACGGTGAAACGGTCAGGCTTGAGTGCGACTACATCGCCGGGTGCGATGGCTATCATGGTGTCTCCCGCCAATCGATCCCTCAAGAGCGCATTAAAGAGTTTGAAAAGGTTTACCCGTTTGGCTGGTTAGGGGTGCTCTCGGACACGCCCCCGGTCTCTGATGAGCTGATTTACGCAAGCCACGAGCGTGGTTTCAGTCTTTGTAGCATGCGCTCTGCCACCCGCAGCCGTTACTACCTGCAAGTACCCTTGGATGAAAAGGTAGAAGATTGGTCGGACGAGCGTTTTTGGGAAGAGCTCAAGCGTCGCCTACCTGACGAGGTGGCCGCCAAGCTTGTCACCGGGCCTTTCATCGAGAAGAGCATCGCACCGCTGCGCAGCTATGTGGTCGAACCAATGCAGTACGGGCGACTGTTTCTGGTCGGTGATGCGGCGCATATTGTACCGCCCACCGGTGCCAAAGGGCTTAACCTGGCCGCCAGCGATGTGAATACGCTTTATCGGCTAATGGTGAAGGTCTACCAAGAAGGGCGCACTGATTTGATCGAGCGCTACTCACAAACGTGCCTGAAGCGCATCTGGAAGGCGGAGCGCTTTTCCTGGTGGATGACCTCCATGCTGCACAATTTCTCTGATGAGGAAGATTTCAACAGCCGCATGCAGTTGGCCGAGCTGGACTACGTAACCAGCTCAAAAGCGGGGCTGACGACCATTGCGGAAAACTATGTGGGTCTGCCCTACGAACCGCTGGAATAGCGCCTACCCGTTGTCCATTTATCCTCCTTGCCCAGGTTGACGCTTGGGCTTTTTTGTGCCTTCTCGCTCAGTTTAAACAGTGTTTTCGTGGACTATTTCCGTGGTCTAAGTGAGTAATGGCGGTGGTGGCTACATCGTGTGAGGCTTTTGCTTGAGCGTGCCGAATTAAAAGCGAGCAGATCCGCTCCAGTGTGCACAGTATTGGTGCGCTGTGATACTTACTAAGCCATCCGATTACTTAGGTAGGCGGCTAATTATTCTCAAGAAATTAATTTATATTATTGATAATAATTGAATTAATTTTAATGGGCGAGTTTTTTGCATAAAGAAAATAGATTTATGTCTGGGTATTTACTTTACTTTTCATGTGATGTTGAATGTTTTCTGCTAGGATTACCTGACATTCAACACAAAAACAAATAGGGCTAATGACCAATGACCAGCCAAAAAAAGCTGTGGCTCGAAACTTCTCGCCGACTGACACGCTTGAGCGGCGTATGCGCTGGGGTGCTACTCAGCACCAGTGCGTTAGCGGATAATATCAACCTCAGCTATGCCTTCTTTGCGCCTTCCCAAACCTTTCCCGCTGTGCAGATGGAGCACTGGGCGAAAGAGCTTAACGAAAGAACCGATGGCCAGGTAAACGTCAACACCTTCCCTGGTGGAACGTTGCTGACGGCTGCCAACATGTTCGATGGCGTCTTAAACGGTGTTGCCGATATCGGTCTCTCTGCCACCTCATACGAGCCGGGACGTTTTCCGTTACTCAATTTGGCCGGAAATCTAACGGGTATCGACGTGAATTCGCAGACAGCCAGCCAGGCAGTGTACGAACTGATCAAAGAGTTCCCTGCAGAAACGCTGGGCTTGGAAGAGTTTAAAGTCATCACGGCGTTCACCTCAGAGCCAGGCTACCTACATACTCAAGAATCAGTGACTTCGCTGGAGGATCTTGAGGGCCAAGAGATCAGGGTGCCAGGCGACAGTACAGCCGTTGTTCAAGCCCTTGGTGGCGTGCCTGTGGGTCTCACCCAATCGGAAACGGGGGAAGCCCTTCAGGCGGGTATCGTTAATGGCTATGTAGGTTCACGTGAGACGCTGATGGATCTGCAGTATGCCCGCAATGTGAGCTATATCACGGATTATCCTCTGACCAACGTTGTCTTCGTTGCGGTGATGAATCAGCAGCGGTGGGACGCTTTACCTGAAAACGTTCAGCAGGAGATCGATGCATTGGGTGCCGAAATGGCCTCCTATGCAGGTAAGTATCTCGATGAACACATCCAGGAATCCTTGACGTGGGCTGCCGAGAACCATGACCTTGAGCAGCTCACCTTGTCCGAGGAGGAGGCTGAGCGCTGGTCGGCCTTGCTGGAGCCCATCAATGAGCAACGGCTGGAAGAGGTGGCTGCTCAAGGGCTTCCTGCCTTTGAGTTGCGCGATCGGTTTATTGAGCTGATCGAACAAAACCAATAGTTGCCTGCGCTTTTTGTCTGGGCGCATTTATTTGCGCCCAGTAAGCGCCATGCTGATAGATCTAGGTAGTTACCATGAATAAATTTAATTGGGTAATTAGCCGTCTTTTACTCTATGTAGCCGGCTCGGCATTACTAATGATGGTATTTTTGGTGGTCGGTAACATCATAATGCGCCAAGTTAGCTCTTCATTTGGTGGTACCACCGAAATGGTGGGCTGGCTAACCGCGGTGGTAGTGGCGCTATCGCTCGCATACTCCCAGCTTACCAAAGCCCATATTGAGCTAGACTTGCTGGTCGAACATTTGCCCACCCGTCTGCAAAGCGTTCTCTATGTCTTGGTCTCAGGTGCAAGTTTTTTATTCTTCTCCATGGTGGCTTGGAAGCTTTGGGAGTATGGCTTTAGCGCTATGCAAAGAGGTTCTTTATCGCAAACACTGCGTATTGCGTTTTACCCCATTGTTTATCTAGTGGCACTAGGGTTTTCTGCTTTTTGCTTGGTTCTTTTAGCAGATTTTTTGAGTAGTCTAAAAAAGGTGGTAACACAATGAGTATGACGCTGGTAGCTTTGTTAGGCGTGCTCTGTTTGTTTCTTCTTATTTTGTTAAAAATGCCGATTAGCTTCGCTATGTTCATGGTGGGTTTTTTTGGCATGCTTTACATGACTAGTCCTATTGCCGCGTATAACGTTATTAGTTCAGGAATCTGGGAGCAATTATCGGGTTACTCTCTTAGTGTCATACCCTTATTTATTTTTATGGGGGAATTGCTGTTTCGCTCAGGGATAACGGAAAAAATATTTGCAGCTGCCTATGCCTGGATAGGCCATTTCCGTGGCTCCATGGCCACAACGACGATCCTTAGCAGCGCAGGTTTTGCAGCGGTTAGCGGTTCGAACACCGCCACAGCAGCCACTGTCGGCACCATTGCTCTCCCCGAAATGAAGAAATTTGGCTATAGCCGCGCGCTCAGTGCTGGCAGTGTAGCAGCGGGGGGCACCCTGGGGGTCATCATTCCACCAAGCTCTGTGCTGATTGTTATTGCGCTGCAAGCCGAGCTGGCCATTCGCGACCTGTTTCTAGCCAGTATTGTCCCTGGTCTTATTCTGGTCGTGCTGTTTATCGCGACGATTGGGCTACTCTGTCGCCGTCGCCCTGATATGGGCCCCGCAGGTGTGCGTTCGAGCTGGTCCGTAAGGTGGCGTTCGCTGAAAGGTATTATCGAAATTGGTGCCCTGTTTACACTGGTACTGGGTGGGCTCTTTGCGGGCTGGTTCACCTCAACAGAAGCTGCTGCGGTGGGCTGCATTGGTGCAATGCTGATTACCCTGATACAAGGAAAGCTCTCTTGGGCCGTCTTGAGTGAGGCTATCGCTAATGCTCTCAAGTCGTCGGCCATGATCTTGATGTTGGTTGCTGGAGCGGTCATCTTCGGGCGCTTTCTTACCATCACAAGACTGCCTTACATGGTGGGCGAGTGGGCGGCGGCATTGCCCTTGCCAGCCATAATGGTAATGGCCTGTATTCTGCTGATCTATGTGATCGGCGGAGCGCTAATGGATGCGATGGGATTTTTAATTATCTCAATCCCGATTTTCTTTCCCGTAGCGCTTGCCTTGGGTTACGACCCAATCTGGTTCGGCGTGGTGGTATGTATCGTTACCAGTATGGGGGCGATTACACCGCCGGTGGGGGTGAACGCTTTCATTGTAAAGAGCTTGGATGCAGAGTTACGAATGGGAGAGACATTCCGTGGAGTGGGTTACTTCATACTCCCTTATCTGCTGTGCATTGCCTTGCTGTTGGTTATTCCTCAACTTGTATTGTTCGTCCTTTAGCGTTTACCCGATTATATAAATGGTTATAAATTTTATGCCTATTTACTTGAAATTTCATGTGATAAGTCTAGCGAGGTGGCTGAGGTGACTATATTGACATCGAGGTTAAGCCTGGGGCAGGGGGCGCGCAAAGTGGTCGTCAAAGATACGATCGATATCGCCGGTTTCCCCACCTGTGCAGGATCCGCTGCCCTTGCTGACACACCGCCAGCCGTGGCCCATGCAGAGATCGTCGAGCGGACGCTCAAAGCGGGATACCACATCGTGGGGAAGGCCAATCTGCATGAGCTGGCGTTTGGTATGACGGGCATCAATGCTTGGGCTAGCACGCCAGAGAATCCGCGCTACCCCAGCCTTATCCCTGGCGGTTCTTCCAGTGGGTCGGCCGCCGCGGTGGCCGCTGGTCTTGCCGATATTGGCATTGGTACAGACACCGGTGGCTCTATTCGCGTCCCCGCTGCTTGCTGTGGTGTCTACGGTCTTAAGCCCACCTTCGGGCGCTTGAGTCGCCAAGGTGTTATGCCAGCGGAAAGTAGCCTCGATTGCGTAGGCCCCTTGGCTTGTGACCTTCACGCTCTGATAGCTTTCATGGCGGCGATTGACCCTCACTTTCAGTCGTCAATGGAGGGGGCCGAGCCTGTACTGGGGTGCATCGGCGTAAATGCTGAGTCGGCCATTTGGGCAAGTATCGAAGGCCAGCTCAGTCGGTCTGGCCTGGCGCGTGGGGATGTCGCCTTGCCGCTTATGGCCGAGGCGTTTGAGGCTGCCATGGTGATTATCAATCGCGAAACTTTCCGTGCCTGCGAGGCATTGCTTGCCACAGGCAAGGTGGGCGCGGATGTCGATCAACGTTTGAAGGCCGCTGCCGCGACGACCGATGCCGAGCTAAAAGAGGCGGAGCGCATACGTCGTGCCTTTACTGCCGAAGTAGATGCAGTGCTAGAGCGGCATGATGTCCTGGTGCTGCCGACGTTGCCGCATTTTCCCATGACCGTTCAGGATGCTTTTTCGGGCCACCAGGATTTGAAAATATCGTCCCTTGCGCGGCCCTTCAACCTATCTGGGCATCCCGCCTTATCGATCCCTCTTGAGTCTCAGCAAACATTGCCTGTCTCCATGCAACTGATTGGACGTCGTGGCGATGACGCGGGTGTATGCAGGGCTGCTTTGCAACTCATGGGCCGGGTTTCGTCAGCGGGAGAGGAACAAAAAAAAGGAGTGAATCATGCAACAACACATTGATAAATCACAGTGGGGAGGCGAGGAGCGTTTTGATGCGCTGCTTGAGTCAATCCGATCCCGGCGCAAAGAGCTCGAGGAGTTGCGCCATATCCCCATGGATATCATTGACGAATTCAAAGCCATTGGCGTCTATCGTGCCATGGTACCTGCCACCTACGGCGGTGATGAGAAGTCGCCCGCCGAGTTCCTGAAAATGGTCGAAGCGATCTCGGCGGCGGATGGCTCCTCTGGCTGGGTAGCGAGTTTTGGCATGAACCCCGCCTACTTGGCCGCGTTACCCGAGGAGACCCTAAAGGAAGTGTGGGGGGATTCCCCTGACATCGTCTTCGCTGGAGGGATTTTTCCGCCCCAACCCGCTGAGCGGGTCGATAACGGTTTTCGTATCAAAGGACGATGGAAATTTGCCAGCGGTTGTATGGGGGCATCGCTATGTGGCGTGGGCATTCTCCCCGCTGAAGAAGGTGCTCTGCCACGCATGGCAGTGCTGCCCCGCGACCAGGTGAAGATCGACCCGACCTGGGACATGTTGGGCATGGTAGCCACCGGCAGCCACGATCTCGTGGTCGAGGACGCTTATGTTCCAGAGGCCTGGACCTTCGTGCGCGGCGGCAAGCCCAACGTCGATACCGCCTTCTTCCGCTACCCATCACTCTCCTTCGCCGCTCAGGTGCTGGCAGTGACTACCCTGGGCTTGGCCCGGGAGGCACTGGATATCGTCCGCGCCATGGCCGGTGGGCGTAAATCAGTCACCGGTGCCCCCAATCTGGGTGAGCGTGAGTATGCCCAGATTGCCCTCGGCAAGGCCGAGGCCAAAGTTCGCGCCGCCCGAGCCTTCTTCTATGAGAGTACCGACGCCGCCTGGGCAAGCATTCAGGCCGGGGGCGAGCCAAGCCGTGAGCAGGTCAACCTGCTGCGACTCTCTACCACCCATTTGACCCAGGAGTGCGCCGAGTCGATTCGCAGCGTATATCAGATCAGCGGCATGACTGGGGCCGACAACGGCCACCCCCTGTCGCGAATCCTGCGCGACTCGCAGCTGTGTACCCAACACGCCTTTATGGGCGAGATCACCTGGAAGAATGCCGGCGCCATATTCTTCGGCCACGATCCTTTACCGGGCTACCTATAACCGCCCTACGTAGTTTAACCAACGGAGATCAACACTATGCATCGCGTACTTTTCTGCATCGGTATCAACCAAAATTTCATGAACGCTACGGCCGAGGAAGGCAAGCAAGTCTGGCAAGCCTTCAGCCAGATGATGCAAGGCATCGATGAACTTCCTGACGTCACTATCCTGGGGATCATGGATGACGACCGCATCATGGTCGGCCCTTCCACCACCGCCCCCTGGACCGCCTACATCATGGCCGATGTCCCTGATTACGAGACTGTTGTAGCCGCCTGCAACTTCTTCCGCACCATCCCGGTGGGGGATGGCACCTATAAGCTCTGGAAATACGCCCGTGTCGAAGCGCGTATCGGCCGTGAGTTGGTGGTACCTGAATAAAGACAGCATTAGCTGGCTAGGCATGAGGAGAACAAAATGAACCAATTAATCGACGTCAAAAACATCGCGCTCGAACCAGATCAACTGGTCAATAACGATAAGATTGCGACCCCGATGTACACCAGCTCGGCGCTGTTTGAGCAAGAGCAAGAGAAGATTTTCCGTAACACCTGGGTATGGGTAGCGCATACCAGCGAGATCCCCGATAAGGGGTCTTTCAAGCTGTCCAAAGTAGGTCGTGAACCGGTCATCGTGGTACGTGACCGTAAGGACAATATCCATGTAATGGTTAATCGCTGCCGCCACAGGGCAGCGACGGTGTGCGAGGTTCACAAGGGCAAGACCTCATCTTTCCAATGCCCTTATCACGGTTGGGGCTATGGACTCGATGGCAGCCTGCGTGCTTTGCCGAATCCCGAACAGTATGGCGATGATTTCGATAAGTCACAGCATGGGATGCTCAAGCTACGCGTTGAAAGCTATCAGGGCATGGTCTTCGCCACTTTCAACGAGGGCATTGAGCCATTGGAAGACTTCCTTGGTGCTGCCAAGAAGTGGATCGATCTGTTTATGAAACAGGGCGGTGGATACCCTGTAAAAACCCTTGGCGAACATCAGTTTTCGGTGCCAATGAACTGGAAGGTTCAGCTCGAGAACACCACCGACGCCTATCACTTTCCGATCGTGCATAAGTCCTTCCTGCAATCCCTCGATGAGGAAGCCGAAAAGACGTTCACCTTCCTTGATGGCGAAGGCTTCGTTGAAGACCTGGGTAACGGTCACTCCGTCATGGTCATGATTCCCGAACTCGTCGATCTAGAGGAGGACCTCGATCGCAAGATTCCAGAGCGTTTTGCAGAGCTGGCGCAGGCGCTGCGCGACGAAGGCTACCCGGAAGACCAAGTCCGTCGCATTGTGCGCGCGGTAGGTGGCTCTGGGTTCAACCTTAATCTATTCCCCAACGTGGCGTGCTCAATGGCCTTCTTCCGGGTGTTGACGCCCGTTGCTGTCGATAAAACTGATATTCGCCACATTGCCATTGGTATGGAGGGAGGTCCCGACATCGCCAATCGCGTACGTCTGCGCTTGCATGAACACTTTCAGGGCCCCATGGGCTTTGGTTCTCCCGACGATGCCGAGGTCTGGGAGCGAATCCAGCGGGGGGTCGATGGCGGTGCTGAACTACCGATTCTGGTCAATCGTGGCATCGAGAAGGAAGTGCCGGGCGAGGCAGGGCCACGTGGTCATGTATCGGATGAAACGGGCATGCGTGCCGCCTATGCGATGTGGAAACGGATGATGCAGGAGTGAACGAAATGAACGCAATCGACAATGAAAGCCTGCTCTGGCAGGTCACGCAGTTTATCTGGCACGAAGCGGCGATTCTGGACGCAAAAGAGTACGACGCTTGGCTTGATCTGTGGCAGCCAGAGGGCTTGTACATCATTCCTATCGAGGACGCCGACGATTACGCGGCAGTGCTCAACCTCTGTTACGACGATGACAAGATGCGCCGGGATCGTATTAAACGCTTCCAGGATGGTTTCTCGATCTCTTCGGCACCCCCTGCCGTCACCGTACGCACCTTGTCTCGTTTTGTGATCGATGCCGTCGATGGCAATACGGTTGTCGTTTCATGCGCGGAGCACCTGATTGAAGACAAGTTTGGGCGTCAGCGCATTTGGGCCGCCAATGTGCGCTACACCCTCACGTCCTCCGATACCGGCTTCCGTCTTCAGGAGAAGGTGGTTCGTCTACTCAACTCTGATGGAGTGCTGAATTCGTTCAGCTATTTGTTCTGATGAGCGTACCACTACCCGACAAAATTCAGACCGCGGTGGTGACCGGCGGCGCACGTGGACTCGGGGTTCACATCGTACGCGCACTGCATAAGGCGGGGTTTCGTGTCGTTATCACCGATATCGACACCGGCCCCGCCGAAGCGCTGGCATCCGAGCTCGACCTGGCCGGGGAAACCGCGGTGACCGCAACCCTCGATGTCGCCAAGCCAGAGGATTTCCAGTGCGTGCTGGACAAGATTGTCGCGCGCTGGGGCAGTTGCGAAGTGCTGGTCAATAACGCAGCCCGAACCGCTGTACAGGGAGTGTTTGATATTGACCCAGCCCACTTTAACGAAGTGATGACCACCAACGCTGGCAGTGTCTTTGCCGGTTGCCAGATCTTTGGTCGCCACTTCAGAGAGCGTGGCTATGGGCGCATCGTCAACCTGGCGTCGCTGGCAGGGCAGAACGGCGGTACCGCCACTGGCGCTCATTATGCAGCCTCCAAGGGTGCCATTCTGACCTTGACCAAGATTTTCGCCCGCGATCTGGCGGCGGACGGGGTGACCTGCAACGCCATTGCGCCGGGGCCGCTGGATACCCCGATGGTGCGTGAGGTACTCGGTGACAATCTGGATAAAGCGCTTGCCAATATCCCCGTAGGCCAGCTGGGTTCCCCTGAGCTGGTCGCGCAAATGGTGAGCTTTCTTGCCAGCCCTCAGGCGTCTTTTGTAAACGGTGCCTGCTGGGACGTCAATGGCGGCATTTACATGCGCTGAGCATCTGGAGATGACAATGCAAGATGACATCATGACCCTGCACGTTGTGCGCCGCGATATTCATACCAATGAGATCGCAGTGATCGATCTGGCTGCTGAGAGTGGCGCTGATCTGCCTGCCTTTGAAGCAGGCGCCCACATTGATATTCACCTTGATGAAGGGCTGGTGCGCCAATACTCGCTGAGTAATCCCCCAGGGGAGCGCCACCGTTATCGGCTCGGGGTGCTGCTCGACCCCGCTTCGAGGGGAGGGTCCAAGGCAGTACACGAACGCCTACACGAAGGTGTCCAGGTGAAGGTTGGCGTGCCACGCAATCTATTCCCACTGGATGGATCGGCACCGCATAGCCTGTTGGTGGGCGGTGGCATCGGTATTACGCCAATGATTGCCATGGCGTACGAGCTGCGCGATACCGGACATTCCTTCGAGTTGCATTACTGCTGCCGTGGGCGTGAAAAGGCAGCTTTTATTGACGAGCTTGAATCCGCCTTTGGCGATGCGTTAGTGATGCACTTCGATGATGGGGAGGCCTCTCAGCGGTTGGAAATAGAGGCTTTGCTGGGGTCACAACCAGCCCATACCCACCTCTATGTATGTGGCCCCACCGGTTTTATGGACTGGGTGATTAATGCCGCCCGCCAGGCGGAGTGGCCGCAGAGCCGTGTGCATTCAGAGTACTTCTCTGCAGAAGTGGATACCAGTGGCACTGCTTTTGAGGTGGAGGCGGTTGCCAGCGGCGTCACCGTTCAGGTGGAAGAGGGCATGTCCATCGCCCAGGCGCTCAAGGCGGCGGGCGTCAAGGTCAATGTTTCCTGTGAAGAGGGGGTTTGCGGCACCTGTATTTGCGAGGTGCTGGAGGGCACTCCCGATCACCGTGACCACTTTCTCAGCGAAGAAGAAAAGGAAGATAACGACCAGATTGCCGTGTGCTGCTCCAGAGCCAAAAGCGCACGCCTAGTCATCGACCTTTGATCTGCCAGCGTAAAGGGAAACCGTATGCACGCCGTCAAAACAAGACTCTGTGAGTCGATTCTAAACCTGTGTGGCCTCTGCCTGTTACTGATCGCCTTTGTCATTGGTGCGGGCGTGTTGATGCATCTGTTTGGAGTGTCGCAACTCATTGCGTTTGAAACGCCCCATTGGCTGGTGGGGGGAGCAATTACGTTCAACTCTTTGATGGGGTTACAGGTACTGCTTTTTGCAGTAGCCATCATGATGGCTATCGCCCCAGTCTTGCTGCTGGATCGGCACGTTAGGGTTGATGTGTTCCACTCCCGTTTATCGGCACGCTATCGGCATGCGATCGATATTGTCGGGCATGCACTGTTCGGTATTCCTTTCTTTGCGTTGCTACTTCTTCCCGCCTATCGATTTGTCGAGCGCGCCTACCTGACCAGTGAGCGCTCGACAGATGGGGGGCTGACGGACATATACGTTATCAAGGCCACCCTGCCTATCGGTATCACCCTGTTTTTGGCGGTGCTGGTGTATCTGTTAGTGAAACGAACTTGGTTATTTATGTCAGGGAGTTCGGATCATGCTTGAACTCTGGCTGCCTCTTTCTATGGTGCTGCTGCTATTTGCGGGTATTTTGTCGGGCTATCCGGTGGCACTGGTGTTGGGTGGGGTGTCGGCCATTTTTCTGCTGTTTTCAGACCTCCCCTTGGCCTTCTCCAATCTCATGTTGACGCGCGTATACGCGAACGCGCTGAGCAACTGGCTCTACGTTGCCATCCCGATGTTCATCATGATGGGGTTGCTGTTGGAGCGAACCGGCTTGGCCCGTGATGCTTTCCGCGTCAGTGAACGCTTGCTGCGCAGGCTTCCTGGCCATCTCGCGCTGACGGTGCTGTTCATCGGCGGGTTGATGGCAGCAACTACTGGTGTTGTTGGCGCTTCCGTTGTCCTGCTGGCGGTACTGGCGCTGCCTCGAATGCTCGATGCTGGCTACTCAGCATCGGCGTCGGCGGGGCTCATTTCAGCCTCGGGCACGCTAGCCATTCTGATGCCGCCTTCCGTTATGCTGATCATTCTATCCAGCCTGGTGTCGGTACCCGTCGGCCATCTGTTCAAGGCTGCCTTGATCCCGAGTGCTTTGTTGCTACTGCTCTACACCCTCTATTCGCTTGCCCTTGCATGGGGGCAGCGGCATTCACCTTTAACGGATATCAAACGCCCAGATGAGCAGCAAGGTGGCGGCGTTGGGCGCAACCTGCTGGCGTTATTCCCTTTCCTCGTACTGATCCCCATCGTACTGGGGACCATCGTCTATGGGGTGGCGACGCCTACGGAGGCCAGCGGTGTGGGCGTGCTGGCGGTGTTGGGGTTTGCCGGTGTCATGCGGAAAATTGATGTGGAATCGGTAATGGCAGCGGCGAGAGAGACCGTTGTCTCCACTGCCATGATCATGATGTTGGTCATTACGGCGACCTGCTTCTCGCTAATTTTTAAAGGGGTCGGCGGTGATGGCTTAATTCGCAGCAGCTTGGGACTGATGGGGGGAGGCAGCTGGAGCGTGTTAATCCTCATCCTATTGCTGGTTTTCGTGCTGGGGTTCTTTCTGGACTGGCTGGAAATATCCTTGATTCTGATGCCTATCTTTGTGCCTATCATCACCCAGCTGGAACTGTCGAATGGGCTTACCGGTGGAGCGCTGCTGGTGTGGTTTGCCATTCTGTTTGCTATCAATTTGCAGACTTCCTTTCTCACTCCCCCGTTCGGCGTATCGCTCTTCTATTTGAAAGGGGCCGTGGGTGATCGCGTTGCCACTCTGGATATTTATCGAGGCGTACTGCCCTTCATCGCCATCCAGCTGTTCGTCTTGCTACTGATCCTGCTGTTTCCGGGGCTGCTCATGCTGTAGCCGTTGTGTCAACCATCACCGCACAGAACTTACGACACAGAACTTAGGAAATGGAACTTAGGAAATAGAACTTACTAAACAAATAGAACAGGAGTTAACACCATGAAGTTGTCTTTGAAGAGCACCATTATCGGTACTGGAGCGTCGCTACTCGCCTCCACCGCGATGGCCCAGAATTTGACCCTGCAATCCGCTTTTCCCTTCAGTCTTGAGGTCATTGATACCTCAATACATCGCTTTGTCGAGGATGTCTCCACGGCGACCAACGGGGAGCTGACCTTCACTCCTTATGATGCCGGATCCTTTTCGCCCCCCTTCGAAATTCTGGAAAACGTCGGTAACGGCAGCCTGGACGCAGGTTGGTCAGCCGCCAGCTACTGGGCAGGTCAGATTCCGGCTGCCGCGCTGTTTCAAAGCATTCCCTTCGGCCCTGATGTACCTAAGTACCTGTCCTGGCTATATGGCGGCGGCGGTCTCGAACTGTGGGAGGCGCTGTACGCACCCCATAATGTCGTACCGATTCCCTGCGGCAGCATGATCTCTGAAGCGGGCGGATGGTTCACCGAGGAAATCACTAGTGTTGAAGACCTCAATGGCATGAGCATGCGCATTAGTGGTCTGGGTGGAGAGGTGATTAGTCGCTTGGGAGTGTCGCCAGTTTCCATTCCTGCTGGCGAGACGTTTCTCGGGCTTGATACGGGGCGCATTGGTGCCGCTGAGCTCAGCTTTCCCACCATTGATACCAGTGCGGGCTTCTTTGAAGTTGCCAAGCACTACTACTTCCCTGGTTGGCACCAGCCCGGCAGCCTCAATGAACTGCTGGTTAACGCTGACGTGTGGGCCGGCTTGGCAGAAAGCCAGCGCTTGGCCGTGCGCAATGCCTGCAGTGATTTGAGCATTCGTATGTTTGCCCACGATATGCAGGCTCAATCCGCCGCCCTGGAAGAGTTTCGCAGCGCTGGAGTAACCGCTGAACGCTTCCCTGAAGAGGTGTTGGCTGCCTTGCAGTTGGCCACAGAGGAGGTGCTGGAAGAAGCGGCTCAGCGTGATAATGACTTTGCCGACGTCATTGAGTCGTATCAAAACTTTAGCGAGCGCTATGACGAGTACCGCGAACTGACTGCTTTTTAACAGTCGTCAGCACATCAATCTAGTGCGGATGATGAGGATAGCTATGCCTACCGTTCACGTATACATGATGTCAGGAAGAACCTCTCAGCAAAAAGAGGCACTGATCAGTGAGGTGACCGATGCCGTGGTCTCTTCGTTAAGTGCACCTAAAGAGAATGTACGGGTGATTATCAGCGAGGTGCCCAAAAGTGAATATGGGATAGGTGGCGTCACCGGTGAAAAACTAGGCCGCTGATACTCCTCTGCATAAATAGTACAAGAGAGACAGTTTATGAGTATTGATACCAGAGATTTTAGAAACGCCCTGGGAAAGTTCGCCACTGGCGTAACAGTGATAACCACCCGTGATACGGGAGGTGAGCACTATGGCGTAACGGCAAGCAGCTTCAATGCCGTCTCCATGACACCGCCGTTGATTCTATGGAGCATCGATAAAAGCGCCTACAGCCGAGATGCTTACTGCCAGGCGGAGTACTTTGTGGTCAATGTACTGGGCAGTGATCAGGTGCCTATCTCTAACCGTTTCGCCCAGCGGGGTGAGAACAAGTTTCAGGGAATCGACCTTGAAGAGGGGGTAGGGGGTAGCGCACGAATAGTGGGCGCCGTGGCCCATTTTGAGTGCCGCACCTGGCAGGTTTACGAAGGCGGAGATCACTTCATCAT
Source organism: Vreelandella sedimenti (assembly GCF_013416325.1). Taxonomy (GTDB): domain Bacteria; phylum Pseudomonadota; class Gammaproteobacteria; order Pseudomonadales; family Halomonadaceae; genus Vreelandella; species Vreelandella sedimenti. The sequence goes on from NZ_JACCGK010000004.1 coordinate 223,188, forward strand.
CGTCGGGGAGGTGCTGAAGTATGACTACCAGGATGGTCGTGGCGCTTTAGTCTTCCACAATGGGCGCTATGCCCTGCCTGAGCCCCATCCGATGACGATTCCCCAAGAGGAGGTCGAGACGGGAGAGGGCCTGCTGGGCCATCACTTTCTCTATCTGTTGCGTCAGTCCCTGTCTGCCTATCGTAAGGATTTCTATCCTCGCCTCGAACACATGGGAGTGGATGAGAAGGAGTGGCGGGTGCTGACCCTGCTGCTTGATCGAGGAGCGCTGCCCCTTGAAACCATTGCCCAACGTGTTGCTCAGCCCATCGAAGACCTGAAGGACACTTTAAGCGGTCTGACCCGCCGGGGGCTGGTAAGTGACCGTGATGATAACCCCTCTACCGTTGCCCTGACGAAGGAGGGAGGCGAGTTGGCGCGCAAGCTGCTGCAAATGGCGCGGGAGTATGAGCAGAAGGTATTTGAAGGCGTGAGCGAGGAGGAGGTGAGCGCTCTGAAAGCGGGGCTTGAGCGTGTTATTGGGCAGCTAGGAACTCTCTGACGAGTCACGACGAAGAGTAGAAAGTAGCGCTACCACCAGAGGAAAATGATATGACGGAAGTGTCTGCAACAGCGTTTAAACGGCTTATGGATCGCGTCGATACCCTAGAGGCCGAGTCCGAAATTCGTCGGATTCAAACCCGGTATATGTTTCTTTGTGACACCCCTATGCCGGAGTACGGTGTCGAGAATGATGAGCAGCGCATTAATCAAATCATGGCGCTCTATACTGAGGATGCAGTGTGGGAGGGGGTCGGTGAGTATTACGACGGTCAGTTTGGACGTCTAGAGGGAGCAACGGCTATTCGACGCCACTTCGAGAATTTCTGGGGGCAGAAAAAAGATCCTCAATTACTCCTGAATGTGCACTACCTGACCTCTGAACAGATTCACGTCAAAGGCAATACAGCGACTGGACAGTGGGTGCACTGCCAGCCGTGGATTTTTTCTGATGGTAGCTCGCTTCTACGTTCATCACGGCTTAACAACGCTTTTAGGAAGCAGGATGACGGGCGCTGGTTAATTACCCGTACACGGACGGAAAATGTGTTTGTAGCCCCCTTGAAAGAGGGCTGGGCAACGGACTTTCCTGCTGCATCGGTGTTAATGAAACCCTAGCCCATGGGGAGTCAGTGTTCATTAGCAGCACCTATTCAGTTTAGTCGGGTGCTGCTAAATCTTTGAATTCAGGATATGAACTATCGAGTTTAATTATTCTCGCTAAGGTATTTTTTTTGAGGCTATAATTATAAAGCTCTGTTTGGAGGTTCTCCATGAATAAACTGACTGCTAATAATTTGGAGCGCTGGAACTATTCTGTGCATGCCGTTTGCGGGAACTTTTTAACACATCCATCCGATCACATTAATACCTTTATTGGCAATATCCAGCATCACGACTTGGGGGGGCTCAACCTAGCAGATATTAGGGTCAATGCTAGCTCAATTCGGCGTGAACGCGGTAATGCGGATCGTGGTGATGATCGTTACTATTTCCTTGTTTTACAAAGAGCAGGCCAAATGGGAGTCGTTCATCATGATAAGAACTTTGCATTAAACCCCGGTGATATGGCCCTTTTGGATTCAGCACAACCATTTGAAATGCAGCCAAAAGGGCTTATTAGTCAGCTATCTATCCACCTTGAGCGGGATGCAGTTGATAGGTTCCTTCCTGCTCATAGCTGTCGCTTTGGGAAACTCCAACAGTCCAGTCTTAGCGGCCGTTTGCTGCACGGAATGCTGCAACAAATGATCGAAGGAAAGACAAGTATTAAAATCGATAACCAGCATGGGGAAGCGCTACAGGACGCCTTGATTAGTTTATTGTGTCCATCACTACGGATGAATGGAACTATAAAAAATGGTAGCTCATTATTTCAACTAGCAGAGCAGTTGATTAATGAATCGCTGCTTGACCCTCCATCACCTGCAGAGATAGCAGCCCGCCTCAACGTATCAGTACGTCATCTCTATCGTCATTTTGAACTCAATGGAGTTAGCATAGGACGGTATATTCAGCGACAACGTCTGCGCTACAGCGCTCGAGAACTAGCCCAGATTGGTAACACTTCCAAGACTATTACCACAATTGCTTATAAGTGGGGGTTTTCAGATTCCGCACATTTTTCACGAGCCTTTAAGCGACAATACGGTATGACGCCACGAGACTACTGTGCACGGAATAAGGATATTCATGAAGCTGCAATCTCAAGTTCCAATCAAAATATGATTGAGGATTTGTGATCTATTGACGTAACCAATTCATGCGGTGCAGATACACAACCAATTCGCAAGTTCTCCATAGGAGTAAGATGGCGGTAGCAAGGTATAAATAGGTGTTGCTCTGCGTCACTGAGACCGCCATGTATTGAGCGTCGAAGCTACTAAGGAAGGTCTGAAAAAGTCACGGCCATCAGCGATAATACGGCTAACGTCAACTGCATAGGATTCAGTGCTGCCATGGATCAACTCACCTTCTCTGAAGCCGAATACCAGAACAAGAAGAGAAAGACCCGCCGCGAACTCTTTCTGGAGCGGATGGACAAGCTGATTCCCTGGCCTCGGTTGGAGAAGAAGGTAGCCCGTTATTATCCTAAGGGCGGGAGCGGACGGCCTCCGTATCCGCTGTCTGCCATGCTCAGAGTCCACTGCATGCAGTTGTTCTACAACCTGAGCGATCCGGCCATGGAAGACGCCCTCTACGAAATCGAATCCATGCGCCAATTCGTCGGTTTGAAGCTGGATCGATTGCCGGATGAAACGACGATTCTCAAGTTTCGCCATTTTCTGGAACGCCACGGCCTTGGCAAGGTGTTGTTCCAGGAAGTGAACAAGCATCTGGAGAAAAATGGTCTGATGCTGCGTGAAGGGAGCATTGTCGATGCCACGATCATCTCTGCGCCTAGTTCCACCAAAAACAAAAAAGGCGAGCGCGATCCGGAAATGCACCAGACTAAAAAAGGGGGCTCTTGGCACTTTGGCATGAAAATGCACATAGGTGTCGACGATAAGCTTGGGTTGATTCACAGCATCGAGACCACGGCTGCCAATGTCCATGACATTGTGCCTGCCGACAAGCTGCTTCACGATGAAGAGCAACGCGTTTTCGGTGATGCCGGTTACCTGGGCATTCAAAAACGAGACGAGCACAAACATCGTAGCGACGTCTCTTGGTATATAGCCAAACGACCTGGCACCCGTAAAAAGCTGGATGCTAGGCAACAGAAAGTTGAAAAGATCAAAGCCAGTATCCGTGCCAAAGTGGAGCACCCCTTTCGATACATCAAACACGTTTTTGGTTATGGCAAGGCTCGCTATCGTGGACTGGCCAAAAACACCCAGCGCCTGCACTTGCTGGCGGCGTTCAGCAACCAGCTGATCAGTGAGAAATACCTGTGGGAATAGGGTTATTGCGCCCGTTTCCCGCTCAATGAGTGGGAAACAGGCAAAAATAGACAAAGAACGGGAGAAGAGTGGCTGAATTTTCGTTTTTTTGTCGGTTCAAGTGAGCGTTGACGAATATCGGCAGTTATTCAGACCTTCCCTAACGTTGTCCGCCGAACCATTGAAGCATTCTTAGTAGCGTATTATAACTGATTTGAGTTCAGTATAATCTTCAATGAACGCACTACCGAACTCTCGCCCTACACCTGATGACTTGATGCCGCCAAAGGGTACGGCTGGATCAAGGTAGGTATGCATGTTGACATATACTGTGCCTGTCTCGATTTTTGGTATCAGTTGAAGTATGGTCGATAGATCGTTACTCCAGATACTGGCGGTTAGCCCAAAAGGTGAGTCATTGATAAGATTAGGTAGCTCATCGATGTCGTCATAGGGAAGTAATGTGATAATTGGGCCGAAGGTTTCCTCATGCAACATTCGATCCTGAGCGCTATTTGCCAGCAGTAGTGTGGGCTCAATAAAGTAACCGGGCCGATCCAGTGCTTTGCCGCCGAAAACTACTTGGCATTCCTGTTGGGCTATCTTCAGGCACTGCATCACCTTGTTAAACTGTGGCTGGTTGGCTAGCGGGCCGTATTGAACCTCTTCATCCAGGGGTGAGCCAATGGTTATCTGCTTTAACGAGCGAATGAATGCTGCTATCACCTCTTCCAGGCGATCCCGGTGCACATATACCCGTTCAGGCGCTGCACAAACCTGCCCCTGGTGGACATAGCCTGTTTGAACCAACCCGGCAACGGCTGCGTCAACATCGGCATCTGGAAGTAGTACGGCCGCATTTTTTCCGCCCAGTTCAAGTGTGACGCGTGTAAGATCCGAAGCCATGGCGGCTTGACCGACCTTGATCCCAGTAGGTACTGAGCCTGTGAAAGACACTTTGGCGATATGGGGATGTTCGATCAATGCCTTGCCAACTTCTCCCGTGCCATTGACGACATTCAATGTGCCAGCAGGTATACCTGCTTCAATCGCAAGTTCGGCCAGGCGCAGCAAGGTCAGAGGGGTAAACTCGCTGGGTTTAAGAATCAGTGTGCAACCTGTTACCAGTGCTGCTGCAATCTTCCATACGCCAATCATGACCGAGAAATTCCATGGCACAATGCCGACCACTACGCCGACGGGCTCACGGCGGGTAAGGGCAGTATACTGTTCTCCACCGATAGACGGGAACGAGGGGGTCATCGTTTCGCCGTTAATTTTGGTTGCCCAACCTGCATAATAGCGTAGGAATATGGCACTCTGTCCGACCTCAAACATCCGTGACAAGTGTATAGACTTGCCCGAACACAATGTTTCCAGTTGAGCTAGTTCCTCGCCATTGGCCTCAATAAGGTCAGCCAAGCGATTCAGGAGCACGCCACGCCGATAAGGAGAGATGTTAGCCCAGCTGCCCTTGAAAGCGTTACGAGATGATTCGACCGCGGTAGAAATGTCATTCATATCAGCGGCTGCGATATGGGTGATGGTTTCTCCATCAGCAGGGTTTACGATGGGAATGCCAGTTTTATTGGTACCGAATCGATACTGGCCATCAATGAAGTGAGCCAGGTCGCGCTGAAGGAAATTGCGGACTTGTGGTAATAACTGAATGTCGCTCATGATATCTCCTGTAATTAAGTCACGGGTTTTAGAGAGGAAGGGAGATATTCAGCCAAAACTTGCTACCTTCCGGGCGATTACGCACATCAAACTCATGCTGGTAGCGGCCCTGGATATTGAATCCAGCAGTCGATGTGTAAGAAAACTGAGGACCAAGGGCTATCGCACGTCCTTTGAAGTCACCGAAGGCCGCGCCTTCACCGCTATCACTGCTAACCTGCCTGTAAACATATCCCCCTATACCTGCTCCCCAGTTACCCACATGCCTAGCAGCAACAAAGTCTGCGTGGAGTTCGTGGCCAGATTGGTATTGAGTATCTTTATTCTCGAAGTTATGGTCGAACATGGTCTTCATAGAGAACTCGTAGCCTTTTGGATTACGGTACGTGAAGGCAAAGAGGGGTTCTAACGTGACGTAATTTCGGCCTATATTCGCGAGTGCATCTCTGTCATAGCGGCCGGTCGGTAAGTAAATATCCATGCCTGCAATCCAGTGCCAATTGCCACTATGCCAACCAATAGCCAATGGATTGAAAATGAAGTCACCCATCCCCGAACGGTTCTGTTGAGCTCCACTGCCCATATTGACATCGACATCGGCAGCAACTAGAAGGGCATGCATCGCCCAGTTGCCTCCCAGGATCTGTCGTTCGGATACGTGAATGGCACGTAAAATGGTTGCTGTGCTTTCGACCGAAAAGTTATCAAAAGCAGGGTTGTCATTAGCAAAGTTGTCGGCGGTGTAAAAAGTGTTATAACTGACCAAATAATTTCCCGGCGGTGGCATCGCACCGGTCATGAAGCCTTCGCTGCCATTCGCATAGGCTCCCCCACCACCTTCAGTAGCCATGGCAGATTGCCCTAATACGAGAAGAACAAGAAGTGTTGCCGTGATTAGAAAAAAGCGCTTGAAGAAATTCATGGATATGTCCTCAATCCAAGGCCTGGTGATCAGAACTGCAGACCTGTAAAGCGTAAAAATATTGGGAAGTCAGGAGGTTGCTGGATATGCGACTACCTGTCTTAGCGTGCCTCGGGCTTCGCTCCCTGCGCCTGACCTGTTGCATGAGAAATGGATTGTTTGCCAAGTACCAAATCTGCCCCGCGTTCACCCAACATGATGGCTTGAGCATTGGTATTGCCACTGCTAATTTGCGGGCAAGCAGAGAGGTCAATGACTCGCAGGTTGGCCACTCCATGCACACGCATATGAAGGTCGGTCACCGAGGTAGAAGGATGTGTGCCGATTCGGCAAGTCCCCCCGGGGTGATACACGGTTTTGATGGATTGGCGTATAAATTTTTCGATCCCGCTTGTATCACGCCAATCAATGTCTTCTGGTGCGGTCACCTTCTTAATAAGCCCTTTGAGTGCAGGTTGCTGCATGAGCTTAAGACCAATCTGAACGGCTCGGATTTGGCCATCTAAGTCATCTTGGTCACCGAGATAGTTCGGATCGATAAGTGGTAGATCGGTTGGATCTGAGCTGCGCAACCGCACTTCACCACGTGCTTTGGGGCGAAGGTGGCCAACTTTGACAGTCAACCCATGTTCTGCAGCGGGTGGTGCTTCACCTGGTGTATTGTCGAAATTATCCAGAACAGGTAAAAACATTAGCTGAATGTCCGGTCGGCCAACTCCCAAACTATCGATGAACGCACCACCTTCCAGAATATTGCTGGTCAATAGGCCGCTACGGAATGCTAGCCATTGCGCCATATGTTTGATGCCGCGAAGACCTTTATCTTCGCCCAGTATGCTGTTTTGTGAGTGAGTAGTGGCGTTGAGCGAGAGATGAAGGTGGTCATGAAAGTTTTGGCCAACGGGTAGGTCAATTATTGGCTCAATACCGAGACTGGACAGATGTTCTTTGGGCCCGATACCTGAGAGCATAAGTATCTTTGGACTGCCAAATGCGCCCGCACTCAGGATAACTTCTTTGCGTGCCCGAACGGTTATAGGCGTGCCGCTTTTTTGGCTAAATTCCACTCCTATCGCGCGGCCTTCTTCGATGATAACTCTGTGTATCAGAGTCCCTGTGATGACTGTTAGCTGGCTACTTTTTTGTGCAGTCTTAAGATAGGTTCTAGAGACGCTGGCACGAGCGCCATTTTGTGTAGTCGTTTGATAAAAGCCGATGCCTTCCTGAGTAGCGCCATTAAAATCATTAACGTAGGGAAGGCCCATCTCCTGGCCCGCGCGCACAAAAGCCATTGTTAATGGGTGTCGATAGCGGTTCTCACTGACAGGTAGAGGGCCGTTTTGACCGTGGTACTGGCCGCTAAGGCTCTCGTTTGATTCCGCTTTTCGGAAGTAGGGCAGTACGTCTTGGTAACCCCAGCCGGTGCAATCCCACTGAGTTACCCAGTCATCGTAGTCTTTGTGCTGACCACGAATGTAAATCATCCCATTTACCGAACTTCCACCACCCAGTACTTTTCCCTGCGCGATGATCATTTCGCGGTGATTGCAGTGCTGCTGAGGTACTGTCATGTAGGGCCATGACTTTTGTTGAAATACTTTTACCACTGTCGCGGGGATGGTATGGAAAGGGCTGCTATCTTTGCCCCCAGCTTCGAGTAATAAGACGCTCCCCGCATTATTTTCGATCAAACGGCTGGCAACAACACAGCCTGCTGAGCCAGCGCCAACCACAATATAGTCATATTCCTGTCTGTACATTAGAGGCCTCGTCATTGGAATTTTATTCTGCTCCTATTCAAGTTGATTTTGTCAGCAGAAAATTGATCAGGGTGGACAAACTATTTGTACCTGGCTGCCCGAAATTAATTGCGTTTTTTGAATATCGGTTGCGCATTGTGGATATCCGTCAGTAACGCTATGGATATACTGTTTAATAACCATGAAGGCGTTAACACGTCGCGAAGATAAATATGAACGTCAGCGTTACTGACGGTGGGCATGGTTGCTATGCCGCGGCAATCGAGGTGGTTGAAAAAGAGTTAGAGGTCACGCGGTGCATTCAGGTTAGTACTAGCAAGGATGGACTATCTTTAACATACATCCTGGCGGAGGCTCGTGGCCTCCATGCTAGATAATGATTGTATTGCGGGAGTTTGTTACTGGAAGACTCTCAGTGATGGCTCTTTGGTTCCGCGTCTCGATTGGCAGCTTGCTGCTGCGTTCATCACGACTTAACAACATGTTTCGAAAGCAGGGCGGAGGGGGGTAGTTCAACGCCCTTACGTGAATGGAAAATGCCTTTGTCATCCTTGTGAGGCTGGGCAACAGGCTTTCCTGCTGCGTAGGTTCTGCTCAAACCGTAAGGCTTAAGGCTAATGCTCTTTTCCATTGCTTCCCCAAGAATAGCTATCGTGGGTGCCGGCGCCATCGGTACTACCCTAGCGGCGCGCCTTGCAGTGGCAGGGTATACCGTCAGCGTGTTGGCTCGGGGTGATTCTCTGGCGGCCATAAAGCGAAAGGGTGTCTGCCTTATCGATCAGCAGGGGCAACACACCGCCAGCGTCATTGCTGCGGATAATGGTGGTGAGCTCGGTAAGCAAGACATCGTATTTCTGTGTACTAAAGCGCACTCTGTACCCTCCCTGTTGCCACAACTACAACCTCTGTTCGGCCAACATACATGCTTGGTGCCCATGGTGAACGGTACGCCGTGGTGGTTACTCATGGATGCCGTGGAGCCTTGTGCCGCCAACACAGCCCCTATAGCAACAGCCCCTATAGAAACAGTCCATATAAAAGCGGTAGACCCTGAAGGTGAGCTGGTTCGCTGCCTACCTGCCAGCGCCATCATCGGATGCGTCGTCTATATTTCGGCACATCTGCAGGCACCGGGCGTCGCGATCTCTAATACCCCGCCGCGACTGATTGTTGGCGATATAGTCGCCACGCCCGACGCCGCGAATGGTCGTATGGAAACGCTTGTTAAGGTATTGGAAAACGGTGGCATCACGACGCGCCATACAGAGCGTATTAGAGATGCCGTATGGAGCAAAATCGCTGCGAATTTGACGTCCAACCCCCTCTCGGTGATGACAGGTGCCACGTTGGCACAGCTGTATAGCCACCCCTCTCTGCAAAAGGTCGTAAGCCAGCTTTTTGAAGAAACTCATCTTACGGCGCAAGCCTATGGCGGTCGACTTGAGATGACGTTGCAGGAGCTTCTTGATCTTGGCGAACGCATGGGTGCTGTCAGAACCTCTATGCTGCAGGACTATCAACTGGGGCGCGCTCTTGAACTCGCGGCGATTGTTGAGGGAGTGATCGAACTGGCGGATAGGAAGCGTATTCCCGTCCCCACCATCAAGTCCATTCTTCACCTTACGCGATACTTTGAAGACAGCGCTCTTCGTCAGTCACATGCCCACGGTGGCAAGGAGAATTCTTAGATGACTATTAAGCCGTTACCCATGCCGAATAACGTTCTCAAACCCGATCACTGCAGTGAAGAGGAGTGGCAGCAGCGCGTTAAACTCGCCTACTGTTACCATCTAGTCGATTTTTTCGGCTGGACAGAAACCATTTTCAACCATATATCTGCTCGAGTACCGGGCTCTGAAAACCATTATCTGGTTAATCCCTTCGGCCTTAACTACACGGAAGTAACACCGCTTAATCTGTTGAAGGTCGACCTGGACGGCAATAAGGTTGAGGCCTCTGAGTACAACGCCAATCCCGCTGGCTTTGCTCTGCATAGTGCTGTGCATGGGGCGCGGGAGGATATCCACTGCCTGCTACATACCCATACCATACCCATATCGGCCATCGTGCAGAAGAAAAAGGGCTTTACCCACCACGATTTCTACGGTGCTCAGCTCTATGGTCGTGTGGGGTATCATAATTTTGAAGGCATCACGCTCTTCGCCGACGAGAAAACGCGCATGCTGGAGAGTCTGGGTAACAAGCATGTTCTGGTGCTACGTAACCATGGGATAGCCGTGGGCGAGTCCTCGATTGAGAAGGCGCTGTTCCTACTGTGGACCGTCCAGCGGGCGGCGGAAAACCAGTGCGCAGCAGGGGCTTTGGGTGGCGAGGATGTGGAAATCGATGTCTCCATCAGCCAAAAGTGTGCCGACCTTACCGCCGAACTGATTCGTGAAAGCGGCTTCGCCAACGAGTTCTTTGCTGCCATGGTGCGCAAGCTTAAGTCTCAACGACCACTTCCTTTCTGACTGGGATATGAAAATTGCTATTGTTGGTGCTGGCGCCATGGGCTGCCTGTTTGCTGCTCGGCTCGCGCTGAGTGGCTCACAGGTGCATTTGATCGATGTGGATCCTGCGACCATAGCTACCATTCGTACCAAGGGCATCACGCTGACACTTGATGATGGAGAGTGTCAGCATTTGTTTGTGCCGATCCATTTCGCTGAGCAACTTCAAGAGTGCTTTAATCTCCTGATCGTGCTGACTAAGGGGGCGGTGACCAGCGCCGCCATCCGTTCGGTTTTGCACCTCATCACGCCTGATACGCGGGTATTAACGTTGCAAAATGGGCTGGGCAATGCAGCGTTGATTGCCGGGCATATCACGCCAGTTAATATCCTACACGGAATCACTACCATCGCCGCCGACCTTCAGGGGCCTGGAGAGGCACATGGCAATCGCCAAGGACATATTTATTGGTGGCGCTACAGCGGTGTAGAAGATCTTTTCATGCAGCAGTTGAATGAGCTTCTGCAGCGGGCAGGTTTCAACAGCTGCCTGGATCCTGAAATCGATAGCCGTATCTGGGAGAAAGTAGCATTTAATGCTGCTCTCAACGCCCTTTGCACATTGCTCAACGGGCCGGTAGGAGTGGTAGGACAACACCCGCAGGGCAAACAGTTGATTCAAAAGGTCGTACAAGAGTGCCGTATGGTAGCCGTACAAGCAGGTGTGGCATTCGACCAGCCGCGTGTCTTCGCCAGCATCACCCAGGCGGTTACTCATCAAGCACACCACCTGCCCTCCATGCTTCAGGATCGGCGTGCTTGCCGAGCCACTGAAGTAGAAGCCATCCATGGCGCTATTCTACGTATCGCCGGGCAGCACCAAGTTCACACCCCCACCCTCGAAACGCTCTATTGTTTACTCAAATTAGGTGAGCCTCCGTGCTCTGCCCCCAGCGCCTAATTCTATGCATGTTAGTGTTGATATTGCTCGATTAACTCTAGCATCCGCTCATATAGCGCTGCTGCAGGCAGCCCCTGTGCTGAGATCTGCTCGATACGTTGTTCATTCAGCGGCTCAAGGAGCTCTGCCCAGCGGCCTTGCTCCGCTTCACTTAGGGTGACCACTTCCACATTGTGATTTTCTTGTGCCCAGGCGATGGAATCACGCACATGTCCATCGAGATAGTGCCCCGCGTATTGGGATGCTTCAGCTCCCAGCTCATCGATGATTTGCTGAACATCTTCTGGCAGGGCGTCCCAACGTTGGCGGCTCATTACTGCCAGCATCACAACATTGGTCAAAGGGTAGTCCACAATATAATCGAGATAGCGTGCGTACTGCAGATCCATCAGGGTTTCACGGGAAGAGGCTACCCCCTGAACAATACCGGCCTGGAGCGCTTCTCCGGTCTCAGCTTGAGACATGCCAACAGGCACAGCCCCTAGAGTGCGCATGGTGTCCGACTCGCCCGGTACACGAATTTCCATGCCGGATAGATCCTCTAGCGTGCTTACCTGGTTGCGCGTCTGGAGATAGCCGGGTTCTGAAGTGAATACAGTGATTACCTTAAAGTCTTCAAGACCGAACTGCTCTTGGGGAAACTCTTGCACCAACTGGTAGGCAACCTGACTAGCTACTTCGGCATTGACATCAATGCCGCTGAAATCACCGATCAGATTTAGTAACGGAAAGCGCGCAGGCTCATAGGAGGTTGTCGTAAGGCCAATATCGGCGACGCCATTAAGTACGCCATCCAGCATGTTGCTGGCGGTGAGCAGGGTGCCACCTGGAAAGGTGTTGACGGCGACCTTTCCCTCAGTGCGTTTTTCAAGTTCATCGGCCCAGAACTGCATTTGCACACCGGGAAACGTCTGAGCGGGAGCAAAGAAAGCGTAATTTAGATTGATATCACTAGCTAGCGTCGCTGAACTTAGCATCGCACCCGCTAAGAGACTGCTTAAACGCAGCAGTGAGGGTCGGTGCTGTAAAAGCGCGTGTGTTTTGTGCATGTTGATCGCCATGGGGAACATCCTCTCTATTTGTTGTTTGTTGAATGCCGGTCATGAAGGAGCGCATAAACATTCAACATCACATGAAAAGTAAAGTAAATTTTTAAGTTCATAGCTGTCATTTGAAAGCGCTGCAAGTTGAGTTCCAGTCATTTAAAAACACCTAAATTATTATTTACTTAAGGTGAGGCGAAGGTTTCTACTGTGAGTTGAGGCAAGCACTCATTTCGTCACTTCTCTCTGGCAAAGCACCACTCAAGGGCACCTTGGTGAGTAAAGTGCATACCTTGGTGCACTCACGTCCCCGACCCAATAAATCCGACGCCTCAGATAGCGGTTAACAACGCTCTCTCCTATGAAAAGGGGGTGTGAGTGTTAAGCCTTATTAAGAGGCGGCCTGTTGTAGCGAGTCGTTATTAGTTGCGTTTTTTGAATATCGGTTGCGCATTGTGGATATCCGTCAGTAACCCGATGGCTGTACCGTTTAACGACCCTGAAGGCGTTAACAAGAAACGGAGATAAGCATGAAAGTCAGCGTTATTGGCGGTGGGCATGGCTGCTATGCGGCAGCCATCGAGATGGTGGAGAAAGGTTTTGACGTGACATTGTGGCGCCGGGATGGCAATGCTCTGCAAGAGTTGCGTCAATTGGGCTATTTGGACGTCAAGGATGCGCAAGGTGAACGGCGTATCCAGATTGGCACTCTCAAGGATCAACTATCGCTAACCGATAGCCTGGAGGAGGCGGCGCAACAGGCGGAGTTGCTGATTGTGCCGTTGCCCGCTACCTCTCATGACACCCTAGCCGACCAACTGGGGCCGTTACTACGGGATGGTCAGGTGGTCTTTCTCCCCCCAGGTACATTCGGCTGCTACCTGTTCCACCGGGCGATGCGAAAAGCAGGCAACGACAGCCAAGTGGCCTTCTGTGAAACGGGAACGCTTCCTTATTTGGCGCGTAAGCACGGTGCTAATAAAGTAGTCATCAGCGTTTATGCAACCCGGCTCCCTACCGGCGTATTTCCCAGCGAACTATCAGCACATGCCTTCTCTGTATTGCGGGACGCCTACCCCAGCGTTGAACCCATCGAAGATGGCCTTAGTGGAGCCTTAATGAACGCTGGCCCTATTATTCATCCGCCTTTAATTATGATGAATGCGGGGCCACTAGAGCATTTTGATGCCTGGGATATTCACAACGAAGGAACCCAGCCCTCTATCCGAAGCGTGACCACCGCGCTAGACAATGAGCGTATCGCGGTGCGCGAAAAGTTGGGTTACAAGCCCTCCCATTTTCCTCTTGCCAATCACTACGCCTCTGAAGGAGAGGAGTGGATGTATGGCCGGGGCGCCCACGGCAAACTGACCGATAGTGGCGACTGGCGAGAGAACATCGACCTTCATCACCATCGTTACATGCTGGAGGACACCCGAATGGGGCTCTCCTTCATCGTATCGGTTGGCCGCTGGGCGGGGCAGCCCACGCCAGTAGCGGAGGGGCTTTTAAGCATTGCTTCGGCGATCACCGGCCAAGATCTCTATGCCCAAGGCCGAACGCTGGAAATGCTGGGACTGGATTCGCTCTCCCAGGCGCAGATGCGCTCTTTATTGACGTATGGCATTCAGGCCTGACCTACCGATAGAGGAGACCGCATCATGCAGGACAACATCATCGTCTTGGGAGCAGGAAGAATGGGAGAAGGTATTGCCCTCTCATTCATTCTGGCTGGGAAGGAGGTCGTGCTGATCGACTTCAAGCCGCGCAGCCCTGAAGAGCGTCGGCACTATTATGAGCAGGCTCGCAGTCGGCTAGTGACGGAGCTCAAGTATCTTCAGGAGAAGCGGCTCATTCAGGAAGAGCAGATCGCTTCAATGGTGAAGCAGCTTCGTATCGTGGATGACCAGCAGGTGCAGATGTTGGCGGGAAGCCGTCTGGTTTTCGAGGCGCTGCCTGAAGTCAGCGAGATTAAGCAGCAAGGGCTGGCCTGGGCAAGCCGACATTTGGATAAAGAGGCTGTTATCGCCTCAACGACGTCCACTTTTCTGGTCACCGAACTCGCTTGCATGGTTAGCCATCCGGCCCGTTTTATGAACGCCCACTGGCTTAATCCTGCCCATTTGATGCCCTTAGTGGAGGTAAGCCGGGGCAAGGATACCGAGCAGCGTTATGTCGATGCGCTGTTCACGGTGCTTAAAGGGATAGGAAAAGTACCGGTGCTGTGCGAGGCGGCGCCGGGCTACATCATTCCCCGCCTGCAGGTGCTGCTCATGAATGAAGCCGCGCGTATGGTCGAGGAGGGCGTTGCCAGTGCCGAGGATATCGATGTGGCCATTCGAGTCGGGCTGGGGTTGCGCTATTCGGTGCTGGGAGTGCTGGAGTTCATCGATTGGGGCGGTGGCGATACGCTTTTCTATGCCTCCAACTACCTGTGCGACAAGCTGGATAACCGATTCAAGTCACCTGAGGTTATTACCCGGAATATGCAAGAGAAGCGTCGAGGCTTCCAAGATGGCGTGGGCTTCTTCGACTACTCAGGGGTCGATCTGTCGAACTACCGAAAGCAGCGCTCCGACGCTTTTCTAAAGCGTCTCGAGCTGCTTGACCTGATGCCAGCAGTCACTACCCGTTATTAATCCTTCACAGCCTATAACGCGCCTATTGGAAACCATGCTGTTCCTGTAGGCCTTCGCCGAGGATAGTCATAATGAAAACGAGTACACAGGTGGGAACGTTAACGGTACTAATGGCTGCAATGGCGTTGGTGGGGTGTAGCGATGCACAGGAGGGGGTAGCCGATGAGCCTAGCGATGACGCCCAAGTGATTACCCTCAGCTATGCTTTCTTTGCCCCTGCGCAGAGCTTTCCTGCCATTCAGATGGAGCACTGGTCGAAAGAGCTCAATGAACGTACCGATGGGCGTGTCGAAGTCGACCTCTTCCCTGGGGGCACCTTACTCACGGCCAGCAATATGTACGATGGGGTGCTGAATGGTGTTGCGGATATAGGGCTTTCAGCCACCTCTTACGAGCCGGGCCGTTTTCCGCTCATCAACTTGGCCGGGAGTTTGACCGGTCAGGACGTCAATTCAGAAGTTGCCAGCCGCATGACTTACCAACTGATTCAAGAGTTTGGTGACCAGATGCCCGAACTCGAAGAGTTCAAGGTCATCACGGCCTTTACCTCGGAGCCTGCCTATTTCCAGACCATTGAACCGATTCATCAACTGGAAGACCTAGAGGGGCTGGAAATAAGAATTTCCGGCGATAACTCCAGGGCGCTGGACGCACTGGGGGTAACAGCAGTAGGCATGTCCCAGGCCGATGCTGGAGAGGCACTTCAGTCCGGCATTATTGATGGGTATGCGGCTTCTCGCGAAGTGCTAATGGATATGCAGTTTGCACGTTTGGCTAAGTACGTGACCGACTACCCCTTAACTAACACCATTTTTGCAGCGCTGATGTCGAGAGAGAAGTGGGAGGAGCTGCCTACTGATATACAGGCGGTGATCGAGGAGTTGGCGCCGGAGATGGCAACCTTCACCGGTCAATATCTTGATGAGCATATACAGCGTTCACTTGAGTGGGCGCAACAGGAAGAGGGGGTTGAAGTGATAGCGCTTGACGATGATGAGGCTAGCCGTTGGGATGATCAGCTCGCTCCGGTCAATGCAACTATCCTGTCGGATGCAGAGCAGCAGGGCCTACCGGCGTATGCCTTTGCAGAACGAATGCGTGAGCTGATCGAGGAGTATCGTACTGGGGCTGAATAAAAAGAGCAGAGGCGACAGTAGGCTCAGAGCAAGACGTTGGTCAATTCGTTATCAATAGTATGCTCGCGGTTTGACTGCAGTGTTTGCACGGGGGTCACCCCATAGACCTCCTTGTACTGAGCGGAGAAGTGACCAGGGCTGTTGATGCCATGCTGCATGATGACGTCGGTGACACGGTGGCCACGAGGGGCATTAATCAGCGCCTGGTGCACACTCTTCATGCGTTGCTGAGTAAAATAGGCTTTGGGTGGAAGCCCGACAAATTGCTGGAAGCCGTATTGCAGCGTGCGCTTTGACACCCCCACCATCGAGGCTAGTGTCTCTAGCTCGATACTCTGCTTGAGATTTTGGTCAATAAGCGTTTTGGCGTTTTTTACATAGTGCGGAAGAGGAGAGGGGTTACCACTCAAGCGCTGACTGTAGTTGTTAATGAACAGCCCCAGCAGGCTGTCATATAAGTAGTCTTCCATCAGCTTGATCTGCTGGCGCGGGGCATTTTGCTGGTGAAGAGAGTCGGTGAGACGGGCAAAATACTTGATGGTATCCAGAAGAAAGACCGTGCCGGGGTAATGCTCGGGAAAGTAGTGGTCAAAGATGATCGGAAGATCAATGCGCTGTTCAAGTCGACACGAAAGGCGTTGTTCCAACCGGTGGCGCGGTACTCGAACGATGATGTTATGGCAGTTCGGAGAAGTTTGAATGAGAGCGCGTTGACAGGGGGATGTGACAGTAACACCTCCCTGAATCATACTGACCTGACGGTCAGCGTATACGATGGTTCCCTGGCCTTCGAGAGTGATACGAAACAGGTAAACGTTTGACTCTTCGACGGGATCAATTTCGACATTGGCACCATATTGCAATTCGATAATGGCCAATTGGTCGAAGCTGACGGCACTCAAACGTGAGGCAAGTCGCGGGCCGTCAAATAAACGCATGCGATGTGGGCAGAGGTAGTGGGTGACATGCTCGCGAATGACATCTTGTGAGTCAGTATGCAGGATATCGTGCTTCTGCAGCAGAAACGATGTGGTACCCATGGTTCACCTCAACAATACACCAATTAGGTGATGGTTTTGGGGTGTGGAGCCGGCGCATTATCGGCCAAACCGGTTGATGGCATACTCTATTCGTAGAGGCCACAGGCGCTTACACTCGAATGGATATATGCTAGAATAATCCACTATTTTTTCGGATGGCGTGCTTCTTATGGTCGACAAGGATGAATTATCGTCTTCCTTTTTTCCTCTTGCCGATGAATTTCGCTCGCGTGATTTTCCTTTTTATTGGGTCGCGAGGCTGAATGCTAAATACAGCGCTGATGTTGATTTACTGCTGAAGCCGCACGGACTTAGTTCGTCGAAATGGCGTATTCTCATGATCCTACATGAACATGGGCGCCTTAGCATGTCGGATATATCAGTACATGCTGTTGCAAAATTGTCAACCATCACCAAGATTGTATACCGAATGCAAGAGTCGGGTTTGCTTAAAACAGAAGCCAGCCCACAGGATGGACGCGTCACGGAAGTAGAGCTTACCGATGCTGGTGAGGACAAGCTGGATATTGCACGGCAAGTCACTAGCCGTTTGGTGGAAAAGGCATTTGCCGATTTCAGCAAGCAGGACATTGTGTATATCAATCAGTGCTTGAGTAGGATGTTTCATAACTTAAACGCGCTTTAAGGTCTAGAGGGACGCTGGAATTACTGCCATCGCGGCCAAAGTGCTTACATTTGCCCTATGGGCTATCTAATAGCCCTGCCCTTTCCTGAACTACTCCTTTTTATTCAAACTTCCGCTTAGCGCTTTTGCTTAAACGTCACGCGGGTAGTGAAATTGCCACGCTTTTCGCAGTAGCCCATCCATTAGTCGTAAACTATACGTCGTAATTAAGCAGGATATTCCCTATCCCTTGTGAAAGTCACGAATAGGTCAAGTACGAAAATAACAGCTATTTTATAGTTAAATAACTGATTTTATTGACTATATAGGGTTCTCTGTATTCATGTCAATTTACTCAGTTAGGTATGTGCATCAACCTGAGAGGTATTGGCGACTCGGCCCATCAGTCGTAACACTCACCTGCACTGTTATTGCTATGCAGGTAAAACGATCATGTCGCATACCACAGGGGCCGTTGAACAAGCGCCCTACGCTGAAGCCTCTGCTTTCAAGCCAATCTCACTTGTAATGGGTATCGTCATTGGCTTGGGTGCTTTCTTCCTTTTGCCTGAAACGCTGGCCTTCAATGCTCGTCTAGTGGCGGGCATTGCTATGCTGATGGCCACCTGGTGGATGACAGAGGCGATACCTATTCCTGCCACGTCGCTGTTGCCGCTTGTACTGTTCCCGTTTTTCGATATTGCCTCGGTCGGTGAGACCGCCTCGCCCTATGCTCACAGCATCGTCTTTCTAGTATTGGGTGGCGTACTGCTGGGCTTGGCAACGCAACGCTGGAATTTACACCGCCGCTTCGCGCTACTGACGGTGCTCACCGTGGGTACTAAGCCGGCTCAAATCGTCTTCGGTTTGATGTTCGCTAGCTGGTTTATCACCATGTGGGTCAGCAATACCGCCACCGCAGTGATCATGGTGCCCATTGGAGGCTCGATCATTGCGCTAGTGAAGTCACTGGGTAACGGTGATGACACGCCCAAGTTTTCTGCCTCTGTGCTACTGGGCATTGCCTATGCCATCACCATCGGTTCCATGGCCACATTGATCGGCCAGCCGCCGATGGCACTCATGCGTGCTTACATGGAAGACACCCACGGGCTTGGCATCGGATTTGGCCACTGGATGCTGGTGGGTGTGCCGTTCTCATTCACTATGCTAATGCTGGCTTGGTTTGTGCTTAACAAACTGGTGTTCCGCTCGGAAGTCGAGAGCATCCAGGGTGGCCGGGCGATGATTGAGGCAGAGCTCAAGGGGATGGGCCGACTATCGCCTGAGGAGTCACGTGTATTGATGGTTTTTGCCGGGGCAGTGTTCTGCTGGGTATTCCTGCCGTTAATCGCGAGAATTCCTGTAGTGCAGAGTGCACTGCCTTGGTTGGGTAACATCAACGATACCAGTGTGGCGATTCTCTCGGCGATTCTGATGTTTGTGATTCCTGCCTCTAATGGAAAAGGGGCGTTGCTGGCGTGGTCGGCTACCCGTGACGTGCCCTGGGGGGTACTGATTTTGTTTGGCGGTGGCCTAACACTCTCAGCCCAGTTCACCGCCACTGGCTTGAGTGCATGGGTTGGCGAGAGCGTCTCGGGATTATCGGGGTTACCTCCGATTCTGATCCTAGCCATCACGGCTATCGTCATTATCCTATTGACCGAGCTAACCAGTAACACGGCGACGGCGGCTGCCTTCTTCCCGATTATGGGATCTATTGCCGTGGGACTGGGTATCGAACCTTTTCTGATGACCATCGTGGTTACCTTTGCCGTGAGCTGCGCCTTTATGTTGCCCGTGGCGACACCTTCCAATGCAGTGGCTTTCGCAACAGGGGATCTTCCAATCAAGAGCATGATCCGAGCAGGTATCTGGCTCAACGTCATCGGTTTGCTGGTGATTATGGTCGCGCTCTACACCATTGTCCCTTTGGTATTCGATGTCTCTTTCTAAAATGTGGTTGTCAACGTCATTGGCAGCGATTCGGATTTGACGCTGGTAAAGATTCGCTCTATTTTGTTCGTAATACAAATTAGTGTTCGCAATATGAACAAGGAGAGGTTTCCATGTCTCAGCCCTGTATTATTTGTGTCGCTATCACCGGCAGCCTGCCGCGCAAAGAGAACAATCCTGCCGTGCCGATTACGGTTGAAGAGCAAATTGAAAGTACTCAGGCGGCGTTCGAGGCGGGAGCTACCATTGCTCATTGCCACGTGCGTAATGATGACCAAACGCCTTCATCTGACCCGGAGAAGTTTGGTCGCCTAATGGAAGGGCTTAAGAAGCACTGCCCTGGCATGATTATTCAGCTCTCAACCGGCGGGCGCTCCGGCGCCGGTGAGGCGCGCGGCGGCATGCTATCGCTCAAACCTGATATGGCCAGCCTCTCGGTGGGCTCCAATAACTTCCCCAATCGTGTGTACGAGAATCCGCCCCAGTTGGTGGAGTGGCTGGCTGATGAGATGCTCACGTATAGCATTAAGCCTGAAATCGAAGCGTTTGATCTATCGCATATCCATCAGGCGGTTGCACTCTCCAAGCAGGGAAAGCTGAAAGCACCGCTCTATGTGCAGTTTGTCATGGGCGTCAAGAATTCGATGCCAGCGGACAAGCCGACTTTTGATTTCTATATTGAGACACTCAAGCGGCTAGCGCCGGATGCACAGTGGTGTGGCGCAGGCATCGGCGCCAATCAATACGTACTTAACGAGTGGTCAATTGCTGCAGGTGGCCATACCCGTACCGGCCTTGAAGACAACGTACGCCTGGATAGCAACACATTGGCACCTTCCAACGCGGCGTTGGTCGAGCGCACCGTCGCCTTATGCGAAAGGTATGAGCGCCCAGTGGCTACTTGGCAGCAGGCACGTGAGATGCTTGGGTTGAACAATGTGTAAAAATGTTAGCTGCTACTCAACGGTGGGTGAAGGAACATACTCAATCACCATCGGATTGTTGTGTAGTCGTCTTTAAGGTGTCAGAGAGGGCTACTTACTTCGCGATATGTCAGTAGTCACCGGTAATTTTTCATAAAGCAGCCAGTATTATCCTTTTGTCGTAAATGTATTTTGTAGCGCGATGTGGTTGAGAACCCTAGCGGCCGCGGCAAATGGCTGTCGTATCGGGCTAACGGCTGAAGTGCTACGGCTTTTCTCATTTCGTTATTTAAGGCATTTATGCTCATTTAGTGATTAGTGGTGCAGCGTTAAGCTGCACCATTTTTTATTGTAGTCATTTGATTTAGTTGAATTTTAATCTATCAGTATTTAAGAAAATATATTTTTAGTTTGTTTTGCACGGTTTAATTTAAGCTACAGCTACACATGAGCGTTAAACAGCAACGCTAATGCTGGGTTAGCGATACCCTTACGGTATGGAAAGGCACTTAAACAATATTGGTTTCTAAAATCAGATGCTACCAAACTGCAGCCTAGCTAATGATTGCCAGACGCTGGAGCCTGCATGTCAACCGTCATCCAACATATTGAGACGCTGCTGGTCGATTTACCGACTATCCGTCCTCACAAACTCTCCATGACCACCATGGCCTGCCAAACCATGGTGATTGTGCGCATGCGCCACTCCGACGGTATCGAAGGGCTCGGCGAAGGCACCACCATTGGTGGCTTGGCCTATGGCCCGGAAAGCCCGGAGAGCATTAAGCGCAATATTGATACTTATCTAGCCCCTCTACTGGTCGGCCAGCCCTCTAACAATGTTCATCAGTTGCGTGCTCGGCTTAACCGCCATGCTCGCGGCAATATGATCGCCAAATCTGCATTAGAAACGGCTCTGTTGGATGCTCAGGGCAAGCGCTTGGGATTGAGCGTCGCCGAGCTGCTGGGCGGCGTACGTCAGGATCACTTGCCCGTACTATGGACGCTAGCCAGTGGTGATACCGCCAAAGATATTGATGAGGCCATGCTGCGTTTAGAACAGCGTCGGCACTGCGACTTCAAGTTAAAAATTGGTGCTAACCCGGTGGATCAGGACGTGCGCCATGTGGCGGCTATCAAGGAAGCGCTGGGTGATCGGGCCAGCGTGCGAGTTGATGTTAATCAGGCGTGGGATGAATCCACCGCCGTTCGCGGTATTCAGGTGCTACAGGATGCTGGCATTGAGTTAATTGAGCAGCCCATTGGCGCTCGTGAACATGCCGGCTTAGTTCGCTTGGCTAACCGCTTCAATGTGCCAATGCTCGCCGATGAGGCGGTGCAAGATGCCCGCGACGGGCTTGATCTTGTGTGCGGCGGCTTCAGTGGTGCCTTTGCGCTGAAGATTGCCAAATCCGGCGGTATTTACGGGGTACTAGAGTTAGCTCACGTCGCCCAAGCGGCTGGCATTGGCTTATATGGCGGCACCCTGCTGGAGGGCACTATCGGTACGGCTGCCTCTCTACATGCCTGGGCAACGCTGCCAGCAATGGCCTGGGGCACGGAAATGTTCGGCCCGCTGCTGCTGCAAGACGACATCGTCGTTTCCCCTCTCAACTACACCGAATTTGGGGTGGAGTTACCGCAAGGGGCTGGGCTCGGCATCACTCTAGATGAAGATAAGTTGGCGCATTACTCACGCAAGTAAACGTCACGTAAGTAAAAGCCGCAGTAAATAAAGCCATCGTTTGTGATCGCCCGCGATGAAAGAGGAGAGCCATATGCTGTTTCAAGTTGAGATGACCGTTAAGTTGCCGCCGGACATGCCTGCCGAGCAGGCAGCCAAGATCAAGGCAACGGAAAAGGCGTATTCCCAAGACCTGCAGCGCCAGGGTAAGTGGCGCCACTTGTGGCGGGTAGCGGGTAGCTACTCGAACGTCAGTATTTTTGACGTGGAAGACAACGCCGAGCTGCAAGAGTTGGTCAGCAATCTGCCGCTCTTCCCCTATATGGAGATCAGCGTCAAACCGCTGTGTCGTCACCCCTCTTCAGTGCGTGATGACGACAGCTAGTTCTCCACATAACACGCCAAATCGTATGACGACAACAACACCCCATAACAAACAGAGGGTTTCACCATGACTGTAAAAATATTCGACACGCCCGAGGTTCAAGACTTCATCAAAACCGTGGCCGGCTTTGATAAAGCCGGTGGCAATGACCGCGCCAAGCAGATCGTCCATCGCCTGGTCAGCGACCTGTTCAAGCTGATCGATGACTTCGATGTCACCGAGGAAGAGTACTGGGCCGGTGTCAACCTGCTCAATGCCCTGGGTAGCCAAACCCAGTTCGGGTTGCTCTCGCCCGGTCTCGGCTTTGACCACTTCCTCGATATGCGTCAAGACGCCATCGATGCCGAAGCCAAGCGCACCGGCGGCACCCCGCGTACCATCGAAGGCCCGCTCTACGTGGCCGGTGCCCCGGAAGCGGAAGGCTTCGCCCGCATGGACGACGGCAGTGATCCCGATGCCGAGGTGATGTGGCTGACCGGTCAGGTGCGCGATGTCGACGGTACCCCGATCCCCGGCGCTAAGGTTGAAATCTGGCACTGCAACTCCAAGGGCGGCTACTCGTTCTTTGATCCCTCCCAGGATGAGTACAACATGCGCCGCACGATCTATGCGGACAGCGAAGGCCGCTACACCGCGCGCAGCATCATTCCCTCCGGCTACGGCGTGCCTGAAGGCGCCCCCACCGATGTGGTGCTCAAGTCCCTGGGCCGTCACGGCGAACGCCCGGCGCATATCCACTACTTCGTCTCCGCACCGGGCCATCAGCACCTGACCACCCAGATCAACCTGGCGGGCGACCCCTACACCTTTGACGACTTCGCCTTCGCGACTCGGGAAGAGCTGGTGGTGCCCGCTGAACGGATCGAAGATCCGGCCGAGATCGCCAAGCGCGACCTGGACGGCCCGTTCTCCCATGTGGTGTTTAACGTCGAACTGGCTAAAACCGAAGCCCCTGAGCTGCAAGTGCGTCACGCCCGCCCCCGCGCCAAGGAAGACGAGCAGGATCTCGCTAGCCAGTTGGCTGGTACCGCGAAGGTTTAATAGCCTTGTTAATTTCCTTTAAGTGCTTGAAGGGGCTTTAAAGAAGGGCCGCGCTAGGAAGGGGAATTGGCAAGCTCCAAGGGATCCACTTTCCTTTGAATATCATAGGTTATGGGTAGCGGCCCATGAAGCGATCATCAACAAGCTTGTGTAAAATGGTGGTCGCTTCATTCATGAGAAGTGATGGTTTTTCACCGCGGCGACGGCTGCAGACAACAGGTGAGGTGATTGTCTTGTCCGCCAATGCTACATAAGAAATACCATCTCGTTGTACGCGCTTTACCTCCTCAGGTACCAGTGTAATACCGATATCAGAGGCGACGAGGCTAAGTGCTGTCTGAACTTCGTTTGCTTCCTGTATGACCTCAACCTTTAAGCCTTGTCGGCGGAAAATACCTAGTACCATATCTGCCAAGCTAGGACGTGGTTTGGCGGGGAAAAGAATAAGTGGATAACGTGCCAATTCTTCGCATGTAGGCGTAGTGCCCTCTAAAGGGTGACCGCTAGGAAGGGCAGCAATAAATGGCTCATTGAAGAGTATCTCTTGCTCTACGTCTGGATCATCAATGCGAAGACGTCCAAATCCCATGTCAATACGACCTGCTTTAAGCGCCTGAATTTGCTGTATGGTCGTAAGTTCTGTCAATGATATTTCCACATTCTCAATTTGACGCAAGTCGCGAACCAGCATTGGAATCTGCCCATAAAAGATAGAGGGGACAAAGCCAATTCCAAATAGAGTTCGCTTGCTACGTGCCATGTGGCGTGTTGTATCAATAGTGACGTCTACTTTCTCCAAAATTTCTAAAGCACGCTGCTGAAAAAATATACCCGATGGTGTTAAGCGAAGGCCTCGCGAGCTTCTCTCAAACAGTTCGACCCCAACTTCCTGCTCTAGCTGTTTAACTTGGCGCGAAAGTGGCGGCTGTGACATATGCAAGCGTTTAGCGGCACAGGTGAGATTAAGCTCTTCAGCGACAACGCAAAAGTACCTCAGGTGGCGTAATTCCATAAGAACTCCAAGGTATGAGTAACTTCTTAACTAATGGTGGCATTTACCTTCGGTGGCTTCCAATCAGGCTGCATTGCTCAAACAACCGGGCAATCTGCTACTAGCTAGGTGAGGCGCTATAACGCTACCAGTATTTACGCACTTGAAAGCTAAATAACGTCTAAGACTTTAGTAATGCAAGGTAGTAACAAGAGGGGGAAAGCTTCCGAGTACGCCTATTCGCTGAGCTTTCAGCAACGACTCGTATAGCTTGGTTAGTCGCTGACACATAGTTGCACGAGGAAGGGGCTTCAACGCTTTATAATGCCTAGTATCGAACCGCCAGGAAATTACTTGCCGTCTAACACACCCTAGCCCATGCTTTTAGCAAGACGCTATAACCTAGGGTATTGGCTAAAACGAAACGTTAGGACGTTTGAACATGGCAAAATTCTTCCAGGAATTCCGAGAGTTTGCGGTAAAAGGCAACGTCGTCGATATGGCGGTGGGGATCATTATCGGTGGGGCGTTTACGCTGATTGTGCAGAGCCTGGTGGCGGATGTGATGAACCCGCTGATTGGCTTGTTGGTGGGCGGTGTGGATTTTTCCAATCTGTTTGTAGTGTTACGCCAAGGGGCGGTGGGCGGCCCTTATGCGACGCTGGCGGATGCCCAGGAGGCAGGGGCGGTAACGCTAAACCTCGGGCTTTTTATCAATGCGGTGGTCAGCTTTATGATTGTCGCCTTCGTGGTCTTCTTATTGGTACGCACCATTAACCGATTAAAGCGCGAAGAGGCGGTAGCGCCTGCGAACCCTACGGAGCAGCCGTGCCCTTACTGTTTGATGGTGGTGCCGATCAAAGCCACGCGCTGTGGCCACTGCACAGCAATGTTGGATCAGCCAGCGGAGGCTGAAACGCCGGTTGAAGTTACCTCTGCGCCACCGCAAATGCCACCCGCAAAACCTTGAGCCACTAAAAAGGGCGCCACTGCTGAAGAGGCGCCCTTTCACGTTATACCAGCAGCAACCCTAGGCGCTTTTCTTAATGGTTTTGCTGTCTTTTTGCTTACTGCCGGGCTTTTTGCTGTCGTTAGCATCGCTGGGTTGCGGCAGCGATGGCAGCGATTTGGCCAGCATTTCGACGCTGTGGCGATAGTAGAGCTGGCTCTTATTATGCTCGCCAAGGCTTGCATAGAGACGTGCAAGTTCAGCGCAAACTTCGCCATTGGGGCGCTGCCGCTGGCTGGCTTCAAAGTACTCCAACGCCTTTTGCCACTGGCCGGTGCGCAGCGAGAGGCGACCGCAGGCGAGCAGCAGCTCGGGGTCGTTGGGGCGCTCCTGCAGCCACTTCTCGGCTTTAACTAGTTGGCGACCGGCGTTCACATTCAGCAGGCCGTAGCGTTTTACCAAGCGTGCGTCCCAGTGGTGATCCAGCGAGTGGTTGAGCAAGCGCTCGGCAATGGGCTCTTCGTTGGCTTGAATCAGCGCTTCGCTGTACAGCACGATCAGCTCGGTGTTGCCGCGCAGGTAGTCGGGCATATCAGCCCAAAGGCCACGCACCCGCTCAATGTTGGTGGGGTTTTGCGCTTCAAACACGATCAGCTCGCGGTAGGCTTTAAACTCCAACTGCTCACGCTCTTGCTGGGTAATGAGCTTCTGCGCCGCCAAGCGTGGAATCAAACGCCGTAAGCCTTCCCAATCGTTGACGCTTAAATGCACCTGTTTGAGTAGCTTGAGCACCTGCGGGTGGTTGGAGAGCTTCTTATCCAGGCGATTAAGAATCGCCAGCGCTTCTTCCGGCTGCTGACGCTCAATCATCATTTGCGCCTGCATCAAGCCAACGGCCGTATCGGCTCCGTCGGTGGTTAGCTGCGCCTGATTCAGGTGCTCCTGGGATTTCACGTGGTGGCCCTGGTAATGGGCCGCCAGCGCTGCGGATAGGTAGTTGACCAGCGGTGTGCTGGAATCATCGGCGGCATTAACCAGGGTTTTTTCGGCTTTTTTCCAGCGCCCTTCGGTCAGTGCTACCAGGCCACGCACGGTGCGCTGCATGGCGCGACGGTTACGTGCGCGGCTGTTCCAGCTACGAAAACGCCCCATAGGGCGAATAATGCCGCTGAGCAAACGCAGTACAAAGTGTAGGACGATAAAGGCGGCAAACAGCAGCACCAGACCAAACCAAAACGATGTCTGGATGGATGAGTCGCCCACGCGGATTAGCCAATAGCCGGGCACCGACATCATCAGGTGCCCAAACAGGGCCCCGACGGCGAGGCCTGCGACAATGAGGAGAACAAGCTTTCTCATGAATCACCTCCGCTTTGGCCACGCGTCTTATAGCGGTTGTCGATAAAGCGTGCGAGCTCCTGCTGTGAAGCGCTGATATCGGGCAGCTCGGGTTTTACCTCTGCTTCCTTGAGCTCTTGAAGGCGCGTAATAACGCTTTGGGTCTCTTCACGAGTGGTGTCGTAGTAGTCGTTCAGCAGCTGTAGCGCTTTGTCGATACTCGCGTCATAAAGCTCTTTCTCTTCGTTGAGCAGGGCCAACTGCGTCTGCTCCAGCACTAAGCGTAGACTTTGGCGTAGGTAAGACTCTTGCTCTGGGGTAATCAGCGCTTCCAGCGCTTCATCGTGATGGCGAACCACCACCAGGTCTTTGAGCTCTTCACCGAAGCGCGCCAGCTGGCGCTGGAAAGTGCCGGTCGGCGGCTGCTCGATGCTAGAGGTTACCGCTTGCTCCTCAATTTCTTGAGAGAGTCGCAGAGAGGAGATGCGTTCCTGCTGGGCATTGAGCGCTAAGTAGAGGCCTGTACGGTCAACCTGGGGCACGGCATCCAGAGCGGCTAGCTCATTGGCGATCGCTGCGCGTACGGGCGTCAACGCCGGGTTGTCAGCATCTACTAGGCGCGCATCGGCGGTACGCAGCAGCGCAGCTGCGCCATCAACGTCGCCTTCCAGCTGTAAACGCTGATTGGCCAGACGCAGCAGGTAGGCGGCTTCGGCATGCAACCACTCGCGCTCGTCGGTGTCCTGCTCTTGAGAGAGCTGGTCCAGCACTTGGCCCAGGGTCTCATCGACGTCGCTGCGGTAGCTGTCAAATTCATCACGCAGGTCACCCAGTGTGCTCTGCAGCGCTTCATCGCGCTCGGCTTCGCCGCTATCAAGGCGTGACTCAAGGTCACTAACCGCTTGTTGTGAGGCGCTCCCCTCAGCCTGCTGTGCGACCTCATCGAGGCGCTGCTGCTGGTTCTCCAGGCGCTGCCAGCCCTGCCAAACGACAAATGCCAAGGCAATCGCCAGGATAATCACCAGGGCAATCGCGAGGCCGCCGCTTTTACTGCCTCCGCCTTTGCCCCCACCGCTTTGGCCGTTACCGCTGCCTTTGTGGCCGGTGGGCGGCGTAGTGCCCGCCGATGACTTGCCGCTGGTCGGCTTTGACGAGGCGGCGCTTGACGATGGCGAACTAGAAGCCGACCCGCTTGAGGAAGATGGGCTGGGTTGAGCGGCACTCTGGGAAGGTGAGGCTGCGTTGCTGGATGTGGTATCTGCCGATTTAGCCGTGCTGGTAGTGCTGCTAGCAGCGGTTGAACTCGCAGTGGGCGAGCCCTTTCCACGCCGCCGCGACCGGCTATTTTTAGCGCCACTCTGAGCAGGTGTTGTTGAGCTCGGCGGTGTGTTCGGCTTGCTGGGCTCAGTCGCGTCGGTCGTGGAAGCTGCTTTGTCGGTCGTTTTAGGGACGCCCTGAGAGGCATCGGAGGACGTTGGTTGTACATCGTCCTGATCGTTTACTTGTTTGCTCATGTGTCGCTAGCCCTTAGTAAGTTCCTTGATCGACATCGGCACCCTGTGGGTCGCAGGTCTCCAACGCCGCTATCAACGCAGCTGGCGTAGCTCCGGACGCCACCTTAAGGTCACAAAAACCCAGTATGCCAGCCAGTGTAGCCAAACGGCGACTGGAAACGATTAGCGGTTGGTTCAAGGCCGCCTGATTGCACCATTTTGCCAGATGTTCCAGCAGTTCGCTGCTGGTGACGATCAACGCCCGGTAATTACCTGAAGAAAGACGCGTTTGTAGCGTGGGGGCAAGGGGTTGAAACCTGCGTCGATACACCGCAGCTCGTGTTACCAGTGCCCCCCGTTCGGCAAGCGTGTCAGCGAGCAGCGGGCGGCCACCTTCACCCGCCACCAGTAGAATACGCTGGTGCGCTAACTGCTGTAACGAGGCAAGCGCCAGCAGTGCTTCGCTGGTATCTTCGCCGGCACTCGGCCCAGGCACATGCACGCGGACACCCAACTGATCATAAAGCGTCGCTGCTGTGGCGCTGCCAACGCTGTAGTAGTCAATGCCAATAGGCAACTGCGGCCAGAAGCGATCCAGCGCTTCACTTAAGCAAGTGGCCGCAAAGGGACTGATGACTATTATCTTATGGTACTGATCAATATCCAGCCAGATACGCCGCATTTCAGGGGTTTCTGGCAAGGCTTCGAGTTGCATCACATTGAGTGATTCAACGTTCTCGCCTCGCTCGCGCAGAGCAGCGGCCAACGCTTCACCGCGCTCGCCGGGGCGGCAGATCAGTACCGGTTGGCTCATATGGCGCGGCCGTAAACCTCAGCCAGAATATCGCCAGCGCCCTGGTCGAGCAGCTCTTCGGCAATGCGAATGCCCAGCGCTTCCGGTTCATGCATCGAGCCACGGCCTTCGGCGCGAAGCACTTCGGTGCCCTCTGGGTTGCCCACTAAGCCGCGTAGCCAAAGGGTTTCATTTTCAATATCCAGCACCGCGTGGCCCGCAATAGGCACTTGGCAGCCGCCCTCTAAGCGCGTGTTCATGGCCCGTTCGGCGCGCACACGCGTCGCGGTGTCCGCGTCATCCAGCGGGGCTAGCAAGGCAATCAGCTCGGGGTCATGCAGGCGGCACTCAATGCCTAGGGCTCCTTGGCCGCAGGCGGGCAGGCACACCTCCGGCGGCAGTGCTTGGGCAATCCGCTCATCCAAGCCCAACCGCTTAAGGCCCGAGGTCGCCAGGATGATGGCGTCAAATTCTCCCGCGTCTAATTTACCTAGCCGCGTTTGTACGTTGCCGCGCAAGTTGAGAATTTGCAGGTCGGGGCGGGCTTCACGCATCTGCAGGCCACGGCGTAAGCTGGCGGTGCCAATTCGTGCCCCTTCGGGAAGCTCATCAATGCTAGAGTAGTGGTTGGATACAAACGCATCGGTAGGGTCGGCCCCCTCTAGGATGACCGATAGGCCCAGCCCTTCGGGGAAGAGCATGGGTACATCTTTCATCGAGTGGACGGCAATATCGGCACGGCCATCGAGCATGGCGTCTTCCAGCTCTTTAACGAACAGCCCTTTACCGCCAATTTTTGAAAGCGGTGTATCGAGAATTTTGTCGCCCTTGGTAGACAGAGCTACAAGCTCGACCTCAAGGCCGCTGTGAGCCGCCATTAAGCGGTCACGAACGTACTCAGCCTGCCACATGGCCAGTTGGCTTTTACGCGTGGCAATGCGCAGTTTGGTGATTGATAGCACGTTATTCTCCCTATACCGCAGACACGGCGAGTCAAGCTATGATAAGTGTCATCATAAAGCACCGAGCGCCACAGTAAAAATAACGGAACTGATTATGCTCCCGTAACGTGCTTTATCCGTCCCCCTAGGAAATTGTATGTCCTCAGTGTTACCCCGCGGCCAGCTTGACCAGTTTTTCCTGCTTTCACGGGATCTGTTCTGCTGTATCGACTTTAAAGGCACGCTGCTGCAAGTCAATCCAGCCTTCGAGACGCTGCTGGGATATACCTCTGAACAGTTGATCGGGCGTTCCTGTGGTGTCGTCATTAACCCCCTTGACCACCCGGTGATCGAACGGGCGTTACAGCGAGTGCATCAAGGCGAAAAGGTCATTCCTTTTGAGGTGCGCGCTGTTTCCGCAATCGGCAAGCAGCACTGGTTAGAAATTTCGCCGTCGTTGGGGGAGGACGTGATTTACGTAATCGCCCGGGTGATTACGCGGCGTAAAGCCAGCGAACAACAGCTAAAATTATTGGAGCGTAGCGTTGAATCAAGCACCAATGGTGTTCTTATTGTCGATGCTCAGAGCAGCGATCTGCCTCTGGTTTACGTCAACGCTGCCTTTGAGCGCATTACCGGCTATTCGCGCAACCAGGCACTGGGGCGTAACTGCCGTTTCCTACAGGGGGAAGAGACCGACCCCGCCACCGTCAAGCAGCTACAGGTAGGGATTGCCGAGCAGCGTGAAGTACACGTGGTCATCCGTAACTATCGGCATGACGGCACGGTTTTTTGGAACGACTTGCACATTTCACCTGTACGCGATGAGAACGGCCAAGTGACCCACTTTGTAGGCGTACAGAATGATATCTCTGAACAGCGCGAATATCAGGCTCAACTCGACCATAACGCCCATCACGACGCCTTGACCGGGCTGCCCAACCGCTTGTTACTTGGTCAGCGCTTGGAAGAGGGGGGCGTGATGGCGCGCCGCTACCATCGCTATATAGCCGTGCTGTTTATTGACCTGGACGATTTTAAGCCGATCAACGATACCTTGGGCCATGAAGTGGGCGACTTTATTCTGGTTGAAGTGGCCAGGCGGTTGGAGAATGAACTGCGCCCCTGGGACACCGTCGCGCGTTTTGGCAGCGATGAGTTTGTGGTGTTGTTGCCGGATCTAGCCCATCAGGACGATGTTATACAGGTGGTCGAGCGGGTTCTCCAGGGGCTTTCGCCGCCCTACTGGTACCGCGACAGCGAGCTGCGCATCACCGCCAGTATCGGGATTGCCATCAATGACGGCAGCATGGACAACCCCCGCCAGCTTATTCAGCAGGCGGATTTGGCAATGTATAAAGCCAAACGGCGCGGGCGCAATACCTACTACTGGTATACCGAAGACTTGAACCGCAAGGTGAGCGAACGGGTTAGCTTACGCAGCGCGCTACAGCAAGCCATTGAGCAGCAGCAGTTCGAGCTTCATTACCAGCCGCAGATTCACGCGCCAAGCGGTCGCGTGGTGGGGGTTGAAGCGCTGATCCGCTGGCAGCACCCTGAGCGCGGCAATATCCCACCATCTGATTTTATTAGCCTTGCCGAGGATACTAGTCAGATCATTCCCATTAGCGAGTGGGTGTTGGCTACTGCCTGTCGCGATGCCCAGCAGCTCAATGGCCTGGGGTTAGGCGAGATCACCATGGCGGTCAATATTTCGCCTATGCAGTTTCAACGCCCTGGCTTCCTCACCTCCATTGAGCAGGTGCTGGCGAGCAGCGGTCTAACGCCAGCGTTGTTAGAGCTGGAGCTTACCGAGGGGGTGCTGATGGATAGCGCCGAACAAGCGATCCAGGCGTTAAAGAATTTGCGAGCGCTGGGAGTCCTGATTGCACTAGACGATTTTGGCACCGGCTTCTCTAGCCTAAGCTATTTAAAGCGGCTGCCGATTAATCGCATCAAGATTGACCGATCCTTTGTGCGCGATGTGATTTCAGACCGCCACGATGCCGCTATTATCGACGGCGTGGTCGCCATGGCGGGGAAAATGGGGCTCGAAGTGTTGATAGAAGGCGTAGAAACGGCAGAGCAGTTTGGCTACCTGCAGCAGCGTCACTGTGACTACTATCAGGGCTACTACTTTGCCCGCCCCATGTCCCTAAGTGCCCTGCACGCGTTTCTCCACAAACCACCTGCCGTCGTAACGTCACGCTCTTAGCCGCCACAGAAATAAAAACGGCGTGCCGCTGACCGTGGTGACTCTGGTACACTTTCTGCTAACGACTCCATTGTTTTGTCAGCAGGATATATCTTCGATGAGCCAAGCCACGAATCAGTCTTGGGGCGGTCGCTTTAGCGAGCCCACCGATGCCTTTGTTGCACGCTTCACCGCGTCAGTTAATTTCGACCAGCGCCTGGCCCCCCAGGACATCCAGGGCTCCATCGCCCACGCCACTATGCTGGC
The DNA here is from genome assembly GCF_013416325.1 of Vreelandella sedimenti. Taxonomy (GTDB): domain Bacteria; phylum Pseudomonadota; class Gammaproteobacteria; order Pseudomonadales; family Halomonadaceae; genus Vreelandella; species Vreelandella sedimenti. The sequence goes on from NZ_JACCGK010000004.1 coordinate 255,821, forward strand.
TCGGGTAGGCGTGCTCACCGATGACGAGCGTGATGCGATTATTAATGGCCTGAACGAGATTCAGGGCGAAATCGAGCGCGGCGAGTTTAACTGGTCGGTGCCGCTGGAAGATGTGCATATGAACATCGAAGCGCGGCTGACCGAAAAGATCGGTATTACCGGCAAAAAACTCCACACCGGGCGCTCGCGCAACGACCAGGTCGCCACCGATATTCGCCTGTTTATGCGCGATGAGATCGATGTTATCGAAGTGGAGCTCAAGCGTCTGCGTGAAGGCATGATCGAACTGGCTGATCGTGAAGCCGAGACCATTATGCCCGGTTTTACCCACCTGCAAACCGCCCAGCCGGTCACCTTTGGCCACCATATTCTGGCTTGGCAAGAGATGCTGGCCCGGGATCACGAGCGCCTGCTGGACTGCCGCAAGCGCGTCAACGTCATGCCATTGGGCGCCGCTGCGCTGGCAGGGACGACGTACCCGATTGACCGCCACGTTACGGCAGAGCTTCTAGGCTTTGACCGTCCAACGGAGAACTCTCTGGACGCGGTCTCGGATCGTGACTTCGCTATCGAATTCACCAGCTTTGCCAGCATCCTACTGATGCATCTTTCGCGCATGAGCGAAGAACTGGTGCTATGGACCAGCGCCCAGTTCAACTTTATCGACTTGCCCGACCGCTTCTGCACCGGCTCTTCAATCATGCCGCAGAAGAAAAACCCCGATGTGCCTGAGCTGGTGCGCGGCAAAACCGGCCGCGTGTACGGCCACCTGATGTCGTTGCTAACGCTGATGAAATCGCAGCCGTTGGCTTACAACAAAGACAATCAGGAAGATAAAGAGCCGCTGTTCGATGCAGTAGATACCGTGCGCGACTGCTTAAAAGCGTTTGCCGATATGGTGCCCGCCATTGAGCCCAAGAAAGCCAGCATGTATGAAGCGGCGCGGCGTGGTTTCTCTACCGCGACGGACTTGGCCGACTACCTGGTGCGCAAAGGCGTGGCCTTCCGCGACGCCCACGAAATCGTCGGGCAGTCGGTGGCGTATGGTCTTAAAAGCGAAAAAGACCTGTCTGAGATGAGCCTGGATGAGCTCAAACAGTTCTCCGATACCATCGAGCAGGATGTGTTCGAGGTGTTGACCCTGGAAGGCTCGGTAGCCGCCCGGAACCATATTGGTGGCACAGCACCCAACCAGGTGCGGGCAGCTGCACAGCGAGCGCGTGAGGCGCTGAGTGCGCTCAAGGCGGGCGCATGAAAACGCTGGCAATCATGGCCCTTTCGGCGCTGCTGTTAACCGCGGTTGTCGGCTGTGGGCAAAAAGGGCCGCTTTATCTGCCGGAAGATGCACCCGCTGACGAGCAATCTGCCCAGGCGTCTGAATAGATAGCTGCAGGCCCAGGAGAAGGGGAGAGCACCATGGACTATTTTAATTACCGCGATGGCGTGCTGTACGCCGAAGATGTACCGCTGTCACGCATTGCCGACGAGTTCGGCACGCCCTGCTACGTCTACTCAAAAGCGACGTTTGAACGTCACTTTCGCGCCTATACCGAAGCACTGGGTGGCCATCCGCACCTGATTTGTTACGCGGTGAAAGCCAACTCCAACCTGGCGGTGCTGGGCCTGTTGGCCAAGCTGGGCGCGGGGTTCGATATTGTTTCCATTGGCGAGCTTGAACGGGTGCTAAAAGCTGGTGGCGACCCGGCGAAAGTAGTGTTTTCGGGCGTTGCCAAGCAACCCCATGAAATGGTTCGTGCGCTGGACGTGGGCATTAAGTGCTTTAACGTTGAGTCACGCCCGGAGCTTGAACGCTTGAATCGCGTTGCCGGTGAGCTGGGTAAAATTGCCCCGGTCTCGTTGCGGGTCAACCCAGACGTGGATGCGGGTACTCATCCGTATATCTCCACTGGTTTGAAGGATAATAAGTTCGGCATCCCGGTGGATGAAGCGCTGGCGGTTTACGAACTAGCCGCAAGCCTGCCCAATTTGCAGGTGAAGGGGCTCGACTGTCACATCGGTTCACAGCTAACTGAAACCGCGCCTTTCCTGGACGCCCTCGATCGCCTGCTGGTGCTTATGGAACGGTTGCGTGAGCGGGGCATCGAAATCGAGCACCTCGATTTAGGCGGCGGTTTAGGCGTGCCTTACCGCGATGAAAAACCGCCCCAGCCGTTTGATTACGCTAGCCAGCTGTTGGCGCGGCTTTCGCGTTGGGAAGGTGGCGAAGCGCTTACGTTGCTGTTTGAACCCGGTCGCTCCATCGCTGCCAATGCGGGTGTCATGCTCACTCGGGTAGAGTTTCTCAAGCCTGGAGAGACCAAGAACTTCGCCATTGTCGATGCGGCCATGAATGACCTGATTCGCCCGGCGCTGTACCAGGCCTGGCAGGCGATTGTGCCGGTGGATACTCGTCAAACACGCGAAAGCGCCCTTTACGACGTAGTGGGCCCAGTGTGTGAAACGGGTGACTTCCTGGGTAAGGAACGCGAGCTGGCGATTACCGAAGGCGATCTTTTGGCGGTGCGCTCGGCGGGGGCCTACGGTTTTGTTATGGCGTCGAACTATAACAGTCGCCCTCGCGCCGCCGAGTTAATGGTTGATGGCGACAGCTGCCATGTGGTGCGCGCGCGGGAAACCGTTGCCAGTCTGTGGGCGGGTGAAGCGCTGCTGCCCGAAGGGGGGCGTTGATGCTGTTACACTTCACCAAAATGCATGGCCTGGGTAATGACTTTGTCATGGTGGATCTAGTCACTCAGCGCGCCCGGTTGGACGAAGCTCAGATTCGTGCACTGGCAGACCGGCGTTTCGGCATTGGCTTTGATCAGTTGTTGCTCGTCGAACCGCCCCGGGATCCAGAGATGGATTTTCGCTACCGCATTTACAATGCTGACGGCAGTGAAGTGGAAAATTGTGGCAACGGTGCACGCTGCTTTGCCCGCTTCGTGCGCGATCAGCGATTGACCCACAAGCATGAAATCCACGTAGAAACCGCCGGGGGCCCGTTGGTGCTGACCGTGCAGCACGACGGTATGGTGCGAGTGGATATGGGCCGCCCGCGGTTTAGCCCTTTGGCGCTGCCGTTCGATGCCCCTGGGGATCAACCCCTGCATCAGTTACAAGTGGGTGATGAAACGCTGCAGATCGGCGTGGTCTCTATGGGAAACCCACATGCTGTGATGCAGGTTGAGAACGTTGATAGCGCCCCGGTGGAGCGCCTCGGGCCGTTGGTAGAGGCGCATCCGCGTTTTCCCAAGCGTGTTAACGTGGGCTTTATGCAGGTACTCTCGCCCAGTGAAATTCGTTTGCGTGTGTATGAGCGCGGCAGTGGCGAAACGCTGGCCTGCGGTACCGGTGCCTGCGCTGCAGTGGCCAGCGGTATTCGCCAGGGGCTGCTAAAAAGCCCCGTAAAAGTCCATTTACCCGGTGGAGAGCTCAGCATTGAGTGGCCTGACCCTGAAGGGGCGCTAACGATGGTGGGGCCAGCTACACGCGTCTTCGATGGCCGCGTAGCACTTAATTAATTCGAGGAGAACGGCGATGTCACAAGCCCCCGAACCCCGCAAAACGCTCGAGCCTGATCAAGTGGCGTTCTGGCTGGCGCGCCATCCCGATTTTTTCGTCGGCCGGGAAGGGCTTCTGCAGCAACTGCAGGTTCCCCATCCGCATATCGACGGGTCGGTGTCACTGCTCGAGCGCCTGGTGTTAGATCTGCGTAAGCGCGCGGAAACCGCCGAGGGCCGCCTGGAGCACCTGCTGGAAACCGCTCGCCATAACGAGTCCCAGTACCGCCGGCTGCGGGAAACGTTGATAGCCCTGGTGGAAGCGCCGGATCGCGATGCGCTGGCGCAAGCATTGGCCACTCAGCTTAGCGAGCGCTTTGAAACCCCGGCCATGGCGCTGTGGTGTCCGGCCACGTTAAGCGATAGTGAACCGACGCCGCCTCAACCGCCACGGCACGTGCTTGATCAACATGCCAGCACGCGGCTGTCGGCGCTGCTGGATGGCCGCACCAGCCGTTGTGTGAAGCTTAGCGTCAGCGACTGGAAGTGCTTGCTGCCCCATGTCAAAGCGCCGCGCAAAGCCGGTTCCTGTGCGATTTCACGGCTCTCGGCGGGTGATCCTTTGGGTTATTTGCTACTGGCCAGCCCCAGCCCCGATGCTTATCGGGCCAGCATGGATACGCTGTTCACTGAGTACTTGGGCGATATCGTCGCGCGCCTGCTGGTGCGCCTGGGCGACTATGGCTGAAGCTCTCCCAACGGAAATAACGATAGCCAAGCGCGTTGAGGCTTTTTTAGCAGCGCTGGCGTCCCATGCTAGCCCTGCCACGGTGGCGGCTTATCAGCATGATTTGGCCGCACTGTGTAACTTCACCGAGCGACGCGATGTGACAAATCCTGCAGCGTTAGATACCGCTCTGCTGAGGGCTTTTCTGGGGTCGGAGCGTAGCCGGGGGCTGGCGCCTAGAAGCCTGGCCCGGCGGCGGGCGGCACTTTCCCGCTTCGCCGATTACCTGGTCAAGCAGGATGTGCTGGTCGATAACCCGGTGGGACTACTGCGTACGCCCAAACAGCCCAGCCACCTGCCGCGCCCGGTGGATGTCGACGCCCTGGCGCGCTTTCTCGATACCCCCCACGATGGCTCGCCGCTAGGCGTGCGAGATCAGGCTATTCTTGAACTGTTTTACTCCAGTGGCCTGCGCTTAGCGGAGCTGGCGGCGCTTGATTTGGGCGATTTGCAGAATAGCCGGGTAAGAGTGATCGGCAAAGGCGGCAAGCCGCGTCAGGTGCCGGTAGGGCGCCGCGCCCAGCAGGCGCTGGCTGAGTGGCTGGGGTGTCGCTCAGTGCTGGCACCCATTGATGAGCAGGCGCTATTTGTGGGCCAACGCGGGCAGCGCTTGGGGCATCGTGCCATTCAAAAGCGCTTAGCTCAGCTGTCGCTTGCCCGTGGCTTGCCCGAACACCTGCACCCGCACCGTTTGCGGCACTCCTTTGCCAGTCACCTGTTGGAGTCGAGCCAGGATCTGCGCGCCGTGCAAGAGCTGTTGGGGCACGCCAATCTATCGACCACGCAAATCTACACCCGGCTTGATTGGCAGCATCTGGCGACCAGCTACGACGCAGCGCACCCTCGTGCTAAACGAGGCTCCAACGACAGTAAGAATAGCCCCAGGAGCAAACCATGACGATGCTGCAGGCCATTACCTTCGATTTGGACGACACCCTATGGGACAACCACGGAGTCATGGCGCGTACCGAAGAGGGCCACTACCGCTGGCTACTGGAGGCACTTGAGGCATGGCGAGCGGCACGCCAGGAAACAGCGCTGGCGTTATCCCACGAAAGCGGCGGGCTGGATTATCTGCAGCGCCGTCAACAGTTGGCAAAAGAGGTGCCCGAACGGCGCGGCGACTTCACTTGGCTACGTTTGCGCTCACTGGAGGCCCAGTTAGAACACGCAGGTCTGCACCGCAGTGCTGCGTTGATGTGGGCAGCAGCAGCGATGAATGAGTTTCACCGCCTGCGCGTGCAGGTCACGCCCCATCCAGAAGCGGCCGGACTGCTGGCTGCCCTGGCAGAGCGCTATCAGTTGGCGGCGATCACCAACGGTAATATTCATCTTCAACGTCAGCCGCTGGCTGGCTACTTTCCGGTGGCCATTGCCGCGGGCGAGTTACTGGCGCCCAAGCCTGATCCGATGCCGTTCCTCACCGCGCTGTCGCGCTTAAACGTCGCCCCCGAGTGCGCTATGCACGTGGGCGATTCGTGGCAGGAGGACGTGCTCCCTGCCCAGCAGCTGGGCATGCACGCGGTATGGATTTCTGAAGCGGAGGATCAGCCGCTCCCCCCGCGTGTGCATCGTATTGCCCATATTAAAGAGCTGCCCAGCATTCTCGAGAAGTTAGAGGCGCATCATTCTGGCGGTGTATACAGCCACTGATTGAGTTTCTGGGACAGCGTATCGACGCCGTCGCGCTTGAGTGAAGAGAACAGCTGAACAGAGACGAGGTCTTCCCACTCTTTCAAGCGTGAGCGCACTTTTTGCAACGCAGCGCTGGCAGGGCCTTTTTTCAGTTTGTCGGCTTTGGTGAGCAAAATATGCACCGGCATGCCGCGCTGGTCAGCATAATCGAGCATCATTTGGTCGAACTCGGTGAGCGGGTGGCGCACGTCCATTAGCAGTACTAAGCCGCGTAGACTGAAACGGTTGCGCAGGTACTCGGCTAGGTGCTTTTGCCACTCTAGCTTGACCGCCTCCGGCACCTTGGCGTAACCGTAGCCGGGTAGGTCGACCAAACGCCGCGACTCGTCGTTCATAACGCTGAAAAAGTTGATCAGTTGGGTGCGCCCCGGTGTGCGCGAGGTGCGCGCTAACGCATTTTGTTGCGTTAATGCGTTGATAGCACTGGATTTGCCCGCGTTTGAACGCCCGGCAAAGGCTACTTCTGCGCCGGTATCATCCGGGCACAGGGCCAGGGTGGGGGCGCTGATAAGAAAACTTGCCGTCGGGTAGTTCAGCCGAGGGACTGGGCTATCATGGGGGGTAGTCATTGGGTTGATCCTGAAAAACGAACATAAAAGCGGCCTACTCTGCGCACTATCACCTCTCTATCGCTTCGATAAAGTAGAACGCATGATAGCGACTCATGATAGAGAATTGAGAGCAGTACCGCGACGAATTACCCCTAAAGCAGTCCAGCACTTGCATTCCCGCCGCTGGGGTGATTCGTTATAATGCAAGCGGTTTATATCTGCGACCTGGGGCGCTAGTGTACCATCGCGATACGTTGTTGGTATTAGCGAAGGTTGGTATTGGCGGAGCTAACCCTGGTAACTTGTGAAACCTGGGAAGCGCCCAGGGTGCGTACCAGTCAAACATAAAACGGCATAGTGGAATAGCAATGAGAAAGTTACTGGCAAGCCTAGCAATTACCATGGGCGCCGTTGGCATCGCCCACGCTCAAACGGACTATCAAGCTGATGCTGACGCATCCGCTGGCCAGGAAATGGCCCAGACCTGTGCCGCCTGTCATGGGCAACAGGGCATTAGCCCATCGGGCGCTTTCCCTAATCTAGCGGGTCAGCAGATGTCCTATCTGGCGAAACAGATTATGGATATCCGCGACGGCAACCGCATGGTTCCCCAAATGGCCGGCCAAGTGGATGACTTCTCCGACCAGGATGCCTGGGATGTGGCAGCACACTTTGCGCGCCAGGATGCCAACTTGGGCCAGACCAGCGACGAAGACGCTGAGTTGCTGGCTCGCGGTGAAGAGCTTTACCGCGCTGGTGATATGTCCAAGGGCATTCCTGCCTGTTCAGCCTGCCATACGCCAACGGGTGTCGGTATCGGCAGCGCCGTTTACCCCGGTCTATCTGGGCAGCACGCTCAGTACACGGTCTCAACGTTGCAGGCATTCGCCTCAGGTGATCGTAACAATAGCCCCAATAACATCATGGGCGACATCGCTTCAAAAATGAGCGACAACGATATGGAAGCAGTGGCTAACTATGTATTGGGTTTAAACTAAGTGTTGGGTTTGAACTAACGTTCTAACCCTGGGCGTTTAAAACCACACATAGACAGCCTACATACTTCCTTATGCCGTTTGCGGGTTCTCACTAGGCAACGTTCTTGGCAACGTTTGCTAACTGAGGGAACCCGCTAATGTATCCACGGTCTCACCCTTCGCTTACCCATGGAGAAACTTTTACAATGTCTAAAACGCGAGCGATGTTTAAAACGTTAATGGTCGCACTGGCCGGTTTGGGGCTTTCTGCGGCAGTGAGTGCCCAGGAAGTGGTTGAAGGCCAACATTATGAGCTGCTTGAAACGCCGGTAGAAACCCAGGTTGATGACGGGCAAATTGAAGTCACCGAAGTATTTTGGTTTGGCTGCCCGCACTGCTACCGCCTGCAAACGCCGATTAATGAGTGGTACGAGACCCTGGACGATGACGTTAGTGTCGTCAAAATGCCCGCCACCATGGGTGGGGATTGGAATACCCACGCTACAGCATTCTATGCAGCTGAGTCGCTGGGTATCGAAGAGGAGCTACACGCCGACTTCTTTAACGCCATTCATCAGGAAAATCAGTCGCTCACAGAGCCCGATGAGATTGCTGCTTTCTTTGCCAACTACGGCGTCAGCGAAGAAGAGGCCAAGCAAGCGCTGACTGACTTTGGTGTGCGTAGCGAAGTGAATGATGCCAATAACCGTATGCGCAAAATGAAGTTAATGGGTGTGCCTGCCCTGGTGATTGATGGCCGTTTTCTGGTGACGCCGAGCTCAGCCGGTAGCCTGGAAAACATGCCGAAAGTCGCTGAAGCGTTGGTTGAGCAGGTGCGTGAAGAGCGCACAGAGTAACCGTGTTGCGTGAAGCGAGGGAGCGTGACACAACAGCCATCAATGGCTCACGCTCGACGCTGTTTGAAGATGGGCACTTGCGTTTGCTGACCTTTAATTTGCAGGTGGGCATCCAGACCTCGGCGTACCATCACTATCTTACGCGCAGTTGGCAGCACCTACTGCCCAACCCGCGTCGCCAGAAGCGGCTGGACGTGATGGGCGAAGTGCTGAGCAAGTTTGACGTGGTGGGGCTGCAAGAGGTCGATGGCGGTAGTTTTCGCTCAAGCCGCGTCAATCAGGTGGAGTATCTCGCTGCCCAAGCGGGGTTTCCCCATCATGTTCAGCAGCTCAATCGCAATCTGGGGCACATTGCCCAGCACAGTAACGGTTTACTCTCGCGCTTGGTACCCAGCCAAATAGAAGAGCACCGTTTGCCGGGGGCAATGCCAGGGCGCGGTGCGATTCACGCCCGCTTTGGCGAAGGGCCTGATGCGCTGCATATCTTTGTTGCCCACCTGGCGCTAAGCCACCGCGGCCGGGTGCGTCAGCTCAACTACTTAAGCGATATTATTCAACCACTGCGCCACGTGGTGGTCATGGGGGATCTCAACTGCACCCCTGACCAACTGCACGCTCACGAGCGTTTTAGTGCGTCGCTACCGCTGCACCCGGTTAAACCCCTGTTCAGTTACCCCTCCTGGCAGCCGCGCCATGCGTTGGATCATATTCTGCTTTCGCAATCGTTAGAGGCCGCCGAAGTGCGGGTGCTGGATCATCTCTTCTCTGACCACCTGCCGATTGCTGTCGATTTACCCTTGCCCGAGGCCTGTTTAGCGGCAATTCGTTCAAGCGTTTAATAATAAGCACGCTGTGCACTCCGTGAGCGCTGCATTGTCCGCGTATATGCGCTATTGTCTGGGACGCTGATCCCCTTAGCCGTTTTACGCGAGACACTCCCATGTCGGACACAACACAACTACCTGCTTTTATTGGTGCGCTGGACCGCGCTTCCGAATGGTTCGGGCGTACCCTTGCGTGGCTGATCATCCTTATGATGTTGATTCAGTTCGCGATTGTACTGCTTCGCTATGCCTTCAGTGTGAATAGCATCTTCATGCAAGAACTAGTGATGTATATGCACGCCAGCGTGTTTATGCTCGCTGCCGCCTATACGTTTCGCCACGACGGCCACGTGCGGGTGGATATCTTCTATCGAGGCATGACCCCGCGTCGCCAGGCGTTAATCAATGTGGTGGGCATTATCACGCTATTGATTCCAGTGATGGTCTTTATCATCGCTTCCAGTCTGGGCTACGTGGCCAACTCCTGGCGTATTCTGGAGACCTCCTCCGATTACGGCGGTATTCCGGCAGTCTACGCTCTGAAAACCTTGATACCGTTGTTTGCCGTGCTGATGATCGTGCAAGGCGTGATTGAAATTGTGCGCAATGGCTACGTGATGACCGGGCGGATAACGCCGGGAGCTGCTGGTGGCAATCACCTTGAGGAGCGTGTTTGATGCTGGAATTTATGCCAGTTATTTTATTTGCCGTTATCTGTATTGTGTTGATGTTCGGCTTTCCCGTGGCGCTTTCGCTGGCGGGCACGGCGCTGCTGTTTGCCGGAATGGGACTCGGGTTGGAAGCCATCGGTATCGACGCTAACTTTGATAGTGGCTATCTTGCCGCCTTGCCCAACCGGCTCTACGGCATAATGACCAACCAAACGCTGTTGGCGGTGCCGCTATTTGTCTTGATGGGCGTGTTGCTGGAAAAATCCAAAGTGGCTGAGACGCTGCTGGATGCCATGGCTCTGCTGTTTGGTGCCATGCGCGGTGGCCTGGGTATTTCGGTGACCCTGGTGGGTATGCTGATGGCTGCCTCTACCGGTATTGTGGGGGCCACGGTGGTCACCATGGGGCTGATGTCGCTTCCCACCATGCTAAAGCGTGGCTACAGCACCTCGTTGGCAACCGGCACCATCTGCGCCACCGGCACTCTGGGGCAGATTATTCCGCCTTCCATTGCCTTGGTACTGCTTGGTGATGTGCTGTCATCGGCGTATCAGCAGGCGCAGTTGGATATGGGTATCTTCAGCCCTAAAACGGTCTCCGTGGGCGACCTGTTTATGGGCGCGCTGGTGCCTGGGCTACTTCTGGTCGTGATGTACATGGTCTATGTGGCCCTGGTGGCCTGGTTGCGTCCGCATATGGCGCCTGCTGCCGACCGTGAAGAGTTGATGGCCGAGCTTGGTCATACCTCAGGGATTGGCATGCTACTGCTCAAAGGGTTGGTGCCACCGGTGGTGCTGATTGTGGCGGTACTGGGCTCGATTCTTAGTGGTTTTGCCACGCCGACCGAGGCCTCAGCGGTAGGCGCCTTCGGCGCTTTAGTGCTGGCGCTGGCTTATCGTCAGCTCGATTGGGCGACGTTGAAGGACGTGCTGCGTTCGACCACTCACGTGACTACCATGGTGTTTTTGATCCTGATCGGTGCAGCGCTGTTTTCGCTGGTGTTTCGTGCTTACGGCGGCGAACACATGGTGACCGAACTGTTCGAGGGTATGCCTGGTGGGGTGGTCGGCGCGACGATCATCGTTATGCTGGTGATCTTTTTGCTCGGCTTTATTCTCGACTTTATCGAAATCACCTTTGTGGTGGTGCCCATTGTCGGGCCGATCTTGCTTGCCATGGGCCTTGACCCGATTTGGCTGGGCATCATGATCGCGATTAACCTACAAACGTCGTTCTTAACGCCGCCGTTCGGCTTTGCGCTGTTCTATCTGCGTGGCGTAGCGCCGCCATCTGTATCTACCTCGGCTATTTACCGTGGCGTTATCCCGTTTATCCTAATGCAACTGGGTATGTTGCTGATGCTAACGTTCTTCCCGCAGTTGGCAACGTGGCTGCCAGCGCAGTTTGGCTAATAAAGGGTTAGTTGAAAAACATCGCTGCTATCAACGTTAAGAAGTGGCAACCTAATTAATAAGCAGTAAATAGCCATTAATGGCCTGAAGTAAACCGCCTAGTGTTCTACGCTAGGCGGAGTATTCCCTACTCATAATAGTAATAATAGAAAGTAAGAGGGTTATTGTATGAAAGCCAAGACACTCCCTACTGCCATCGCCATGACGACTGCACTTTCCGCCAGTTTGTTGGCAGTCTCTAGCGTTGATAATCACGCCCAGGCGCAAGAGGAAGAATTCCGTTGGAAAATGGTCACCTCCTGGCCGAAAAATTTCCCAGGTGTTGGTCAGGGTCCCGAGCGGTTATCCCAGCTGGTCGATGAAATGTCGGATGGCCGCCTGACCATTGAAGTCTTCGGTGCTGGCCAGTTGGTACCGGGGTTTGAGGTGTTTGACGCCGTTTCTGACGGTACCGCTGAGCTAGGCCACTCCGCCTCCTACTACTGGAAAGGCAAAGCGCCTGCTGCGCAGTTCTTTGCTGCCGTGCCGTTTGGCATGAATGCACAAGAGATGAACGCCTGGCTAAGCTATGGCGGCGGTATGGAGTTGTGGAACGAGCTCTACGATGACTTCGGCGTTGACGTCATGGTGGCGGGTGCCTCAGGCGTGCAGATGGGCGGCTGGTACAACAAAGAGATCAATTCGGTTGCCGACCTCGACGGACTGAAAATGCGTATGCCGGGCCTGGGTGGCGAAGTGATGAGCCGCATGGGTGTCGCGATTGTGAATATGCCGGGCGGCGAGATATTTACTTCGCTGCAATCCGGTGCGATTGACGCAACAGAGTGGATTGGCCCTTACAACGACCTGGCATTCGGACTGCATCAAGCCGCCGACTATTATTACTACCCAGGCTGGCACGAGCCGACGGTCATGTTTGAGGCAATCGTTAACGAAGAGGCTTTCGCGGAGCTGCCAGCGGATTTGCAGGCGATCCTGCGTACCGCTATTAGCGACATTAACCAGAGCGTACTGGATGAGTACACTGCACGTAATAACGATGCGCTGGAAACCCTGGTGAACGAGCACGATGTTGAGCTACGCCGCATTCCCGATGACGTACTGGCTCAGGCGCGAGAGCACTCGCAAGATGTGGTTGCCGAGTTGGCTGAATCGAGTGAATTAGCTACACGTATCTATGACTCCTATCAAGCGTTCCAAGAGAAAGTCGAGGATTACCACGCCATCTCCGAGCAGGCGTATTACAACGCCCGCAACCCGGAAGGTGACACCTCGCAATAGTGTGCCGTGCTCTGATGCACGCTAACGAGCCGCCTTCGGGCGGCTTTTGTGTGTTTGGCATGTACGTTTTCGGCAGCATAAGGCGCGCAGCTTGGGTATCCTAGGAGTACAGTGATGTTTTTGCCGTGAAGGAGCCCCATGTCTACCCATTCCCGTCTTCGCAATGTGCTTACCATCGCCGGCTCCGATCCTTCGGGGGGCGCCGGGCTGCAGGGGGATCTGAAAACCTTTTCAGCCCTTGGCGTTTACGGTACCAACGTGATTACCGCGGTGATTGCCCAGAATACCTGCAGAGTGGCCTCGGTGTATCCCGTTTCGCCCCAGGCCATACGCGAGCAGTTGGAACACCTGCTGGATGATGTGGCGATAGACGCAGTTAAAATTGGCATGGTGGCGAGCCGTGAAGTCGCCGAGGTTATCGCTGATGTGCTGCGTCAGCGCCGCCCACGCTGGATTGTGCTCGACCCTGTGATGGTCGCCAAGAGCGGTGATATTCTGGTCGACGACGCCGGTATTCGTGCAGTGCGCGATATTCTCGTGCCGTTAGCCGATGTGATTACCCCCAATCTGCCGGAAGCCGCGGTACTGCTCGACACGCCGTCGCCCACCAGTTTAGACGCCATGGAGGCGATGTTGCCGGGGTTAACGCAATTGGGCGCACCCTATGTGGTGCTGAAAGGCGGCCATCTGCGCGGGGAAACCTGTCCAGACCTGCTGGCAACCCCCAATGGCCATGAGTGGTTGCCCGCCTCGCGAATCGATACCGACAATTTGCACGGTACTGGCTGTGCGCTCTCCTCGGCGATTGCCGCCTGCTTGGCGAAACTACCCGTGGATGCCGAAGAGGATGCCCCGGTAGCCGCTATCAGTGATGCCAAGCAGTGGCTGCATGCGGCCCTGGAGGCGAGCGTGCGCTTGAGTGTGGGGAAAGGGCGCGGCCCGGTGCACCATTTTTATGCTTGGTGGTGATTGGGTGGGCTTCCTTGCAGCATTTAGGCACTAGCTTGCTTGCGAGAATGCACATTGCACACCATGCTAAGGAGTATTTGCTTAACGGCTTGTAAGGCTGAGCAGCTCAGCCGAGGAGCGTTTCGCCATGCCTCGCACTATTCTGTTTGCCACTGATCTTTCCGCTGACAATCGAGCTGCTTTTGCTCGGGCGTTACGTTTGGCCTATGCCCAGGGTGTTCAGCTAGACGTGCTGCACGTGTTGGATCCTTACCTACCCAGACGTGTGCTGTTGGATGTCGAGAGCGCGGTAGTGGAAGACATCACCACAATGTTGACGGATCTACGCGAAGACTACGCCCTAGAGGCGCCGAAAACGCTGATCCAGACCGTCACCGGCTCGCCTCACGTTGAAATCGTCCGCGAAGCTCATGAACGCAACGCTGAGCTAATTGTGCTGGGCATGCATCGCAAGCGCGGGCAAAAAGACCTGTTGGCGGGCACCACGGTAATGCGCGTGCTGCGCAGTGCACCATGCCCAGTGGTGGTCTCTTCTCACCAGCCGACCCAGCCCTGGCAGCATATCCTGGTGCCCATCGATTTTTCGCTGACGGCGCGGCATACCTTGAAAGAAGCGCTGATTCGCTTCCCTGAAGCCACGCTGACCCTGCTGCACGCCTGGACACTGCCCGGCGAGCGCGAGTTGGGCTCGCAAGCCTATTACGCCCATTGGCGTGAACATGAAGTGCAGCGCCTTCGTGAGCAGCTGAGTAACGAAGTCGATAGCCTGATGCGCGAGTTAGAAGGAGTGCCCGATGTGGAGTTGGTGTTAGAACAAGGCGCGCCCTGTGATGTGCTGCACGCATATATGAAGCGCCATACGCCCGATCTCGTGATGATCGGCAGTCGCGGCCAGCCCCATCACAGCAGCCAGCTAACCGAGATGCTGCTGTGTGAACCGCACTGTGATCTAATGCTCTGCCGTGCTTGGTAAGCGGGCGCTATTAATAATCAGTAGTGTACGGCTAATAAAAAAATATTGTACGGAACCTTTATGTGGCGTATCGGTATGTATAGTTATGCTGCCATGAGGAGGTTCTATGTCTACATGCTTATTAGGGGCTAGGCGCGCCGTACAAAGGTCACTGCTGTTAGCTGGCCTATTGCTAACGCCTTGGGCGATGGCCAGCAGTGTGACGGAAAAAGGCGAAACGTTTGAGCGCACGATAGAGGAGCACGGCCAGCGCTATAGTCTTATCGGTAGCGGCGTGTTTCGCTATATGGTCTGGACGGCCTATGCGGGCGCCTACTACCAGGCAGGTGAAACCCAGCCACAGCCGTTGGGTGACGTTCCAAGGCGTTTGGAGCTTGCTTATTTTCATGCCATCGACGCCCCTGACTTCGCTGAAGCCACCACAGAAAGCCTACAGAAGAGCCTCACCGCTTATGAGTACTCGCAGCTCGAGGCAGATATTAACGCTTTTAATCGAAGCTACCAGGACGTCGAGCCGCAAGATCGTTATGTGCTGAGTTGGGACGGCGGTGTGCTGCGCCTGGCGCTAAATGGCGACACGTTATTTAAGGGCGGTAACGCAGAACTGGCCAGCGCCATGTTCGGTATCTGGCTGGGTGAGCGGCCCTTGGGCGAAGAGTTTCGCGATGCTCTGCTAGGGAAAAATTAACGAGCGGTCGTTATAATGGCCGTTTGCTAGTGGGGAGAGGCGTTTTGAAGGCACTCATTCAGCGCGTGAAGCGCGCCAGCGTGGAAGTGGAGGGCGAAATCGTCGGCAGTATCGACCATGGACTGCTGGCGCTGATAGGAGTGGAGAAGCACGATGACGAGACTAGTGTGGAAAAACTGCTGCACAAGCTCCTCCACTACCGGGTATTCAGCGACGCCGAAGGTAAAATGAATCACAACCTGCAGCAGGTGAACGGTGGTTTGCTGCTCGTCTCCCAGTTTACCTTGGCGGCGGATACCCGTAAGGGGCTCCGGCCCAGCTTCTCCAGCGCCGCTCCCCCAGCCCAAGGCGAAGCGCTGTTCAACGTGCTGGTTACCCAGGCCCGCACTGCCTGGCCGCACGTCGCCACCGGTGAATTTGGCGCTGATATGCAGGTGGCGCTAATTAACGACGGTCCGGTAACGTTTTTGTTGGAAAGCTAGCCCTGTTGTGGAGTATTCGCTTTCCGCTAGCTAGCCGTTTCTTCACTGGCGAGCAGCTCTGTTTCCATTGTCTCCAACGCCTCTTCGGCGTTGAGCCACTGCCGCTCTGACTCATCCAGGCGCGCTTTAATCTCCGCCTGTTGACTAAGCGTCTTGGTCAGTTCGGCTTTGCGGCTGCTGTCGGTGTAGAGCTCTGGGTCTGCCAGCACTTGTTCCACTTTATCGAGTTCCTGCTGGGCCTTCTCCATGGCTTTTTCTGCCTGGTCGCACTGTTTTTTCAGTGGGCGCAGCTTCTCGCGCAACTCAGCGGCCGCTTTGCGTGATGCTTTGCGCGCTTCACGGCTGTCACCGCTAGGCTGCTGGTTCTGGCGCTCGGCTTTTTCACCGCGGGAATCCCGTCGGCTCTCTTCCAGGCGCGCTTTAAGCCAAACGCGGTAATCTTCCAAATCACCATCGAAGTGCTCGACGCGGTGATCCGCCACCCGCCAGAACTCATCGACCGTGGCGCGCAGTAAGTGACGGTCGTGGGAGACCAGAATAACCGTGCCTTCGAAGCTTGCCAGCGCTTGGGTCAGCGCCTCGCGCATCTCTAAATCCAGGTGGTTGGTGGGCTCATCGAGCAGCAGCAGGTTGGGTTTTTGCCAAGCGACGAGGGCCAGCGCCAGACGGGCTTTCTCACCTCCGGAGTAGTTGGCGACTGTGCCGAAGGCGTCATCGCCCTTAAAGCCAAAGCCGCCCAGGAAGTTGCGAATCTCCTGATCGCTGGCGGTGGGCGAGAGGCGCTGGACATGCACAAAGGGCGTCGATGAAACATCCAGGCTCTCAAGCTGATGCTGAGCAAAATACCCAATCGCCAAATGCTCGCCGGGTACACGCTTGCCGTTAAGCAGCTCAAGCTCCCCGGTGAGCGACTTAATGAGCGTTGATTTACCTGCCCCGTTGGGGCCTAACAGGCCAATGCGGCTACCGGGCAGCAGGGTGACGTTGACCTTGTCTAGCTGGATGTTATCGTCACTTCCGTCGCCCTTTTTACCGCGATAGCCTAGCTGCGCCTGGTCAAGCACCAGCAGTGGGTGCGAGGTTTTATCGGCGGCGGGCAGCGTGAAGTGGAAGGGGGAGTCCACGTGAGCGACGGCGATATCTTCCATGCGCTCGAGCATTTTTACCCGGCTCTGAGCCTGCTTGGCCTTGGTCGCCTGAGCTTTAAAGCGGGCGATAAAGCGCTCAATCTCTTCCCGGCGAGCTTGCTGTTTGGCGGCTTCAGCCTGCTGCAGAGCAAGCTTTTCAGCGCGGGTGCGCTCAAACTGGGAGTAATTGCCGCGGTATAGCTCCAGGGTTTGGTGGTGCATATGCACGATGTGGTCACATACGGCATCTAAAAAGTCGCGGTCGTGGGAAATCAGCAGCAGCGTGCCAGGGTAGCGGGTTAGCCACTGCTCCAGCCACAGCAGGGCATCTAGATCCAGGTGGTTGGTCGGCTCATCCAGCAGCAGTAGATCGGAAGGCATAAACAGCGTACGAGCAAGGTTGACCCGCATCCGCCAGCCGCCGGAAAACGCCGAGAGCGGGCGGGCGAGGTCAGCCTGGACGAAGCCCAGCCCCACCAGCAGCTGCGCCGCACGCGACTCCGCACGGTAGCCATCCAGGGTTTCAATCAAACCGTGCAGTTCAGCTTCGCGGTGGGCTTCCCCGGCTTCCTGGGCGGCCAATAAGTCAGCTTCTGCTTGGCGTAGCGCTAAGTCACCATCGAGTACATACTCGATAATCGGGCGGTCGAGGGCGTCAACTTCCTGGGCCATATGCGCAATGCGCTGGCCGCCACTCATCTCGACATCGCCCTGGTCGGGCGCAAGCTCGCCGAGCAGCAGTTTGAATAGGCTCGATTTACCGGCGCCGTTTGCCCCGATAATCCCGGCCTTTACCCCGCTATTAAGGGTAATGTCCGCGTTGTCGAGTAGCGTTTGCGTGCCGCGTTGCAGGGCGACTTGGCGCAGTGCGATCATGCCTTCTCCCGAAGAAAGTGGGTCATTTGATGCGAGATTCTATTACGCTTGATTCTACCCGATTGCAGCGCCTACAGCAGACACCGTTATGGGATTTTGCACTGACGCTCTACGCTAGACCCGGTGTTGAGGCGGCCTGTCTGAAACTTCAAGAGGAGGCCGGGCTGGATGTGTGCGAGGTGCTGTTTCATTGCTGGCTCTACTCTTGCGGTTTGGAAGCCGAGCCTAGAGCGCTGGCTTCCCAGCGTGAGCAGCGTCACCTTTGGCAGTGCCATGTAACGGAGGTCCTGCGTGGGTTACGCCAAGACTTAAAAGCCTCAGCGGCAGAAAGCGAGTCCTTAAAAGCGCTGCGCGAGACCATCAAACAGGCCGAACTGATGGCTGAGCGTGAGAACCTTCAACGTTGGCAAGCGTGGGCTTTGGCCTCGTCAAGCGATGAGGAACGTGTGGTTAACATTGTCGAAATGTCGCTAGAAGTAGATAAAATGCTGCTAAATAAGCTTTTTTTAGACCAGCGTGCTCATCAAGGCAGGGGTGGTATAAAGAAGCAAAATGAGTGGCTTGATTCGCTACAAACGCTTACTTGCCAGCTTGACCCTCACTAAGGAGCGCGCTAGCCTGAATTTAAGCTGTATTTGAAATACCTAGCGCTATTCGCCCGCTAGAACGCAGTATAGAGCAGCACCATTGCCGGTTTACGAACACCGGTTAGCGAACAACAGTGTCGTGTTGAGATACGCGAGGCTTATCCAGGTTCTTGCGCACTCGTAAAGCGCGCTTACCACTGCAAGGGGAACACCGCATGAAGGCAAGCAAATTCGTTTCTACACGTTCTGTAACTACAAAGTTAATGACGACGGCAAGTGTGGGTGCACTGCTGTTTGGTCTCAGCGCCGCTGCTCAAGCAGACAACTGGCGCTACGCTCACGAGGAGTATGAAGGCGACGTTCAAGACGTCTTTGCCTATGCTTTTAAAGAGTATATTGAAGATAACTCAGACCACACCGTACAGGTTTACCGCTTTGGTGAGCTGGGTGAGTCTGATGACATTATGGAGCAGACTCAGAACGGTATTCTGCAGTTTGTAAACCAGTCGCCTGGCTTTACCGGTGCGCTTATTCCGGAAGCGCAAATCTTCTTTATTCCTTACCTGCTACCGACCGACGAAGAGACCGTACTGACGTTCTTCGACGAAAGTAAGGCGATCAACGAGATGTTCCCTGAGCTTTACGCCGAGCAAGGCCTAGAGCTACTGAAGATGTATCCGGAAGGCGAAATGGTCGTGACGACCGACGAGCCGATTAGCTCACCAGAAGATATGGATAATAAGAAAATCCGTACCATGACCAACCCACTGTTGTCGGAGACCTACGACGCCTTTGGTGCAACGCCGACGCCGTTGCCTTGGGGTGAAGTCTACGGTGGTCTGCAGACCGGTATTATCGATGGTCAAGAGAACCCGATTTTCTGGATCGAGTCTGGCGGTTTGTACGAAGTGTCTCCGCACCTGACGTTTACCGGTCACGGCTGGTTCACTACTGCGATGATGGCCAACCAGGACTTCTACGAAGGTTTATCTGAAGAAGATCAAACGTTGGTGAATGAAGCCTCTGAAGCTGCCTATGACCACACTATCGAGCACATCAAAGGCTTGGCTGAAGAGTCACTAGAGAAGATTCAGGAAGCGTCTGATGAAGTGACGGTGACACGCCTCGACGAAGAGCAAATTCAAGCTTTCCGTGATCGTGCCCCGCAGGTTGAAGAAGCCTTCCTGGAAATGACCGGTGAAGGTGGTGAAGAGTTGCTCGAGCAGTTTAAAGCTGACCTTGAAGCCGTAACCAACGAGTAATCATCCTTAAAGCCGCATTGGCGAACGGTTGATTGATCAAGGGGCAGCAAAGGCTGCCCCTTTTTATTTTGCGGCGGTCAGGCGGAGGCTGCTCGGGCTGGTGGTTGACAACGTTACTGTCGGGTTACGTACATCTAGCGTTGAACCATCGGCAGCGGCATGCCGTTACGCTTGAGTTAACTCCTCGCCTTGCACGAGGTAAGGCTTGTCTAGCAGCTCTGGTTTAGACAAGTTGGTAAATAGGCAGGTTTTGACGAGATAGCTTGGATTGAGATAGCTCTGGAATAACGCTGTGTTTATTGTGCCTACGGCACGTAACTGTTGCCGTTAGAGCCGTTCAAAAGGAGTCCGGCCATGACCGATGACGAGATGGAAAAGAGTTACCGCTCCGGCTTGCCGGGGGTACTAGGCGTGATCGACACTGCAATTAGCAAAATAGAAGCCGTGATTCTCGCGATGGGTGTTTTGCTAATGGCGCTGAATACGGTCACCAACGTGGTTGCCCGCTTTGTATTTGGCAACAGCATCATGTTTTCCGGTGAGCTAAACCGCATTTTGATCATCATGATTACCTTTGCAGGTATTGGCTATGCAGCCCGTCATGGTCGTCATATTCGTATGTCGGCTATCTACGATGCGCTGCCAGTAGGTGGGCGCAGAGTGCTAATGATTTGCATCGCGCTGTTCACATCACTAGTGATGTTTTTCCTCCTCTACTATTCGATTGTTTATATCCTGGATCTGTATAGCAAAGGTCGCGTATTGCCTTCCATGGGGTTACCAATCTGGATTATCTACCTTTGGGTGCCGATGGGCTTTCTAATCACCGGTATTCAGTACTTGCTGACCGCCGTTAAGAACGTCACGTCCCACGATGTCTACCTTTCGACGGGCGTGGTGGATGGTTATAAAGACACCGAAACAGAAGTCTAACGCGGGGCACTGCACCCTAGGGGAACAGCTATGACGACAATAATGGTCACCACCATGATTGCCCTGCTGCTGCTGGGCTTTCCAATGATGATTCCACTGATTACCGCTGCGGTAATCGGCTTCTATATGATGTTTAACGGCTTCGGCCAGATGGATACGCTAATCCAGCAGATGATGGCGGGTATACGCCCAGCCTCACTTATTGCGGTTCCCATGTTTATCCTTGCCGCTGACATCATGACTCGTGGGCAGTCCGCTAACCGCTTGATTGATATGGTGATGGCGTTTATCGGCCATATTAAAGGCGGCTTGGCGGTGAGCACGGCGGCTTCTTGTACGCTGTTTGGCGCCGTATCTGGCTCTACCCAGGCAACCGTGGTCGCTGTCGGTTCGCCGCTGCGTCCGAAAATGCTCAAAGCGGGCTACTCGGACTCTTTCACACTGGCGCTGATCATCAATGCCAGCGATATTGCGTTTTTGATTCCGCCCAGTATCGGCATGATTATTTACGGGGTTATCTCGGGCACCTCTATCGGTGAGCTATTTATTGCCGGAATTGGCCCAGGGTTAATGATCCTGTGTATGTTCTCGATTTACTGCATTATCTACGCCATCGTTAAAGATGTACCTACTGAAGCAAAATCGAGTTGGAAAGAGCGCGCAGTAGCGGTTCAGCAGGCTCTTTGGCCGCTTGGCTTTCCGGTCATTATTGTCGGTGGTATTTACGGCGGTATCTTCAGTCCGACTGAAGCCGCGGCGGCCTGTGTGCTGTATGCCATTTTGCTTGAGTTTGTGGTCTTCCGCTCACTTAAGATGAACGACATTTATGCCATCGCCAAATCTACTGGTTTGATTACCGCTGTAGTATTTATCCTGGTCGCGGTGGGTAATGGCTTCTCGTGGATTATCTCGTTTGCTCAGATTCCGCAAATGATTCTGGAGGCGGTGGGTGTCAATGAAGCTGGCCCCACGGGTGTATTGATTGCCATCTGTATCTCCTTCTTTGTGGCCTGTATGTTTGTTGATCCGATCGTGGTCATTCTGGTGCTAACGCCCATTTTCGCCCCCGCCATCGCGGCGACGGGCCTGGATCCTGTGTTGGTGGGTATTTTGATTACCTTGCAGGTGGCGATAGGTTCGGCAACCCCGCCCTTTGGGTGCGATATTTTCACCGCTATTGCGATTTTCAAGCGCCCTTATTGGGATGTGATCAAAGGTACCCCGCCGTTTATCTTCATGCTGATTTTAGCGGCTGCACTGCTGATCATGTTCCCGCAAATTGCGCTGTTCCTGCGCGATGTCGCCTTCCGCTAAACAGCCACAAGGAGTACGCGAATGTTTAATCGCATTTTAGTCCCGGTGGATGGTTCAAAAGGCGCCTTAAGGGCGCTGGAAAAAGCGGTGGGTCTGCATATGCTAACCGGCGCTGAGCTCTATCTGCTGTGCGTGTTTAAACACCACAGCTTGCTGGAAGCCTCGCTCTCTATGGTGCGGCCCAACCAGTTGGATATTCCTGATGATGCGTTAAAAGAGTACGCCACCGAGATCGCTGTGCACGCAAAATCTCATGCAATCGAACTGGGCGCAGACAGTGCTCGCGTGCGTGCTTTTGTGAAGGGCGGGCGACCCTCGCGCATTATTGTGCGCTTTGCCCGTAAGCGGGAGTGCGATCTGATCGTGATTGGCGCCCAGGGCACTAATGGCGAGAAGAACCCGCTACTAGGCAGCGTTTCTCAGCGTGTGGCGGGTGCAGCACACTGCCCCACGCTGGTGGTCTAAATCCGCTAAACCTCTCTCTCATTTTGTGGTCTTATTGGCACCCACCTCCTCGAAGATGCAGCTCGGGACGGTGGGTGTTAGTCTTTGTGTCACACTGATTGGCGTACGGCGCCGCTATAAAAAGGATCTTTCATGAAACAACTGCTCTCTACTACGGCTCTGACAGGTTTGCTCTTGGTTGCCCCTTTTGCAGCGGCAGCGCCCGAAACCGATGAACAGCGCTTGGCTTACAGCCTGGGTGTCACTCTGGGCGAAAGTATGCAGGCGGACATCGAAGACCTCGACTTGGATGCGTTTCACGACGGCATGAGCGATGTATTTGAAGGTAATGACCTGGCGCTCAGTGAAGAAGAGATGACCGAAGCGTTGATGGCGTTCCAAGAGCAATCCATGCAAGCGCGTGAAGCGGAAGCTGAAGAGATGGCGCAGAACAATCTCGAAGAGGGCGAAGCTTTCCTGGCTGAAAACGCCGAGCGCGAAGAAGTGACAGTGACGGACTCTGGCCTTCAGTATGAAGTGCTTGAATCTGGCGATGGTGCCACGCCTGGCCCTGAAGATACCGTCGAAGTGAATTACGAAGGCATGCTGCTGGATGGCACCGTTTTCGATAGCTCTTTTGAGCGCGGTGAGTCCGTCAGCTTCCAGACTAATCAGGTGATCGAAGGCTGGCAGGAAGCGCTGCAGATGATGAGCGTCGGCGATAGCTGGATGCTTTATATCCCCGCGGATATTGCTTACGGCGAAAATGGTCAAGGGCCAATTGGGCCTAACGAAGTACTGACCTTCCGCGTTGAACTACTAGGCGTCGAATAAGGGATGACTTCAACCCCCTCTTCTAACCTGCATTCTCTCGCTCAGGCACTGGTTTGCTTAGGTCTATGCACACCGCTGCTAGCGCAGGCCGAGACGAACAGTGAGCCTGAGGATTTGCCCGCCTTGAGTGCTGCGAGTGAGCAGGCCAGCGTAGTGGGGGTATCCTCGGGCGGTTATATGGCGACCCAACTGGCGGTGGCTTGGCCCGAGCGGTTTAGTGGCCTAGGTGTACTGGCAGCAGGGCCCTGGAGCTGCGCGCAGGGTTCGCTCAGTTTGGCGCTTAACCAGTGCATGATGACCCGCCGCGGCGTGCCTTCGCTGGATGAGTTGGAGGCGCGTCGTCAGCGCTATATTGAGCTTGAACAGGTAGGCAGCGCTGAGGCGCTTAGCCAGCTCAGGGCCTACTTATGGCACGGTGAAGAGGATGAAGTGGTTGAGCCAACGCTCGGCGACCTGCTTGCTGAGCAGTGGCAGCAGTGGCTTGCTTCGCCTGATCAGCTACGCGTTGCGCGCAGTGAAAATGCGGGGCATGGCTGGCCGATACGATTACCCAGTGAAGCCGCCCCCGGGCCTCAGGAGTGGGGCGATTGTCGTCAGGGTGGCGGTAGTTTCCTATTATCCTGCGATGACGATATTGCCGGAGAAATGCTGGATTGGCTCTACCCCGAACGAGCAGCCTCGGACGCTGGCGAGCCTAGTAATGAGCCAGAGGGTGAGCAAGGGGGGGAGCTAGTCGCGTTTGATCAGTCAGAGTTTGCGGTAAAGGGACTAGCGGACACCGGCTATGTGTTTATACCTGAAGGCTGTGATGCGGGGGAATGCCCGGTAACGCTGGCGCTGCACGGTTGCCAAATGAACGCAGAGGCCATTGGCGACACATTCATACGCTACACCGGGCTCAATGCCTGGGCGGCAGCGCATCAGCAAATAGTGCTCTATCCTCAGGCAGAAAGCAGTATGGCGAACCCCCAGGGCTGCTGGGATTGGTGGGGGTTTGCTGAAAGTACCTGGCAGTTAAGCCCGCAGCACGATACCCGTAGCGGTACTCAAATTAGCGCGCTGCTGGCGATGCTGGACCGTTTACAGGCGGCACCTGAACAAGCCGATTAAGAAGAAACGGCGCTTAACCGTCTAGTTCGCTCTCTAATGCGGAAACTAAACCGTGAGGGGTCGGTGAGTAGAGCACTCGCTGAAGAATATCGCCCTCGCGATTAACCAAAAAGAGCGAGGCGCTGTGATCAATGGTGTAGTCCATTGCTGAATCCGGCGCTTCGACTTTCCGCCAGATCACTCCATAGCGTGAGGCGACATCCTCAAGCTGTGCCTGACTGCCCACCGCGCCGATAAAATCCTCGCCGAAAAAGTCCATGTACTCCTGCATGCGCTCGATGGTGTCGCGTTCGGGATCAACGGTGATCATCACCGGCACCACACGCTCGCGCTGCTCCTCAGAGAGCTGGGCCAGGGCTTGACGCTTAACCGATTGGGTCATGGGACAAATGTCGGGACAGTAGGTGTAGCCAAAGGAGAGTATCGCGACTTGATCTTCGTCTAACTGGGTTAACGAGAAATCACCCTGGGTAGAGGGCAGTTCAACTGGGCCTCCTACCGGTTCGCCCTCTTGGGGGGCGAACGCATACTGATAGAGGCCTATACCGCTGACCACCAGCAAAACCGCGATCAACGCCGCGCCTAGCCATAAGGGTTTCCTTGCCATATGCGTTAACTCCGAATTACGTCAAAATCGAACCAACTGCCTACCTTGCCTTCTGCGGTTTCCAGTATGACACGTGCACGCCAAGGCATAACGCTTTGAGTGCAAATCCCCACTTGGCCTTGGCCTTGAAAATGGCCGGGTGCACCTGCGTTAAGGGCAAAACGGTGTAGCCCCAAATCCATATCTCGACCAATAAAATCTACCTCGACCTGGGTGGCCGTTACACCATCGACTTCCACTTCCAGTGGTAATATCTCCAGTGCATCGATTCGCCCATTTGCCTGAACCGCGAGCGTGATGCTGCCCTTATCGCCCAAAGTGGCGGAGCAGGGCGCTGCATGCAGGTTGCAGCTTGATGTGGGTGGAAACCATGTCACATCACTGTCGCGGTGGAGCCAATGTGAAAAGGCATACCACGCGCAGGCCGCTAGCGCCAAGCCAGTGACCAATATCAGTACCCTTAAGGCAGGAAAGCCCGCTGGGTGTGCAGGTTTTGATGTCATCTTCATGGCAGAATAATCGCTACGCAAGCCGTGGGGCGGGAAATCATTGCCATGGTAACAGTAAACGCACCGATATCGCTGTGCTGGGATGTCGCAGGCAAAAGGGACATAAATGGAGAGTATCACTGGCGCTTTAGGCCCACTATTTCTATTGATCTTACTGGGCGCCGTGCTTGGCTATTGGCGCTGGCCCAGCGACACCTTTTGGCCGCAGATGGAGCGGCTGATCTACTTTGTGCTGTTTCCCGCCATGCTGGTAAGCACCCTGGCCACTGCGGATGTAAGCCAAGTGCCGGTCGGCCGCTTGGCGCTGGTGCTGCTGGGCGCGATGGCGCTGTTTGGCTTGCTGCTCTGGCGTTTACGTGGCTGGCTACAGCTAACGCCTGCGGCGTTTACGTCGGTATTTCAAGGCGCGGTACGTTTTAATACCTATGTGGGCGTTGCTGGCGCCGCCGCGCTACACGGCAGCTTAGGAGCGACTACCGCAGCCGTCGCCGTGGCACTAATGGTGCCAGTAGTTAACGTGATGTGTGTGGCCAGCTTTGTCGCCGCTGGCACACTCGGAGGTGCTAGCGTAGGTAAAAGTGCGATGGCGCTGATTAAAAACCCGTTGATTCTTGCCTGCTTGGCGGGCATTGGCCTGAACCTTACGGGCGTTGGTTTGCCCGGCTGGAGTCAAGATACGGTAGAGCTACTGGGGCGTGCGGCGCTGCCGTTGGGGTTGGTGGCCGTAGGGGTTGCGCTGCGCCCAGCGGCACTGCTACGCATTGACCGCGGCGTGCTGGCCACCAATAGCGTTAAACTGCTGCTCATGCCCGCACTGGTATTGGCATTCACCTGGTTCCTGCAGTTGGATCCCGTAAGCCGCGATGTAGCACTACTGTTTGCAGCACTGCCCACCGCCACCTCTGCGTATATCCTAGCCCGCCAACTGGGTGGCGATGCCGAGTTGATGGCGGCGATTATCACTGGGCAAACCCTCCTCGCCATGCTCACTCTCCCGTTTTGGCTGCAGCTGGTTAGCTGAAGATGAGGTTGGGAAAACTAAATAAAAAATATTCGTATTTGTGTTGACGAGGTAAATGAGAACTATTACAGTGTGATTGTCAGCGTTTGATGAGACGCTGGCAACCAGGACAGAAACCGCCAGTTTCCTGTCATGGTTTCTCCCTCTCATTGCTAGTCACGGTCTTTTTGCCGCTCCATTGGAGCGGCTTTCTTTTTTTTGCGTCTCTGCCTTCTCCGCTTTCTATCCGTACTGCTTTTGGCTACTTTTATACGCTTAGCTGCTTATATTTTTTAATACACAGGCCACTTCAACGACGCAGGCTGACAGGGTGTCATTGCTTAGAGGCGCTTTGGCGTCTACGTTTTATAGGCAGCGTTTAAAGGCGTTTATCGATAAGCACACTAATGGAGGAGTTTGCTATGAGCGATACACAAGATCTTTTCCCGACTCGCTTGGAACGAAAGTTGGGAATGTTTAAGCGTATTGACCCCGTGGTATATGGCGATGAGTCTCAGCTTGCGAATGGCCCCTTGAACAAGTCACAAATTGATGCGTACGAAAGAAAGGGATTTCTGTCATTTGAAGGTTTTTTTGACGCCGATGAAATGCAGGTTTTTCTTCAAGAGCTGCGTGAATATGAAGACGATGCTGATCTCAAGCTCTCAGAAGGCACTATCCTTGAGCCAGGACGTGAAGAGATACGCACCATTTTCGGTATTCATGATGTTTCAAAGCGTTTTCAGCGCTTAACCCAAGATCCCAAATTGTTAGCAATCGTCAAGCAACTGCTGGGCAGTGATGTGTATATTCATCAGTCACGAATTAACTATAAACCAGGCTTCAAAGGCAAAGGGTTTGAGTGGCACTCCGACTTTGAGACATGGCATAGCGAAGACGGTATGCCTCGTATGCGCGCACTTAGTTGCTCCATCGTGCTCACTGACAACGGGGAGTTTAACGGCCCACTCATGCTGATCCCCGGTTCGCATCAGTACTTTGTTCCCTGTGTGGGACGAACGCCGGAAAATAACTATAAGGAGTCGCTAAAAAGCCAAGAGGTGGGCGTGCCCCCAGCCAGTAGCCTTCGCGAGATAATGCTAGAAAACGATATCGAAGCTCCCAAGGGGCCTGCCGGTTCGCTGGTGATTTTTGAATGCAATACCATGCACGGCTCGAACATAAATATGTCTTGCTGGCCGAGAAGTAATCTGTTCTTTGTTTACAATAGCGTTGAAAACACGCTGCACGACCCTTACTGCGGTAACCGGCCCAGGCCGGAATTTCTAGCTAATCGTTCGGATTGGGAGCCGCTAAAACCGCTCAACGAGTAAAGCCCATGCGCATCGCCGTGTTTAGTGCTAAACCCTACGACCGCACTTTTATTACTCGTGCCAACAAGGGGGAGCGCCACGCGTTGAGCTTTTTAGAGGCGCGCCTAACGGTGGATACGGCCCCTTTGGCCAACGGCTTTGATGCGGTTTGCGCCTTTGTTAATGACTGCCTTGATGCCGCCGTTTTAGAGCAACTGCATAACGGTGGCACAAGGTTGGTGGCGTTGCGTTCGGCGGGCTTTAATCATGTTGATTTAGCCGCCGCCGAACGGTTAGGCATCACGGTGGTAAGGGTGCCTGCCTACTCCCCCCACGCAGTGGCGGAGCATGCAGTGGCCTTAGTGCTAAGCCTTAATCGCATGACTTATCGCGCCTACAACCGGGTGCGGGAGGGCAATTTTGCCCTGGATGGCCTGCTGGGGTTCGACCTGCATGGTAAAACCGTGGGCGTTATTGGCACTGGGCATATCGGGCTCATTTTTGCCGATATTATGCACGGCTTTGGTTGTCGGGTAGTGGCCAGCGACCCATTTCCCAGCGCGAATGCTAAACCTTTTGTTGAGTACGTGCCGCTAGCAACGCTGTTTGCCAGCGCCGACATTATCTCGCTGCATTGCCCATTGACGCCTGAGACTCACCATTTGATTGATGCTGATGCCATTGCGCAAATGAAAGAGAGCGTGATGATCATCAACACCGGCCGAGGAAGGGTGGTCGATACCCAAGCGGTAATCGCAGGTTTGAAAAGCGGCAAAATCGGCCGCTTAGGGTTGGATGTCTACGAAGAGGAAGAGCATCTGTTCTTCGAAGACCTCTCTCAGAGCGTGATCGATGATGATCAGTTTATGCGCCTAACGACCTTCCATAATGTACTGATCACCGGGCATCAGGCGTTCTTCACTGCCGAGGCGCTGACTAATATCGCCGAGACCACGCTGGCGAATATCGACGCTTTTGAAAGCGGAAGTGGAACCATTCACCGGGTGAATGCCACATAATCCACCACCACCCGTGTTGGCGTTAGCGTTCCATCCAAGTGTTTAACTCATCGAAGAACGCAAGGCACTGACTGAGTTGATCAATTTCAATAAATTCATCGGGCTTATGGGCTTGGCGAATAGAGCCGGGCCCTAGAATCACCGAAGGGATGCCGCCATCGATCTCGAACACGCCGCCTTCTGAACCATAAGAAACCTTTCCACCACGCTTGGGAAGAATGGGTTCAAGCTCTTTGAACATCTTACTGTCGGTGGCGTCCCCCATGGCGGGGTAGGCAAATAGCTCTTGCCACTCAATAGCGGAATCAGCTGATTGGCGCTGCATTTCGGGTAGCAGAGCAGCCTCTATATCGTTGATCAGCGCTTGGATATCCGTGGCGGCTGCTTCCTGATCAATGCTGCGTAGCTCAAAGATAAAGCTGCAAGTATCGGGGGTAACGTTGGTCGCCACACCGCCTTCTATCATGGTGGTCAGCGTTGTGGCGTGGGGAACGGTAAAGTCTAGGTCGAAAGGGCCCTCTTGCTCATATCGTCGTGATCGCTCGGCGATCATGGTGATGATACGCGAGGCATACTCCACCGCATTGACATGCTGAGGGGAGAACGATGAGTGTCCCCCTTCACCGCGCATCGTCACCCGCATTGCAATCTTGCCTTTCTGGCCGTTGATCAGCTTCATTTCACTGGGTTCGCCGATAATCGCCAGTGAGGGTGGCACTTTGAGTTCGGCTAAGTAGCGTGCAATGGCGGGCGCTCCCAGGCAGCCCACCTCTTCATCATGAGAGAAACAGAAATAGAGCGGCCGCTGCAGTTCACCGCTAGTAAAAGCCGGTGCCGCCGCCATGACGCACGCTGCAAAGCCTTTCATATCGCAGGTGCCACGGCCAAACAAACGACTGCCGCGCTGCTCCATTTTGAAAGGGTCGCTTTGCCAGCTTTTTGGGTTGGCGGGTACCACATCGGTATGGCCAGAGAGGACTATGCCTGCTACGTCGGCCGGACCCAGGCGGGCGACCAAATTGGCTTTTTCGCCGCTCTCATCTGGTAGTACGGTTACATTCGCGCCAAGACCGGTGAAGAAATTCTCCATGTGATGAATAAGTTCCAGATTGGAGTACGCACTTGTGGTGTCGTAAGCGATCAGATCCGCGAGGTGTGATATCGCAGCGTCCAACTGCGGGTGAGCGTTAGGCGTAGCACTAGCTTGCATAGTGTTAAATCCTTGGCAATAAGGGAATCTTTGGCTCAGGCCGTGGCTTTCTTAAGTTGCTGACGAATCGTCACTACCACCACGAATATCGCCAGCGAAGCGAAAAGCCAGGTGATAGGTGACGACACCAGAATGCTTGGATCACCGCGAGATAGCGCAAGGGCACGACGTAGGTTTTCTTCCAGCATCGGGCCAAGAATGAAGGCGATTAAAAATGGGGCAGCGGGAATGGCGAACAGGAACATGAAAAAGCCAAATACGCCCATCGCCAGCAGTACGATGACGTCATACATGCTGTTGGAGATCGAAAAAATACCGAATACGCACAGAGCAAGCACGATCGGCGCCATTAAGCCGGGAGGAATCCGCGAGATATGCGAGAAAAAGCGCATCGTTGCTTTGCCAGCACCAAACAGCAAAACAGATGAGAACAGCATGCCAATGAACAGCATGTAAACCTCATGAAGGTTGTTCTCAAACAGCATGGGGCCTGGGGTCATACCGTGAATCATAAAGGCACCCAGCATCACGCCCGTAATCACATCTCCCGGCACGCCCAGCGCTAACAGCGGAATCATGGTCGAACCACAGCACCCATTATTGGCGGACTCTGATGCTGCGATCCCTTCCAGTTCGCCCTTACCAAAGTTCTCGCGATTCTTTGAGCTACGCTGCGCTTCCCCGTAGGAGGAGAACGCCGCTGCCGAGGGGCCAATGCCGGGAATGGCCCCCATCACAACACCAATCATGCTGCCTTTGAGCATTGCCTTTAAGGATCGGCGTAGCTCGTCTCGCGTTACGCGGTTATCGCCCAGCTGCATGGGCTTATGGCTTTGGTTGTGACGAAAAACGATAATTTTAAGCAGCTCAGGGATCGCAAAAAGACCGATGAGCACAGGGGCAACGGCAAGACCGCTCTGCATATCCACGGTTAGATCAAAGCGGAACGAGCCGTACATATCTTCGCCCACGGTGGCTAGCAGTAGTCCTAAGCACGCCGACACAAGCCCAAGCAGCAGCGAACGCCCTGACACCCCAGCGACGGTGGTGAGCGCGAAAATCATCAGCATGAAATATTCTGGCGGTCCAATACGCAGCGCCAGGAGCGCCAGTGGCGCGGCAATAAAAATCAGCGAGAGATTGGAAATAAAATCCCCGGTACAGGAGGAATAGAGCGCCATGTTGAGGGCTTTGCCTGCCTTGCCCTGCTGAGCCAATGGATAGCCATCAAGGGTGGTGCAGGCGGCCGAAGCAGTGCCTGGTGTCTTGATTAATATCGCGGATACCGAGCCACCGTAGGTTGAGCCTTTGTACAGTGCGACGAGTAATAAAATACTCGGAATCGGCTGCATATAAAAAGTAAAGGGTAGCGCCAGCGTAACCGCCATGGTGCCGGTCATGCCGGGAATGGCACCGATTATCACGCCGCCCCAAATACCGGCGGCCATGATCAAAAAATTCTCAATAGTGGCAACCGCCTGGAAGGCAACCAGCAGGTCGTTGAGCATAGTGGTCAGTCCTATACGCGGTAGGTTAAATACCGATAGCCCTAAACAGGCTGCCGACAGGGAAACGCGTATTGAGTGCGCTAGAGAAAAACAGGTAGAGAACCACCGGGAGTGCGACGGCAACGATGGCCGCCACCACTTTGTGGCGCCAATAACCCGTCAGTATTAGCATCGCCATTAACAGCAGGATGCTCGATAGCAAAAAGCCTAGCAGCATCACTGAGCCGATATAGAGCGCAAAGGCAAGTATCGTCCAGCCGAAGCGAGTGAGTAGCGTGACAAGTGGAGTGTCACTGCGGATGGTGCTGGCATCTTCAGGGTCAGCGATTGCTTCGGTTTTGCGTGAAAAAGACAGCCCTACGAGCAGTATGCCTAGTGCCATGCCTAGCATGGAAACAGTGCGTGGCCACATATCAGGCGGTGGTGCAAACCCTGGAATAAAGCGCGGGCGGGGCACATAGGCTGGTATCAGTAAAAATAGAACGATACCGAACAGCACCGTAATAACTAAACCGCGAGTTATACCCATGACCCCTCCAGCAATGTAATGATGTAGACGTTGACGACAAGGTGCTTAACGCTGACTCACTCCAGATAGCCAAACTGTTCTGCTAAGGTGCGATAAAACTCATATTGCTCTTTTGCGTAGGTCTCCATATCGATGCTGCCAATAGTGGAAATTGAGCCACGGTCATCAGCACGACTGAGCCACATTTCGTCTTCAGCCACCTGTTCCATTACCTCTGCCCAGGTATTCATGACCTCTTGAGGTAGATCTGGCGGGCCATACAGCGCGCTCCAACCAATCACTTGCCCAGCTAGTTCATAACCCAACTCTTCAGCAGTCGGTACTTCCGGTAGTGCTTCCATGCGTTCTGGTGAGAACACCATTAACGGACGCATGTCACCGCTCTCGATATGCGGCATCAGTGATGCTGCCGCGATGGCGAGAAAATCAACATGCCCACCCAGTAATGCTGTTGCGAGTTCACCGCCCCCACGGTAGGGAATCAACGTTGCCGCCGTCAGCGGATCCATTTCCGCGTCAGCCAGTAGCGATTGCACCGTAAAGCCATCTATAGCGGTGGCGCCGGAGGCTGCATAACTCATCGCACCTGGGTCGTTTTCGATGCCTTCGAGCAACTCCTCAACGCTTTCATAGGGTGAGTCGTCGGTCACGGCAAGAATCATGGGTGTGGCTTCAAGCGGGCTGATAAAGGTGTATTCATCCCAATCAACACTGCTGTTTTCGTTTACCGCCGGTGACAGCGCCATGCCCACGCGGGCTAGGAGTAGGGTGTATCCATCGGGGTCAGCCTGTGTCACATCGCGAGCGCCGGTCATTCCCCCTGCGCCGGCTTGGTTGACGACCGTGACTGGCTGCCCTAAATATTCGCTAGCCGACTCCGCCAGGGCTCGACCGGCCAGGTCGGAGGCGCCGCCTGGACCATAAGGGACTACCAATGTGACGGGGTCGGAGGGGTAGTTCTGAGCATAGGTCGTGGAGGCAGCGATAAGCGTTGCTGCCGCTAAGCTGAAGGTGAATTTCATATTTGTCTCCGCAGTGGTTGTTGCATAGCTGTTATTGAATGGCTGCTACTTAATGGCTGTTATTGAAAGACTGAGTAACGAGCATTAATTGAATCCAGCGCTTTAAACATAGACAGGTATGAAAATTGTTGCAACAATTCAATTTAGTATTCGTTTTTGTTCTAGTGGTGAGCCAAAGTTGCAAGCCTATCGCTTATGAAGACTGTTTTTATCTGCTGACTATTTAGCTAAAAATTACTAGAAAGAGCTTAAAGTAATGAAAATAAAAGAAATTGAAGCTTTTGATGCTTTCATGAAACACGGCACTACAAAAGCGGCCGCAGAAACATTAGGAATCAGTCAATCAATGGTAAGCCGATTACTAATCGGGTTAGAGGATGAGCTAGGTTTTGCATTATTCAAACGTACCCGTAATCAGCTCTCGCCAACGTCAGAAGCATTTTTATATCACGCATCCGTTTTACGATTGATGGCGAGTATTCGAGATACTCAAAAAGACGCGGATGCTATTTCTAATAACCAATTGGGCAGTATCGTGGTAGCTGCACAACCCATTTTTTGCGATACCTTTTTACTCGATGTGATTAAGCGCTTTAAACAAAATCACCCTAATGTAGGTGTTAGAGTCATCGATGCAGGGCTGCAAGAGTTACTTAAAATGATCGATAACAATACCTGTGATGTGGCGCTGGGAATAACGCTTGAAGCCGACACTTATGGGGCCACCGTCAGTAGTCTTGCGCGCTGTTCTGCGCGCTGCATCATGCATCGTACGCATCCACTCGCGAAGCAAGACGTTGTATCGATTTCTAGCTTACAAAACCAGACATTCGTGGAGCTGATGGCGGATAGCCCTTTGCGTGCCCGAGTGGACTACATTATGCAGACAGTGGATATAAAGAGGCACATTGCCGCTGAAATGCGCTATATGCGAGGGGTGTGCGCATTAGTTGATCGCGGGCTTGGGGTCGCAGTGATTGACCCCATTGCAGAACTATTGCTTCAGGGAACAGCCGTTGTATCAAAGCCTATGAAGCCAACGATTGAGTGGGAAATTGCCTTACTTAAATCTAAACACAAGCCGTTAAGTAACGTAGCTGAATCTTTCTGTGAAGAGATATACGCTGAAATCGATAGCTTGCATAAAATGGGAATATTAACCTCACTAAAATAAAACAGCGCGACAAACATATGACTTAACAGGAGACCGCTCCATGCAGCTCTATTTAAATACTTCTTCTGCCTATGCACGCGTTGTGCGTGTTTGCCTCTATGAAAAGCAGCTGATCGAGCGCACTGAGCTTTGCTGGTGCGACCCTTGGGCGGCGGATAGCGAGCTTGTACAGATTACGCCGCTTAGCCGTATTCCAACGCTGGTAACCGACGATGGGGATGTGCTCACCGAGTCGCTGTTGATTGCTCACTATCTGGATGCAGTGGGCGAAGGGCCATCTCTGATACCCAGTAAAACATTTGCTGAAACCCTGGCGCTGGCAGGGTTGGGGCAGGGCTTGATGGACGCCGCCTTTAACGTAGTGATTGGTCGCAAGCATGGTGGCAATGAAGTGGATACGACGCTGTTAGGGCAGCGCCGTTTAAAAGCGATTGAACGCACTTTGATAACACTCAATGCCCACCCCAGCGTGCTGGGGGGCAGTGCCCAGCGCACCCTGGGGGCGATTACCGTTGCCGTGGCGCTGGCGTATATCAGCTTTCGCCTACCGGCCTTTGATTGGCAAAACCGCTACCCAACGCTACATGCCTGGCAGGCGAAGGTGGTGGAGGGCGAGAGCTTTGCACTAACTGAATTTGAGTAGGAACCCACTATTTCAGATAGCGCATAAAGACTAGGCCGTCCGGAGGTGGGGACAGCCCGTAGATTCACCCCTCCCGGCGATAGATCAAATCCCAAACCCCGTGACCCAGTTTTTCGCCGCGGGCTTCAAACTTGGTGAGCGGGCGGAACGCCGGGCGTGGCACGTACGGGGCGGTTTCCGCACTGGCTGTATTGGCATAGCCAGGCGCGGCTTCCATTACCTCGGCCATCCACTCTGCGTAGGCTTCCCAGTCGGTGGCCATATGGAAGGTGCCGCCAGGCATCAGGCGAGTGCTGATCAGCTCAACAAAGGCAGGCTGCACGATGCGCCGTTTGTGGTGCTTCTTCTTCGGCCAAGGGTCGGGGAAGAACAGCTGCAGCGTGGTCAGCGAGCCTTCGGGAAGGCACTGTTCGAGCACAGCCAGGGCATCCTCGCGGTAAACGCGCAGGTTGGTGAGACCACGTTTGTCGACTTCATCGAGCAGTTTGCCAACGCCAGGGGCGTGAACTTCAATGCCGATAAAGTCGGTGTCTGGATGGGTTTCGGCCTGCTCAACCAGCGAGTTGCCCATGCCAAAGCCGATTTCCACTACCCGCGGTGCCTTACGGCCAAATAGGGCGTCCAAGTCTTGACGGCCGTCGGCGATGGTCAGGCCAAAACGCGGCCATATATCCTCTAAGCCCCGGTTTTGGGCCTGGGTCATACGACCCGCGCGGATCACGTAGCTTTTAATGCCGCGGCGGTGCAGTGGTGCATCCGTACCTTCCGGGCCTGTAGTGGCGTTGCTTTCGGGCGCGGTGTGACTTTCTGGTACGGTATCGTTGGGTTCAGTCATGGGGTCTCGGATCAATTAACCGTTAATACGGCCAGCGAAAGGTGAAGAAGGATCGGCGGATTGGCGGCGCGGCATACGGCCGGCTAAAAACGCATCGCGGCCAGCTTCCACGGCCAGCTTCATGGCGTTGGCCATGCGTAGCGGCTCGCGGGCGTGGGCAATGGCCGTATTGAGCAGCACGCCATCACAGCCTAGCTCCATGGCCATGGCAGCATCCGAGGCCGTGCCAATTCCCGCATCCACTAGTACCGGTACCTTGCTCTGTTCAACAATCAAGCGCACGTTGTGTGGGTTCTGAATGCCGTGGCCCGAGCCAATCAACGAGCCCAGCGGCATGATGGCGCAGCAGCCCATGGCTTCTAATTCGCGTGCCACAATAGGATCGTCGCTGGTGTACACCATGACGTCAAAGCCATCGGCGAGCAGCGTTTCAGCGGCTTTTAGCGTCTCGACCACATTGGGGTAAAGCGTGTGATCGTCGCCGAGCACTTCCAGCTTGACCAGGTTATGACCGTCGAGCAGCTCTCGGGCCAGGCGGCAGGTGCGCACTGCATCTTTAGCGGTGTAGCAACCGGCGGTATTAGGCAGCAGGGTGTAGCGATCGGGGGAAATAGCGTCTAACAGGTTGGGCGCATCGGCGTCCTGGCCTAAATTAGTACGGCGCACCGCAAAGGTCACAATTTCAGCGCCACTTTGGGCAATGGCGGCGCCGGTTTCGGTAAAGTCTTTGTACTTGCCTGTGCCCACCAGCAGGCGCGATTGAAAATCGCGTCCGGCGATGGTTAGCGGAGTATCGGCTAGCGGTACATGTGTTTGTTGGGTCATAGTGTTTCCTCTAACCGCCGCCAATCGCGTGGACAACTTCTACGTGGTCGCCATCGATCAGGCGGGTGTCGGCGTGCTGGCTGCGGGGGACGATCTCTTCGTTAATTTCGACGGCGATACGACGGCCGCTAAGGCCCAGCTGTTCAACTAAGTCGGCCGCAGTTAGGCCGGTTGACAGCGTATGGGGTTCACCGTTTAGACGTATCTGGATAGACATAGATAGGCGTGTCTCATTCGTCGTGGTAGTTCGTTCTCTAAGGCATTCTCTATTGTAGCGGTTTCACACCGCGCAAGGTAAGCCGTAGGTGCAAACAGCGCGATGTATGCCAACCATAATAGGAGTAGGAGAGCAGCGTGCAGCGAACAGATAAAGTGTGGTGGTGTATCGCGGCCCTTTCGGGCGCCGTACTGGTGATACTAGGCGCCTATGCCGCCCATGGCCTTGCGGCGCGCACCACAGAAACGATGGTGAGCGCTGTTGAAACCGGCGTGCGCTATCAGGCCTGGCACACGCTTGCCATCATGGTAGTACTTGTATGGCGCCAAGTGCAGCCGCTTGCCGGACAGCACTGGGTGCTGGCGCTATGGGTACTCGGCATGGGCTGCTTTTCAGGCTCGCTCTACCTGATGGCGCTGGCAGGGTTGAATATTGGCATTGTCACTCCCATTGGCGGACTGCTGTTGATGGCCGGTTGGTTGGCGCTGGGAGTGGTAGCTCTGCTAGCGCAGCGCCGTCATACGTAACCGTAACGCGTTGCCAATCACGCTCACTGACGAGAGTGACATCGCCGCTGCAGCGATAATCGGCGATAACAGAATGCCTGTGAAGGGGTATAAAATCCCTGCAGCAATGGGGATGCCCGCTGCATTGTAAGCAAAAGCAAAAAAGAGATTTTGGCGAATGTTACGCATGGTAGCTTTGGAGAGCTGGTGTGCTGTGGCAATACCGGTAAGATCCCCTCGCAGTAGGGTAACCCCAGCGCTTTCTATCGCCACATCGGTGCCGGTTCCCATGGCAATGCCGACATCCGCTGTCGCCAGCGCAGGTGCATCGTTCACGCCGTCGCCGGCCATGACAACAATGCGCCCTTCATCGCGGAGCCGCTTGATTACACGGCCTTTGTCTTCTGGAAGCACTTCAGCTTCGACCTCATCAATGCCTAGCCGACGTGCCACAGCGTTGGCGGAGGTGCGATTATCGCCTGTCAGCATCACCACTCGAATGCCGTCAGCCTGTAGTGAACGGATGGCATCTTCAGTGGTTTCCTTGACTGGGTCGGCAATGGCGAGAAGCCCAGCCAAATTCCCGTCGATGCTCGCAAAGATGACCGTAGCACCGTCACTGCGCAATTGATCTGCATGTGCGTCTTGAGACTGGGTGTTAACGCCCTCGCTTTCCATCAATAGCCGATTGCCCAGGGCGATACGCTTGCCATCTATCTGACCTATAACGCCCATGCCGTTGGGAGCTTCAAAGTCCAACGCTTCTGTTAGTTTTACCTCTGCCTCTTTAGCCTTTTCGACT
>NZ_JACCGK010000038.1 GCF_013416325.1 Vreelandella sedimenti
CTCACCATAACGTGCGGTTTTCCGGCGTTTTATGTCAGAATGCACTCCTCAGGAGGAAT
The DNA here is from genome assembly GCF_013416325.1 of Vreelandella sedimenti. GTDB lineage: Bacteria > Pseudomonadota > Gammaproteobacteria > Pseudomonadales > Halomonadaceae > Vreelandella > Vreelandella sedimenti. The sequence continues at coordinate 60 of NZ_JACCGK010000038.1, forward strand.
GCCCATGACTCAGATGCGCTGGGAACAGCTACTTTCCCCACGTCGTCTTCACGACCAACGCTCAACAAGTACTCGTGAAATTGGTCGCAGCCCGTTTCATAAAGATCACGACCGAATTGTTTTCTCTGGTTCGTTTAGGCGCCTTGGGCGCAAGACCCAGGTGCATCCGTTAACCGAAAACGATCATATCCATACTCGCCTAACCCACTCGCTAGAAGTTGGCTGTGTAGGTCGTTCCTTGGGTATGATTGTGGGCGAGCTATTACATGATCGTTTGCCAGCGTGGATAACGCCCGCGGATCTTGGCGTCATTGTGCAGACGGCTTGCCTGGGGCATGACATTGGTAATCCCCCTTTTGGTCATGCCGGTGAGTATGCTATTCGCGACTGGTTTCAGCGTGCTCAGAGCAGCGGCCTGTTAGAGGATCTTTCAGATGCTGAGCGCGAGGATCTGCTGACCTACGAAGGTAACGCTCAAGGTTTTCGGGTAATTACCCAGATCGAATATAACCAGTTTAATGGCGGTATGCGGCTTTCTGCGGCCACTTTGGGTGCGCTGCTTAAATACCCTTGGACGGTTCGTTACAGCGGGCGTGCAGGCAAGTTTGGCGCATATCAGTCAGAGCAGGCGCTGCTAAAAGAAGTGGCTGAAGCGGTGGGGTTATTGCCTCAGGGCGAGCAGCGCTGGTGTCGCCACCCTTTGGCCTGGCTTGTCGAAGCTGCTGATGATATCTGTTACGCCCTGTTGGATCTGGAAGACGGTTTAGAAATGGGCATCTTACGCTATGAAGAGGTTGTCGAGATACTGCGCCAAATTGCCGGGGAGTTTCCGCCCGAGTATGCCGATATGCAAGCCCGAAACGTATCCCAGCGGCGTCGCATTGCGCTTCTTCGGGGGGCTGCCATGGAGCGTGCGGTTAATGATGTCGGCGCGGTGTTTGTGCAGCATGAGCAGGCCCTGCTGAGTGGCTCGCTCAGTGATGACCTATTAGAGCTGTGTCACCCTGACTTGGGGTGGGGCGTTCAAGCGGCGAAGCAGTTGGCTCGAGAGCGTATTTTCCAGAATGAGCGTAAGGCAAAGCTGGAGATTGGCGCCTATACGACACTGGGTATTCTGTTGGAAGCCTTTATTGGCGCTGCACACGAGCTTCACCACACAGGGCATTCATCATTTAAACACCAGCGTGTACTGGCCCTGATAGGTGAAAACACGCCCCTGCCATCTTGGTCACTCTACGATAGCTATCGGCGAATGCTGGACTTTATCGGTGGGATGACAGACCACTACGCGGTGGATCTAGCCCAGGAGATGGGCGGCCGACTGCGCGGTGATTGAGTACTGTTTAATTAAACCGAAGGTTGGCTCAGGTGCTTCAACTCCATCAACTGAGCGCGCTCAAGCAGCACATTAATGACCTTGTCATGGATGGCATCGTTGAGTGGGCCTGGGGTCAGCTCGGTCAGCTGCTTAGCGAGCGTGTCCCCGCTTACCACTAGAATATCTGGAGCGGCTTCGCTGTTGTCTATTTTCCAACCCGGCAGCACCAATACTCCCCGTACCGGGACGGGCACGCCGCAGCGCCGCTCTAACCAGTGAGTCAGCCAGCTAACCCCTTGGCGAGTCTTATGCAGTGGCCGACGCTCTTGCCAATGGGGAAAGCGCAACCGCTCGCGCTCCACAGCGACTGTATTGAGCTCATTGCCATCGGTGCCGATAGCGAGTGTTCTGGCACGTGTCTCAACCACAAATACGCCATGGGGCGTGACTACGACGTGATCGATCGTGAAGCTATCGGTGGGCACATCATGAAACACATAATAAGGGTGTGCATCAGGGCGGACTAAGCGCTCCAGCTCTTGGCCAACGGCGAGTTCACAGGCTAAGCCTAACTTTAGCCGTCGGATACGCTGATAGTCGCGTACCAGCAATAATGAAAAAGTCAGTACCAGTAACGTACTAAGTAGCCCATACAGCGCCCACTCAACCCAATCCTGTTTATCCACAAACAACATACGGCCCATTCCGTAAACTAGCGGGGCGAGGCTGATAATGGGCCCTAATGCACCGTTTAAAAAAAGGCTGGAAAACGCTTGGTCAAGGCGGTGCCGTAGCGCTTGGCCCGGCTCATGAAGGGGGGCGTTGAATGGAGAGTGGACGCGAGCATCGTGCAGGCTGCGCAGCGCGAGGACAATACTTGCCATTGCCGCCATGGGAAATAAAAAAATCAGGGGTAGCACGTATTCCAGCCAAGCCATTGCAGTGCCTTGCTCTATAGCGACTTACCCAATGGTAAGTCCCGATGGTAAGTTATAGTGGCGTAGAGGCTAACCTCCAGCGAGTTTAACCTGGTAGCCAAGGGCGCTTAACGCCTGATGCAGGGTGTCGCGGTGGTCGCCTTGAATTTCAATAATACCCTCTTTAACTGCTCCACCCGTTCCACACCGTTTTTTAAGTGTCTTGGCTAACGTTTTAAGCTCTTCGCTAGGCAGAGGAATGCCACTGACGGTGGTCACGCCTTTACCTTTACGACCACTCGTTTCGCGGCGAATGCGTACTACGCCATCAAGCGCCGCTAGCCGCTGCTGTTCACTCAGATCATCGCAGTGGCAGTCATTGAGTGGCTCTCGGCAAGTGGGGCAGGTTTTGCCATGTTCGGTGGAGTAAACCAGCCCACCTAGCTGGTCTCGTAAAGAGGCCATTTTTATCCTCCAATTGAGTGTTGGGGCACGGGGAGTTGCCAATACTCACGGGTGAGTCGCTCCACTACAGCGGGTAGCTGATACATATTACTGATCATGATAGCGTTTTCAGGTGTTGTCTCGGCATCCGGGAAACGGTTTAAGTGGATCACCGTCATTCCCGCCTGAAGCGCCGCGCGTACGCCTACTAAGGCATCGTCTATGGCAATGCAGTCATGCGCTGAATAGCCCATGATACTCGCTGCATGTAGATGTAAACAGGGTTCGGGTTTCCAGCAATTAGCGGTATAGCCACTGAAAAAACGTTTACCGAAGTAGTGGCTGAGCCCTGTCGCTTCCAAAGCCGTACGAATTTTGCTTTCAGGCCCATTAGAAACCACTGCACTGGGATAAGCCGCCAGAGTATCCAGCGCTTCTTGGGCGCCGGGGATGGTGGTCAACTCCTGTGCAAGCCGGGTGGCTAGATTGGCCCGCATAGAGACTTCCATGCGGTCAAGCTGGTCAGGGTCAACGTTACCGTAGCGTTGTTGCAGTTCAGCAACGATGCGTCGAAAGCGCGCTCCACGAAATTCGCCAAGATAATCAGTAGACGCAAACGGCAGGCCTACTGAATTGAGCCCGGCAGTCATCTCTTCAGCCAGTAGCGGCTCGCTATCGACAAGAGTGCCATCACAGTCAAACAGCAAAAGTGGGAGCGGCATTGTGGTTCCTTGCAGCGGCTTATGCACTGCCAGTGTTAGTTGAAGCCATCCATACTGCTATTGAACGGGATTTTACGTCATTTGTGAACACTGTTTTGTTATTTTTTACTTGCCTGAACGTGACTCTTGAGCCAGCTTAAATGGCTACACTCATTTTGCTGGCTACTGTTGCAGGCCATCTGCGTCAGCAGACGCAGTAGTACAAGCGTTGGAAATGGCTCATCTGCGCTGAAGAGATAGTGGGGATACACTATTCTTTCATAATCACAACATGGAGAACGCCTAATGCGATTAACCCCTTGGTTTCTACCCTTTGCACTTAGCGCTGCCTTATTAACAACTACTGGCTATGTGTTTGCTGATAATCATGCGTCTGAAAGTGAACAGCACGAACCTCTAGATGATGAAGCGCTTGAAGAGGAGTACGGTATTAAAGCGGGATCAGTAAAGCGTGATGAAGATGAAGGCGCTTCTTCTAGCGATTCCGAAGGCGCTGATGAGCAGGCACGCGTCCGTGAAGAAGAAGAGGAGGAAGAGAAAAACGAAGAAGTAGCTACCAGCGAGGGCGAGGCTGACGTCGAGTTAGAATCTGGTGAGAGTGAAGAGCGAAACCCAGAGGCTGGCACGGGCGGCACTGGTAGTCCCGACGATGCTATTCACAGTAGCGAAGAAGAGAATAGCGAAGATGACGAGGATGGCACCGACGATAATGAATAACGTCAGTGCCTAAACGTTACTTGACGAGTCGGCGCGAGTTAGCGCTACTACGTTGATGGTAAGGCTTCATAGTGCGCTGGCTGGTCACCCACCAGGGGATTTGCTTGCCGCTCATTGAGTTGAGCAGCGCTTTTTGCATGACGAGGCCAGCTTCCATGCTGGCCTCGAGTTTTTCGGTGACCATGCGTTGATTTTCTTGCATCATTTTGGGGCTGAAAAAAGGCTGTGTTTGCCATAAATGATTTCGCATAGTGATCGTCGACAAAGACGTTGACCATAGCTCAAAGGCCATGATGCCGACTTTCCATATATCGAACATCGCTATCGGGGTAGTGGGCATTAGGGGAAGGAAAGTTGTGGATTTCATCAGCGTTGTGGCCTCCTTGCTGGAACACGAGATGTCGTGGCCTCATCTCCAGTGTTAGCGCATCAATGCTGCATTGCAACATCTATTTAATTAACCACAAAAAAGACGACCGGTTGGTCGTCTTTTTCGAAAGGGCGCTAATTACACGCTTATTTTACCTTGGGCGCCAGTTCGCCGCGCTCATAGCGCAGGAACATCTCTTCCAAGCTGATCGGCTTAATCTTACTGGCATTGCCGGCCGTACCAAAGGCTTCGTAGCGGGCGATACATAGATCGCGCATCGCGGTAACGGTCTCTTTCAAGAACTTACGCGGGTCGAATTCTGACGGGTTCTCAGCCAGGAAGCGACGTACTGCACCGGTAGATGCCAAGCGCAGGTCGGTATCGATATTGACCTTGCGCACGCCGTGCTTAATGCCCTCAACGATCTCTGCGACGGGCACGCCGTACGTTTCGGGGATCTCGCCGCCGTGCTGGTTAATCACTTCCAGCCACTCCTGGGGAACAGAAGAAGAGCCGTGCATGACCAGATGAGTATCCGGAATACGCGCGTGGATCTCTTTAATACGCTGGATGGAGAGCGTGTCGCCGGTAGGCGGCTTAGTGAACTTGTAAGCGCCGTGGCTGGTGCCAATGGCAATCGCCAGTGCGTCCACGTGTGTCGCTTTTACAAACTCGGCAGCTTCTTCCGGGTCGGTCAGTAACTGCTCCATATCCAGCTTGCCTTCCGCGCCGATACCGTCTTCTTCACCGGCCATGCCGGTTTCCAGGCTGCCCAGGCAGCCCAACTCGCCTTCGACGGAAACGCCACAGGCGTGAGCCATTTCCACCGCGCGCCGAGTAACGTTGACGTTATAGTCGTAGTCGGTTGGCGTTTTGCCATCTTCACCCAGCGAGCCATCCATCATCACCGAGGAGAAGCCGAGCTGAATAGAACGCTGGCAGACCGCAGGGCTTGTCCCGTGATCCTGGTGCATGACCACAGGGATATGCGGAAACTCTTCGACGGCCGCCAAAATCAGATGGCGCAGGAAGGGCGCACCCGCGTACTTACGTGCACCGGCAGAGGCTTGCACGATGACCGGCGAATCGGTGGCATCAGCGGCTTCCATAATGGCGCGCATCTGCTCAAGGTTGTTGACGTTGAACGCCGGAATGCCGTAGCCATATTCGGCGGCGTGGTCAAGCATCTGGCGCATGCTGATCAAAGCCATGAAGTTACCTTATCTATGTTGTAAAGACTGGGTTGTCAAAATTGGGTTTAAAGACTGAGCTACCAGTTTGAACGATGGTGAGTGTTCAGATTCAAGTCGTGTAATGTTAACCGCGTTTGGCGGCGGCTTCGAGTGCAGCAACGGCAGGCAATTGCTTGCCTTCGACATACTCAAGAAAGGCACCGCCGCCGGTTGAAATGTACGAAACGCGATCCGCAATGGCATATTTATCAATGGCCGCTAAGGTATCGCCGCCACCGGCAATAGAGAAACCTGCGCTATCAGCGATAGCCTGGGCGATTACCTGGGTACCTTTACCGAACTGATCGATTTCAAAGACGCCAACAGGCCCATTCCATAAAATAGTGCCTGCATCCTTGAGCATGCTGGCCAAGTGTGCAGCGGTGTCTGGGCCAATATCCAGAATCATCTCGTTATCAGCCACCTGATCGACCGGCTTGACAACGGCCTTGGCTGACTCAGAAAACTCGGTGGCAACGACAACATCGGTAGGAAGTGGAATCGAGACCTTCTCCATCAGCGCTTTGGCTTGGCCCACTAAATCAGCCTCATGGAGTGATTTGCCGACATTGTATCCCGCCGCGGCAATAAAGGTGTTGGCGATACCGCCGCCGACAATCAGTTGATCACATTTATCAGCCAGCGCGGTGAGGACATCCAGCTTGGTAGAGACCTTCGAGCCGCCGACGATGGCTGCCATGGGCCGAGTCGGGTGTGCCAGCGCTTTCTCAAGTGCATCAAGTTCCTGGGCAAGTAAAGGCCCAGCACACGCGCTGGGGGCAAAGCGCGCCACGCCATGGGTAGAGGCTTGGGCACGGTGGGCGGTGCCAAACGCATCCATCACAAAGATATCGCACAGCGCGGCGTACTGTTTCGCCAGCTGTTCATCGTCTTTTTTCTCGCCGCTGTTAAAGCGCACGTTCTCTAGCAGTACGACGTCGCCGTTGGCGAGATCCAGCGTTTCGCCGACCGTTTCATCGAGATAGGCTTTGATCAGCGGCACTGGGCGGCCTAATAGTTCGCTCAAGTGTTCAGCCACTGGCGCGAGGGAAAACTCATCGGCGGGTTCACCTTCGGTGGGGCGCCCTAAATGGCTCATCAACATCACCTTCGCGCCAGCCTTTACAGCGGCTTGAATGGTCGGCAGTGCGGCACGCAGGCGGGCGTCGCTGGAGACGCGGCCATGTTTGATAGGCACATTCAAATCTTCACGAATCAGCACGCGTTGTCCTTCCAGGGGAAGGTCAGTCATCTTTTTTACATTCATGGAAGCGGTTTCCTCGTGTGTAGGCCGTGGAACTAAATATAAACAGCTAACGTAAACAACTAATGCCAACAGGCTACGTCTCTGCCGAAAGTCTGGCCAGTCGCTGGCTAATATCGAGCATACGGTTAGCGAACCCCCACTCATTGTCGAACCAGCAAAGCAGCTTGATAAGGCGCTTGCCAGCTACCCGGGTCTGGGTAGCATCCAGGATGCCTGAGCGAGGGTCGTGATTAAAATCAACCGACGCCATGGGCGCTTCAGTATAGCCAAGCACGCCCTTTAAGCGCTGCTGAGTGGCGGCCAGTAGCAGGTTATTTACATCGTCGCGGTGGGTGTCGCGGCTGACGGTGAGCGCTACGTCCATGGCAGAGACATTGATAGTGGGAACTCGTACGTGCAGGCACTCAAAGCGGCCCGCAAGATTGGGCATCAAGCGGCTAATACCCAGCGCCAAGCCGGTGTCCACCGGCACAATAGAGTGCATTGCCGAGCGGGTCAGACGCAGGTCGGTCTGGTGGTAAGCATCGATCACCGGCTGGTCATTCATCGCCGAGTGAATCGTCGTAGTGACACCGTGCTCAAGGCCGAGAGCTTCATCCAGAACGGTCAACAGCGGCACCAGGCAGTTGGTGGTGCAAGAAGCGGCAGAAAGTACGCGCTGGGAAAGCGCTAGTTCGCCTTCATTAATGCCCCACACAATGGTGGCATCGACATCATTTTCCGCTGGTTGGGAAAACAACAGCCGCTTAGCGCCTGCCGCTAAGTGCAGCTCAGCGGTGGCGCGATCTTTAAAGCTCCCTGAGCACTCCAACACCAGATCCACATCAAGCGCCTGCCAGGGTAACTTGTGTGGCTCTTGTTCGCAGAGTACCTGGATGCGCTGGCCGTTGACGATAAGGTACTGACCGTCGTTATCGACGTCACCGGGAAAGCGGCCATGGGTGGTGTCGTAACGGGTTAGATAGGTGATGGTCGCGAGATCAGAGAGTTCATTAATGGCGACCACTTCAAGTTCGGGGTGTCGCCGCTCGACGAGCGCCCGCAACACGCATTGGCCAATGCGTCCATAACCGTTAATGGCGATGCGATACCTGGGAGCAGAATTAGCCATGCAGAAGGGTGGCTCTTAAAAGTGAATCAACAATAATCGAAATAGGCTAGAACTCGTTGCGATGATAACGTATTTCCGCGGACGATTCTTATCAACTGCCCATGCTTATTAATCGCCAGGCGAGTGGCAGCAGCACTGCGGTGAAAATACCGGTAAGGCTCATGCCCAGTGATGCAAAAGCCCCGGCGGTGGGGCTGATCTCAAACGCTCTTACTGTGCCAATGGCATGGCCGTTAAGCCCCAGGGCGAAACCGATCAAGCGCTCGTCGTCAATATGCAGCCAACGCGCAGCGAGGCTGACACAGGGAATCGTGATCACCCCGGTGACCAGCAGCGCGCCCAACAGCAGGGCTACTGTACCACCAAGCTGTTCCGTAATGCCGATAGCGATAGGCGCGGTTACCGATTTAGCGGCAATGGAAGCGAGTATGGTGTCCGAGCTGCCCAGTAACCAAGCAATTGCCAGTGAGTAGCAAGCCGCCAGCGTCGCTGCTATGGGTAAACAAATCGCCAGCGGTCGCCACAGCTCAACGATCCGCGGCAACTGTTGATAAAGCGGCATCCCCAGCGCCACCGTGGCTGGCCCCAACAGCACCGTTAGCCATGTGGCACCCTGCTGATAGGTAGCGTAAGGCAGCCCTATCAGCGCTAACGCCCCCGCCAGTAGCAGCGCCGCGATCAAAATAGCGGGGAGCCAAGAAGGGCGCTTTAAACGCTGGAACAGCGCACTACCAAGCAAATAAGCGGCGAGTGTTAACCCCACCGCAAATAGCGGGGTGGTGGTTAATAGAGTGAGCAGCGGTGTATCAGCGGACATTCGGTCGCCCGATTAGTCGCTTGAGCAGCCACAGCGTGGTTACCACGCTGAATAACGTGCCGAGTACTAACGCGATAAGGATAGCCGTCCACTGCCCGGCCAGCTCACCGATGATGAAAAATACCCCAACAACGCCGGGCATAATCAGCATGGCAAGTAGCGCAATGAGTGGCTGTGCGGCAGCGGCAATGCTAGTAGGGACACGGCCACGAACAGCGAGCGTAGCGCAGAGCAGCAGCATGCCGATGACGCCTGACGAGATCGGCAAAGCGGTGAAGTGGATTACCACTTCACCGATAAGCCAGTAGCTAATCAGCCATAGAAAGCCACTGAGTGCTGGCATGGCTTAGCCGAGTAGTTCGTTGGCTTGCTTGACCACATTGCCGACGGTAAAGCCGAAGTGTTTGAACAGATC
>NZ_JACCGK010000039.1 GCF_013416325.1 Vreelandella sedimenti
GGTGAGGAGGAGTCCATCCCATTGGGTAAGCGAAGCGCACCCGCGGAAGCAGCGCGAAGCGGTGCCGGGATTATAAGTCCGTTCGTTAGTTACTCGAATTTTCGACAGAAAGAGTGTCAAATGGCGAGGTAAGCTATTTAGTTGTAAGGGGGATTGAAATGCATGCGATTGAATTTGAGACAGATATTCAGAATGGGGTAGTTAAAATCCCCGATGAATATGCACATTTAAAGAACAGACATGCCCGAATCGTTGTTTTGTATGAAAATACAACGGAGGAGGAGAGCTCCTCTGTTAAGCAATTTGGAATAGATTTTACCTCTGTGAAAGCTCCGTCTCTGACAGCACATGACGGCGTTGAATACCAAAGGAATTTGCGGGATGAGTGGTAGCTATCTCCTCGATACCAATGTCTTCATTAATGCCATTGGACGTCAGTTGTGTCTGCCAGCTGCCCATTACGCCTTTTCTGTCATCACTGAGCTTGAGCTTCTGGCCTTTCCCGGTTTGCTCCCAGAGGACGAGCAGGCGATTAAGGTGATATTGGCCCAGCTAACAAGAGTGGAACTGGATCAACAGGTCAAAAACGAAACCATCAAGGTACGACGAAGTACTCAAATGAAACTGCCGGATAGTATTATCTCTGCTTCCGCATCTGTAGCAGCAGCAACGTTGGTCACAGACGACGTTAAGTTAGCAGATAAACATGCTGGCAATGTGATTTCGCTTGATACTCTCCTAAGCCGTTAAATATTTACCTGCGTGTGGCAATTATTGATACCAGGGCGCGTGCGATGCTCTTGGGAGTCGTTCCGCCGCCTCCCGCGGGTGCCTCGAAACGCTCGCTGAACTCGCTTTCTCGTTACCACGCGCTACGAGACCTATACTCCTGACGATTCACGATTCACGATTCACGATTCACGATTCACGATTCACGATTCACGATTCACGATTCACGATTCACGATTCACGATTCACCANCCAACTCAATCCCGCAAACTCATAATCCGCCATTGGCGTTCTTTGGCGATTTCGCGCAGGGTGTCGTCGGGGTCGACGGCGACGGGGTGCTCGACTATTTCCAGCAGCGGCAAATCATTGTGCGAGTCGCTGTAGAACCACGCGCCTTCCATGGTCAGGTCTTGATCTTCCAGCCACTTTTCTAAGCGGGTGACTTTGCCTTCGCGGTAGCTGGGAATGCCCGAAACGCGCCCCGTGTAGCGGCCCTCTTTGACCTCCGGGTTCACCGCGATTAAGTGATCGACCCCCAAACGTTCGGCAATTGGGGCGGTAATAAAGCGGTTGGTGGCGGTAATAATCAGCAGCGTGTCGCCTTTGGTGCGGTGGCGTGCCAGAAGCTCTTCTGCTTTGGGCAGAATATTGGGCTCGATTTTGCTGGCCATGAACTGCTGGTGCCACGCCGAAAGCTGTTCAGGCGAATTGTCAGCCAGCGGTTTAAGCGCCATCTCCAAAAAAGCAGCCATATCCAGGGTGCCCGCGTTGTAATCAGCCATGAAGCGCTCATTGGCTTCCCGGTAGGCAACCGGGTCGACTGCCCCTTGTTCGAGTAAAAACTCGCCCCAGGCATGATCGCTGTCGATGGATAGCAGCGTATTATCCAAATCGAATATGGCCAGACTCACGGCGCTCCCCTTTTTTAGTCAGTGGATAGTAGACAGTCGCTAGTGCCCTAAAGACGCTAGTTAGGCAAATAGCGGACGCGGATTATCGCAGAGTCGCCATGTCATTCCCACCAACGCACGTTCTTCGCTCCATGCTGATACGCAACCATTCGTCACTTAGCGTTATATTGTATTGATACGCTTGTCACCCTTGTGGAAAAATGGGGACAACTGAAAATTTATTAAGGTGATGTCCGTGATCGACGCTGACGGCTTTCGCCCCAATGTTGGCATCATCATTGCCAATAGCCAGGGGCAGCTGCTTTGGGCGCGTCGGGTAGGACAAAATGCGTGGCAATTTCCCCAGGGGGGCATCAATGCAAGCGAGACGCCACAACAAGCACTTTTTCGTGAACTTTACGAAGAGATCGGTCTAACCGCCGACGATGTTGATATTGTTGCCTGCACCCGGGGCTGGCTACGCTACCGTCTGCCACGACGTATGATTCGCACACATTCGCGTCCGGTCTGTATAGGCCAGAAGCAAAAGTGGTTTTTACTTAAAATCCGTTGCCAGGAAAGCCAGATCTGTATGACGGCAACCCCATCCCCCGAATTTGATGGGTGGCGGTGGGTGAGCTACTGGTACCCGCTAGGGCAGGTAGTGCCTTTTAAACGAGAGGTATATCGGCGCGCGCTGCGAGAGTTGTCTCCCCGCGTTCAGCGTCTGGCACAGGATGACGATTAGGGCGATTGGCCGCTGCCCAGGGTAGGGCGGCAGCAGTCTGCCAGGAAATTCCTCAGCGAGGCAAATAATAGTGAAAAGTAAAACGTCCATGCTTGAGGTGCTGCGCCGTGTGATTCAGGAAGTGAACGGCGCGCGCACCCTCGACGCCGCGCTGTCCACGATGGTACGCCGAATTCGTAAAGCGATGCAGACTGATGTGTGTTCCTTCTACCTTTACGACAAGGAGCTTGAGTCGCTGGTATTGATGGAGACCATTGGTCTGCGCACCCAAGCCGTAGGGCGCGTAGTACTGCCGTTAGGCGAAGGCCTGGTGGGCTTGGTGGCCAAACGCAGCGAGCCGCTTAACCTCGAAGACGCCCAGACCCACCCGCAATTCCGCTACTTTGAAGCCACCGGTGAAGAGCGCTACTCCAGCTTTTTGGGTGTGCCGATTATTCACCAGCGCCACATGCTGGGCGTATTGGTGGTTCAGCAAGCCGAAAAGCGCCGCTATGACGATGAGGACGAAGCCTTTCTGGTCACTATGGCCGCGCAGTTGGCGGGTGTGCTGGCGCATGCTTTAGCCACGGGCAACCTGCTGCGCCCGGCGCTTGCCGGAGGGCAGGCAATGTTTAAAGGCGTTGCTGCCTCGCCTGGCATGGCCATGGGCGAAGCGGTGGTGATTACCCCGCCCGCCGATTTAAACAGCGTGCCGGATCTGATACCCCGCGATCAGGATTATGAGGTCGCCCGCCTAAAAGAAGCCATTGGCAAAACCCGCAACGAAATTCGTGCCGCGGCCGAACGCTTGGCAAGCCGGATCTCTGCCCAAGAGCTGGCACTGTTCGATGTTTATCAGCAGATGCTCGGCGAAGCCGCGCTGGCTGATGAAGTGGAAAAGCGCATTCGCGAAGGCCAGTGGGCACCAGGCGCTCTGGCCGATGTAGTGCGTCGTCACGTCCAGTATCTGGAGCGGGTAGACGACAACTACCTACGCGAGCGAGCGGCTGATATTCGTGATCTTGGCCGCCGGGTACTTGCGCATCTGCAAGAAGATACCCCATCCACGCCGGAAACCTACCCCGATAACGCTATTCTGGTCGGTGATGAGATCAGCGTGGCCATGCTGGGTGAAGTCCCCCGCGAAAAGCTCAAAGGGCTGGTCTCGGTACGCGGCTCCAGCACGTCCCACGTGGCGATTGTCGCCCGGGCCATGGGCATTCCTACGGTGCTGGGCATGATGGATTTACCGCTGCCGCGCCTAGGCGGGGCGCCGGTGGTGCTGGATGGTCACCGTGGTCGCCTGTTTGTGCGCCCAGCGCCTGAACTTACGGCCCGTTATGAAAGTCTGATCGCCGAAGAAGAGGCGCTCAGCGAACTGCTTGAGCACGAGCAGGATCTGCCCAGCGCCACGCCCGACGGTCACACGATGCCGCTTATGGTCAATACCGGGTTAGCGGTAGATGCCACCGCGCTGCTTAAAAGCCGTATCGGTGGAGTGGGCCTCTATCGAACCGAAGTGCCGTTTATGATTACCGAACGCTTCCCCGGCGAGAAAGAGCAAACCAAGCTTTATCGTGAGCAGCTCGAAGGCTTTGCCCCGTTGCCGGTGGTGATGCGCACATTGGATATCGGCGGTGACAAGGATCTGCCCTATTTCCCCATTGAAGAGGCGAATCCGTTTCTAGGCTGGCGCGGTATGCGGGTAACGCTGGATCACCCGGAAGTGTTAATGGTGCAACTGCGCGCCATGCTCAAAGCCTCGATCGACCTGGATAACCTCTACGTTCTCTTCCCGATGATTACCAACGTCGAAGAGGTCGATGAAGCGCTGCGCCTGCTGGATCGCGCCATTCTAGAGCTGGGCGAAGAAGGGATTACTGTCGTCAGACCTAAAGTGGGCGTGATGATTGAAGTGCCCGCCACTATCTATCAAATGGACGCGCTGGCGAAGCGAGTCGACTTTTTCTCTGTGGGCAGCAACGATCTAACCCAGTACTTGCTGGCGGTAGACCGTAACAACCCGCGCGTATCGAGCCTTTACGATGCGCTGCACCCGGCGTTGCTCGGCGCTCTGCTGGAACTTGCTAACGATGCGACGCGGCTCGATAAGCCCATTTCGCTCTGTGGTGAATTGGCCGGAGACCCGGCTGGAGCGCTGCTGCTCATGGCCATGGGCTTTACCAGTCTTTCCATGAATGCGCCAAGCCTGCCCAAAGTGCGCGCGGCCATTCGCCGGGTGCCGTTCAGCGATGCTGAGCAGTTGCTCAAAGAAGTGATGGAGCTAGACACCCCTGCCCAGGTGCATACCCATCTAGAGGGGCGCATGGATGAGTGGCAGCTATCGCATCTGATGCCGCCCCGTGACTAAGTTCTTTATGCAAAGCCTAGGGTGTAGATTCAAGCGAACTGCTGGGCAACGCTAAAGAGGTTTCACCCTCAAAGCGCCCCAGCGGCCCAAAGCGCTGTTCGGTAACTTCGATGTGCCCGTCGCTATCCAGAGTGAGCCACGAGGTGGCGCGGGTGCCATAGCGTTCGCCGACAATAAACGCCGCTGAAAGCTGGCGCTCCAATTCAAGCCCCACGCCGGTATCCGGCAACTCCTCGATAGCCGCTTCTTGTGGATTTTGCATAGCGCGCTGAACGCCACTAGGCCATGCCTGGAACGGGTCTGGCTGTAAAAGAGTGTGCTCAAGCGCAGTGCGTACATGTAGAAGCTTTGGCCAGGGTGAGTTGAGATCAGCGTTGGAGAGGCCATGAACCCCGGGAGCTACCTCAGTGAGAGCCAGGCGATCTCTGCTGCGGTGTAGGTGCCAAAGCCGTTGGGGCGTGGCGACCAATAAATTAAAGCCCGCGTAGCGCATTGCCTCGCCCTGGCTGAGCGCAGTTAGCCACGCTTCTATATCGCTACATTGCAGGGCATCGGCGACCAGCTCCCCCCTGCTTGGCGCGCCGGGTGGTGTGCCCAATTGCGGGTCACGTACGTTGGTTAACGCGGCCACTACACCGCCGCGCTTGGCTGCCAGCCACGAGCCACCGGCCTCTAAATCGCGGCCACCGACAATGGCCGAGTTATCTTGCCACTCACCCAGCGGCGCGGTGGGGCGCGCATGGAACTCATCACGGTTACCCATTAGCCGCAAAGGCATGGGGGTGCCGGGTTGCCAAGCAAACGATATCAAGCACATAACAAACTCGCAGGCGATAAGGATGAAAAACGTTCAACGCAAGAGCCGCATGACAGTAACGAAGCGTAGACGTACACTGACATTAGTATCATGTTTGTAGCATAAATCGTCACACCGAATGGGTGTGGGGCCTTAAACAGCGGTCACGTTATCAGCGGCCATACGGCCAATAGGAAGGCGAGATCATGCAGCGCTATCAAAGGGAGCACTTTTGGAATGCCATTGTTTGGCCTCTGCTGTGGCCACTGCTGCTTGTGCAAGCAGCATTAATCGTGCTCTGCGTGGTGGTTGGCGCCATGATGTGGTGGATGTCGCCCAGCTACGTCTCTTGGAGCACCATGTTGTGGCTAATGGCGGCGCTGCTTATCGGCAGCAGTTTGAATGTCGGCGCCTTCCTGATGTTGGTTAAAGCGCATGCTCGGCGTCAAGATAATCGCTTTATGCAAGAACTCACCGAGCTTGAACGGCACAGTCAAGCACTATGCGCTACCGCTGCGCTTTCACTGCCCGAGCATAAATGTTCCCCGCCGGATGTCGCTGATGAATCTCATCTACCCCTTCAGCGGCTGGCCAGCGTTAATGAAATCCTCGCCGGTCTTGAGCGCTGCATGCACTGCTCCCAAGTGGCCACTGCCGCTACTAAGAACACCCGGCAGGAGCATGAGCAAACCTTGTTGGACGACCTTCACCACCAGCAACGGCAGCTCAAGCACTTGATCGCCGGTCGAGAAAGGGCACGGGAAGAGTCACGATTAAAATCAGGCTACTTAACGCTGCTGCAGCGTGAAACGGATAGCTTGTTAGACCATTTAAACAGCATGGTTGATAAAGAGCTCACCGATAACGGTGGGCAAAATATCATGGAAGTGTATGAGCATCTATCGGATATCCGCGCGCTACTGACCAATCTTGTTCAACAAAGCGCTGAGGGAGGAGTTGAACCAGGTTCTGAACAAAATTCTTTGAGTGGTGAGGCACAAGGGAGGAGTGGTGATCGCCCGGGGGCGCCGCGCACTTTACGCGTATTGGTCGTCGACGACGGGCCGGTAAATTTGATGCTGGCCCGGCAGATGCTGGAAACCCAGGGCCTACAGGTGGAAGGCGCTAGCAGCGGTGAACAGGCGTTGGAACGCCAGCAAAACGCGATTTTTGATCTGGTATTTATGGATATTTTTATGCCCACTCTGGACGGGCTCGAAACCACCCGGCGCTGGCGCGAGTACGAGCGCAATCATGGCGTTAGTCAAAGCGTGTTGGTCGCACTAACGGCCAACGTCGACAATGCCGGGCGCGACGCCTGTCTAGCCGCCGGTATGGATGACTTACTTGCCAAGCCTTACCAACCCCAAACCCTCATGAATATGATTGCTTACTGGTTTCCAGGCACGATTGAAGCGGTTCTGTCTGAATGACCATCGTCACGGCGCTATCGATTTATTTAACCTTAGGCGCCGTTGCGGGCACCATGGCAGGTGTATTTGGCGTGGGCGGTGGGCTCATTATCGTTCCTGTCTTGGTCTTCGCGTTTGGTCTGCAGAACATCGCCTCTGAAATTGTCATGCATTTAGCCATTGGCACCTCTCTCGCTACCATTCTCGTCACCGGTTCATCGTCCACCCTTGGCCATTATCGGCGCGGCAGCATTCACCGTGGGTGGCTTACAGCGCTGCTGCCTGGCTTAGTATTAGGTTCCATCGCTGGGGCGTTTATTGCCGACAACCTCTCCGGCACGGCGCTGGGAACTATGTTTGGCATCTTTGTTCTACTCATTGCCGCCAAAATGGTGTTTGGATTAACGCCTAAGCCGGGCAGTGCCTCGCCCGGCAAATGGATAATGACGCTCGCCGGTGGCGTGATCGGCGCTGTTTCTGCACTGTTCGGGATTGGCGGAGGCGCCATGACAGTGCCGCTACTATCACGCTGTGGTGCCAGCATGACTCAGGCGGTGGGCACGGCAGCGGCGGTAGGGCTACCCATCGCGCTGGTGGGGGCTCTGGCGTTTATCGTGGTGGGCTGGGGTAATCCGCTGCTGCCCGCCTGGACGACTGGCTTTGTTATGTGGCCAGCGTTTTTCAGTATCGTGGTCACCAGCGTTCCATTTGCCCGCTTAGGCGTTAAACTTGCCCATGTTTTGCCCGCTCATGTGCTACGTCTCTCCTTCGCGTTACTGCTGGCAGTGGTAGGGGTGCGTTTCCTGCTCACCTAGTCTGTGACCGTTTTACGTGCTGAGTGGGCGTCTTGCATATTTCCTTTGGTCAGATTAGAGAGTGTAAATGATTAATTACCCAACGATTGACCCAGTGGCTATCTCCTTGGGGCCGCTGCAAGTCCATTGGTATGGCCTTATGTATGTGGTGGGATTTGTCGCCGCCTGGTGGCTTGGCTGTCGGCGCGCATCGCGTATTGGTCTCAATAATGACGATATTGGTGATTTGCTCTTCTACTGCGCCATCGGTGTCGTGGCTGGAGGGCGCTTAGGGTACGCACTGTTCTACGGGCTAGGACAGTGGACAGCCGACCCGCTGTGGATCTTCCGCGTATGGGATGGCGGCATGAGCTTTCACGGCGGCCTACTCGGGGTGCTCCTCGCCGCCTGGATATTCGCTCGGCGTAAGCAGTTGGCTTTTTTAACGCTCACCGACTTTATCGCTCCTCTGGTGCCGATTGGCTTGGGTGCCGGGCGTATTGGTAACTTTATTAATCACGAGCTACCGGGCCGCATGACCTCGCTTCCTTGGGGCATGCCGTTTCCCGGCATGGGGCCTGAGCCGCGTCATCCATCAGCACTCTACGAGGCGTTGTTAGAAGGCGTCGTGCTGTTTGCCATTCTGTGGTGGGTCTCCGCCAAGCCGACCGCAAGAGGCTTTTTATCCGGGCTGTTTTTAGTCTGCTACGGCGTGTTCCGCTTTATGGTCGAATTTGTCCGTATGCCCGACGCCCACATCGGTTTTATCGCCTTCGGCTGGGTCACCATGGGCATGCTGCTCTCGCTCCCCATGATCGCGCTAGGCCTCGTCATCATCGCCTGGTCACGCTCCCAGCCTGTGGACGTAAAACTTTCAAACTAAAGCACCGCGGTGCTGTTAATTGGGCGCCAAGCGCTACAGGAGTTTGCTTCCACACAGTCGTGTGCATGCGTGATTTAGTAGCGCGTGGTAAGCCCCAGGCGCACCCGCGAAAGCATCGCGAAGCGGTGCCGGGGTTTGGTTATGTGCCACTGGGCGTCGTCCCGACGCCTCCCGCGGGTGCCTCGTTTGCTCGTTCCTCGCAGACTTGTTACCCAATGGGATGGACTCCTCCTCACCC
>NZ_JACCGK010000040.1 GCF_013416325.1 Vreelandella sedimenti
ACTATTCACTCCTTACCACTTACTATTCACTACCTTATCAAAGCAAATCTGTCGCACTATTGCGCTTCTCTTCCCGCAACCTATCCCGGGCGATATAGAGTGCGGCGATGGCGCGGGCTTCGTGAAAATCCTCGCGCAGTAGTAGGGCAGGTAGCTCCTCAATGGCGTGGGTTTCAACAATCAACGGCTCTGGCTCATCCCCTGGCAGGCGCTTGGGGTAAAGGTCGGTGGCGAGGAGTACCTGCATACGGTGGCGCATATAGTTGGGCGCCAGCGAAAGCTCAACCAGCGGCTCAATGCGGTGAGCGCCTACGCCACACTCCTCCATTAACTCGCGGTTAGCCGCGGTAATGATATCTTCGCCAGGATCGACCAACCCCTTTGGCAGGGTGAGTACATAATCTTCAAATCCAGCGGCGTATTCACGTATCAGCAGCACGTGGTCGGGGTCAGGCATCGCCACCATCATCACTGCGCCGCGATCAGCGCCGGTCAAGCGCTCAAATTGGCGCTCTTCTCCGTTAGAAAAACGCAAATCAAGCGACTCAATCTGGAATAAACGACTCTGGGCCACGCTCTTGCGAGCCAAAATTTGCGGCTTTTGCTGGTAGCTCGAGCGCTTAGTGCTGGCACCCTCAGAGTGATTGAAGGTGTCGCGCGTTGGGGGAAAGGTAGACATAAAAGTGGGCCTCCATGGCTGGTAAAAGGCGGTTAAGCTACAATAGCACGCTTACTCCTAACGTGACTGGAGCGGCAATGATTGATTGGCGCGAGATAGACACCGTCCTCTTGGATATGGACGGCACGCTGCTGGATTTACACTTCGACAGCCACTTTTGGCTGGAGCACTTGCCGCGGCGCTACCGCGAACTGCACCAACTGGATGAGGCCTCTCAGGAAGCGCTGCGCGCGCGCATTGTCGGCGAGCAGGGCACCTTAAACTGGTACAGTCTGGCGTACTGGAGCCGCGAGCTGGGCGTGGATATCGTCGCTCTGAAGCGTGAAGTCCAGCACTTGATAGGCCTGCGTAGCGATGCTCTGGATTTCCTCAAATGGCTCAAACAGGCCCATCCGAGGGTCGTGCTCGCCACTAACGCGGATCGTGCGAGTCTTGCTCTGAAGCTGCCGCTCACCGGTTTGGAAAGTTACCTGGACGCGATCGTCTCTTCCGAGGACGTAGGAGCCGCCAAAGAGGAGCAGGCGTTTTGGTTTGCGCTACAAGACATCGAAGCCTTTGATCCTGCGCGCACGCTGTTTATCGACGACAACGCCCGTGTGCTCGAGAGCGCTCGTGAGTTTGGCATTAAGCATTTGCTGGGCATTAAACAGCCTGACAGCCAGCGGCCTGAAAAAGAGTTGCAAGAATTTATTGCCCTCGATCGGTTTGCCCACCTGCTACCCGAACAGCTTCCTGAACAGGTGTCAGCAACCCAAGGAGTGCCTAAATGAGTGACAGCGTACGCTTGGATAAATGGCTGTGGGCCGCCCGCTTTTTTAAGACCCGCGCACTGGCCAAAAAAGCCATCGAGGGCGGGAAAGTGAATTACGACGGCGGTCGCGCTAAAACCAGCAAGCAGGTGGAAGTCGGTGCGCTTATTCGCGTGCCTCAAGGCTGGGAGATATTAGAGGTAGAGGTCTTATCGCTTTCGGATCAACGCCGCGGCGCACCAGAAGCGCGCACGCTCTATGCGGAAACCGAAGAGAGTGTGCAGCGTCGTGCCAAAGAGGCCGAAGCAAGACGCCTCACTAACGAAGCGATGCAGCATCCTCTCAAGCGCCCCGACAAAAAGCAGCGCCGCGATATCCAGCGCTTCCAGCGCCACCAGGGTGAGTAACGAGACTATCGTAGCTGAGTGACTCCCTTTAATTACTCCCCCATAACGGGATCCGAGAGCAGGTTGAAGCGAGGGTCTTTTGACAGGGATGTCAAAATTAGCGCCCATGGATGGGTTCACAGCGCCCTCGCGTAAACCTGCCCTCGGCACTGAGGAGCGCGGATTGTCAGCTGCGAGAACCCTGAGCCAAGTAGTCCTTAGCCACTAATAAACCAGTTAAACCTTAGGTTGCCAAATTATGTCCGATCAAATTCAACGCTTTATGTTCGATCACACCAATGTCCGCGGCGAGATCGTCACCCTGGCGGCCGCCTACCACGAAGTGCTGGATCGCCATGCCTACCCTCCGGCGGTGAATGAGCTGCTGGGCGAGCTATTAGCCGCCGTGGCGTTGCTTACCGATACCGTGAAGTTGGATGGCACATTGAGTATCGAAGTACGTGGACGCGGCGTTCTGTCACTGTTAATGGCCGAATCCAACCCCGGTGGCGAACTGCGTGCGATTGCGCGTATAGCCGAAGACGCCGCACTGCCCAGCGAGCACGCCAGCTTCCGCGAACTGGTGGGTGAAGGCCAGATCGTGATTACTCTGGATCCCCGCGAAGGTAATCGCTATCAAGGTATTGTGGCGTTGGATCAAGAAACCCTGGGCGGCTGTCTGGAAGCCTATTTCAGCCAATCTGAGCAGTTGCCAACCCGTCTCTGGCTAGCTGCCGATGAGAAGCGTGCGGGCGGATTACTGCTGCAGCGGCTACCAGAAGAGTCACAAAACCAGGATGTCGATGCCTGGGATCGCAGCGTACAGCTAGCCGATACGATCAAAACAGAAGAGCTGCTCGGCCTTGAGCAGCGCGAGGTGCTGCATCGCCTCTATCACGAAGAGACCGTGCGCGTTTTTGAACCCAAAACGCTGCGCTTTGGCTGCACCTGCTCCCGGGAGCGTATGAGCTACGCGTTGCACTCTCTGGGCAAAGAGGAACTGCGCGATATTTTGCACGAGCAGGGGGCTATTGATACCCAATGCCACTTTTGCCACACGAAATATCACTACACAGCAGCGGATATTGAAACTTTGTTGGACGACCCCGAAGCGCCATCGCCCACGATTCACTAAGCGTGTAGTCGAAAGCGTATACCAGGGTGTTTGCCAGCAGTGCTAGGAGCGCCAATGGATTCAATGAATTTGGTGTTTCGTGCAAACGACTGTTTGAATTTTTATTGCGCTGCAACACAAAATGTAGTGCCTTTGTAGTAGTTTAACTACAAGATATTTGATCTTCGCCCCCGTTTCCTGGGGGCTTTCTTTTTGCCATAATGCGCCGAACTTCAGCGCACCCAGCCGGTTTTACAGTGGTTGGGATGAACATCAAGGCGTCGGTGACGCCCGGTAAATCGAGAGAAGCCCAGGAATCGACATGACCACGACTCAAGCCGCTCCCCAATCCCACGTTAATCTCAGCAGCGCCGAACTAATCGAGCGCGCAGTGGCACGTGGCGAAGGCCGCCTCTCAGCCAACGGCGCCTTGGTAGTCAATACCGGCCTGCGGACCGGCCGCTCACCGAAAGACCGCTATATCGTTGACGAGCCCTCCACTAGCAGCCAAATCGATTGGGGCAACGTTAACCAGCCCTTCGACGCCGGCAAATTCAACGCTCTGTGGGATCGAGTTAATGACCACCTGGTCAGCCAAGAGCATTTTGTCTCTGAGCTGCACGTGGGCAGCGATTCCGCTCACTATCTGCCGGTACGTGTCACCACTGAAACTGCTTGGCAAAACCTGTTTGGTCGTACCATGTTTGTGCGTCCTCTGGCTTATAACCAAGCAGTTAAAGACGAGTGGACGATTCTTAACGCCGCAGGCTTTGAGTGCGACCCTACTCGCGATGGCACCAACTCTGATGGCTGCGTGATCATCAATTTCGCCGAGAAAAAAGTGCTTATCGCGGGTATGCGCTACGCCGGTGAAATGAAAAAAGCCATGTTCTCGGTGCAGAACTTCCTGCTGCCAGCCGCCGACGTACTGCCCATGCACTGCTCGGCGAACGTGGGTGAAGATGGCGAAACCTGTCTCTTCTTCGGTCTCTCTGGCACCGGTAAAACCACGCTCTCGGCGGATCAGGCGCGTTTCTTGATCGGCGATGACGAGCACGCTTGGGGGGATGGAGTCGTCTTCAATATGGAAGGTGGCTGCTACGCCAAATGTATCGATCTTTCCGAAAAGAACGAGCCGGTCATCTGGAACGCCATCAAGTTTGGCACCGTACTGGAAAACGTGGTGCTGGACGACCGTCGTGAGCCTGATTACGCCGACGATAGCCTGACTCAAAACTCCCGCGCCGCGTACCCGTTAGAGCACGTTGAGAAGCGCGTAGCGGAAAACCTGGCTGGCGAGCCGAATGCCATCGTGTTCCTGACCTGCGATATGTCCGGCGTACTGCCACCAGTGTCGATTCTTTCCAAAGAAGCCGCGGCGTATCATTTCTTGTCCGGCTACACCGCTAAAGTGGGCTCCACTGAAATGGGCTCCTCTGAAGGCCTGGCCGCCACATTCTCTACCTGCTTTGGCGCACCGTTTTTCCCGCGTCCTGCCCGTGAGTACGCTGATCTACTGATCAAGCGTGTCGAGAAAAAAGACGCCCAGGTGTATCTGGTTAATACCGGCTGGACTGGCGGCGCTTACGGCGAAGGTGGCGCACGTTTCTCCATTCCGACCACGCGTGCCATCATCAGCGCGATTCAGTCTGGCGTGCTGCGCGACATCGACACCAAGCACATCGATGGGCTCAATCTACAAGTGCCGCTTGCCGTGCCGGGCGTTGATTCCAGCCTGCTCGATCCGCGTGAAACCTGGCAAGACCGTGACGCCTACGACCGTCACCTCAAAGATCTGGCGACCAAGTTCGTCGATAACTTCAAGAAATTCGAAGGCGTCAATGAGGCCATTATCCAGGCAGGCCCCCAACTGACCTGAACATCAGTTGATGACCTGGACCTCAGTTGAGCAACGTGTCAGGCCGCTAGAAAAAGTAGCAGGAAAAGTAGCAGAAAAAAGTAGCGTGCCAGTGTAAGTAAGTCGCACCCGGTAGCGACTAACTACACAGTAATGATCGACCTCAGGATGGGACAGCGCCACGGCACTGTCCCATTTTTATGAGCTCTTTTGCTGGCCGATTATTTTCCTTGCCAACTTCTGGGGGAGTGACACCCATGAAAAGACGTCAATTTTTAGGCCTGGCCGGACTAACCGGTGCGGTAGCGGTGATACCTGGACTGTCATTTGGCTTTCCACGGCTTGACCTGGAGGCTGCATCAGGCCTGGAGACACTGGAGCTGAGTGAAGCCGAATGGCGTGAAAGACTCTCCGATGAAGCCTTTGATGTACTCCGAAAGGCAGGCACTGAGCCCGCCTTTTCAAGCCCGTTGGACAAGGAGTGGGGGGAGGGTGAATACCGCTGCGCTGGCTGCGATCTGTTACTCTTCACCAGTGAAATGAAATATGATTCCGGTACCGGTTGGCCAAGCTTTTTCGAACACGTGGAAGGGCATATGCTGACCGAACTGGACTTCAAGCTGGTTTGGCCCCGTACCGAATACCACTGTGCCCGCTGCGGTGGCCATCAGGGCCACGTCTTCGAAGATGGCCCCGAACCCACCGGCCTGCGCTGGTGCAACAATGGCGTTGCCCTGCGCTTCGTGCCTGCTGAATCGAGCTAGGCTGCCGAGCGTGGGGAGGATAGAACAATCATTAGGAGTGTTGCGTGAAAGGTTGGCTCCAACAACGATGGACTCGGAAGAAACTCGCCAGCATCCATAACTTGCATGATGTTGAGCGGCTGGCCCGAAAAGTGTTGCCCAGGCCAATTTTTGGCTATATCGACCATGTTGCCGAGGATGGGCGAACCCAGAGAGTCAACCTCACCGCTTTTGATGATTACCGCTTTTTGCCCAAGGCGTTTGTTAATGTCTCGCAGATTGACCTGCACACCGAGCTATATGGCAAACGCTACAACGTTCCGTTCGGTATCGCCCCCATGGGCATTAGTGCCCTGTCAACTTACCAGGGCGACTTAGTGCTGGCGCGGGCAGCAGCGAAGCGCAACCTGCCAATGGTTATGAGCGGTTCATCGCTGGTACCCATGGAAGAGGTGGCCAAGGTGGAAGGTGCCGACTGGTTCCAGGCGTATCTGCCGGGAACCCCAGATGGTATCGAAGCGCTACTGGCGCGTGTCCAGCGGGCCGGTTTCAAAAAACTCGTCGTCACGCTCGATTACCCGGTACCCCCTAATCCCGATAATTTCCGCCGTTCGGGATTTTCATCCCCTCTAGAGCCAACCCTTCGCCTAGCATTTGACGGTCTGATACGACCTGGTTGGCTATGCAATACCTTCCTGCGCACCTTGTGGAAGCACGGCATGCCGCATTTCGAAAACAACTATGCCGAGCGGGGCGCGCCCGTTATCTCCCGACAAGCAGCGCGGGACTTTTCGGGGCGGCGCCATTTTGACTGGGGTTATCTCGATCTAGTCCGGCGCCTGTGGCCCGATACCTTGATCGTCAAAGGGATATTAAACCCGGAAGACGCAGTACGTGCTCAGCAGGCAGGGGTTGATGGCATTATTCTTTCAAACCATGGCGCCCGCCAGTTGGATTGCACCATTTCCCCGCTCCAAGTGCTGCCCGAGATCAAGCGTCGCGTTAGTGATATTCCTATTATGATCGACAGCGGCTTTCGGCGTGGCACCGATGTGATCAAGGCGCTGGCATTGGGGGCTGATTTTGTCTTTGTGGGGCGCCCCTTCAACTACGCCGCCGCCTGCGCGGGGCAGGCCGGAGTAGAACATGTTGCCGATCTTTTACAGCGTGAAATTGAGCGCAATATGGCCCTGCTAGGGCTAACCAGCCTCTCACAGCTCGACCGCTCCTGCCTCTACCAACCAACAATCGGTGGTGAAGTACCTCAGTCGTTAGCGGCCATGCCCAAAAATATCAGTTGATGATGACACCGTGCAGATCCTTACAACCACCATGTTTAGTACATGCGCAATTTAGTAGCGCGTATATGGACTCCTCCTCG
>NZ_JACCGK010000060.1 GCF_013416325.1 Vreelandella sedimenti
ACCGGCTGCCCTTCAAGGACGCGCTCACTGTCAACGGCAAAACCCTGTGGGAGAATGTCCAGGACGCCCCGCTGTATAACGATGAAGTGATTCGCCCGCTGGATAATCCGCTCACGGCGGACGGCGGCATCTGCGTGGTGCGCGGCAACCTGGCCCCCAACGGCGCGGTGCTCAAGCCCTCGGCGGCAACGGCCGAACTCATGCAGCACCGCGGTCGCGCGGTGGTGTTCGAGGACTTCGACGACTACAAAGCGCGCATCAACGACCCGGACCTGGATGTGGAAGCCAACGATATTCTGGTCATGAAGCACTGCGGCCCGCGGGGTTATCACGGCATGGC
>NZ_JACCGK010000061.1 GCF_013416325.1 Vreelandella sedimenti
AGATAATACCCAGCGTTCCCCAGAGTTTTTGCGTCGTCGTTAAGCGTGTCATTTTTTTCCTAGCCGATGTGAGTGAGCAACGTTGTTCCCTATCGGCCTAATGCACCAATACCTTAGTAAAATGTAAAGGTAATGCTACCGCAGCAATGTCACTTGCCGCGGTAGCATAAACTAGAGTCTGTTTCGCTCGTAATGGTCGGTGATAAATGATAGGTGCTAAAAATCGCTATGCTGGTGAGCCGCCTGCGGGGCGGGTGAGGAGGCGGGTAAGCTTGCTCGGGAATGCTCTACGTCGTTTTGGTGTATGCGGAAGTGGGCAACCAGTTGGCGCAGCTGGG
>NZ_JACCGK010000041.1 GCF_013416325.1 Vreelandella sedimenti
GCCGGCTGCATCTGGAACTCAGCGACGAAGAGCTGGCCTCACGCTTAGCCGAGAGCGACCCCACCGCGGCCTCGACGCTCATCGCCAGCCAGGGCGGCTATCGGCAGCTGTATATCGAGCGGGTGCTCCAGGCGGACGAAGGCTGCGACTTCGACTTCCTGGTGGGGTGTCGCGGGTCTGATGTGCCGCGGCACTCGCATTAATTGGACTGAGCAATCACTTCCCGCAGAGTGCTCATTAATGCGGCGGCACCGGGGGAGAGTCGCTGGTGGCGTAAGCTCACCAGCCCATAGGGCTGAACGCTTAGCGCCTCGCTAAATGGCAGTATATGAAAGCGCTGCGGGGGGCAGAGCAGGTCAGCGGCTTCCCGTGTAGTCACCGTGATGGTATCGGATTTGTCGACGAGGGCCAGCGACAGCAGCAGGTCTGCGGTATCGACAATCTGGCGGGGCGGCGCGACCTGATGGTGTAGAAATAGGCTATCCACCCGCTGGCGCATCAACGCGCCAGTGGGCTGCAGCGACCAAGGGAAGCCCGCCATATCAGCAAGGCTCAGCGTTTGTTTATCGGCTAATGGATGCCCTTGGCGGCACACAAAGCAGAGTTCCTCCTCGCCAATCTCCTCGAAGACAAAGCGCTCGGCATCGACGCCTGCGGGTATGCGGGTAATCGCGAAATCCAGTTCGCCTTCCAGCAGGCGCGGTACCAGCACCTTGCTGACATCCACATCTATGCTGATTTTTAGCCCTGGCCGGTCGCGGTGCACCCGTTCGATGGCGCTGGTAAGCAGCGTAACTGCCGGCGCCATTACCGTCCCGACGGCTACCGTGCCGGCACTGCCCTCGCCGAGAGCGTTTAGCTCCTCACCGGTGTGGCGTAGCGCTGAAAGCATGCTGTGGGCGTGGCGAATCATAATTTCGCCATACCAGTTGGGCGTTAGCCCACGGGGGTGGCGATCGAACAGTCGAATACCCAGGTTGGCTTCCAGGTCGCTGAGCAGTTTTGAGGCGGCGGGCTGGCTCATATTGAGCTGAGTCGCCGCGCGGTGCAGGTTGCGCTGCTCGTCCAAGGCTAAAAATAGCTGAAAATGACGCAACTTTAGTCGCACGTCTAAAAACCAGTTTTCGCCGAGAACGCCCATGGGATAAGCCTCGTGTTGTTATTGATACTTAGAAGTATATCGATAGTGAGGCATTTGTATATTGGTTGGTTATGCCAGACATGGCTACTGTAGTGTCTGTATCGGTGATGATGAACTGTGGTAACTCACTGAGTTAACAGCACCGGTCTAACAACAATAATTAGCAACAAAGTATGCCTCCAGGAGGAAGCTCATGCCTCTCATGTACAGCCAACGATTAAGAAATGGTTCCCCTCTTCTGCTCGGTGCAATTGCCGCGGTACTGTGGGCAAACACCGCACAAGCCCAGAGCAGTTCTGAAGACAACGCGGGCAGCAGCGTCGGCAGTGGTATCCAAACGTCGGTGTTTGGCCATCTACCCGATGGTCGCCAGGTGGATGTCTATCAACTTACCAACGCCAATGGTATCGAACTGCGGGTGACCAATTACGGTGGCATCATTTTGTCGCTGAAAACCCCTGATATGGACGGTAAGTTTGACGATATAGCGCTGGGCTTCGACTCTTTGGAAGCCTACCTCTCCGATGAGTACCGTCAGGCCAATCCTTACTTCGGTGCCATTATTGGTCGTTACGGCAACCGTATTGCGGGTGGGCAATTCTCTCTCGATGGAGAAACCTACTCATTGGCTACCAACGATGGCAGCAACCATCTGCACGGCGGCGACCAGGGATTCGATAAAGTGCTATGGCAGGCCGAACCATTCGAGAGTGACGCAGGCAATGGATTGGTGCTGCGCTATACCAGCGAGGATGGCGAAGAGGGCTACCCCGGTAAGTTGGAGGTCGAAGTTACCTATACGCTGACCGATAATGACGAGCTGATGGTGGATTATCGGGCGGTAACCGATAAAGCCACCCCGATTAACCTCACCCAGCACAGCTACTTCAACCTAAAGGGTGAGGGTAGCGACACCATTCTCGATCATCAACTGATGATCAATGCCCCTGAGTTTACCCCGGTCAACGACACCTTGATTCCAACCGGTGAGATCCGCCCGGTGGAGGGCACGCCGTTCGACTTTACCCAGGCGACGCCCATCGGTGAGCGCATTGAGCAGGAGAACGAGCAGCTTGCCTTCGGTGGCGGTTATGACCACAACTTTGTACTTGCCCGCGATAACGCTGCATCGGATGAGCTGGTCTTGGCTGCCAAAGTATGGGAGCCCCAAAGCGGGCGTCTGGTGGAAATCACCACCACCGAACCCGCGATCCAATTCTATTCCGGCAACTTCCTTAACGGCGACCTGACCGGCAAGCAGGGCCAGGCCTACGAACACCGCTCCGGCTTTGCCCTGGAAACCCAGCACTACCCCGACTCCCCTAATCAAGAGGCGTTTCCCAGCACTATCTTAGTGCCGGGCGAGACTTATCGCTCACGCACGGTCTACCGCTTTTCCGCGCAGCAAGACCTGGGCTCGTAATCTCGATTCATCATTACTATTACCAACCGTCAGTGGTTAATAATCAAAAATATCAATAAAAACAACGTTAAAAATAGCAGGAGTATAACAATGAAATTGACGACGACATTTACCCGTTTAGCACTTGGTAGCGCGGTTATGCTGGCCTCTCTAGGGTCAGTACAGGCCCAGGAAGACGAGGTGAAGATTGGCTTTATCGTTAAAAAGCCGGAGCAGGCGTGGTTCATTAACGAACAGGAGGCGGCTACTGAAGTAGGCGAAGAGCTCGGCTTCGAAGTGGTACGCCTTGGTGGCGAAGATGGCCAAGAGGTGCTTAGCGCTATCGATAACCTCTACTCCCAAGGCGCTGAAGGGTTCGTAATCTGCCCACCAGACGTACGCTTGGGGCCAGCGATTATGAACCGTGCTAACCAGTACGGCATGAAAGTAGTCACTGTGGATGACCAGTTTGTTAACTCAAGCGGTGAGCCCATGGAGGGCGTGCCGCATCTGGGGATGTCGGGCACCAAAATAGGACGTCAGGTGGGCGAAGCCATTAACGCCGAAATGGAAGCGCGCGGCTGGAACCCCGAAGAGGTAGCCGCGCTGCGGATCACCAACAACGAACTACCGACCGCCGTTGAGCGTACCGACGGCGCCACCGAAGCGCTGATAGCTGCGGGATTCCCAGAAGATAATATTTTCGACGCGCCTCAGCAGAGCACCGACACCAGTGGCGCCTTTTCAGCCGCGTCGCCGGTGTTGTCCCAGAACGGCGACTATGAGCATTGGGTGATCTATGCCCTCAATGAAGAGAGTGTTCTGGGCGGTGTTAGGGCTACCGAGCAGTATGGCTTAGCGCCTGAAGATGTGATCGGCGTGGGTATCAATGGCTCCGGCGCTGCCTTTGCCGAGTTCTCTCGTGACAACCCCACCGGTTTCCACGGCACCGTAGCAGTGAGCTCCACCATGCACGGCCGTCAGACTGCTGAAGATCTCTACCGCTGGATTAGCGAGGATCAAGAGCCACCGGCCAATACCGAAACCTCCGGCACGCTAATGACGCGGGAAAACTGGCAGGAAGTGCGCGCCGCGCTTGGTCTGTAACGGTAAGTCTCTGCGGGAGTATTGAAGCATGTCTGATGCTTATCTACGGTTCGACGCGATTAGTGTCGTTTTCCCCGGCGTGCGCGCGCTGGATGGGGTGAGTTTCTCCTCCCACGCCGGTCAAGTGCATGCCTTAATGGGCGAGAACGGCGCGGGTAAATCCACCTTGCTCAAGGTGCTAAGCGGCGTTAACCGGGTGGCCGAAGGGGCACTGTGGATCGATGGCCAGCGCCATGTATTCAACAACGCCCGAGAGGCGCTGCGGGAAGGCATTGCGATTATCTACCAAGAGTTGACGCTCTCACCCAATATGTCGGTGGCCGAAAATCTGCTGCTGGGTCAACTGCCCACGCGGCAGGGGTTTGTTGACCGTCGCCGGCTGAAGGAAAAAGCGTTGGCGATACTGGCTGATCTTGGCGAGGGGGAGATCCACCCCTCGACCAAGGTGCGCGAGCTCTCCATCGGCCAGCAGCAGATGATCGAAATTGGCCGTGCGCTGCTGCGAGACGCCAAGGTTATCGCGTTCGATGAGCCCACCAGCAGCCTCTCTATTCAGGAAATTCGCCAGCTAAAACGTATCGTCCAACGACTGCGTGATGAGGGACGGGTGGTGCTCTACGTGACTCATCGCATGGAGGAGGTGTTTGAGATGTGCGATGCGGTCACCATCTTCCGCGATGGCCAGCATATCCGCACCCATGAAGATATGTCGGCGCTCAATCACGACCTGTTAGTGAGTGAAATGGTCGGCCGGGATATCGACGATGTTTACGGCTATCGTCCGCGCACACAGGGCGATGTGGTCTTGAACGTGGAAGGAATCCACGGGCGCGGCCTCAAGGCGCCGGTGAGTTTCTCCGTCAAACGCGGGGAAGTATTCGGGCTGTTTGGTCTGGTGGGCGCGGGGCGCAGCGAACTGCTGAGGCTGATCTGCGGAGTCGAATCGCCCAAGGCCGGCAGCGTGCAGTTCAACGGTGAATCGCGACGTTTTAAAAGCCCTGGCGAGGCGATACGCGCCGGTATTGCCATGTGTCCAGAGGATCGTAAATCCCAGGGTATTTTCCCGGTGGCCAGCGTGGCCGACAACCTCAATATCAGCTGTCGGCGCTTTTTCAAACGCTGGGGCATGTTCCGCCATCCCGGCCGTGAGCGGCGCAATGCCGAGTCGTATATCCAGCAACTCAGCGTCAAGACACCGGGGCCACGTACGCCGATCGGCAAACTTTCCGGCGGCAACCAGCAGAAGGTGATTCTGGCACGCTGGCTTGCCGAGGAGATTGATCTGTTTGTGATGGACGAGCCAACCCGAGGCATCGACGTCGGCGCACGGCGGGATATTTACTCGCTGCTTTACGATTTGGCCGAACAGGGCAAAAGCGTGGTGGTGATTTCCAGTGACCTGGCAGAAGTCAGCTCCATCTGTGACCGCATCGCGGTGATGCGCGACGGTGAACTGGTGGACATAGTGCCGCGGGAATCGGCTACGCCGGAACGCCTGCTGGGCTTGGCGCTACCCGCCTAAGTGTCAGCTTTTTTAAGGTTTCCAAGATATTCGTTCTTAAGAGAACAAGTTCAGGACAACAATCATGACAACTAACAATGCAACCCAAGGCGAGACTGCGCCTGCCCGCCCGGCGGGCCGGCAGGGGCTGATCAAGCCACTGCGCACGCTGCTGGATACCTCAGGGCTGATTGCGATTTTCTTGCTGCTGTTTGTGGCCCTAGCGGTACTCATCCCGGACTTTCTGACCGGCCGCAACATGGTCGGGCTGTTGCTCTCGATCACCCTGATCGGCAGTTTGGCCACCACCATGATGCTGGTGCTGGCACTGGGTGAGGTGGATCTCTCGGTGGCCTCTACGGTGGCCTTTGCGGGGGTGGTCGCAGCGGTGGTGACCTCCAGTACCGGTAGCGTGTTTATCGGTGTGATCGGGGGGATTGTCGCTGGGGGCGCGGTGGGCGCTTTTAACGGCCTGGTAATTGCCAAGTTCGGTATTAACTCGCTGATTGCCACCCTGGCAGCAATGGAGTTTGTACGCGGGCTGGCCTATATCACCTCCGGCGGCGACGCGGTAATGATCACCGTGCCGGGTTTCTTTGACCTGGGCAGCGCCTCGTTCCTCGGCCTAACCCTGCCGGTCTGGACCATGCTGGCCTGTTTTGTGATCTTTGGCGTAGTGCTCAACATGACCGCTTTCGGGCGCAATGTGCTGGCCACCGGGGGGAACTCGGAAGCCGCCGCGCTTGCCGGGGTTAATGTTCGCCGCCTCAAGATTATTGTTTTCGGCCTCCAGGGCGTAGTGGCAGGTGTCGTAGGTGTACTGCTGGCTTCACGTATGGGGCTGGGCGACCCCAATACCTCCATGGGCCTGGAACTGGCGGTGATTTCCGCCTGTGTGCTGGGCGGCGTGGCGCTATCCGGTGGCGTTGCCACCATTACCGGTGTGGTGGTCGGTGTACTGATTATGGGCTGCGTCCAGAACGCCATGGGGCTGCTCAACGTCCCCACCTTTTACCAGTACCTGGTGCGTGGTGCGATTCTGCTGCTGGCGGTGATGTTTGACCGCTGGAAACAGACCCGTCGTCAGCGGGCCTGACGCTTAAACCGTAACCCCCTTATTCGTTGGTCACTTTTTCCGGTTTGTTCGGAGGCTTAGTTATGTCTGATCGTCAGCGCCCGTTACGCTCTGCCCAGTGGTTCGGCACCGCCGATAAAAACGGTTTTATGTACCGTAGTTGGATGAAAAACCAGGGCATCCCCGACC
>NZ_JACCGK010000042.1 GCF_013416325.1 Vreelandella sedimenti
ATTAGTTCATGCCCATGCTGGGCGTACACAAGTCAAGCCACCCGGACGTCAAAGCCGCTGCGCGGTTTCGCCGCCGGTGCTTGAAGCGTTAATCAGAGACGTCTAAAAGGCCCCTCCTGGCCGAATGCAGAGCTTCAAGCTAAGCTGATGGTGAGACGGCAGTTGACGACCCAAAGCGGAAGTTGCGGCCAATTAGGCATGTTGGTTCGACAGTGTTATGCAGCCGGTACGATATTGATGCTTTGCTGCCGAGCTGTATTTAGTTTCACGTGATTTCAAGGGTATAGATCGTGAATGAAATGCGGTATAACCCAAATGAACGTGCCAGCGGGTCAACTCAATAAATGAGTTGGCAGTCTTATACCTGTTAAGCATACGACACTATGAATCTTGAGAGGGCGTTGAAAAGTCAGCTGGCATTGTTCACACCTTGCACAGTCATTGCATTTCGTTCAACAAGCTGCACCAGATCGCAGTGCGGCTATTTATCGACGTGGGCGGCGGTTAATTTGCGTTAGCCGATGATCTTCTCAAACTTGGCTATCAGAATTTTAGTGTTCTAGGTATTTCAAACGAAGCAATCCAAGCAACCAAGCAACGTTTCGAGACAGTCTCAAACACTGTGGAATAATTGTTCGTGGATATTACCACTCATACAACTCTGCCCAAACAGCGCTACGTTGTTTGGCATGATTGCGCAGTATTCCACTTTCTAGTTGTGCCAGGAACAGCTGTTTTAGCACGTAAACATAAACCTTGAGCAGGGTAAGTACATTACTCAGCGGACTGAAAGACACTGGGGGGAGGTGTAGCGTGCAGAAATAAGCTCTACTCTCTTAATAAAGGAGAGCAGAGCGGTGATTTGGCATGTACATTTTGGTCCTGCCGCTAAGGGTCGGACTTGCTTGGCCTGACGAGCATTCGCTTGGATAAGCGGGAGCGCTCTTAACGTTCTACTCTGTCCAGCACTTCATGCATGCGGTCATGCGGGCTTGCCGGCGAAACGCTTTCTAATTGGGAAAAATCTCCACGTAAGGCTTTAAGCGCATAGCGTTCTTGGTCAATTTCTTTTGAAGTGCGTACGTCACGTTTACGGAAGATAACAATGGGTGGACACCATCCTTGCAATGCGTGTTGCAGCAGAAAGCCGGTTACCGCCGCAGGCAACAGGAGCCATCGCTTATCGACTAACGCCCCAAGGGCCACTCCAGCCAAGCTCAGGGTAGCCGCGTTCGCTTCCAGAGTGCGTTCAATATCCCACTCATGGTCGAGCTCATGCAGACGGTGCTCAATTTCATGAGGATATTGGGCGAAGTACGCAATGTTGTCTTCGGTGCGCCGCCGGATATGCTGGTTGATGCTTTCGGCAGTATTCTGCTCAACGCGTGAAGTCGTTGAAGGCAGCATGTGACCTCCTTATCCTTAAGTTAATATGTCCAAAGATATCTTTAACCAAGAGCTAGCAATCTTAACGCTAATCTAGATCTACACTTTTAGTTCTATAATTCACTCTTAGCAAGCGGTGGTTTAAGCTCAAGCGCTGGTCAGCGGCTGCCTGAGAACCGCTTTGCTAACCACCACCCGCCAATCATTGCCACAAGCATCGCGACGAGAGGCGTGCTCAGTCCGACGACCGAGGCGATGGCAGGACCTGGACAGTAGCCCGAAAGCCCCCAACCAATGCCAAAGAGCGCCGCCCCACCGAGCAAACGGCTATCGAGTTCACGCTTGGTTGGTAGTTGAAATTTATCACCAAAAAAAGGGCTGCTCCGACGCAACACCAACCGGTAGC
Source organism: Vreelandella sedimenti (assembly GCF_013416325.1). Lineage (GTDB taxonomy): Bacteria > Pseudomonadota > Gammaproteobacteria > Pseudomonadales > Halomonadaceae > Vreelandella > Vreelandella sedimenti. The sequence goes on from NZ_JACCGK010000042.1 coordinate 1,793, forward strand.
CGATGAAGGTAGTGATGACGGCCCCGCCCAGTACAAAGGCCAAGGTAGGATCCCATTCGTCGGCGATATCCAGAAAGCTGAGAACACGCGCCGGATCGGTCATGCCTGAAATGGCGAGGCCGAGTCCGAACAAGAGCCCTGCGGCGTAAGCCATTAAGGTTCTCATGCCCCACCTCCTATCACATGTCGGGTGATATAGACGGTTGCCATGGCACTCAGCAAAAACGTGACGGTAGCCGCCATCGAACGCGGCGATAGACGTGACAGGCCACATACCCCATGACCACTGGTACAGCCGCTGCCGAGCCCTGTCCCGACACCCACCAACAGCCCCGCAATCAACATCAGCATCACGCCACCGGCGGGATCACCAATAACCTCATTGGGCTGTCCCACCACGTTTCCCAGACCACCTCCCGCCAGAACGAGCACAACAGGCCCGGTGACCAGGCCAACCAAGAACGCGGCCCGCCAAGCGCTGTGGCCCTTTGGAGGCGTCGTCACCAGCGTGCCGGCGATGCCGCTGATACCGGTGATACGTCCTAGCGTGGCCATCAACCAGGTAGCGGAAATGCCGATGAGTATACCGCCGGCCAATCCTTGCAGATTTGAAGTCCAATCCACTTCGTTTACTCCTTAGTTTGGTGAACCTGTTGGGTGTTGGTTGCCTGAGCCAACGACGTTTTCTCTTGATGCAGGCTGCGCCAAGCATCGTAGGTACTGAGGAAGACCTCGCCGCCGAGCGCTTTCATGAAATCGGAGCCACGAAGCTTGTCCATAACCGGCCCCTTGACCTCGGCCAGATGCAGCGCCACGTCGGCATCCTTCAACCGAGCGTTGATCTCCTCTAGGCTCTCCAAGGCCGAGGCGTCGATGGTATTAACTGCCTGACACGCCAGCACGATATGCTGCAATTCGAAGTCACGGGAAATCAAGGCCATCACGGTATCCTCAAGGTAACGGGCATTGGCGAAATAAAGGCTTTCGTCGATGCGGAGTATGACCAGACGCTTATCGGTCTCAACGTCGTGACGCAGGACATTTCGGAAATGCTCGCTGCCCGGCACTCGGCCGACCACGGCGCTATGGGGACGGCTGGTACGGTAGAGATGCAAGGCGAGCGATAGCCCTACGCCGGCCAGGATGCCGCTTTCCACCCCATGGCCCAGGGTGGCGATGATGGTTACCAACATGGCTACGCCATCACTGCGGGAGTAGACCCAGTTTTTTTGCACCGCGCCCAAATCCACCAATGACAGGACGGCGACGATAATGGTTGCGGCGAGCGTGACGATGGGGAGATAGGCGATCAACGGTGTCAGCAGCAACGCGGCCAGTGTGATGCCTATGGCCGTGAACGCACCTGCCGCCGGAGTCTGAGCGCCGGCATCGAAATTGACCACCGAACGGGCAAAGCCACCCGTCACCGGCATGCCGCCAGAGAAGGAAGCCGCGATATTCGAAGTGCCAAGACCGATCAGTTCCTGGTTTGGCTCGATGCGTTGCCGACGCTTGGCGGCCAAGGACTGACCTACCGATACTGACTCTACGAAACCGACCACGCTTATCAGCAAGGCAGCTACTAACAGTTCACGCCATAGCCCAAGGTCCAAACCTGGTAAGGTAAGCGGAGGTAGGCCGGCCGGTACTTCTCCCACGACGGCTACGCCGTGCTGGTCGAGCTGCCAGGCCCAGCTCGCTAGGGTGGTCAGCGCCACGGCAAGAATCGGTGCTGCCTTGGACAGCATATCCGCTGAGCGTGACGGCAGGCCTAGCGACAGGAGCCCTGGCTTCAACCAACGCCGGGCAGCATAAAGAAAGACCAGCACACCTAAACCGATGGCAAGAGTAATCCCATGGAGGCTGCCCACGTTTACCCACAGGTCGCCCAGTAATTCGATCATGTTGTGACCCGAGGCTTCCACCCCCAGCAGGTGTCGGGCCTGACCGATCGCGATGAGCAGCCCCGAGGCGGTGATGAATCCGGAGATCACGGGATGACTGAGGAAATTGGCCAAGAAGCCCAGTCGCGCCACCCCCATGAGGATGAGAAGCAAACCAGACATCAGTGCCAGTACCAGTGCAGCGCCCAAGTATTCCGGCGACCCTTGCGGGGCGACGCGACCGATGGCCACCGCTGTCATCAGCGAGACCACTGCCACTGGCCCTACCGCAAGGGTGCGGCTGGTCCCGAAAATCGCATAAACGAACAGCGGAGCGATGCTTGCATAAAGCCCCACCTCGGGGGGAAGGCCCGCCAGCATGGCGTATGCCAGCGACTGCGGGATCAGCATGACGGTCACGATTACCGCTGCCAACAGGTCGCTGGCCAACGTATCGCGTCCATAGCCGGGCAGCCACTGGAGTATAGGTAGATAATGCTTCAGGCTGGCCATAGCACGCTCACGACCCAGAATCACCCTTTGCCTGATGGGCTTGTTGTTCAAGCCTGTCGCGCAAGGGCTCCAAGTCATAGCCAGCCGCATTGGCTGATTCGATCAGCTCGGATACCGGACGCTGCGGGGCGAGTGATAATGCCCACAAATGGGCCACGCGTTTTCCCGTTCGGCAGAAGCCGAGCACGGGGGCCTTTGCAGAATGCAGCACATCTGAATAGGCATCGATGTCCGCCTTTGCGTATTCCCCAGGCTTTACGGGAACTTCATGCCAGGCCATGCCCAGTGATTTGGCCTTAGCCTTGAGGGCATCGGGATCCGGCTGGTCATCACTTTCCCCGCGCGGGCGATTGGAGATAATGGTGCGGAACCCTTGTTCGGCAAGCTGTTCAAGTTCGTCGAGGCGAGGTTGTGCTGCCACGTAAAGGCGATCATCGAGTGGTTTGATATCCATAGGTTACCTCCTTGGTCGCTTTAGGAACGCGCCTCATCATCCCAGGCGGCCCCCGGTAGAGCATCGAGGGGAATCTTCAGGTAACGACGACCATTATCCTCTGGCTCTGGCAGGTCGCCGCCCCGGATATTGACTTGCAAAGCGTGCAGGATCAGTTTCGGCATGGGCAGCTTGGCGTCACGTTCGTTACGCAAAGCGATGAAGCTTTCCGCTGTCGGGCTGTCTTGGAGATGAATATTGGTTTCGCGCTGGACACTCACCGTGCTTTCCCACTCTGGCTCGCGATCGCCGGGCATGTAGTCGTGACCGGTAAAGAGCCGAGTGTCGTCCGGCAGTGCCAGGATGGCCTGAATGGAATCCCACAGTTTGTGAGCATTGCCCCCAGGGAAATCGGCACGGGCCGTACCACCATCCGGCTGAAACAGCGTGTCGTGCACGAACGCCGCATCGCCGATGACGTAGGTGATCGACGCCTTGGTATGGCCGGGCGAGAACATAATCCGGCCTTCTATCTCGCCCACGTGGAAAGTATCGCCCTCTACAAAAAGGTGGTCCCACTGTCGGCCGTCATCCGGAAAGTCGGGCCAGTTGTATATATCCTTCCATAGCGCTTGCACTTGCGTAACGTAAGCTCCTATAGCCGTTGGTGCCCCTGTCTTTTCCTTAAGATACTGTGCTGCCGAAAAATGGTCGGCGTGTGGATGCGTATCGAGTATCCAGTCAACGATGAGCCCCTCCCGTGCGACGTAATCTAGTAACTCATCAGCATGGTGGGTTGCAGTGGTCCCTGACTTCTCATCAAAGTCCAGGACAGGGTCAAGGATGGCACAGCGCCGTGTCGCAGGGTCACTGATAATATATTGAACGCTTGAGGTTCTTTGATCGTAAAAGCCGGCCACGTCCGGCCTGCCTGGTGAGTGTCGGAAATTACGCATATTCTTCCTCATTCTCCATTTTAGTTACAAGCCTAGACCATATTGGAATAACAAGAAAACAATGAAACATGTTTATACAAACATCAAGTAAAAGTGACATCTCCCCCTCTGATTGGGTTGCGCTACACTTTAGATTTCGATCCTACTAGCAAGGAGCACGGACATGCATGAGCGTTAGCACACAACAGTTCATAGGTCTCTTGGGTGAAGCAGATGCGGGGCTGCCTATTAATGAGCCATACCGTCGGCATGGTTTCTCGGAAGCAAGTTATTACTTATGGTGCAGCGAATTGGGTGGAATGAGCTAGCCAGATTCCAAGCGACTCAACGAACTCGAAGTCGCGAAGACAAGATTAAAGAAGCTTTTCACTGAGTCGCTACTGGAGATGATTGCCGCTAGCCACCGGGCTATTTAACTTCTGCCCAGCTTATAAATTAATAGGCATTAATACATGTAAAATTTAATGGCTCTTCGACGTTGGGTGTGGAATTCGCCC
>NZ_JACCGK010000043.1 GCF_013416325.1 Vreelandella sedimenti
TTTATCGTCATTCGGAGAGACCTCTATGAGTCTGGAGACAAGAGAAGATCTCGATCCGATCGAAACCACGGAATGGATTGATTCCCTGGAATCGGTATTGGATCGTGAGGGCGAAGATCGTGCCCGCTACCTGATGACCCGCTTGGCGGATCGCCTGCGCCGGGACGGCATGAAGGTGCCCTTCTCGGTGACGACCCCGCACCGTAATACGATCCCGGTTCACCGCGAAGCACCGATGCCTGGCGACCTGTTCATGGAGCGCCGTATCCGCTCTTTGATCCGTTACAACGCCATTGCCCAGGTGATTCGTAATAACCGCGCCAAGCCGGGCCTGGGTGGCCACATTGCCAGTTTTATGTCCTCGGCCACCCTGTATGACGTGGGCTTTAACCACTTCTTCCGCGCCCCTCAGGGCGACTTTGCCGGTGACCTGATTTATATCCAGGGCCACGTAGCACCGGGCATCTACGCACGCTCCTATTTGGAAGGGCGTCTATCGGAAGAGCAGATGGACAGGTTCCGCCAGGAAGTCGATGGCGATGGCCTCTCGTCCTACCCGCACCCGTGGTTAATGCCGGACTACTGGCAGTTCCCCACGGTCTCCATGGGGCTTGGCCCGATTCAGGCTATCTATCAAGCGCACGTGATGAAGTACCTGCATCACCGTGAGCTGAAGGATATGTATGACCGCAAGATCTGGTGCTTCATGGGCGACGGCGAGTGTGACGAGCCGGAATCCCTGGGCGCCATTTCACTGGCCGGTCGCGAAAACCTCGACAACCTGATCTTCGTCATCAACTGTAACCTGCAGCGCCTTGACGGCCCTGTACGCGGCAACTCGCGGGTGATGGACGAATTCGAAGGCGTCTTCCGTGGTGCGGGCTGGAACGTGATCAAGGTCGTCTGGGGGCGTCACTGGGATCCGCTGTTCGAGAAGGACAAGAAAGGCATCCTTCAGAAACGCATGGACGAAGCGGTCGACGGCGAGTACCAGAACTACAAAGCCAACGGCGGCGCTTACACCCGTGAGCACTTCTTCGGCAAATATCCCGAAACCGAGGCGATGGTCAACGACCTCTCCGACGACGATATCTGGAAGCTCAACCGCGGTGGCCACGACCCGTTCAAGGTTTACGCGGCGTATAACGAGGCGGTTAACACCTCCAATGGCAAGCCCACGGTCATCCTGGCGCATACCGTTAAAGGCTACGGCATGGGCAGCGGCGATGGCGAAGCGGCCAACGAAGCGCACCAGGTCAAGAGCATGGAGTATGAAGCGCTCAAGACCTTCCGCGATCGTTTCGGTATTCCGTTAACCGACGAGCAGCTCAAAGACGTGCCCTACTACAAGCCGGAAGACGACTCTCCCGAGCTCAAGTACATGCACCTGCAGCGCGAGCGTCTGGGCGGCTACCTACCCAGCCGCCAGAGCGACTTCGAGGCACTGGAGATCCCCAGCCTCGAAGACAAGACCTTTGCCTCGCAAATGGGCGGCTCGAAAGGACGTGAAGTCTCGACCACCATGGCATTTGTGCGGGTGCTTAACGGCCTGGTCAAAGATAAGACGCTGGGCAAGAAGGTGGTGCCGATTATCCCTGACGAAGCGCGTACCTTCGGTATGGAAGGCATGTTCCGTCAGTTGGGTATCTACACCTCGGAAGGTCAGAAGTACGAGCCGGTGGATAAAGGCCAGATCATGTTCTACCGCGAGGATCAGAAAGGTCAGATTCTCGAAGAGGGCATTACCGAAGCGGGCGCCATGTCGGCCTGGATCGCCGCGGCAACCTCCTACAGCAACAACAACGTCACGCTACTGCCGTTCTACATCTACTACTCGATGTTTGGCTTCCAGCGCATCGGTGATCTGGCCTGGGCGGCGGGTGACCTGCAAGCCCGTGGCTTTATGGTCGGCGGCACCGCCGGGCGTACCACGCTTAACGGCGAAGGCCTGCAGCACCAGGATGGTCACAGCCTGATTCAGGCCTCCACCATCCCCAACTGCCGCAGCTACGACCCGACCTATGCCCATGAAGTGGCGGTCATTGTTCAGGATGGCTTGAAGCGCATGTTCACCGACAAGGAGAACTGCTTCTACTACCTGACAGTGATGAACGAGAACTACGAGCACCCCGCGCTGGAAAACGTCCCCGCCGACGATATCGTCAAAGGCATGTACCTGCTGCGCGAAACCCAGGGCGACAAGGGCCGCGTTCAGCTGCTGGGTTCTGGCACGATTCTGCGCGAAGTGGAAGCCGCCGCCGAACTGCTCGAGAACGATTGGGGCATCGGTGCCGACATCTGGAGCGTGACCAGCTTTAACGAGCTGCGTCGTGAAGCGCTGCTGCTGGATCGTGAAGCCTTTTTGAACCCGGACGCCGAGGCCACCAAGCCTCATGTCACCAAGTGCCTGGAAGGGCGCGACGGCCCGGTGATCGCGTCGACCGACTACATGAAGCTGTATGCCGATCAAGTGCGCGCCTGGGTACCGGGTGACTACACTGTACTGGGTACCGATGGCTTTGGCCGTTCAGACACCCGCGAGAAGCTGCGCTACTTCTTCGAAGTAGATCGCTACTTCGTGACCGTGGCGGCGCTACGTGCGCTGGCTGAGCGTGGCGAGATTGATCGCAAGCAGGTTGGTGAAGCGCTTAAAAAGTACGGCATTGATGCCCATAAGCCTAACCCGCTGACTAGCTAAACCGCTGACCGGTGGGCGGTGGCCCACCGGCTCGATCCGATTTGGAAGGAGCGCGACCTTGAGTAGCGAAATCATCAAAGTTCCCGATATCGGCGGCGATACCGATGTCGAAATCATCGAGATTGCGGTGTCAGAAGGCGACGTCATTGAAGCGGAAGACACCCTAATCACGCTGGAATCCGACAAAGCCAGCATGGACGTACCGGCCCCGAAAGGCGGCAAGGTACTCAAAGTGCTGGTCAAAGAAGGCGATAGCGTCTCGGAAGGTGACGATATCGTTGAGCTGGAAGTCGAAGGCGGCGGCGACGAGAAACAAGAGAGCTCGTCTGACAGCCAGCCTGAAGAGGCCCCCGCGAAGCAAGAGAAACCCAAAGAGCCGTCTCAAGAGCAGAAGCCTGCGGCTAAAACGTCCGCCGGCGGTCAGCAGACGGTGGATATCAAGGTGCCCGATCTCGGCGGCTCGGACAGCGTCGAAATTATCGACGTCGCGGTCAGTGAAGGCGATGAGGTTGAGGCCGAAGACACCTTGATCACGTTGGAGTCTGATAAAGCCTCCATGGACGTGCCCAGCCCGTATAGCGGTAAGATCATCAGCTTTACCGTGAAAGAGGGCGACACGGTGTCTGAGGGCGATGTGATCGGCCAGATGGAGATCGTTGGCGAAGGNGTTGGCGAAGGCGGCGACAGCGAAGACGCGCCGGAAGAGAGCGCTTCTTCTGAGCAATCGTCTAGCCAAGCCAGTAGCGAGCCGGAAGAAACGGCTGAAGATGATCAGGAAGAGGCCGCTAGCGGCGAGCCGGAGCGCAAAGAGATTCGCGTACCGGATCTTTCTGGCTCCTCTGATGTGCCGATTATCGAGATCGGCGTAGCGGCGGGTGACGAAGTCAATGAAGAAGATCCGTTGATCACCCTAGAGTCTGATAAAGCCTCTATGGACGTGCCCAGCCCCTATAAAGGCAAGCTCCTTGAGCTGACCGTTAAAGAGGGCGACACCGTCTCTGAAGGCGATGTGATTGGCTATATGGAAGTGGCTGGTGCTAAAAAAGCGGCACCGAAAAAGGCCGCACCAGAAAAAGCCTCGCAGAGCAGTGACAGCAAGGACAGCGCTAAACCTTCTGAATCTCCGGCGGGTACCCCCAGCCCGGAAGCACAGATGGCCGCCCATAAGCCCCGGGATGGCAAGCTGGTGCACGNTGGCGACAGCGAAGACGCATCGGAAAAGGCGGCTCCCGAACCAGATCCATCAGGTAAAGCCCTGTCTGAAAAAACTCAGCCTGAAACAGCTCAGCCGAGCAAGTCTGCCGAGTCCCCGGCCGGTCCCCCCAGCCCGGAGGCGCAGATGGCCGACCATAAGCCCCGGGATGGCAAGCTGGTGCACGCCGGCCCTGCGGTACGCATGCTGGCCCGTGAGTTGNGCCGGCCCTGCGGTACGCATGCTGGCCCGTGAGTTGGGCGTCGACTTGGGACTCGTTAAGCCCAGCGGCCCGAAGGATCGCGTGCTCAAAGAGGACGTGCAGTCCTATGTGAAGCAGGCGATTGCCAACCAAGGTAAAGCTCAGCCAGGCGCGGCAGCCGCTGCCACCGGTGGTGCGGGTATTCCGCCCATTCCGGAAGTCGACTTCAGCCAGTTTGGTGAAGTGGAAGAGAAACCGATGGGGCGTCTGCTCAAAATGGGCGCGACCAATCTGCATCGCAGCTGGCTGAACGTGCCCCACGTCACCCAGTTCGACGAAGCGGACATCACCGAGCTGGAAGCTTTCCGCAAGGCGATGAAGGCCGAAGTGGAAGCCCAGGGCGCCAAGCTGACACCGCTGCCGTTCATGGTTAAAGCCTGCGCCTTTGCGCTGCGTAAGTTCCCGCAGTTCAATGTTAGCCTGAAGGGTGACGGTGAAACCCTGGTATGGAAGAACTACGTCCATATCGGTATTGCCGTGGATACGCCTGACGGTCTGATGGTGCCAGTAGTGCGCAACGCCGATAAGAAATCCTTGATCGAGATTGCCAAGGAGATGGCCGAGCTAGGCAAGAAAGCCCAGACCAAAAAGCTCAAGCGCGACGAGATGACCGGTGGCTGCTTCACCATTTCGAGCCTCGGTTCGATTGGTGGCACGGCGTTTACCCCGATCGTTAACGCGCCGGAAGTGGCTATTCTGGGTGTATCCAAAGCGCAGATGAAGCCGGTTTGGGATGGCAGTGCCTTCCAGCCGCGCCTGATGATGCCGCTGTCGCTCTCCTACGATCACCGTGCGATCAACGGCGCCGACGCAGCACGCTTTACCGCCTTCCTGGCCGATGTGCTCACCGA
>NZ_JACCGK010000044.1 GCF_013416325.1 Vreelandella sedimenti
TGGCCAAGGTAAAGTTGCGGTCTCGATTGTTAACTGCCTTAAATTTGCTGCCATCAATGGCCATCACTGAAGGTGAAAAGAGCCCCAGACGCCGATATATCAAGACAAAGTCTCGGCAGGTGCCTTGGATAGCCTTGCCATTGTGCTTACGGAAATCGACAATTGTTTTGAAGTCCGGTGCGCCTCACGTTCCAGACGGCGGCTGGATTGCACGCGGTTGAGGTAACCGTAAAGATAGATTTTTAACAGTACAGCGGGGTGATACGCGGAGCGTCCAGTGGCTTGAGGATCAATACCTTCGAAGCCCAGCTGCCTGAGGTCGAGGGCGTCAATGAAAGCTTCAATGACCCGAACCGGATTGTCTTCAGTAACGAAATCATCCAGAAGCTCAGGNGAGCAGACCCTTTTTACAATTCAGCACGCCCAAGCAGAATTTGAACCTGCGTCCCTCGGCTTCAGACTACTGCAATAGGGTAGCCAGCAGATTACGTCGAGTGTGGGCCTGCAGGGAATATCATTGCAGTACCGCCAGCGGCGAATCACTGCATTAGTAAAGTTAAATTTGCTAGCCCGCCCACTGCCACTAATATTAGAAGGCGCCGCCTGAATTGCTGTAGAAGGTCGCTGACGGCCAGTAGAGGAAAACCTCTATCGCCTAGGCGGTTATCAAGAGTCCTACACTTATGCTCTGTTTCTAGCGGAGCTAAAAAATAAAGGGAAATGGGAATGTTTAAAAATAGTTATTTAATCTCTGTTTCGGCCGCTACGACTCTTTCTCTACTGCTGTCGCCTTTTGCTTGGGCGAAGGAAGTGTACAGCGAGACAGCAACCGGTATGGTCGAAGCAGCTGTTCAAGCGATCTGCGATGGTGATAAAGAGAGACATCTTTCAATGCACCAGCGGCAAATTGAACCTGATCTCTATTATGAGGAAAAATTCGCTGCCTTCCATGAAGCTTGCAGGGATAACGGTATAGCGGAGATTGAAACGACATCAGAATTTGACGATGCATTAATGCAAGAGCAAAAGCGTCGATTTCACATTGATGCGAAGATTGTTATGGGAGATGGTTCTGTGTACACAACCACGTATCGAGTGGTTTGGGGTTCATTCAAGGTGCCAGAGAGTAGCAATCCAGTCGAGGCATGGAGACTGGGTGGCCTCAGTAGAGTAGAAGTACCTATTCTCAGGGAAGACCTGTCGCGAAATTAAATTCACCTTAACAGACCGGTGAAGAAAAATGCTGGTCGCCATGCTAATTAACGGATGGCTGATGGACTTACTAGCTGCTTTCCTTTTCGACCACATCGCTTAAATAGTTTTCGCTCACTGAGCAGGCTCAGTGAGCGTTTTAAGGGGTAACTTTGCCATGCTGGCGCTGCCACCCCGAAGTAAATATCAGCTTTATTACTCAGTTACTTTTACAACCCAACCGACAACTTCTTCATTACCAAATTCAGCCTTCCACTCTTGGATGACTTTGTTATTTCCGCCACGGGTTTCTACCGTTTCGCCAGTGTGTGGGTTTTTGTAGACCTTCAAGGGGCGTTTTTTACGGCCATCTGTGCTGCTTGTGCTTACCTTGCCAGCTTTTGCTGGTTTAGAGCGGTAAGATGGGTCAAGCATTTCACATACGTCACGCGCTAATTTGCCGTGCTCAGTCATGAGCGCTTGTAGTCTTTCTTTGAATTCAAGCTCTGCTTTTAGCTCACTGTTATTTTCCAGCGCTTGCAGCTCTTCCTGCAGCTGCTTTAACATCTGTTCTTTTTTGAGGTAATCACTCAGTACCGATGCCATAGTCTAAATTCCTATATTTTTAAAAATTCAAGATGACTCTTAAACATATATCTTACGCATTATAGCTTTAATATAGCCATTGAGAAAAGAAAAGCTTAATCTTCAGGTCTGGATGCATAGAATAACCGCAGCACTTTGGATCACAAGGTAAAAATAGGAGGGCCAGCAACGGCATCCTCTCTGTCTTACCCGCCATAGTGAAGTAGGGCATGGATATCGACAACCGAATCAATGATACCAAATTTTTGACTATCTTTAGACTGACATCAGCCAGCGGGCCATTGGAGTCCACAGCAGCACTATTAGCTGCGAGATAAAACGCAACGGGTCAGACACAGAGCTGAGGGTCGTTGTCTCTAACCTCAACGATAGATCATGAAAGCGGCTGGGATACCGAACCCCAGCCCAGGTGTTATTAGGAGAATACGCAGAAGCGCTAGCAGCCGCAGGTGCTGCACTTATTGGTTGAATTCAGAATTAAATACTAGGCAGCTAAGTTTCTATATTAGAAATGCCATTCGACATTCAGCGTCATAGCGTCGGTATCAACCCCTGGCTTATCATGATTGCCAAATTTATTGCGCCAATATTCGTAGCCAACGCCGGCCCATAGCGAGTTTTTCGCCCCCCACGCGACTTGCCCTACATCCAGCATCAGCGAGGTACGCATTAACTGCTCAGGCTTGGTCGAATCGCCAAAGTAGTCATCCCCTTTCGCACCGTTGTAGTTATAGAAGCCTTGAAATTTTAGCGGTAACGCAGCCACTTCAAACGGTAACCCCCAAGCCAAATTGATTTGGTAATAAGGGTCAAATGAGATGCTGTTCTGGTTTTCGGGAAGCCCACAGGGTGGCAGGCCACAGTGGTTCCACTCCCTGCTATAAAACAGACTTAGATCTACAAAGCCTCGCGGCACGTCAAACTTAAACGTTGGCCCAACTACCAGTTGGCGCTTACGCGGCGCAAAGCCGGTATTTTTAGTGTTGAGATCAAACCCCAAGGTTAGTGCCATATCCCTCACTGGTCCGAATGCTACCGGCTCATCAAACACGCTCCCCGCATGCAGTTGATGGCGGTACGTCAAGTACGCTTCCGTTGCCCCTGAGTCACTGTTGCTGGCGGGATCTTCATTACTGGACTGTAGAAGATCCAGGTTGAAAAAGTTTTGTCCCAGTGAATAACCACTTACATGGGTGAACTGGAGAATATGCTTCTCCACATTTTCAGGGTTATTAGGCTCCATAAACTGTGTTCCATAGCGATAACCCACAAACGTATCACTCCACGCCGCCGCATGAGCACCTGCCGACATACAGCCAAGAAGTGTGGCCACCGACACATACTTAGCCACTGCTTGGTTTCTCTTCAACATGCGAAAACCCCTTTTGTTTGATTTTTTAGACGCATTTTTTAACGCCGCGAATGTTTTTGCCGGCGTAAACAACCATTTTTTTTCGATAACAGCACTTTTTAGAGTACATTTATCTATATTTATTGTATACAATAAGAATGACAATAAAATACAAAAGGAGCATACATTGTTGCTAATTTCAAACGCAGCGCGTCCTAGCAGCCTTGATTTAGAAGATTTTCTTACCCATTACGGCGATATATTCGAACACTCGCCATGGGTAGCAGAAACTGCCTGGAAACAAGGCCTTACCACCCAGCATGATGATGCCGACGTATTAGCAGACAGCATGGGAGCAGTGCTTCGCAACGCAGAGATTGATGAACAAATTGCCGTTATCCGCGCTCACCCTGATCTAGCGGGAAAAGCCGCTTTGGCCGGCGAATTAACCCAGGACTCCACCCGTGAACAGGCGGGAGCAGGCCTAGACCAGTGCACCGCTGCAGAGTTTGAGCGCTTCCAACGGCTGAATCAGGCTTACCAGGATAAGTTCGGCTTCCCCTTCGTGATTGCCGTTAAAGGGCTTGATCGTCACGCCATTCTCGATGCATTCGAAAAGCGACTTGAAAACGACGCCGTAACCGAGCGACAAACAGCCATTAATCAAATCATCCAGATAGCGCGCTTTCGCTTGCACATGCGTGCCGAGACGGCTGCATAAACCCCATGAGATTACTCTTCCCTCAGCCTGAACGGTGCTCGCCCTTCAGGCTGTGAGGCTTGCCTTTTATCGTCATTCGGAGAGACCTCTATGAGT